>CAWIOR010000015.1:0-1158846 GCA_963837825.1 uncultured Chloroflexia bacterium
GTCATCCTTGTCCTGAGGCTCTTCCAGACCGGCGGCTGAACCACCCCCAGGCCGGGCGTCTCGGGCGCGCCGACCCGCCAGCGTCGTCTCGGCCGCGAGCCAGGCCTGGTCCAGCCCACATGCGGTGCCAGGGGGCAGGTCGAGACCGCGCGACATGGACATCACCTCGCTGCCGACAGAAGATGCGCCTCTCGGCCGCGCGCAGCGCGACGTCTGGGTCGCTCGGGTTCGTGAGCACGGAGAGGAGGCTCTATGGCGGGCCAGGTCAAGATCGACCCATCGGTCCCACCGAGCGGACCGGTTGCGTCGAGTGTCTCGAGACCGGCGGTTGGTGGTTCCACCTCCGTCGATGCGCGCGTTGCGGCCACGTCGGTTGCTGCGACTCGTCGCCATCCCAGCACGCCCGTCACCACGCCGCCGATGCCGGACATCCGATCGTCCAGAGCTACGAGCCTGGTGAGGACTGGTTTTACGACTACGTGACCGACCAGGCGGGCGAAGGACCCGTCCTGGCTCCCCCGCACCATCACCCGCTCGACCAGCCGGCGCCCGGGCCGGCCGGCCGGGTGCCCCGCGACTGGCAGCGCCGGCTGCATTGAGGGGTAGACCGGTCATCGACCACCATCGGGCTGGACTCGACGCCGGCGCCCTGGCGGGCTAGATGGACTCCGCGGTGATCGACGTCGTCGACCGGCCTGAGCGACGGCGTTCCGAGGTCAGCGTCGACGGGGACCTCGCCGGCTTCGCCCGGTACCGGTTAGGAACGCTGAGATCACGTTCATCCACACCGAGGTCGACCGCGCGTTCGCCGGCCGAGGCCTGGGATCGCGGCTCGCCGCCTTCGCCCTCGACGATGTGCGGGCCCGAGGGCTTCGCGTCGTGCCCGTCTGCCCGTTCATCGCCCGGTACATCCGCTCGCACCCGGCCTACGCGGACCTCCTCGCGACCGCGCCGCGAACCGGCCATCCCTATGCCGCCGAGATCGAGGCCGAGAGTCGAGGCTGGTACGAGCTCACCGGGCTGATCCGCTCGCTGACCCCCGAAGAGTGCCTCGTCCCCGGCTACTACCGCGACCCGGACTGGACGGTCCGCGACGTCGTCGCCCATCTCGGAACGTGGCTCGCCAAGGCGGAGGTCCAGTTCGAACGGATGAGCGCCGGTACCTACGTGGGCCACGATCCCGATGTCGACACTCTCAACGCCGAGTTCCTCGCGGCGATGGGCGACCAGCCCTGGGACGTCGCGTGGATCCAGGCCAACGCCGAACGACCTCGGACGCCCGCGAGTGGGTCGACGAGCTGATCCACACGTCGGGCGGGGAAGACGGCGGCCGGATGGCCGACTTCCGCAAGTCGGCGGTCGAGCACTGGTCGATCCAGTCGGGTGCGCCGTCGCACCCAGGCTCGCGGCCCAGGTTTGTGTTCCTCGCGCACAAATCCTTGGTAGAATTGCCGGACAGAGTCGCTGTCGATCCGCAGCTCGCGACCGGCCCGGTCGCGACGAGGTGGGCGCAGGGAGCGCAGGGAGGATCGGACGTGGGCGAGGACTTCTTCACCGAGGTGGCGGGGCCGATCCCGTTCGGCGGGCTCGACTCGACGATCCGCTCTCGTTCAAGGTCTACCAGCCCGACCGGCTGGTCCTCGGCAAGCGGATGGAGGACCACCTCCGGATCGCGGTCTGCCTGTGGCACTCGTTCAACTGGCCCGGCTCCGACGTCTTCGGGACGGGGACCTTCGACCGGCCCTGGCTCGATCCCCGCCTCGACCCGATGATCGCGGCCCGGGCGAAGCTCGACGCGGCGTTCGAGTTCCTCGCCAAGCTCGGCGTCCCGTTCTTCTGCTTCCACGATCGCGACATCGCGCCCGAGGGCCGGACGTTCGCCGAGACGCGCGCCGAACCTCGAGGCGATGATCGACGAGGCCGAGGCGCACATGGCCCGGACCGGCGTGCAAGCTGCTGTGGGGCACGGCCAACCTGTTCAGCCATCCGCGCTACGCGGCCGGGCGCGGCGACCAACCCCGACCCGGAGGTGTTCGCCTACGCGGCGGCCCAGGTGAAGGTGATGCTGGAGGCGACCCATCGGCTGGGCGGCGCGAACTACGTCCTGTGGGGCGGCCGCGAGGGCTACGAGACGCTGCTCAACACCGACCTCGCCCGCGAGGAGGCGCAGTTCGCCCGGTTCCTGGCGATGGTCGCCGAGCACAAGCACCGGATCGGCTTCAAGGGACCTGCTCCTCATCGAGCCGAAGCCCCAGGAGCCGACCAAGCACCAGTACGACTACGACTGCGCGACCGTCCACGGCTTCCTCGCCCGCCACGGCCTGGACGACGAGTACCGGGTCAACATCGAGGCGAACCACGCCACCCTGGCCGGGCACAGCTTCCACCACGAGGTCGCCTACGCCGTCGCCAACGGGCATCTTCGGCAGCATCGACGCCAACCGCGGCGACTACCAGAACGGCTGGGACACCGACCAGTTCCCGAACTCGGTCGACGAGCTCTCGCTGGCGCTCTACGAGATCCTCCGCGCCGGCGGGTTCACGACCGGCGGCTTCAACTTCGACGCCAAGCTCCGCCGCCAGAGCATGGACCGGACCGACCTGTTCCATGGCCACATCGGCGGGATCGACACCCTCGCCCGCGCGCTCCTCGTCGCCGCGGCGATGATCGAGCGAGGGGACGCTCGAGCGCCTCCGCGACGAGCGCTACGCCGGCTGGGCGAGCGACCTCGGCCGGTCGATCCTGTCCGGCGAAGCCCTGCTCGAGATCCTTGCCAGCGCGTGTCTCGCCGGCGAGATCGACCCACAGCCCGTGTCGGGTCGGCAGGAGCTGCTCGAGAACGTCGTCAACCAGGAGATCTGGGCCGTCGACCAGCGCGAGCGGATCGAGACCGGCGCCGGCGCTGACCCCGATGGGCCACGTCCTGGGGATCGACGTCTCGACGACCGCGACCAAGGCCGTCCTGATCGACGAGTCAGGGGCGGTCCGCGGGGATCGGCGTCGCGGAGTACGGCTTCAGGTGCCGCGGCCGCTCTGGAGCGAGCAGGAGCCCGCGCTCTGGTGGGACGGTGCCGTGAGCGCGATCCGCGCGGTCCTCCGCTCGACGGGAGTGGCCGGCGCGGACGTCGCGGCGGTCGGCCTGACCGGCCAGATGCACGGCGCCGTCCTGCTGGATGCGGCCGGGGACGTGCTCCGCCCGGCGATCCTGTGGAACGACCAGCGGACCGGCGCCGAGTGCGACGAGATCCGCCGGGCGGTCGGCCCGGAGCGCCTCATCGGGATCACCGGCAACGACGCCCTGACCGGGTTCACGGCCCCCAAGCTGGTCTGGGTCCGCGACCACGAGCCCGACATCTGGCGGCGGGTCGCCCACGTCCTGCTGCCCAAGGACTACCTCCGGCTCCGGCTCACCGGCGAGTACGCCATCGACAAGGCCGACGGGGCGGGCACGATGCTGTTCGACCTGGCGGCCCGCGACTGGTCGGCCGAGGTCCTGGCCGCCCTCCGGATCGACCCGGCCTGGATGCCGCCGACGTTCGAGGGGCCGGAGGTCACCGGCACGGTCACCTCGGACGCCGCGGCCGCGACCGGCCTCCGAGCGGGCACGCCGGTCGTCGCCGGCGGCGGCGACCAGGCCGCCAACGCCGTCGGCGTCGGTGCCGTCGCGGTGGGACGATGGCGCTGTCGCTGGGGACGTCGGGCGTCATCTTCGCCGCGACCGATCGACCGCTGTTCGAGCCGCGCGGCCGCGTCCACGCCTTCTGCCACGCGGTCCCGGGTCGCTGGCACATGATGTCGGTGATGCTGTCCGCGGCCGGCAGCCTGCGCTGGTTCCGCGACGCCCTGGCGCCGGGCGTGGAGTTCGGCGAGCTGGTCGCGCCCGCGGCCGAGGTGCCCGCCGGGAGCGACGGCCTGTTCTTCCTGCCCTACCTGTCCGGCGAGCGCAGCCCGCATCCCGATCCGCTGGCCCGCGGCGCGTTCGTCGGGCTCACGCTCGGCCATGACCGGCGCCACCTGACCCGGGCCGTCCTCGAGGGTGTCGCGTTCGGCCTGCGCGACGGCCTCGACCTGATGCTCGCCGCCGGGATGCCGGCCCCGGCGCAGATCCGCGCCTCGGGCGGCGGGATCGCGAGCGCCCTGTGGCGCCAGATCCTGGCCGACGTCCTCGGGGCCGAGATCGCCACGGTCAGCACGACCGAGGGCGCCGCCTACGGGGCGGGGCTGCTGGCCGCGGTCGGCGCCGGCTGGTTCCCGACCGTCGACGCCGCAGCGGCAGCCTGCGTCCGGCGACCCCGGTCGCCGCACCCGGCCCCGACGCCGCGGGCTACGCAGAGGCCCACGCGATCTACCGGGAGCTGTACCCGGCCCTCGCCCCGACCTTCCACCGCCAGTAGCGTCGCGCTGCCTGGTCATCGGACCGGGCCGTCCTACGACCGGAGCTCGAGCTGCGCAAGCTCCTTCTCGGTGACCTCGCCGGGCTTCTTGCCCAGGATGATCATGGCCAGGACGTCGTCCGGCGTGACGTCCGCCTTGTTCACCGTGTCGACGATCTGGCCGTGGTACATGACGCTGATCCGGTCGGACAGGTCGAAGACGTCGTGGATGTCGTGGCTGATGAGGAAGATGCCGATCCCCTCGTCCTTCAGCTGGCGGACGAGGTTGCGCACCTGGGCCGTCTCGGCCGGGCCGAGCGCCGCGGTGGGCTCGTCCATGATCAGGATCCGGGCGTTGAAGTAGACCGCCCGGGCGATGGCCACCGCCTGGCGCTGGCCGCCGGAGAGCGACTTGACCGGCAGGCTTGAAGCGCGTGAAGTTCGGGTTCAGGCGCCCCATGACCTTGCGCGTCTCGGCCTCCATGCTCGAGTCGTCGAGGCTGCCCAGGCGGGTCGTCCGTTCGCGGCCGAGGAACAGGTTCCCCGGCGCATCGATGTTGTCGGCCAGGGCCAGCGTCTGGTAGATGGTCTCGATGTTCAGCGCCTTCGCGTCGCGCGGGTTGCGGATGGTCACGGGCTGGCCGTCGATGAGGATCTCGCCGCTGTCGGCCGGGTGGGCGCCCGACAGCACGCGCATGAGCGTGGACTTGCCGGCGCCGTTGCCGCCGACGAGGCCGACGACCTCGCCGGCGTACAGGTCGATGGTCACATCCCGCACGGCATGGACACCACCGAAGGCGACGTTGATGTTGCGCATCTCGACGAGCGGCGTGCGCTGCGCGACGGTCACGGTCGGCCCTCCTTGCCGCTCAGGTACCGCGCCGGCGGTTGAAGGTGTCGAAGCCGACGGCGAGGATCAGGACGATGCCGGCCACGACGTTCTGGCCCGGCGAGTTGACGCCCATGAAGCTCAGCCCGTAGGCGAGCGACTGCATGACGAAGGCGCCCAGGACGGCGCCCGGGATCGTGCCGATGCCGCCCGCGAACGAGGTGCCGCCGACGACCGCGGCCGCGATGACGTACAGCTCGTAGCTCTGGCCGACGTCGAGCGTCGAGCCGTTGAGCCGCGCCGACGCGATGGCCGCCGCGAGGGCGCACAGGATGCCCATCAGCGACGTAGGTCTTCAGGATCGTCCAGCGGGTGTTGATGCCGGCCAGCTCGGCGGCGTCGGGATTGCCGCCGTAGGCGTAGACGTATCGCCCGAACCGTCGCCGGGTGGCCAGCCAGGTCATCACGAGGGTCACGCCGATGAGCAGGATGATCGGGTTCGGGAAGCCGGTGGGGATCGTGCCAGCCGCCTGCGGGTGCCGGCCCCCAGTTCTGCTCGGCGCGATCCGGTCGGCCAGGCCCTGCGGCCAGAGGTTGGCGTTGGCGAACGCGGCCACGCCGAGCACGGCCAGGCAGCCGACGACGCCGAGCAGGACCTCCGCCCACATCGGCCGGACCGGGAAGCCGAACCGCCGGCGCTGCCGGCGGCCGTTGATGAGCAAGCGCGATGATCGCGAGGCAGCCGACGATGCCGAGGATCCAGGTCAGGGTGCCCCCGATCGATCCCTGGGCCCCGCCACCGATGAGCTGGAAGTTGCGGTCCAGGCCCGACACGGCGGCGCCACTGGAGAGGTACCAGACGACGCCGCGGATCGAGAGCAGCCCGCCCAGGGTGACGATGAACGAGGGCACGCCGATGTAGGCGATGATGAAGCCCTGCAGCGCGCCGATGAGCGGCCCCGAGGCCGACGCCGAGGCCCAGCGCGATGACCCATCGGAAGGGGAAGTCGACGCCCATGCCCAGGATGTTGGGCAGCCAGTCGGTCATCAGCAGGGCGTAGGTCATGGCGATGACGCCGACCAGCGACCCGACCGACAGGTCGATGTTCCGCGACACGATGACCAGGACCATCCCGGTGGCGATGATCGCCACGCCCGTCGCCTGGACCGCCAGCGTGATCATGTTCGTCGGCTGGAAGAACTTGCCGCCGCTCAGGATGTTGAACGTGAGCAGGATCACCGCGAGGGCCACGAGCATGCCGAACAGACGGAGATCGATCTCCGTCTGGGCGATCAGGCCGCGGAGCGAGGTGCGCGCGGGGGGCTGGCTCTGAGCTGGATACCGGTGCCGCGTCGGCCACGTTCGTCACGACGGCCCTCCTGGTCCCGGGATGAAGCGACCTGCGTCCCCGGGGGGCCCGGGGGCGCAGGTTCGATGCCTAACTTCAGCGGTCGATGACCGTTACTTGCAGGCGGCCGGCGCCGTGGCCGCGCGCGTCGACGCCCTTGCAGAGGTCGTCCTTGGTGATCTGGCCAGCGTCGATCGCCATCTGGAGGTTGTCCGCGGTGAGCGGGGTCGGCTGGAGGATGAACGACTTGACGGTGGTCCCGTCCGGGGTCTTGAAGTCCTGGGCGGAGAGCCCGGCCGTCGGCGCGACGGTCGGGTCGAGGAGGCCGTCGGGCAGCTTCAGGTCGGCCATCTTCGTGCCGGCGCAGAGCTGCGAGCGCAGCCGCACCCGCGGCCTTGCCCAGCTCGTTGGCGTTCTTCAAGACGTCGACGTACTGCTTGCCCAGGGCGACGTTGTTCAGGTTGGCGGGGTCGCCGTCCTGGCCGCTCAGGGGCGGGAAGCCGTAGCTCTTGGCCGTGAGCGCAGCCACGACGCCGAGCGCCGTGCTGTCGTTCTCGGCCAGGATGGCGTCGATCTTCGTTGCCGTCGGCGACGGCCTTGTCGATGATCGCCTCCATGTTGGCCTGGGCCTTCTCGGTCTTCCAGGCGTCGGTGAACGTCCCGTCCGGCCGGTCCGAGGATCTTGATGTCGCCGGAGGCGACCTTGTCCTTCAGGCCGGCCTTGTCCCAGCCCTGCGGCAGGAACGTCGAGGCGTTCGGGTCGCCCGGGTCGCCCTTGATCAGGACGTAGTTGCCCTTCGGCACCTTGTCCAGGATCGCCGCGGCCTCGGCCTTGCCGACGCGCGACGTTGTCGAACGTGATGTAGAGGATGCTCGGATCCTCGATCAGGCGGTCATAGGCGATGACCGGGATGCCCGCGTCCTTGGCCTTCTTGAGCGCCGGCAGGATGGCCTTGTTGTCCTGCGCGAGCAGGATCAGGACCTTGGCGCCCTTCGAGATCAGCGTGTCGACGTCGGTCAGCTGCTGCTCGTTGCTGAGGTTGGCGTCGGCATCGATGTACTTGCCGCCGCCGGCCTCGACGGTCTTCTTGATGTTGGGCTCGTCGTGCGCCGCCCAGCGCGGCTGCTGGAAGTTGTTCCAGGACACGCCGACGGTGCAAGCCGCAGCGGATGCCGGAGCCGAGGCCGCCGCCGCTCGGCGCGGTAGTGGGCGCGGTGGTCGGCGCGGCGGTCGCACCGCCGCTCGAACAGGCCGCGATGACGATCGCGGCGGTCGCAACGAGCGCCGCCAACTTGCGATTGACCATGCTGGTCTCCTTCCTCCTCTGGACCTATCCCTCGATCGGGCATACCCTCGATCGACCGAATGCGTGCAGACCATCTGTCTGTGTCCCGCGCTAGGCTACCACCCTCCTCAGCCCGCTTCCTGGATTCCTCGCCAGATCGGCGTGGAGATCGGATCGGTTCCGCCTGCACGGCGATCTCGTCCCACTCGGTGGAGGAGCTGCCGAGCAGGACGAGACCGTCGCGGGGATGAAGTGTTCTGATCGTAGCCGGCCAACGCACCATCGCTCAGGCGCTCGCCAGCTCGGACGCGGCGTCGCGCGGCCCGAGCCAGGCCGCCGGGTCGGCGAGCAGCGGCTCGAACGCGAGCTCGGCGGCGCCGAGCAGCGGGGCGTCCACTCCGAGCGTGGCCGGGACGACCCGGACCGAGCCGCGGGGCGCCGGCAGGGCGAGCCGGTCGAGCTCGCGCATCGATGGTCTCGCCGACGAACGGGTGGATCCGGCCGAGGAGCCCGCCGAGGACGATCGAGCCGCGGGTTGAAGACGTTGACCAGGCCGGCCAGCCCGAAGCCGAGCCAGCGGCCGACCTCGTCGAGGGCATCCAGGGCGAGCGGCGATCCCGACTCGGCCTCGCGGAGGACCGCCTCGACCTCTGCCCGGCCTCCGCCGGCGGGATGGCCGGCGCGCCGGAGCAGGGCATGCGCGCCGATCTCGGTCTCCCAGCAGCCGACCGACCCGCAGCGGCAGGGCGCGCCGTCCGGGTTGACCGGGATGTGGCCGACCTCGCCGGCGTAGCCGGCGACGCCGGTGAGCGGCTTGCCGTCGACGATGAGCCCGCCGCCGACGCCGACCTCGCCGGAGATGAACAGCACGTGGTCGGCGCCGCGGGCGGCGCCGCGGCGGACCTCGGCGAGGGCGCCCAGGTCGGCGTCGTTGGCCACGCTGATCGGCGCGGACGCGCCGAGCGCCCGCGCCAGCCGCTCGCCGAGGGGCACGTCCGCCAGCCGAGGTTGGGCGCCATCGAGACGCAGCCCGTCGGTCCGCCGGACGAGACCGACGATCGCGACCCCGATCCCGATCAGCGGATCGACCGCCGGTCGCCGGGCGCGCACCAGGCTGGCCAGCTCGGCCAGGTCGGCGGCGATCTGGTCGATCGACGAGTGGCCCCGCGGCCGGTCGACGCGGACCAGCTCGAGGACCTCGCCGCCGAGCCCGACGAGGGCGACCGCCAGCGAGTCGACGGCGATCTCGAGGGCGAGGACGGCGGCATCCTCCGGGTTGGGGCGGACCAGCGGCGACGGCCGGCCGGGCGTCCCGAGCGGCGCGGCCCGCTCCTCCGAGACGAGGTCGGCGGCGACGAGCTCGCCGATGAGGCCGCGGATCGCGCTCCGGGTGAGGCCGGTCCGGGCCACCAGCTCGGAGCGCGAGAGCGGGCCGCGCTCGATGGAGCTCGCGGACGATCGCGCTCAGGTTCGCCCGGCGAACGGTCTCGCTCCGCTGCCCGACCTCGTCCCGACCCAAGAACACCGGAGTTTGTGTTCCTCTCTTTCAAATGTTTGTGATAGGCTCTTACATGACCCCGGTGGGTGTCAAGCCACCAGATGTCGAGCCCGCTCGCCGATCCGGATGGGAGGCCGAAGCCCTGAACGCGTCCTCGATCCGGACATGACGCCGCTCCGCTGGGGCATCCTCGGCCCCGGCCGCATCGCGCCGCGGCTGGTCCGGGCCGTCGGCGGCAGCGCACGCGGCGAGCTGGTCGCGGTCGCCAGCCGCGACCCCGAGCGGGCCGCGGCGTTCGCCGCGCCGCACGGCATCCCGCCGAGCGTTCGGCTCCTACGACGCGCTGCTCGCCTCGCCCGACGTCGACGTCGTGTACGTCTCGCTGCCGAACCACCTCCACGCCGAGTGGACGA
The DNA here is from genome assembly GCA_963837825.1 of uncultured Chloroflexia bacterium. GTDB lineage: Bacteria > Chloroflexota > Limnocylindria > Limnocylindrales > CSP1-4 > Chersky-267. The sequence goes on from CAWIOR010000015.1 coordinate 9,750, forward strand.
TCCGGGCGCTCGAGGCCGGCAAGCACGTGCTGTGCGAGAAGCCGCTCGCGCTCACGGTCGAGCCAGGTCGACGCGATCGCCGGCGCCGCCGAGCGTGCGGGACGGATCGCCGCCGAGGCGTTCATGTACCTCCACCACCCCCAGATCCTGCGGGCGATCGAGCTCGCGCGCGGCGGGGCGCTGGGCCGGCTCGAGCTGGTCAACGGGACGTTCTCGTTCTTCCTGACCTACCCGGGCGACCCGCGGGTCGACCCGTCGATGGGCGGCGGCTCGCTGTGGGACGTCGGCTGCTACCCGGTCAGCCTGGCGCGCCGGATCGCCGGCGAGGAACCCGACCGGGTCGGGGCCTTCGCCCGGTTCGACGAGCGCGGCGTGGACCGGACGTTCATCGGCCAGCTCCACTTCCCCGGCGGCCTGCTCGCCCAGTTCGACAGCGGCTTCGCGGCTCCCGATCGGGAGCGGGTCGAGATCGTCGGCAGCGACGCGACGCTCGTCCTCGACAGCCCCGTTCCTGCCGGCCCGGACGGGCCGCCGCCGTCGCTGACGATGTGGCGCGGGCGCGACGCCACGCCGATCGACGTCGCGTCCGTGGACCAGTACCAGGCGCGAGGTCGACGACCTCACGGCCGCGATCCTCGACGGCACGCCGCCGCGGATCGACCTCGCCTTCAGCCGCGGTACCATCGCGACACTCGTCGACCTCGACCGAGCCGCCCGGGTGAACGCCGGGCTGGCCGACCGGCTGAACCGGACCGCGGGCGCCAGCGGGCTGGCGTCGTCTCGACGGTCGACGCGCGGAGGAGACATGCGCAGCGAGCCGATCGACGACGTCATCGGTCGCCGCGTCGCCGGGCTCGCCGTGGTCGTGCTCGTGGCGAGCCGGGCTCGTCGTCGTCCGACCCTGGGCCCAGGAGCCGACGTGCCCGCCGATCGCCAACCACCCCGAGTGGTCGGTCGCCCGGCGCTGGGACGAGGCCCTGCTGGACGCGATCCGGCGCGCCCTCCCGAACCCGCCCGTCCACGCCCGGAACCTGTTCCACACCTCGGTCGCGATGTGGGACGCCTGGGCGGCCTACGACCCGAAGGCCTCCGGCTACTTCGTCAAGGAGAAGCACACGCGCGTCGAACGTGGCCGCCGCCCGCAACGAGGCGATCAGCTACGCCGCCTACCGGGTGCTCACGCGCGCGCTTCATCAAGGCCGTCGGCGGCGACGAATCGCTGTCCGAGTTCGCCGACGTCATGGACGCGCTGTGCTACCCGCTCGACGTCACGACGACCGAGGGCGACTCGCCGGCCGCGGTCGGCAACCGGATCGCCGCGGCGGTCCTCGCCTACGGCCTGGCCGACGGCTCGAACGAGGCCGAGCGGCTACGCCGCACCCGACTACAAGCCGGTCAACCCGCCGCTCGTCGTCGCCAAGTCCGGGGACGACGATGACCGACCCGAACCGCTGGCAGCCGCTCCAGATCGAGCACATGATCTCCCAGAACGGGATCCCGGTCGACGAACGGCGTCCAGCAGGCCGTCGGGCCGCACTGGGGCCACGTCGACGAGCGTTCGCCCTGCCCGGCCGGCGGCGCGGCCGGCGTGCCGATCGATCCCGGGCCGCCGCCGCGGCTCGGCGACCCGGCGACCGACCAGGCCTTCAAGGACCAGGCCGTCGAGGTGATCCGCGACAGCAGCCTGCTCGACCCGGCCGACCGGCACGACGATCGACATCTCGCCCGGCGCGCGCGGCAACAACACGCTCGGCACGAACGACGGCCACGGCCATCCGGTCAACCCGGCGACCGGCCAGCCGTACCCGCCGGACGTCGTCAACGAGGGCGACTTCGCCCGGGTCATGGCCGAGTTCTGGGCGGACGGCCCGAAGTCCGAGACGCCGCCCGGCCACTGGAACGTCCTCGCCAACCTCGTCTCCGACGAGCTCGCCCCGAACCTGCGGATCGGCGGGCACGGGTCCGGCGGTCGATCGCCTCCAGTGGGACGTCAAGCTCTACCTCGCCGCTCAACGGCGCGGTCCACGACGCCGCGATCGCGGCCTGGGGCCTGAAGGGCGACTACGACGGCGATCCGCCCGATCTCGATGATCCGCTACATGGGCGGGCTGGGCCAGTCGAGCGACCCGAGCCTGCCGTCCTACGACAAGGAGGGCCTGCCGCTCGTCCCCGGCCTCATCGAGCTCATCACCAAGGAGACGACCGCGCCCGGGCAGCGCCACGCGGCGCTCGCCGGCCACGAGGGCGAGATCGCGATCCAGGCCTGGGCCGGCAACCCGGCCGACCCGAAGACCCAGATCGGCGGGCGTCACGTGGATCCTCGCCGTCGACTGGGTCCCGTACCAGCTGCCGACGTTCGTGACGCCGGCGTTCCAGGGCTACGTCTCCGGGCCACAGCACGTTCAGCCGGGCCGCCGCCGAGGTCCTGACCGGCTTCACCGGCAGCGAGTACTTCCCGGGCGGGATCAGCGGCTACACGATCACGGCCGGCTCGCTCAAGTTCGAGACCGGGCCCGACGACGGACATCCGCCTCGAGTGGGCGACCTACTACGACGCCGCCGACCAGGCCGGCCAGTCGCGCCTGTACGGCGGGATCCACATCCAGGCCGACGACTTCACCGGCCGGAGGATCGGCTCCGCAGTGCGGCAAGGAGGCCTGGGCCCTGGCCCAGCGGTACTACGCCGGGCACGGCCGGCTCGTGACGGCGCCCGGCCGCGGATCGCGGCGGCCGGCGGACCGGTGATCCGATGAGCCGCCGGTCGTCGGCGCTCGTCGGCGGCCTGGCCGTCGTGGTCGCTGGTCGGCGTCGGCGTCGTCGGCGTTCGTCCTGGTCGCGGCCGGGCAGCACGCCGACGACCGCGCTCGGGCCGCCCCACTTCGTCGACGAGACGGCCGCCGCCGGGCGTCGACCACACCTACGACGGCGGCTCCACGTTCTCGGTCGGCGGCGGGGTCGCCGTCTTCGACTGCGACGACGACGGCCGGCCCGACCTGTACCTCGCCGGCGGGAGCGACCCGGCGGCCCTCTACCGGAACGAGAGCCCGGTCGGCGGCGCCCTGCGCTTCACGCCGCGTCCACGATCCGGCCACCGACCTGACGAGCGTCAACGGCGCCTACCCGCTCGACATCGACGGCGACGGGAAGGTCGACCTGGCGGTCCTGCGGGTCGGCGAGAACGTCGCTCCTGCGCGGCCTCGGCGACTGCCGCTTCGAGCGCGCCAACGAGGCCTGGGCGTTCGACGGCGGCGACGGCCTGGACGACGGCCTTCAGCGCGACGTGGGAGGGCTCGGCGACGCTGCCGACGCTCGCCTTCGGCAACTACCTGTCGCTCGACGCGAGACCGGACACGCCGACCACCGTGCGCCGACAACGCAGCTCGTCCGGCCGGACGCGGCCGGCACGCGGCTACGCCGCCGCCGATCCCGCTGACGCCCGGCTACTGCGCGCTGTCGATGCTGTTCAGCGACTGGGACCGGTCCGGCCGGCGCGACCTGCGGGTCAGCAACGACCGCCACTACTAACGACTCAGCGACGGCGAGGAGCAGCTGTGGCGGGTCGCGCCCGGCGAGGCGCCGCGCCTGTACACGGCCGCCGACGGCTGGGTCCCGATGCAGATCTGGGGCATGGGCATCGCCAGCTACGACGTCACCGGCGACGGCTATCCCGACGTGTACCTCACGAGCCAGGGCGACAACAAGCTCCAGACGCTGACCGCGGGCCCGGCCCAGCCGACCTACCGCGACATCGCCCTCAAGCGCGGGGTCAACGCCGACCCGGCCGTTCACCGGCGGCGACCCGCTGCCGTCGACCGCCTGGCACCCGGAGTTCCAGGACGTCAACAACGACGGCTTCATCGACCTGTTCGTCTCCAAGGGCAACGTCGAGCGCGCAGCCCGACTACGCCACGCAAGGACCCGAGCGACCTGTTCCTCGGCCAGCCCGACGGGACCTTCGTCGAGGGCGCCGACGGCGGCCGGGATCGTCAGCTTCGCCCGCGGCGCGCGGCGCGGCGCTGGCCGACTTCAACCTCGACGGGCTGCTCGACCTGGTCGAGGTCGAACCTCGGCGACCCGGTCGAGCTCTGGCGGAACGTCGGCGCGGGCGACGCCGCGAAGCCGGCGCCGATGGGCCACTGGCTGGCCCTCCGCTTCAGCCAGCCCGGCCCGAACCGCGACGCGATCGGGGCCTGGGTCGAGGTCAGGGTCGGCGACGCGACGCTGCGGCGCGAGCTGACCGTCGGCGGCGGCCACGTCGGCGGCCAGCTCGGCTGGGTCCACTTCGGGCTCGGCCCGGCCGAGCGAGGCCCAGGTCCGCGTCCAGTGGCCGGACGGCGAGACGGGGCCGTGGCTGCACGTGACGGCCGAACCAGTTCGCGATCATCGAGCGGGGCGCCAGCGAGGCGCGCCCCTGGCTGCCGCCCAAGGGCTGAGCAGGAGGGATCGGACGGATGGCCAAGGCGCGGCTCGCCGAGATCGAGCCTGCCCGACTTCGGGATGCCGGACGACCCGACCGGAGCTCCCGGCGTCGCTCTACCCGGCCCGGCTCGGCCGGCTGCGCGAGCGCGCCGGCGGCCGCGGCTACGACCGGCTGGTCGTCTACGCCGACCGCGAGCACAGCGCCAACCTCGCCTACCTGACCGGGTTCGACCCGCGCTTCGAGGAGGCGCTCCTCGTCGTCGGGCCGGCCGGCGAGCCGGCGATCCTGGTCGGCAACGAGTGCTACGGGCTGGCCGGCGCCGCGCCGCTGCCGATGCGCCGGGTCCTGTTCCAGGACCTCAGCCTGCCGAGCCAGCCCCGCGACCGCTCGCGGCCGCTCGCCGAGATCCTCGCCGACGAGGGCATCGGGCCGGGCAGCCGGGTCGGCGTCGTCGGCTGGAAGACCTACGCCGGTCGCGAGACGATCGAGGCGCCGGCCTTCCTCGTCGACGAGCTGCGCCGCCTGACCGGGCCGAGCGGGCGCGGTCGAGAACGCGACCGACCTGCTGATCGACGCCGGCCGACGGGCTGCGGGTGATCAACGAGGTCGAGCAGCTCGCCGTCTTCGAGTACGCCGCCTGCCAGACCTCGCAGGGCGTCCGGCGGCTCCTGTTCGGGCTGCGCCCGGGCATGACCGAGCGCGAGGCGGTCCGGCTGCTCGACTGGAACGGGATGCCGCTGTCGTGCCACCTGATGCTGATCGAGCGGCCCGCGGGCGTCGCTCGGGCTGCTCAGCCCGGGCGACCGGCGGATCGAGCGCGGCGACCGGTTCACCGTCGCCTTCGGGATCTGGGGCGCGCTGAACTGCCGGGCCGGCTTCGTGGTCGAGGACGCCGCCGAGCTGCCGGCCGGCGATCGGCGACTACGTCGAGCGGCTCGTCGGCCCGTACTTCGAGGCGGTCGCCGAGTGGTACGGCGCGCTGCGCGATCGGCCAGACCGGCGGCGCGCTCCAGGAGATCATCGACCGCCGCCTGGGCGACCCGTTCTTCGGCATCTTCCTGAACCCCGGCCACCAGATCCACCTCGACGAGTGGGTCAACTCGCCGATCGTCCGGGGCTCGACGATCGAGCTCCGATCCGGGATGGCGCTCCAGGTCGACATCATCCCGGCGACCGGGACGGACTACTTCACGACGAACATCGAGGACGGCGTCGCCCTCGCCGACGCGGCGCTCCGCGACGGCCTTCGCGGCCGGCTACCCGGCCGCCTGGGCGCGGATCCAGGCGCGCCGGCGGTTCATGGCGCGAGGCGCTCGGGATCGACCTGCACCCGGACGTCCTGCCGTTCTCGAACCTCCCCGCCTACCTGCCGCCGTTCCTGCTCCGGCCGGACCGCGCCATGACGCTGACGGTGAACGAGCTCCTGGTGTCCGACGGGACGGTCGAGCTGGTCGTCCTCCCGGAGGCCGGGGCGCGCCTCCATCGCCTGCGGGCATTCGGCCACGACCTGCTGCGGACACCCGTGGATCCCCGGGAGCACCTGCGCGACCCGTTCTTCTGGGGCGCCTACGTCATGGCCCCGTGGTGCAACCGGATCGAGGCGGGCCCGGTCCTCCTCGGCAGGCGCCGGATCGCCCTCGGCTCGAACTTCCCGGACGGCACGGCCATCCACGGCCAGGTCTACGCGCGGCCCTGGGAGACGCAGCGCGACGGGACCCTCCTGGTCCGAGGCGGCGGCGACGGCTGGCCGTGGCCGTACGAGGTGGGCCTCCGGATCGCGGTCGTCGACCGGTCGGTCCGCCTCGAGCTGAGCCTGGTCAACCGGGCGGAGGACCCGATGCCGGCGGGACTGGGGATCCACCCGTGGTTCCGGCGACCCGTGCTCGTCGCCATCCGGGGCGACGCCGTCTACCCGTCGAACACCGCGCCCGAGCCGCCGGCCGAGCCGGAGCCGGTCCACGGACCGTTCGACCTGCGCGAGGTCGGCGTCATGTCGCCCGACCTGGACGCGACCTGGGCCGACCTGGCCGAGCCGCCGGTCGAGCTCCGATGGCCGGACGTCGCCGTCCGGGCCACGATGCGGTTCTCGGCCCCGACGCGCTACGTCGTCGCGGCGAGTCCGGGGGACGTCGACGCGATCGCGGTCGAGCCGGAGACCCACGCTCCCCAGGGTCTGCGCCGGCTGCTCGACGGCCGGCCCGGCGGCCTGACGATGCTCGCCCCCGGTCAGCGGCTGGTCCTGGGCGTCGAGCTCGCGTTCGAGCGCCTCGCGGACGGGTGACGCCGGACCAGGACCGACGCGCTGCAGCCGTGGAGGACGTTCCGGATGCCCAGCCTCGCGGAGTCGCGTCGCGGCGTCCTCGGCGATCCGCCGGTGCCGGTCGGGCCGGGTCAGACCCCGCGGACCCCGATCAGGGAGCCGACGGCATAGGTGACCGCGGCCGCGGCCGCCCCGAGGACGACCTGGCGTGTCGCGCTGAAGAGCGCCGAGCGGCGGGTCAGCCAGCTGATCCCGAGGCCGAGCAGGAGCAGCGCCACCAGGCTGCAGCCGAGGCTTGCCACGAGGGCCGGCGTGCCGGAGCTGACCAGGTACGGAACGAGCGGGATGAGCGCCCCGAGGGTGAATGCCAGGAACGAGCCGATGGCCGCGCTCCAGGGCGAGCCGATCGACCGCTCGTCGAGGCCGACCTCCTCGAAGATCAGCTGCCGGACGGCGTGGTCGGGATCGGCGAACACGCTGTCCGTGAACCGGTTCGCCTCGTCCGGGCTGAACCCACGCTTGAGATAGATGGCGGACAGGATCGCCCGCTCCTGGTCGGGCACCTCGCGCAGCTGCTTGCGCTGGAACGCGATCTGGTATTCGAGCAGCTCGCGCTGGCTCTGGACCGAGACGTACTCGCCGACGCCCATGCTGAACGCACCGGCGAGCAGGCCGGCCACACCGGCCAGGACGATGATGCCCGGCGCCGGGTTCGCCCCGACCACGCCCATCACGAGCGCCAGGTTGGAGACGAGGCCGTCGTTCGCGCCGAAGACGATCGGGCGGAGGACCGCGTTCGCGCGCGTCTCGTGGGCGGACGTCGGATCGGGCAGGCTGCGGCCGCGGAAGGACCCGCCGAGCACGCTCACCTGGACCTCTCGCGGATGCTCAGGTCAGCGCGACCCGGGCACCGACGGTCATGTCACGCCTCCGTTCACGCCCTCACGCTAGGTCGGTCTCGGGCGAACGGCCAGTGCCGAAGCGACCGGAGTCGGGCCCGGCGGGCGCGCCGACGCCCCGTCGGACCGACTCGGACGGGCGGCTCTAACGGTCGGCGGCGGCCACGTAGTCCCGCGCCGGCGGGCCGACATACAGCTGGCGCGGCCGACCGATCCGGGTCTCCGGGTCGGCCATCATCTCGCGCCAGTGGGCGATCCAGCCCGGCAGCCGGCCGATCGCGAACATGACGGTGAACATCTCGATCGGGATGCCCAGGGCCCGGTAGATCAGGCCGGAGTAGAAGTCGACGTTCGGGTAGAGCTTGCGCTCGATGAAGTAATCGTCGCTCAGCGCGACCTGCTCGAGCTCGCGGGCGATGTCGAGCAGCTCGTCACGGTAGCCGAGCCCGGCCAGCAGCGTGTCCGCCTGGGCCTTGATGATCTGCGCTCGCGGATCGTAGTTGCGATAGACCCGGTGGCCGAAGCCCATCAACCGGAAGGGGTCGTCCTTGTCCTTCGCCCGGTCGACCCATCGCCCGACCTTGCCGCCGTCCGCCGCGATCGCCTTGAGCATCTCCAGGACCTCCTGGTTGGCGCCCGCCGTGGAGCGGACCCCACAGGGCGGCGATGCCGGCCGAGACCGACACGAACAGGTTGGCGTGCGACGAGCCGACCAGCCGGACCGTGGACGTCGAGCAGTTCTGCTCGTGGTCGGCGTGGAGGATGAGCAGCGTCCGCACGGCGGCGCTGGCGGTCGGGTCGACCTCGTACGCCTCCGACGGAACGGCGAACATCATCCGCAGGAAGTTCGACTCGTAGTCGAGGCCGTTGTCCGGATAGATGAACGGCTGGCCGATCGACTTCTTGTAGGCGAACGCGGCGATCGTCGGCAGCTTGGCCAGCAGGCGGACCGTCTGGAGCTCGACCGCGGCGGGATCGTCGGACCGAGGCCGGCCTGGTAGAAGGTCGACAGGGCGGCGACCGCCGAGGCCAGGATCGCCATCGGGTGGGCGTCCTTCGGGAAGCCGTCGAAGATCCGCTTGAACTCCTCGTGCAGGAGCGTGTGGCGGCGGACGTCGTCGGTCCACCGGCCGAGCTCGGCGGGCGTCGGAAGCTCACCATGGATCAGCAGGTAGGCGACCTCCAGGAACGTCGACCGCTCGGCGAGCTGCTCGATCGGGTAGCCGCGATAGCGGAGCACCCCGGCATCGCCGTCGAGGAAGGTGATCGCGCTCCGCGTCGAGGCGGTGTTCGCGTAGCCGTAGTCGAGGGTGGTCACGCCGGCGCCGGACAGCAGCTTGCCCACGTTCACGACCGACTGGCCGGCCGTCCCGTGCTCGACCGGGAGCTCGATCGTCGTCTCGCCGAGACGGAGCTGTGCGGTCTCGATCATGTCGCCTCCTTCGCCGTCGATGGTGCGCCTGTGTCGCAAGGCTCGTCGTCCCCGATGGTCGACCGAAGCCGCGGATGGAGCGAGAGCCGGACAGCACCGCCTGACCGATCGGGAAGTCACCCCGATCGGGAAGTCACCCGAGGTACGACGAGCGGGACCTGGGGCAGACACGGGCCTGGATGAGCACTGCTCATGGAGCGTGGCCGACGCGCGCTGGGTCGCCTCGCGAGGGGCGCGCGTCGCAAGGCAGATCCGCACCGGATCGTGGCCCGGCATGAGCACCACTCATATCCCGACGAGTGCGCGCACCCGAGCGCCTGCTAGGCTCGACCCGTGCAGGTACCGGCGCTCGGACCCCGAGGCGAGGGATGGGTCGCGGCCCAGGTCGTGCTGTTCGGCGTCATCGCCGTGGCCGGGCTGACGAGCCTGACGTCGGCACCGGCGGGTGGGCCCGCTCCGGCCCGGGTCGTCGGTGGGGCGATCCTGATCGTGGCGGGTGGCCTGGCAGCCCTCCGCGGGGTGCTCGACCTCGGGACGAACCTCACCCCGTTCCCCCATCCGCGACCGGCGGCCACGCTCGTCGAGACAGGCACCTACCGGTTCGTCCGTCATCCGGTCTATGCCGGCATCGTCCTGGCCGGCCTTGGCTGGGGCCTGGCCACCTCGTCATGGGCGGCGGTCGCGCTGTCGCTGGTCCTGTTCGGGCTGTTCGACCTCAAGGCGCGCCGCGAGGAGGCCTGGCTGGCCGACAAGGTGGCCGGCTACGCCGCATACCGGGAGCGCACCAGGAAGTTCATCCCGGGCCTCTACTGACCGATCGGCGGGGTCGGGCCGGCCCGTCCCTTCGCGGACGGCCGCCGGGCGAGCGTGGACGGCTCGTCCAGGAAGTCGATCCAGCGCTCCGGTCGGTCGAGCCTGACAGCGAGGTGCCGGGCGAAGAGCGGACCGCCGAGGTGGAGCCACGGGCTCGCGTCGCGGAGCGTCGGCAGCAACCGTGCCTCGGCGAACACGGGGACCCCCTCGATCGGCGCCAGCTCGAGGTAGCCGAGGCCCGGTCGGCGGTCGCGGAAGCCGGCGGTCAGATCGCCGATCGTCACGCCACACCGACGATTGGCGAAGAAGTCGATGACCAGGACCCGACCGCCGGCCAGCGCACCCAACCGACGGCGCAGGCCGGGATCCACGCCGACGCTGATCTCCGAGCGCGGGATCGGCCGCCTGGCCCTGTCCATGCCGGAAGCATCGCACGGAGTCGGTCGCCGTACCGCTGAGGGCCCGAGGTCGACGACCCCCCGCGGCCGGCGGACCCGGCGGGCGGTAGGCTAGGGCCGGATGGATGCGCTGCAGCTCCAGGCTCCCGCGCCGGCCTCGGCTGCCCCGCTTCGGCTCGTCGAGCTCGCCGACCCGGAGCCCGCCCCGGACGAGCTCGTGCTGGCGGTGACGGCCTGCGCGGTCTGCCGGACCGACCTCCAGCTGGTCGAGGGGGACCTCGTGGCGCACCGGCTCCCGGTCGTGCCCGGGCACCAGGCGGTCGGGCGGGTCGTCGAGGTCGGCTCGGCGGTGAGCGGATGGCGCACCGGCGACCGCGCCGGGGTGGCCTGGCTCGCCTCGACCTGCGGTCGCTGCGCCTTCTGCCGCAGCGGGCGGGAGAACCTGTGCCCGGACGCGCGGTTCACGGGCTGGGACCGCGACGGCGGGTACGCGACCCGGATCGCGGTCCGGGCCGACTTCGCCCTCCGCCTGCCGGACGGCTTCGACGACCTGGCCGCCGCTCCCCTGCTGTGTGGCGGGGTCATCGGCTACCGCTCGCTCAAGGTGTCGGGCATCCAGCCGGGTGGCCGGCTCGGGCTGTTCGGCTTCGGGGCGTCGGCCCTGCTGACCCTCCAGGTGGCCCGCCACTGGGGCTGCGAGGTCCACGTCCGGACCCGCTCGGAACGCGAGCGCGAGCGAGCGCTGGCGCTCGGCGCGGCGAGCGCGGCCGGCTACGACGAGCCCGCGCCGGCCCTCGACGCGGCGGTCACGTTCGCTCCGTCGGGTGACGTGGTCGTGGCCGCGTTGCGCAGCCTCGCCCGCGGGGCCGGCGTGGCGGTCAACGCGATCCATCTCGACCGGATCCCGGCGTTCCCCTACGAGCTCCTGTGGTGGGAGCGCGCCGTCCGCAGCGTGGCCAACTTCACCCGGGCCGACGCCCGTGAGTTCCTGGACCTCGCCGCCGCGATCCCGATCCGCACGGAGACCCAGGTGTTCGCCCTCGAGGACGGCAACGAGGCGCTCCGCCGGCTGGCCGCCGGGGAGCTCGACGCGACGGCCGTGCTGGTCGGCGGCGGCGGGTGACACGGGATCGGTCGGGCGGCGGCGAGCCTCGGCGTCAGCGGGTCGGCGTCGCCCAGCGGGGACGCCGCGGCATCGGCTCGTAGGGCAGGTACTCCGGCCACCACATCGCCCGGTCGACCGCCGGCTCGAGCTCCTCGTCGCGGTAGCGCCGCCCGTAACCGGCGTCCCGGGCCCGGCGGACGACCGCGATCGCGATCGCCCGGGTGACCGCCCGCAGGTCGGCCACCGGCGGGTAGATCGCACCGGACCGGAGCCGGTCCGTGGTGACCAGGCTGGCCAGCTCGGCCGCCGCCACCAGGAACAGCTCCGACGTGAGCTCGCCGACCTCGGCCACGATCGCCCCGAGCCCGATGCCGGGGAAGACGAAGACGTTGTTGGCCTGGCCGATCGCGACCTCGCGGTCCGGCAGCCCGACCGGCGGGAACGGGCTGCCGGTCGCCACGATCGCCCGGCCGCCGGTCCAGGCCAGCAGGTCGCTCCGGGCGCGCCTCGGCCCGGCTGCTCGGGTTCGACAGCGGCAGGATCACCGGTCGGTCATGGTTGGCCGCCAGCTGCCGGATGAGCGGCTCGCGGAAGGCGTCGGCGGTCCCGGTCGTGCCGACGAGGACCGTCGCCCCGAACGCTCGGGCGATCGACGTCGGATCGGCCAGCTCGGCCGGCGAGAGGCCCCAGGCGGCGACCGTCGTGGCGTCGACGGCGAACGGGAGCTTGTCGGCGTCGAGATCGGTCCGCCCGACATGGACGAGCCCGTGACTGTCGGCCATGACGACCGCCCGCCGGATGGCCGCCTCGTCGACGCCGTCACGCCGCAGGTGCTCGCTCAGCAGCTCGGCGATCCCGAGCGCGGCCGCGCCCGCGCCGAGGAACAGGAACCGGTCGCGACCCAGCCCGTCGTCCGCCCGGCGCGCGGCCAGGAGACCGGCCAGGACCACGGCGGCCGTTCCCTGGATGTCGTCGTTGAAGCTCGGCAGGCGGTGGCGGAAGCGGGCCAGGATCCGGAGGGCGTTGTGCTGCTTGAAGTCCTCCCACTGGACGATCGCGTGCGGGAAGGCCACGCGGACACCCTCGACGAACGCCTGCAGGACGTCGTCATAGGCCTCGCCGCGGAGCCGGGCGGCCCGATAGCCGAGGTAGAGCGGATCGGACAGGAGGTCCTCGCGGTCGGTACCGACGTCCAGCGAGACGGGGAGCGTGCGGGCCGGGTGGATGCCGGCGGCGGCGCAGTACAGCGCAAGCTTGCCGACCGGGATCGCCATCCCACCCACGCCCTGGTCGCCGAGGCCCAGGATCCGCTCGTTGTCGGTCACCACGATCAGGCGCACGTCCTCGGCCGCCCCGGCCAGGATCGTCGGGATCCGACCGGTGTCGGCGGGCGTGATCCAGACGCCCCGCGGCCGGCGGAAGATGTGGCTGAACTCCTGGCAGGCCCGCCCGACGGTCGGGGTGTAGACGACCGGCAGGAACTCCTCGAGGTTCTCGACGAGGAGCCGGTAGAACAGGGTCTCGTTGCGGTCATGGAGGGCGGCCAGGCCGATGTACTGCTCCAGGTCGTCGGACTTGCGCCGGACGTGCTCGAGCTCGAGCGCGACCTGCTCCTCGATCGTCGCGACGTGGGGCGGCAGCAGGCCGCGCAGCCCGAAGGCCGCACGCTCACGCTCGGGAACGCGGTGTCCTTGTTCAGGAGCGGGTGGGACAGGAGGTCCGCGCCGCGGCGCCCGACGAGGAGGCGTCCGCGAGGAGCTTCGAGTGCCGGCGTCGGGCCGGCGGTCCGGCCCGACGACGCCGCCTCTGGAGCGGCCGGGCTCGGAGCGCGGCCGCTCGGGGCGAACGCCGGATCACGCATCGGTCTCCTTCTCGGTCCTGGTCCCAACCGCAGAGTGGACCGCTCCGGGCGCCGCCGCAATCGGCCATCTGGCCGAGCGGCACGGGCGCAATGGCCCCGTCGCCAGCGTCGCCGCGCCTGCCGCCGGCGGTCATTCGTCGTCGCCCTTCGGCCCGCCCTCGCGCGCCATTCGGCACTCGCCCCCTCGACGGAGCCGAGGCTACCGTTGGCTCGGAGGTAGTCGATGGCCGTCGCGGTCCCGCGGGTCGCAGGCAGGACAACAACGCTCCGAACATTCGAGCCGCTCGTGATCGCCATCGACTCGTGCAAGGGCTGCGGGCTGTGCGTCCACGTCTGTCCGAAGCACTGTCCTCGCCCTCGACACGTCGGTCGTCAACCGCGCTCGGCTACCACCCCGTCCGGCTGACCGATGCCGCGGCCTGCACGAGCTGCGCGCTGTGCGCCCGGATCTGCCCGGACGCCGTCTTCACCGTCTACGCCCGCCCGAGAGGATCGACCTGACATGACCGCCGTGGCGCTCGAGTCCGTCGGCGCACCGCAGCCGGTCGAGCGCAGCCAGCTGTCCGGCCGGTCCTGATGAAGGGCAACGAGGCGATGGCCGAGGCCGCGATCCAGGCCGGCTGCGACGCCTACTTCGGCTACCCGATCACGCCCCAGGCCGAGCTGCTCGAGTGGATGGCCCGCCGGATGCCCGAGCTCGGCCGCGTCTTCGTCCAGGCCGAGAGCGAGCTCGGCGCGATCAACATGGCCCTCGGGGCGGCCGCCGACCGGCGCCCGCGTCCTCGTCTCCTCGTCGAGCCCGGGGATCAGCCTGATGGCCGAGGCGATGAGCTACATGGCCGGCTCGGAGCTGCCGGTCGTCCTCATCAACGTCATGCGCGGCGGGCCGGGCCTCGGCAGCATCGGCCCGTCGCAGTCGGACTACTTCCAGGCGACCAAGGGCCACGGCCACGGCGACTACCGCGTCCCGGTCCTCGCCCCGTCGTCGATCGCCGAGGCGGTCGACGCTCGTCGCCGACGCCTTCGAGATCGCCGAGCGCTACCGGACCCCGATGATGATCCTGGCCGACGGGGTCATGGGCCAGGCGATGGAGCCGGTCGTGCCGACCTACCGGATGCCCGCCCCGCGCTCCGGCGGCTGGGAGCTGACCGGGGCCGACGGCCGGCCGCCGCGCGTCGTCCGCTCGCTCCACCTCCAGCCCGAGGACCTCGAGGCGCACAACCGCCAGCTCCAGGCGAAGTTCGCCGCGATCGCCGAGCGCGAGGTCCGCTGGGCCGACGAGCAGCTCGACGACGCCGAGATCGCGATCGTCGCCTACGGCACGGCGGCCGGGTCGCCCGGACCGCGATCGAGCGCGCCCGCGAGCACGGCCTGCGCGGTCGGCCTGTTCCGGCCGATCACCCTGTGGCCGTTCCCGTCGGGCGCCGCTGGCCGCCGTCGGCGCTCGCGGCTGCGGGCCATCGTCGTCGTCGAGCTGTCGGCCGGCCAGATGGTCGAGGACGTCCGGCTGGCGGTCGGCGGCCGCAGCGCCGGTCTTCTTCCACGGCCGGACGGGCGGCATGGTCCCGACGCCCGGCGAGGTCGTCGACGTCCTGCGCCGGGCCTGGGCGACGACCGGTCGAAGTCGGCCGCCGCTGGCCCCGCCGGCCGGAGGTCGTGACGATGTCGACCGCGACCGCCGGACACCCGGCGGGTCATCTACCACCGGCCCGACTGGCTGACCGAGCGCTCGACCCACTACTGCCCGGGCTGCGGGCACGGGATCATCCACCGGCTCGTCGCCGAGCTGCTCGACGAGATGGCAGCTCGGCCCGCGGACGATCGGCGTCGCGTCGGTCGGCTGCAGCGTCTTCGCCTACGACTACCTGCGCGATCGACTTCGTCGAGTCGCCCCACGGCCGGGCGCCGGCCGTGGCGACCGGCGTCCGCCGGGTCCGCCCGGACGCGTTCGTCTTCACCTACCAGGGCGACGGCGACCTGGCCGCGATCGGCACGGCCGAGATCGTCCACGCCGCCGCCCGCGGCGAGCGGATCAGCGTCATCTTCGTCAACAACGGCATCTACGGGATGACCGGCGGCCAGATGGCCCCGACGACCCTGCTCGGCCAGCGGACGACCTCGAGCCCGACCGGGCGCGACGCCCGGACGGCCGGCTATCCGATCCCGATCACCGAGATGCTGGCGCTCCTGCCCGGGCGTCGTCCTACGCGGCCCGCGGCTCGATCGCCGATCCGGCGTCGATCGGCAAGACGAAGGCGATGCTCCGGCGGGCGTTCGAGGTCCAGCTCGCGGGCGGCGGGCTGTCGATCGTCGAGGTCCTGTCGACCTGCCCGGTCGGCTGGGGGATGACGCCGACCGAGTCGATGGAGCACCTGGCCCACGACGTCGTCGAGACCTACCCGCTCGGCGTGCTCGTCGACCGGCTCGAAGACCGCAGGCCGTGCCGCCGGCGGAGGCCTGAGCCATGGAGCACGCCACGATCTTCGGCGGGTTCGGCGGCCAGGGCCTCCTGTTCGCCGGCCAGGTCCTCGCCCAGGCGGCGGTCATCGAGGGCCGCGACGGTGTCGTGGATGCCGTCGTACGGGCCCGAGATGCGCGGCGGGACCGCGTCGTGCACGGTCATCGTCGCCGACCGGCCGATCGGCTCGCCGATCGTCGACGTCGCCGACAGCGTCATCGCCCTCAACCCGCCGTCGCTGGCGCAAGTTCGAGCCGCTCCTGGCGCCGGGCGGCCTGCTCGTCGTCAACGCCTCGCTCATCGAGGCCGAGCCGCAGCCGCGACGACGTCGAGGTCGCTGGCGATCCCGTGCACGGCGCTGGCCCGCGCAGCCGGCGACGATCGGCTGGTCAGCGTCGTCGCGCTCGGCGGCCTGATCGCCCGCCGGCCGATCGTCGAGCGCGGACGCCGTCCGCGAGGCGCTCGCCGAGCTCGTCGGCAAGCCACCACCCGAGCTGGTGCGGCCGACCTCGTCGCGCTTCACCAGCGGCTACGAGTTCGGCCGGGTGGCAGTGCCGTCCGGCACCTGAGGGCACCGGCCGATCGAGACGTTCGGCCCGCGAACCGAGCCAGATGGCCGTGGCCGGGTGCGGCGCTGTCGACCTAGCCTGAGCGCAGGAGGTGAGCCCGATGAGGGGTGCTCACAGGACACCGGTTCTCACGCGCCCGCGCACGAGCGCGGTCGCCTGGATCGACGATCGACATGCCGTCGTCGCGCGGAACGCGGACGATGGTTCCGTCGACCGTGACCGAGGTCAGCCATCCCGGACCGAGCGGCAGCGATGCCACCTACCTGGCGCGCGTCGTGGACGAGATCGGCGACCAGGAGCGGCTCGTCCTGCTGGGTCCCGGGCCGGCCCGACTCGCCCTCGAGCGCGAGTACGTCACGATCTACCACCGACCGGATCGGCTCCTCGACGTGGAGCCGTCGGGCCCGGTCGACCGGGCGGCCCTCGTCGCCCGCCTGCGGACGCTCGGCGGGCCCTGAGCGGTCCGGCCCTCGGACGTCAGGGCGCCTCGTACTGGACGTCGATGACCAGGCGCGCCGGCGCCCTGAGGGTCGACACGCGGACGCAGACCGGGCCGCTGAACCCGGCGATCCAGGTCGCATCGCCCTCGTAGCCGGCGATCTGGCGCAGCTCGACCAGGAGCGGGAGACCCGGCTTGAGGTCGTCGGCTGCGGACGGCACCGTCTCGACGGCGACATGGGTCAGCTTGATCCGGATGAACGACGCGCCGTCGATCGTGACCGGCAGGTCGCTCGGGTCGAGCTTGAACGGCGGCTTGGCCACCCGGATGTCGATCGCGGGGAGCTTGCCGGCCCCGAACTCGTAGACGATCCGGTCGTAACCGGGATGCTGCCCGACTCGGACGTCGGCCACCCGGACGGACAGCGAGCCGCTTCGGCGGACATAGGGGAGGTCGGTGCAGGCGAACGGCGGCGGGACGACCTCCGACGTCGCGGTCGGCGTCGGGGACGGTGATGCGGGCGCCAGGGTCGGGGTCGGGGCGGCCGTCGCCGGGGGGGTCCCGGTCGCGGACGGCGCGACCGATGGCGACGCGACCGGCGATGGTGTCGCCGACGTCGGCGTGGCCGTGGCGGCCGGGCTGCAGGCAGCGATCGCCAGCACGAGGATCGCGGCCGCGGGGAGCCACCTCATGGCGCCCCGCCGGGTCGATCGTGGTTGCCAGCCGACTCGGGTCATCCGACCCTCCCCTCGAGACGCTCCGCATCGTCCGACCCGGAGACACGCCAACGATGACCAGCTTCGCACCGTCCGGCAAGGGCGAGACGGCCCGTCGGTTCCTTCTCCGGCCGGTGCCTTGCCTCTGACCCCATTGTGGGTCGCGGTCGTCGGCGCGCCCCAGAAGGAGTAGCTGTAGCTGTTGGCCAGGGTGAGCTCCCATCGGCGTTGAGGCGGGACAGGTTGGCACCGGGCTCGCCCGAGGGGACGACGAGCTTGACGACCGAGCCCGCCTCGTCGACGACGTAGCTCCGGACGACGATCCCGGCGTGGCTCGCGTCGGTCAGGCGCTCATGCGGATCCGGTTCCGAACGAACTCGCGGAAGTCGGGGCCGATCGCGACCGCCTGAGTCTCGGCATCGTGGACGTTGATTCGGTACGTCGCTTGATCTCGGCCGTCGTGCGGCACGACGACGACGAAATCGTCTTCGTCGTCGCTGTCCCACATGACGACTATGGCCGGCAGGCCACCGCCCTGGAACTCGTACAGATCCTCCAGGCCGGCTAGGAGCGTGGCTTCGCCCCGACTCAGCTGCGTCCGCCGACCGGTCCTCGGTCGTCGCCTCGTGCGAGGAGGAGACACGGACAATCGCGACGTTGGCCGGGTCGAAGTGCCGACCGCGCTGGCCATCTTGGTGACCTTGGCCAGCTTGCCGAATGGGTCGATGGCCGACTCGGTCGCGCCGCCGGGCTCGAGCGCCGTTCAGGCGAGGTGGGCTACCTCGTAGCGAAACCCTCTGACTTTCGCCTCGGCGAGCAGTCGGTACAACCGTCCCGATGCCAGCAGCGTCGGAGACGGAACGAGCAGACCGGCGCGGCGTCCGGTCAACTGGGCAGTCATGACGATGTCGTCACCGTTCCAGGAACGGCGACTCACCGTGACCTCCGACAGCAGGTTCAGGCCCGCGACGTGGCCAAACGGACATCGGTACTCCCCTGTCGGGTCGTCGTCGAATGGATCGATCCCGTAACGCGTGGGCGCAACGGTAGTCACCGGGGGGGAAGTAACGCGTAGCTGACTCCAGCCTCTTGTCTGTGACCCCGTCCTGCAATCGACGACGGGCGCCACGCTGACACCCAATGCGTGAACCCGTCTGAGCAGACCGGCCAGGCGGTCCGAGATGATGACTTCGTCGGCAATCGTGCGTGCCACGTCGACGCCTCGCGGCAACGTTTGCGTCTCGATGTCGCGCTCCGGTTGGTACCTGCGCATATCAAGCGCCAGCGCGGACGTCTGAATCCTCCCGGCACCGCATTGTACGCAGGAGGGTGACTCGTCATAGGTCGTCCCGCACTCTTCGCCGGCCGGCTCGAACACTGCGCTCGCTTCGACCTTGACGATCTCCGCAGCTTTCAGTTCTGTCTGATTGTAGGTCCGTCGAATCATCCACGAGGTGAACAACCCTCCATCACCCCGACGGCGTCGTTGCTGGTGGGCCGCTCCGATCCGCTGGTAGGCCGGATCGTCCTCATCCACCAGGACCGCTCGCGTAAGGCCACTTGGCAGGACGCGTCCTACCGACGGGCCTAGCAGTGTGCGGGCGTCGGTTTCTGCCAGTCGGAATTCGACTTTCGACCTCATATTCCGCGCCGTGGAAAGCCAGTGATCGGGTACTGTCTGTATACCTCCTTCATGACTCGCTGCACCTCGCTGGCCCGTAGTGGTGGACGGCCGTACGGCGCCTTCTCGCGGAACAGGTTAGTGATGCGCTGATGATAGGCAGCTGGGATCTTCACTTGGGGTCCGTTCACACGGCCCCCAAGGTACTTTGGCTGAACATGGTGCCACTCGTCAGGGCGAGCTGCCTTCTTCGGGAAGACTTGACTGGCCTCCCCGATGAGACGGTTGATCCGGGAGGACTGACCGAACCTAGTCGTCAGTCTCGACGCGATCCGTCCGGCGCGCGCCACCCTCGACACGAGCTTGCCGGCGGCGCGGACGAGCTTGGCCGCCTTGCCCAGCTTGCCCCACGGCAGGAGCGAGGAGACCGCTCCCTGGGCGACCTCGCCGGCGGCGCCCTCGACGGTCGGGTGGTCGCTCGTCGCGGCGTAGCTGACGGCATCGATGACCGCGCCGATGGCGAGCGGGATGAGGATCACGCACAGGATGAAGCACGTCCCGCCCGGATCGGTCTCGGTGACCGGGTTGTCCGCGACGTAGGCGTACTGGTTGTCGTCGAGGCCGTCGGGATCGGGCTGGAGGAAGCGCCCGAGGGCGGGGGCGTAGTGGCGGGCGTGCATGTAGAGGAGCCCGAGCCCGAACGGGTCGTCCCACTGGACGTCGGCCTGGCCGACGTAGAGGAAGCGGAAAGCTAGGTTGCCGATCCCGTTGTGGGTCGCCGTGGTGGGCGCCCCCCAGGACGAGTAGCTGAAGCTGTTGGCCAGGGTGAGCGTCCCATCGGCGTTGAGGCGCGACAGGTTGAGCGCGTCGCCGTGGCCGTTCCAGGCCACGAGGTACGTCCCGGCATCGGGCTCGCCCGCGGGGACGACGAGCTTGACGACCGAGCCCGCCTCGTCGACGAGGTAGCTCCGGACGACGACCCCGGCGTGGCTCGCGTCGGTCAGGCGCTCCTCGACGATCGCATCGCCCTGGTAGCGGAAGTCGGTCGTGGCCACGGCGCCGGCCTGCGAGGTCGTCTTGAGCTGGGTCCGGTGGCCCTCGCCGTCGTAGGCGAAGTTGGTCTGTCCTGCGTCAGGATTTCTTGGACACCTGGTTCGTCATACCCTGAGGCGGCCAGCGTGACCAAGGAGACGTCATGGGCCGCAAGCCGTTCCACACCCCCGACGAGAAGCTCAACATCGTCCTCTCGGTGCTCAAGGGCGAGACGACCCAGACCGATGTCGCCCGACGCCTGGAGATGAGCCAGACGACGATCGCCAAGTGGCAGCGTCAGTTCCTCGAAGCCGGGCGGGAAGGGTTGGCCCGCGGCGACAACGCGAAGAGCGAGGCGACCAAGCGCGAGGAGGAGCTCGACGAGCGGGTCGACGAGCTGACGTCCGCCCTCGGCGAGGCCTACGCGGAGCTCCGGGTGTGGCGAAAAAAGGGGGCGCTCTACCCGCGTTCGCCGAGCTCGAGGCGATAAGGGCGGAGCATCGCATCCCGGTCCGCCGCTTCTGCCGGCGCCTCGGGATCCCGCGCTCGACCTGGTATGCCTGGCGGGCGGGCGAGCTCGATGGTCGGCCGGTCCGGCGCTGGCCGGCCCCGGTCGTCGAGGCGGTCAGTGACCAGGCCGCCGAGACGGCCCATCACTACGCCGCCTGGGGCCATCGCAAGATCTGGGCGATGCTCCGCGCGGATGGCGTCCGGGTCTCGGTCAGCTCGGTCGAGCGAGCGCTCCGCCGGCAGGGCCTCCTCCAGCCGCGCCGGTACCAGGCCGAGCGGCGCCACCTGGCGGCCCGCCGCAAGGCGGTCTTCCTCGCCCCACCGACCCGCCGCAACCGGGTCTGGCAGATCGACTTCACCGAGTTCGAGACGAGCGCCGGGGGGACCTGGCGGATCCTCGCCGTCGTCGACTACGCGACGAAGGTCAACCTCGCCGCGGCAATCACCGGTCGGTCGGCCGCCCAGGACGCGGTCGACGGCGTCCGAACGGCGATCGAGGCCGCCGAGACGCTCCTCGGGCAGACCCTGCTCGACGAGTGTGTCGATCCGGAGACCGGCGAGCTCCGGAAGCTCGTGATCGTGAGTGACAACGGGCCCGCGTTCAAGAGCCTCGGCTTCGCCCGGTTCATCGCCGGGCGGACCGAGCTCGAGCACGTCCGGACCCGGCACCGGGCGCCCGAGACGAACGGGGTCGTCGAACGGTTCATCGGGACGCTCAAGTACGACGAGCTGTACCGCGAGGAGATCCCGAACGTGCTCGCCCTCGAGGCCGCGATCGAGCGCTTCCGCCGGGTCTACAACTGGATCCGCCCGCACGAGACGCTGGGCCAGGTCCCGCCGATGGAGCGCTACCTCGCGCTCCCGCCGGAGCCCACCGAGCCACACCTATCCGCACCCGAAAGTGTCCAGGTTTCTTGACGCGGGACACTGCGCGCGACAGACGGTCAACCCAGACCTTCGTCATGGGTCCAGCCACGTCAAACTAGACCGGTCAGCATCCTTCGGTCCCAGACCCGATCAGGGCCGGTACGAACGGCAGTCGATGGCAGTCAAAGGGTTTGTGGATAAGTCGCCGGCCCGGGCCGTCTCTCGCGGGAGACCTCCTCCAGTCCTTCCTCACCCCGGGTGACGTCTGTTCGGGACGTTCGGCACGGACCTAGACACCACACGGCCGATGCAGGGGGCCGCCCCGAGGATGAGGC
This sequence comes from uncultured Chloroflexia bacterium, assembly GCA_963837825.1. Classification (GTDB taxonomy): domain Bacteria; phylum Chloroflexota; class Limnocylindria; order Limnocylindrales; family CSP1-4; genus Chersky-267. The sequence goes on from CAWIOR010000015.1 coordinate 31,486, forward strand.
TGGATGAACGGAGGCTGCCATGGACACGAAGTCGGTAGCGACGGCCAGCGCGGCGCATCCGGGCCTGTTGGCCTGGTTGTCGGCCAGCCGGGTCGACTACGAGATCCACGATCACCCGGTCACCCAGACCGCCCGCCAGACGGCGCGCGCCGAGGGCGTCGACCCGAGGACGTTCGCCAAGGTGGTCGGCGTGCGGACGGCCGACGGGCAGAACGTCCTGCTGGTTCTCGACGCGACGGACAGGGTCGACCTGATCAAGGCTCGCAAGGCGCTCGGCCTGGGCAGCGTGCGGCTGCTGACCGAGGCCGAGCTCGCAGCCCTCGCGCCCGACTGCGAGGCCGGGGCGATCCCGGCGGTGGGCGCCCTGTTCGGATTGCCGACCTATGCCGACCACGCGGTCGGAGAGGACGCGGCGATCAGCTTCAATGCCGGTACCCATCGGTGCTCGGTCAGGGTCGACCGGGAGGCCTGGGAGCACGCGGCGGGCGTGATCTACTGCGATCTCGCCGAGCGGACCGACCTCGCCCCGGTCTGGGCCCGATGACGGCGGAAGGCCCGACGCCAGCGGACCGCCAGGAGCCCGAGGCCGCGGTCTGGACGGTCGTCTGGATCGACTCGCAGGATGCCATCCTGGCGCGCTGGCATGAGGGCCGACCCACGGTCGAGCACCTCCGATCGGACGTCCCGGCCCACCGCAAGGCGACGGGTCACGTCCGTCACGACCCGACCGTCCGCCACGGCGGCGGCGGACCCGGGCAGTCGGCCGCCGACACGCGACGGATCGAGCACCTGGCCCGCTTCCTGGACCAGGTCGCCGCGCGCCTTCCCGACGGCGAGAACGTGGCGATCCTGGGGCCCGGGGCGGTCGCCGAGCACCTCGAGCAGCTCGTCCGCGACGCGGACACCCATCATCGGCGTGACCGGACGGTCAGCTGCGAGCCGGCGGGCCGGCAGACCGACCGACAGCTCGTCGCCCGCCTCCGACGCCTGGTCGGGGCGGTCCCGGCCCGGCGGACGGTCGGCGCCTATCGCTGGACCGGCCCGCAGACCCGGTCGCGCTCGGGGAACGACCGGCCGCCCCGGAGGGTCGTCGAGAAGCGGCCCGCCAGCCTGCCCGACGAGCGCTGACCGCGGGCGGCCGGTCGCCGGCGATCAGGCCGGTGGCGTCTTGGGCGTGGAGCTGGCCGGACCGGTCGACGCGACGGCCGTGGCCTCGACGGCTCGGGCCACGACGAGGTCCTCGCGCGCCTCGATCCGGAGGATCGCCGGGCCCAGGATGCGGTCCTCGCCGGACTCCTCGGCCGAGATCGGCCGTAGGCCCAGCACGCCGAGGCGGTCGACGATGGCCGCCCGGACCCGGCCGGCATGCTCGCCGATGCCGCCCGTGAACACGACGGCGTCGAGACGGTCAGGGCGGTCGCCGCGGCGGCGATCCAGCCGGCGGCGCGGTCGACGAACATCGCCAGGGCGAGCTCCGATGGCGCGTGGCCCGCATCGGCCGCGGCCTCGAGCTCGCGCACGTCGGCGCTGAGGCCGGACACGCCCAGCAGCCCCGAGCGATGCTCGAGCGCGTCGGCCAGCTCGGGTACGTCGAGCCGACCGGTCCGCAGGAGGTGGAGCAGGATCCCGGGATCGAGCGAGCCGGAGCGGGTGCCCATCATCAGCCCCTCGAGCGGCGTGTAGCCCATCGACGTCTGGACCGAGCGACCGCCCGACACGGCGGTGACCGAGCAGCCGCTCGCCCAGGTGGGCGACGACGAGCCTCAGCTCGGCGACCGGTCGCCCGAGCAGCTCGCCGGCCCGCTCGACCGCCCACGCCACCGACAGGCCGTGGAACCCGAAGCGCCGGATGCCCCACTCGTCGTGCCAGGCGGCCGGGCACGGGGTAGCGGACGACCGGCTCCGGCAGCGTGGCGTGGAACGCGGTGTCGAAGCAGGCGACATGGGGCACGTCCGGCAGCGCCTCCATCGCGCCGCCGGATCGTCTCGATCGCGATCGCGTTGTGCAGCGGCGCGAGGTCCGCCGAGCGCGTCCAGAGCGCGCGAGGACCGCCTCGTCGACGAGGACCGGTGCCGCGAAGCGTCCCGCCGCCGTGGACGACCCGATGGCCGACGCGCCTCGATCGAGCCGACCGGGATGCCGGCCGCGGCGACGGCTCCCAGGGCCGACAGCAGGCCGGCCGCCCGGTCGGGCGCCCGGGTCGCGTCGGCCCCCCAGTCGACGCCGGTCCGGGCGACCGTCGCGCCGGCGTCGACGAGGCTCGCCTTGAGCGAGCTCGAGCCCGCGTTCAGGACGAGGACGCGCACGATCGGCTCGCCGGCCCGATCACGCCGGCCAGGTCCAGTCGCTGATCGGCCGGCGGGTCCTCGCCGTGCTCCTGGGCGTAGGCGCGGGCGCGCACCCGCTCGTCGACCATCTCCTGGCGGACGTGCGGCGGCGCGCGACCCAGGCCCGGCACGCGGTCGATGACGTCGATGACCAGGTGGAAGCGGTCGAGGTCGTTGCGCATGACCATGTCGAACGGGGTCGTGACCGTGCCCTCCTCCTTGTAGCCGCGGACGTGGAGGTTGGCGTGGTTCGTGCGCCGGTAGGTCAGCCGGTGGATGAGCCACGGATAGCCGTGGTAGGCGAAGATCGATCGGCCGGTCGGTCGTGAACAGCGCGTCGAACTCGCGGTCGGGCAGGCCGTGCGGGATGCTCCGTGTCCGTGCTGGAGGCGCATCAGGTCGACGACGTTGACGACCCGGACCCGCAGGTCGGGCAGGTGCCGGCGGAGGAGGTCCACCGCCGCGAGCGTCTCGAGCGTCGGGATGTCGCCGGCGCAGGCCATGACCACGTCCGGGCTCGCCCGCGTCGTTGCTGGCCCAGTCCCAGATGCCGATGCCGCGCGTGCAGTGGAGGACCGCCTCGTCCATCGTCAGGTAGTCCAGCGCGGGCTGCTTGCCGGCGACGATGACGTTGACGTAGTGGCGGCTGCGCAGGCAGTGGTCGGCGACCGACAGCAGCGTGTTCGCGTCGGGCGGCAGGTAGACCCGGATGACCTCCGCCTTCTTGTTCACGACGTGGTCGATGAAGCCCGGGTCCTGGTGGCTGAAGCCGTTGTGGTCCTGGCGCCAGACGTGGCTCGTGAGCAGGTAGTTGAGCGAGGCGATCGGCCGCCGCCAGCCGGATCTCGCGCGGTCATCTTCAGCCACTTGGCGTGCTGGTTGAACATCGAGTCGACGATGTGGATGAAGGCCTCGTAGCAGTCGAACAGGCCGTGCCGGCCGGTCAGCAGGTAGCCCTCCAGCCAGCCCTGGCAGAGGTGCTCGGAGAGGACCTCCATGACCCGGCCGTCGGGCGCGAGGTGGTCGTCGGTCGGGCAGGATCTCGGCCGCCCAGACGCGGTCGGTCGACCTCGAACACCGGCGCCCAGCCGGTTCGAGGCCGTCTCGTCGGGCCCGAAGATGCGGAACGTCGTCGGGTTGGCGCCGGATGACGTCGCGCAGGAACGTCGCCGAGGACCCGGGTCGCCTCGCTGGTCGTGGCCGCCGGCGCGGCACGTCGACGCGCGTAGTCGCGGAAGTCGGGCAGCGCAGGTCGCGCAGGAGCGAGGCCGCCGTTGGCGTGCGGGTTGGCGCTCATGCGCCGCGTCGCCGCTCGGCGGCAGGTCCGGCCAGCTCGCGGTCGCAGCCGGCCGTCCTCGTCGAACAGCTCGTCGGGCCGGTAGCTGCGCAGCCACGCCTCGAGCAGGGCCAGGTGCTCCGGGTTCTCGCGGACGTCGGACGAGCGGCACCTGGTGGGAGCGGAAGCTGCCCTCGGCGGGCAGGCCGTCGACCATCTTCGGGCCCGGTCCAGCCCTTGGGCGAGCGCAGGACGATCATCGGCCAGGCGGGCCGGTCGCGTCGCCGTCCTGCCCGGGCGGCTCGCTGGATGGCGGCGATGTCGTCGAGCGCCTCGTCCAGGCGGCCGCCATCCGCTGGTGCATCGATCGCCGGCTCGTCGCCCTCGACGAGAGCGGCTGGTAGCCGTAGCCCACGAACAGCGCCTCCAGCTCCTCGTCGCGGGATCCGCGCGAGGACCGTGGGGTTGGCGATCTTGTAGCCGTTGAGGTGGAGGATCGGGACGACCGCGCCGTCGCGACGCGGGTCGACGAACTTGTTGGAGTGCCAGCTCGCGGCCAGCGGGCCGGTCTCCGCCTCGCCGTCGCCGACGACGCAGAAGACCACCAGGTCCGGGTCGTCGAACGCCGCGCCGTAGGCGTGGACGAGCGCGTAGCCCAGCTCGCCGCCCTCGTGGATGCGAGCCCGGGCGTCTCCGGCGTGACGTGGCTGCCGATGCCGCCCGGGAACGAGAACTGGCGGAACAGCGCGCCGCATGCCCGCGCTCGTCGCGGCCGATGTCCGGGTAGACCTCGCGTGTAGGTGCCCTCGAGCCAGGCGTTCGCGACCGCGGCCGGCCCGCCGTGCCCGGGCCCGACGATCCAGATCGCGTCGAGGTCGCGCGCCCTGATGACCCGGTTGAGCGTGGGCGTAGATGAAGTTCAGGCCGGGCGTCGTGCCCCAGTGGCCGAGCAGGCGCGGCTTGACGTGCTCCGGCCGGAGCGGCTCGCGCAGGAGCGGGTTGTCGAGCAGGTAGATCTGGCCGACCGAGAGGTAGTTCGCGGCGCGCCACCAGGCGTCGATCCGGGCCAGCTCCGCGTCGGTCGGCGGTCCGCCGCCCGTGGCGCTCCGCGCCGTGCCGTCCGTCATCCGCGTCCTCCTCCAGGGAGGAGGCTACCAAGGTCCGGCCTCGTCGGTACGTCCGGCCGGGCCATCTGGCCCGACCGATGCCCCGGCGTGCCTCAGCCCTTGGTGAAGAAGAGCTGGAGCTCCATCGTGCCCTGGTCGGCGATCGACACGACCGCGAACGAGCTCGGCTTGTCGATCCCGTAGTCGGCGAACGTGATCTGGAGCGAGCCGGTCACCACGATGACGCTGCCCGACAGCTTCGCCTTGAGCGGGACCTGGACGTCCTTCGTCTGGCCGTGGAGGGTCAGCTGGCCGCTGGCCGTGACGCTGACCTCCTGCCCGTCGGCCGGGACCGAGCCGAGGTCGATCGGCGTGGTCAGCTTGAACGAGGCGGTCGGGAACTGGCCGGTCTGGATGCCCTGTCGGGAGAGCTGGCCGTCGCGTCGCTGGTCATCGCTCTGGAGGGCGGTCAGGTCGGCCTCGATCGAGACGTCGGTGACCTTCGTCCCGGCGATCGTGAGCGTCCCGCTCACCTTCGGCGTGCGCCCGACCGCGATGTTCCCGCCGATGCTGGCCAGCTCCTCCTGGACCCGGTAGCCGACGAACGAGCCGGTCGAGTCGGAGGACGACACGATCGACGTGTCGACCTTCCAGGTCCCGTCGATCCCGCCGGTCAGCGGCGCGGACGAGGCGACGCTCGAGGGCAGCGGCACGGACGTCGCATCCACGGCGGCCGGGCCGGCGGGACGGAGGAACAGGTACCACAGGCCGTAGCCGCCCCCGAGCAGGAGCGCCACGATCACCAGCGCCATGGCCACGACGGCCACCGTGCGACGCGTGTCACCGAACATCCATCCACCTCCCCTCTCCGGGCCGAGACAGGACCGTCAGGCTGACAGATTGGCGGGCGGAGCCTGTCGGGATCGTTACGGCTGAGGGCCCGCCGCGGGTCGTACCGGTCGAGGGTAGGCCGACCGGCCGGCTGGCGCGACGGGCGCGATCGGGCGCAGACTGCCACCCATGACCCACCGACTGCGCGCCCCGCTCCGCCTCGTCGCCACGGTCGGCGCCGCCGTCGCCGTCCTCGCAGGAACAGCCGGTCCGGCCGCCGCCACCGAGTTCCCCAAGGGCTGGGAGGGCTTCCACAGCTACACCGAGCTGACGACCGAGGTCGCCGCCGTGGCGGCCGCTCACCCCGACATCGTCCAGGTCTTCTCGATCGGCAAGAGCTACAAGGGCCGCGACATCTGGGCAGCCAAGGTCTCCGACAACGTGACCGTCGACGAGCCCGAGCCGGAGGTCCTGTTCGACGGCGGCCACCACTCGGACGAGCACATGGGCGTCGAGATGACCCTCCACATCTTCCACTGGCTGGTCGACGGCTACGGGGTCGATCCGCGGATCACGAACATCGTCGACACGCGCGAGACCTACATCGTCTTCCTGGTCAACCCGGATGGCGCCGAATACGACATCTCGGGTGGCCGGTTCCACTTCTGGCGGAAGAACCGCCAGCCGACGCCGGGGACGCGGTCGATCGGCACGGACCTCAACCGGAACTACGGCTACCGCTGGGGCGTGGCCGGCCGGACGAGCACGAACCCCCAGGCGATCACCTACCACGGCCCGCGCGCCTTCTCGGCGCCGGAGACGCGCGCGATGCGCGACTTCCTGGCCAGCCGGGTGGTCGACGGTCGCCAGCAGATCCGGATGGCGATCTCCTTCCACGAGCTCGGCCGCCTGGTGATGTGGCCGTACGGCTACACCAAGGCCGACATCCCGGCCGACATGACCCGCGACGACCACGTGGCGCTCAACCGGATCGGCATCCGGATGGCGAAGATGAACGGATACCGGGCCGAGCAGGCCAGCGACCTGTACGTCACGAGGGGCACCACCAAGGACTACGAGTACGGGGTCTACCGGATCTTCGCCTACACCTTCGAGATGTCGGTCAAGGACTACGTCGACGACTCGAAGATCGCCTCGGAGACCGGCCGCAACAAGACGGCCGTGCTGTACCTCATCGAGCATGCCGGCTGTCCCTACTCGGTCCTCGGGACGGCGACCCGGATCGCCCGCTGCGGCGCCTTCGACGACGACCTCGAGGTCGCCCGCGGGTGGGTCGTGAACCCCGACGGGACCGACACCGCCCCGACCGCCGGCCGGTTCGCCCGCGCCGACCCGCAACCGACGCTGTCCTCCGGACCGAAGCAGCTCGGGACCACGCCCTCCGGGCGGGCCGCCTTCGTCACCGGGTGGCGGGCCGGCGCGAAGCCCGGCTCGAGCGATCTCGACGGGCGGACGACCGTCCGGTCGCCGGCGATCCAGCTCCCGGCCACGACCGGCCAGCGCCTGACGTTCCGCTATGTCTTCGCCCACGATCGGTCGTCGTCCGCGGCCGACACGTTCCGGGCCATCGTCGAGGACCAGGACGGGACGCAGACGGCGGTCTTCACGGTGGCCGGCCGTCGCCTCGATGTCGACGGCGCCTGGCGAAGCGCCTCGATCCTCATGGACCCGTGGGCCGGACGCACCGTCCACATCCGCTTCGAGGCCGTCGACGGCGGTCCCGGCAACCTGGTCGAGGTCGAGGTCGACGACGTCCGGGTGACCCAGCCGAGCTGACCGGGCGAGCAGCCGTAGCGCCCGGGAAGGCCGAGGGCGCTGGCGTCCCGCGCCGGTCCTTCCGCTCCGGCGCGTCGCAGGTCGGAGGAGGCCGTCTTGCCGCCCCTGCAAGAGAGCGTGCAGGTCGAGCCTGCTTGAGCCTCTCGACCGGCGATTCCTTGCCGCACCGGCAAGGTTCCGGCCCCGAGCAGGCCGCCTTGCCGCAACCGGATCCGGCGGGCCGACCGAACCGGGATCGACCGCGATCGGCCCCGATCCGTGCCTGGATCGGGCCTGTCGACCCGCTCGTGGTGCTCGTGAGCACGCTATCTTGCGCCGGCTGCAAGGCCCGGCCCACTTCTTGCGCTGGCGGCAACGTTCCGCGGTGTTCTTGCCCGGAGAGCAAGCAAACGACGAGATCGGCCCCGATCGCGCTCGGGCGGCAGCCCGGCGCCGGACCGCCGGGATACGATAGGCCGCCAATGGACGACACGACCGCCCTGATCGAGGCGATCCGCGCAGGCGTCATCGGTGACGACGAGGCGGTCGTCGGGCCGTTCGGGCTGCGCCGGGTGACGTACGCCGACTACACGGCGTCGGGGCGGTCGCTCGCGTTCATCGAGGACTTCATCCGGCACGCGGTCCTGCCGCTGTACGGCAACACCCACACCGAGTCGTCGGGGACCGGTCTCCAGACGACCCGCTTCCGCGAGGATGCCCGGCGGATCATCCGCGAGGCGGCCGGCGGGACCGACAAGGACCACGTCGTCCTGTTCGCCGGGTCGGGCTCGACGGGCGCCATCGACAAGCTCATCGACTGCCTCGAGATCCGCCTGCCGGCCGACCTCGACGACCGCTACGACCTGGCCTCGCGGGTGCCGCCGGGCGAGCGCCCGGTCGTGTTCATCGGCCCATACGAGCACCACAGCAACGAGCTGCCCTGGCGCGAGTCGCTGGCCGACGTGGTCGTCATCCCCGAGGACCACGACGGGCAGATCGACCTCGGCCGCCTGGAGGCCGCGCTGATCGCCCATGTCGACCGGCCGCTGAAGATCGGCTCGTTCTCGGCGGCCAGCAACGTCACCGGCGTGATCAGCGACGTCCGGGCGATCTCGATCCTGCTCCACCGCCACGGGGCGCTGTCGTTCTGGGACTTCGCCGCCGCGGCGCCGTACGTGTCGATCGAGATGGGCCCGTTCGCCGAGACCGCCGCCGGCCGCGAGACCGACCCGCTGGCCTACAAGGACGCGATCTTCATCTCGCCCCACAAGTTCATCGGCGGGCCGGGCACGCCGGGCGTGCTCGTGGCGCGGAGGGAGCTGTTCCATAACCGGGTCCCGAGCGTGCCCGGCGGCGGCACGGTGGCCTATGTCAACCCGACCGAGCACGTCTACCTGACCGACATCGAGCACCGCGAGGAGGGCGGCACCCCGGCCATCGTCGAGTCGATCCGGGCCGGCCTGGTGTTCGGGCTCAAGGAGGCGGTCGGCGCCGAGGCGATCCGTGCCCGCGAGGAGTCGTTCATCCGCCGGGCGATCGAGCGCTGGTCGCGCCACCCGAACCTGGAGATCCTGGGCAACCCGGCCCTCGACCGGCTGTCGATCGTGTCGTTCGTCGTCCGGATGCCGGACGCGGGCGCCGGCGGGATGGGTCACGGCGGCCACCGCTACCTCCACCACAACTACGTCGTGGCCCTGCTCAACGACCTGTTCGGGATCCAGTCGCGGGGCGGCTGCTCGTGCGCCGGGCCGTACGGCCACCGGCTGCTCGGGATCGACCTGGACACCAGCCACGAGTTCGAGCGCGAGATCGGCCGCGGCTGCGAGGGGATCAAGCCCGGCTGGGTCCGGGTCAACTTCAACTACTTCATCAGCGAGACCGTGTTCGAGTTCATCCTGGAGGCGGTGGAGCTGGTAGCCAGCGACGGCTGGCGGCTCCTCCCCCACTACCGGTTCGAGCCGGCGACGGGCCTGTGGCACCACGCCGGCGGTGCCGCCGAGCCACCGATGAGCCTGCGCGACATCGCCTACGCCGGTGGGCGGATGACCTACCCGTCCCATCGCCGGGCCGAGCCGGAATCGGCGCTGGCCGGCTACCTGGCCGAGGCCCGCCGCCTCCTGGCCGACCCGCCGGGCCCGACCGCACCCCCGGAGCACCTCGTCGTCGACGACGACTTCGAGACGCTGCGCTGGTTCCCGCTCCCCGACGAGATCGCGATCCCGGTCCGCTGAGGCCGGAGCCCGGCTCCGGCCCGACCCACCCGATGGTCGAGGACGGATCCGCGCAGTCCCGGCCGCCCCGGTCACACCCGCCGGATCGTGCTGCCCCTCGGCGACTTCTCGATCACGATCCGGGCCGGCAGGCGCTCGGCCAGCTCGGTGACGTGGGTGACGACCCCGACCATCCGGTCGTCGCCGCCGAGGACCTCGACCGCGCCGATGACGACCTGGAGGGTCTCCTCGTCGAGCGTGCCGAAGCCCTCGTCGAGGAACAGGCTGGTGACCCGCGAGCGGGCGCTGGCGGCGAGCGACGGGACCTGCTCGCTGAGGGCGAGAGCGAGCCCGAGCGAGGCGAGGAACGACTCGCCGCCGGACAGGGTCTTCACGCTCCGGCTCTCCTCGCCGTTCCAGGTGTCGACGACCAGGAACTCGTCGTCGACGACCTCCAGGCGGTAGCGGCCGCTCGACAGCTCCTCCAGGTGGACGCTCCCGGCGGCGGCCAGGGTCGCCAGCGCCTCCTCCTGGAGGAACGCCACGATCCGGTCCTGGCGCAGCTCGAGGGCGAGCTGCTTGAACCGGGCGCCGCGCTCACGGAGCGCCTCGATCTCCGCCTCGAGCTCCGCCCGCCGCACGATCTTCAACTCGAGGTCGGCGATCCGCCGGGCCGCGACCGCCTCGGCGCCGATGGCCGACGCGTTGGCGGTCTCGACCGCCTGGGCGAGCGCCGCCAGGTCGGCCGCCCGCGGGACGAGGTCGCCGACGGCCCGCTCGAGCCTCGACCAGCAGCCCACCCGCCGCCTCCGATCGCTCGGCGATCGCGGTCGCGCAGCCCGCCGCCAGGGCCTCGAGACGGTCGGCGATCGAGCCCGCCGCGGTCGCCAGCGCGGACGGATCGTCGGTCGGGAGAGGGGGCGGACCGGCGCCGGCCTTGCCCCCGGTCCTGGGCCTGCCGCCGACGGCGACGGCGACGGCCGCGCCCACGCCCACACCAGCGGCTGCGGCCCGGGCCTCCAGGTCCGCGACCGGGATCGCGTCGAGGCGGGCCCGCTCGGTCGCCAGCGCGCCACGTGCCTCACCGAGCAAGCGGTCGATCGTCCGCAGCTCCTCGTCGGCCGCGGTCGCGGCGGCCCGGCGCGCCTCGAGATCGGCGCCAGGTCGCGCAGCTCCGACGCCCGCCGTTCCAGCTCGGCCAGCGGGTCGGCCGGGAGCGTCCCGAGGTCCGCCACCAGCGACGCCTCGAGCTCGTCGAGCCGGCGCGCCTCGTCGGCCAGCATCGTCTCCGCCCGGGTCACCCGGTCCTGCTCGCGCTCGAGTCGGCCGGCGGCCTCGGTGGCGGCCCGCTCGGCCGCCCGACAGGCGGCGGCGGCCTCGGCGGCGGCGGCACGGGCCAGCTCGAGCGCGGACGTCGCGGCGGCCAGCTCGGGAGCGCCATGCCGATCCGGGAGCGCCTCGAGCGGGCGACCGCAGACCGGGCACGGATCGCCGATCGCGAGGCCGGCACTGATGGCCGCGACCCGGTCGGCGGCCCGCGCCGACTCCAGCGCGTCGGTGGCCGCCCGCTCGGCCGCGATGGCGCTCGCCTCGCGTTCGGCCGCCTCGGCGGCGGCCCGACTCGCGGCCAGGGCGCCCGCCTCGGCCGGCCCGATCGCGGCCGCCAGCTCGGTCGCCTCGCGACGCCGGTCGGCCAGCGCGGTCCGCCCGGCGCCGAGCGAGCGGGCGCGCTCGATGCGACCGGCGAGCGTGGCGGCATCTCCCCAGGCGACCTCTGCGTCCGACATCGCCGCGGCCGCGGCCGACGCCAGCTGGGCGTCCCGGTGGGCCGACTCCTGGGCCACCAGCCGGCCGGCCTCCGCCCCCCGGATCGCCTCGGCCAGCCCCCGGATCGCCTGACCGATGCTCCGCGCCGACTGCGCGTTGCGGGTCGATCCGGCCGCCAGCCGGTCGAGCTCGTCGCGTTCGCGCTGGAGCGCGGTCGACCGTTCGACCAGCGCAGCGATCGCCGTCCGGGCATCCGCCGTCCGTCTGGCCAGCGTCTCGGCCTCGGCGTGCTCCTGTCGAGCCGCGGCGAGACCCTCGTCCGTCGCGTCGGCGAACTCGGAGGCGAGGATCTCGGTCTTGCCGGTCACCTGCGCGCCGTGGGTCCGGGCCAGCTCGCCGGCCTTCGCCGCGATCCGCTCGAACAGGCCCAGGTCGAGCAGGTCGGCCAGGATCCTCCGCCGGGTCTTCGCGTCGCCGGCCAGGAACTCGGCGAAGCGGCCCTGGGGCAGGAGGACGGCCCGGGTGAAGCCGGCGTAGTCGAGCCCGACCAGCCGCTCGATCGTCGCGTCGGCCTCGCGGACCCGGTCGGCGCCCTCGCCGGCCTGGCGCCAGCCGGATCCGGTGCCCGGGTCGGCCCGCTCGACGAGGACCTTCGTCTTGGCGTCGGCGGTCACGCTCCGGGCGACCCGGAATCGCTCGCCGCCGGCCTCGAACTCGAGGACGACGGCCGCCCGCGGCTGGCCCTGGCTGACGAGCTGGCGGACGCCGTCGCCGACCCGTTCCGCCCGACCGTACAGGACGAACGTCAGCGCATCGAGGATCGAGCTCTTGCCCGAGCCGGTCGGACCGGTGATCGCGAACAGGTCCAACCCCTCGAAGTCGACCAGCTGCGGCTCGCGGAAGGCGGTGAAGCCGCGGATCTCGAGGCGGATCGGGCGCACCACTCAGTCCTCCCCGTCGTGGACGAGGGTCAGGACCTCGTCGAACGCGGCCAGCAGGGCGGGATCCGGCTCCACGCCGTGGGTCAGCCGCTCGTAGGCGGCGAACTGGTCGCGCGGCCCGAGGGCGCCGACGCCGGCGGTCCGCGACCCCGCCTCGTCGTCTGCGGTCCGGTCGTACACGAGCCGGACGTCGAGGGCGTTGGGGAGCGCCTCGCGGACCCGGTCGGCGATCCCGGGGACGGGCCCGTCGGTCTCGACCAGGACCCGCAGCCAGGCATCGCCGACCGCGTCGGCCGCGGCGGCCACCTGGTCGAGCGACCCGCGCAGGTCGACCAGCCGGCGGCCGGCGCTGAGCGCCACCTCGCGGACCGTCGCCGGCGTCCCGGGCGCCGCCTCGACGATCGCCACCGACTTGTGCTGCTCGGTCTCGCCGAAGTCGAGCTGGAGGAGCGAGCCGGAATAGCGACCGGGGGCGGCCGCTCCGGCGACCCGCTGCGGCCGATGGATGTGCCCCAGGGCGAGGTAGGCGGCGGTCGCCGGGAGGCGGGCCGGCGAGACGGCATACTCGAGCCCGACGGTGACCTCGCGCTCACCACCGCCGAGCAGCGAGCCGTCGGCGTACAGGTGGGCGAGGAGGATGTTCACCCGGTCGCTCCGGAACGCCGCGGCGAACGCGTCGAGGAGGTTGCCCATCCCATCGGCGTACGTGCCGTACCAGGTCTCGGCGGCGTCGAACAGGGCCGCGGTCGTGGCGAACCGGCGCTCGGGCACGAACGGGACACAGGCGATCAGCGCGGTCGTCCGCCCGTCGCGCGACGGCAGCTCGACGACGCCCCCATCCTCGGGCCGGACGACCCGCCCGACGACCGTCGCCCCGACGGCGCGATAGAGCGGGGCGAACGCCTCGAGGCGCTGGGCCGAGTCGTGGTTCCCGCCGATCGCGACGACCGGGATGGCGGCCTCATGGAGGCGCACCAGCGTCTCGACCAGGATCGCGTCGGCGTCGGGGGTCGGCGCCCGCGAGTCGTACAGGTCGCCGGCGACGAGGACGCCGTCGACCCGCTCGTCGAGGGCGATCCGGACGACCTCGTCGAGGACCGCCGCGAACTCCTCGGTCCGGGGCCGGTTGCGGATCGTCCGGCCGAGATGCCAGTCGGAGGTGTGGAGGAGCCGGATGGTCACCCGCTAGTCGGCCTCGAATGCCTTGAACGGGTCGCCGCCCGCGGGCGCCGCCTCCTCGGCCCGGGTCGCCCAGCACGGGAACGGGAAGCGGACCTGGAGCGGCGTCGGGATCGACGGCTGCTGGACGATGACCGAGCCCGGTTTCAGGATGCCCGCCCGGGCCCGCGTGACGGCCGGCAGGAAGCCATACTCGGAGCGTCCCGCCTCGGCCATGTCGAGCCGGCCGACGACCCGGACCGCCGAGTTGGCGATGACCCGCCGCTCGACCTCCGACGCGGTCTGCTCGGCGCCGACGAGGATGATCCCGAGGCTCCGTCCGCGCTCGGCCACGTCGAGGAGGACCTCCTTGATCGGGCTCCAGCCCTCGCGCGGAGCGTACCGGTTGAGCTCGTCGAGGACCAGGAAGTGGAGCGGCTCGCGGCGGCCCATCCGCTCCTTGTGCTCGAACAGGCGCTTGATCATCACGCCGGTCACGAACCGCTTCGCCCGATCGTGCAGGTTGTGGATGTCGATGACCGTGACCTGGTTCGCCTCCCAGTCGATCCGGTGGCGGGCCGGGTCCTCGGCGGCGGTCCCCCAGATCAGGTGGCCGACCCGCTGGCGGGCCGCCTCGAGCCGGCGCTGGAACGCGGCGACCGTGCCCTCGGCCAGCCGGCCGCGCCAGCCCGCGTCGTCGTCGTCCAGCTTGAGCGCGATCGCCTCGCACAGCTCCTCGAACGAGCCGATCCGGACGCCGTCGAGGCGGACGGTCGCCGGCGCCTCGGGGTCGTCCTGGCACCACCGGTCGAGGAGCGACTCGACCCGGGCGACGAGGTCCGCGATCTGCGACCGCTCGTCGTCCCCCTCGGCGAACAGGAAGCGCAGGTAGCGCTCGCGGACGAACTCGCGGATCGTCCAGTAGTAGGCGGTCACGCCCTCGGTCCGGCCCTCGACGTGGGGGATCGCGGCGCCGCCGGGCGCCCCGGCCCCGCCCGAGCCCGCGGCGCCCGGCCGGGGCGGCGCCCACAGCCCGACCGACGCGAACGGCCCGACCGGCAGCCCGAGCCGCTCGTACTCCGCCCGGGCGGTCTGGTCGAGCAGGACGTTCGGGCGGTCGAGCCACAGCAGGTCCTCGCCCTTGACGTTGAAGACCAGCGCCTTCGTGTTCGTGGCGTACGCGCCGAGCGCCTCGGAATGGAACAGGGCGTAGAGCAGGAACAGGGCGTACGTCGTCTTGGTCGCGACGCCGCTGATCCCCGAGATGTTGACGTGGGCGCCCCGGCTGCCGTCGAGGAAGTCGACGTCGAGGTAGACCGGCTCCCCGTCGCGCGACAGGCCGGCCGGCAGGCGGCGGGTCATCTGGTCGAAGTAGAGCGCCTCGTCCCGGTCGCGTCCGCGGGCCCGCTTGGCCGGACGGCCGGGCAGCGGCGGGACGAACACCTCCGGCTCGAACCGGGTGGCCACGACGAGCGCCGCCTGGGCGGTCTGCGCCGGCAGCACGCCCCGCTCGACGAGGAAGGCGTCCGAGTCGAACACCAGGCCCTCGTGGCGGGCGCGCACCTCCTGGACGATCCCGCTGATCCGGACCGTGCCGATCCCGGGGACCTCGGTCTCGAGGATGACCGCGTCGTCGAGCTGGAGGTACGACCCCTCCCCCACCCCGACCCAGAACTGGAGCGGGGTCGCATCCTCGGTCCCGAGGACCAGGCCGACCGGCTCGGAGACGGTCGGGACCGGGGCGGCCGGCTCGGCGGGGGCCACCGGCGCTCGCTCCTCGATCATGCGACCGCCGCCCGGTGGAGCTCCGACTGGAGCGCGCGGCGGAGCAGGTCGGGGTGCCCGAGCCGGCGCCGGAGCTCCATCTCCAGGGCACCGACCGGGGTCAGGTTCTGCGGGGCGCGCGGGTCGATCCCCGGTCGCCCGGCGAAGCGGGGCAGCTCGAGCGCGACCCGATCGGCCAGCTCCCGGGCGCGCCCGATCCCGATCGCCATCCGGACCTCGCAGCGGACGATCCCCGACAGCTCGTGCCACGGCTCGCGGAGGACGATCAGCCGCTGGTACCAGGCGAACCGGTCGAGGATCTGCCGGCCGAGGGCGAACAGCGGCGTCCGCTCGCCGGGTGCCAGGCGCGGCAGGAGCGCGGCCGGCTCATCGACCAGGTACGTGGTGACCATCCGCTTGGCGATCCCGACGACCGCCGCGTCCGGGCCGTGCGGGTAGTGGAGCGGTCCGTCGGCCAGGACCAGCCCGGTCGGGGCGAGCTCGGCGGCGAGCCGGCCCTCGGCCTCGCGCATCTCGTTCTGGAGGACCTGGAGCGGCGCCTCGGGGTCGTCGCCCGGAACGGCGATCGCTCGATAGACGACCGGCCCGGCAGCGCCCGCGTCGACCGCGAGGTCGGGCGCCGGGATCGCTCCGCCGAGGACGAGGATCCGCCCGACGATCGCCCGCTCGAACATCGCCCGGCCGTGGCTCCGGACCGCACCCACGGCATACGAGCCGGCCAGGCCCCAGGCGCGGCGACCGGCGTCCTCGGCCAGGACGCGCATCTCGACGCGGCGCACCCCGTCGACGAACAGGAGCGGCCCGCTCGGCCCGGCGCCCGGTGCGATCGCCCGGGTCCAGTCGGCGGTCTCGATGGTCGGGTCGACCTGGATCTCGGTCCCCTCCCGCGCCGCCAGCGCCGCCTCGACGTCACCGCCGTAGTCCGGGCTCCATGGATCGGCGCGCAGGGTCACCATCGACGTCAAGCCTACCCGAAGGCCGTGCCAGCTTGGTCGTCGCGCTGCAGGCGCCTGACCCGGATAGGTCGAATGCCCCACTCCGATCGCCGCCGAACGGGTGATGGCCGAGGAGTCCATCCGACGCAGACACTCGACGGGCGATGTCGACACTGGTCGCAGGGGCCGAGCGAGCCCCGATCCCCCGATTCGCGCGAACCCTCCGCCGGGCTGCCCGACGGGTGGTCGACGATCCCCACGTCCTGCTCGCGATCGGACTGACGGCCCCGACGGTCCTCGTCCACCTGGGGCTGCGCGAGGGGGAGTCGCCGGCGGTCGTCGCCGTGTGTCTCCTGTACGTCGCCGTCCAGACGATCCTCTCGACGGCGCCGACGCTCGGGGCCCGGATCGGCAGCCTGGCACTGCCGTCGGCCCGCCTGGTCCTGGCCGTCCTGTTCGTGACCGCGGTCACGAACCAGACCGGCGACGCCGGGTTCCGTCCGCTCACCGGCCTGTACATCCCGGTCGTCACGATGGCCGCGGCGTACGGCGGTCGCGAGGCCCGCGTCGTCGGGGCGCTCGCCGCGGCCGGCTACTTCGGTCCGGCTATCCTGTCGGGCGAGCACGTCGACGCGGCGCTCCAGCGCGGCCTCGTCCTCCTGTTCGTGTCGGTCATCCTGGTCGTCGGGACCCGGCGCACCGTGTCGTCCCTCGAGCAGGCGCTCCACCGGCTCCGCCAGACGATGGGCGACGCCCGACGCCGGAGTCGCCAGGTCGAGGCGGTCGAGGCCGTCGGACGGGCCCTCGCGGCGCGCGGGCCGGAGGCGGAGACGCTCGAGCAGGTCATGGACCTCCTCCACCAGAGCCTCGGCTACAGCCACGTGTCGATCTACCTGGTCGACGGCGGCAAGCTCCGACTCGGCGCTCAGCGCGGCTACAGCGACCCGATCGAGGTCTTCGACGGCAGCGTCGGCGTCATCGGCCGGGTCGTCCGGAATGGCGGCCCGAGCTGATCACCGACCCGGCCCACGACCCCGACTTCCTCGACGTGGCCGGCGCCGTGACGAGCGAGATCTGCGCGCCGCTCCTCGTCGGGGACGTGCTCCACGGGGTCGTCAACGTCGAGTCGGTCCACGGCATCCTCGACGAGACCGACCTCGCCTCGGTCCTGCTGGTCAGCGACCGCCTCGCGTCGGCGCTCGCCCTCGCCCGCGAGCGTCGTTCCCTGGCCGAGCGGGCCGACCTGTTCCAGCGCCTGACGGCGTTCGGGAACTCGGTCACCGGCAGCCTCGACGCGGAGACCCTCTACCCGACCATCGTCGACGGGATCCGGCGCGTCCTCGCCTGCGACATCGTCGTGCTGACCGTCCTCGACCGGCCGACGGGCCGCTACCTGATCCGGGCGATGAGCGGCGGTGACAGCCGCTACGTCGGGGCGGAGATCAAGCCCGGGGAGGGGGCAGCCGGCCGGGCCATCCGGGACCGCACGGTGGTCGTCGACGAGCACCTCACGCGCGAGCGGTACCCCAGCGCGGTCCGGGCCGCCGAGGTCGCTGACGCGCTCGTCGCGATCGGCCTGCCGCTCATCCGCGACGGCGTCGTCGTCGGCGCCCTGAGCGTCACCCGGACCGACCTCGACCAGCCGTTCAACCGGATCGAGCGCGAGGTCGGGGAGGTCCTCGGCACCCAGGTCGCCCTGGCCGTCACGAACACGTTCCTCCACGGCGAGGCCAAGGAGGCGTCCATCCGGGACGCGCTGACCGGGCTGTACAACCGGCGCCACCTGGACGCCTCGGTCGATCGGTTCCTGGCGGCCCGCCGGCGCCAGAAGCCGATCCAACGGACGCCGGCCGCGGTCATCCTGTTCGACCTCGACCATTTCGGGGCGTTCAACAAGCGCCACGGCCACCGGGTCGGGGACGTCGTCCTGCGCGGCTTCGGCGACCTGCTCCTGGAACGCTTCCGGGCGAGCGACCTGGTCGCTCGCTACGGCGGCGAGGAGTTCGTCGCCGTCCTCGACGGGGCCACCCTGGACGACGCGGTCCGGATCGCCAACGAGGTCCGGCTGGCCTGGGCGGCGATGACGTTCAGCGGCGCCGACGGCCAGCCGCTCCATGCGACCGTGTCGGCCGGCTGTGCCTGGCTCCAGGACAACGCGGGCAGCGCCGAGGACCTGTTCATCGCCGCCGACGTCGGCCTGGCGATGGCCAAGGCCGCCGGCCGGGATCTCGTCGTCGCCGCCTGACTCAGGCGACGCCCGTCGCCGGGAGACGGACGACGAAGCGCGACCCACCGCCGGGCCGCTCCTGCGCGGCGATCGTCCCGTCGTGCTGCTCGACGATCCAGGCCCCGATGGCCAGGCCGAGCCCGGTCCCTCCGGGGTGGGCGTCCGGCCCCCGCCAGAACCGGTCGAACACCCGCTGACGGTCCTCCGGGGGGATCCCCGGGCCATCGTCGTCGACGATCAGGGTCGCGTCCCGGCCCTCGCCCCGGACGGTGACGGTCACGGTGCCGCCCGAGGGGCCGTGGCGGATGCCGTTGTCGACCAGGATCGTCACCAGCTGGCGGAGCCGGGCCGCGTCGCCGACGACCCGGACCGGCGCCGGATCGAGGGCCACCGCGACATCCGAGGCGGCCGCCAGCGGGGCCAGCGCCCCGGTCGCATCGGTGGCGACGTCGGCCAGGTCGACCGGCTCGCGCGCCAGCTCGACCGCACCCGAGTCGCTCCGGGCGAGCAGGAGGAGGTCCTCGACGAGCGCGGTCAGGTGGTCGACCTCGGCCGTGATGTCGTCGACCGCCGTGCCGACGTCGCGGGCCGGCTTGTCGGGGTTGCGCCGGAGGTGCTCGGCGCTCGCCCGGACGACGGCCAGCGGGGTCCGCAGCTCGTGGCTGGCGTCGGCCGCGAACTCGCGCTGATGGCGGAGTGCGTCGCGGATCGGGACCAGCGATCGGCGGGCGGTGAGCGCACCGGCGGCCAGGGCGGCGACCAGCGCGACGAACCCGCCGACCGCGAGCACGCCGATGAGCGTCCCGAGGACCTTCCGCTCGGCGGTGATGTCCTGGCCGATCTGGAGGACGTAGACGACGCCGCCCCGCTCGACCTGCTGGCTCAGGATCCGGACCGGGGTGCCCTGCACGTCGAGCGTCCGGATGTCCACCCCGCTCGATGCGCGGGCGGCCGCCAGCGCCGCCCCGTCGGGCAGGCCCGCCGCGAGGTCCGCCCCGGGACCGATCACCTCGCCGCTCGGCGGGACGATGTAGGCGAACGTCCCCGACGACGGCCCGCCGAAGGCGATCCCGACCGGGAGTCGACCCGGGCCCAGCCGGCCCGGCTGGCCGGCGATCAGGCGGGTCAGCGTCTCGGCCCGCTCCTCGAGCTGGGCGACGCCGGTCGCCTCGAGCGACCGGGCGACCGCGAACGAGAGGACCAGTCCGAGCGCGACGAGAACGACCAGGACGATGCCGCCGCTCCAGGCGACCAGCTGCCAGCGGACGCGCCGGAGGAGCCGGGCGTCGCCCGTCTGACCGGCCGTCACGCCGAGTCCTCCAGCCGATAGCCGACCCCGCGCAGCGTCCGGATCCGGTCGCCGGCCGGTCCGAGCTTGGCGCGCAGGTAGTGGACGTAGGCGTCGACGGCGTTGGGCGTGACCGCCACGCCGGACGGCCAGACGTGGTCGAGCAACCGGTCGCGGGTGAGCGCCTCGCCCGGGTGGCGGAGGAAGTACTCCAGGAGCGAGAACTCGCGCGGGCTGAGCTCGACCCGACGGCCATCGGCGGTCACCTCCCGGCGGGCCTCGTCGAGGGCGATCGCGCCGACCTCGAGACGGAGCCCGGCCCTGAGCGCCTCGGCGCCGCCGGCACGCCGGGCGAGCGCCCGCAGCCGGGCCGCGAGCTCCTCGAACGCGAACGGCTTGACCAGGTAGTCGTCGGCTCCGGCGTCGAGGCCGGTCACCCGGTCGACGACGGTGTCACGCGCGGTCAGGATGAGGATCGGGACGGTCGAGCCGCTCGCCCGGAGGCGCCGGGCGATGTCGAGCCCGGAGCCGTCGGGCAGACCGATGTCGAGGACGATCGCCTCGATCCCGCCGACCTCGGTCGCGAGCTCGAGCGCCGTCCGGACGTCGGTGGCCAGCTCGACGACGTGGCGGTCCTCCTCGAGCAGGCGCCGAAGAAGCCGGCCAAGGCGCGGGTCGTCCTCGACGACGAGCACGTGCATGGCTCGAACGCTACCCGTCCCGTCGCGGACGCGCTCGGCCGGCGTGGGCCGGCCGAGCCAGTCCCCCGGTCACTTCGGGACGACGGTCACGCTCGACGCGGCGCCGAGGTTGAGCCGGCCGGTCCCGGTGCCGCCGGTGCCCGTCCCACCGTTGCCCGTCCCGCCGTTGCCCGTTCCGCCGTTGCCGGCACCACCGGTGACCTGGACCTGGACGGTGCTCCCGGTCGTCACATCGGAGGCCGAGGCGGCCGCCTGCGTGTGGTAGGCGGTCGACCCGTTGAGGGCGATCTGGATCGTCTGGCCGGAGGCGAGCTTGAGGGTCAGCTGCTCCGCCGTGATCGCGGTCACCTCGCCGCTGATCGTGATCCCGGCGCCCCCGCCGCCGAGGAAGCCGCCGGCAGCGGCACCGAACCCGCCCTGGCCGGAGCCCGTGCCGCCGCTGCCCGGGAGCTGGCCGCCGAACCGGCCGCTGGCGGCCGCGCTGGCCTGGCTCGCCGGGGCGGTCACCCGACCGACGGCGAAGCCGACACCACCGAGGGCGAAGATCGCAGCGACCACGAGCACGACGTCGACCACTCCGCGCCGACGCGACGGACGGCGGACGGTCGTCACCGGCGCGACCGGGACGTCGTGACCGAGCGGCGGGATCGTCTCGGGCGGCCGGGCCGGAGCGGACCCGGCCGGCGCGGCAGACGCGGCCGCCGATGACGGCGCCGCCCACAGCGGCTGGGTCGCGTCGCCCGGCGGTGGGGTCGCCCCGGTCGGGTCGTTCGGTTGAGTCATCTCGGTTCGTCTCCTACTCGTAGCGCAGTGCGGCGATGGGGTCGAGGCGAGCGGCCTGCCGCGCGGGCCACACGCCGAAGATCACGCCGACCGCGAGGCTGAACGCCAGCGCGACGACGAGGGTCAATGGGCTGAACACGAAGCCCCAGCCGGCGATCGTCCCGATGACCGCCGTCGCACCGAGGCCGACCAGGATGCCGATGAACCCACCGAGGACCGACAGGACGAGGGCCTCGATGAGGAACTGGAGGAGGATGTCCCGGCTCTTGGCGCCGATCGCCTTGCGAATCCCGATCTCGCGGGTCCGCTCGCGGACCGAGACGAGCATGATGTTCATGATCCCGATCCCGCCGACGACCAGCGAGATCGAAGCGATCCCGGCCAGCAGGACGGTCAGCAGGCCGGTGATCGAGTTGACCGTCGTCAGCAGCTGGGCCTGATCGGTCACGTTGAAGTCGGCCGTGTCGGCGGCGCCCAGGCCGTGGCGCGACTTGAGAGTCGTGCTGATCTCGGCCTTGACCCGATCCATCTGATCGGCCGCGGCGACGCTGACCGCGATCGAGCGGACCGAGTCGCCCGACACGAAGTGCGACTTCACCGTGCTCAGCGGCACGAGGATCATGTCGTCCTGGCTGAGCGGCCCGGCGCCACCCTTGGCCTGGAGGACCCCGATGATCCGGAACGGGATCCCGCCGATCGACAGGTCGGTCCCGACCGCGTTCACCCCGAGACCCAGGTCCGACGCCGTCGTCGCCCCCAGCACGGCGACCCGGAGGGCAAATCGTTCGACGGCCCGGTCAGGAACGAGCCCTGCCAGATCGAGTCGTTGTGGACGGTGGCGTAGGCCGCCGACGTACCGACGATCGTCGTCGTCGTGTTGGTGTCGCCTGCGACGACGAGCTTCTGGGTCGACAGCTCCGGCGCGACCGCCGCCACACCGTCGATCGCGGCGATCGCCGCGGCGTCGTCGATCGTGAGGGTCGTGGCCGAGCCGGCCGCCCCGCGGGTGCCGAAGCTGGTGGTGCCCCCCGGGTTGATCGTCAGGAGGTTCGTCCCGAGGCCCTCGAGCTGGGTCGTGATGCCCCGCGTGGCGCCCTGACCGACCGCGACGAGGGCGACCACCGAGCCGACCCCGATGATCACCCCGAGCATCGTCAGAGCAGCCCGCAGCCGGCTCGAGCGGAGCCTGGCCAGGGCGAGGCCGATGAGATCGAGCGGGGTCACGCGACCAGCCTCCCGTCCCGGACGTGGACCTGGCGATCCGCGCTCTCCGCAACGTCGGCGTCGTGGGTGATGAGGACGATGGTCCGGCCGCTGGCGTGAAGCTCGCGGAGGATGCCCATGACCTCCGCCCCGCTGTGGGTGTCGAGGTTGCCGGTCGGCTCGTCGGCCAGGAGGAGAGCGGGCTCCGTGACGAGGGCCCTGGCGATGGCGACCCGCTGCTGCTGCCCGCCCGACAGCTCGGTCGGCTCGTGATCGAGGCGGTCGCTCAGGCCGAGCCGCTCGAGGGCGGCAGTGGCCCGGCGCATCCGCTCCCGCCGGCCGACGCCCTGGTAGGCCAGGGCCATCGCGACGTTGTCGAGGGCGCTCGTCCGCGAGAGCAGGTTGTACGACTGGAAGACGAATCCGATCGACCGGCTGCGGACCTCGGCGAGGCCGTTGTCGTCGAGCTCCTCGACCGCCGTCCCGTCGAGGACGTAGCGGCCGGTGGTGGGGCGGTCGAGGCAGCCGACGATGTTCATCAGGGTCGTCTTGCCCGATCCCGACGGTCCGACGACGGCCAGGAACTCACCGTGGTTGACGACCAGATCGAGCCCGTCGAGCGCCCGGACGTCGATCCGGCCGGTCTGGTAGACCCTGCTGATCCCCTGGAGCGTGATGAGCGGCTCCGTCACGGCTGGGCGCTCCCGCCGTTCCCGTTGCGATCGCCGCCCCCGCCGCCGGTCCGGAAGACGCCGCCACCGGCACCGGGAATGCCGAAGCCGCCGCCGCCGGTCGTGGTCGTCTGGGCGGCCGTCGTCCCGATGACGACCGACTCGCCGGCCTGGAGCCCACTCTGGATCTCGGCCTGCGTCGAGGTGACCAGCCCGACGGTCACGTTCCGGGACTCGATCGATCCGTCCGCACCGACGACGAGGACGGTATAACCGGTCAGCGCCGAGCCGTTCAGGGCGACCGCGGGGACGGCCAGCACGCCCGGCGCCTGGGCGATCGTGACCGACGCCTTCGCGCTCATGCCGGGCCGGGCGGACGCCGGCGGCGAGGTCAGCTGGATCGTGACCACGTAGGTCACGACGCTGCCCGATGAGCTGACCGCGGACGGGGCGATCGCGCTGACCGTCCCGTCGATAGTGGCGTCGATCGCGTCCACCGTCACGCTGGACGACTGGCCCGTCTTCAGGGACGGCAGGTCGCTCTCGGTGAAGTCGGCGACCGCCTGGAGCGGGCCGGTCGCCAGCGAGATCGCCGGTCCGGCCGCGCTGTCCGCGCCGGCGACCACGTTGACCGCCACGACGGTGCCGTCCGCCGGCGCGGTGATCGTGGCGCGGGCGATCTGCTCGCTGAGGTCGGCGACCTGACCCTGGGCCTGGGTGTACTGGGCGATCGCGGTCTGGTAGCCGATCCGCGCCTGGCGGATGGCGTCGGTGCCGCTGGCGTTGTCGAGCGTCTTCTTGGCGATCGTGCGCTGGGTCTTGGCGGCCGATCCGCTGGCCTTCGCGGCGACCAGGTCACGCCGGAGGGAGAGCGTATCGGCGGTCGCCACGACGGTCCCCTTCTTGACCACGTCACCGACGGCGACCTTGACCGCCGTGACCGACCAGGTCCCGCTCCCGCTGCCGCCGTTCCCGCTCGCATCCTCGACCGTCGGGGCCAGCCCGAAGTTGAGGTCGTAGGTCGTCGCCCGGGCCAGGCTCCCGGTCGCGTCAACCGTGTCGGCGATGTCCGCCGTCGCCGCACTCGCCGTGAGGTACTGAGAGTTCGCGGCGCGGCTGCCGCCGGGCCCGCCGATCACGGCATAGACCACCGCTCCGACGCCGACCGCCACGAGGACGATCGCCGCCGGCACCTTCCATCTCATCCGAGTCCGCCTCGCTGTTCGGTGGGTTTCGCGGCTCCCGGCCGGACAGGGGCGGGAGCGCCGGACCAGTAGACCCTCGACCGCCTGAGACGGTCCTGAGAAGGCGGTGCTGGCCCGATGAAGAAACCTTCACGCATCCTTGCCCGCCCTTGGGCTCGGTTTCTCAGACTCATCTAAGGGAAGCACGACATCCTCAGGCCATGAGCCCCCAGACGATCGCGCCCGCGGCCGCCACCGGCCGGCGGGTCGCCCGACCACGGACGTGGTCGGTCCGCGCCAGCGACGTGGTCGCGGTCGGCGTCGGCAACGGGCTGCTGATCGCGGCGATGTGGGTCCGGCACGGCGGCCTGGGCGAGCTCGGCACGTCCGCCGGGATCGTGACGTCGGCCGGCCAGCTGAGCGCCCTGTTCGGGACGTACCTCATCCTCATCGAGCTCGTCCTCATGTCGCGCAGCCCGTGGCTCGAACAGCTGTTCGGGATGGACCGTCTCGCGGCCGCCCATCGCTGGATCGGGTTCGGTGCCATCTGGCTGCTGGCCGCTCATGGAGCGCTGACGACCGTCGGCTACGCGATCGGCGACGGGAGCAGCGTCGTCGGCGAGGCCTGGGTCCTGGTGACGACCTACCCGTTCGTGCTGTGGGCGGTCGCCGGGATGGGCCTGTTCGTGGCGGTCGGGGTGAGCTCGGTCCGCGCGGCCCGGCAACGCCTGTCGTACGAGACGTGGCACGGGATCCACCTGTACGCCTACCTCGCCGTGGCCCTGACGTTCGCCCACCAGCTGGTCGTCGGGGCGGACTTCGCCGGCGACCCGGTCGCCCGCCTCTACTGGATCGGCCTGTACGTGGCCACCGCGGCGGCGATCGTGGCATTCCGGTTCGGCCAGCCGATCCGGCTGTCGCTGCGCCACCGGCTGCGGGTCGCCAACGTCGTCCGGGAGGGACCCGGGGTGGTCTCGGTCTACCTGACCGGCCGGGACCTCGACCAGCTGGCGATCCGCTCCGGCCAGTACCTGATCTGCCGCTTCCTGACCCGCGACGGCTGGTGGCGTGGCCACCCGTTCTCGATCTCGGCGGCCCCCAACGGGGAGTGGCTGCGGATCACGGTCAAGGACCTGGGCGACGACACCAAGCGGCTCCAGCGGATCGCCGTCGGAACGCCCGTCTATGTCGAGGGCCCGTACGGGGCGCTGACCGCGCGCGCGGCGGACGCGGCCGCGTGTCCTGCTCATCGCCGGGGGGATCGGGATCACCCCGCTGCGTGCCCTGCTCGAGGAGCTTCCCGCCCGGCCCGGCCAGCTCACCCTCATCTACCGGGCGCGTCGGGCCGAGGATCTCGTCTTCCGGGCGGAGCTCGACGCGATCGCCCGCGCGAGCGGCGCGACCGTCCACTACATCGTCGGTCGGCGCGGGACGCGGACCTGGCGGTCGATCCGCTCGGGCCGGGCCCGCTCTCGGAGCTGGTCCCGGACCTCGACCGACGCGACGTCTACCTGTGCGGGCCCATCCCGATGATGGAGGCGCTCCGACGGACCCTGCGGATCCTCGGCGTGCCGACCGCCCGGATCCATTCCGAACGCTTCGCCTACTGACCGGGGATCACCGATGCTGCCGAAACGTGCCGTTGTCGCCCTCGCCGCCACCGCCCTGGCGCTCGTCCTCCTGTTCAGCTTCAAGACCCCGGACGACGCCGGGCTGGCCACGTCCCGCGGGGTCGGCCTGCGGATCGGGGCCGTGTCCACGCCGGCAGCCACGCCACGGCCGACCCGGGTCCCGGTCGCCGACACGGGCCCGGGGGCGACCCAGGCCCCGAGGGCGACCCAGGCGCCCACGGCCAGCCCGCCGTCGGGCGGCGGGGCCCTCGCCGACGGGACCGTCGACGGGCCGCTCATCGACACGCGCTTCGGACCGGTCCAGGTCGAGATCACGATCGCCAACGGGAAGCTCACCGACGTGACCGCCCTCGCCCTCCCGACCGATCATCCTCGGTCCCTGGCGATCAGCGAGTACGCCGAGCCGATCCTCCGGAGCGAGGCGCTCCAGGCACGCAGCGCGCAGATCGACCTGGTGTCCGGTGCGACCTACACGAGCGTCGCCTACACCCGGTCGCTCCAGGCCGCGCTCGACCAGGCGCATGGCTGACCGGGGCGGCACGGCGGTCGGTGCCGTCCGTCCGCGATCGGCGCCGGAGGCCGGGCCCGGGCTCGGGCCGGCGTCGGAGGCCGGGCCCGCGTCCGCGGCGCCGCCCCTCCACCGGGTCGAGCGGATCATGGGCACGGCGATCGGCATCGACGTCCGCTCGCCCGGCCTGGCCACGGAGGTGCTCGACGCGGCATTCGCCCTCCTCCGCGACGTCGACGCCCGGTACAGCACGTACCGCCCCGACAGCGAGGTCAGCCGGCTCATCCGGGGCGAGCTCGACGAGGCCGACGCGGCGCCCGACCTGCGGGCGATCCTCGGGCTGTGCGAGGACCTGCGCCGGACGAGCGACGGCTACTTCGACATCCGGGCGCCACCGGCCGGACGGCCGGCCGGATCCGACCGGGCTGGTCAAGGGCTGGGCGATCGAGGAGGCGTCGCTCGTGCTCGACGCCGCCGGCGCGACGGACTACGCGATCAACGCCGGCGGCGACGTCATCGCCCGAGGCGAGCCGGAGCCCGGGCGGACCTGGCGGGTCGGCATCCGCCATCCGGGCAGGGCCGACCGGGTCGCGGCCGTGCTCGGCATCCGCGACCGCGCGGTGGCCACCTCCGGCGCCTACGAGCGTGGCGACCATATCGTCGATCCGCACACCGGACGCCCGGCACGGGAGCTCCTGAGCGTCACGGTCGTGGGCCCGAGCCTGACCTTCGCCGACGCCTACGCGACGGCCGCCTTCGCGATGGGCCTCGAGGGGCCGGCCTGGGTCCACGGGCACCCGGGCTATGGCGCGTTCGCCATCACCGTCGACGAGCGTTCGATCTGGACCCCGGAGGTCGACCGGCTGCTCGCCTGAACCTGTCAGCCACGGCGGGCTACCGCTCTGGCAGGACCTTGCCCGGGTTCAGGATCCCGAGCGGGTCGAGGGCGGTCTTGATCGCCCACATCATGGCCACCGCCCCGGGACCGCGCTGCAGCTCGAGGTAGTCGCGTCGGGCGACGCCGATGCCGTGCTCGGCGGTGACCGTCCCGCCCAGCTCGATCGCGGCGCGGTAGAGGGCATCGGTCGCCCGCTTGAGCT
Organism: uncultured Chloroflexia bacterium; assembly: GCA_963837825.1. Lineage (GTDB taxonomy): Bacteria > Chloroflexota > Limnocylindria > Limnocylindrales > CSP1-4 > Chersky-267. Next base: position 58,895 of record CAWIOR010000015.1, read on the forward strand.
TCGCCTCGCCGTCGGGGTCGCCGCGCTCCAGGATGATGTTGGGATGGAGGTTCCCATCGCCGACGTGGCCGAACGTGGCGATCGTGAGCCCCTGCTCGGACGCCACCCGCTCGATCGCGACGAGCAGCTCCGGGACACGCCCGCGCGGGACCCCGACGTCCTCCATCCGGGCGACCCCCAGCCGCTCCATCGCCAGGAACGCCATCCGCCGACCCTGGCGGAGCCAATCCGCCTCCTGCTCGTCGGCGGCCAGCAGCGTGGCCGACGCCCCGGCGCCCTCGCAGGCCCGGGCGGTCGTCTCGAGCGCGCCGGTAGCGGCGGCTCCGGGCAGGTCGGACTCGACCAGGAGCATCGCCGCGGCGTCGCGGTCGAGGCCGAGCCGGTGGACGTCGTCGACCGCCCGGATCGTCGTCCGGTCCATCAGCTCGAGGGTGCACGGCTCGACAGCGGCATCGGCGATGGCCGTGACCGCCCGGCCGGCCGCCTCGAGGCTCGGGAAGAAGGCGATGAGGGTCGCCTTCGGCGGCGGCGCGGGGCGCAGGCGGAGGGTCGCCTCGGTCACGATGGCCAGCGTGCCCTGGCTGCCCACGATGAGCGGGATGAGCCCGTACCCGGCGACGTCCTTGACCGTCCGACCGCCGAGCCGGACGACCGAGCCGTCGGCCGTCACGACCTCGAGCCCGACGACCGAATCGCGGGTGACCCCGTACTTGACGCAGCACAGGCCGCCGGCGTTCGTTCCGAGGTTCCCGCCGATCGTGCAGGTCTCGTAGCTGGCCGGGTCCGGGGCGTAGAAGAGGCCCTCTCCGGCGACCGCCTTCTTGAGCTCGGCGTTGATCACTCCCGGCTGGGTCACGACGACCAGGTTGCGGCGGTCGATCTCGAGGATCCGGTCCATCCGGGTCAGGGCGATCGTCAGCCCACCGGCCACCGCCGCCGCACCACCGCTCAGGCCGGTGCCCGCGCCCCGCGGGACGACCGGGACGCGGTGGGCTGCGGCGAGCCGGACGAGCTCGGCGACCTCGGCCGTCTCGGTCGGCAGGGCGACGGCGATCGGCAGCGGCGGCTCGAGGTAGGCCGTCTCGTCCCGCCGGTAGGATTCCCGGTCGAGCTCGTCCGTCAGGAGCCGAAGCCCGGGCAGGGAGGCGCGGAGGGCGGACAGGAAGGCCGCCTGGACCGACGCGACCGGGGCTGACACGAGAGTCAGGATAGCGGCACCATCGACCGGTCGAGGATCGACCCGGAGGCGCCTCAGCGCGACGAGGCGTCCGCCTCGAACAGGGACCACGAGCCGGCCGCAGCCTGGTCGTCGGGCGCCGACGCCGCCGCTCGTCCGGTCAGCAGGGTCAATCCGCTGCCGACCTCGGTCGCGACCGCGATGATCTGGCGCCGGTGGACGAGCGCGAACGGGAAGCGCCCGGCCAGGCGGCGATCGGCGAGCCAGCGGACGCGGACGTTCGTCATCGGCATGAACGCCGGGTCGGTCGAGTCGACGAACGCCGTCAGCGATGCCTGCTCGTGCATGTAGGCGTAGCCGTAGATGATGTGGGCATCGGTCGTGACGACCAGTCGGCGACGCTGCTTGGGGATGACCCGCTCGGCGTCGTGGACAGCTTCGTCGACCGTCTGGCCGACGATCGCGATCTCGTCCAGGCGGACCCGGAAGTCGGGGAACGTGATCCGGGTCGGCGCCCCGAGCCTCGACAGGAGCACGACGTCGTGGACCGTGAAGAACCCGTCGAGCAGGTTCACGTAGTCGGACAGCCGCGGGAAGTGACCGAGGTCGACCGAGCCCTCGGCCCGGAGGTGGGTGCCGATGAGCTGGACCCGGGCGGTCGGCGGGCCGTGGAGGTCCGACAGCACCGGTGCGATGCGGCCGAGCGGCTCCGTGATCATGCCTGGATCGTGCTCCGCCGCGGACGGTCGGTCTATCGGTCATTGGTACGATGGGACCAGGTACGGAGGGACCGCCGGACGCTCAGCCGCCATCCAGGTCGGCGACCAGCCGGATCGCCTCGACGGCGGCCGGGTTCTCGAGCGCCGACGTATCGCCCGGGTCCAGGTCGAGCCAGGCGGCGCGGGCGATCCGGCGCATGACCTTGCCGCTCCGCGTCCGGGGCAGGTCCGGGACCGCCACCACGGTCCTCGGGCGGACCGGCTTGCCCAGATCGCGGACGACGAGCTCGCCGACCTCGCCGGGCGACCTCGGCGTCCCAGGTCGCGCCGGGCCGCGGGACGCACAGGACGACGATGGCCTCGCCCTTCAGCTCGTCCGGGACACCGATCGCGGCGGCCGCGGCGACGGCCGGATGGGCGACCGCGCTGGCCTCGACCTCGGCCGGGCCGACCCGCTTGCCGGCCACCTTGAGGGTGTCGTCCGACCGACCGTGGATGTACCAGAAGCCGTCGGCGTCGGTCGCCGCCCAGTCGCCGTGGATCCACAGGCCGGGGATCCGGCGCCAGTAGGTCTCGAGGTAGCGGTCGTCGTCCGGCTCGGCCCAGAAGCCGCGGGTCATCCCCGGCCACGGCGCCCGGAGGGCGAGCTCGCCGACCGCGCCGCGGACCGGGCGCCCGCCCCCGTCGACGATGTCGGCGGCCATCCCGACGCACGGGCCGTTGAAGCTCGTCGGTCGGATCGGACGGAGGAGCGTGCAGCCGACGATCCCGCCGCCGATCTCAGTCCCGCCCGAGTAGTTGACGATCGGCAGCCGGCCCCCGCCGACGACCTCGAAGCACCAGCGCCACGGATCGGGGTTCCACGGCTCGCCGGTCGAGCCGATGACCCGCAGGAGCCGTCAGGTCGTGGTCGCGGACGGGCGCTTCGCCGTGGACCCGGAGCGCCCGGACGAGGGTCGGGCTGACGCCGAAGTGGGTGACCCGGTGGCGCGCGGCGAGCTGCCACAACCGGCCGGCGTCCGGCCAGTCCGGCGCCCCCTCGTACATCACCAGCCGCGCCCCGAGGAGGAGCGCCCCGCTGATCGCCCAGGGACCCATCATCCAGCCGAGGTCGGTGAACCAGCACAGGGCGTCCCCGGAGCGGAGGTCGAAGGTGTGGGCGAGGTCCTGGGCGGCCTTGATCGGGAAGCCGCCATGCACGTGGACGGTCCCCTTCGGCAGACCGGTCGTGCCGGACGTGTAGATGACCATGTACGGCGCCTCGGGGTCGGTCGGCGGGACCTCGTCGTCGGTCGGTCCTCCTCGGCCCGCGGGTCGGCGGCCTCCGCCGGCCCGGCCGGCGCCCACTCGACGTCCCGACCGGGGGTCATCGGCAGGTCGAGCGTGCCCGCGTCCGAAGCCGGCGGACGACGACCACGGTCCGGACCGTCGGCGCCGCGGCGACCGCCTCGTCGGCGACGCTCTTGAGGGCGACGACGGACCCGCGCCGGAGGAACCCGTCGGCGGTGATCAGGTGGGTCGCCTCGAACGCCGCCAGCCGGGCGCCGATCGCGTGCGCGGCGTAGCCGCTGAAGATCGGCGTGAAGACGGCCCGCAGCCGGCCAAGGGCGAGGACCGCCAGCGCCGTCTCGGCGAGCATCGGCAGGAGGATGCCCGACGCGAGTCCCCTCGCCCACGCCGGCCGCGGCCAGCCGGCGCGCGGCGCGACGGACCTCGCGGTCGAGCTCGCGCCAGGTGAGCTCCCGGACCGACCCGTCCTCTCCCTCCCAGGCCAGCGCCGCGATCGTCGGGCCGTGCGGCGGCCCACGGCTCGGTCGCGGCGACGGCGTGGTTGAACGCGCCGCCGGCCCACCAGCGGGCGCGGGCCGGCCCGCCGGCCAGGTCGAGGACCGTCCGTCGGACGGCGCTGCCAGTGGACGCCGAGGTCGTCGGCGGCCGCACCCCAGAACCAGCCCGGATCGGCCACCGCGCGCGCCTGGAGCGCCTCGAGGCCGCCGCCGCCCGGATCGGTCGTCCATCGTCGCGCCGCGCACGAACCGGGCGAGCCGCGAGTCGGCCAGGTCGGCCGCCGACGGCTGCCACGGCGCCTCGCTGCCGGGTCGCGCGAACGCTCGGTCGCTCACGCCCGAAGCGTACCCGCCGTCGGGTCGTCGGTGGGTCCGGCGTGACGAGCCGCCGATCGCTGCGATCCGCAGCCGCCGCTGGCCCGAGGTCGGACTGCGGTAGCATGACCGCTCCGTCGCTCCCGCGCCCAACGGAGGATCCATGTCCCTCGCCATCGAAGCGGTCGGCCTGACCAAGTCCTACGGCGACGTCCACGCCCTGGCCGGGATCGACCTGAGCGTCGAGGAGGGCACGGTCCTCGGCCTGCTCGGCCCGAACGGCGCCGGCAAGACGACCGCGGTCCGGATCCTGACGACCCTCCTGTCGCCGGACGGCGGCCGGGCGACCGTGGCCGGCTACGACGTCGTCCGCGACTCGAGCGCGCTGCGCCGGGTGATCGGCCTGACCGGCCAGTTCGCGGCGATCGACGGCAACCTGACCGGGCGCGAGAACCTCGTCCTCGTCGGCCGGCTCTACCACATGGACGTCCGCCGAGGTCCGCCGGCGCGCCGCCGACCTGCTCGAGCGGTTCGAGCTGAGCGATGCCGCCGACCGGCCGGCCCGGACGTACTCGGGCGGGATGAAGCGACGGCTCGACCTGGCCGCCAGCCTGGTCGGCCATCCGCGGGTCCTGTTCCTCGACGAGCCGACGACCGGCCTCGACCCGCGCAGCCGGATCGCGCTGTGGGAGGTCATCGCCGGCCTCGTCGCCGAGGGGACGACGATCCTGCTCACGACCCAGTACCTCGAGGAGGCCGACCGGCTGGCCGACAAGATCGCGGTCATCGACCTCGGCAAGGTCATCGCCGAGGGCACCCAGGACGAGCTCAAGGCGCGGATCGGCGGCGAGGTCGTCGAGATCCGGCTGACCAAGGTCGCCGACCGCCACGGCGACCTCGACCGGGTCCTCGAGCTGCTGCGCGACCTCGCCTCGGCGGAGCCGATCCTCGACCACGAGGCCCACGCGATCCGCCTCCCGGTCGAGGGCGGTGCGTCGATCCTGGCCGAGGCCGTCCGCCGGCTCGACGGCGGCCGGGCTCGCGGTCAGCGAGCTGAGCCTCCACCGGCCGACGCTCGACGACGTCTTCCTGACCCTGACCGGCCACCACGCCGAGGCCGCGTCCGAACCGACGACGACGACGGCGAGGACCGGTCCGGTCCGGCCCGGGCCGGCCGATCCGCCGCCGCGGCCCGCGCCCCGGAGGGACCCCCGCATGACCGCCACGACCCGCACGACCAGCACGTCCCGGCCGGCCGGGCCGGCGCCGCCCCGACCTCTACTGGACCTTCGCCGACGCGCTGGCCGTCACCTGGCGGAACCTCCTCCAGTACGTCCGGATCCCGCAGCTGCTCGTCTTCTCGACGATCCAGCCGGTGATGTTCGTCCTGCTCTTCGTGTTCGTGTTCGGCGGGGCGATCGCGGCGTCGCGTCCCGGGCGGCAACTACGTCAACTTCCTGATGCCCGGGATCTTCGTCCAGACGGCGGTCTTCGGCGCGACCGCGACCGGGATCGGCCTGGCCGAGGACCTCGGCCGCGGGATGATCGACCGGTTCCGGTCGCTGCCGATGGCCCGCTCGGCGGTCCTCGCCGGACGGACGTTCGCCGACCTGATCCGGAACGTCTTCGTCGTCCTGCTGATGACCGTCGTCGGCGTCCTGGTCGGGTTCGAGCCGCTCGAGCGGCGGGCTGCCGGCCTACCTGCTGATGCTCGGTGATCGTCGTCCTGTTCGGCTACGCCTTCAGCTGGATCTCGGCGCTCATCGGCCTGCTGGTCAAGGACACCGAGTCGGTCCAGGCGGCCGGGTTCATCTGGATCTTCCCGCTGACGTTCGCCTCGAGCGCGTTCGTGCCGGTCGACGACGATGCCCGACCTGGCTCCAGCCGATCGCCGAGATCAACCCGATCACGGTCACGGTCAACGCCGGCCGGACGCTGCTGAGCGGGACCGCGACGCTCGACACGATCCTCCCGCCGCTGTTCTGGATCGGCGCTCATCCTGGTCGTCTTCGTGCCGCTGGCGGTCCGGGCGTACCGCCGGGTCTAGCGGCCACCGGCGCGCGCCGTCGGCAGCCCGCAGCCCGAGCCAGCCGAGGAGGGTCGTTCCGAGGACGCCGGCGAGGCCGATCCCGGCGAGCGCGGGCGGGCCGGCCGCGCTCGGCGCCGGCGACGGGCCGCGGCCGTTGATCGCGCGCAGGTAGTTGACCAGGTTCCAGCGGTCGGTCTCCGACAGCGTGCCCGGCCCAGGCCGGCATCCCGCCCGGGAGTCCCGTCGGAGATCCAGGTGTAGATGTCGGCGTCCGAGTGCTGGTCGCAGGTGGCCGCTCCGGAGGTTGGCCGGCGGGAGCTCGGTCGTGCCCGGCGTCGACGCCGCCGCCGAGCGCGTCGACGCCGTGGCAGCGGGCGCAGTTCGCCTGGTAGAGGACCGCCCCGGCGTCGACCGAGGCGACCGTGTCGGGGACCGGGTTCGACGAGCGGCCCGGCGGCCGTCCGCCTGCCGGCCCGAGGATCGCGGCGAGGAGGAGGACGACCGCCGGCCAGCGCCGCTCAGGACGGCCCCGATCCGGGCACGCGCCGGCCCAGCCGGGCCGGCGCTCGCGGACGTACCAGGCGAAGCCGCCGAGCAGGCACGGCGACCAGGGCGAGCTGGATCCCGACGACGAGCCCGACGCGTGATCGCGCCACCGCCCGGCCGCGACCGGCGACGGCCGACAGCAGGATCCCGCGCGGGATCATCGCGGGCCCCCGAGGACGAGCGCCGCCAGGCCCAGGGCGACCCCGGCGACGCTCGCCCCGATCAGCGCCGGCGCGAGCGCGTCGGGCAGCGTCCGCGGCAGCACGCCGCCGGCCAGCGCGTACCCGAGCCCGAGCACGCCGAGGACGAGCAGGAGGACCGCGACGGCCAGGCCCGGGTCGAGCGGCGGCGTCGCCCGGCCCTCGGACGATGCCCGTCCGCGTCGAGCGCGAACACGAACCGCTGGCGGGCGATCTCCGCCCCGACCCGGCTCGGTCGCGACGACCGTCGCGTCCCAGCGGCTCCCGGCCGGCAGGCTCGCATCGGCCACGAACGTCGGGGTCGGGCGCGCTGAAGTCGGGGCGCATCGTCGATCCGCGAGCTCCCGACGTCGAGATCGAGGCGCTGGAGGACGAGCTCGACGACCGTCCCCTCGACCGGCGGCGGTCGGCAGGCCCGGCGACGAACCGGTTCGGCCCGGGGCGACCGGGCAGGATCGCGAGCGTCGCCGGCTCGGCCGAGACGACCGAGCTCGGCGCCGGGCGCGATCTCGATCGGCCGGTCGCGCGCCGGTCGGCGAGCCGCTCGTCAGGTTGGCCGTGATGGCCAGGACGGCGACGCCCAGGATGAGCTCGACGAGCAGCCGGCGCGACAGGCCGAGCCGGCGGCCGAGCTCCCGGCCGCCGTCGAGGTAGTTCAGCCAGGCCGACCGCCAGGGCGCAGGACGAAGACGAGGATCTTGACCAGCAGGTTGATCTCGTACGGCGTGTCGAACCCGAGCAGGTCGCGGGTCTGGACCCAGTCGGCATAGATCCCGGTCAGGGCGATGAGGGCGACCGACACGAGCGCCAGGGCCGAGAAGCGCGGGATGACCGCACGCAGCGCGCCCGGCTCGAGCCGGCTCTTGCCGCCGAAGTCGGTCAGCGCGCCGAGCATGACCAGGCCGCTCAGCCAGATGCTCGCCGCGGCCGAGATGGACGACGTCCATGGCGACCGGGACCGGCGAGCTGAACGCCGAGGCGTGGCCGCCGGCGGCGCGTGAGCACGAGGCCCGACGCAGCCCGGCGACGCCGCCGACGCGCCAGCGCCGCGGCCGGCTCCCCGGCCGCCGCCCAGCCGGGCGAGGACGAGCACGACGATCCCGCCGAGGACCCCGACGGCCGATCCTGGCCGACAGGAGCTGGCCGATCCGCGCGGCTCGCTGGCGAACCCGACGTAGTCGGTCCCGCCGGCGGTCGCGGCGCCGCCGCCGGGCAGCGAGTCGGCCGCCACGACGACGCAGCAGCACGCAGCCCGCCGCGCCCGCCAGCGAGCGCGATCCCGGAGCCGTAGGCGGCACCCCGCGGGATCCGCCCGAGCGCGGGCCGCAGGACGAGCCAGGCGAGGATCGCCAGCCCGAACGGCGAGCATCGACCCGCCGTAGGCGAGGACCTTGCCCTGGATCTCGGCCGCGGCCGCGCCGCCCGAGTGGCCGCCGTGCGAGGTCGCCGCTCGCCGCCCGTCGGCCCCGCTGGCCCCGCGGCCGTGGCCGCCGACGACGACGTTCCCGACCCCGAACGTCAGGAAGCCCTGGGTGATGTGCCCGTCGGCGGCCGACAGGGCGCGCCAGTTCACCGTGTAGAGCGTCGTCGGCCGGGAGCGCGGTACCCGGCCGGGATCGGCGGCGACGAGGGTCCGCGGGTCGGCCGGGTCGGGTGCGCCGGCCCCGACGAGGATCGCCCGGCCCGGTGCCGTCGAGCAGGTCGAGCGAGGTGTAGCGCGGGTCGATCGGCTCGCTGAACACGAGCCGGATCTCGGTCGGCGGCGGCGGCCACGACCTCGCCGGCGCCCGGCGAGCTCGACACGAGCTGCGAGTGGCCGAGCGCCACGAGCCCGGCGGCGCGGTCGATCGCCGGTCCGGCGACGACCGGCCCGCCGAGCGAGGACGACCGCGGCCGCGCCGAGCGCGAGGAGCGCCCGGGACGCGGCCGCGGGTCGTCGCATCGACCGGCGCCGCTACGCCGCCGGTCGGCGCCGGCGCGGCGAGCGCGACGCCGAGCGCCGAGCAGCCCGACGACAGGCCCGGCGCCGCCGAGGGCCAGCGCGATCGTCACCTGGCTCGGCCGCGTCGGCGCCCTTCTTCGCCTCGGCCGACAGCTCGGCGGCGGTCGGAAGCGTCGACCGGGAACTGCCCGGACGGTCGCCTCCTGGACCTCGTTGAAGCCGGTCGGGCTCGAGGTGAACGACTCGTCGATCGCGGTGCCCTCGATCGTGCCGAAGAGGTGGAACGTGTACTTGCCGGCGGCGGTCGGGATGAACACCGACTCGTACCAGCCCGGGTCCTCCTCGCGCTCGATCAGCGGCAGGTCGCGCTTCGCCTCGCCGTAGATGACCTCGGCCTTGAGCGTCTCGTCGAGGCCGGAGACCGGCTGGTCGTCCTTGGTCACGTGGAACTCGAGGCCGCTCCGCTCGCCGACGAAGACGGGCTCGGCGATGAACCCGACCTCGAGCGAGTAGTCGCCGACGTCGCGCTCCTCGTGGGCGAGGGCCGGCGCCGGCCGAGGCCGACGAGCAGAGCCGGCGAGGCCGGCGGCTGCCGAGGCGCCGGACCGCGCGTCCGGCCGGGGTCGATGGACAGGTGCATCGATGGACACTCCTGGGCGTGCGGCGCCATTCGGCGCCGCGGGCGACGGGCGCGCGCGCCGGACGACCGGGCCGCGGACGCGGCGCGCATGGCTGTGGTCAGGCGAGCCGGGGCGGCGCTCGTCCGGCATCGAGCCGGACGAGGAACCAGGCGTGGGCGCGGAGCGCCGCGACGTCGGCCCAGCGCGGGGCCGGACGTCGCGCGGCGAGACCGCGCTGGAGCGGCCGACTGGAGCCGCCCGGCGAGGCGGGCCTCGAGGACGGCGATCCGCCAGCGGACGAGCGCCCCGAGCGCCGCCGCGGCGAGGGTCACCAGGCGCGAGGACCGGCAGCGCGAGCGGGTACTCGGGCCCGATCAGCGCGCCGAGCCCGATGAGGTGGCCGTGGCCGGCGAGGTGCTCGAGGTTCTCCTGGACGGCGAAGGCGGTCGTGACCACGAGCCGAACAGGGGGAGCCACAGCCGGACCAGCTCGGTGCGATAGCCGGCGGCTGCGTGCGCGGGCCCGGTCCGCGACCGGGGCGCCGGTCGGGCCGCCCGAGCGCCAGCTCGCGCGCGAGGCGGCCGAGCCGGACCGCCGCCCGCAGCCCGAGGACCGTCGCCGCGACCGCCGACCAGGACCGAGAACGACCGGCCAGTAGCCGTCGTGGCCGCCGGCCTGCATCGCCCGGGCGAACCCCGCCGCCGACCCCGTACTCGGCGGCGAAGACCGCGTCGTGGGCCACCGCGACGGCAGACGAGGGCGAGCAGCGACGAACCGGAGCGCCCGGAGGAGCCGCGCCGTCGCGGACGACGTCTCGAAGGTCATCCCGGCCGATGATACGGCCGACGTCGCTCGGCGCGGCGTCGGTCACGGGCTGGCCGACGGGCCCGGCCCCCACAGCCCGAGCCCGGCGGCCCGGGCCGCCCGCTGGGCGGCGACGAACCGGTCGGCGTACTTGACGTCCGGCGGATCGGTCTCGACCTGGGCGAAGCCCCGCCGGACGAGCTCGAGGTCGACGAGCGTCCAGCGGTCGCCGTCGACGAGCCAGACGTAGCGCAGGAGCCGTCCGTACCGGTCGGTCTCGGAGACATCCTTCTCGAGGACGACCGTCCGGCCGTCGACGAGGGCCGCGTTCGCCCGGCTCGCCTCGGGACCCATCCACTGGACCGGCGAGCCCGGCTTGACCGTCTCGGGCGTGTCCATCCCGATGTAGCGGAGGTGCTCGTCGCGGCCGCCGAGCCGGACGACGATCGTGTCGCCGTCGACGACCCGGACGACCCGCGCCGTCTCGGTCGGCCCGGTCGGCCGGAACGTCTCGACGCCGGCGCGGCTCGGGTGGCGGCGCCGGCCGACGCCGATGCCGCTCGCGGATCGTGGCTCGGCGTCGGTCGGCCGGGCCGCATCGCGGCGCGGACCCGCGAGCCGAGGACCCCGACGGCCGACGCGACCACGCCGCAGCGCCACGCGATCGCACCGAGACGACGGATCACGAGCCCGACCATACCCCGTCGCCGATCGCCGACGGCTCTCGCCTATCATGGCCGTCCCGTGACCACCGTCCTCCTCGTCCGCCACGGCCTGACCGCGCTCACCAGCTCGACCCTCGTCGGCTGGACGCCGGGCGTCCCGCTCGACGACGACGCGGCCGGGCCCAGGCGGCCGCCGTCGCCGCCCGGCTCCGCCCGGTCCCGCTCGCGGCGATCGTCAGCTCGCCGCTCGAGCGCTGCCGGCGAGACCGCCGAGGCCGATCGCCGCCGGCCGCGAGCCGGCCCCGCCGTTCGAGCTCGACGAGCGGCTCGGCGACGTCCGCTACGGCGACTGGACCGGCCGGCCGTTCAAGGAGCTCCGAGCGCGACCGGCTCTGGAAGGCGATCCACGCCGACCCGTCGTCGTTCCGCTTCCCGAACGGCGAGGCGCTCCACGAGATGGGCGCCCGGTCGGTCGCCGCGGTCCGCGACTGGAACGAGCGGCTCGGTCCGGACGCGACGTACGCCGTCGTCAGTCACGCCGACCCGATCCGGGCGATCCTGGCCGACGCCCTGGGGCTCGGCTTCGACGGCCTACCTGCGGCTGGTCGGTCGGGCCCGGCGTCGCTGAGCGTCATCCGCTACGGCCCGGACGGCGCGACCGTCCTCCGGGTGAACGACGCCGGCGGCGATCCGACCGACCTCCTCCCGACGAAGAAGAGGGTGCGGAGCGCCGCGCGGTCCGTCCGGCGACGGCCGCAGCGGGCCGTCCCGGCCAGATGTCGTAGAGTCAGGTCATGCCCCGCCGCGTCTACACCTTCGATGGCCCCGACCGCTTCGTCGCCGGCACGATCGGCGAACCCGGGCGGCCGGACGTTCTTCCTCCAGGCCCGCAAGGGCGGCGACGTCGTCAGCGTCGTCCTCGAGAAGACCCAGGTGGCCGTCCTCGCCCAGCAGCTCGACGCGCTGCTCGACATCCTGGCCGACCGCGGCATCGAGAGCGTCCCGGCCGCGGCCGACCCGGCCATGGCCGACGACGCTCCGCTCGGCGAGCCGCTCGTCGAGGCGTTCCGGGTCGGCGCGATGGCCCTCGCCTGGGACGGCGAGCGACGACCGCGTGGTCATCGAGGCGGCCGCCCTCCCGGAGGACGGCGAGTCGTCGCCGGACGACACCGAGCGAGGATCCCGACGGCCCCGACCTCGTCCGGATCCGGATCGACGGCCCGACCGCCCGCGCGTTCGTCGAACGGGCGACCCGGGTCGTCGCCGCCGGGCCGGCCGCTCTGCCCGCGCTGCGGCGAGCCGCTCGACCCGCAGGGCCACATCTGCGCTCGACCGAACGCCTACCTGAACTAGGCGTGGACGCGCTCCGGCTCCTCCGCGAGGGGGAGCTCGAGGTGCGCGGCCGGCTGACCGTCTCGTCGAACGCCGCGCTCGTCGGGATCGTCGGCCTGCCGACGCCGGACGGCGAGGCGGCCGTCCGGCTGGGCGCACCCGGCGGCCTGCTCGAGCAACTCCTCGGCGACGAGGCCGACCCGAGCCGGCCGGAGCCTGGCCGCGGTCGTCTACAAGCCGATCGCGTTCGAGCGGCCGCTGTGGGACTTCCCCGACGGGACGCTGGCCCACCGCGAGGTCGCCGCCTACCTGGTCTCCGAGGCGACCGGCTGGGGGATCGTCCCGCCGACCGTCCTGCGCGACGGTCCGGCCGGCCCGGGGATGGTCCAGCTGTGGCTCGACGAGGACGCCGCGATCGACGCCTGGGAGCTGGTCGAGACGGACGACCCGCGGCTCCGGCCGATGGCCCTGCTCGACGCGGTCGCTCAACAACACCGACCGGAAGGGCGGCCACATCCTGCCGGTCCGCGACGGACGAGCGACGTCCACCTGTACGGCGTCGACCACGGCGTCTGCTTCTCGGTCGACCCGAAGCTGCGGACGGTCCTCTGGGCGTGGCGCGGGAGGCCGATCGCGCCCGCCGAGCTCGACGTCCTCGGCCGCTCCGGGCCGCGCTCGACGGCGGCCTCGGCACGGCGCTCGCGCGAGCTCCTCGACCCGGCCGAGGTCGACGGCGACCCGCGCCCGGCTCGACGCGCTGCTCGACCGCGGCCGGTTCCCCGAGCCGTCGCCCGACTGGCCGGCCGTGCCCTGGCCGCCGTATTGACGGGTACGAACGGATCGCCGAGCCGTGGTACGCCGGGGGTCTGTTCCGGTCTCCCGCATCCGTGGGAGGGTGGGCGCCACGCCGGGGAGTGCGAACGTGCCGATCCGGTTCGAGGCCTATACGTCCGAAGGGGTCCGTCGGGGGGTCGGCGACGGTGACGCCCGGCTGGGCGACCTGATCGAGCTCGAGCGCGAGCTCGGGTGACCCGGGCCACCTCGCCCCGCTCGACGGATCCGCCCCGATCGCCGACCCACCGGCCGGCGTCAGCGCTCGCGACCGACGACCTGTTCGTCGTCGTCGCGCCGGCCGACACCCCGGTCATCGTCCACCCGGCCTGGCACGACGTCATGCTCGTCTGCGGCCCGTACCTGGTCACCGGCCGGATGCCGACGATGCCCGGGCTTCGATCCGGCCCGCGCGCTCGCCCGGCCGACCGGCTCGTTCGTCCTGCTCGACCACGTCAGGCTGTCGCTCGCCGCGGAGCCGGACGGCGGCTCGATCGAGCACGGGCTGGCCTGGGTCAACCGCTACGTCGTCGAGCGGGTCGAGAGCGACCTCGAGCTCGGGTTCTTCTTCCCCGGCGCCGAGTCGATCATCGTCCAGGGCACGTACACCCCGGGCGCCGGGGTCGACCCGGCCACGCCGGCGCCCGCTGCCGACGGCCGTGAGCCCAGCGCCGAGCCCAGTCCGGCCGAGCCCAGTCCGGCCGAGCCCGAGCCCGGCCGAGGCTCAGACCGGCGGCGGGTAGCCGGTGATCCGGCGGATCGCGGCGTAGAGCGGCTTGAGCGCCGGGTACATCCGCCGGTAGACGTCGCGGTAGAGCGCGTCGTAGATCGGCGTGGGTCGCCGGGATCCGGGTCGCGCACCTCGACGACCCGGGTCATCGCGGCGACCGCGGCCTCGAACGACGGGTGGATCCCGAGCCCGACGGCGGCGTCGATCGCCGCCCCGAGGCCGGAGGTCTCGTACGTGTGCGGCCGCCCGGTCGGCAGGCCGAACACGTCGGCGGTCAGCTGGACCGCGGCCGGGCTCTGCGACCCGCCGCCGGACACGCGCAGCTCGCGGATCCGGACCCCGGTCCGCCGCTCCGTCCGCTCGGCGCCCTCGCGCAGGGCGTAGGCCAGGCCCTCGAGGATCGCCCGGTAGAGGTGGGCCCGGGTGTGGACGTCGCCCCAGCCGATGATCGCGCCCTTCGCCTCCGGCCCGGGGATCCGGACCCCGGGCGACCAGTACGGCTGGAGGGTGAGGCCCATCGAGCCGGCCGGGACGGCCCGGACGAGCTCGTCGAACAGGACCTCCGGCTCGACCCCGCTCGTCGGCCGCCCGGGCCACCTCCCGGTCGCCGAACTCGCGCTTGAACCACTCGACCATCCAGTAGCCGCGCATCACGTTGATCTCGAGGCTGTAGGCGCCGGGCACGGCCGCCGGGTAGGGCGGGATCATCGGGATCGCCTCGACGTACCGCCGGTGGGTCGTGTTGAGCGTGGCGGTCGTGCCGTACGACAGCGCCCCGATCGCCGGATCGAGCGCTCCCGCGCCGAGGACCTCGCAGGCCTTGTCGGCCGCGGCGGCGATGAGCGGCAGCCCGGCCGGGATCCCGGTCGCCTCGGACGCGGCGGCGCTGATCTCGCCGAGCCGCCCGCCGGGCGGCGACCAGCTCGGGCAGCATCGCCGGATCGACCGGCGCGACCTTCCACTTCCAGTCGCCCGGCGCGCTCCAGCGGAGGCGCTTGTAGTCGAACGGGAGGTAGCCGACCTGGCAGCCGATCGAGTCGATCGACCGGCCGACGAGGCGGCGGGTGAGGAAGCCCGACACGAGCAGGAAGCCGGCCGTCCGGGCCCACACCTCCGGCTCGTGGCGGCGGATCCAGTTCACCTCGGCGTCGGCCTGGAACGCGGCGACCGTGTCGCGAACACCGAGCGCGCGGAACGCGGCCCCCGTCACGCCGCCGATCGGCGGGAGGCCCTCGGTCCGGCGCTGGTCGAGCCAGGTGATCGCGGGTCGGAGCGGGATCGCCGGCCGCGTCGACCACGACCACCGACGCCCGCTGCGTGGTCAACGCCACCCCGGCCAGGGCGTCGCGCCGGACGGCCGGGTCGGCCAGGACCCGTCTGGTCGCCTCCCCGAGCGCGCGCCACCAGACCTCCGGGTCCTGCTCGGCCCAGCCGGGCTGGGGCGACGTGTACGGCTCGTACGGGATCCGGGCCTCGGCCACGATCTCGCCGCGCGGGTCGATGACGAGCGCCCGCAGGCTCTGCGTCCCGCAGTCGATGGCCAGGACCTGGTCGGCGGCGGTCACGGACGACGCGTCGACACGGCGTCCCGAGGAGCACCTCCGGGTCCATCAGTCCAGCCGGGATCGAACCGGCCGACGACGTCGCGGAGGGCGGCCATCCCGAGCTCGCCCTTCTCGACCGCGAGGTACGGGACGTGGTCCCGCCCGACGCCGTGCTGGTGGCTGATCGTCGCCGCCGTGCTCGACGATCGATCCGGCTGGCGGCCGTCTTCAGGGCGAGCCAGCGCCGGTGGGTCCCCTCCGGGCGCGGCGACTGGCGGAACAGGTAGGTGACGTAGATGCCCGTCCCCGACGAGTAGACATGGGACAGGTGGGCGAACGCGTGGACCCGCTCGTTCTCGGCCTCGAGCCCGGCATTCAGCGTCTGGACGAGCGCCGCCGCGAGCTCCGGGCGCGCGGCTCCAGTCGGTCGCCGTCTCGAGCGTGTCGACCGCGTAGCCCGCATCCCACAGCGCGTTCCGCAGGTACGGGCTGACGGAACCGGCTCGCCTCCCACTGCCGCCCGAACGCGCCCCGGCGCGTGCACGCCGCCGATGCTTCCGGACGATCTTCGCGGCCTCGCCGGCGGTCGCCTCGGCGAGCCGGGTCGGGCCGGCCAGGCCGAGCAGGAGGAGGCACGGATCGGCGCCGGCGCCTCGCCGGCCGATCCAGCGCATCGACCAGCCCGAGCCGCCGCCGCTGGCCGGCCAGGGCCAGCGTCGTCCGGGTCTCGACCGGGGTCGACAGGCGGATCATCGCCAGCGGCAGGCGGGCGCCGGCCAGCTCGCGCACGATCGCCATCCCGCGCTCCCAGTCGGGGACGAAGACCGCGACGGTCCGCTCGTAGGCCGGGGATCGGGACGGTCCGCACCGTCGCCTCGGCGAGGATCCCGAGCCGGCCCTCCGAACCCAGCACGAGGTGGCGGAGGTCGGGACCGGCCGCCGATGCCGGGATGGGCGGCAGCTCGAGCGTACCGGCCGGCGCCTCGAGCCGACCGCCGGCGAACAGCGCCTCGATCCGGCCGAAGCCGAGCGAGCGCTGGCCCGACGAGCGGGTGACGACCCAGCCACCGAGCGTCGAGTACTCCCACGACTGCGGCTCGTGGCCCAGCATCCGGCCGCGGGCACGGAGCGCCGCCTCGAGGGCCGGGCCGGTGACGCCCGCGCCGAAGGTGGCCAGGCCGCTCGCCTCGTCGAAGGCGCGGAGCTCGGCCAGGCGCTCGAGGTCGACCGACGAGGACCGGCGGCTCGCCACCGTGCGGCGGCGCCGAGGGCGGCGGGCGAGAGACCGCCGACGACGGTCGTGCCGCCGCCGTACGGCACGACCCGCGGCGCCGGCGTCGGCGGCGAAGCGGAGCAGCTCGCGGACCTCGTCGGGCGTCGTCGGGCGGCCGACGGCGTCGGGCACGAGGCCCAGCTGGCCGCTGCGCAGGGCGATCCAGTCGCCGAGGCTCTGTCCCCGCGCGTGCCGGACCCGGTCCTCGGGATCGGCCGACAGGAGCCGGTGAGCCGGCAGCCGACCCGCCGGCACCGCCTCGACGACGTCCGCCAGGAGCGCGTCCGGGGTCGGCCGGCCCTGGCCGACGAGGCCCTCGAGCTGGGCGATCGCCGCACGAGGGACCTTCGTCGCGATCGACTCGTCGCCCCAGCCGTTCCACCGCCGCGCCATGACCCCAATGGTGCGCCATCGACGCCACCCCGGCACGACGTAGACTGCCGGCCATGGCGGACTGCGATTGCGCCGGCCACGGCAACGTCTTCTCCGAGCGGATGGCCGAGGCGGACCTCCGGCGCTACCTGCGCGACGGCCCCGACAGGCCGACCCGCGTCCTGACCGAGGCGATCCGGGCGGAGGGCGTGGCCGGCGCGACCCTCCTCGACATCGGCGGCGGCGTCGGCGCGGTCCAGCTCGAGCTGCTCGCGGCCGGCGCGGCGGCGGCGGAGTCGGTCGACGCCTCGGCGGCCTTCGTCGCGGTCGCCCGGCGGGAGGCGGAGCGCCGTGGCGTGGCCGATCGGGTCGTCCACCGCCAGGGCGATTTCGTCGCCCTCGCTCCGTCGGTCCCTCCGGCCGACGTCGTCACCCTCGTCCGGGCGGTCTGCTGCTACGGCGCGATGCCGGCGCTCGTCGGTCGCTCGGCGGAGCATGCCCGCCGGATGCTCGGGCTGGTCTACCCGCGCGACGCCTGGTGGACACGGGTCGGGGCACGGCTCATCAACGTCGGGTACCACCTGTTCCGCGATGACTTCCGGATCCACGTCCATTCGGAGCGGGAGATGGACCGGCTCATCAGGGCCGAGGGGTTCGAGCGTCGGTTCCTCCGTCGCGGCCCGGTCTGGCAGGTCGCCCTGTACACGCGTCGCCCGGAGGGCGCGACCCAGCCGTAGCGTCGCCCCGTGGCACCATCCGGGACGAACGTCGGGCCGGGTGGCCCCGAACGGGGGATGCCACTCGACCCGGGGCCTCGCTACCGTCGGGACGATGCCAGTGCACCTCGACCCCCACCCCGTCGCGCCTGCCGCCCGATCCGGGGTCGCATCCGGGCACGCCTGATGCTCAACCTGCGTCGCGACCCCGATCCGGTCCTGGCGTCACGGTCGTGCCGCCAGTGCGGGCGCGGCCCGAGCCGGCCGGACGCGACGATCTGCGCCCGGTGCGGGATCCCGTTCGGCGACGCGCCACGGGCCGACGCGGAGCTCCCGACCTGCCCCGTCTGCTACACCACCGTCCCCGACGACGGGCTCCTGTCATCCCTGGCCGGGCACGGCCGACGGGTGCCGATCGCCGACCACATCGCCGAGCACGACCGCTTCCCGGTCGGCGACGACCGCTGGCTCGAAACGCTCCGCCAGGGCGACCGGATCCGGATCGGGCGCTGGTACGCGCCGTTCGACCTCGTCCGGCGCTACCTGGTGACGGGCGTCGTCGACGGCGGCCGACGCCGCTCGTTCCAGCACGACACGATCGTCAACGCGATGACCCAGCTGGCGCGCTGGGGTCAGGGCGCGGCGGCCGCGGTCGTCGGCGACCAGGCCGAATGGCGCGAGGCGCGCGAGGCGGTGACCGTCATGCTCGAGCGCTACCACCGCCGCTGATCGACCGGTCGACCACGGGGACCGGTACGAGGCCGGTACGCCATGCATCCCCGCACTCCGAGGGTCGGGAGTGGCCGACACTGTCGCCGACAGCGACGGCTGGAGTCGGGATCCCGGGTACTTGACGCGTGGGGATGCGGCGCGAAACTCCTTTGCATCCATGGAGTTGAGCAGGGCTATCCTTGACAGGGGGAGGGTCGGGTGCCGGAAGGGATGCCCCTCGTCGCCGAGGGAGTTGGTCGCCGCTATCGCCGCGGGCGACCATGGGCGATCAAGGACGTCGACCTCACCATCCCGCGTGGCTCCATCACCGCCCTGGTCGGGCCGAACGGGGCCGGTAAGTCCACCCTCATCCGTTCCTGGATAGGATTCGAGCGACCTGACGAAGGTCGCGTCCTTGTGGAGGGGATCGACCCCCGTCGCGACCGAACCGCTGCTGTCCGCCGGATCGGATATGTGCCGCAGTCCGCGTCGCTCTACCGCGATCTAACCGTCGACGACCACCTTCGCTTTGCTACCGTTCAGCGTCCCGGATTCGATCGCGTCCACGCTCTCGGCCGGCTTCAAGCCGTCGGCGTCGGACCCGAGCGGCGCGTCGGCGAGCTGTCGGGTGGCGAGCAGGCGCAAGTCGCTCTCGCGATCGCCCTCGGCACGCGAGCGCCAGTCCTCCTTCTCGACGAGCCGCTCGCGAGTCTCGATCCACTCGCCCGCCGACAGTTCCTGGCCGTCCTTGTGGACGACGTCAAGTCAACCGGCGCGACTGCGATCCTCTCGTCGCACATCGTCACCGACGTGCAGCAGGCCTGCGACTCTATCGTCATCCTTGCCGCTGGGCGTGTCGCCCTCCATGCGGACGTTCGTCGAGCCCGCTCAGAGCACCGCACCCTTCTCGAGGCTGACCTGAACGGTCGCGTGCCGGTCGCGACCTTCTTAGGCGCCGAATTGCAGTCACTGGCCCTTCTCAAGAGTTCGGAGCCGGACCTCCGCGAGGCGACCCTCGAGGAGATCGTCCTCGGCTACCTCTCCGCCAAGGATGGCGTCTTGGGTCCGGCCAGTCGGGCGTCGTGAATATCGACTCGTTTCGCCTCACGCTCAAACAGCATCGGTTCGAAGTCGGTGCCTCGTCCATCGGCGCGATCCTCCTGGGTGTCGCGGCGCTGTGGGTCAACTCGAAGCTCGTCGGCCTTAACGTGCCAGCCGGCTGTTTCGACGCCTGGCTTGGTACGGCCGGCTCGCCCGGGGCCGGCTGCGATGCCCCCGTCCGTGCATTCCTCGAGATCAATGAGGCGGAGGCCGGCAAGGTCTTCGCGGCCATGGCGGTGCTTCCATTCGCTGTTGGCCTTCTCGGTGGCGTCACATTGGTCGGTCGCGAGCTGGAAGCACGGACGGCGCAGACTGCATGGGCGCTCGCAGCGTCCCGCCGCCGGTGGCTGGGACGACAACTGTGGCCGATCCTCCTCGTGCTCGGCGCGTCCGTGTCGTTTGCGGCCGTTGGGGCCTCGGTTCTAGAGGCGACGCGCGGGCCGTTCGTGAGCTATGTCTTCAGCGACTTGGGCCTGTACGGCCCGATAGTCGTCGCCCGGGCCTTCGCGGCGCTCGGTTTGGGGCTCGTTGCCGGGGCCGTTCTTGGCCGCACGTTGCCCGCGCTCATCGTGGGTGCCGTTCTATCGATGGTGCTTCTGGCCTCGGCCGGCCTCGCTCGTGAGGCATGGGTGCGCACGCAACCGTTTGTGGTGCTCGACCAGGAGACGACGAACGCGCCCTCATTCGACGGCCTCACTTTCGAGCAGGCCTGGCGGACACCCGGAGGCGCGGTGATCCGCGAGCCCGAGGCCATGGGGCTCGGCGGAGCCAGTGGATCGGCCGACCCGTACCAGTGGCTCCTCGACCATGGCTACGCGATCGTTGACCTCGGAATCACGGGCGAATCCGCGCGAGGCTGGGAGCCGATCGAGGTGGGTGGGTTCGTCCTCATTGGACTCGCGCTGGTCGCCGGGACCGTTGCCATCGTGGATCGGCGACGACCGATGTAGCCCTATTCCGGCGAGGGCACCAGGCCGGGCCCGACCGGACAGGATCCCGGCATAGGTGCAAGAGCATTCCAGCTCGGGAACTAGGGGCCTGATGGCGGATGAAAGGACCCATTGGCGTCCGACGCGCTTCGCGCCGATAGCGGATGCCGCGACGGCGTTGGTGGAAAGCGGGCTACATCCTGCCGGGCTCTACTGGCTGTTCGAGTCATGGCTCTTCAGCGGGCCAAGACGGCCCATCGCGGACCGGATACATGTTCGGGTCCTGATCCCTGTGATGTCGCAGGCGGCGAATAGCCGTGAATAGGCCTGTCAGACCGTAATACAGGAGAAGTGTCAGGCTCAGGACGAAGGTGCCAACGGTCAGATAGTTGGTTCCCACGCCTATTTCCACCACCGCGACCACGACGACCAGAGCGACCAACGCGGGCACCCACAATGAGGGAGCACCTGCAAGAGCACGCGACGATGGTCGTTTCGTCCAGGGTCCCAGCGGGTCGATCATCGGTTCCGGCCCAGCGGTAGGTTTCCGTAAGGAGTCGTATCGGGCGCGCTTGGACATGTCCGATAACCATTCACGTGCGATGTTCAAGCGGGCCGTACGCTCAGTAGCCGCGCGATCGTCGTCGGAGGACATGCGGTCCGGGTGGTTAGCTCGAACCCGCTCGCGCCAGGCTGCCTCGATCGTCGGGCGATCGGCGCCGAGGGGCACGCCCAACTCGGCGTATAGGTCGAACTCGGGGACCGGATCCTGGATCGGCACAGCTGAGTCCTCGTAGTGGGTCAGTCACGAAGGTCAAGCGCGATTCGTCTCGCTCACCAGCATCTCATGTCGTGGGTCACGGCCACGGCCAAACGAGGTGGAGGAGTAGAGAAGGCCTCGGACGCGAGGCCTTCTCGCTACTACAGCCAACCCGAGCGACTACCTAGCAGGAGGACGACGACGATATCCACCGAAATGAACTGATGGCATCGTTGGCGCTGCCCGTGAGATTGGTGCGGCCTATCCCCGAGGTGCGGTTGATGAACACCGTACCCCCGTAGCTCGAGTTCCTGTACGCGCAGAAGCGCTGACCCGACGGTACGGACACAGAGAAACTGCTTACGCACTCGTCCCACGTGTCGTTGAAGAGAACGGCGCCAGCGCAGAAGCTGGGAATAGGGTGCAACCCCATGACTGTGCTGCTACTGCAATACCAGCGGTCATCATCGAAGTCCTGCTGATCTCCGATGATGTTTTCGTACGCGTGAAACACAGACGGGTCACTGCCCGAACACGAGCCCTGAGTGTAAGCGAGCACCGGGGGCACTACAGTGAAAGACAGACCCACGAGTGTCAGGAGCAGGACAAGCTTCCGCATCACTCCCCTCCAGAGTCTGAACGTTCCTGGATGCTGGTGCGGAGGTCCCAAACCGCCACCAGCGGCGCTTCAGACGAGGCAGACACCCCCTTCCGTCTCGGCGCGCTCGCTTCTTCCTGAGCCCTCGGCTTGCATGTTATGACTATGTGTCAACCTTCATACAATGCCCGGTCGTCGCTCAATGAACGTGTCAGGAGACCCAGCGTAGGCGGAAGGGCAGTGGGCTTCTAAGCTCTTCCATGTGTCGGGGAGGCTAGGCCGAGCCCGGATGGTCCGCCGGTCAGCGACCGCCGCGGTCATCCGCCCGGTCGACGGACCGAGACAGGCGTTCACCCGGCAGTACCGTGATCTGGCGCCGACCCCCGGCCTGCTGGAGCGATCCAGGATCGTGATGAGCCGTCCCATGCCCGTGGCCGGCCGGATGACTCCCGCGCGGGCCGCCCTGGCGATCCTCGGGTCGCTCACCCCATGGGCGACCGCTCGGTCGCGACGGCGCTGGCCGGCCCGGGCGGCCTGGCCTGCCCGTGCGCACGGGCGGAGCGAAGGCGCCGATCGACTGACCCGGTCGATGAGGCCCGATCGCCCGCTGGGCCCGGCCTGGCCGCGGCTGGGTCTGGAACGACCGCGGCTGGCTCTGGCCCTGGCGCATCGCCTGGCGGCCGAGCGGAACGGGACCGGCCGGCTGACCGTGGCGGGCCACCGGACCCCCGGCCCGGCCGGTGACCGGGCGCAGCCGGATCGGCTCGGGTCGGATCGATCGGTCGGGCGCGAAACCCTCGACGACCTCGACCGCGATCTTCGTCCTGAGGAGCGACTCGATCTGCCAGAGCAGCTTCGACTCGTCGACGCAGACGAGCGAGACCGCGTCGCCGTCCATCCCGGCCCGGGCGGTCCGGCCGATCCGGTGGAGGTAGTCCTCGGGGACCATCGGCAGCTCGAAGTTCACGACGTGGGGCAGCGCGTCGATGTCGATCCCGCGCGCGGCGATGTCGGTCGCGACGAGGATCGCCACCCGGCCGGCCTTGAAGTCGGCCAGCGCGCGGACCCGCTGCGGCTGGCTCTGGTTGCCGTGGATCGCGGCCGCCGCGATGCCGTCCCGGCTCGAGCTGCTCGGCCAGCCGATCCGCCCCGTGCTTCGTCCGGGTGAAGACGAGCGCCTGGTCGATCCGGCCAGTCCGGATGAGGTGGCTCAGCAGCTCGCGCTTGCGCTCGCGGTCGACCGGGTGGACGACCTGGCGCACGAGCTCGACGGTCGTGTTGCGCGGGGTGACCTGGACCTGGGCCGGGCGATCGAGGATGCCGTCGGCCAGGCGCCGGATCTCGTTCGAGAAGGTCGCGCTGAAGAGCAGGTTCTGGCGGCGCGGCGGGAGCAGCGCGAGGATCTTCCGGATGTCGCGGATGAAGCCCATGTCGAGCATCCGGTCGGCCTCGTCGAGGACGAGGATCTCGACCCGCGACAGGTCGATCGTGCGCTGGCCGACGTGGTCGAGCAGCCGTCCGGGGGTCGCCACGACGATCTCCGGGCCGGCCCGCAGCGCGCGGACCTGGGCGTCGAAGCCGACGCCCGCCGTAGATGACCGTCGAGCGGACGGGCCGGCGCGCGCCGTAGGTCCGGACGCTCTCCTCGACCTGGATCGCGAGCTCGCGGGTCGGGGTCAGGATGAGGCAGCGGATCGGCGGTCGGGTCGCGCCGCGGCGGTCGCGCGGATCGGATGCCGCAGGGGCACCGCCCGGACGCGGACGCGTTCAGGCGCTGGAGGATCGGCAGGACGAAGGCGGCCGTCTTGCCGGTCCCGGTCTGGGCGCCGGCGAGCACGTCGCGGCCCTCGAGGACGAGCGGGATCGCCTCGGCCTGGACGGCGGTCGGCTCGGTGTAGCCCTGGTCGGCGACCGCGCGGAGAAGCTCGGGCGTCAGCCCGAGTGGTGCGAAGGACACGATGAGACCTCCTGACGGGCCCTCCCGCACGGCGCGGGGCCCGGTCAGGGCATGGGTGGTCGGGATCGAACGGTGGGAAGACCGGGGCGCAGACCGGGGGCGCCCGTCGAACACGAGGGCCCAAGCATAGCCGACTGCGCGGAAGGGGCTCACGCCGCCGCTGACGTGCCCACGAGGCGCCGTCCGACTCCCGCTAAGGGCGCGGTGAGCCACGGTCGGCTACGATGACCGCGTGCCCGACCCGGCCGCCGATCTGCTCGCCGACCTCGATCCCGCCCAGCGCGAGGCGGTCCTCGCCACGAGCGGGCCGGTCTGCATCCTGGCCGGCGCGGGGACGGGCAAGACCCGGGCGATCTCGCGTCGGGTGGCCTACGCGATCGAGACCGGAGCGGTGGCGCCGGCGTCACGTCCTGGTCGTCACGTTCACCGACAAGGCGGCCGGCGAGATGCGCGAGCGGCTGGCGGCGCTCGGCCGACCGGGCGTCGCCGCGGCGACGTTCCATGCCGCGGCGCTGCGCCAGCTCCGCCACTTCTGGCCCCGTGCGACGGGCCGGGAGCTGCCGGCGATCCTCGACTCGAAGGTGGCGCTGCTCGTCGACCTCGCCCGGGCGCTGCCCGGCGGCTACCGCTACGTGGCCGTCCGCGACCTCGCCGGCGAGATCGAGTGGGCGAAGGCGCGCCGGGTGGCACCGGGCGCCTACGAGGCAGGCGGTCGACGCCGACGGCCACGACGGTCCCCTCCCCGCCCGGCTGTTCGCGCCGCTCTACCGACGCTACGAGGCGGCCAAGGAGCGGTCGGGCCGGATCGACTTCGAGGACATGCTCGAGCTGACCGTCCGGCTCATCGAGGACGACGTCTCGATCGCCCGCGAGGTCCGCGACCGCTACCGCTGGTTCAGCGTCGACGAGTACCAGGACACGAACGCGCTCCAGCAGGCGCTCCTCGACGCCTGGCTCGGCGGGCGGGAGGACCTGGCCGTCGTCGGCGACGAGGACCAGACGATCTACACGTTCACCGGCGCGTCGTCGCGAGTGGCTGACCGGGTTCACCGGCCGCTACCCGGGCGCCCGGGTCGTCCGGCTCGAGACGAACTACCGCTCGACCCCCCAGGTCCTCGAGCTGGCCAACCGGCTCCTGGCGCGGGCGCCCCGGGCGGTCGCCGGCCCGCCGAAGCGGCTCGTGCCGACCCGCCCGGACGGGCCGCCGCCGGTCATCCGCCAGTTCGCGACCGGCCTCGAGGAGGAGCGGGCGATCGCCGCCGAGGCGCGCCGGCTCATCGCCGCTCGGGCGTGCCGGCCGAGCAGATCGCCGTGCTCGTCCGGACGAACGGCCAGCTCGTCGGGTTCGAGGCGGCGTTCCGGGCGGCGGGCGTCCCGTTCCAGCTCCGCGGCGAGCGGTTCTTCGCCCGACCGGAGATCCGCCGGGCGATCGCGGCCGTTCGCGCGACGCCGGCGGTCGGCGGCGGAACGCGGGCCGGCGGGCGGCGGCCGCCACGACCGAGCGGCGGCGGCCTGGCCGAGCGACCTCGCCGCGACCTGGGCGCGGGCGCTCGACTTCCGAGCCGACGAGGTCCCCCCGGGCGAGGAGGCCCGCCAGCGCCACGCCGCCCTGCTCGCGCTGCTCGAGGTCGGGCGCGAGCTCGAGACCGCCGACCCGGCCGCCGACGCCGACGACTTCCTGCCGAGGTCGACCGGCGGGCGGCCGCCGAGGCGGACGGCTCGGCCGGCCTCGGCGTCGAGCTGCTGACCTACCACCGGGCCAAGGGCCTCGAGTGGGACGCCGTCTTCCTGCCGGCCCTCGAGGAGGGGATCCTGCCGATCCGCCAGGCGACCGAGCCGGCCGAGATCGAGGAGGAGCGCCGGCTGCTGTACGTCGGGATCACCCGGGCGCGGGTCCACCTGTGGCTGTCGTCGGCCCGGCGCCGGGACGGCCGGACGACCGACCGGCGCCGCTCGCGCTTCCTGCTCGAGGTCATGCCGACGCCGGCTCGCGTCCGGCGCCCGGAGCGTCGGCCCGCCGCAGCCGGCCGTCCGCTCGACCGCCGTCGCTCGGCCTGGTCGGCGAGCCCGCGTCGCGAGCGGACCGTGACGGCGCCGGTCGTCGACCGCTGTTCGAGGCGCTCCGCGCCTGGCGGCTCGAGCGCGCCCGGGCCGACGCCGTGCCGCCGTACGTCGATCTTCCACGACTCGACCCTGGCGGCGATCGCCGAGCGCCGGCCGCGGCTCCTGGCCGACCTGGCCGCGATCCCCGGGGTCGGCCCGACCAAGCTCGATCGCTACGGCGACCGAGATCCTCGACCTCGTCGCGGCGGAGTCGCTGAGCGACGCGGCGATCCGAGCCCTACAGGCCCGAGGGTGGACTCGCCGGGAGCCGGGAGTCTCCGGCGGATCCACGGGCCGACGCCTCCTCGACGGGTCCGGCCGTCTCCGCCGGGCTCGTCGCCGGCCGCCGCGTCGAGCCCGGGACCCCGGTCGAGCCCGGCGACAGCCATCGGGGCGCCCGCTCACCGGCGCGGCGCGCTCGGCGCCAGCATGCGCACCGCGATCGCCGTCGTGATCGGCACGGTCAGGACGATCCCGACGCTGCCGATCGAGCGTCCGGACGACCTCGACCGCGATGATCTCCTCGTTGAGCGGGAACCCGAGCCCGCGGACCTGGATCGAGAACAGGACGAGCAGCGGCAGGGCCGTCCCGAGGTAGGCGAACACGAGCGTGTTGACCGTCGCCGCCAGGTGGGCGATCCCGACGTTCATCGTCCGGCCGTAGAGCGCCCGCCGGCCGAGGGTCGGATCGACCGAGCGGAGCTCCTCGACCGTCGCCGCCTGGCTGATCGCGACGTCGTTGAGCACGCCGAGGCCGCCGAAGACGACCCCGGCCAGGAGCAGACCCGGACAGGTCGATCGTGTTCCCGGCCAGCTGGCCGATCGCCAGGACCTCCTCCGAGCCCTGGGCCGGGGTGAACCGGGCGAGGACCGTCACGACCGGCGGCGAGGGCGCCGGTGATCGAGCAGCCCGGCCATCGTCCCGGCGATCGCCGAGCCGGTCGTCCGGTTGAGGCCCTGGGTCAGCACGAACGACACGACCGTGACCGACGCGCCGAGCCCGATCGCCAGGACGAGCGGGTTCCAGCCGGCGAGCAGGAGCGGGATCAGGACGCGGATCGCCAGGACGAGCGACAGGGCGAGCGCGACCAGCGAGCGGACGCCGCGCCAGCCGGCCACGGCGATCGTGACGAGCGCGAACAGGACGGCCAGCCCGCCGATGAGCGGCAGTCGCCAGCGATCGATGACCGAGAACGTCGTCGTCCCGTCCGGCTGCTGGTCGACCGCCACGACGACCTCGTCGCCGACGGCGTAGTCGGGCAGCTGGAGCTGGCCGGACGGCCCCTCGAGGTCGGCCGTCTCCTGCTCGCCTCGTCGCGGGACCCTCGAGGAACTCGATCGTCGCGGTCGGGGCCTGCTGGTCGGTCGACCGGCTGGAGCTCGACGATCCGGGCGTGGATCCGCTCGGAGACGAGGCCCCTGGCCTCGGGCGGGGTGAGGTCCGGGAGCAGGACGAGGATCGCCGCGACCGCCAGGAGCCCGAGCGCGAACAGGACGATCTCGCGGTCGGATCGGCGCCGGCCGCCGCGTCGGGCGGCGGCTCGGGGACGGCTCGACTGGGATGGGCGTCGGCTCGACGGTCATCGGCGGGAGCCTACCATCGGCGTGCCCGCCGCGGACCGTTCGGCCGTTTGACAGAACGGCCGTTCTGGTCCATGATCCCCGAGTCAACGCCCGCGCGGCGTCGCAGGTCAGAGCACTCGAAACCTCCGCTCCCGCGACGCGCCAGGCATCCAGCAACCAGCACCGCTCCGGATCCCGCGCAACCTGCGCGCGGAGCGGCCCAGCGGGACGGCGCCGGACCAGATGGTCCGTGCGACGCCCGGGAATCAGACAGGAACCCATGCTCTCGCGATCCATGACCCAGTCGACCTCGGCTCGTGCCGGGTCGATCCGCCGGATGCGCCGGCGGACCAGCGCGGCGGCCGCGCAACGCCGGCCGCATCTTCTGCTCGACGAACGGCTGCGCCAGCTTCCTCGAGCTCGATCCCGTCGACCGGGGTCGCCACCTGCCCGATCTGCGGGTTCCGCCGCCGGGCGAACTGACCCGACGTCCGGCGCCGCCTGCGCGGCTCCCGCGCGGCCACGACCCGGCGCCGACCGGCGCACGCCGATCGCCGGCGCAAGATGGCAGCGCCGACGGTCGCCGAGCCCGGCCAGCTGACACGGAGGCCCGCGAGTGCCCGCCACCCCGACCCTCGACCGCGCGCGCCTCGGCGCGCCTGATGGACCGCGAGCTGGCGACGTTCGCCGCCGACAACCCCCGCTCGCTCGCCCTCCACGAGCGGGCCAAGGGCTCGCTCCTCGACGGCGTCCCGATGAACTGGATGGTCAAGTGGGCGGGCGGCTTCCCGCTCTTCGTCGAGTCGGCGAGCGGGGCGCACTTCCAGGACGTCGACGGCCACGACTACATCGACTTCTGCCTGGGCGACACCGGCGCGATGGCCGGCCACTCCCCCGCCCCGACGGTCGCCGCGGTCGAGCGCCAGCTCCGGCGCGGGATCACCCTGATGCTGCCGATCGAGGACGCGATCGCCGCCGGCGACGAGCTCCGCCGCCGGTTCGGCCTGCGCTACTGGCAGTTCACGATCACGGCGACCGACGCGAACCGGTTCTCGCTCCGGCTGGCCCGCCACATCTCGGGCCGCTCGAAGGTCGTCGTCCACGACCACAACTACCACGGCTCGGTCGACGAGACGTTCGCCTCGCTCGACGAGGACGGGCCGGGTCGTCCCGAGCCAGGGCAACACCGGGCCGGCCGTCGATCCCGGCCGCAGACGACCCGGGTCGTGCCGTTCAACGACATCGCCGGCCCTCGAGCGTGCCCTGGCCGACCGCGACGTCGCGGCGGTGCTCATCGAGCCGGCCCTGACCAACGTCGGGATCGTCCTGCCCGACCCGGGCTACCACGACGCGGTCCGCCGGCTGACCCGCGAGACCGGGCACGATCCTGATCATCGACGAGACCCACACGATCTGCGCCGGGCCCGGCGGCGCGACCCGCGCCTGGGGCCTCGACCCGGACATGCTCGTGATCGGCAAGACGATCGGCGGCGGGATCCCGGTCGGGACCTACGGCTTCACCGAGGAGATCGGCGAGCGGATCTCGTCGAGCATCGCGATCGAGGACTCCGACGTCGGCGGGATCGGCGGGACGCTGGCCGGCTACGCCCTGTCGATGAGCGCGGTCCGGGCGACCCTGACCGAGGTCATGACCGACGCCGCGTTCGAGCGGATGATCCGGCTCGGCGAGCGCTGGACCGCCGGCGTCGAGGACGTCATCGCCTCGCGCGGCGTCCCGTGGCACGTCACCCGGCTGGGCTGCCGGGCGGAGTACCACTTCATGCCGACGGTGCCGCGGAACGGCGCCGAGCAGTTCGCGGCCGGTGACTTCGAGCTCGAGCGATTCCTCCATCTCTACGCGATGAACCGGCGGATCCTGATGACGCCGTTCCACAACATGGCGCTGATGTGCCCGGCGACGACCGAGGCCGACGTCGACCGCCACACGGAGGTCTTCGCCGCCGCCGTCGACGAGCTGTTCGGCTGACGCCGACACGACACGTCCCGGACGCGAGGAGCGTCTCACTCGCGGCAGCCCAGCCGACGATGCTCGGTCGCGTCCGAGGTCCGCCAGCGCGGACGGGAGGGGCCCGATGAGCGGGTCGCTGAACATCCCCGGGTCGACCCCCGGGCGGCGCCGCGGCGCCGCGGTCGCGGTCGGCGTCGTCATCGTCGCGGTCGTCGCCGGCGTCCTCGCCACAGGCGGACCGGGGAGTCCGACCGTCAGTTCGTCGACGAGCCCGGGCGCCAGCCAGGCCGTCGCCTCCTCCACGGCTCCCAACGGGGTGCCGTCCGCCGCTCCGTCCGAGCCACCCGAGCAGGACTGGTCGGCCGTCGACCTGCCTCCCTACGCGGCCGTCGCGGACCTTCGCGCCGATCGCGCGGATGCCGCCGGCGTCAGGCTCGACACCGCGTTCACCCTGGCCAGCCTGACTGGCGCCGATCCGCGGACCATGGCCACACGGCTCGAGACGGACCCCGAGCTCACGCTGGCGGTCGCCGCCGGCCCGACCCCGACGTCGGTCAGCCTGCGTCCCGGCCGGGCCGCTGGCCGCCGGGCGGACCTACCGGTTCACGCTCCGGGCCGAGGACGGCAGCGTCGCCGGCTCGTGGGCCTTCCAGTCCCGCGCGCCGCTCCATGTCGTGACCACGCTGCCCGGGGATGCCACGACCGGCGTCCCGATCGACACCGGGATCGAGGTCACCTTCGACCAGGACGGAGCCGGAGACATGGCGGGCTACTTCTCGATCTCGCCGGCCGTGAGCGGACGGTTCGAGCGGCACGGCCGGACCCAGGTGTTCGTCCCGACCGGGCTGCGTCGGGCCACCCTGTACACGGTCACGATCCGTCACGGCCTTCCGATCCAGGGCACGGACCTGACCCTCGAGCATGACCTGCGGTTCCGGTTCGAGACGGCCGGCACGACGCAGTCGCCGTCCGCCCGCTTCCACGTCGGCCGGGACGTCCTCGAGGCGAGCCCGGCCGACCGTCCGGTCATCGGGCTCCACGGTGGTCCTGCCCGAGACGACGACGGACAGACGATCAAGCCGCCGACCAAGGTCGACGTGCGCGTGTACCGGTTCCCGTCGCTCGAGGCCACGCTGGCCAGGATGCGCGACTTCCTCGACGCGCCGAGCTGGACCGAATGCGACCGATCCGAGCGTCCCGACGACCGGGCTGCCGAAGGTCCTGTCGTTCACGGCCTCGCTCCGCGCCATGCCCGACCACGGCCGATCACGTCATCGTCTTCCCGACCCGCCTCCCCGCGGGCTGGTACCTCGTCGAGGTCGGCAAGGCCGGGCGGAAGGCCCAGGCGTTCCTCCAGGTGACCGACGTGTCGGCCTGGGTGGCCGTCCTGTCGGATCGGACAGTCGTCTGGGTCAACGACGTCGCGCGCGGCCGGGCGATCCGGGGCGCCGCGGTCCGGGTCGCCGGCGGGTCTTCGCTCGGCCGGACCGGCTCGAACGGCCTGCTCGTCGCCGGCACGCCGGCCGATCTCGTGCCATCCGCGGCCGAGTCGGCCGTCTCGCAGGCGGCACTGCCGTCGCCGATCCTGATCGTCCGTGCGCCGAACGGGCACGCCCTCCTCGTCCCGTTCGACACCGACCGGAACGGCGGCACCTATCGAGGCGAGTGGTCGAAGGAGCGGTCCCGCCCGGAGCGATGGCTGGTGGTCGCTCCTGTCGACCGATCGGGCCGTCTACCGGCGCGACGATCAGGTCGAGGCGTGGGGCTTCCTGCGCCGGCGCATCGACGGCCGGGTCCCGGCCACGGTCGACCTCCGGCTCGTCCTGCCCGTGAACCAGGACCAGGCCGATCCGGCGGCGGTCGCCCGGACGGCGGCCCAGCCGAGGGCGAGCGGAGCCTACGCGGCATCCCTGGCGCTCGACGGCGTGCCGCTCGGCAGCTACCTGCTCGAGGCCGGGTCGACGGGCAGGTGGTGTCGCGGACATGGATCGACGTCGGGATCATCCGCAAGCCGGCCTATCGGGTGTCGGTGGTCACCGATCGCCATGTCGTCATCGCCGGCCAGACCGTCCAGGTGACGGTCGAGGCCGACTTCTTCGACGGCCAGCCCGTGCCCGCGACGCCCTTCGCGGTGCGGGACGACTACGACGACACGACGACGACGACCGCGACGACCGGGGCGGACGGCCGGGCGACGAGCGACTGGAGCCCGAGCCTCGGGGATCAGCCGGAAGGTTCCGACTGGCGCACGGTGTCGGTGACTCCGGCCCGCCCCGAGGAGGGCGAGATCACCTCGGACGCCGCCGTCCTCGTCTTCCCGAGCGCGCTGAACCTCATGGCCGAGGGGTCCGTGTCGGGGAGTCGGCTGGTGGTGACCGGGTCGGTCCACGACGTGGATCTCGCCCGGCTCGAGCGGGAGCTGTCGGCGAGTGACGAGCGCTACGGCGACATCGACCCGAACGGCCGGCCGGTCGCCGGTGCCACGGTGACCGCGGCGATCACCGAGCTCATCCCCGTCCGGCGCCTGACCGGCTACGACTACGACTCGATCACCAAGCGGGTCATCCCGCGCTACGAGTACGACTTCCGGCGCAAGGCGCTGCGGACCGTGACGGTCACGACCCGAGCCGACGGCACCTTCCGACTCTCGGTCCGGGTGCCGACCGCCGACCACGAGTACGAGGTCGCCCTGACCACCGTCGACAGCGCCGGACGGACCGAGCGGCGGTCGACCACCGCCACCCGCCCGGTGAAGGAGCAGTCGAGCGACCTGCCGGTCTTCGAATCGATCGTCGGCCCGCGCGAGCGGGACCTCGTGTACCGGATCGGCGAGCCGGTCCGGCTGACCATGACCGACGGCGTCAAGCCGCTCCCGACCGGTGGATCGAACCGCTATCTCTATGTCGTCTCGAAGCAGGGCCTCCGCTCGGCGACGGTGACCACCAGCCCCCGGTTCAGCCGCCGCTTCGCGGCGAGCGACACGCCGGGCATCTTCATCATCGGGGTGCGCTTCACCGGCCGGACGTACGCGTCGAAGGCCGACGCATGGGCGATGTTCGACACGCGGCAGCGGCGCGTCACCGTCGCGCTGACGAGCCGACCGGACGAGCTACCGGCCGGGTGACGTCGCCACGGTCACGGTCCGGACGACGGACGAGAAGGGCCGGCCGATCTCGTCGACCGTCACCCTCCGCGCGGTCGACGAGAAGCTGTTCGCGATGGGCGCCGCGCAGGTCATCGACCCGCTCGGCGACCTCTACCAGCGGGTCGAGAGCGGGATCGTCCGGCTCACCGCGACCCATCAGCTGCCGACGGGAGTCGGCCCGGAGGGCGAGGGTGGCGCGGCCGGCGGTGGTGGCGACGGAGGCGGGGTCGAGGCGCGCGACGACTTCCGTGACACGCTCGTCTTCCGCCAGCTCGAGACCGACGCCAGCGGCCGGGCGACGGTCTCGTTCAAGCTCTCCGACGACCTCACCGCGTGGCACCTCAGCGCCAGCGCCGTGACGCCGTCGCTGAGCGCCGGCGAGGGTCAGCTGATGCTGTCGGTCGGGCTGCCGTTCTTCGTCGAGGCGACGATCGCCGACGAGTACCTGGCCGCGGACCGGCCGATCATCCGGCTGCGGGCGTTCGGCTCGGCCCTTCACGCCGGCGACCCGGTCGTCTTCACCGTGGCCGCGCCGTCGCTGGGCCTGGCGCCCACCCGGTTCTCCGGCAGCGCGTTCAAGGACGTCTCGGTGCCGCTGCCGACCCTGTCGGTCGGGAGGCAGACGATCACGATCGATGCGAGCGCGACCGCGCAGGGCGGCGCGCCGCTGGCGGACCGGCTGGTCCGGACGTTCGGCGTGGTCCGCTCGAGGTCGACCGCGGCCTCGGTCGCCTCTGCGACATTGACCGCGGACCTCCGTCCGCCGGGCGGTCCCGATCTCACCACCTACACGTTCAGCGACGCCGGTCGGGGGCGGTTCATCGCGCTGCTCCAGGAACTGGCGGCCGGCGAGGGCGCCCGGGTCGACCAGGCGCTCGCCCGGGCGATCGCCCGCGACCTCCTCAGTCGCCGAGTTCGGATACGACCCGACGACCCTGCCGCCGGCGACGTTCGACCCGGCGGTCTACCCGATCGGACGGCAGGAGAACGACGAGGGCGACCTGATCACGGCCGGCATCCCGCTCGTGCCGTACGGCGGTCCCGATGCCGAGCTGACGGCGAAGGTCGCGCTCGTCGCGCCCGACCGGTTCGACCAGTCGACCTGCGGGATGCGCTGGTCACGGTCCGCGACCTGCCGACGACCACGCGCGAGCTCCGGCTGGCGATCCTCGCCGGGCTGGCCGGTCTCGGCGAGCCGGTGCTCGCGGACCTGCGCAGCGCTTGCGACCGCCACCGACCTGACGATCCGCGAGCGGATCGACCTCGCGCTCGGCTTCCAGGCCGCCGGGGACGACGCCGCGGCCCTGGCCATCGAGCGCGACCTGCTGGCGCAGCACGGCCAGCGGCTCGGCTCGTGGACGCGGCTGCGCGTCGGCACGAACCTCGACGACACCGTCGCGGCGACCGCCGACCTGGCGCTCGTCGCGGCCGGGATCGGCGATCCGGTCGCCGTCGTCGCTGGAGGCGTACGTCGACGCCAACCCGGCCCACGACACGCTCCACGTGCTCGACCAGATCGGCTACGTCGAGCGCGCCCTCGCGCGGACGCCGTCCGCCGCGGCCAGCTTCGCCTACACCGTCGACGGGCACCGGAGCGTCGTCGACCTCCGACCCGGCCAGGCGTTCACGATCGCGCTGACGGCGAGCCAGCGCGAGGGGCTCCAGCTGGAACCGTTGAGCGGGCAGGTCGCGCTGACCGCGAGCTGGACCGAGCCGGTCGACATCGGATCGCTGACCGTCGATCCCGCGCTCAAGCTGACCCGGACGGTCACGCCGGCCGGCACGATCCCGCCCGACGGGCTCGTGGTCGTCGACCTGACGCCGACCTTCGGGATCCTGGCCGTCCACGGCTGCTACCAGGTCGTCGACCTCGTCCCGTCCGGCCTCGCCCCGGTTGCCCGGACGGACGGCTGGGTCGGCGACGACGGGACGATCGGTCCGTACAGCATCGTCGGCCAGCGGGTCGAGTTCTGCGCCTCGAACGACCCGACCGCGACCCGCGTGACGAGGATGCGCTACCTGGCCCGGATCGTGACCCCCGGGCGAGTACGCCTGGGAGCCGGCCGTCGATCCAGCTGCCCGACGCGCCCGAGGCGGCGGCGTTCACCCCGCCGACCCGGGTGACGATCGCGGATCGGTAGGGCCGCCTCCGAACGCGGTACCGTACGAGCGGTCCGCTCAGCGAGGAGGCGATCGCATGCCCAAGTCCGTTCCGGTCCTGCCCGGCATCCAGCCGTCGAAGTCGACCTACAGCCAGGTCGTCGAGGCGAACGGGTTCGTGTTCGTCGCCGGGCAGGTCGGCGACGACCCCGCCACCCACGACGTCGTGACGGGTG
Organism: uncultured Chloroflexia bacterium; assembly: GCA_963837825.1. Lineage (GTDB taxonomy): Bacteria > Chloroflexota > Limnocylindria > Limnocylindrales > CSP1-4 > Chersky-267. The sequence goes on from CAWIOR010000015.1 coordinate 93,669, forward strand.
GGATCGAGGCCGAGACCCGGGCGATGTTCGCCAACGTCGAGCGCTGCCTGACGGCCGTCGGCCTGGGGCTGGGCGACATCGTGAGGTCGACGGTCTACCTCGTCGACATGGCCGACTGGGCGGCCTACAACGAGGTCTTCCGCGAGCTCTTCCCGAAGGACCCGCCGACCCGGGCGACGGTCGCGGTGGCCGGCCTCGTGCCGCCGTATCGGATCGAGGTCGAGGTCGTCGCGGCGCGCTGAGACCCGTGACGGACGAGCTGACACACGGAGTGGCTAGGCTGGGCTCGTCCAGCTGAGCGCAGTGGGGGCCGATGCAGAAGCATCGCGACGGCACGGTCGTGGTCAGCGCCACGGACCTGGTCGGCTTCCTCGCCTGCGACCACCTCGCCACGCTCGAGCTGGAGCGGATCGCCGGGCTGCGCGAGAAGCCCGAGCGCTACGACCCCGAGCTCGAGCTCCTCCAGGAGCGTGGCGACCGTCACGAGCACGACCACCTCGAGCGGTTGCGCGCGGCGGGGCGGACGATCGTGGAGATCCCGCCCGAGCTGCGCTCGGCCCGCACGCCGGACGAGCTGCGGGCCGCGGCGACGGCGACCCGAGCGGCGATGGAGCGGCGGCGCCGACGTCGTCTTCCAGGCGACCTTCTTCGACGGTCGCTGGCGTGGCCACGCCGACTTCCTGATCCGGGCCGAACGTCCGAGCCGACTGGGTGCCTGGAGCTACGACGTCGCCGACACGAAGCTCGCCCGCCACGTCAAGGCGAGCGCGCTCATCCAGATGTGCGTCTACGCCGACCTGCTCGTCGAGGTCCAGGGGGCGCCGCCCGGAAACCCTCACCGTCGTCACCGGCGACGGCGGTGGCCACGACTACCGCTTCGCCGACTTCGCCGCCTTCCACCGCCTGGTCAAGGCCCGCTTCGAGGCCCGCGTGTTCGGCGACTCGGCCGCGCCGGCGACCTACCCCGACCCGGTCGACCACTGCCGCGTCTGCGGCTGGTGGCTCGACCTGCGTGGCCCGCCGCGAGGCGGACGACCACCTGTCGCTCGTCGCGGGGATGACCCGGACGGCCACCGAGCGACTCGTCGACGGCGGGATCCGCACGCTGGCACGGCTCGGCGAGACGGCGCCCGTGGGTCCCGCGTCCCGGACATGAGCCTCGGCGACCTTCGATCGGCTCCGTGGCCAGGCGGCCCTCCAGCTGGCCGGCCGGCAGGCCGGCGAGCTGCTCTACGAGCTCCTGCCGCCCGACCCGGACCGACCGCTCCACGGCCTGGCCGCCCTGCCCGCGCCGTCGCCGCTCGACGTCTTCTTCGACATCGAGGCGGACCCGTGGATCGGCGACGCCGGGCTCGAGTACCTCCTCGGCTGGTCGGAGGTCGCCGACGGGACGGACCGCTACCACCCGATCTGGGCGCACGATCGCGACGCGGAGAAGGCCGCCTTCGAGCGCGTTCGTCGACGAGGTCATCGCCCGGCTCGATCGCGACCCGGCGATGCACGTCTACCACTACGCCGCGTACGAGAAGACCGCCCTCCGCCGCCTCATGAGCCGCTATGCGACCCGCGAGGACGAGATCGACCGGATCCTCCGGGCGGGCGTCCTCGTCGACCTCTACCAGGTCGTCCGCCAGGGCCTGCGCGCCTCGGTCGACTCGTACTCGATCAAGCGGATCGAGCGGTTCTACCTCGCCGAGCGCGAGGGGCCGATCACCCGGGCCGGGTTCAGCGTCGTCGAGTACGAGCGCTGGCTCGGCGACCACGACCCGCAGCACCTGCGCGACCTGGCCGACTACAACCGCGACGACTGCCTCTCGACGCGCGGCCTGCGCGACTGGCTGGAGGCCCGCCGCACTGAGGCGGAGGCCAGGTTCGGGGTCGCCTTCGAGCGGCCGCCGATCGGGCTCGGGCCTGCCCACGCGAGGCGCAGGTCGCGGCATCGGCCGAGGAGACCCAGCGGCGGATCGCCGCCCTGACCGCCGGGGCGACCGTCGACCCGGCGCGGCGGACGGACGACGAGGCGGCCCGCTGGCTGCTGGCCGCCCTGCTCGACTGGCATCGGCGCGACGCCCGCCAGGCCTGGTGGGACTACTTCCGGCTGCGCGAGCTGCCGCTCGACGACCTCATCGGCGGAGACCGAGCCGCTCGGCGGGCTCGTCTACGACCGGGTCGTCGGCGAGGAGAAGCAGTCGCTCATCCACCGACTCACGTTCCCGCCCCAGGACCACAAGGTGACCCGGGGCGCCGACGGCTGGGAGGACGAGGCGGGCCGCGGGGTCACGATCCACGACGATCGACGACGAGCACGGCGTGCTCCTGATCAAGCGCTCGCCGAGGAAGCGCGGCAGCTCCACCGCCGCAGGCGCTGCTCAAGGGCCAGCCGATCGACGCGCGGGCCCTCGCGTCGCGCGCTCGGCCGGGTCGCCGACGCGGTGATCGAGGACGGACTCGACGGCCGCGGGCCGTACCGGGCGATCCGCGACCTGCTCCTCCGGCGGCCGCCCGCTTCGACGGCGTCGCCGAGGGCTCGGCGCTGGTCGAGCCGGGCGAGTCGACGCTCGACGCCGCCCGCCGGCTGGCGCTCGCGCTGCCCGGCGTCGGAGACCGTGCTGGCGATCCAGGGGCCGCCCGGGCACCGGCAAGACCTGGACCGGGGCGCGGATGATCGTCGAGCTGGTCCGGGCCGGTCACCGGGTCGGCGTCTCGGCCCAGGCCCACAAGGCGATCACGAACCTCCTCGTGGAGACCGTCATGGCCGCCCGCGAGGCCAGGCGTGCCGATCCGGGCGCTCCAGCGGATCGACGGCGGGCGAGGGCGCCGGACACCTGGCCGAGGTGAGCGAGGCGTCGAACGCCGACGATCGCCGAGGCGGTCGCCGCCGGGACCGTCGACGTCGTCGCCGGGACGAGCTGGCTGTTCGCCCGTCCCGGAGCTCGATCGGACGCTCGACGTCCTGTTCGTCGACGAGGCCGGCCAGCAGTCGCTGGCGAACGCGGTGGCCGGCGCGACCGCCGCCCGCTCGATCGTCCTGCTCGGCGACCCGAACCAGCTGCCCCAGGTCAGCCAGGGCGTCCACCCCGACGGCGCCGGGGCGTCGGCCCTCGAGCACGTCCTGGGCGCGGACCGGACGCTGCCGCCGGAGCGCGGCCTGTTCCTGCCGGTCACGTTCCGGATGCATCCCGCGGGTCAACGCGTTCGTGTCGGAGCTGTTCTACGACGAGCGCCTCGAGACCGACCCGCCCAATGCCGTCCAGGCGATCGGCGGGATCGGGGCCGGGATCGACTACCGCCCGGTCGTCCACGCCGGCGACGGCTCGCGCTCGACCCTCGAGGCGGCCGAGGTCGCCGACCTCGTCGCCAGCCTCATCGGCCGGCCGTGGACGGACAAGCACGGGATCACCCGCCCGCTGACCGCCGCCGACATCCTGGTCGTCGCGCCGTACAACGCCCACGTCGCCGAGATCCACGCGGCGATCGAGCGCCGGCTCGGCGGCCGGGTCCGGGTCGGCACGGTCGACAAGTTCCAGGGCCAGGAGGCGCCGGTGTCGATCTTCTCGACCGCGACCTCGAGCCCCGACGAGCTGCCGCGCGACATGGAGTTCCTCTACTCGGGCAACCGCCTCAACGTCGCGGTCTCGCGGGCGCGCGGGCTGGCGATCGTCGTGTCGAGCCCCGACCTCCTGACGGTCGCCTGCCGGACCGCCGAGCAGATGAAGCTCGTCAACGCGTTCTGCCGGCTCGTCGAGGTCGCCGCCGAGCAGGCGGTCGGGGAGGCGGCCATCGGCCCGGGCTGACGTCGGCGCGATCGGGCGGGGCTGCCGTCGCCCGCCGGGACCGGTCCGGGTGCCGTCGGCGCGGACCCGGGCTCAGGGGGTCCCGAGCTCATCGACGATCCAGGCCGCGAGGACCCGGGCGCACGCCTCGACCTCGGCGAGCGGGACCCGCTCGTCGGCGCTGTGGGCCACCCGCACGTCGCCCGGCCCGAAGATCACGGTCGGCGTCCGGCCCTCGTTGACGAGCAGGCGCATGTCGGCGCCGTACGGCTCGCCGAGCAGCGCCGGGCTGCCGGCCCGTGACGGCCTCGACGGCCCGGGCCAGCCCGACCGGGAGCGCGATGGTCCGACGGCACCCGGGCCGAGCCGAACCGGCCGCCGACGAACTCGACGCGTCGCCGGGTGGTCGCGCAGGAACGTGTCCGCCGCGCAGGCGGCTGCGATGCAGGCCCGGAGCTCCGCCTCCGCCTCCGCCGGCGTCTGGCCGAGCCGGACGCCGTAGCGGCCGTCGGCCACGATCCGGTCGATGACCGTCGACGCCCACTCGCCGCCGCGGACGATCCCGATGATCGTCGGATAGGGCATCCCGAGGGCGGTCATCAGCGGATCGGTCTCCGACGGCGTTCCGGCGCGCCTCGTCGGCCTCGAGCGCGCGGGCGAGGACCCACAGCTTGTCGAGCGCCGAGACGCCCTCGCGGCGCTGCGAGGCATGGGCCGCCCGGCCCGGGACGGTCAGCCGGAACGTCAGCGCGCCGGCGTGGGCGACGACGACGTCGAGGTTCGACGGCTCGGTGATCACGGCCAGGTCGCCGGTCACGCCGGCCCGGATCGCCGCGAGCATCCCCTGGCCGCCGTCCTCCTCGGACGGGACGAACGCGACGAGGACCTCGCCGGTCAGGCTCGTCCGCGGCACCCGACGCCGCCACGGCCCGGACCGCCCCGAGGATCGCGGCGACGCCGCCCTTCATGTCGCAGGCGCCGCGGCCGTACAGCTCGCCGTCGCGGACCTCGCCCGCCCACGGGTCGACCGTCCACGTGCGCGGGCTCGCCCGGGCGGCACGACGTCGGTGTGGCCGACGAGGACGATCCGCCGCCCGCCCGGCTCGCCGAGCCGGCCGACCACGATCGGCAGGGTCGAGTCCGCGGCATCTCCTCGCCCGGCCAGTCGGGGTCGGCGCGGACCGTCGGCCGGCTCGGGCTCGAGCAGCTCGACGTCGACGCCGGGGATCGCCGCCGAGCGGCGGCCGCGAGCCAGTCGGCGACGGCGTCCTCCGAGCCGGTCACGCTCGGGATCCGGACGAGCGCCCGGAGGTCCTCGACGAGGCGGGCCGGGTCGACGGCGGCGGCCGCCCGTCCGACCGCCGGCGTGGCGGGATCGGCGCTCAGCTCGACGTCTCGCGCAGGATCGGCCGGGTCAGGCAGGTCGGGCCGCCCGAGCCGTTGATCCCGATCTCGGTCGCCGCGTAGGTGTGGACCTCGCAGCCGGCCGCGGCCAGCGCGGCGGCGGTCCGCGGGTTGCCCTCGGCCATGATCACGACCCCTGGCTCGACCGCCAGGACGTTGCAGCCGAGGGTCGGGAACTCCTCGTCGGGGACGGCGATCGTCTCGATCGCCGAGGTCGCCGAGGAGCTCCCACAACCCGATCGGCAGGAGCGGCAGGTAGACGACCGCGAGGTCGTCGGCGACCGGCGACACGACCGACAGGAGGTGGACGAGCTCGGCCGGGCCCTTCCAGTACGGGAGGTCGAAGATGCGGACGTCGCCCTGGACGATCGCGTCGAGCTGGCGGGCGCCCTCGGCGTTCGTCCGGAGGGTCCGGCCGATGCACAGCAGGTCCGGCCGCAGCCAGAACGTGTCGCCGCCCTCGATCGTGCCGGGCGCCTCGATCCGGGCCGACGGTCGGGACGCCCCGGGCGTTCAGCCAGGCCTCGACGAGGAGCTCCTCGCCCTGTCGGTTCGGCTTGCCCGGCCGGAGCGGGATCGCGCCCCGGTCGGACACGAGGAGCGGGTCGAACTGGTAGACGAGGTCGGGCGAGTCGCTCTCGGCGTCGAGCTCGTGGACCGTCGGGCCGAGGCCGGCCAGGAGCTCGGTGAACGCGTCGTGCTCGCGCCGGGCGACGTCGAGGTCGACCGGATGGAGGAAGCCGTGGGCCGGGTCGTCGAACGCCCGGCCGAAGGCCGGCCCGGGCCGCTTGACCAGGACGTCGCGGAGCGGGGCGGTCATGCTCTGGGCGCCGAACGCTCCGATGACCTCGGTCGTCGTCTGCATGGCTGCAGGATAGCGGCCCGGGAGGGCTGGCCGACCGCCGGGCCGGGGAGTAGATTGCCGCGCATGGCCGGCTATGTCGCGGTCGCGATCCTCGGGGCGGCGGAGATCCGGGTCGATCGACCCGGGGACGGCCGAGCGCTGGGGCGTGGGCGGGCCGTGCCGCCGGCCGACCACGGATCGCCGATCGAGGACATCCGGGTGGTGCGTTCGCTGGCGTCCGAGCAGCTCCACGAGCGGGCGGCCACGCTGCGGAGGATCTGGGACCAGACGACCTTCTACCTGTTCGATCCGCAGAGCTGGCGGTAGCCGTCGAGCCGGCGGGGTGACGAGGTCCGGGCCGTCCGGTCGACGGTCTACAATCACGGCGATGCCCCACGAGGTCCCGGCGGGCCGCGACGGCCGCCGCACGGTCCACATCGTCCCGCACACCCACTGGGACCGTGAGTGGTACCTGCCGTTCCAGGCGTTCCGGCTCCGTCTCGTCGGGCTGGTCGACGGCCTCCTCGACGCGATGGCCCGCGACCCGCGGATCCGGTTCACCCTCGACGGCCAGCTGGCCACCGTCGACGACTACCTCGAGGTCCGCCCGGAGCGCGAGCCGGACGTCCGCCGGTTCGTCGGGGAAGGCCGCCTGGCGGTCGGGCCATGGCTGATCCTGATGGACGAGTTCCTCGTCTCGGGCGAGACGATCGTCCGGAACCTCGAGCTCGGGACCCGGCGGGCCGAGGCGCTCGGCCGGGCGATGCCGGTCGGCTACCTGCCCGACATGTTCGGCCATGTCGCCCAGATGCCTCAGATCCTGCGCCGGGCCGGGATCGGCCATGCCGTCGTCTGGCGCGGCGTCCCGTCGGTCATCGACCGGCACGCGTTCCGCTGGACCGCCCCCGACGGCTCGACGGTCCGGACCGAGTACCTCCTTGGCGGCTACGGCAACGCCCGCGACGTGTTCACCGCCGACGACCCGGCGGGCGTGACCCGGAAGGTCGGGCTGTACGTCGAGTCGGTGGCCGACGTCTTCGACGGCGACCCGGTCCTGGCGATGTACGGCGAGGACCACTCGCTGCCGCGCGACGACTACGGCGACCTCGTCGACCGGGTGAACGCCTCGGACGGCCCCTACCGGCTGGTCGTCGGCACGCTGGCCGACTACCTGGCCGCGACCGGGGAGGACGAGGCGGCGACCGCCGGGCTGGCCGAATGGCGTGGCGAGCTCCGCTCGAGCGCTCGGGCGAACGTCCTGATGGGCGTGGTCAGCCACCGCCTCGACGTCCGGGCGGCCGCCGCTCGCGCCGAACGCGTCCTCGAGCGGATCGCCGAGCCGCTCGTCGCGCTCCACGGCCACGGCCCCTGGCCCGGTCGGCTCCTCGAGCTGGCCTGGCGGCGGGTCGTCGAGGACTCCGCCCACGACTCGATCTGCGCCTGCTCGATCGACCCGGTCGTCGACCAGGTCCTCGTCCGCTTCGCCGAGGCCGAACAGATCGGACACGGCCTGGCCGGGAACCTGCTCGCCGACGTCGGCCGGCGCGCGCCGCGCGGCGGCTCGGTGGTCCTCAACCCCTCCCCGACGGACCGGACCGACCTCGTCGAGCTCGTCGCGGTCGTCCCGGATAGCGCAGATGCCCCGGCGCTCGAGCTGCCCGACGGCCGCCGGGTCCCGACCCAGGCGGTCGCCCGGACGGAGACCGTCGTGGCGGACCTCGAGATGGCCGCCGACGAGCTGCCCGGCTTCATCGCGACCCGCGCCCACGCCCGCGAGCTCTTCCAGCTCCAGATGAACGGTTACCGGCTGGAGGACGGACCGGACGGACGCCGGGTCCTCACCCTCCTCGTCGACGAGGTGGCCGACCCGCCCGAGCTCGACCACGATGCGCTCAAGGCGGCGATCTTCGCGGCGGCCCGGGCGGCCGGCTCGGCGCCCTGGCGGTTCCGGGTCGAGGCGGCCGCGCGCCGGCGACTCGTCGCCAGGGTGCCCGTCGCGGCGCTCGGCTGGACGTCGGTCCGGGTCGTGGCCGCCGAAGCCGGACGGCTCGACGTCGAGCCGGTCTCGGCGGGCCCTGGGCGGCTGGCCAATGGGCTCGTCGGCCGTCGAGGTCGCCGCCGACGGGACGCTGACGATCGAGGCCGACGGTCGCCGGCTGGCCGGGGCCGGCAGGCTGGTCGACGGCGGCTGACGCGGGTGACTTCTACAACTACGGACCGCCGGGGACCGACCGGCTCGTCGAGCGGCCCCGGACGGTCGAGGTCGGCGCCGCCGGCCGGCGGGCCGCTGTGCGCGCAGCCTCGACATCCGGCGGACGTACGACTGGCCGGTCGGCCTCGACGACGACGATCCGGCCCGACCCGAGCGCTCCCGCCGGAGCGACCGGACGACCGAGGTCGCGGTGACGACGTCCGTCGAGCTGCGAGCCGGTGAGCCGTTCGTCCGGGTCGTCGTGTCGTTCGACAACCCGGCGGTCGACCACCGCCTCCGCTTCCACGTCCCGCTCCCGGAGCCGGCCGACCGCTCCTTCGCCGAGGGCCAGTTCGCGGTCGTCGAGCGCGGCCTGACGATGGAGGCCGGCCACGGAGAGGTCGCCCTGCCGACGTTCCCGGCCCACGGCTGGCTGGCCGCCGGCGGCGTGGCCGTGCTGCTCGACCATGTCCTCGAGTACGAGCTCGTCGGGGAGGGCGGCCGGCAGGAGCTCGCCCTGACCGTGCTCCGGGCGACCGGACGGCTGAGCCGCAACCTCCACCCCTGGCGGGCGGAGCCGGCCGGCCCGATCCTCGAGGCGCAGGGCGGCCAGCGCCTCGGGCCGACCCGGATCGCGTTCGCGATCCTGCCGTTCGGCGGGACCTGGGAAGCGGCCGGCGTCGGGGACGCGGCCGAGGCCTACCGGAACCCGTTCGTCGTCGGGCCGGGCCGCGGACCGAGCGACCTGGCGCTCGCCTCCGGTGCCGGTCTCCGGATCGCCGGGCAGGGCGTCCGACTGAGCGCCCTCCGCCGGCGCGACGGCTGGCTCGAGCTGCGCCTCCTGGCGGCCACGGGCTGGGCCACCACGGCGACCGTCAGCGGCCCGTTCCGCGCGGTGCGCGAGGCGGATCTCCTCGGCCGTCCCGGCGCGGCGCTCGCTCTCGAACCAACGGGCGAGCTCCGCCTCGAGCTCGGCCCGTGGGAGCTCCGGACCGTCCAGCTCCGCCCGGTCGACTGACCCGCGGGGCCGGCTCGGGGAAGAGCTCGTCGACGCGGACCGGACGGCCGATCCGCTCCGACTCGTAGATCGCGCCGATGACGGCGATCCCGCGCCGGCCCTCGGCCGCGCCGACGCTCGGCGGCCGACCCTCGGCGATCGCGTCGAGGAACTCGCGGATCTCGAGGCGCAGCTCGTCGCGCGGCGCGTCCTCGATCGTCCACGACTCGCCACCGTCGCCGTCGAACTCGAGCGCCTGCCAGGTCCGGTAGCGGAGCGAGCCGCGCGGGCCGTGGAGCTCGAGCTCGAGGCGACCGGGCATCGGCACCGACGGGGCGTCGCGATGGAGCGGCAGGGTCGACTCGGTTGACGAACAGCGAGCCGAGCGCCCCGCTCGCGAAGCGGAGGAGCGCGACCCCGCCGTCCTCGACCCCGACGATCCCCCGGGCGTAGGTCGTCGTCGGCGCCGTACGACCTCGACGATCGGGCTGCCGACCAGCCAGGCCAGCCGGTCGACCAGGTGGACCGCGTCGTGCATCAGCTCGCCGCCGCCCGACAGCTCACGGGCGTAGTACCAGGCCGGCCAGGGGCCGTCCTCGCCGAAGCTGAAGTGGTCGTGGGCGAGCCCGATCGGACCGAGCCGGCCGGCGGCGATCAGCTCGCGGGCGCGGACCAGCTCCGGGTGGAAGCGGTGGGTGAACCCGAGCATCAGGGTCACCCCGGCGGACCGGCAGGCCGCCGCGATCTCGTCGCACTCGGCGACCGTCGCCGCCATCGGCTTCTCGAGCAGGCACGTGGAGGCCGGCCGCGGCGGCCACCCGGACGACCGGCAGGTGGAGCCCGGTCGGGACGCACACGCTGACGGCGTCGAGACCGCCGGCCGCGACGAGCGCCGAGACGTCAGGGTAGGCGTGCCGCCCCGAAGCGGTCCGCCGCCTCGGCCGCCCGCGACGGGATCCGCGTCGGCGACGCCGACGATCTCGGCGTCCGGCCAGGACGCGTACGCCGCGAGGTGGTCGGCCCCGATGAAGCCCGCTCCGACGACGCCGACCCGGATCGTCATCGGGCGCGCGTCAGGCGCGGGCGGCGGCTGGCGCCCCCGCCGCGATCGTGGCCAGGGCTTCGAGCAGCCGGTCGACCTCCTCGGTCGTGTTGTAGTGGGTCAGGCCGATGCCGGAGCACGCCGCCGGTCTCGAACAGGCCGAACCGCTCGATGAGGCCCTGGGCGTAGAAGTCGCCGTCCCAGGCGGTGATCCCCTGCCGCCCGAGCGCCTCGGCGGCCTCGCGCGGCGAGCAGGCGTCGAGGGTCAAGGCGGCCGTCGGGGTCCGCTCGCCGAGCCGCGCCGGGTCGGCGATCCCCCACAGCCGGATCCCGTCGATCCGGGCCAGCCCGGCCAGGAGCCGCTCGAACAGGTGCATCTCGTAGGTCCGGATCGCCCGCATCCCGGTCATGAGTCAGCAAGCCGCCGTCCGGTCAGCCCGGCGAACTCGTGGACGTGCGGCGCGCCGAACCGCTCGCCGACCGACGCGAGGTAGTCGACCGCGGCGAGCGCGCCGGCGATCCCCTCGAAGTTCTGGGTCCCGGTCTCGAACCGGTCGTGGGCCGGCCGGACCTTGTACGCCGGCAGCCGCTCGAGGACGTCCGCCCGGCCGTACAGCACGCCCGAGGTGCGGGCCGAAGAACTTGTAGACCGAGCAGGCCAGGAAGTCGGTGCCGAGCGCCCGGACGTCGATCGGGCCGTGCGGCGCGTAGTGGACCGCGTCGACGTAGGTCAGCGCGCCGACCTCGTGGGCCGAGTCGGACGATCTCGGCGACCGGGTTGATCGTGCCGATCGCGTTCGAGGCGTAGCCGAAGGCGACGAGCCGGGTCCGCGCGGACAGCTTGGCCCGCAGGTCGTCGAGGTCGAGGGTGCCGTCGTCGGCCCGGATGTCGACCGTCCGGACGGTCAGCCCGCGGTCGGCGGCCATCGCCCGCCAGGGCGACACGTTCGCCTCGTGGTCGAGGGTCGTCACGAGGATCTCGTCGCCGGGCTCGAGGCGTCGCCCCGATCGAGCGGCTGACGTGGAACGTCAGGGTCGTCATGTTCGTCGCCGAACTTGATCTCCTCGGCCGAACGCGGCGTTGAGCAGGTCGGCCAGGGCCAGCGTGCGCCTCGTCGACGATCGCGTCGCTCCGCTGGCTGGTGACGAACGCGCCGCCGTCGTTCGCGTTCGACGTCGCGGTAGTAGCCGACGACCGCGTCGATCACCCGCTGCGGGACCTGGGTGCCGCCCGGGCCGTCGAAGAAGGCGAGCGGTCGGCCGTCCTGCTGCGAGGCCGAGGGCGGGGAACTCGCGCCGCAGCGCGGCGACGTCGAAGGCGGTCATCGGGGGCGGGCCTCGGCTTCGTGCCGGCGCGTGGTCGACGGTCGACCGTCCGGCGCACGTCGATCGTACCGCAGCCCGGTCACCGGTAGCGCGGGTGCCAACCCGCGTCGCCCCAGCTGACGATCCGGTCGGGGACGACCCGCACGAGCAGGCGCGGCCAGGTCCGGCTCTCGTCGATGTAGCGCTCACCGGCCTCGCCCTCGTAGCGGCGGGCCATCCGCCGGGCGACCTCCTCCATCTCGCCGTCGAGCGGGCCCGGTCCCTGCGACGACCTCGGCCCGGCCGACGACGAGCGCCCGGGTGTCGGCGGCGTCGCCCCGGACGATCGACAGCGACACCTTCGGCCGGGCGACCAGGTTCGCCGGCGTAGTCCGCCCGCGCGCGGGCGACGAGCCAGACCGCCGACCCGTCCCACTCCGTCCAGATCGGGACGATGACCGGGTAGCCGTCCGGGTCGATCGTCGCCGAGGCGGGCGACGATCGGCTCGCGCAGGAGCGCGTCGAGCGCCTCGGGCGACAGCGCGCCGCTCACGCCAGGTTGACCGGCGGGCAGGAGCCGGGCGATCCGGTCGGTCGCCAGCGCGCGCGTGCGCGCGCGGCCTCGCCGAGGACCGGCCCGAGGTGGCCGGCCAGGAGGTCGTCCGGCCCGAGGGCCGCCAGCCGCTCGACGCTCCGGAGGGTCGCCGCCAGGTCGCAGTCCCAGGTGTCCTGGAGGAGGATCCGCCCGCCGGGGAACAGGGCGTCGCCGCTGAACAGGGCGCCGACGCGGGCCGTCCTCGAGCAGGAACGAGAGGTGCCCGGCGGCGTGCCCGGGGGTGGCCACGACGACCAGGACGAGCGCCTCGTCGAGCTCGATCCGGTCACCGTCGGCGAGCTCGCGGTCGACCTCGCAGGGCGCCAGCCGGAAGTCGGCCGGGTAGAGCCCGGCCGCCCGGGCCCGGTCGACGCTGGTCGCCTCCTCGTCGGCGCGCCGCGAGCCAGTCGGCGGCCTCGGCCGCGGCGGCGACCGGACCCCGGGCAGGCGCGCCCGCCAGGCCGGCCCACCGCCGGCGTGGTCGCCGTGGGCGTGGGTCAGGAGGAGCCAGCCGATCGTCGTCGGGTCGAGCCCGTCGGCGGCGACGTTGGCCAGGATCGCGTCGACCGAGCCGGCCCGCCCCCGCATCGATCGCCAGGAGGCCATCGGCCGTCCGGACCAGGTAGACCTGGCTGTCGAGCGGGTCCGTCGTCACGAGGTCCGGCTCGCCGCTGCCGACGAGGTGGATCCGATCGCTGAGCCTCACCGGGGCATCGTCAGCCGAGCGACCGCCGTATCCTGACGGTCGTGCCGTCCCGTCGCTCCCGCCGGACCCCGCCGTTCCGACCGCCGATCGCGTTCGCCCATCGGGGCGCCTCGGCGTACGCGCCGGAGAACACGCTCGAGGCGTTCCCCCTGGCCCTCCGGATCGGGGCGACGGGCATCGAGTCGGACGCCTGGCTGGCCGCCGACGGCGTCGCCGTCCTGGTCCACGACCAGACGATCCGGCGACCCGGCCGCCGGATCGACGTGACCCGGACGCACGGCCGCGAGCCCTGCGCGGCGTACGGCGTCCCGACGCCTGGCCGACGCTGTACCGGACGTGCGGCTCGTGGCTACGAGCTGTCGCTCGACCTCGAGCACCCGGCGGTCGCCGCGCCGACGGTCGCGGTCGCCGAGGCGAGCCGGCGCCGCCGGGCGCCTGTGGGCCTGCCACGACGACCTCGGGCTGCTGGCCGGCCTGCGGTCGCGCTCGGCGCGAGCGTCCGCCTCGTCTGCTCGACCCGGCCGCGCCGCGATCCCGGAGGGCGTCGACCGGCCCGGATCGAGCGTCTGGCCGCCCTCGGGATCGACGCCCTGAACATGCACTGGCGGGACTGGACCGCGGCACCGCGTGGCGCGCTGCCACGCGGCCGGGATCGCGGCCTTCGGCTGGGACGCCCAGGCCGCGCGACGTCGATGGACGCGGCTGCTCGGCTCTCGGCATCGACGCGGATCTACTCCGACTACCCCGACCGGCTGGTGGCCGCGGTCGGCCGCTCAGCCCGCCGCGCCTGACGCCGGACCACGCCGGACATGCGAAGGCCCGGGTCGTCGACCCGGGCCTTCGACGGTGCGGGAACCGCGTGACGGGCCGGGGGTGCCCGCCGCGCGCCGCTACGGGCCGTTCTTGTCGATCTCGCCCTGGATCGTGGCGGCCAGGTCGTCGAGCGCCTTCTTCGGGTCGACGCCGCCGGTCAGGACGCTGTCGAGGGCGGTGTCCATCCCGTCCTTGAGCTCCGCCCACTGGGAGATCATCGGGTTGGTCCAGGTCTTGGCGTGGTTGGCGATGTCGAGGAACGTCGCGAAGTGGGCGACCTCGGTCAGCTGCCGGGTCGGTCACCAGCGACTTCAGCTGCGGGACGGAGGCGTTCTGGATGGCCATCGCCCGTGACGGGTCGTCGGTCATCAGGTACATGCCGAACTTCGTCGCGGCGACCGGGTCCTTCGATCCCTTGGGGATGAAGAACGCGTTGCCGTTGACGAAGCCGGCCCCGTACGACGGCCGGGTCGATCGCCGGGAACGGCGCCGTCTCGTACTTGAGGTTCGGGGCGAAGTTGGGCGCGTAGGCGGCGCCGGGCAGCCACTCGCCGAAGATGCCCATCGCGACCTTGCCGGTGTAGAAGAGGTCCTCGTCCTCGGAGCCCTTGCTGGCGATGAGCTTGGTCAGCTCGCCCTTCTTGTTGTACGTGTCGTACCACTTCTTGTACCAGGTGAACCAGTCGACGCAGGCCTGGCTGTTGACGGTGATCTTCTTGGCCGCGTCGTCGTAGTACTTGCACCCGAACAGCTGGCTCATCTCGGTCAGGTTGTTGCCGGCCGGTAGTTCGGGATGAACCCGACCTGCGTGAGCGATCCGTCGGCGTTGTAGATGGTCAGCTTCTCGGCGTAGTCCCAGAGCTCGTCGAGCGTCTTGGGCGGCTTGGTCGGGTCGAGGCCGGCCGCGGTGAACGCGTCGGTGTTCCAGAAGAAGCCCCAGTCGTCCTGGAGGAACGGCAGGCCGTACAGCTTGCCCTGGTACTTCACCCAGTCGAGCGAGGCCGGGATGATGTCGTCGGTGTTCGCCGCCGACCTGGGTGATGAGGTCGTCCATGCGGCAGGATGACGCCGTCGTGGGCGAAGCCCGGGACGGCCTCGTTGTTGCAGGTGATGACCATGTCGGGCGGCGCGCCGCCGGCCACGGCCGCGGCGATCTGCTCGATCCTGATCGAGCCGCTGATGCCGCGGACCTGGATCTCCGGATTGGCCGGCGTTCCAGGTCTCGATGATCTTCTCCATGGCCTTGACCTCGCCCTCGCCCGACCAGCAGTAGCGCAGGACGAGGTTGACCGGGGCGACCGGCGACGGGCGTGGCCGGCGCCGCGGTCGCGGCGCTGGACGGGGCGGCGACGGACGGGCTCGGCGTCGCCGAGCCCGAACATGCCGACAGGGCGACCACGGCCGCCGCGAACGGCGCGAGGTACCGGAGCTTCCTCATCGGACGTTTCCTCCTCCTGATGACCTGCCTGCGCTGGCCGGCCGGGCGCCGGCGGGGTCGACCGATGGGTTCCTCCGATGCCTCCTTTCGACGGCGCGCGGCCGTCCGCGCTCAGCCCTTGATCCCGGTGAGGGTGATGCCCTGGATGAACTTGCGCTGGGCGAAGAAGTAGATGACGACGAGCGGCAGGGTGATGACGGTCGAGGCCGCCATCGACAGCGGCCAGTCGGTCTTGTGGGCCGCCTGGAACGTCTGGATGGCGATCGACAGCGGGTACTGGTCCGGGTCGCTGCAGGTAGACCCGCGGGCCGAAGAAGTCGGTCCACTTGTCGATGAACGTGAACAGGCCGACGGTGATGAGGGCCGGGATCGACAGCGGCACGACGATCGAGCGCAGGATCCGCAGCTCGCTCGCGCCGTCGATGCGGGCGGCGTCCGACAGCTCGCGCGGGATGCCCAGGAAGAACTGGCGGAGCAGGAAGATGAAGAACGGGTTGCCCAGGAACGTGGGCACGATCAGCGGCAGGAACGTGCCGACCCAGCCGAGCTTGGCGTAGATGACGTACAGCGGGATGAACGTGACCTGGCTCGGCAGCATCATCGTGGCCAGCAGGACGACGAACACGATGTCCCGGCCCGGCCACTGGACCCGCGCGAAGCCGTAGGCGACGAGGCTGCACGAGATGACCGTTCCGACGACCGACGGCAGCGCGTAGAAGAGCGTGTTGCGCAGCGCGACCCAGAAGTTGATCTTGGCCAGCGCGTCCGGGAAGTTCTGCCAGACGACCGGGTCGGGGATCCAGACGCGGCGGACGGCGATCGACCTGCGGGCCGGTCTTGAGCGACGTCGAGACCATCCACAGGAGTGGCAGCAGGTAGGTGGCGCTCAGGCCGACGAGGATCGCGTAGCCGACGACCCGCCAGCCGATCCCGCCCTCGCGGTTCCAGCGTCGGATGACGGACCGCGGCGGCGATGAGGAAGGAAAAGACCCTAAAGCCTTTGTCCTGAAAGGGGCAACTAGCGGCGGCATTCCAGGCGTAAAACCTCCAAACCCTGAAGACCTGCCACCTGAAGAACAGATTTCAGTTAGACACTTCTAATCCCGAACTTATACGGCGAGTTTAGCGACGAAGACAGACAGGTTGCAAGGGAGAGGATGGAAACGGTAACCTCGACAGGCCAGGTCTTTGACGAGGACAGCAACGCCCTTAGACTGGTTCCAAAAGAAGACGGTCGAGGGTTTTAGGTACTGGGCAGGTTTTACCCAATACAAAATAAAGTTCGACGACGGCTCCAAGACTACCTATGAACGACAACCTCTCACCAAATACCAGAGTCGATGAACTGCTCGACCTCTCGGCAGAGAATCCAGGGGATGCGTGACTTAGAAAACGATAAAGTCCTCTCAGTAACCGAGGTCAGAAAGCGACAGAAATCATTGGATAAACTGAAGGCAGCCTACTACATGAAGAACGTCAAGACGGGTAAGATGATGACCCCCAACGAACTGAAGCACGTTGCCGACTCTACCATTATCGATTCTATACTGGAGGCCTGCTTTGCCATAACGGTAGCCAAGTGGGCTGAGGGAAAAAAATAAGAAGCGAGCGGGAATCAGGACCCCTTCGCTTCAGTGACAGAATAAGGAACTGGTTTATCTGGTGCTGATCCCCTACGAGTCAGAGACTCGAACTCGACTATATAGACAAATACTTTCAGGCCAAATACTGGCCCTCTCTTGCCGAAAAGTTTCTCTATCGCGACGGTCAACCACTTCCCGAAATGATAAACGCATTCTTTGCTATGCGACCAGTACGACGGTCTGAGGGAACAGAAAGGAGAGCGGCACAAACAGCGGCTCAGCGCCGGCGACATTTAGTTCAGTTTTCATTTGCTTCGTAAATTGATAGAATAAGGATGTCGGTAGACAGTAATTTTGATAATGTTAAAAAGGGATTTAGCGATGCGGGTAGACAAGTTCGATGACCACGTGGCAGAAGAACTTGGACAGGATAGCCGGCCTGATGCAGTCGCGTGCAGAGATGGAGGCTCCGGTAGATACGGGCTATATGGCGTCTCATATCGAGAAAGAGACAACGGGCAAGAACACCGTTACGGTTACCGCCACGGCCCCTTATTCAGGATATGTAGACCGGTGGCACTTCCAGAATGAAAGCGCTAACCCATTCTTTACCCGTAACGTCGAGATAATACAAACTCAAGAGATTCCAAACATAGAGAAAAACCTGGGCGTAAAGATAGAGGCAGACCTGGCGTATATCCAGCTAGGGCTTAGGAAAAAAAGAAGATGCCAGCAGTCAGCCGAAGTCCAATTTAAAGCGCAAGGTTCCCAGCAGGTAGTAACAGCGTTTAACAGCGTCGGTAGCGCCGACCAGACCTCGTGCTACAAAAGTACAGCAAAACAGCTACAGCAATGAAATCAATGGGACAGGGAATGAAGTCCACCGTTTCAGGAATAGGACAGGCGGCAACGGCCTTCGCCACCCTTTCACTTTCAGTAGTAGCAACATGGCGAGCCTACCGTGATTTAGGAGATGCCCAGATAGCAGTCGATAAGGCTAACCTCCGCGTCAAAAAGACAACGGAGGCTATAAGAAAAGGTGAAGCCGAGGTTGCCAAACTCAAAAAAGAAAGTGCTAAAGGAGGACTCGAGCAGGTAGCGAGCAACCCATAAGATACAACTGATGGAGCAAAAACTGGCAGCCGACCGTAAGAGTGGCAAAAAGACAGCGCTAGAGTTAAGGGTTGAAGAGGACGCTATCAACCTGGCAAGAAAGGAAGGCGTACCATCTTCTAAGAAATTGATGGACGCAGAGAACAAACTCGCGCTCCAAAAGGAACAGTTAGGCGTACAGACAGACGTTGCCAAGGAAGCGCAGGAACGCTTTAACGACACCCAGCAGAACTTTTATCTTTCGATAGCACCGCTAGCAATCTCTACCGTAGGAACGCTGGCTACTGCTTTCAGCGGACTTGAAAGGAATGCTAACCGGAGGTGGCGGTCTTGTCGCTGGCCTCGGTCCTATCGGCCTAATCCTTGGCGGTCATCAGCTCTCGCTGTAATCGCTTTCCAGACCAACTTTTTAGGCCTGAGGGACGCGGTAGGCGGAGTAATACAATGGCTTCAGGACAGATTTGGAGTCTGGAAGCACACTATCGAAGACGGTCTTTAACCTTATCAGAAAGGGCGACTGGGGTGCTGTATTCAACATGATAAAAGACGGCAGCAGTCGCCTTCTGGGAAGACCTCAAGAAAAGCGTTCCTTTCTTCGGAGCAGGTTGAACAACTCGTTAACAAGATAAGGGGAGGTAACTGGAAGGGTGCCTTCCTCCAAATCTGGAAAGCCGCTAGTGATGCATGGGTAACATATAAAGAACACCTTTCCGATATTCGGTGATATAGAGAAATTAGTCCTTTCTATCTCTCAGGGTAAATGGGGCGATGCCTTTAAAGCAATTCAAGACGCGATAACTCATTCAGGATTACCGACGTAGCAATAGAGTCATTATTCGGTGAACGGTTGGATTACAAACGTTACCACAAGAATACAATCCATTCCAGAGATTTTGAAGACTACCGCACAATCTGGACCTATGGAAGAATGCCAAGAAAGGTGAACTGGGCCGGTGTCGGTCAGGCGATAAGTGACGGTATTACAGGCGCGCTGACAGCCCTCGGAGGACAGGCTATAATCGACACCATGTTAAAAACAGGGATTAGTCCTGCGGGCTATCCTAGCAGCTATGGAAAGACCCTAAAACAACGTCAATACTGGCTATGGCAATAGGGCACAGACTACAGTTACAGGAATCAGGTGAAGGATTTAGCCGCTGTCGGCTTCAGTACTTAGACCCATATATCGCCAAATTTGTAACTACAATACTTGACCCTACAACGTGGACCACGATCTACTGAGTGCCGGATCTACCACGGCATACAATATCGGTACACGCAATAATAACAACTCTTGGCAGCTGGAATAAGTAGCGCATGCGAGCAGACCCGAGTCCGGACTGGTAACCTACTTTGACTGATATATGTACCAATATTTGGAACGGCATAACTGATTGGCCATGAGCTAAAAACTCACCAGACGACAACAGCCGCAATACAAAACTTGGTAGCGTCCTTGTACAACAGGATTCAACAACGCCAGTATCGATTTTCAAAATATGGGTAGAGCAGATATGGAATAGTATTTGTCAAAGGGTGGAAAGATGGAATGCGTTACTTGGACCATATGACGCCCACTTTTTGGTGCTTTCACCATTTCTCAAAAACGCATATAAAGATGCCGTCAGATTCTCCAGAATTTAAGAAAGCCGGAGATGAATACAACACTCAGACCAAAATGTTAGACATGACCAACCTGCAATTGCGGATGCAAAGAAAGGAACAGCCACAATCAGTAAACTTACCACCACCAACAATCAAAACCAGTTCAGACACTAAACTGGCAATTCAAAACGCAAAGAAGGCTCAGGCGCAAATAGACGACATGAGAGCAACCATAAACGTAAGTGCTAATTTTTCAGGTTTTGGTCATGGTGCTGGCTTTGGTCAATTCCAGCACGGTTATCAATCGACAGATTGCACCCGTCCTACCATGTTCATGGCAGGCGAAGGCGGCAGACCCGAAGATGTCACCGTCGAGGCCGGGGCAGCGTTTCAAAGAGGCGGAGGAGGTGGAGGCGGCAGCTTTTATGGAACGGTAAATGTCTACGTTGATGGCATATCCGACCGGCAAGGTATGATATGGGCGCCCGGAAGTAGTAGGGTGGTGTTATAGGGATCCTTACAACTGATCCGTTATACCACCGTCCTCTCTTGCCTGTTATCACAATAAAGAACACTGCAAACAACGCAACGCTATACACTTACAACTCCTTCACAGACTCGGGAACGAATGATAAGGTCCTCTATTGTTCTGTTAACCTCTCCCAGAATACCCAGGGTCAGTTTGTAGTCCAGTTCGAAGACCAGAACAAAAGTCTTGAATCAACGGTGACGGTAGGCTCAAGGGTTCAGATAGACTCCGGCAAACAGTCCTCCTCTCTAACCCGTCTTATATCGGGACTTGTAAGGAAGAAAGGCTATGCCAGAGGGGCAAACAATAAAGTCCTTTACACTATCTCTGGCTCTTCAACAGGCATAAGATTAAACGAACTGTTACGCTATGTAGTATCAGAAGCAGCAAAAACAGCCAATGGCATCACGCCTGATAAAACAGACGCTTCAAGAAAGCAGACACTCTTCTTGCTACGCAACGCAGAACTTACGGCCGATGGCATCCTTTCTATTGCGAACCTTCGGCGAATAGCGATGTTGAGACTTTTATCGCCAGCCTTTCGATAGAATACGGCCAACTCCAGGACATCGTCAATACATAGAACAGCAATCAGGCGGACAGGTAGTAGTCGACCAGAACGACCTTGTCAATTTCAGGTATGAGATAAAAAATAATCTAACTGGCAGAGGCTTTACTATCAAAAACGATAACGTAAACAGGGCAAACGATGACGCAAACGAAACGATGTACCTTACAGGAAAGACTGGAGTTATGAAGACGACTTTTATACATCGTCTAATTATGCTAATAAGGTCACGGCGATAATGCGCGCTGACCCCCGCCCATCGTCCCCACTCGACCTCGGTTTTGTTGATACCAATGTTTTTACCTGTACAGAAGCACAGGAATATGCCGTAAAGTTCAGGCCAACGCATACAAGGATTACACCTGGCGATATCTATATTGTAGTGGGACAGTGGACAGCATCAGGAAATTCGGCTGTTGTCCCAGAGGAGATTATACTTTATATCTGTAGAGACAGCGGTGCAGGTGTTCCCCTAAACACAAACGGCATAGTGGGGGTTTATACATATTTTAGAACAAATTTCCAATACCCGAGTCCGATGGCATATGATATAAAAATAACAACTCTGATCAATGACGGCTATTGTTTTAACAGGGCTAGTGGCGCCGCCAGTGATTTTTATCTTGATACTACAAGAGACTATTGGCTAATATTTGCTGTAGGGGTTAACTCGGGCCGTAGGCTTACTGTAGGAAGGAATATGTATGCTACCGTTAGCCCTAATCTGGTAGTCCATACCTCAAACTTTGCAGACCTTACTAACGGCAGCACTGGCTGGGTCCTCCAGCAGCAGGAAACCTTTACCTTCCTTGCTTTGGGATAGGTCGTTATAGGTCCACGCCCTATACCATGTGGGACGGAAAAGCTGCACAGACCGTTCAATCCGGGATTGCGAGCGGTCAATATGTGGAATCTATGATAACAGATACAGCCGTTCAAATAACTACCAGGGATAGCATGGTAAGACATCTGGCATCTCAACTCTATACCAAAGCGAGACCTACAACATCCTATAATTTCCCTACGGTAACGGCTCCAAACATTCCCATTTCCAGGAGACCCGATAGTGATAAGTCATTCCATCCTCGGCCTCTCCACTATTGGCAATCAAATAGTCCTTACAACATGCGGCGATATGACATATCAATGGGGCAATATGGGGAGCGGGAGTTAAGAGGCACCAACCCGTCTTAGTATTAACGCTATAGGAGTTCACGCGAGGTATCGCTAATCAAAATGTCACAGGTCCAAGTCCAAAAACTACCAATGGATAGACAGACAGAGTTAATGCTAAAAGACGGCCCTAAAGTACCTGCTCGGCCGCTACTTGGAGACTTGAAGACGAACCCCTTTTAAAAAAATATTTTATAAAATCTGCAACCTTTGGAGATGAAAACAACCCAATGATTACAGAGTTCTTTGACCAGTTAGAAAAAAAGTGGAATGATAAGACAGGAGTTTTAGAAATAGACTCCCAGAAATTCGAGATGATAGAAATAGCCAAGACTGATGATATTGTTACTATTCAAGGATTACAACACTGCTGTATCCAAATCATGAAATCCGGTCAACCATTCTGGAAATATCATGGTGTCGGCAGTTCAACCATAGAACCAAGGGCCTACCAGCAAAAACTATACGGTGAGGCTGGAACGCGGGTCGATATGACAGTAGCCGGACAGGGCTCGGTTACTCGAAACAACCAGAGCATGAGGACAGTCGGCACCTTCCCCGCAAGTTTCCCCACACTAACAATAAGAGAAAGTGCAATATTTACAAACAGTGCCGGCTATACTACTGGAATAATGTTAAACCGTCAGGTATTTGCATCTAATCCTATAGGCCATACTGTTAACGTTAGTCCTTTCACAGTTGGAACGGATATCAATTTCGCGAGTGTAACGACATGGGGTTAATTCCAGAATGATGAAACAGCCTAGAGACTGGGCCTATATGGTAACGTTTGATAGAAAAGACCTCCCCTCCCTGGAGGAGATGGCGCGGCATATCCGGGAAACTCATGATACCGCTATGATTGAAGATTTTAATCTAAAATGTGAACAGAAATTAAAAACAGGGGCCGCGCAGAACTGAACAGCGGTATAGAAATAAAACAGGTTATCAAATCAGAAGACTTAGTTCTAAACGGCGGTCTGAATCACTGTATTAATCTCATTCTGGGAACTGTATCTACCCGTTTCTCTCATTTTGGGATCGGGTTGGGTGGTGCTGTACCCTGCCATTACTGATACTGCCCTCGGTTTCGAAGTTTTAGCGCATAGAATAACTCTTGCCTGGGCCGAACCTGTTGGCATGCGCCTTTTTTTTGGTGGTATCTCGAGTCAGACTGAGGGTTTCACTCCCACCGCTGTTGTAGAGTTAGGTGTCTATAATGGAATGTCGCCGGTGCTGGATGATTAAAAATGTACTCAATACGCCAACACTGCCCAAAGACCAACACAACCGATTGCTGGCTTTTCTACTCCTCAATATCTAGTGCTCCTATTCTTGTCTCTGCCGTTATAGAATTTTGTCCGGTGGTCTAATCTAGGAGGAATAAGAGATGCCAAGATCATCAAAAACACCCAACCCACCGCCAGAACCGGATATTAACGAAGCCATACAGAACGATGTCGCCAGGATTAAACGACTCTTAGGACTTGATGTTAATAGGCTGGCTCTTGGTTCGGAAGTTGAGGGAATCGTAACAGATGCGTTACTTGGATCCCTTGATTATACAGTTACAGGTACGAATGTGATAGAGTTCGTTAATGTCTCTAGCAGTATAGGACCATCACAGGGAGGCTCAGGGTTCCCTGCCCAGGTCACCGGCCTGACAGTTACCCCGCATGCTGGGAGCAATACTCAACTCGATCTTACCTGGACCGCAAGCGGTCTCTCGGATTTCAACTTTTACAATGTTTATCAGGGGACAGGCAGCCGCTTTATTGCTGATTCCTCTTCGGAAATCGCTCAACCTGTTACTAACAGTTATAACAACACCGGATTGGATACAGGTACTACGTATTATTATCGTGTTTCTACGACAAATGATGCATTATTAGAAGGACCGGTATCTTCAGAAGTTAGCGGAACTACAACCTCGCCGGTGGACATAACACCACCACCTCAAACTGTAGGACTTGTCACCAACGTTATGAGTGATACACAAATTAACCTTACCTGGACCGCGTCAACTGCCAGTGATCTTAACCATTACGACGTCCACCGGTCAACAACCAGCCGGCTTTACTCCAAATAGCGGTAACAGAATTTTCCAGCCTATTAGCAACTCTTACAACAATACTGGGCTTGTCGCTTCTACTATCTACTATTATAAAGTGGCAGCCGTCGACAACTCGGGCAACATAGGGACATATTCGACTCAAGCCAGCGGTACTACGCCCAAAGACACGACGCCCCCGCCCAGGTCACAGGTCTGACTGCTACTGTCATTAGCGATACACAAATTAACCTCAGTTGGACCGCATCAGGCAGCAAGGGCGATCTCAATCACTACGATGTTCACCGCTCTACAGATCACAGGATTCACTCCCAGTTCTGCTAACAGAATATCCCAACCTACAACCAACAGTTATAACAATACAGGCCTTACCGCTTCTACTCTCTACTACTACAAGGTCGGAGCCGTTGATAACTCTGGCAATATAGGGACGTATTCGACACAGGCCTCAGGAACAACTCAGGCCGGACCGGAACACCAGACACAACCCCACCCGGACAGGTAACAGGACTTGCCACCAATGTCATTAGTGATACACAGATTAATCTCTCATCGACTGCATTGCCGCCGTGACCTTGATCACTACGATGTCCATCGGTCAACAACTTCAGGCTTTACTCCAGCATTGGTAACAGAATATCCCAGCCTACAACTAACAGTTATAATAACACCGGCCTTACTGCTTCAACTACATATTATTATAAGGTGGCGCGGTAGACAATGCCAGCAACATAGGAACATATTCGACTCAAGTGACTGGGACAACAACGGCAGGAGCAGGGCTAACACCAACATTGCTATTACACCTTGACAACGACTTTACAGACTCATCGGGTAACGGTCTGGAGTGTACAGACATATCTCCCGGAGTTAGTGACAATAATAATGGATTCGTATCACCGGGCAAGTGGGGCACCCATGGGCTGAGGCTCAATTATCCTACGGATAACACTGCAACAGGCGATATTGATTTCATTAACGTAACTGATAACCCGCTCATACAGATGAATACATCGGTTGGATTTTCTGTATCATTCTGGATATATCCGGTGGACCTTACCACTACGGTCCTGCAAAAAGAATGTTGATCTGGAAACAAGATAATGGTCCCAATAGATGGTCTATAACAGTTGATACGGCAGGCGTAGTATATTTCTGTGTACAGAAAGCAGGAGTAGATTACAAGAGACAAATAAGCGGATTTATCACAAACGCCTGGCGGCATGTCTGTGCTGTATTCAATGGAGCAACCAATACGGTAGCGTTGTATAAAGATGGAGTTGCAGGTGTTTCGTCAACAACAACACCACAATACGCCTCAGTAGGATTGATATCAAGTCATATGATTGCAGGGTTTCAATCAGGATCGATAGTAAATACTCATTATGAAGGACGGATTGACGAACTCCAGATTACTCCAGGCCGCCTTAACATCAACACAAGTCACAAACCTGATAAACAACAATTCTGTAATTGCAGGTAATTATCATTATACTCCTTCAAGGACTTTCAACGGGACATCAGATTTCATAGACGTTCCTGATACCGCTTCTTTAGATTTAAACCAGTTCTCTATCTCTGCATGGTTTAGAACTTCAAAAGATTATCATTTACCGACGATGATCCGGGAGGTGAAGCAGGTATTATTTTAGTAAAAACAATGTGGCGTACTCAAGAACACGTCAACTACGGTATGTGGGTAACTGACGCCAATGGTATAAGAGGTGGATTTTTAGAAGCGGATCGAACGGAGCACCTCGCAAAATCTACGGATTTCAGGACTACCCGGAGCCAACACTGTTAACGATGGTCAATGGCACATGGCAAATATAACTTATGATGGTGCCGGTGTAAAATGTTATATCGATGCTGTTTTACATGATAGTAGAGCAGTATCAGGCGCAACACCAGAAATACTAAGCACAAAAATGAGATAGGAGCAAATTGCTTTGAGGGATTTGAAAGTACTACAGTTGGTGTTCACATGTATTTTAAAGGTGAGTTAGATGAGATTTACATCTGGAAATAATGATTTAACCGCTGCCGGAGATAACAGCATTATATACAGCGGGAACAGTTCCACAATCAGGCGCTATAGTGTATCAAAATCACTTTTAATTTAACTTAACTTAACATTAGTTTCCTTCTATCTCAGCGGCTAAAAGAGAGCATGACCAAGTTAAGGGTATTTGCTCGAAGACCAACGCCATTAAACGACCTTAATATCGTGACTATTGATAATTTTAATACAGAATTTACAGTTGAACTAAGGCAGAATTAGACAACGAAGAGCCAACGCTGGTTCATACTGAAACCTTTACTCCTGACACTGGACCGATAACACCTCCAACGCCGGTCTGTGGTCCTCATTCGAGTTGGGACGGGAGAGATCCCATGCGATCCGGGATTCCATGACGAAGGCGGGGAATGTATAGCCGACACAATAGAGCCACCAACAGATGATAAGGTTCTCTACGACAGTAACAAGCAGGGGAAGTGGAACGATGGCAAAGCCCGGACCGTTGGAAAGGGTGGACATGATGGCGATATCAAGGCTAATGGTATGGGGATTTTCACCAGCAGCCTCGGGAAGCCCGAAAGTACAAAATTGATGGCAAGGGAACGGCCACCCTGATAACACAGCCTGGCTACGGTCGCTTTTACTTATGTGTTTGCAACTTTAACGCTCAACTAGATTTTGATTTCTCTATCCAGTCGGGCAGTGTGGACAATATGAGCATCAAAGGAAGGTGCAGACACCAGTCAGGTGGCTCCAATGACAACCGTTTCGGCGACCTGGAAACGCAACGGACTTGGTAGAGACTGACTTCAAAATTGAATTGTATCATAACGTCCACGATAAAGGCTACACTCAGAAACTACCGCAAAAATTAGAACTCAAAAAATGGTATCATAAAAGGTATATCTACCACAATACCGAGGACGGAAAAGGCATCAAGATGGAGGACTGGATTGGTGGTGAGGGTGGAACAGATCTGAAAAAAGTATTTGAAAGAACGGAGACAAAGCCGATAGCCGACCATGAACAAGGCATTATTTGCTGAAGTAGAGTCCTGGATATGGTTCAGATTAAATGGTTCGGGTTCAATCTCCTTTAAGAACGTCAAAGTAACAGCCCTATAACCTGATGATGCTTCAAGAACTGGCCTGGCATCTTTGGCTTTACTTGGGGGTACCTGCGGGAGAAATTAAAAATAGGCTGGGAGTCCTGGGAGAAAGGAATGAGGAAAATATTCTCCGAGCCCCTATCTCCAGAACTGTTTAAAAGCCGGTATCAGCAATATCCCCCTTACCATTAACACCCTGGCGGATGAGAACAAATACGCCGAAATCCTGGATCCGTTTGGTCTTGTCATAGGCCATATACTTGGTAACTGTCTCGCCAGTGCTCCGTCAACCAGTTCAAGAGTTACATAAGTCCTTATCCTGTTTTCGTTTGTTGACTTGGTCTGTACCATTTTTGCGTCCTTGAAAGGCAGATAGAGGTAGAGTGTCTCAGGGGCGCAATCTGGTTTGTCGTTATTTTGCACATAAATAAAGTTCAACAGAACATGATTATTATTTTTTGGCGTGGCTCTGGCATAAATTTCGTTCCAATTGTCGTTTGTGAATTTCACAACCAGCCTTATATTATGATCTCCGGTAGTATAGTAGGTGTGTGGATGGGCAACGTTAACGATAGCAACGAGGATGAGAAGCCACCAAAACCAGTCCTAAAACGAGCGCTAGACTTTTCATTGTGATCTTCCTGTCTTGCCTTTACCCTTACCAAACACTTTAGTTCTAACGCTCATAAAATCCATCCTTGTTTTCTTAAGTTCGAACTTGATTGCCTTGAGTTGTTTAACATCCGGTTACAGGCCGCCTCTCCATTATTTAAAACACCGAGAACGTGGCTTTTTTCCTTCTGCTGTCCCGCTCTACATATTCGGTCATTTCTTCAGCGCCACTCCTTTAACTGCTACCTGTACTTTAAGAGCGTCCTGTCTCTCTCTTCCAGTTTGCGACGTGGGTTCATCTCTTCTATCTCTCTACCGTTTTCATATCCTTTTTGATAGACGCTACTTCTCCACCCTTCTAGAGCATCCACATCATAATAACAGCCGGTATGATAAGGACCAGACCGATTGGTAGAGTTATGATACCGCCTACGATTAGCAGTATTCCAAAGAAATAGCCTACGCCTCTCCAGACCCCATCAGGCTTTTTCTCCTACAATTTTTTCCACCGTTTTAGTGTGGGTTCTGTTGTAGCATGAGTCGCACGTTGGTCCCTGAAATGTGTTGTCCAGTTTTCTTCTTTTGTGATTGGATTGGCTGGTCGGCCACAAATCACACAACCTAAATATTGATTCATTACTAGTTACTAAGTTACTGGGTGTATATAAGGGTAGTAGTTTCTAAAATAAACATCTTAATATACTGGGTTACGTATTAGTTAAGTAGAATGACAGATAAGACCTTAAAAGTAAAGGAGTCGACGTATGCCAAACTAACGAAATTGGCGAGCGTATGGCGACACAATGGACGACATAATAAACCGTTTATTGTCAAAAAGAAAAAGCAAAAAGGAGATGGCCTGAATTAACCAAAAGGACCACCCCCAATACCGCAGAACTTGAATCCTCCAGCGTACAAGATAACAAAACAGAGCAATTAAAAGATATTGAAGCAATCATAGAGGTGCTCAGGAAAAGTGGTAGAGAACCACTGGAAGCAGATGCATTGGCTCAGTCCTGAGAGTTATCGAGAGGACTAAAATTGAGTAACCCTGAACCATGTGATCACGATTGGAGTGGGTTAGCGATCATGATCTATATTCACTTTATAGATGCAGTAATTGTAAAGCAAGCACAAAAATTGGAGAGTCGGAGATTGACTGAGGAAGCGGCTGAAATACGACAGATTTATTCGCATAGCGTCAAGTTATCGGATACCGCCAAGGGTTTGAATTTATGTTCACGTCTGGGTAAATGATATGTCAACCGCAGTACAAGAGGCATTTGAAACCTATATCGAAGCGAAGAAAAAAGCAGAATGGGCTAAGATCCCCGTTGCTCCTGTGGAGGTAACAGTGAAATGACTAAGAATTTGAATGCAGAATTTGTAATAAAACGAATAGAAATCAGACACAAAGTCATAAAAAACTATTCGACCACCTTAGCAAAGAACAGAGAGAAAGAAGAGATTATCCCTCATATGTATGATGTGAACTAGGTTGGAGAACGGAAAAGAAATGGACTTTCTTTCGAACCTAACGATGGTAAAAGGATCAAACAGAGATGTGGCTGTAGTGGCGTTATGGTCTTTGGATTTCTTATTATTGATCAGGGACTGCGGCAAACATAAAAAACAGATAGCCCAGGGGGAGTGAACGAATAGGCGAAAGAAGAAGGAGGGCATTGAAGAAATGACTCCCAAGTTATGTAATAACCAATGTGGAGTTATGCTGGATGCCTGGGACGATGACGCTAAAAAATACAGGGAAGCCGGGGGCAGCGGTGGCCTTCATACCAAAGAGCGCTGTGAAGAAATGAAAGCCAAATTGAACAGGAAACAACAGGAAGAAGAGAACAACCACGGCAACGAGAACATTGGAGGCGGAGGCGCAAAAGTACAGCGGTATTCTTAAAAAAAAATGCAGGACGATCCAGCAAAGGCCGAAGGATATGTAGATCACACCGGAGGGACCAAAACTGAAACTAAAGGGAGACCGGACAGACCCGACCCCCGAAGGCTCTATCATTGCTTTACAACAACTTTGGCGACTCTCACAATATTAGATTTAGCCATTAACCACCCGCATAAGTTTACTTTATACTATAGCGGTATTCTTTGAGGAAGTACACTAAAACAACTAAATAACACTTATCTATCAAGGGGGGGATATAGCTGATCGATCCAATTACAATTTTTACGAGATGTGATAGGGAAATAGCAAAGGAAAATCCACGCATAGAGGATGAAACTGCAGAATGCAGGGATAGAGGAAGAGGAGATAAAGATTTCGTACAGTCGATGAAGTTTGATGCAACTGCGCATGAACAGACATGGGGTATATTTTGGTAGCGGTTACCTCCAAAGTCCAGATAAGGGTGACCTCGCCTTGTGGGGAAAACTGACCACCAAGAAAAAAAGGATATTCAATAAGAGCAATACCAACCCTGACGAGGAATGTATAGCGGTCCCAATACCGTATCAAAAGGAGAAACAAACGAGGACAGATGCGCGACGCGGTTTTGTCTGGATCTGATAAACTGGCACATGGTGTGGCTGCACTGGCGATGGGGAGCATGGTGTAAGAAACCAAGAGACGGATATATGGAAAAGAATAGAACAATTATAATAGATGAGGGCAACCATTATGTATTATCGAGAAACACATCAAAAAGCGAATTTAAAAAAGATATAGAAAAGAAGAGCGCGTGAAAAGGTGGGGCAGGTACCACAATACCAAATGGAGACAGGACACAAAACAAAAACATAAACAAAAACAAACGAAGAAATACTGACGTAGTAGCAAAGAAGATAAGGAAACTGCTATTAGCTAGTGCTCAAACAATTTCATACCAGAACTTTGTGAAGTAGTTGGAAGTAGATCGGTTCTCTGAAAGTATATGAACCAACAAATCAAGCAGGTCAAAGAAGCGAGAGATAACATCAGAGATAAAGTAATGGAGGATTGGAGTTACGAACATGGTGGAAGATATTCTGAAGACAACATTTGGAGTGATATGACAAATCAATTCTGGTTTCCTGATTGGTTATATTATTTAGTAAAACAAACACAATCTGACACAAGAAATATTGTGCAAAGCGAGAGAAGCAAGAATCTAAGAAAAGAACCGTAATTTCTGATCGTGAAAAACAAAAACTGGAAGAGGTCGCTACAAAATTAGCTGATAGCGTAATAATTCCAGAACAAAAACACGAAGAAAAATTAATGCGACTACAAAAAGAGGAAGATGAACAGAGAACTATACGGCTATGGATTTGGTAAATTCGGAGACACCGATAAAAGTCCTCGAGGGAACTTCTTGGAGACGTAACTGATAGCGACGGCCAATCTTTTTCCAGGCTCTCATGGTTGGCAGGAAAAAGATACCTCATGCAGTAGACGCAGATATGATTGTCGATTACATAAAACCAACTAGAGAAGAATGGAAGTCGTTAATGCTCGAAGCAGACAAGACACAAAAAGCGAGAGTTCACAACTGGCTATCGTTTCTTGCAGACGTCATAGACAATAATAGTGGAAATACTTTCACAGGTGAAATAGAACAGCATGACACAAGAAAATAACTGGGCATTTCCATCTGAGGATATAAGGAAAGAGCGAATCAGAAAATACCAAGAAATACACCAGCAAAAATTAGAGATGGCTCAAGCTACGGTAGACTAGAGAGAAAAGAACTTGAAAAGAAACTCTTGGATTTCAAAATACCCGTAATTGATTGTCCATTGGGTTGTAGACCGATGTATTTAATTAAGTTTCTCCAAGCTGAATGCGGAGCAATAGCCAAACAGTTGAGGGCTTGATTCGGCAGGGGGAAGATGGGATTTAGAATGGATGACTCATATTTGACCACCTCAATAGTCGCCATGCTAAAGAAAGAGATTTCTACTCTATTATCTCAAATAGTTATAGAAAGCAGACGAAAAACGTAGAGAGAAATGACACAGATAAAGCAAGGCTTTTCTAGGAGCCTCACTTAACCCATGTTGAAAGCAATGCAAGAAGATAATAGGTTATCGAAAGATAAAAGTCCTTCGCCTGAACTAGTTTCTTTACTGGCGAGCGGCAAGGCAAGCCGGAATGTTGGCGTTTGGTGAACTGTGGGATACAGTAAAGCAGAAACGGAGCGTCAAGAAGGCTTTGATGAAAAGGCTTTACTAACTTTGTTCGCTACCTATGGTAAAGTGAGAAGTTCACAATGGCGCAAGAGTTCGTTACCTTATGAATAAAGAAAAAGAGCAGAACGGGCTAGAGACAACCGAGCAAAGCAGAAGGAAGAATTAAAATCGCTGGTACGTACACACATATTCCCCCTAAGAAACCTATAGAACAAACTACTAAACCTCCAGAAACTCCACCGCCACCGCCACCGCCACCCGAAGAACCACCAGAGGAAGACCCCAAAGACCTTGAAATCCAATTCCTAAAAGAGCGTGTGGCAGAACTAGAAGACGCTCTTAAAAAGACGGAGCAGTTCAGGCCGGCAACTCAGATAGAACAAAGAGATGATTTTGATGATTACGGAACAAACGAAACTAAGGTCTTCGAGTGGCTGGGTAAACGAGAGGACAAAGTTAGCCGCTATTGGTTTCCTAACTATGGCATCGAACTTTTCAGGACTAGGATACTCAGTGACCTGAACAATAGAGGGGTAAAAATGTTCAAGAGACTGTATTTTGAGATATGACTAACGACAGAAGTTCTATCCCTATGTTTTGCTCGAACTGTCATGGTCGCAACTGGCTCCCTTGACTGCCCTATCAGGTGGAGAAGTCTTGGCGACTGGCTTGAAAGTGAGGATATTAAGCCGCTCTGTCAGGCCTGCTTCAACCTTCTCAAGATAACAGCGGTACAGGACACGACATAATGTTGAGTAAAAGAGACGCTGCCAGACTAACAAAAGGGCTACATGAGATTCACGAATTGTATAATTTAAAAAACAAAGAACTTGTCATATTGAACCAGTTAATTGCAATATTAACCAATTTTAAAGACCTCGGAGAATGGTCTAAAACAATAGGAACCAAAGAAAAGGAACTCGAAAAGAAATTAGAAACAGCAACCTCAAAATTGAAATATCTTCAATCCGGGGAATACAGGACCAAGTTACTCGCTGAGACTTTGAGCAAATAAGAGTACCAGGCCAAGGTTACAAAAAGATGATTCAGGACACGAGATAATGCCTTGGCAATCTGGTTTTGTTCCTTCGGATGGATATCGTCATTATTATCATGGTTATAATGAAAAGATGGAGTTTGATCCCTGCGGTCATATCTTAGAGAATGATTATGATGCCGATGGTCTCTACCATAGTGATACTTGGGCTCACGAACAAATGGTCAAGATAAGAAAAATTCAGGAAAAAACCTTCAAATGGTCACAGACTCATAGGACATTCCCGCATGAAAGAAATCTAATGGACGGAGTTCAATGCCCGTGGTGTGATGAGAAGACAATAGGCATTTCGATCTGGATTGATAATAAACATAGTGAGATGCCGGAGAGGCAGTTCAAAGCCTTCAGAATAATGGGCTGGGTGTAATATAATGATTCAATTCCAGAGCGAAGGACTGAAGAAAGGGGAACCTCTCACACATTCAAAAGCCGTGGAACACGTCTCCGCTTTCCTGAGAGGTAGGGGCTGGATAGTCGGACCGCTTAATGTAAGGTTCTCCGAGGAGTACAAAAAAGGCACAAAATAAAGTACGACGGCCATACTTACGATATCGCTTTCTTTTCCAGGACTAGAGCAGGCGGTCAGATTATCCATGGCATAATCGAAATCGGGGGGATAGGTGACGATACCAAACATTCTAAAAAGGCTCAGAAGATAAACGACGGCATCGCTGAAGAGTTCGCTAGAACTCGCTATCCTAGTATCCTCTTTGCCAGACTGAACAAAGACGACGTATTTTATAACGACTGGCTGGAGAAGGAATTGTTTGGTTCGGGACAAAAGAAATGAAATTTTGGTGTCCAAACGACGAAATGGAAATGAAGCAGGTCGTTACCGGTGATTACTTTGTTGTCGAATGTCCTATATGTTCGCTCATTATGAAGGGAGAGATATTGCGACGTCCTACCAAGACCTACAAACAGGTAACCCTTGACTTTAACGCTATCCCACTAACGGATAAGAAAGCAATACAGGCTCAAAAGAGGCGACAAGTTAATTCCCAAACAGAAAATGACAATTAGAAAAATTCTGAATAACGCCTACAGCGCTGCAAAGGCTAGAAAAGAAATCCTAATGGGCCGTTTAAACCCTATACATAACAACAGGGAGGTGAAAAAGGAAAAGAGGCAAATAAAGAATGAAGGTCCTTTCGTTTGTAAATGCGGCCGGTCTATCTACGACCATCCCTGTCTAACGGTTGGCCCTCACTACACCAGTATGCCGTACCATGGCGACCTATGTCCTTTTCTACAGATAAAGGAATGACCACTACAAGTGTACACTAATAAGAAGGTATATATAACCAGTAGTGTACACTACTGGTATGTCTAAAGAAAGAGAAAGAAGATCTCGTTTAAGCGTTAGAGCAGAGTTTATCGCAAAAGGTGAGCATGGTAGTGATGGCGCGAGAATCGACATTGCAATTCTGAAAGAACAAGGCTTTAGTGGTTGGGAATTAGTCAGTAAAGCAGCGGAGGAACTAGCATGAGAGATTGCCGGTGTTGGATTCCCGTACCGGTAGCACCAGAAGATAAATTCTGTGCCTTGTGTGGGGGGTTCATTGATGCCTAAAATCACCCTTCAAGGTTATCAATGCTCCCGATGTGGTCATAAATGGACACCGAGGAATGAAACAAAGCCGATCCGCTGTGCCAAATGTAAAACTCCTTACTGGGATATCAAAAAGTGACTCAGTATGTCTGCCATAAATGCGGGAAGACAACCGACTGCGTTAGAGCGTTTGATTACCTATGCCCAAAATGTATAGAGGATTTGTGGAGGCAACCGCCTTAACATGAAACATAGTTTCGCTGGGGCTAATAACCCCATGTACGGCAAACATCATTCAGAAGAGACTAAAAGAAAAATAAGTCTCAATAAGGGTAACACAGGTAGAAAATTCCCTCCAGAGCATAGAGAACGAATGAGACTCGCAAAACTAGGACAAAGGAATCCGATGTGGAAAGGTGATAATGTTTGTAATGATGCATTACATCATTGGATACATAGACATTTTCCTAAACCAGAATTATGTCAAATATGTAATGATAAAACCCCTTATGATATAGCGAATATAAATTCAAAATATAATCCTGAGACCTATACTAGGGACTTAAAAAACTGGCGATGGTTGTGCCGCAGATGTCATATGGAGTCTGATGGAAGAATGGAAAATCTGAGACAAGATGGCATTCGTCGATTATAGTAAATCTAAATTTTGCAGCCGCTGTATTGAAAAGAAATCTATCACCGCTATTATTTGCCCTGATTGTGGGAACAGGCTGCGGTATAAACCACGAATGAAACATAATGCCGCCTGGAGGGCCAGGATGCTAAGGCGAAGGTCACCATCATGAAGCAAAGCAAAGAAAAACTAAAGTATCGCGACTACCGGGACATGATAGCCGCTATTCTTGAAACGCTGTCTACGGAGGGAATACAACCATCATTCGTTCGATGTACGGCGCCAAAACTTCCTGGAATGGTCTGCTCGACCTGCTTGACTTTTCGATAGAAAGAGGTTTGATAACGAAGGAAGTGCAGCCGGCTATGAGACTCGGGCCAGGAGTGGGGACAATGGTTGATATCGTAGGACCAAGGCGGAACCATTTTGTCTTTTTCATTACTCCAAAAGGTATCAAGTTCCTCCACCTTTACAAACAGTTAAAGGAGTTTTTGAAATGACTTTTCCTGCTCCCCGTTCGTACCGGACTCACTGCTTTTGTAAAAAATGTCAGTTCTGGCACAATCTAAAAGACGTAGGACATGACATCATTTTCTGTCCTAACTGCAACATGCGGGTAAGAAGACACGCGCATTCTAGCCTCTCAAAAAGCGAGGAAGGCAGACAGAAGAACATACTTAACCAGACTAAAACCAGGGCAGGGATTTCCTTAATTTGAGTTATCGACTGTTACCAGACAATGAGAACCGTAATACTCAGGACCTTTGTAATAATCCCGCCTGTCCAGATCCTACTATCTTTTGGAACCCGCAGGTAGTTCATAGCCGGACGGGTAGACAGATACCCTTATCCGAGCCATTTAACCCACAGGTTAAAGCGCCTCTGCCCCACCGGTGTATGAAAAAACACCGACCTGGTATCTATATCAACAAATATGAAGGCTATGAGGCCCCTCCCCCACCGACTCCTTTGAAGTCGTGGCCTGATCCACCTCCAGGGGTACACCTTGGAACAACACACCTCTGGCTCGAGGACAAAAAAGAGTTCGTTAGACTTTACAAATGTCCTCTTTGCTCCTTTCAAAACATTCACAAAGAGGTAATAAACCACCATATCAAGTTCGCTGCGGACAAATATCATAATTCTTCCACAATAAGGCTATAAGCAAGTTGTTTCTAAACAGGGTAATGTTCAATTTTAGAGAACTGGTAAGAAACCATAGTGCAGTCCTAGTCGTAGCAGGAATCAGTCTAGCGATATCCTTCCTGATAGCAGGCACCGTAGGACATGACGTTCTGGGCACCTCATAGAGGAAGATAGGTAAATCCTCCTTCCCTTTTTTGAAATGACTGAAAAAGAAAAAGAGAAAATCAAGGATATCATTAAACAACTAGAAGACGCAGCGATTCCCCATGAGGACGGGTGTAATTACTACGAATGGGATCCGGTGCATAAAGTAATAGACGAGTTAAGGAAACTTCTACAGGAATGATGAACGAGGACAAAAAGCAAAGGCACCTCTACTGCGTTTGCCATCACTGTATTTGCTATCACTATATTACGGGAAGATGTGACTCTTGCTGTTGTACACAGTTTAATGCCGAAAGAGATAATCATCCGCTTCAAGTTCCGGACCTGCCGTGATGGGCAACACTCTCCCTTCTGTCAGGAAGAACGACGCTATGCCAGCACTGACGGCGACCACCTCGAGCGCTGCAGTTGTGAATGTCACCTCTAGTCCTCGACCGTTACCAAAATTTAATTAATTAATTAGCCAATATCACCAGTCCTTGACTAAACCTAAACTTTAAGTAACGCAGCCGCCATTCACCAAACAGCCAGAAAGGAGGCTTACGCCTAGAGGACGATCTGCTGTTAGGGTTTTGAACAGATAGAGGGGAGAAAGGGAAAAATTTCAATAAACAAAAATCTATTGTTAATTAATTAATTAACCATGTATAAGATTATATACATGCATAACGATTATACGGAAAATGGTAAAAAGGGGAATAAACACCACGATAAGAATTTCTTCGGCGACATTCAATAAACTGCATTATCTGAAACAACCATACGAAACCCATGATGAAACACTGCATAGGATTTTATCGGAATTTCCTGACATGCAAAAAAAAGTAACCATGTTAGAAAATATTTTGGTGGATAAAAAAATTGCCAAAGAAATTGGAGTTTAAGACAAAAACAATTCAAGAACAGATTTCCGAACACGCACGTAATTATTTATTCAATAGAAAAAAAGACAGGACAGAACCATTATACAGCGTCTTAGATCGTATTATCGGTGAGTATAGGCTTAAGGAAATTTCAGAAATTTCAGAAGAAAGAGACCGATGGAAAAACATAGCAGAAGCATATTTACAAAGAGCGGTTGAATGTGAACAAAAATTAAAAGAAAGGGAGCAAATGAAACTTGTCTGACGATTGGATTGCCCACGAAAATCAAAAAGCCTATCGACTTTTCCAACATGACGCCGGCTGCTTTCGAGGAGTGGGCGAGGGGAGGACTAGCAATACCAATAATCCAGGAGCAGGAGGAAGACGTTCCACTCGAGGAAGAGATTCCTATCGAGGACGCCGACCTTTTCTTTGAGGACGAGGAAGGAGAAGAGGATGACACGGAAGGGATAATAATTGAGGAAGACTAGGCTCCCTACACTCGCAAAGAAGCGCTCTCCCTGCAGGCAATGTGGGGCCCACACAGTTACTATCTATGACTACGATAATCAGGTTTACAAATTTCATGGTACCGGTTGAATTCTACCAGGGACGAACCCAAGGCAAGGTTTGCAGTCAGATTCCAACAGGCGAGTGAGATAAAATGAAAAAACAGTCTAAAACTTTTGGCATTTATACAGTAGAGGATGAATATGACGAGAACGGCTTATGGAAAGGCTACACTGTTAGATTTACCGATAGCGTAGGAAAGAAGCAAGGAAAACTCTACCCTAAAAGCGACGGTCGGGAATACTATCAAGAAAAGAAGAAAGATGAAGAGTTAGAGATTTGACAAGAATGTATGTGTATTTAGTAGAATGCAAGAGTTGTAAGCAAGCGGTAAGAGTTGAAACCATGACCGAAGCAAAGCAAGCATTCACCCAGCACCTCAAAAAGTGTACCGACGTTGATAAACCCAGATTAGTAGAAGCCGTTTATATCGGTTCGTAACTTAATGTTATTACTCGGGGATTGTAACGACCAACTCAAGGATATCAAGGACAACAGTATCGACCTCCTCCTAACAGATCTACCCTACGGCCTAGTCTCAGAGGAATATCGGGAAGGAAAAAACCATAAGGGTGGGTTCATGGGGAAGGATTGGGATCGTGCTTTAGTCTTACGGAAACCTGGAAGGAATGCTACCGTGTTCTCAAGCAGGGTAAACTAGCGTTTGTCATGTGTAGTCCAAGGCAGGACGTTCTAGCAAGGATGATTATCAACCTACAGGATGCAGGCTTTGGTACCAATTACTCATCGATATACTGGACATATGCCAGTGGATTCCCGAAAGCGGCTAACGTCTCTAAACTTATTGATAAACGCTTTAAAAGAAAAACTGAATATGATCAACTAGCCAGTTATCTAAAACAACACAGAGAGCAATCTGGAATATCCGTTAAAGAATTGGCTAAATCATTTCCTTCAAGAACTGGAGGTATAACCGGCTGTGTTTGGAATTGGGAGAATGCAGAGAACTTACCAACACAAGAACAATATCAAACACTAAAACAAAAACTAAACCTAGACGATTCTTTCGATTGGTTAATAGAACAAGAAACTAAACGCTATGAAGAAGCAGAGCGAGAAATAATAGGACAAAAACCATATACAAGTGTAGATGGTTCAAACGCTCACTTTTACTATAAACCCGATCAATACAAAAGAGTTCAACTAACGAAACCAAACCAGCGACAGAGGAAGCCAAGAAGATGGAAGGTGCTTATGTAGGCTTTCAACCCAAGCCAGCAGTAGAAGTTATCCTAGTAGTATCAAAAGGCCGTACAATAAGTTGGCTTGATGATCGTAGGATTCCCTACCAGAGCCAGGATGATAAAGGAGCAGGTTGGCATAAGGAAGATTATGGCTTTGGTTACAGGGAATGGAGCCAACGGATGGGCTATGACAAAGTTAAGAAAGAACTGGAACGGGGAGAACCACCAAACGAAAAAGGAAGATTCCCAGCCAACCTCATTGTAGAAAATGATGTTCTTAACAACGGCAAGGATTACAAAGTTGGAGATATTAACCAGTTCAGAAGGACAGACAATAAAATCTATGGACAATCAAACAAAGGTGAAATGGACACAAAACAAGGCGATCAAGGTTCTTACTCTCGTTATTTTTCGCTAGACCAATGGGCTGATAAAACCCTTCCTTTTCTGATCGTTGCCAAAGCGTCAAGGGCTGAGCGGGGCAGTTTTAATACCCATGCCACCCTAAGCAGCTTAAACTAATGTCCTACCTGATAACAATGGGCAGCAGAGAAGGCGATCTTGTCCTAGACCCATCTGCGGCTCTGGAACGGTATGTATAGCAGCCGACCAACTTCACCGGAAATGGCTGGGCATCAAAGCGAAACCCCGAATATGCAGAGATTATAAAAAGAAGGCTGATGGTTCCACTTTCACAGTTAAAAACTCACCGTCTACGATTAACTAAATTTTATATAGTTTCCTTCTAACCTACCAATAAGATTGAATAAATCAGGAGCGGTTTTTACAATTTCCTTTATCTTTGCAGTCTTATTCCTCTCCGTTACAGTAGCACAGCAGACCTTTGCAAAGTCGGCTAAGGATAGTAAGGCGAGAAGAGACATCGATCGAGCCATAGGCAGGGCCGTAGAAGGCAAATTCATAGACAGTAAAAACGGTAAACATATCAACCTACACCGCACCGAATGAAGCCTTTACAGTTTATAATAAAACCTCTTCCGGTTCGCTACCTCCTATAATAACACCACCGCCACCGGTAATACCGCCGACGACAGATACCAAAGGCTATAAGATTTGCATGGTAGGCGATTTCAAAGATACCGCAATATGGGAGACCATGATGGCAGGCAAAGGCTGTGATTACCGCGTGGCCATCGGTGATATGGGATACGGTAAGTCCTTGGACCTCTTAAAAAAGATAAGTCCTGATAAATGCGTCATAGGAAACCACGATAGTGCAGAGGATGTAAAGTGCCGCTATAGAAAAAGAAGCGCTAGCCTACTGCGGAAACTCATGGTGGGTCAAGTTCGGCTCTAATCCTAGCACCCTTCTCCTTGGCTTCAATACTCAGGGCGACACCACAAAGCAACTCAATGCAGCCAAAGGCTTATTCAACAACTCTCAAATTATGAGCGGTGTTAAAAACATTATAGCCGTATCTCATAAAGGAGGTCATGTTTTCCCTAACGCCCACCACCCTGCAGAGGCAAAAGATTTCTACGCCGGACTGGAGAAAAGCATTCCAGCAGGAGTTAAATTAATACAGGTTGCAGGCCACGATCACAACAGCGAAGCCGCTCCACTAAAAGGCTGGTATGTAGCGGGCAACGGGGGCAAATCGTTCTATGCCTGCGGTAACGAGAACAACTGGACCTACTGCAATAACAAGACCGTCTCATACCTACAGGCAACAATCGGAAACGACGGACAGATCGCAGTCGACTTCGTAGACACAGGCGGCAAAACCATTTACTAATCAAAATAAAATGTATCAAATGGATCATACTGATTAAAACTACATAGAATTCCAATTTTCTGTTCATATGCGATAAACAAATAGGCTGGACGGACTCTAACGAAACAGGAATGAACGGGCTACTCTGCTTAGAATGTAAACCGTCTTTGTCATAACTGTCATGTTAAAGATTATTATAAAACTTGTGAACGTCCAGAAAAAAAGAGCAGAAGATCGATAGAACCATGAGGATGATGTTTGGTGGGGTGTAAAGGAAATTGCATTTCTTATGCTGTCGATAAGCGTTTCTATGTCAGAGGGAACAAACGCTGTTCAGTATGTGACGTTCGGCTTGCTAATACCCTGGACTGGTGTCCTTGCGGGACAAAACTGAGGACTAGGTCCCGTAACTGGAAAATTACGCACTAAAATTCCTCATCTTATAAATACCCGCATAACAAAGTAATCTCCCGTATCTAGATGATCTGGAGCGGAAGCAAGAGCAGAGGACCAGGACAAACTCTTAGTGCTCCACCACGAACAGCAACAAATTATTTCATTTTTAAAAGATAAAGAAGGAACGATTAAACAAAAGGTCGTGAGGACGGCCGAAATCCTGGAGGAACTTATGGAGCGAGCCGACCCCCAACTCCCAGCCTCCTTAACAACTAACATGATTTCAACTGAAATAAGGCAGATACTACGGGCTCAAGGTATAACTGGAGGATAACGTTGACCACTATTTACCAGAAAAATAAGCAAAAACCCGAGTCAGCAAAGGAAGATTCTTCTAGTAGACGGACGTATTCTAGAACGGCTGACTACATCGAGATTATTAAGGAAATCGGAAGCGATATTCACCTCTTAAAGGAAAAGATTAACAGCGTTACCAGTCATCAGGACCTTGAAGTATTATTCGAGATAAGCGACGAAATGAAAAAGGCAACCGTGGCACGTGCTACCCAGTTAGGCGTTATCCTGAGTGGCTTTGAGAAAAAAGACCTACACAAGACCCCAACACCTCCTCCGGAGATAACCGATTGTGCTGATGCAATTAGATATTTTATAGAAAAACTAGAAAATACTTATAAATTCTTTATTAAATTCCCTCCAAGACCTGATAAAAACGCATTATGGAAAGCAGGCATAATCCAACTAGCCAAACTGTTCCCCTCCCTTTATAACGAGAAATTCTCTTTGCTAAAGATAATGTGGTGGTCCCGCATAAAGGACATGATCCACCAGTCCAAGCACGGCGGAGCCGTAAAAGAGGAGATAATGACCATGTTATGCGAGAACTGCTACGACGTCAAAACAGGACAGGAGAAGGCCGACTGTAACGCTGAAATGATAAGAGACTTTAGGAGTCCGACAGGCTGGCGTGAAGTAAAAGTCAACGGCATACAGGGTGATATATGCGCGGTTTAACCCGTGAACAAGTGGGAGACAACAAGGCCCCTGTAATAACCCAGTGCGAGGAGTTCGTTTACGGTTTTCCCTTTTTCGTTGAGATGGTCGAATAGATTATATCGAATCTTATATGCCCTACGGCTATGGTCGTAAGGTCGATTTAGGAGTGGAGTTGTCAAAGCAGGCGTGAGGGACCACATCAACAACCTCTTTACCAACCAGTAGTAATAACAGCAAGTTCAATCTGCCCCCCGAATGGATAAACAAAGAAATGCAGATAGCCAGAAGTGTCGAACACCTACAGTAAGCAATAGTAGACGTATCCAGAAACCTAATGCAAATAATCACCTGGAGCGAACGAATACAGGAGGACATCGACGGCATGCAAACCAGCCTATCAATCTCTAATTTAGAAACAGAAGAAACAAACCCAAAAGGTGACATTTTAGTATCAAAACACGCAGACT
Source organism: uncultured Chloroflexia bacterium (assembly GCA_963837825.1). Taxonomy (GTDB): domain Bacteria; phylum Chloroflexota; class Limnocylindria; order Limnocylindrales; family CSP1-4; genus Chersky-267. The sequence continues at coordinate 136,099 of CAWIOR010000015.1, forward strand.
AACTGATACCCAGAAGGTAGTTATAGACACTATAAGGATGCACCTTAAACCAGACCAGGCCATGGCCTATCTGAAGGACATAGGACACCCAATGTCTAAAGTCACCTGGTTCAGGTGGAAGCGCAAACTAAACGCAGAAAAACAAAAGCGATTATACGAAATAGCAAGGATAGGCTATGAGGAAGAACATACCGATTCTGTAGAGGAGATAGAGACAGCCCGTAAACTCTTATGGACAGAATACCATAACTGTAAGGAACCATATCCAGAGCCTCAATCTTAAAAATAATAAACACCAGACCCCTACTATCATCTTATTATGATTCTACCAGGGAGGTGTTAGAGAAGCCGCGCCAAGTCTGCCATTAAAGAAGACGATAATATACAGGTCTCAGCAACAACAGACATCCCAAGAGTCGAATGAAGAGCAACGGCTAATAGAAGATTGTAGGGATAAAACCTTCCTACAGTTTAACGACATCATAGGACTGCCAAAGAAGGAAGGCAGACCGTTACCCATTTTCGATTATGAAAAGACATAGTGAAACAACTGATAGAGCATAGAAATCTCTGGATTCTAAAGGCTACCGGATTAGGAATAACCGAATTAATCCTAAGGGTCATGGCCTGGCTATGCCTATCTTCCAACTACTATAAGGGGCAGAGGATGGATATCGTAACAGGTCCCCGTATCCAGCAGGCTATCGAGTTAATCGATAGAATCAAAAACTTATTCATAGACACATACCCCGGCCTTTTTTTTGACTCAAACATGGTAACTGTTATCTTGAACAGCGTAAAGATACAGGCCTTCCCCTCAGCCACCCTGGATACTATGCGCTCATACAAGGATGTCTGTTTTGTATTCGTAGACGAAGGCGACTTTTCCCAAAGGCACAGCAAAGGCAGGTCAGGCCAAACGTAGAACGTTATAGAATCAAGTCCAACCCGTTCATAGTAATGGTATCAACTCCTAACGCTCCAGGCGGTTTATTCGAGCAGATGGAACGAGAACCAGAAACCAAATATCATAGAATGAAATTGGATTATACCTACGGCCTCGGTAAACTCTACGACCCCCTCTTTCTGAGCAGGAGAAAAAAGAGGAATACTTTGAAAGGGAGTACAACCTCAAGTACTTGGCAAGGTCGGTAACGTATTCAACTATCAGGACATTGAAGCCTCAGTCAGGATTTACCCTATCTCTGAACGTAAACGAAGAAGCGCAATCAATGGGCATAGACCCCGGCTTTGGCGGCTCAGCGTTTGGCATCGTCATAACAGCCTACAGAGATGGCAAAATCCATATCCTGCTAGCAGACGAGTTCGAACGTCCTTCCTATGAAGAAATGTTGGACAAGTGCTGGCACTTAATAAAGAGTTTAAAAATAAAGAAGATATACGTTGACGCTAGCGTCCTCTCCTTCATCAAAAGCCTGAAGATAACCCTAGGAGAACGGGCCAACTACGATACTATAAAGAAGGAACACTATCGGTTTATGCGGGTACAGCCAGTCAACTTCGGCACGACATAAGGAGATGCTAGGCTACGCCAAGTCGTTAATAGAGGGCCAGTATATCCGGATTCATCCAACCCAGGAGAAACTTGTTATCTCTTTAAAGACTGCTTTCGAGCATGAACGGTGCATTGGCAAAGGAAGAGACATCATATGATGATATTTGGACGCGTTTCGTTTGGTATGTTAGCCTATAAACAGGGAGAACACCAGCAGGCAAGTTGACCGACCTCCGCCTTAACCTCAATAACACGAATAGAAGGATACGGATTATTGACTCCTCTTCACAGGCAAGGCTAAAGTGTGAGGAATGCGGCCAGCCCACTCTCCATATCTACAAACTAGACCCTTCTCTCTATTTCTGCGGCAACTGTGCCAATACTGTACCGATCATCAGGCAAAGCATGAATTGATAGTAATACCAACGGAGCTGAGAAAGAGACTTTCATAGCACAATCTAGGCGTTAACAAAAAGGAAGAAAAGCATAATGCAGAAAGAACTGGAAAAGAAAGGCCTGCAGATAACTGATTTCGATGAAATAAAACCTCAGCCAGATTAACCTTAATTTGTAGTTAATTAAGTCTAATTTCGTTCAATTTGAGGGAATAATGGTTAATAAATCAGTACCCGAAATGTTCAGTTTCCCGAGTTAGACGGCAAGAAGGTTCTAGTATTCACAACCGGAGGCAGAAACCGCCGGCCCCGTTCTTACATTCCCCGATATGGCAGGGCGGCAAGGACAGAGCCTCTGCCACCTCCCTCAGAGACCCATACGACCAATCTATGAAAGACCGCTTTGAGGATACGTACCGCTCCGATGGTAACGTCAAAAGGGCCATCGACAAGCGTACTGAAATGTTATTGGGTAAACATGGCAAGACCGTCCTTGATACACCGCAAGAGTTCACCAATTATCAGGATAAAAGGAAAGCCCTTGACAACATAAACAGCAATCAAACATACCTCGATGCCAAAAAAGAAATAGACCAACTGCAATCAAAAAAGGCGATAAGGTTCCACGACAAACTAATCTCTGCTACAAAGCAATGCCTAATCTATGGAAGGTCAGCAATCGAAATTGTTAAAGATACTGATGACTATCCTACAGCCCTTCATGTCCTTAATTCAAAGCGGCTGGGAAAGGTAGAGGTAGACCCTGACTCATGGGAATCCCAGGGAGTACACTATGCCGATATGCCCACCTAACGCCGACCTCCTGAAGCCGAGGACCTAATCTATTTCACAATAAACGACGACCACGTTACCCCTCGAAGTATCCATTACGGCCTCTCAGTCTTAGAGCCTGTAATCGACTCCTCCGAAACCAAGAGGATAATAAAGCAGGAAGACCTGAAGGAGGCAGCAAAGACCCTGTACGCTGGCGTAGCATTAATCCGTTTCATGAACGAGTCTATAACCGCGGCAGAGATGCAGAACTTTGCCAACCAGATAACGCCTGGAGGATGGACATTCACAAATACGACATTGAGGTAACCATCCAGAAGATAGCCGACAACCTGCAACAGATGGTCGATATTTGCGACTTTTGCAACAGGGAAGAACTGAGGGATATAGGCGTTCCTTCGTTTATCGGAGGCTATGAGCAGATAGCAAACTATGCCAACAGCCAGCAAGTCTTGCTTGCTTACAAAGAGGTAGAGATTAACACCGGCCGAACATGGATAAAAGACATCATACAGCCACAATGGTTTAACCCTCTCTTCTACGAACTTACAGGCATAGACGACTCAGAAGATGCCTTAACCCCACCCGAAGTAAAACTAAACTACGAATTCGAGGATATCACTTTTGAGACAACACTTGATAAGGTCAACACAGTGTTACCATTGTTTGACCATCATCTTATCTCAGGCGAGAAAGTGCTAAAGTATGTAGACATGGAGGACGTTGTAGAAGAATTCCAGAGCCTTAAAATGGAAAAGGATATGAACTCAGAAAGACAGTTCCAGTTGAAACTCGAAGCCCTTAAGCAAAGACCCTCTCCCGGTCCTGGTGAGGAACAGGGTCCACCTTTCCCTCCTACAACCACAACAGCAGCAAGGCCCAACCACCTCGGTAAGACAGGCCAAGATAGACTTTTTCAAAAAATGGCAAAGAAACTTGACGACCTCTAATCTCTTGAAGATATTAACACTAGCTGAGATGGTTGATACGCTTATTCCTGATCATGAACCCCTAATAGTGGTAAGAACGGCGATAATCAAAAAGCAAAGTGCCGGTCAGATCAATCTTAATCGAACAAAGACTTCACAACAGGCGCGGAAGATAGAGGACGAACTCGCTAAGACCTTAGAAAAAGAATACAAAAAGATAATGGCTGACCCTTCTAAGGATATCGGGCTCTTACAACGCAAGTACGGACCAGAGGTTGAGCAGGTAATCAGGGCCGCAGTCCAAAAACTCTACCTTATTGGCTCAGACTATTAACAAAGAGCCTAGATACCACGGCCTTCATAACCACTAAAGACCTCGATATTATTAAAAAGGCTGTAACCAGGTTTAGCGAGGCATTCTGGAAGAGGATATCTAATGCCGTTCACAAAAGCGAGTTTACCATAATACCGACCACTATTAAGACCGCTCAAGTAGGCGACCCGACAGTAGAAGACCCATACGGATTAAGTGAAGATGCACCGCCTGAGTCAGACCCTGCAGCAGATACGGCATTTCTCGCCACGCTGATAGCGACCAGCATTCTAGCCCTATCTACACTTACAAAACTGGACCAACTCCCATCGACGAACAACCCAGAAAACTGGTCTGGGTAACTGAGCAAGACGCCAAAGTCTGTCCTATCTGTATGGGATTGCAGGGTCAGGAATGGGAGAAGGCGATAGTGATATGCCAATACCAGGACCGACTCATCCCATTATAACTGCCGTTGTAGCTTATGGTAAAGATGGGTGAGGATATCCTATTGGTTAGTTAGTTACTTTTTCGTTACTTTTCCGTTTTTCTTATTGCCAGCTCAACTTAATCATGCGCACATCTCTCTCAAAAGAACCAGAACTTACGAATCACAGCCTTTGCATTTGTCCGAGCTTTAGAAAGCTAGGTATCCAAACCGGCCAGCGCAACCTTTACCGATAACGGCCGTCTATACCTTAAAGCCTTCCTACTCGATTCCTCTGTAAACATTAACGAGTGGGGCGTTACCCCTCTTCTTTAAAGAAAAACATTAACACCTTCATAGGCAAGCCGTTAGTCTTAACGGAGGATTATTCCATCCTGTACCTGCACAGCCGACTCATTAAACCACTGGCTATCTTATCAGGAAGATTATAGAATCGGTACTATAGTTGATGTCGTACCAAAGGACAGTGCTTATTATGCTCTTATTGAAATAACAGACCCCGATGCAAAGAAGGCGATTGAAGGTGGAGCATTCCCAATTACGTTAGCCCTGCAATAGCCCAGACGATGGACGGCAGTCCTGCTGAAGCATGAACTCCTGGACAGGTGTCCATCTCGCAATAGTTGACGAGCCAGCCTTCACGGTAAAGAAAGCGATGCATAACGGCCTCATGTGGCGGCGACTCAGCACAATGTCTTCTCCAACTAAGAAAGGCAAAGATAGACAGAAAGAAAAGACACGGCTGCGGCTTTTGTAACTATAAGGCCCTAGTCAAACTTGCCAACAAGCAAGATTTACTTCTCATACCACTTCAGGGACAATTCCAAATTAGTAAAATTGGAAGATAGTAATACCGTTAATAATCCCGATACTTCCAAAGCGGCCGAAGTCCAACCAACACACATTAGAGACAGTTCCAAAAACGCAGTACGACGAACTGGTTAAAAAGCTGGCAGATGCCGAATTAAAAGCAAGGGAATTAAGTGAAACAAACAAATCCATCTCCGGACAGGTTGCAGAGATTCAACTCGAAAGGAGAAGGGAAAAGATTGAGCGAATTATCACAGCCGAACTGATTAAAGACGATAACAAAAGGACAGAAAAAATAAACACGATGGTCGCATCATCCATCCCTGTCAAGGAGATTGAAGACCTCTACAAGGACGCGTTTATAGTTAGAAAGGCCTCTATTGATTCAAGCCAAAGGCACACGTTACTATTGATAATAACAACGACGAGGAAAGGATAACGCAGGGCCGCAAGTTGGCAATGGTCGCGGGGGTGCTTTAATCCAAGATGGCGATAACAGCAGGCCAGAAATATCCAGGATTAACTATTTCCAAACAGAAGAAAACAAATCGCCGGCAGCGTGGGCGCAGGGAGATGTCCTTTACACTGCTTCTAACGCATTGCTGAAGGCTCCAACAACCGCAACTACGTCACCTTTCGGAGTGGCGAGCAGATGCAAGAGCGTCCGGTGATGCAAAAGGACCGGTAATAATGGATGGAGTAGTAGCACTAACAGCCGGAGCAGCAATTAGGAGTCGCTAAATATGTTCAGACAGATACAACGACAGCAGGTAGAGTTATGGAATGGGCAGGCACTCTAATGAATGCAATAGTCGGCTTTATTTAGGAAAGGTAAACCAGGTTGACGGTAAGACAGTAGCAACAGCAGCAGTGCAGGAGATATTGTATGGGTCAAACTAGGTACGCTCGGAGGAGTAGGAGTATCTTAAAATGTCTTCTTTACAATACGAAACCAATCCACCACCACCACCACCAGAAACCAATAACATCGATGCCTCTCTGATCGAACGCTCAAGAAGAACATCAAAGGTAGCATGGTTAGACCCTACAACAGAATGGATTTATGTTTCCAACAATGATAAACGTCCAACATTCCCCGAAGGTAACAACGTCCTCAACATGAAAGAACTCAGGAAGGTAAGGACTGCAAGAAGGGAAGGCAAACTAACCGACTCTGCACTATATGACAAAGAGATGTTTGGCTGTTACAATGCAAAGGACGGATGGCAGGACTATGCGGTAAAGTATCATGACGAGGTAATAAAGCCAAGGATAGCCGGAATAATGAACCTCCCCGATTATACAGGGATTGAGGTAACCACAGTCCTCTCTACAATATTCGGAATAGAAGAGCGGGCCTTTGTCCTACAGGATGCTATAAGAGTCATAAACAGTCCTACAATAGAGACCAACATAGACACATGGACTGGATGGGACGTGCAAGAGAACCTGAACATAGGTGACGATATACTAACCAACTCAGGGACATTTGCCCGCACGAATATAATCATGACATTCGACGCTGCCCACATAGCAATGTATGACGCTCTTAACTACAAGCCACACTATCACGATATTTGGCGTACCAACCTAGAAAATATAGGCAGGAGAATGATACGCTCACACGCTAGAAAGATAGGCACCCTACTAGAAACCTCCACAGTTACAACAGGAGGCTCAGACTGGGGAGCATACACAACTGACCATTCAACAGCAAACCCATATGCACAGATAGGACTCGGCAGCAGATGAGATAGTCGCTAATGATGGTAATCCTTCCAGAATAGCAATGCATGATAAAGTATTCAGGACAATGGCAGCAAATACCAACGTGAAAGGCCTTGGTGGACAGGGACCAAACAGTCACTACAAGCCCCGGAACTGCTAAGACAGTCAGCGGTGGAATATTGCCTCCAGGATATACAGCCTATGTCGACAACCTGATGACTTCGACAGTTGCAATAGTCTACGACCCTGATGCCTTCGCATGGGTTCAGGGACCAACGGGCACAGCACAGTACAGAGATGTTCCACATATGGCAGACGGCTATATCGCCTTTGACTACAACAAAGAGAAACTAATTCAGAGCGGAAAGACGAGGAAATTGACAGCAGTAGCAACATGAACTTACGCCGTTGCAACATAAACTTACTGCCGTTGCAACATAACCTGTAAATTTTTAATAACCTTCTTTCCTTTTCTTTTGTACTAAAAATGCCAGAAGCACCTTACGATTTAAAGGCAAACCATCCCCTCCTCCCTCACCCGAAAGTTACTGAATTATTCAAGGAAAACGAGTTCAGGTATGATAAAAAGATAGCGATACCAATTATGAGCATGGTATCCGAGGTTAAAAAAAGCAAAATAACTATCAAAATTTACCAAATGTACCGTATCAGAAGATTGGTTGAAAACGTACTATAGACTTTATTTTTTATGATGCCATGCTATACGGCACCGATAGAAAAGGTAATAAATCCCCTATAGACGTCAGACTTGGGGTCTATCAGAAGCCTACCTTTAGAAAGCAAATTGATGACAGAACAGATAAAATTATCTCACATGAAATTCTGAACTGGGATACAGTCTACGAATACGAATACACGCCCGAAATATTTGACGACCTTCTCCTAAGAGTCCACGGAGGACGACCTTAAACTAAACATCATAACTCCAGGGAGAATCTACACAATTCCGGACATCCAGGAGTTTAGAGATGGCACATATCAAGAACTCGCAGAGATTGGCAAGACAGGGAAGTCATTAGATAGTATTAGACTAAAGATAAAGAAATAAGCAACCAATAGCACCAACGCAAACAGCAGGCAGCAAAAAAGACAAATAGTTATTACAAATGCTGTCACTTAAACTCTTGAAATAAGATGGCAATTTTAAATGACGGTAACGTAGACACTATAACAAACCTAACAGCGGGCGAGGACAGCAAGGGAACAAAACTAAATTTCAAACAAAAAGAGGATGGGACATTTGAGGCCGATGGCAGCGACGGCAAAAGATACGCTATTACTATATCACAGGGAAAGGTTTCTGTTTTCGATATTCCTGAGAAAGACAGGCGGCAGCGGCTAAACCAGCACCACCCGGCACCAGCACCAGCACCAGCCAAGAAGTAAACTTTCTTTTTCTTTTTATCTAAAGTTATTCCAAGGTATAAGGGTACAGTAGAACAGCACCGTCTTTTATCGACCTATAGATAGGAGCATCAGGGTTCTTAGGATATGTCTGAGCAGGAGGTGTATAGACAAACCCTCCTCCGCCTGCTGCACCAGTACCACCGGCGCCAGCCTGTAAATTATCCTGTAAGAACTGCAGCCCTTTTTTATCTCGGCATCCAGTTCCTTAACTTTGGTATCAAACTCAGGACCATAGCCTTTAACGCATCACGGGCTGCTATCTTTAACTGCAGTTCTCTAGAAAACTCGTATTCGACATCAGTTACCAGAAAGGGGTCAGTAAGTCCACGTCTTGCTACCATATGAATAGTAGAATAAGCCGAACTTAATTTCTTGGCAATTTGAGTATCAGGATAGTCGTCTGGTAAGATGTTCCCTGTCAGTATTCTAACATCGTCAATACCTGCCTGTGTCGGATTATATGACATAGTAGTAATTTATTTAATTCAAGTTAAGAATTAAAGCGCCAAGCGTTCGCTGGTTTATCGCCGCTAACTCCTGACGCGCTAAGGAGGGGGTCTTAAAAGCCAGTCCCCCTTTCTTTAATTCTAATCTATTTTCTCTCCACTTCTGGAGACTGTAAAAAGATTGTGTCCGGCAGCGAAAGTACCAAACGGTATTGTTTTCTATATTCTGCTGCGCTGGTAGGCATGGGCGTTGGCTTCGTTACCATATGGAGCCAGATAAGGAACCAGAACAGAACAGCAAAGCAGGACATGGAAGCAGCAAAGATAGACCTTGAAAAAAGGTTAGAGATTACCTCAACTTTAAACTGGACAACATAGAAACAAATCGACCATCTTAAAGAAGATATTGCAAGACTGGACAGAAAGATAAACAACAACCGAAACCGGCAGACAAGAGGATTCCTATTCTTAGTTAATCCTTAAGGGTCACGCTACGTAATAGACAATATTTGGATTCAATTAATAAGAAACAAACAACGAAATTTAGCGCTGACTATAGCGGCTATCTTTATCGTAGGGGCTATCACAATACCCCTGACGAAGGGAGACTCAAGCAGCAAGAAAAAAGCGACACTGAACATTGTTATTCAAGGCGGCAAGGAAGGCAAACAGGGGCCTAAGGGAGATAAGGGTGATCCTGGCAGTCCTGGAAGTCCTGGAGTGGCCGGCGAGAAAGGTGAAACTGGTGCTCCCGGTGAGCCCGGTGCGACTGGTGCAACTGGCGATCCTGGTCCGAGGGGCGAGACAGGTGAGACTGGAAGCCTGGTGCAGCGGCGAGGCGGCCCACCTGGAACCGTTACCATAAACCTCTGTCAGGCAAGTCGGCCAGGATGTCAATCAATCGAGGCTCAACCTGGAGACAATATAACAATCGCCGTTAACGTCACCGGCCCAGAAGGCGGCGGTAATGAAACTAGAGGCGGTAACGAAACTACAACCACTCCTCCTTAGAAGGGAACGTCACAGTCCCAATTGAAGGCAATACAACGACTTCCTCAAACATAACCACAACTACTAATGAAACCACTACTAGCAATGAAACCACTACTACAACTCCTATTGATAATGGAACCGTCGTAACACCACCTTTAGGCAACCAAAGCACGACTAGCAACGAAACTACAACGAGTAACGAAACTACAACAACCACTCCACCCGCTCGAATGTCAACCAGGAACCCATGAAGAAAACGGTCAATGTATAGACGACGTTGGATTCCCTCCTAGCAACACTAACGAAACAGTCAAGGAATATAACCGGCGGAAACCTGACAGGCTAATAAGCAAATAACTTAACTTTCCTCTTTTTTTATTTTTTATTAATTCTTTTAAGTTTCTTCCTATTTACAAAAAGTCTAAAGAGGTGATTATAAAAGATTTGGTTAACACCGAGACATACTGGACTCTTATCATAATTGGCATCATTCTTACAGTGATTGGCTCAGTCGTCTATACGGCGGCTTTTACGCTATTCCAGCTTGGCAGTAGGACTGGCGAGCGATTGTCTTAACTATAGGCGTGATATGTCTAGTCTTGGGTATTGTCTTACTGATAGCGTTCTACGTTAGAGGAAAATGGGAAATCCAGCGAAATAAAGTTCATGAGGCAGCGGCATTTCTGGTGATAAACTGAAAGCCAGGACTCGGGTTTTTCACCTGAAGCGGGCTGTTTTCCCGACATTGAAGCCGTTGCCAACTTTTTATTAATACTTCTTTCGTTAGTTTTCTACTCAATTTCCTCTATAATATGCCAATTGTTGCATCCGACATCAAGGTGAGGTTAATGGTGGAGCCGCTAACAGTGACCCGAACGCTTCGCTAGGTGGGGCCAAGTCATCGTTGAAGTTGTAGATAATACCCTTTCCAATATTTACGACCAGGTTATCGGGAGCGAGACAGCGGCCGGCGATACCGAATACCGGTGTGTTTATATCCATAACTCTCACGCGTCTCTAACCATGCAGAACGTAAGGGTTTACATTTCTACAAATTCTAGTTCTCCAGACGATACATGGGAAATCGCTTTAGGTACTGCCGCATTGAACGCAACCGAGCAAACGGTGGCAGATGAAACGACGCCTCCGACTGGCGTTACTTTCTCCAATACTGCTATATCCTATGCTACAGGTTTGGCTCCGCCTGACATACCTTTTTCCCAGCATAAGGCCATCTGGTATAAAAGGATAGTAAGCGCTGGCGCTGCTGCTTTTAATAACGACACAATCACTGTGAATATAGACTGTGATACTGCGGCATAGTAACATGAGCAATACCGTTATCAAATGTTCTGCCTGCGGCACCTTTATGGAACTCGAACAGGACAGGGGCGGGGTCTGTACTCGCTGTAACCTTCGCAGACACCAGAGGGGTTTCTGATCTAAGATGGGCGATGCCGGCAGCATGGGAGGCGCTGGTGGTGGAGAGGCCAACACCGCTTCAAACGTAGGAACATCAGGCGACGGAGTCTTTGACGCCAAGATAGGAACAGACCTCCAGTTTAGAAAATTAAACCCACTTTCTAGCAAGATTACTATCGTTGCTGACGTAGCCAATAAAAAAATTGACTTTAACATTCCCAACGCCTCAACTACCGTAAAGGGAGCGGCCGAACTTGCTACCAACGGCGAAGCAACTTCAGGAGTAGTGGTACAGGGTAATGACTTCCGCCTTACCGATTCTAGAATTCCTTTGGGAACTGCTGGTGGCAATCTGACGGGCTCGTATCCAAGTCCTACAGTAGCATTAAACGCTATAACCAACACGAAGGCTGGCGGACATGGCCGCCAACTCATTAAAGGCTAACGCTACCGCTTCTACTGCCGACCCTGCTGATTTCGCAGTCGGGACCGATACCGTAGTAGGAAGGGCTTCAGGTAACATAGTAGCCGCAACCGTCGCGACTTCTCAAATTACTAACGCAGAAGTAACTTACGCCAAGATTCAAAACGTGGCCGCAACTTCTCAAGATATAGGAAGGATTACTGCAGGCGCAGGCGTGATAGAGGAACTTACAGGAACTCAAATCACTCCCCTTCTTGATGCCGGTTTATACCACCACCAAAGGAACCGTTGAACTGGCGACCTCCGGTGAAAACCCCGCTAACGTAGTGGTACAGGGTAACGATTCTCGACTAAGTGATGCAAGGAGCCCCACAACCCACGCCACGACTCACAAAAGCGGGCAGGGCGATGTAATAAAACTTGACGAGTTCGGAGCAACTACCGACATCACAACCCTTAACGCCTCAACGACTGCTCACGGCCTTTTACCCAAACTTTCTAACGTTTCAACTCAATACTTGAACGGCCTTGGAAACTCGGCAACATTAACACCGGCTGAAAACACGGGAACGGCCACAGGAAGCGCAAACGGTAGTACGACTGTATTTAATATCGCCCATAGCCTCGGATCCTCACCTTATAGCGCGTTTGTTCAAGTTTCCTCGGTCCTAGCCAGCAATATCTTTTTACTCATTCGCTTATGATTCTACAAACATAACGGTCACATTTGCAAGTGCTCCAACAACGGGGACTATTGTTTTCCAACGGCGCGCAGTTGCCTAATTAAACGGTGATCTGATATCGCAACAAAGTTTTATTTACATTCTACTACCAGTGCAATCTCTAACCTCCCCACCGTTGAGCAATCCACATCCTTAACGGCGGACGATAATTTCGAGGCTGATCGATCTTCTAATCGAGTAATGGACACAACTATTGGAACAAGTCAAACATCTCTTACAAATGCTTCATTAGCGGGTAAAACTCTAAAAACTTATTACGTTGCAAGATTCGTCTCTCCAAAACTAAACCAGACATCTATAACGCGGCTAACACTTGGACTTATTCTATTGCCACCAATCAAAGCGTCGTTACTATACGGTTTCCCGCTACCAGCGCCCAACCATTCTATATGAGCCTTTATGTCTGGCGTCCTCGTCCTCAGACAAAATTGGGATCGATATTCGACGGCGCGACTCCAAATATTACGATATCTGCGGGAACTGCTGAAAGAGCATTTACAACGACGGTATCAGGTTCGGCAGTCACAGTAACAGCCGGTGACGATGTTTATAATCCTTGAAGTCTGGTTTAAAACAACTCGATCAACCTCTCCGAGTGGAACCCAAACGTTCTATTTTGATGGAAAACAGTCGAGACAGCGACCAATAACACACTCGTTTCAAGATCATGCGTCTCATCTCTACGCCTGAAACTATTACCTTCTATACAGGTCCACCAGCCTCCAGTAACCTGTAAGGTCACAGGTAAAACGATATACAATAAAACGACAAGACATGGCTAACTTGGTAGAAAGAGATGATTACTTCATTCTTGGTCAGAGGGAGATAAAAAAAGAAATGACACTCACAGAAGAGATTAACGGCGCTACTGCTACAACAGCAACCGAAACAACGATAAACGAGATAACAAGCGACGACCTCGAGTACTGGGGTGCAACTGTCTTTATTCCATCCTCTTTTACGACAGGCGATAGTATGATTATACGGTTTTATGTCTGGTCTTCTAGTGCTACCGCTTCCCTCCAGTGTCTTTATTACGTTCCCCTTACTGGCGCTACCAGTTTATAACGAAAACGCTATCTATTTCCCACCGGTCCAGACCAAGAGATACCGGATTACTTTCCAGAGGACGGCGGGTCCAGATAGGACTTTCAAATGGCAAGTTACAAAGCAGACAGGCGGTTAATCAGTAGTGGCGGGGAAGGGGTGGCTATTAGAAGATGCCAATTATCGGCCAGCCTTCACATACTCACTATACCCCCATCGTTACGCCCGTAGTCCTTACCAGAATATCGCTACACTCGATTTACAAGTATAACGTCTCGGCGTCTGCGTCTCATGTCCTAAAGACCTCGACCTATCTTTATAACGTCATCCGCCGTATTTCCCTAGCCTCCGTTTACATTTATCACTTAAACCCGACAGGGCTAATCGGTCCTACAAGGTTATACCTTCATGCTCCCCCAAGTCCACTTGCCAACCTCCCTGATGCATGTCTTTGCGTCCTTACTCCAAACGGTGGGTCACGCTGAAACAGTAAACCGTACCATGTCGCCTATTATAGGCGTAGTTCAAAACTCGCTAGTCCTTACAAGCACGGCCACAACAGCCCAGCAAGTCTACTACTTTGCCAAGTTCGTAACAGACACACTTTCGCAGGTCAGTTCAATTACGGCCCAGAACTGGACTTATAACTTTGCGATAAAAGAACTCAGTCCCAGCGCCAACTTTCCTGCTTCCGGTCCTAACCAGCCAGTACCGGTAGTATCTTACGTATAGCGGCCTCTACCCAGAGCAAGGTAGGCGATATCATAGATGGTAACAGCAATGCAACAGTAGACGAAGCCTCAACAACCCTTGAGCGTATTCAAACGACTACCTACTCTGGTAATCAGGTCCTTGAGGTATTGAACGGCGACGTCCTTGTCTTTGAAGTATTTTTTGTTCTACTCAGGCAGCGGCTACGGCCTTCACTGACACTTTCTATTATGACGGTACAACGGTAAACACAACCAAAAACGCTACTGTCACAAACCACGCTTCGTTTATCGAAACTCCGCAAGGGCTGGCCTTTGGTCTCCCCCTTACCAGAGTATCAAAACCGCTAATCCAGAAGTATAACGTCTTTGGCAGGGTCCTAAATCCAAGACTCTTCAAATACAACCTTCCCAAGCCGTACCGCTCACGCTGCCTATCAATAAATACAACATCACTAGTCAGGTCCCTAACCCTGAGATATACCGCTATGTTCTGGTAGGCAGGGCGTCCCATCCTTCCATAAGCAAATACAACATACTGACTAGAAAGCAGGCACCTAAAATATTCAGATATGCTCTAAACTCAAAGACTCTTTTCTCACGGATATACCGCTATAACGTAGCCAACAAGATAGCACCTGCTCCAGTCTCAACCTCCTACAAGTATAACATCGCTAACCGCGTCACTCTTCCACAAATCTACCAGTACTGGATAAGGAGCAAAGGCCGCCCTTTCCAGAATTCATAGGTATACAATCTCAGGCAGGGCCGCCCTTGTCAGGACGTTAAAGATATAACATAGCCAACCGTGTAACCCTTCCCAGGATATACAGATATCCGGTAGCGTTCAAGATTTACCGCTCCCCGTATTTACAAATACACAATCTTAAACCGGCTACTGAGTTCGAAGGTTTACCGCTATAGCCTCACAGTCAGGTCTTCACTTTCTAGATTATACCGCTACAATGTCTCCAGAAGGGTAACACTACCACAGTCCTACAAATACAATCTGCTTTCCTTCTCCCCACGTCATCCGCTCTTCTATCTACAAATACAATGTAGCCCGCAGGTTAACCCTCCCCCGCATTTACGGCTATGCTATCGCTACTAAAATCTCAGTCCCCAGAGTCTACCGCTATTCTATAGTCGTCCGTCTTACTACCAGTAAAGCCTATAGATACGCTGTCCTTAAAGCCGTTACCCTTAGCAGGATATACCGCTATAACCTTACTACCCGTATCCTGTCAACTCGGGACTTATCTCTATAAACTTGTTGCACGGCTATCCAGGCCCAGGCTCTACATATACAACCTTACCCAGAGACTCACCACCCCTCATATCTACCGCTACCCTGTAGCAGTTCGCATCTCCCTTAGCCGAAGTTATCAATATAGCCTGATAGGACGGATAGCAAGGCAATCAAAATATATCTATGGCATTGCAGCCCTTCCCTCCGGTGTCCTATGGCAGATAACAGGGAAAAACACAGACTTCCCCGATAACACTCGAGAACCTAGTCCGAGATTTCATAAAAGCCAACTGGTCTATAACTGAGCCAGTCATTGGGGCCAACCCTGCTATCACGACAGTATTATCACACCAGCACCAGACCCAGGTTGATAACTTTGCCTATGACAATTTTAGAACATACTACATCAGGGTGAAGGAGGTAGCCAGCGAGGTCCGAAACAGGCAGATAAGGCTAAACACTTACGAATTCGCTACCCCTATTGAACTGGAACTTGTCTAGCAGAAGGCTCAAGAAGGGCGAGGCCTTCCCCGAACTGAATAACATGCTAAACGAATTGCTCCGTATGTTCGGCACATACCAGAGCGACCAGATATTGGGAGTGGAAGGTATAACACTGGATAGAATAAGTTCAATGGAGAAAGAAAGACCACCGGCCAAAACCTATGGGCCCGCAGACTCAGAATAATTCTACACTATTACAGGGTGAGTGTTGTCGGATAGATGCCAGTAGTCACACGACCGCCACAACCAAGCGATTATGCCAATGTCCCGATAGACACAACTCCCTCATCATGGACACTAACAGACTGGTAAGTTACTAGTCGTTTACCACATGGAGACTTTACCGACTCAATAGAGGACATGGTACAGGACTACCTTATGCTAACTGGGGTATCTCCCATACCCGTCATACCGGCCAGTCTACCAGCCCGCCAACAGACTTCAACAATAAGGTCCGCTTTGGAGATTTTGAGTATGATTACTTTTCAACCTACTACATACGGGTAAAGGAAGAGGACACCGTTATTGACAACGACCTCATTATAAACGGCGGCTGCTTCCTCATGAAGACTCCTGTTAATATCGACCTCACAGCCCGCCGGTTAACCTACGGCGAACACTTCGAGGAAATGAACAACATGCGCCTTGAGGTCATCCGCATCCTTGCAAACTATCGGCCCGACCAGATATCGGGCATCCACCAGATTGAATTAGAAACTCCTGGAGAAAGAGACATTGAAACAAGAAACTTTGAACGCGCCGGCAAGTTACAAAAGACAATATGGTATCTTCGCATAAAGGCAGTCTGTCAATATATCAAAGCCTATGAATGTACCACAGACATACCACCGCCGGTTCCACAGTTAACGGGTTCATTTGCCGCTGATAGTTTCGCAGCAGATTCCTTTGACGTTTAGTTTTGTTTTAGAATAGAGAGAGAGAAAGAGAGATGACATTAAAGATTTTAAACAACAATTCTCCAGGCAACGCTAACGAATGGGGTGGAGACGACCACGACAGGCTAGCAACAGCAATAAACCTGGGAGAAGCCTACACCTATCTCATAATAAAGTCAGGGGCTACATATTACGTTAAAAATTCAGTAGGTGAGATATCCACATCTGGCGGCAACTTTGGGACTCTTTTAAGCGCTATAGCAGCGCCAAACTCTAAAATAGTCCTAGGTCCTGGCGACTTTTCTATCACCAGCCTGCTGACCATTACCACTAACAATATCACTATCAAGGGCTGCGGGGTAGACGTCACCCGTCTTACTATAAACACTCCCCTAACTACTGCAAACAGTATAAGGGTAGGGACCACATCATTAGGCACAGCCTACACCGTCACGGTAAACGCTACAAAGGGTCAGCGTGTCATTACGGCAGCCAGTACCACCGGCATAGTAGCAGGCGACTGGATATTTGTCACCCGACTTGTAGCAGTGGACGCCTCTAGCGCTACGCGATACGACGCCGAGTTTCACAAAGTTCTCTCTGTAACTTCTACAACGGTAACGGTCGAGGACAACTTGATGGAGGACTTTAATACGACGGACACGGCAGCATCTACAAAGTCCCATGGGTAAAAAACTTCCAACTCCACGACCTTACTATAATAGACCAGCGGGCCGACAACAGCGTAGCAACTGCAAACGACGGGCCTTTTCACTGCGTCTTTAATTACGGTCTTTATCTCCACAACGTTAAACTCGAGAAGATGGCCCACGACTCTATCAGGGTTGAGGGCTGCTTTAACACAGTCCTGGACAACGTGTATATGGAAACACCTAACAGTGTGGCCGATGACGCCGATCACCGGTCCGGCCTCTATATCACAGGCGCCTCAACAAATACTTCCTGGACAGGAGGTTGGGCGGACCGCTCCGTCATAGCGTTACCTGTAATACGAACAGCGGCGGGGTGTATAGAAGGGGCCGACAGCGGAACATTTCGATAACCGGTATAACCTCGTTTAACGCCAACGTTGCGCATTTCGATATGCACCAGGCGGCGTTAGGCGTCACGTTCACCGGCTGTACCGCTCTGGCAGGACAGCACTCTAGCGTATCAGTAGACGTCCAGGGCTTTAACCTCAGGAGTCCGGCTATAATAAACGGCTGTGTCGTTCAGGGTGCAACCCATGAGGCTATCGTTTTATGGATTGATAATGATGTTGTAGGCTCTGACCTAACGCCAGGCGCGAACCGTAATATAATCAACGCTACCTCTATAATCTCACCTCTTAGAGATGACGCCGACACCGTAAGGAGGGGGATAGTAGCACAGGGAAACCGCTCTTCTCTCATCATTTCAAACTGCAACTTTTATGATATAAACCAGGAGAGTATAAGACTGGAAGATCCATCTTCAAACGTTATCATAACGGGTAATATGTTTCACTCCTGCGGCGCTAGCCTCGTTAGGTACAAACGGCATAATCAGGATTGACGGAACAGGCAACGATATCATAATCACAAATAACATATTTGGAGCCGGTACTCCTCCACCTTCGGGAAGACCGTTAGCGGTAGCCACATCAGCCAACCGTCTTATTTTCAAGGATAACGACGTCAACGGGCTAACTAACAAGGCTCCTAATATAGCGGCAAGAAGTACGGATATAAGGATGGCCGACAACCTCGGCCTGAGTCCTGTAGGCAAGATAACGAATCCAATCAATACGACGAACAACACGATAGGCAGTTACGGCGGGACCACCGCTACGGCCGTATTGAGTTACAGACTATACTATCGTAGGTGGCACCATGATGATAACCTCAACTGCAGGGACAGGAGTATCAATAACCTTGAAGGATAGTGCTGGTAATACCATAGCCTCTGCCCTGACCACGCTGACGGCTCAAGGCCTCCCCGTAGGCTTCAGGATAAACTTTGGCGCTTTTTCTGTAGCCCCTACGCTTTCAGTCTTCGGCGTCTAATCTCGGTTTTAGTTCTCATCGATTTCGCTAAGACTTCAATGATTGATTAATTATGAGTCTCCAAATGATTCCAACGAGTGTATCTCGTTACCTCAAATTGCCCCAGTATGTCGAAGAAACAGCTTACGGTATGACTCAATTCCGCTGCTTTCGTCGACATGAGCGTGATAAACTCCTTCAAAACGACCTATGCTAACGCTACCGAAATGTATCGGAAACTTGGACGGAGGACAATGTACAAATATATGAAGATGGGACCGACTTAACATTTACAACTTCTTTCTCACCAGTTGATACCAGCCTGATTCGTTACGGGACTGAGAACGGCGACGCACTGGTCCAAGTTGGTTCAATCGACAAAGGGTTATCGATTGCTAACTCCCGTTACTCAAACACATGGGGCTCAAACGGTCCTCTAATCGAAACTTTCTTCATACGAAAGGTGCTAATGCGACTCCTTGACTCTCACGACAACAAGCAGGGGCATGGTAGTCGTAGACATGGACTGGATTTGTTCAACGATTACACAAAGCCAAGCCGCTAACGGTGGCCTTACTACTCCTGTCTGGGTATCAGCACCAACAACTGCAACACCCTGGTAACCTTGCCGGCGGCTGCGGTAACAAACTAACGATAGGCGGTGTTAGTTACCCGTTCAAGTCCTGCTCTTTTACGGTGAATAACAATCTGGACGCTGTAGACATTGACGGTTGCGACGCTATCCAGTGGCTAGAGCCTACCGCTAAAGAGGTCACTTTCACCTGTGAGTTATTGGTCCAGAAAGATAGTGCGATAGAGACGGCAATGACGCCGGCACAAGTTGTCAGCAACTTTGGTCCTTAATACGATTGGTCCTAAAGTAGTAACGTTTTCCGAGTTATTTTTAAACAACAAAACCGAAGATGAAGATGCCGGAGAAACCAATGTGAAGACAGCGACCTACAGCGGCAATGCAACTGAACCAATGTAACGAGTTACTGCTTAAGGTAACAGAATAAATAAAAATAATCTAACGGGAAAGGATAGGGATTCGAACCCACGTCGAAGTAGCGAACAACATCGTACCTGACTCTACCATACCCGACCCAATTTTCTATAGACCAAACCCTTTTTATTCTATTTCCTTAGACAAAAGTTACTGACGGCAAATGAGAGAGGAAAAGACCCTAAAGCCTTGCTCCTGAAGGAGGATCAGGGCGGTCATCGCTCGCTCGCGTAGTAGACCCGCCGGCGGGACACGATCAGCATCAGGATCGTGAAGCCCAGGATGATCAGCAGGAGGAGCCAGGCCAGGGCCGAGGCATAGCCGAGCCGGAAGTAGCGGAACGCGTTGTTGTACAGGTGGAGGCCGTAGAACAGGAGCGAGTTCTGGATCCCGCCGATGGCCCCGCTGCCCTTGCTCGTCGTCCCCTCGGAGATGACGTAAGCCTGGGTGAAGTACTGGAAGATCCCGATCGCGCCGGTGATGAGGTTGAACAGGATCGCCGGGCTGATCATCGGGATCGTGATGTTGCGGACCTTCGACCAGCGGCCGGCCCCGTCGACCTCGGCTGCCTCGTACAGCTCGCGCGGCACTCCCTGGAGCGAGCCGAGGTAGATGATCACCACGTCGCCCACGCCCCAGACGGTCATCAGGATGATCCCGGGCTTGGTCCAGTCCGGGTCGAAGAACCACAGCGGACCATGGATCCCGAGCGCCGCGAGGGCCTGGTTCACCAGCCCGTACTGCGGGTTCAGGAGCCAGATCCAGAGGACCGCCGTGGCGACCGTCGGGATGACCACCGGCAGGTAGAAGATCGTCCGGAAGACGGAGATCCCGACGATGTTCTTCATGTTCAGGAGGAGGGCGATCCCGAGCGCCGCGAGCATCGACAGGGGCAGCCCGATGACCGCCAGGTAGAGGGTGTTCGTCAGCGCCTTCCAGAACAGTGGATCAGCCATCATCCGGGCGTAGTTGTCGAGACCCACCCAGCGCGGCGGCTCGAGCACCTTGAAGTCGGTGAAGCTGTAGTAGAGCGAGGCCAGCGCCGGGTAGAGGTAGAACGCGAGGAACCCGACCAGCCACGGCGAGATGAACAGCAGCCCGGTCGCCAGGTTCCGTCGGGTCTGGCGGCTCCAGTGCGGGGCGGCAAGCCGGGACCGCCGGACGGGGATCGCGGTCACGCTCGGGAGCGGCGCCGGCCGGGGGCCGACGCCGCAGGGACCAGCCAGCCGATCGAGCGCATCGCAGCCACGGTCACCGTCGTACGCTATCCGCGTGGTAACCGAGTGTCAACGGTCAACCGTTTGTCACCAGCCGGAGGCGACGCGATGATCCTCGGAGCGCCGGCGAGCCCCCGCCTGGACCGCGAGCTGGCCATCGCCGAGGCCGCCGCGACCGCCGCCGGAGAGGTCGTCGCGGCCGGCTTCGAGCGGCCCGCGGTCACCCGCCGGAACGGGCGTCACGACGTCCTCAGCGCGATCGACGAGGCCGCCGAGCGGGTCATCATCGAGCGGCTGGGTGCGGCCTTCCCGGACGACGCGATCGTGGCCGAGGAGAGCCTCCGGGCGGACGGCGACCAACGGACACCCGCGTCGGCGCCGGCGGACGTGGCTCGTCGACCCGCTCGACGGGACGGTCAACCACGTCAGCGGGATCCCGTTCGTGTCGATCAGCATCTGCCTGCTGGTCGACGGCCGGCCGGCCGTCGGCGTGGTCCGCGATCCGATCCGGGCCGAGACCTTCGTCGCGCAGTCCGGCGCCGGCGCGCGCACTCGCCGGGCCGGCCGTCCCGAGCGCCGGCTGCGGGTCCGCGGGCTGGCGGCGCTGCGTGACGCGGTCGTCGCCGTCGACCCGGGCGACCCGGATGAGGTGACGGCCGCCGAGGCGGTCGCCCTGGAGCGTCTCCGCTCCCGGGTCCGGGCGACGCGGACGCTCGGCAGCGCGGCCTTGTCGCTCGCCTGGGTCGGCGCGGGTCGGCTGGACGGCTTCGTCCGCCCGGCCGGGATCCAGCCGCTCGACGTGATCGCCGGCGCGCTCGTAGCGGCCGAGGCGGGAGCGCTCGTCGGCGATCCGCACGGCGACGCGTGGCCAGACCTTGACGTTCCCGGCGTGACCCTCGGGATCGTCGCCGCCGGGCGGCGCGTCCACGCGACGGTGATCGCCCTGTTCGAGGCTAGTCGCTGATCCCCTCGAGGTAGCCCGCGACGAGCGCGGCCGCCTCTTCGCAGTGGCGGGTGCAGGCCTCGGCGGCGGCTCCCGGGTCGCCCACGGCGATCGCGTCGACGATCGGTCGGTGCTGGTCGGCGATGTCCTCGAGGCGCGGGTAGAGGTGGTCGTCGAGCCGGAGCATCGCGTGGAGGGCCGGGGCGTGGCGGACGAACACGGCATGGAGCCGCGAGTTGCCCGACAGGCGGCAGATCGCCTCATGGAAGGCGAGATCGTTGCGCGACACGGCCCGCCGGTCGCCGGACGCCGCGGCATCTCCGATCCGATCGAGGAGCCGGCGGAGCTCGGTGATCGCGGCCGGGTCGTGGGCGTCGGCGAGGCGTCGGGCCGCCCGCGCCTCGACCGCCGCGCGCAGGTCGTAGACCTCGCGGACGTCGGCCGCGCTGAGGGTCACCACGAACGTCCCGCGACGCGGCTCCTCGTCGACCAGCCCCTCCGCGCGGAGGAGCTTGAACGCCTCCCGGACCGGGCCCCGGCTGACGTGGAGCTGGCGGGCGATCCTCGCTTCGACGAGGTGCTCACCACGGCGGAAGCCACCGGCCAGGATCTGCTCGCGGATGACGTCAGCGGCGTCCTCGGCCAGCGAGCGCGGCGCCGCCAGCGGCCGGAGGGCCCGGACCCCGTCCGACGCGCGGCTGGATCGCGAACCGCCGCGCGCTCGCACCGCCGCCCGATCCTCGCTTCCCGCCAACACGCCTCCTCGCCGGGACAAGCTCCGGTCGCCCCGCGGTTGCCGACAGTCTACCATCGGCCGTCTCGCGTTCCGGCGAGTCCCGGCTTCGACGAGCCACGACGCACGACGGCCAACGGTCGACCGTCGACGGTCGGCGAAGCGGCAGCCGTCCGTGCGATGATCGGTCGGTGATCGTCCTCGAGGGTCGCCTGGACCGCGCCGATCGACTGCGCTCGCCCTACCGGCTCGTCCCGTTCGACCTCGATCGCCCGGCAACGGCCCTCCGGATCCGGCTCGCCCACGACCGGTCTGGCGGGGCCAGCCTGATCGACCTCGGCCTGTTCGCCCCCGGCCCGACCGGCTTCGGGAGCGACGCGTTCCGTGGCTGGAGCGGCTCCGAGCGGAGCGAGGTGATCGTGGCGGCCGACCGGGCCACACCCGGCTATCGGCCCGGACCGATCGTCGCCGGCCGGTGGCACGTCCTCCTCGGCCTGTACCGGCTGCCGCCCGAGGGCTGCGCCTACCGGATCGACGTCGAGGTCGGCGACGGCTCGCCGGCCTGGCTGGCGGGCCTGGCGCCGGTACCGGTGTCGGGCGGCGACCGGTCGACCACGCTGACCGTCGCCGACCCCGACGGCCGCCTGCGCTGGTACCGCGGCGATCTCCACGCCCACACGATCCACTCCGACGGCGCCGACGACCCGGCGACGGTCGTCGCTGCCGCCCGGCGGATCGGGCTCGATTTCCTGGCGGTCACCGACCACAACACGGACAGCCACCTCGCCTGGCTGGCCGGCCTGGGCGGTGCCGGGTTCGCGGTCCTG
Organism: uncultured Chloroflexia bacterium; assembly: GCA_963837825.1. GTDB lineage: Bacteria > Chloroflexota > Limnocylindria > Limnocylindrales > CSP1-4 > Chersky-267. Next base: position 159,642 of record CAWIOR010000015.1, read on the forward strand.
GCCGGCGAGGAGATCACGACCTACGACGGTCACGCCAACGCCTGGGGGATCGACCGGTGGGTGGACTTCCGACCCGACGTCGGGCCCGGGATCGCCGGATCGATCGAGGCGGTGCACGCCCAGGGCGGCCTCGTCTCGATCAACCACCCCAAGCCGGACGACCCGTGGCGCCACGATCCCGACCTGCCGGTCGACGCGGTCGAGGTCTGGAACGGGCCGTGGGCCGGGATCGACCCGGACCATGCCAACGACATCTCGTTGGCCTGGTGGACGGCCCAGCTCGATCGTGGCCGACGACCGACCGCGGTCGGCGGCTCGGACATGCACTCGCGACCTCCGGTGGATCATCCGCTCGGGACTCCGGTCACCTGGGTCCGGGCGACCGGGCTCGACCGGACGTCGATCCTGGACGGGATCCGAGCCGGGCGGGTCGTCATCTCGCGGGACCCGATCGGGCCTCGTCCGGACCTCGTCGTCGGCGTGCCGGGTGGCGAGCGCCGCTCGATCGGCGAGGAGCTCGCCGCGGGCCCGGACGACGAGCTCGACGTCGAGTGGCGGGTCCGTGGCGGTCGCGGGATGCGCCTCCGGCTCGTGTCGGCCGGGGGCGTCGAGGCCGAACGGGAGATCGACACCGGCGACGCCCGCGGGACGATCCGCCTGGCCGGCCCCGCCGGCGGCCGCCCGGTGCGCGACCATATCCGGGTCGAGGTCGTCGAGTCCGGCGGGGCGATCGCCGCCCTCACGAACCCGGTCTACCTCGTGACCCGGGAACCAGCGGACTGGAGGACTGCGTGACCAGAGGGCCGATCGAGACGGGCGTCGCCTACTTCGAGGGCCGCGCGCCGAAGCACGTCGCGGCCGACCTCGACGACATGGTCGCCAGCGGGGTGAGCTACGTCGTCCACTGCTTCAGCGAATTCGACGTGCGCTGGGCCCGGGACACGATGGCCGGCATCGTCGCCGCGACGAAGGCGCGCGGGATGGGCGTCTGGATCGACCCGTGGGGCGTCGGCGAGGTGTTCGGCGGGGAGCCGTTCAGCCGGTTCGGCGCCGTCCATCCCGAGGCCCGCCAGGTCCGTTCCGACGGCGGCGCGACGACGATCGCCTGCCTCAACCAGCCGGCCTTCCGGGCCTGGGTCCGGGCCTGGATCGACGCGGCGGCCGAAGTCGGCGGCGAGACCGTCTTCTGGGACGAGCCCACCTGGTTCATGGAGGGCCGCGGCGATGTGTGGGGCTGTCGCTGCGACCTGTGCCGATCGCTCTGGCGGGAGCGCCACGGCGGCGACATGCCGGTCGCCCACGGTCCGGAGGTCCAGGCCTTCCTCGAGGACGGGATGCGCGATCTGCTCGGCGAGGCCTGCCTGTACGCCCGTTCGAAGGGGATGCGCAACGCCGTCTGCGTGATGCCGCCCGAGGCGTCCAATCCGGGCTTCCGCGACTGGGACACGGCGGCCTCGATCCCGGGGCTCGACGACTTCGGATCCGACCCGTACTGGGTCTCGTTCGGCGGCGACCCGGCCGAGTACGTCGGCCGTTACGCGCGGCGGACGGTCGAGGTGGCCGAGCGGCACGGGCTCGACCACCACCTCTGGATCCAGGGCTTCGAGATCCCGGCCGGGCGCGAGCCGGAGGTCGGCCTGGCGATCGACGCGGCGGTCGCCGCGGGGGTCCGCAACCTCGCGTTGTGGTCGTACGACGGCTGCGCCGCGATGTCGACCTGCACCTGCGACCGCCCGGCCGAGGTGTGGCGGACGGCCGGCGACCGGTTCCGGCGACTGCGCGGCGGTTGAGCGTGGCCGGCCCGGTCCAGCTCGTCCCGTACGGCGCGGATCGGCGCGCTGCGGTCGTCACGCTCTGGAACGCGGCGATCGGGGCGCACTTCCCGCTCGACCCGCGGGTCCTCGACCAGGTCACCGAGCTGAACCCGAGCTTCCGTTCGACCGACGCACTCGTGGCGCTCGACGGCGGACGGACCGTCGGCTTCGGCTACCTCGGTCGGCACCGCGGCGCGCTCGGCGGTCGTCGCCCGTGGGAGGGGGTCGGCTGGCTCCAGGCGGTGATCGTCGCGCCGGATTCGCGGCGGCGCGGGATCGGGCGGTCGATCGTCCGGGAGCTGCTCGACGGCGCCCGCGCCGACGGCCTGCGGTCGATCGGGCTCGGCGGTGGGATCCACTACTTCTTCCCCGGCGTCCCGGCCGAGCTGGCGGAGGCCGGCCCGTTCCTGGCGGCCGTCGGGGCGGTCCCGGACGACGGATCGTGGACCGGCCCCGACGACCCGCTCCGGGCCACCGCCGAGGCGCGCGCTGGCGGACGCTCGGATCGGCGTCACGTGGGATCTCCGGGGTCCGCTCGAACGACCGGCTGTCGCGGGCGAGGCGGCCGACGCGCTGGCCGCCGCCGGGCTCGTCCTCCGGCCGCTCGGTCGCGCGGCCGGCGAGCGGGCGACGTTCCTGGCCCGGCTGGCCGACGGCGAGTTCGGCGTCGACTGGCTCCACGACATGACCTGGTTCCTCGACCACGGCGGCCAGCCGGCGGCGATCCTCGTCCTCCGCCGACGCGACACCGACGCGATCGCCGGATTCGTCCGGATCGTCGTCCCGGACGACGGCCCGGTCCCGCCCCAGCTGTTCTGGCGCGGGCTGCTCGGACCGCGACCCGGCGGCCTCGGGCCGATCGGGATCGGCGGGGAGCTGCGCGGGCGTGGGCTCGGGCGGGCGCTCCTCGCGCTCGCGCTGGCCGAGCTCCACCGGCGCGGCGCGCGGGAGGTCGTCGTCGACTGGACGGTGCTGCTCGACTACTACGGTGCGTTCGGGATCCGACCATGGAAGACGTACATCGAGGGGAGCCTCCCGCTTCCCGGCTCGGAGGCGACGCGATGACCGGCATGGCGACGAGGTACCTGGCCCGGGTGGTCGAGCTCCTCGACGGGCTGGCGACGAGCCAGGCCGGTCCGATCGAGGCCGCGGCCGAGGCGGTCGCCCGGGCGATCCGGGACGGCCACCGGGTCTACGTGGCGGCGACCAGTCACGTCCTCCATACCGAGCTCTACCTGCGCGCCGGCGGCCTGGCGGCCGTCCATCCGCTGGGCGAGGCGCCGGACCTCGCGACCCCGATGCTCGAGCTGTCGGCGGGGCTGCTGACCGGCGACGGCACGTTCGTCCCGGAGGCCGGCGACGTCGTCCTGGTCGGGACGAACGCGGGGACCGACGCCGGGACCGTCCAGGCCGCCCTGGCCGCCCACGACGCCGGCTGCCTGGTCGTCGGGCTGACGATCGTCGCCTACGAGCGCCACCCGGAGGTGGTCGTCGAGCACCCGAGTGGCGCCAGGCTCGTCGACGTCGCCGACATCGTCATCGACATCGGCGGGACGGTCGGCGACGCCGAGCTCGACATCCCCGGGCTGCCGGAGCCGTTCGGGCCGGCCAGCGGCGCGCTCCTCGTGGCGGGGGCCTGGGCGATCCTTGCCCGCGCCACCGAGCTGCTCGCCGCTGAAGGCCGGGTGCCGATCGTGTACCGGAGCGTCCAGCTACCCGGCGGCGAGGCGCTGTTCCACGAACGACGGGCCCGTTACGCCGCGACCCGCCGGGGCTGGGAGCCGGCGCCCGGCCCAGGCGACCCCGGCGACCTTGCCGGCCTATCCTGACCCGGCTGCCCGAGACCCGGCCCTCAGACCCGTCGCAGGAGCCCCGGATGGAACTCTGCCTGTACACCGACTCGGTCCCCGAGCTGACCTTCGAGGAGGCCCTCGACCTTGCCGCGCGGACCGGCTGCCGGTCGATCGAGATCGCGACCGGTGGACAGTCGTCGGCGCCGCACCTGCGGCTCGGGGCGCTGCTCGCCGATCCCGGCGCCCGCAGAGCGTTCCAGGACGCATTCACGAGTCGCGGTCTCCGGATCGCCGCCCTCAACTGCTCGGCCTGGCCGCTCCACCCGGTCCGCGGCGAGGCGGACGCCCGGCTCATCCGGGACACGATCCGGCTGGCGGGCGAGCTCGGCGTCGACCGGATCGTGACGATGTCGGGCTGTCCCGGCGACGGCCCCGGCGCGACCACGATCGACTGGCTGTTCTACCCCTGGCCGGACGACGCGCTGGCCCTGCTCGACCGCCAGTGGGCGGCGGCGATCCCGTTCTGGCAGGAGATCGGGACATTCGCCCTGGCCAACGGGGTGACCCGGATCGCGTTCGAGCTCCACCCCCTCCATCTCGTCTACAACGTCCCGACGCTGCTCCGGATGCGCCAGGCGGTCGGCCCGGTCATCGGCGCGAACATGGACCCGTCCCACCTGTTCTGGCAGCAGATGGACCCGCTGGCCGTCATCCGGGCCCTTGGCCCGGCCGTCCAGCACGTCCATCTCAAGGACACCCAGGTCGTCGCCGAGCAGGTCGCCCTGGCCGGCGTCCTCGACCAGCGGCCGTTCGAGCGGGTCGCGGAGCGGGCCTGGGTCTTCCGGACGATCGGCCGGGTCCACGGCGCCGGGTTCTGGTCGGCGTTCGTCCGCGAGCTCCGCGCGGCCGGCTACGACGACGCGCTGTCGATCGAGAACGAGGATGCCAGCCAGACCCACGTCGAGGGCGTCGAGGAAGCCGCCGCGTTCATCCTGCCGCTCATCTCCGGCACCGGCTGACCGGCGAGGCTCAGTGCCTGCAGTCGGCCTCGGTCGCCAGCTGGGTGCCCGACTGGGTGGCGATGACGACCTTCGAGCTCTCGAGCCCGGCCGTCTTCAGGAAGCTCTCGACGTTGGCGCACAGGAACAGCCTGGCCATCCCCGCGCCGGCCCCGTCGATGAGGGTGATCTTCAGGGTGTCGCCCTCGGCCCTGCCGGCCACCATCGAGGTCCCGAACGCCGCCTGGGTCTGCTGGATGACCGTGTCGTAGGCGGCGTTGGTCGCCGCCACCGCCCCCGCCAGCGGCGCCGGCCGCGGCCCCGCCGCAGGCCGCCACGAGCATCCCGGCCGCGACTGCCAGGCTCACGAGGCGGGCGGAACGTCGGAGCGGGCGCTCGACGCCGCGGGCATGGCCATCGCGTCTCCCTGCTGCGAGATCCCGGCAGATCCGCGCCCGCCGGACGGCGACCGTGCCGCGGATGATAGGCGCGTCGTCAGGATGCGGAAGCGGGGGCTAGACTGACGCCCCCGAGACGAGCCTGGAGGACGCGTGGACTACCGCCGGATGCCGATCGAGGCCGAGTCGCCCGAGCAGTTCGGGTACGACCGGATCCGGTTCAACCTGGCCGAGAGCTCGGTCGCCGACACGCCGCTGCGCGACCTCGGCGTCGAGCTCGACGACCTCGTCCTGATGTACGGCGACCACCTCGGCCGGCCCGGCGCTGCGGGCGGCGATCGCGGCCGGCGGCCGGGCGTCGGCGCCCGACGACGTGCTCGTGACGCCCGGCGCGGCCGCGGCGCTGTTCATCGTCCACACGACGCTCCTCGGCCGCGACGACGAACTCGTCGTCGTCCGCCCGAACTACGCCACGAACCTCGAGACGCCCCGGGCGATCGGGGCCCGGGTCCATCACCTCGACCTGCGCCACGAGGACGGCTGGGCGGTCGATCCCGAGCGGCTCGCGGCGTTGCTCAGCCCGCGGACGAGGCTCGTCTCGCTGACCGTCCCGCACAACCCGACCGGCCAGGTGATGCCCGAGCGCGGCCCTGCGCGAGATCGTCCGGCTGGTCGAGGCCCACCCGCGCGCCCGGCTGCTGGTCGACGAGACGTACCGGGAGATGACGTTCGGCGGGCCGCTCCCGCCCGCCGCGACGCTGTCGCGACGAGCCATCGGGGTCTCGTCGCTGTCGAAGAGCGACGGGCTGCCGGGGATCCGGATCGGCTGGCTGACGACGCTCGATCGCGCGGCTGCGCGAGCGGTTCCTGGCGGCCAAGGAGCAGATCCTCATCACGAACTCGGTCGTCGACGAGGCGATCGCCGAGGTGGCGCTCGCCCGCCGGCCGGAGCGGATGCCGCGGATCCTGGCCGGGATCGCCGCCGCGCTCGAGACGGTCAGGGCCTGGCTGGCCGACCAGGACCTGTTCGAGTGGGTCGAGCCGCGCGGCGGGGTCGTCGGCTTCCCGCGCTTCCGGCCGGACGTCCCGGTCGACGTCGACGCGTTCTACCGGATCCTCCTCGAGCGCTACGGGACGATCGTCGGGCCCGGCCACTGGTTCGACCAGCCGCGCCGGCACTTCCGGCTCGGCTACGGCTGGCCGACCCCGACCGAGCTCGAGCAGGGCCTGGCGGCGATCACCGCCGCGGCGGTCGAGGCCTTCGAGAGCCCGCCGACGCGACCGGGGCGTCGGCTCGGCGCGGCGATCGGGAACGCGCTGCTCGAGATGGATCGCCAGATCTTCCGCGATACCCCGCGGGTCGAGCAGATGGTCAAGTCCGGCAGCGAGACGGTCGGCCTGGCCGGGGACGGCGGCCTGGTCGTCCGGCTGCCGGCATCCGAGCCCGACGACTCGAGCCGGGCCCGGACCGGCGACGGGGACGCCGACGGCTCCTCGGCGGGCCGGCTGATCCGGCGCGCCGACGGGGTCAGGCGACGGCCCGGGCCGGGACCTCCGCCGGGGCCGCGACCTCGTCGGCGGCGACGTCGATGTCGAGCTTGACTCTCCGCCCGACCAGCCAGCCGCCGGCCTCGAGGGCGACGTTCCAGGTCAGGCCCCAGTCCTCGCGGTCGATCTTGCCGGTCAGGTGGAAGCCGGCGTGGCGCCCGCCCCGCATGCCCGGGACGATCCCGTTGAGCTCGGCGTCGAAGGCGACCGGCCGGGTGACGTCGCGGATCGTGACGTCGGCGGTGACCGAGTAGCGGTCGCCCTTCGGCTCGACGCGGCGCACCCGGGCGACGATCCACGGGTGCGTCTCGGCGTCGAAGAAGTCGGCCGAGCGGAGGTGCTGGTCGCGGGCATCGAAGCCGGTCGACAGGCTGGCGGTGGCGACCCGGATCTCGCCTCGCGGCGGTCGGGTCGGCCTCGTCGAGACGAGCTCGCCCTCGACCCGGTCGAACTTGCCGCGGACGGTGGTGACCATCATGTGCTTCGTCGAGAAGGCGACGTCGGTGTGGGCCGGATCGATCTTCCAGGTGGTCTTCATCGTTGAGTCCCTTCGCGTCGGCACGCCCGTCGCGAGCGGCGCCTCGATTGGTTGCGTCGCAACCATATGCCTCGATAGTTGCGTTGTCAACGAGTTGCCGTCGGGGTATGATGCGTCGCGATGAGCGAGACGACCGAGCCCTACGTCGCTCCCGAGCGAGCCGCGCCGCTGACCGCGCGCGACCCGCGGCTCGGCCCGTGGCGGGCGTTCCTGACCGCCTACGCCCTGGTCAGCCGCCGCCTCGACGACGACCTCCGGGCCGAGCAGCAGATGACGCTGGCCGAGTACGCCGCCCTGCTCCAGCTGGCCGAGGCGCCCGGCCGACGCCTGCGGATGAACCAGCTCGCGGACGGGATCTTCCTGAGCCGGAGCGGGGTCACCCGGCTGATCGACCGGCTCGAGGCGGACGGGCTCGTCGAGCGGAGCCAGTGCTCGTCCGACGGCCGCGGCGCCGAGGCCGTCCTGACCGACGCCGGGCTCGCCCGCCTGCGCCAGGCGAGCCGGACCCATCTCCGCGGGATCGAGGCCTACTTCCTCGACAGCGTCGACGCCGATCGACCTCGAGGCGATCGAGCGCTCGTGCGCGGCGGTCGGCGAGCGGGTCCGCGCCGACGGACGCGGCCGGCGGCCGCCGGCGACTCGCCGGACGCGACACCGGCGCCCGGAGCGTCGCCCCGCCTGATTCAGCCGGCGATCGGCTCGATCCGGACCGCGGCGCCAGGCGCTCGGCCTCGGCCGGGTCGAGGCGGCCGGCGCCGCGCACGAGGGCATTGGCGCGCCGCGGCCGCGCCGGCCAGCCGGAGCGCCTCGACGAACGACGCGGCCGCGGAGCGTCGCGACGGCCAGCCCGGCCAGGAACGCGTCGCCGCTCCCGACCGGATAGCTGCCGCGGACGGCCGGCGCGCGCGACGCGGAACGCCGCGCCGTCCGGTCCGAGCGCGACCGCCCCGTCGAGCGCCGCGGGTGACGACGACCGCGCCGCCGGTCCGGGCGGCGATCGCTCGGGCCGGCGCCGCCGCCGTCGCCGGCCTCGTCCGCGACCGCCGGTCGGCCGAGCGTCGCCGCGGCCTCGGCCGCGTTGAGCTTGACGAGCCACGGCCGCGGCGCGAGCGCCGGCCCGAGCGGCCGCGCCGCCGGCGTCGAGCGCGACCGGGACGCCGGCCTCGCGCCGCGCCGCCGCGCAGCTCGGCCAGGCCGTCGGCCGGCGCGCCCGGCGGCAGGCTGCCGGAGATCGTCGACCAGGCCGACGTCGCCGATCGCGAGCTCCGCCGCGGAGGGCCTCGACGAGCCCGGCCCAGGCCGCCGGCGTCGACCGTCGGCCCGGCCTCGTTGAGCTCGGTCAGCGTGCCGTCGGAGGCGTCGTGGATCGCGAGGCAGGTCCGCGTCTCGCCGTCGGTCCAGGCGAACCGGCCGCGCGATCCCCTCGGCGGCCAGCGTCTCGGCCATCCAGCGCCCGGCGTGACCGGCGAGCAGGGCGACCGCGCGGACCTCCGCGCCCGAGCGCGACCGCCGCCCGGGCGACGTTCAGCCCCTTGCCGCCGGCGACGCGGGTCTCGACCCGGGGCCGGTTGACCGCGTCGCGGACGAGCCGGTCGAGCTCGTACAGCCGGTCGATCGCCGGGTTCGGGGCGACGGCGACGAGGCGCATCGGCGGTCCCGCGACTCAGCGACCCGCCGCGGCGAGCGCGGCGCGGGCCTCGTCGAGCGTCGGCTGGGCCGCCGTCCCGCCGATCCCCGTGCACGACAGCGAGCCGCAGGCGACGCCCAGCTCGAGCGTATCGCGCAGCGGCCAGCCGGCCAGCGTGCCGTACAGGAACCCGGCGTCGAACGAGTCGCCCGCCCCGGTCGTGTCGACGACCTCGACCGGCAGGACGGCGGCCTCGGCGACCTCGTACTCCCAGGTCCCGCGCATCGCGACCGCGCCGCCGGCCCCGTGCTTGACGGCCAGGGTGAACGGACGGCCCGGCTCGCGGCCCTCGGCCGCCCGCCGGATGAGCTCGCCGGCCGCCGCCGGGGCGGCGGTCCGGCCGGTGATCCGGCGGGCCTCCTCGAGGTTCGGCAGGAACACGTCGGCCGCGCGCAGGAGCCGGTCGATCCCGCCGTCCCACGGCTCGGTCGATGTCCCAGTTGCAGTCGAACGAGGTCGTCAGGCCGAGCGCGCGGGCCTCGTCGAACAGCTCGGGCAGGTCGGCCGTCAGCGCTGGCTGGAGGTAGGTGCTCCCGACGTGGAGGTGGCGCGCCGCGGCGAGCAGCTCGCGCGGGATGTCGTCGGCCCGGAGCGCGGTCGATCGCGCCGAGCGCGGTCAGGTTCGCCCGGTCGGCGCCTCGGGTCAGGATCACCGTCGCGCCGGTCGGGACGGTCGGGTCGATCCGGCAGCCGGAGACGTCGATCCCGACTCGGTCGAGCGCATCGAGCATGAACCGCCCGAACGCGTCGTCGCCGACGACCCCGACGAAGGCGGTCCGCAGCCCGAGCCGGGCCGCGCCGCAGGCGGTGATCGCCGACGAGCTGCCGATCTCCATCCGGATCGACTCGACGATCGTCTCGACCTGGCCGAACGACCGGGCTGGCGCGGTCCGGATCGACGATGAGGATGTCCGGGTTCAGCTCGCCGGCGACGAGCAGGTCGAACCGGCGCTCGGCGGTCACCCGGCGTACCCGCGGTACCAGCCCTCGGCGGGTTCGGGCGGCGGGACGAGCGGGCCCGGTCGGGCGTCCCACGGCCGCCCGAGCTCGTCGACCAGGTCGACCAGCCGGGCCAGCCGGTCGCGCCCGGTCGTCCGCGAGGAACGCGTCGCGCTCGGCCGGCGGCGAGCGTCGCCGCCTCGGCCCAGACCGAGCGCCCGACGAGGACGCCGCTCGCGCCGGCGGCGCAGGCGACCCGGACCTGGGCCTCGAACGTCGCGTCGTCGACCCCGCCCGACAGGAGGACCCAGGGCAGCCGCGAGGCCGCGTCGAGCTCGGCACAGGCCTCGCGCCAGCGTCCCTCGTCGGTCACGCCGGGATCGTAGGGGAACTCGGCCTTCAGGATGTCGCCGCCGAGCGCGGTCAGCCGCCGGGCGGTCTCGACCACGACCCGCCGGCGCGCCTCGCCGGTCAGCCGCGGGACCGCCGGGTCGATCGAGAACGACAGCGGCTCGACGAACAGCGGCAGGTCGCGCCGCCGCGCAGTCGGCCGCGACGGTCGCCACGAGCCGCTCCTGGTCGGCCGCGTTGGCGGCGTCCGGGTGGTAGTAGACGAGCAGCTTGGCCGCCGAGGCGCCGATCCGCTTGGCCTTGGCCACGCTCCAGCCGTCGAGGACCCGGCTGACCCGGGCCGTCGACGGCCCGTCGTAGCCGGTCGCCTCGATCGCCACGAGCAGTCCGCAGCCGGCCGGCAGCGAGCCGTCGACGAGCGCCTGGGCGGCGCCGATCTCCGGGTCGAGCAGGACGCCGGTCGCCGGTCGGACCGAGCTCGCGGACGACCGCCCGCTTGAAGGCGACCATCTCCTCGAACGTGACCGACGGCCGGGTCGTCCGGGCCGCAGCTCCCTGCGCAGGTTCTGGCGATGATCGAGCGCGAGGACGCCGAACGTCCCGCGCGCGGAGGCGCAGGCCCGGAGCCCGCGGATCCGGCCGAGCGGCAGGTCGCGCGCCGGGTCCATCCTGCCGGCTCCTCCTGTCATCGGCGACGGGGGCTTCCATCCGCCCGCCGGCGGCGTCTAGGATAGGACGTACGGACGTCCGGATGTCGCGGTCACCGCGATCGGCGCCGCGTCGCGCGGAGCGAGCATGCCTCGGATCGTCCTCGTCGGCGCCGGCAGCGTCGAGTTCACCAGGAACCTCCTCGGCGACATCCTGTCGTCGCCGGCCCTGCCGGATCGTCCGAGATCGTCCTCCACGACATCGACCCGGACCGGCTGCGCGACGGCCGAGCGGATGGCCCGCTGGACGGCCGGCGCGCTCGGCGCCGAGCCGACGATCTCGGCCCATCTTGATCGACGCGAGGCGCTCCGTGGGGCCGACTTCGTCGTCGACACGATCCAGGTCGGCGGGGCCCGAGCGACCCAGGTCGACTTCGACGTCGCCGGCCGGTTCGGTCTGCGCTACACGATCGCCGACACGGTCGGCGTGGGCGGCGTCTTCCGCGGCCTGCGGACGATCCCGGTCGTCCTCGGCATCGCCCGCGACATGGAGGAGGTCTGCCCGGACGCCTGGCTGCTCAACTACACGAACCCGCTGGCGATCGTCGTCCGGGCCGTGGCCGAGGCGACGCCCGATCAAGGTCGTCGGGCTGTGCCACTCGGTGTTCTGGACGATCGACACGCTGGCCGGCTACCTGGGCCTGCCGCGCGACGAGATCGAGGCCGACGTCGGCCGGGCGTGAACCACCACGCCTTCCTGCTCCGCCTCGAGCACCGCGGGCGCGACCTCTACCCGGACCTGCGCGCGTTCGTCGAGGCGGGCCGGACGCCCGCACGACGACCTCGTCCGGGCCGACCTGTTCCGTCGCCTCGGCGTCTACCTGACCGAGTCGTCCGAGCATCAGGCCGAGTACAACCCGTGGTACATCGGCAAGCGCGACGCGGCCGGCGACGCCGTCGAGCGGTTCCACGTCCCGATCGGCGAGTACCTCGACCGGGTCGCCCACAACCTCGACGAGTACGCCGAGACGAAGCGCATGCTCGACGCCGGCGAGCCGTTCGAGATCGAGCGGAGCGGCGAGTACGCGGCGACGATCGCCGAGGCGATGGCGACCGGCGAGCCGGCCCGGATCGTCGGCAACGTGATGAACCGCGGGCACGCTCATCCCGAACCTCGAGGCCGACGCCTGCGTCGAGGTCCCGTGCCTCGTCGACGGGGACGGCGTCCACCCGGTCGCGATGGGCGACCTGCCGCTCCACCTGGCGGCCTACGTCCGCGGCGCCGTCGACATGCAGGGGCTGACCGTCCGGGCCGCGCTCGACCACGACCGCGACGCGATCTACCACGCCGTCATGACCGACCCGATCGTCCAGAGCCACCTGACCCTGGACGACGCCTGGCGGCTGACCGACGCGATGATCGAGGCCGAGGCCGAGTGGCTGCCGGCCTGGCTCGGCGGCGCGGCCGCCGACTGACGAGGAGGAGGCACGGATCGATGACGATGGACCGCACGCACGGCGTCGAGCGCCGGCCGCGACGGCGGCAGCGCGCGGCTCCTGGCGCTCGTGGCGATCGCGGCCGTGATCGCGGCGGCCTGCAGCGGCACGACGGCCACGACCGCGCCGGCGAGCCGCGCCGGCCAGCTGCCGCTCCGCCGAGCGTCGCAGCCGTCGGACCGCGCCTCGGCCGCGCCGTCCGACGCCGGCTACACCGGCCCGGAGGCGACGATCACCTACTCGATCTGGGGCGATCCCACCGAGATCAAGAACCAGCAGGCGATCGTCGACGCGTTCCACGCGGCCAACCCGAAGATCACGGTCAAGGTGACCGTGTCCGACTGGGAGCCCTACTGGGACAAGCTCCAGACCTGGCATCGCCGGCGGGGACGCGCCCGACGTCTTCGCGATGGACGGGCCGCTCTTCCCCGACTACCAGAGCCGCGACGTCCTGCTCGACCTCAAGCCGTTCATCGACCGCGACGGCTACGACCTCGGCCAGCTGGCCGACCAGGCGGTCGCCGACTTCACCACGCCCGACGGCCAGTTCGGCCTGCCGCGCGACCTCAACGTCGTCGCCCTCTACTACAACAAGAAGATGTTCGACGCGGCCGGGATCGCCTACCCGGACGACACCTGGGACTGGGCGAAGCTCGTCGAGGTCGGCAAGCAGCTGACCGTCAAGGACGCCAACGGCAAGGTCAGCCAGTGGGGCTTCTACACCGAGACGACCGACATGGAGAACTACTGGTCGTCGCTCGTCTGGCAGAACGGCGGCGACATCATCTCGGCCGACAAGAAGACGAGCCTCGTCGGGAGCGACCAGGCCGCCGGCGGGCATCCAGTTCCTCCAGGACCTCATCTGGAAGGACAAGATCATGCCCGACCCGACGATCTGGCCGGCGGACAGCGGCGACGCGTTCGAGCAGGGCAAGGCGGCGATGGAGGCGAACGGCTCGTGGCTCGTCGCGACCGACATCGCGGCCGGGCTCGACTTCGGGATCGCCCCGCTGCCGAAGGGCCCGGCCGGTCAGGCCACCTCGATCAACCCGACCGGCGCGGTCGTCTACAAGGGCACGAAGAACCCGGACGCCGCCTGGGCAGTTCGTCAAGTACCTCGCCAGCCCGGCGGCCCAGACGAAGCTGATGGAGCTCAAGGCGTCGATGCCGGCCAACAAGGAGGTCCTCGCCGGGCCGTTCGCGACCTCGTTCGACGGGGCCAAGGTGCTCGCCGACGCGATCGCCTACGCCCACCTCAAGCCCTCGTTCAAGGGCTACGACGAGTGGACGACCACGCTCCAGAACGAGATCGACGCGAACGTCTTCACCGAGCCGAAGAAGACGGCCAAGCAGGCGATCGCCGACGTCCTGCCCAAGCTCGACGCGATCCTCGCCGGCCAGTGACCGCCGACCGGACCCGGACCGCGCCGGCCGGATCGGCCGATGACGAGCCTGCGCCGCCCCGCCCACCGGCGGGGCGGCCCGCTGTCCGGCGAGGGCCGCTGGGCGCTCGCTGTTCCTCGCCCCGACGCTGCTCGGCCTGGCCGTCCTGTCGGCCGGGCCGATCCTGGCCACGCTCGCGATCAGCCTGACGAAGTGGGACCTGCTGACCGCGCCGAAGCCGGTCGGCCTCGACAACTACGCCGCGCTCCTGTCCGACGACCGGTTCCTCAAGGCGCTCCGCAACACGTTCTTCTACACGATCGTGTCGGTCCCGCTCGGGCTGGCGATCGCCCTCGGCCTGGCCCTCGCGCTGAACGTCAAGATCCGCGGGATCGCCTGGATCCGGACCGCCTACTTCCTGCCGGTGGTCACCTCGACGATCGCGATCGCCCTCGTCTGGCAGTGGATCTACAGCCCGGACTCGGGCCTGCTCAACGAGGTCATCGGGCTCTTCGGGATCCCCGCCCAGAAGTGGCTGAGCGACCCGACCCTGGCGATGCCGTCGATCATCGCGATGTCGATCTGGCAGGGCCTCGGGGTCAACGTGATCATCTTCCTGGCCGGCCTCCAGGCGATCCCGACCGAGCTGCTCGACGCGGCCAGCGTCGACGGGGCCGGCGCGCTGGGCCCGCTTCCGGCGGCGTCATCCTGCCGCTCCTCACGCCGGCCATCTTCTTCACCGGCGTGCTCAGCCTGATCGGCAGCTTCCAGGTCTTCGACCAGATCTTCGTGCTGGTCAAGCCGCGCCCGACCGACGCGACGATCACGATCGTCTACTTCATCTACGAGAACGGGTTCAAGTTCTTCAAGATGGGCTACGCCAGCGCGGCGTCGTGGATCCTGTTCCTCATCGTCGCGCTGTTCACGGCGATCTACTTCCGGTCGCAGGACCGCTGGGTCCACTACCAATGAGCGCGACGCCCGGGACGTCGCGCCGGGGTCGGCCACGGCGGCCGCCGCGACGCCGCGCCGGCCGCCTGCGGACGACTCCGCCGGGCCGTCCTCATCGGCCTGCTCATCGCCGGCGGGCTGCTGATGATGGTCCCGTTCCTGTGGATGATCACGACCTCGCTCAAGACCCGGGCGGAGGTCTTCGCGATCCCGCCGACGCTCCTGCCCGCGCGTCCCGCAGTGGCAGAACTACCCGGACATGTGGAACGCCCTGCCGTTCGGGACGTTCTTCCTCAACTCGGTCAAGCTGGCGACGCTCAACACGATCGGCCAGCTGATCAGCTGCTCGATGGCCGCCTATCGCCTTCGCCGCCCTCCGCTTCCGCTTCCGCGAGCCGCTGTTCGCCCTCCTCCTGGTCACCCTGATCATCCCGTTCCAGGTGGTCCTGGTCCCGAACTTCATCCTGTACCGGCTCCTGCCGCACCCCGCCAGCGCGAGCGGCAACTGGATCGGGACGCAGGAGCCGCTGTGGGTCGGGGCGTTCCTCGGCGGGGCGTTCGGGACGTTCCTGCTGCGCCAGTTCTTCCTGGCGATCCCGCGCGAGCTGGCCGACGCCGCCCGGGTCGACGGCGCGAACCCGTGGCAGATCTACCGCCACATCTACCTGCCGCTGGCGAAGCCGGCCCTGGCCACCCTGGCGATCTTCACGTTCATGTGGACCTGGAACGACCTGATCGACCCGATCATCTACCTGCGCGACATCGACTCGTTCACGCTGACCGCCGGGCTGTCGCTGTTCCAGGGCCAGTACGTCGGGAAGTGGCCGCTGCTGATGGCCGGCGCGCTGGTGAGCGTCATCCCGATGATCATCCTGTTCGTCGATCGCCCAGCGCCACTTCGTCCGGGGGATCGCGATGACCGGGATCAAGGGCTGACCGTGGCCGGCGTCGACGGCCTGCCGCTCTACCGCCGGATCGAGGCGGACCTGCGCGACCGGATCCGGGCCGGCGAGCTGGCGCCGGGCGCCCGGGTCGAGACCGAGCTCGAGCTGATGGAGCGCTACGGCGTCAGCCGGGCGACCGTCCGCCAGGCGCTCGGCGGGCTGATCGCGGCCGGGCGCCCTCGAGGTCCGGCGCGGCCTCGGGACGTACGTGGCCGCGGCGCGCTTCGAGCACACGATCGGCGGCTTCTACTCGTTCAGCCGGGAGATCGAGCGGCGCGGCCGGCCGCCCGGGACGCGGGTCCTCGGGCTCGCGGTCGAGCCGGCCGAGGCGAGCGGTCGCCGCTGCGCTCGGGATCGCGGCCGGGACCGCCGGTCGTCGCCCTGCGCCGGATCCGGCTGGCCGACGACGAGCCGCTCGTCGTCGAGACGAGCCGGCTGCCGGCCGCCCGCTTCCCGGGCCTGGAGCGGGTCGACTTCGCGACGGTCCGCCTGTACGACACGCTGACCACGACGTACGGCTGCCGGCCGACGCGCGCCCGCGAGACCTTCGAGCCGATCCTCCTGACGGCGGCCGAGGCGGGGCTCCTCGGCCAGCGGCGCGGCGAGCCCGGCGCTGCGGGTCGAGCGCGATCGCCTTGGACGAGGACGACGAGCCGATCGAGCACTGCCGGAGCACGGTCCGCGGCGACCGCTATCGTTACGCCGTGGAGCTGCGCGACCGATGACCGACCGAGCCAGCTGCGAGCCGCCGACCTGCCGTTCCCGCCCTGGACGACCTCCGACGTGGCGCGAGGCGTCGACCTCCGGCGAGGCGATCGCGGCCGCGCTCGACGGCCGCCCGGGCCGCGCGCCGGCGACTCGCGGCGCTGCTCGCCGGCGCCGAGCGGGTCGTCCTGACCGGCGCCGGCTCGTCGTACTACCTCGCCCAGGTCGCCGCGGCCGTCGCCCGCGAGACGACCGGCCGGCGGCGTCGCGGCGCCGCTGTCCGAGCTGATGCTGCGCCCGTCCGGCGTCCTCGGGGACTGGGCCGGCCGGGCGCCAGCCGGTCGTCGTCATCTCGCGCTCGGGCTCGACCTCCGAGGCGGTCGATGTCGTCGAGCGGATGCGCGGTCGCCGGCCATCCGACGATCGCGCGTGACCTGCCGCGGCCGACAGCCCGCTGGCGGGCGCGGCCGATCGCGTCCTCGTCTCGCCCGACGGCGACGAGGCGGCGATCGTGATGACCCGCTCGTTCGCGAGCATGCTCGCGCTGCTGCTCCGGGTGGTCGCCGGCCGGTGCGCCCGACCGGACGCCTGGCCGACCGACCTCGATCGGCTGCCCGAGCGCTGGCCCGAGGCGGTCGCCGCCGCCGAGGTCGGCCGTCGGCTCGGGCGGTCGACCGACGCGGGTCGTCGTCCTCGGCGGCGGGCCCGCCCTGGGCATCGCCGCGGAGTGGTGCCTCAAGCTGACCGAGACGAGCCAGGTCGCCGACCGACGCCTACGAGCCGCTCGAGTTCCGCCACGGCCCGATCTCCGTGTGCGAGCCCGGCGTCCTCGTCGTCGGGCTGATCGGCGGACCCGGGCGCGAGGAGGAGGCGCGGGTCGTGCGCGAGGCCGGCGGCGCTCGGGGCGGAGACCTGGCTCGATCGGCCGCGAGGCGCGACGACGTCGACGGCCCGCCGGCTGCGATCTCGGTCGTCGGGCGCGGGCTCCACCCGTGGGCGCGGCTGCCGCTGCTCGTCTACCCGGCCCACGCCCTGGCGCTCACGCTGGCCCTGCCCGCGGCCGCGATCCGGACGCGCCGCGCCATCTCGGCCAGGTGGTCATCCTCGACCCGGCATGATCGCTGCTGGCCGACTACCGGCCCGCAGCCGCGCTGCGCGGTGCCGGGCCACGAGGTCCTCGCGGCCGCGCTTCCCGGTCGTCGACGCCCACAACCACCTCGGCCCGGCGTTCGGCGGCGACTGGGCCGAGCGGCCGGTCGCGGAGCTGCTGCGCGACGCTCGACGAGGCCGGCGTCGAGACGCTGGTCGACCTCGACGGCGGGCCGGCGACGGCGCTGTCCGCGGAGATCGAGCGCTGGCAGGCGCCGGCGCCGGGCCGGCTCGTCGTCTTCGCCGGGCTCGACTACGACGGCTGGGCGCGACGACCGCGCGTTCGGCGAGACCGAGGCGCGCCGGCTGCGCGACTCGGTCGGCCCGGGGCGCGCGCGGCCTGAAGGTCTGGAAGCTGCTCGGGCTGCGCGCCCGCGACCCGGCCGGGCGGCTGGTCGCGGTCGACGACGAGCGGCTCGACCCGCTCTGGGCGACGGCCGGCCGAGCTCGACCTGCCGGTCGTCATCCACATCGCCGATCCGATCGCCTTCTTCGAGCCGCTCGACGCGACGAACGAGCGCTGGGAGGAGCTGACCGAGCACCCGGACTGGCACTTCTGGCCGACCCGGCCGCCGCGGCCGAGCCGGACGCGCCCGGCTTCCCGCCGTTCGACGAGCTCCTGGCGCGCGCTTCGACCGGCTCGTCGGGCGGCATCCCGGCGACGACGTTCGTCGGGGCCCACGTCGGCTGCGCCGCCGAGGACCTCGGGCTGGTGTCGCGGATGCTCGACGCCCACCCGAACCTGTCACGTCGACATCGCGGCGCGGCTGGGGGAGCTCGGCCGCCAGCCGTACACGGCCCGGGCGTTCTTCCTGCGCCACGCCGACCGGATCCTGTTCGGGACCGACGCGCCGGCGGACCCGGCGGTCTACCGGCTCCACTACCGCTTCCTCGAGACGTGGGACGAGTCGTTCGACTACGCGACCGACGACGGTCCCGGGCCAGGGCCGCTGGCAGATCCACGGCCTCGGCCTGCCCGACGAGGTCCTGCGCAGCGGTCTACCGCGACAACGCCCGACGCGTCCTCCGGCTGGATCGCGGCGCGCTGCGGCGACGGCGTGAGCGGGACCCTCCGGGTCGGGACGAGCGGCTTCGCCTACCCGGCCTGGGCGCCGGCGTTCTACCCGCCCGGCCTGCGCGGCGAGGACCTGCTCCGGCGCGTACGCCGAGCGCCTGACGGCCTGCGAGCTCAACAACACGTTCTACCGGCAGCCGACGCGAGTCGGCGATCCGCGGGCTGGCTGGCCGCGGACGCCGGAGATCGTTCCGGTTCGCGGTCAAGGCGCAGCGCGGCGGGAGCATGCGGGCGCTGCTCGGCGACGACCAGGCCGAGAGCGTCGGCTGGCTGACGCGGCCGCTCGACGGCTTCGGCGAGCGGCTCGGGACGCGTCCTCTACCGGGTCCCCGGCGAGGTCGTCCGGACCGACGAGCGCCACGAGCGGCTGGCGCGGCTGCTCGAGCTGTGGCCGGCCGCGGTTCCCGCTGACCCTCGAGTTCCAGCACGGGTCGTGGCACGTCGACGAGACGTTCGCCTCGCTCCGCGAGCACGGCGCCGTCCTGTGCGCGACCGACCTCGACGAGATGGACGAGCCGCCGATCGTCCGGGTGACCGGCGCCGTTCCTCTACCTCCGCCTGCGGCGCACGGCCTACACGCGACGACGAGCTCGATGCGTGGGCCGCGCGGATCGTCCCGTTCCTCGACGCCGGGCTCGACGCCTACGCGTTCTTCCGCCACGACGAGACCGGCATCTCGCCGGGCCGGGCGCTCGCGCTGGCCGACGGCTCGCGGCGCGACGCGGTCGAGGCCGGCTAGGCCCGTCGCGGCCAGCGAGTACTCGGCCGGCGCGAAGACGACGATGATCTCGAGCCGCTCGGCGATGTCGTGGAAGCGATGCGGCACGGTGCGCGGCGACGTACACGACCGAGCCCGGGCCGACGTCGCGGACCTCGTCGCCGACGGTGATCCGGGCCCGGCCGGCCAGCACCACGTAGACCTCGTCCTCGGTGTGCGGCGACTGGCCGTCGACCGCCCCGGCCTCGAGCGTGTAGAGCCCGGCGCTGAGCGCCGGGACGCGCAGGAACTCGAGGTACGGCCGGCCGCCCGCGGCGCGCCGCGGCCTCGAGGCTCGCGAGGTCGAATGCGTCCATCCCGGTCAGGTCCTCCGGTCTTGTCGTCCGGCGCCCAACGATAGCCGCTCGACTACCCTGTCGCGACATGACCCGTCGGTCGCGCGCGGTCGCCGGCGCGCTGCCGGTCCGTCGCGCCGCGCCTGGCAGCGGCCGGTCGCACTCGTCGTCATCGCCTGTGGCTCGAGCGTCAGTCCGACCCCGACGCACGGCCCGTCGGCCACGCCGTCGAGCCCGGGCCCGGCCGTCGTCCGCCGAGCCCCGGATCCGACGGTCGGTCCCAGCGCGCCGCCGAGCGCGCCGTCGCCCCCTCCGCCGAGCGGCAGCTTCGACCCGGCCGGCCTGACGATCCGGCTGGACCCGGTCGTGACGGGCTGAACAGCCCGCTCGGCGATCGTCAACGCCGGGGACGGCAGCGGCCGGCTCTTCGTCGTCGAGCAGCCCGGCCGGATCCGGATCGTCCGCGACGGCGCCCTGGTCGGACCACGCCGTTCCTCGACATCCAGCGCGCGGATCGAGCTCCGGCGGCGAGCGCGGGCTGCTCGGGCTGGCGTTCGCGCCGGACTACCCCGCCGATCCGCGGCTCTTCGTCGACTACACCGACCACGAGCGGGAACACCGTGGTCTCGTCGTTCACCGTCCCGGCCGCGACGCCCGACCAGGCCGATCCGACCAGCGAGCGGGTCCTCCTCCAGATCGACCAGCCGTTCCCGAACCACAACGGCGGCGGCGCTCGCGTTCGGGCCGGACGGCGACCTGTACATCGGGATGGGCGACGGCGGCTCGGGCGGCGACCCGTTCGGGCAACGGCCAGAGCCTCGACGACGCTCCTCGGCAAGCTCCTGCGGATCCGTGCCGGGCGCCGCCGACGGGTCCGGGCCCGCCGTACACGATCCCGCCCGACAACCCGTTCGCCGGGCGAGCCCGAGCGCCAAGCCGGAGATCCTGCGCCTACGGCCTGCGCAACCCGTGGCGCTTCTCGTTCGACCGCGCCGACCGGCGACCTGTGGATCGGCGACGTCGGCCAGGGCGACGTGGGAGGAGGTCGACCGTCCGTCCGGGCGACCGATCCGATCGAACGTCGCCCCGAACTTCGGCTGGAACGTCATGGAGGGGCGGCCACTGCTACGACGCCGACGACCTGCAGCGAGGCGCGGGCTCGTCCTGCCGGTCGCCGAGTACGACCACGGCCAGGGCTGCGCGATCGTCGGCGGCTACGTCGGCCGCGATCCGGCCGAGCCGGCGCTCTACGGCGGCTACCTGTTCGGCGACGACTGCTCCGGGCAACATCTGGGTCCTCGACGCGGCGCGGCCGGAGCGGCAGGCCCGGTGCTCCTGCTCGACTCCGGCCACACGATCTCGTCGTTCGGCGAGGACGAGGCGGGACGCGCTCTACCTCACCGACCTGGCGTCCGGGGACGCTCCTCCGGATCGTCGCCCGACGCCAGCGGGCGGACCGTCCTCGAGCGGCTCCGCCCGGCCCCGGGTGTCACTGGATCAGGAAGCTGACCGCGACCGTGACGGTGACCTCGTTGGTGCCGGCCTCGACGGGCGTCGGCGACGCTCTTGTCCGGGGCCGCGGCCGCGGCCGCGTCGCGGAGTCGTAGTAGATCGGGTACGGGATCGGGGCGGCCGTCTCGCTGATCGAGGCGACGCCGCCGATCGAGACGCCGGCGCCCTTGGCGAGGGTGTCGGCCTTCGCCTTCGCCTGGGCCATCGCCGCCTCGCGGGCCTGCGCCTCGGCCTTGGCCGGGTCGTCGACCCGGAAGGTCACCCCGTCGAAGCGTCGTCGCGCCGGCGGCCAGCGAGTCGTCGATCGCGTCACCGACCTTGTCGAGGTTGCGGACGGTCACCGCGACACGGAGTTCGGCGAGCGTGTAGCCGGTCAGGCGGGGCGGGTTGCTGTTCGGTCGAGTAGTCGTAGATCGGCTGGAGCGACAGGATCGTCGTCTGGATGTCCTCGTCGGCGATCCCGAGCTTCTTGAGCGCGGCGACGACCCTGGTCATCGACTCGGCGGCGGCCTGCGCGGGCGGCCTTGACCGTCGGCTTGGTGACGCTCACGCCGATCCGCAGGTCGGCGACGTCCGGGCTGATCACGACCCGGCCGGTGCCGGTCACGCTGATCGTGTGCTCCGGGGCCGTGCGCTCGCGTCGACGCCCGAGGATCGGGCGCGGGCGCGAAGGCCGGGCTGGCGATCGCGGCGACGAGGAGGCCGGTCGCGAGGCCGAGGGCGAGCCAGCGGGCGCGGGGGCCGGGGACGCGGGAGGGTGATCGTGGTGGTCGGCATCGGTGTCGCTCCGTCGGCTCCGGCGGCCGGATGGCGTGGCCGCGTGGCCCCGAGACGCGACGGGCCGGGCGGCGGTTCCCGCGCGCGCGCATCGCCCGGTGGCAGCGCACCGGTGCGCTCGGGCCGGCGCACGGATCCCGCCGGGCGGCCCGCGGAGCGGCCGCGGGCGTCCGGTCAGGCGATCGCGAAGACGACCGAGACGCGCGACGACGACCTCCGTCCTCGCCGACCTCGATCGGCGTCGGGCGACGCGTCCGCCGCCAGCAGCCGACCTTGCCGACGGCCGATCGGACGTGGCATGCCCGCCCGGCTCCGCCTCGGCGATCGCGAGGACCTGCCCGAGGCGTCACCGCCGGCCTCGGCCGCGAGCGCCTCGGCGCGCGCCTGGGCGTCGCGGAACGCGGCCAGCCGCGCGGCCGCGGCCTGAGCCGGCGCCGGATCGGCGGTCCGGAACGTCGACGCCGTCGAGCGGTCGTCGCCCCGGCGGCCAGCCCGTCGTCGACGACCCGGCCGAGCTGCGTCGAGATCGCGCACGTCGATCGCGAACTGGTGGCTCACCGACTGGCCCCGGAGCCACTGGACGCCATCCTGGTAGTCGTACTCGGGCTGGACGACGAGCGACGCGGTCCGGACGTCGGCCCGCGCCGACGCCCGGCGGCGGCGCAGCGCCGCCGAGCGATCCGCGCCGCCGTCGTCGGCCGCGACGCGACGCGCGCCTCGGCGACGGTCGGTCCGGGTCGACCGCCACGCCGAGCCGGACGTCGGCGACGTCGGGCGACGTCGTCGCGTGGCCGACGGCCCGGACCGTGATCGTGCGCTTCATCGCGATCCTCGGTGCTCCGGCGCCGCGGCAGCGGCTCGGTGTCGATGTCGGGCCGACCGGCGAGCGCCGCGCGGCGGCCGTCAGGGTCGAGCGGGTCGGTCTTGTCCGGGTCGATCCCGAGCTCGCGGATCGCCCTTGGCCGCCGTCTTCGCGGCGAGTCCCGCCGGACCGGGCCAGACCGCGCAGGGCCGCCGCCGCGATGCTCGGTGCCGTCGATCTCGAACAGCGCCCGGAGGGCCTCGCGGGTGTCGCTCCGGCCGAATCCCTCGGTGCCCAGGGTGATCGTGCCCGTCGGGCAGCCACGGCCGGACGAGGTCGGGCACGGCCTTGAGCCAGTCCGAGGCGATGACGACCGGGCCGCCGTCCGGCCCGAGGACCTCGGCTGACGTACGGGACCCGGGCCTTCGCGTCCGGGATGGAGCCGGTTCCAGCGGTCGACCTCGATCGCGTCGCGGCGGAGCTGCTGGAACGACGGCGCGCTGTAGACCTCGGCCGCGACGTCGAACCGCTCGCCCAGGATGCGCTGCGCCTCGACGACCTGCTGGAGGATCGAGCCGCTCCCGACGAGGCGGACCCGCCCGCCCTTCCCGGCGACGCCGTCCGGCGCGGCCGGCGAAGCGGTAGATCCCGCGGACGATCCCCTCGTCGACGCCGTCGGGCTTGGGCGCCATCGGGTAGTTCTCGTTGTAGATCGTGACGTAGTAGTAGACGTCCTCGCCCCGGACGTACATCCGCTCGATCCCGTCGCGGATCGACCGCCGCCAGCTCGTAGGCGTAGGCCGGGTCGTAGGCCCGGACGCGCGGGACCGTCGAGGCGAGCAGGTGGCTGTGGCCGTCGTCGTGCTGGAGGCCCTCGCCGTGGAGGGTCGTCCGGCCGGCCGTCGCGCCCATCATGAACCCGCGACCGCGCGCGTCGGCCGAGCGCCCAGGCCTGGTCGCCGGTCCGCTGGAAGCCGAACATCGAGTAGAAGATGTAGAACGGGATCATCGCCACGCCCTGGGTCGAGTAGGCGGTCGCCGCGGCCGTGAAGCTGGCCATCGAGCCGGCCTCGGTGATCCCCTCCTCGAGGACCTGGCCGTCGCGCGCCTCGCGGTAGCTCAGGACGAGGTCCGAGTCGACCGGCTCGTAGCGCTGGCCGAGCGCGGCGTAGATGCCGACCTCCTTGAACAGCGGGTCGAGCCCGAACGTGCGCGCCTCGTCGGGGACGATCGGCACGATCCGCGGCCCGAGCTCCTGGTCGCGGATGAGGTTGCGCAGGAGCCGGGCGAAGACCATCGTCGTGCTGACCGGGGTCGTGCTCCCGGCGGCGAACTCGGCGTCGATCGACGGCGCGACCGCGCGGGAACAGCTTCGCCCGGACGATCCGCTTCGGGAGCGACCCGCCGAGCGCGGCCCGGCGCTCGCGCAGGTAGCGGACCTCCTCCGAATCGGGGCCCGGGTGGTAGTACGGCGCGTCCTTGAGCGCCGAGTCCGGGATCGGCAGCTCGAGCCGGTCGCGGAAGATCCGCAGCTCGGTCTCGGACAGCTTCTTGGCCTGGTGGGTGATGTTGCGCGCCTCGACCCCCGGTCCGAGCGTCCAGCCCTTGATCGTGTGGGCGAGGATCGACCGTCGGCGCCCCGACGTACTCGGTCGCCGCCTTGTACGCGGCGAAGACCTTGCGGTAGTCGTGGCCGCCGCGGCGGAGCTTGGCCAGGTCGTCGTCGGTGAGGTGCTCGACGAGCCGGCGCAGGCGCGGGTCCGGCCCGAAGAAGTGCTCGCGGATGTACGCCCCGCCGGCGACCGAGAACTTCTGGAACTCGCCGTCGAGGGTCTCGTTCATCTGCTCGACCAGGACGCCGTCGACGTCGCGGGCGAGGAGGTCGTCCCACTCGCGGCCCCAGATGACCTTGATCACGTTCCAGCCGGCGCCGCGGAAGAGCCCCTCGAGCTCCTGGATGATCTTGCCGTTGCCGCGGACCGGACCGTCGAGGCGCTGGAGGTTGCAGTTGACGACGAAGGTCAGGTTGTCGAGGCCCTCGCGGGCCGCCAGCGACAGCCCGGCGATCGACTCGGGCTCGTCCATCTCGCCGTCGCCGAGGAACGCCCAGACCCGCGATCCGGAGGTGTCCTTGAGGCCGCGGTTCTGGAGGTAGCGGTTGAACCGGGCCTGGTAGATCGCGCTGATCGGGCCGATCCCCATCGAGACCGTCGGGAACTCCCAGAAGTCGGGCATCAGCCGGGGATGGGGGTACGAGCTCAGTCCCTGGCCGGGCACGACCTCGCGCCGGAAGTGGTCGAGCTGGTCCTCGGTCAGCCGGCCCTCGAGGAACGCCCGGGCGTAGATCCCCGGCGCGGCGTGGCCCTGGTAGAAGATCTGGTCGCCGGCGGCCGTCGTCCTTGCCCCGGAAGAAGTGGTTGAAGCCGACCTCGTAGAGGCGTCGCCGCCGAGGCGTACGTGGCGAGGTGGCCGCCGATCCCGGGGTAGCTCGTGTTCGCCCGGAGGACCATCGCCACCGCGTTCCAGCGGATCAGCCGGCGGATCCGCCGCTCGAGCTCCTCGTCGCCCGGGAAGAACGGCTCCTGCTCCGGGCTGATCGTGTTGATGTAGCGGGTCTGGGTGAGCGGCGGCAGCCCGACGTGGAGCTGGCGCGCCCGCTTGAGCAGCTTGAACATCAGGAACCGGGCCCGGTTCTCGCCCTCGTCGCGCGACGACCTGGTCGAGCGACTCGAGCCACTCCGCGGTCTCCGACTCGTCGATGTCGGGCAGCTGGTGCTTGAACTCGTCGAAGTACATCGGTGCGGGCGGCTCCCTCGTGCGACCGGCCCGTCGGACGTCCGGACCGGCCGGACCGGGCACTGTAATCCGGATTCGGCGGACCGTCCCGCAACCTTGGGCGCGCCGGCCGGCGCGGCCGTGCCGGACGCGCGTCGATGCCGCCGGTCGACCGACCCGACGCGGCCCGTCGAGCCCGTCCGGGGATACCCTGTATCCTCGCCACTCGACGGCGACGCGGGTGCCCCTCCGGCCCGTGGGCCGAGGCCGTGCCGTCGGATGGCGCAGAACGGGGAGACCAGGCTCACACCGTGGCACACGCGACGGCCATGCCGCCGACGGCCGAGGGACCGGGACCGGACGGCGGACGGCGAGCCCGCCCTGATCGGCGCGGCGTTCGACGCTCTCGACCGAGCCGGCGGGCCGTGGAGCCTCCTGCGCGGCGAGGCCGAGCTGGCGGCGTCCGGCGGCGACGTCGACTGCTCCTCGTGGCCCGCGGCGCTCGCGGCCGGCGGAGCGTGAGCTGCGCGCGGCCGGGTTCGTCCGGCTCCCGAGCTGGGGCCGCGGCTCCCATCGCTTCTTCTACGCCTACGACCCGGCGACCGACCGCTGGCTGAAGCTCGACCTGGTCGACCGCGCTCGACTTCGGCCGCTTCCAGGAGCTGCCGACCGATCTGGCCGCCGGCTGGCTCGAGCGCCGCGACGCGCGGCGCCGCCCGCCCGGGCTCGACCCCGACGACGCGCTTCTGGGCGTTCCTCCTCCACGCGCTCCTCGACCGGGCCGGGCCTCCGGCCCGAGGACGACGACGCCGGCTCCGGCGAGCTGGCCGCGACGGGCGACCGTCGACGCCCCCGCGGCCGGAGCGGTCGGGCCGCTCCTGCCGCGCGGCTGGACGCCGGCGCCGGGTGATCGACGCCGCGGCCCGATGCGGCGACCCGGCGCTCGGCCGGCTCCGGCGCGCGGCTCCGGCCGGCAGCTGGCTCAGCGCGGGCCCTGGCGACGGTCGTCGGTCACGGCGTCGTCAACCGGGTGCTGCGCCGGCTGACGCCGCTCGGGACCGGCCTCCGCGGCCGGCGGGCTCGAGCGTCGCCCTGCTCGGACCGGACGGCGCCGGCAAGTCGACCCTGGCGGCGTGCGCTCGAGACGGTCGTTCCCGGTCCCCGTCCGACGGTTCTACCTGGGCCTGTACGGCCGCGGCGCGGACGGCAGCGCGACGGGGCCCGGGGGCCGGTTCGGCCTGCCGGGCCGGCTGGCCTGGCTCTGGCGGCGGTCGCTCGGCGCGCGCTGGCAGCAGGCCCGCGGCCGGCTCGTCGTGTTCGACCGGCACGTGCTCGACCTGGCCGCTGCCGCGCCGGGCGGCGGCCGGAAGGCTCGACTCCGGCGCTGCGCTCCTGCGTCCGCGCCTGCCCGACGCCCGACCTCGCGCTCGATCCTCGACGTCCCGGGCGACGAGCTGTTCCGGCGCAAGGGCGAGCACGATCCGGAGACCCTGGAGCGCCAGCGCGGCCGCTACCTCGAGCTGGCCGACGCGACTCCCGGCGGCGGCGGTCATCGACGCCGCGGCCGACGCGGAGCTCGTCCGGCGCCGGGCCGTCGGCGGCGATCTGGGCGCGCCTGCGCGGGCGCGGCAGCGCCGGCTGAGCGCGGCCGCCGATCGGCGGATCCCGACGAGGGAGCTCGAGGTCGACGCTCGAAGCCGATCGGCGCCGAGGCTCGACAGCCGAGACCGTCGAGGGCGCCGGGTCACGGCCGACCGGGGCGCAGCGACGAGCAAGGAGACGACCCGCCAGATCCGCGGCTCGAGCCTGCTGCTGATCGGTCGGTCGCTGTCGCTCGGGGTCAACTTCGCTGACCCAGGTCCTCATCGTCGCGGGCGCTGACGAAGACCGACTACGGCGCGTTCTCCTACGCCCTGTCGATCGTCGCCCTCGGGCAGATGGTGATCACCCTCGGGCTCGACCGGGGCGCCTCGCGCTTCCTGACGATCTACGACGAGCAGGAGGACCACGACCGGCTGCTCGGGCACGATCGTCGGGATCAGCGGGCTGATCCTCGGGCTCGGCACGCTCCTGATCCTCGGGGTCTACCTGCTCCAGGGCTGGATCGCCGGATCGCTGAGGAGGGCCCGAACGCCGCTCCAGATCCTGCTGATCATGATCCTGCTCGCCCCGATCCAGGCGTTCGACCAGCTCCTGACCGGCCTGCTGACGGTGTTCGCCAGCCCGCGCTCGATCTTCTTCCGGAAGTACATCCTGGCCCCGGCCCTGCGTCTCCTGGTCGTCGTCGTCCTCATCCTGGCCGGGAGCGGCGTCTGGTTCCTGGCCGTCGGCTACGTCGCCGCGGGCGCCGTCGGGATCGGCGCTCTACGTCGTGATCCTGTGGCAGGTCCTCGAGCGGCGCGGGACGCTCGGCCAAGCTGCGCACGGCGCGGATGAAGATCCCGGCCCGGGAGATCCTCGTGTTCGCGATCCCGCTGGTCACGACCGACCTCGTCTACGCCTTCATGAACACGTCCGACGCGATCCTGCTCGAGCATTTCAAGGGCCTCGACGCCGTCGCGGCCTGGCGGGTCGTCCAGCCGGCGGCCGGGCTCAACCAGCTGGTCATGCAGAGCTTCGCCCTGCTGTTCACGCCGGTCGCCGCGCGGCTGTTCGCGCGGCAACGACCGGGAGGGCGTCGCGCGACCTCTACTGGCGGACGGCGATCTGGATGGCGGTCATCTCGTTCCCGCTGTTCGCGCGTCGACGTTCAGCCTGGCCGACGTCGTGACCCTGACCCTGTACGGCCACCGCTACGAGAGCTCGGCGATCTACATGGCGCTGCTGTCGTTCGGCTACTACTTCAGCACCGCGCTCGGGTTCAACGGGCTGACCCTCCGGATCTTCGGGATCGTCAGGTTCATCGTCGTGGTCAACCTGCTGTCGGCGGTCGTGAACATCGCCCTCAACCTGCTCCTCATCCCGCCGCTCGGCGCGCTCGGCGCCGCGATCGGGACGACGCTGACCCTGGTCGTCGTTCAACCTGCTCAAGCAGGCCGGGCTGCGGCTCGGGACCGGGATCAGCATCTTCGAGCGCGCAGCCACGTCCGGGTCTACGTGATCATCGCGGTCGTCGACGGTCGGCCTGGCCGTCGTCGATCGGCGTTCGTCCGCCCGCCGCTCGTCGTCCAGCTCGTGCTGGCCGCCCTGGCGAGCCTCGCGGTCCTCGGCCTGAACCGGCGCTCGCTCCGGCTGGGCGAGACGTTCCCGGAGCTCGGGCGCCTGCCGCTCGGCCGCTGGCTTTCTGTGAGCCCGACGCCGACGATGACCGACCGGGACACCGGCGATCGCGCTCGCCCTCGCCCGGCGCCTCGACTGGCGGTTCCTGCTGGCCGACCCCGCGCCTCGGCCGGGTCGCTCATCGCCGGCGGCCCGGACACGCGAGCTCGTCGCCGCGCTCGAGGCGTTCGCCGGGACGATCGTCGATCGAGACCCGGACCGCTCGGCGAGGCCGACGTCGTCGTCGCCCACGCGCCGACCGCTCCCGAGCTGCGGGCCGCGATCGAGCGGGTCGCGCCGGGCGGCTGGATCGTCGATCGAGCTCGTCGGTCGGGCGCGGCCGCGCCGGACCGGCGACCGCTGACCGCCGGCTCGGTCGACGCGGTCGAAGGCCGCCTTCGCCACGACGGCTTCGTCGACGTCGCGACGTACTGGGCCTGGCCCGACCACGGCCGGCTGCCTCGAGATCGTCCCGCTCGACGAGCCGGCGCTCGTCCGGCTCGCCTCGCCCGGCGCCGGAGCGAGCCGCCGTGCGCGGCTCAAGGCGCGGCTGGCCGGGGCGCTGTTCCGGGTCGGGCTCGGCCCGGCGATCGTGCTCGGCGCGTCGACCGTCGTCGGCCGGCGGCCGGACGCGACGTGCGACCGAGAGCGGAATCCGCGCCGCCGGCCCCGCTGGTCGACGCGTACGTCGCGGCGAACCGGGTCCGGCTCGGCCTCGAGGGCCTCGGCGTCGGCCGTCCGGCGAGCCTGCTCGTGACGCCGCGCTTCCAGGCCTCGGCGCACGTCGTCGGCGCTCGTCGTGCCCGGCCGACGCCGAGACGACCCGGGGTCGTCGTCAAGCTCCAGCGGCTGGCCGGCGCCGGCCGCGGACGCTCGACGGCCGAGGCGGGCTGCCTCCGGGCCGCTGGCCGGAGCTCGGCCGGGCGGCAGCCGCCGGCGTCCCGCGGCTGCTGTCGCGACGAGCCGATCGGCGGGCACGCCGCGATCGTCGAGACGGCGCTTGACCGGCCGACCGCTCGACCCGCCCGAGGTCCGGCGCGACCGCGACCGGGCGGTCGACGCCGTCGGCGCGTGGGTCCGCGGGCTCCGCCGGACCGACGGGCCGCCGGCCGACGACGACCGCTGGGCGCGGCTCGCTCGCGCCGGCGCTCGACGGCCTCGAGCACGCCCTGGCCGACGATCCGGCCGACGCTCGCGCGGGTCGGCCGGGCCCGCGAGCTCGCTCGCGCCGCTCCGGACTCGCCGAGCTGCCGGTGGCCGATCGAGCACGGCGACCTCAGCCACCCGAACCTCCTCCGGCTCGACGCCGGTCCCGAGCCGCGGATCGGCGCGATCGACTGGGAGCTCGGCGAGCCGGCCGGCTGCCGCTCGGCGACTTCCTGTTCTTCCTCGGCTACGTCGGCCGTCGCGACCGGCGGGCGACGCGGAGCGGGCGCTCGATCGCCGCCGACGAGCAGGCCCGGCTCGATCGAGGCCGCCTTCGGCGGACCGGGGGCGTGGGCGGCCGCGGCGGCGGCCCGGCAGGCCGACGCCGAGGGGGTCGATCGGGCCCTGCTCGGCCCGCTCCTCGTCGCGACCTGGACCCGGGCCCTGGCCCGGCTCGGCGGGCGCCTGGACGGCGGATCCGGACGCCGCGAGCTGCCGCGGCCGTACCGCTACCACGCCGATCTGGCGGCGCCGCTATCATCGCGATGCGCGGCGGCCGCGTCGTACTGGGCCGGCCGCGGCATGACCGAGCGCCGCCGACGGGCCTGCGCATCCTGTACCTCGTCAACGGCTTCCCGTGGCCGCTGACGAGCGGCTACCTCCGCCACTACCACATGATCCGCGAGCTGAGCCGCGCGGGGTCACCGGATCAGCCTGCTGGCGATCGTCCCGGCCGGCTTCGAGCCGGCCGACCGGGCCGCACCTCGAGCCGTTCACCGAGCGGATCGTGACCGTCGACTCGCACCGGCGGAGCCGCTCGCTCCGGCGGCGCGCCGAGCGCCGGCTCGGCGCGATCTCGGTCGGCGAGAGCGCCGCCCGGCGGCTGCGCGACGAGGTCGTCGACGCTGCTCGCGCGAGGTGCCCGCACGACGTCGTCCTGTTCAGCGGCAAGCGGACCTACCCGGCGCTCGGGGCGGCCGCCGGCCTGCCGGTCGTCGCCGACGTGTGCGACGCGACGTCGAGCCGGATCCGGGGCAACCTCCGCTACGCCTCGATCGCGCCGGTTCCCGCTCCTGCTGGCCGAGTACGTCGAGGTCCGCCGGATCGAGCGCGCGCTGCTCCGCCGGGCGGTCGCACCTGCTGTTCGCCAGCGTCCGCGACCGCGACGCGCTGCTCGGCGACGGCGAGCCGGCGACCGGGCGACCGTCCTGCCCGAACGGGGTCGACGTCGGCTTCTGGCGGCGCCCGGACGGGTCCGCGCTCGGGCGGAACGAGATCGTGTTCACCGGGGCGATGGACTACCCGCCGAACAGCGACGCGGCCCTGTTCCTCATCCGCGAGATCCTGCCCCGCGTCCGGGCGGAGATCCCGGAGGCCCACCTGTCGATCGTCGGGCGCGACCCGATCGACGAAGCTGGTCCGCGGCCGGGCCGACGCCCGGTGTCACGGTGACCGGGCTCGTCCCGGACGTCCGTCCGTACCTCGCGGCGGCCGCGGTGTTCGCCGCGCCGCTCCGGTTCGGGGCCGGGCATCCAGAACAAGGTCCTCGAGGCGCTGGCGATGGGCGTCCCGACCGTCGCCAGCCCGAACGGCGCGGCCGGGCTCGATCACGACCGAGGGGGTCCGGCCCGCCGCTGACGGTCGCGTCGCCGTCGGACCCGGCGGGTTCGCGGCCGCGCTCGTCGAGCGGCTGCGGGCGGCCGCGGCCGACCCCACGCCCGCCGACCGACGGGCGGGCGTTCGTCGAGCGCTACTTCACCTGGGAGCGGAGCGGCGACCTGCTCGACGGCGTCCTGCGCGACGCGGCCGCCGACGGGCGGATCGTCCCCCGGTGCGGTAGCCCGACGGTCGTCGGACCTCCGAAGTGCGGTAGCCTCCGACGATGCGACGACCGGGCCGCTACGACCGCGCAGACGGCCCTCGTCGTGGTCGACGTCCAGAACGATTTCGCGGACCCGGCCGGCGGGTTGAGCGTGGCCGGCGGCGCGGAGGTCGATCCCGGTCGCTCAACCGCGAGATCGCCCGCGCCCGGGCCGGCGGGCGCCCTCGTCGTCTACACCCAGGACTGGCACCCGGAGTCCACCCCGCACTTCGCCAAGGACGGCGGGATCTGGCCGGTCCACTGCGTCGCCGGGTCGTGGGGCGCGGAGCTCCACCCGACGCTCATCGTGGACGGGCCGGTCGTCCGCAAGGGCGACCACGGCGAGGACGGTTACTCCGGGCTTCACGATGCGCGACCCGACGACCGGGCGCCGACGTCCCGACCGCGCTCGAGGCCCTGCTCGCGGCCACAGGGCATCCGAGCGGGTCGTCGTCGGCGGGCTGGCGACCGACTACTGCGTCAAGGCGACGGCGCTCGATGCCGTCCGCGCTGGGCCATCCGACCGCGCGTCCTGGCCGGGGGCGATCCGCGCGGTCGACCTGGCGGCCGGCGACGGCGACCGGGCGATCGCCGAGATGGCGCGGCCGGCGTCCAGATCCTCGAGGAGGGACGATCGATGATCCGACGGACGGTCGGCCACGGCCCTCGGCGGCCTGGCCGCGGCGGTCCTGCTCGACCGCTGGCTCGGCGGGCTGTCGGTCGACGACGAGGATCGCCCGATCCGCGTCCCGATCCGGTCGCGGATCGAGATCGACGCGCCGATCGCCGACGGTCTGGGCGCGCCTCGCCGACATCGAGCGGCAGCCCGAGTGGATGACCGAGATGAAGGCGCGTTCGGCTCCTCACCACCGGAGCCGGTCGGCGTCGGCACGCGGGGCGAGGCGGACGTCCGCATCCTCGGCATCCCGGTCAGCGACCCGGTCGAGGTCGTCGAGTTCGCGCCGCCGCACCGCTTCGCGATCCGCCACGAGGGCCGGTTCAGCGGGCGGCGGGCTGATCACCCTCGACACGCTGGACGGCGGCCGCCGGACCCGGGTCGAGTGGGCCGAGACGCTCGTCCCGCCGGTCCTGCCGAACCTCGGGTCGCTCGTCCAGGGCCCGATCCTCGGGCGCGATCTTCCAGGCCGATCTCGAGCGCCTCAAGGCGCTCGTCGAGGCCGAGCGCGACCGCGAGCCGGCCGGCGGCCGGCGGGCCCACCCAGCCGGTCGCCCCGGGCGGGCCGGCTCGAACGGTCACGGCACGCGGTCCGGCCGGGCACGAACGCGGCACGAGACGGCGACGGCCGGCTGAACCCGCGGCCCGTCACCGACCGCCACCGACCCGTGCGCCTCCACCTCGTCGACGCGACCTACGAGCTGTTCCGGGCGTTCTACGCCCCGCGGCCGGCGGTCCTGGCCGCCGACGGCCGGGACCTGACCGCGACCTGGGGTCTGGTCGAGAACCTGCTGGCGATCCTGCGCGACGAGGGGGCGACCCACCTCGGCGCCGCGACCGATCGGGTCATCGAGTCGTTCCGGAACGACCTCTATCGCCGGCTACAAGACCGGGGCCGGTGTCGATCCCCGACTGATGGCCCAGTTCCCGATCGCCGAGGCGGCGATCGAGGCGCTCGGGATCCGCCTCTGGCCGATGGTCGCATTCGAGGCCGACGATGCGATCGCCACCGCGGTCGCGCGCTGGGCGGACGACCCGGCCGTGGAGCAGGTCGATCATCTGCTCGCCCGACAAGGACCTGGCCCAGTGCGTCCGGGACGAGCGGGTCGTCCTGCTCGACCGGCGGCGGCGGCTGACCTACGACGAGGCCGGGGTCATCGCCAAGTGGGGCGTCCGCGCCGGCGTCGATCCCGGACCTGCTGGCGCTCGTCGGCGACGCCGCCGACGGCTACCCGGGGCTGCCCGGCTGGGGCGCCAAGTCGGCCGCGGCCGTCCTTCTCCGCTATGGCTCGCTCGAGGCGATCCCGATCCGGGCCGCGCGACTGGGACGTGCCGGTGCGGGGCGCGGTGGCGCTGGCCGCCACGCTCCGCGAGCGCCGCGACGAGGTCGTGCTCTACCGGACGCTGGCCCGGCTGCGGACCGACGCGCCGCTGCCCGAGACGACCGCTCGAGGAGCTGCGCTGGCGAGGCGCACCCCGTGCGCGCTGGGAGGCGTTCTGCGACGAGATCGGGCTGGCCCGCCTGCGGTCGCGACCGCATCGATGGCGGGACGGACCCGACGGCGGCCGCGACCTGCCGGCCGGTCAGCCGGGCGGGCGGACCAGCTCGAGGAGCGCCGATGGTGGGCCGGCGGCGCGGCCACGACGCCGAACGTCCGGGTGCCGCGGGCGAGGTCGAACCACGGGCCGCCGGCGGCATCGGTCACCGTCGCGCCGGCCCGTTCGGCGATCAGCCCGGCGGCGGCCACGTCCCAGGCCGACAGGCCGTGGGTCTGGGCGAACGCGTCGAACCGCCCGCAGCCGACGTAGGCCAGGGCGAGCGCGGACGATCCGAGCCGGCGGGTGACCCGGATCGCGTCGCGGATCGCCGCCGAGCCGCTCGGCCAGGTGCGGGCCGTCGAGCGTCAGGGAGATGACGAAGTCGGACAGCAGCGGCCTTCGAGCTCACCCGGATCGTTCGCCCGTCGAGCGTCGCCGGACCGTCGCACGGTGGCCGCGAACGTCTCGCCGCGGACCGGGTCGCGGACGACCCCGACCGACGGCACCGCCGTCGACGACGAGCCCGATCGAGACGCAGAAGATCGGGATCCCGTTGGCGTAGTTGATCGTCCCGTCGAGTGGGTCGACGACCCAGACCCGGCCGTTCCGGCCGCCCGCCAGGCCCGGACTCCTCGGCCAGCACGCCGTCGTCGGGGAACGCCTCCCGGATCGCGCCCAGGATGAGCGCCTCGCTGAGGTGGTCGACCTCGGTCACGACGTCCTTGGGGCTCTTGTGCCGGATCGACCCGACCCGCCCGAGCCGGTCGATGAGCAGCCCGCCGGCCCGGTCGGCCAGCTCCGTCGGCCAGGGCGAGCTCGGTCGCGAAGCGGCTGCCCGTCACGGGCCGGTGCACTCGACGGCGAGCGGCCGGACGGCGCTCCCGAGCGCGCTGACCTCCTTTGAGAACGAGACCGTCTTCCCGGGGTCGATCCGGGGGCTGACGATGAACGCAGCGTCCGGTCCCAGCCCGGGCGAGCTCGGATCGTAGACCCGGCAGGTCGTCGAGCCCGCCGAGCGTGCCGAGGTTGGTCACGGTCAGCGTCACGGCCAGCCCGGGCGGCACGGCCACGATGTTGCCGATCGCACCCTTGAACGGCCCGATCCCGCTGAGCGCGACCCGACCGAGGATGGCCAGACCGATCGACCGCCCCGACGATCGCCAGGAGGACCGTCCCGTGGGCCTGGGACGGTGCCGGCTGCTTCAGTCCGAGGGGGTTGCAGCGGTCGCACATCGACGTCCCGAGCGGGACCGTCGCGCCACAGCGGACGCAGCCCTGGGTCAGCTCGGCGGTGGCGAGGGGCGCAGGACGAGGTCACCCGCTCATGGTGCCACGGACGGGCCGAGGGGTCGTCCGACGCGGGCGCGACGCGGGGCCGCGACGGCTGGCAGGAGCCCCATCTACCAACGCTCGGTGGCCGCGACCAGCGCGTCGACGTCGGCGGTCGTCCGGACGGTCACGATCGCCCCGTCCGCTCCGGCCTCGCGCCAGCGCGCCCACGTCTCGCGCGGCGCCTCGACCCAGGGACTGCCCGTGAGCCCGCTCGTCGCGCGGACCAACCGCTGCCCTGGAACCCGACCAGGACGCGCTGGTCGGCCCGTCGCCGGCCGCTCGCCTCGAGCGCCTCGAGGTAGGCCGGCAGGTGCGCGCTCGAAGTCGTCCTCGAAGGCCGTCCAGCCATCTCCGATCCGGCCGGCCAGGCGCGCACCGGCCGCGGTCTCGCCGCCGATGACGATCGGCGGCGGCGGGTCCGGGACCGGACGCTGACCACCGCATCGTCGAGCGGGTAGAACGGCGACGGTCGGGTCACCGGGCCGCCGGTCCACAGCGCCCGCAGGACGGCCACCGCCTCCTCGAGCCGGGCGACCCGCTCGGGGGCGTCCGGGAACGGGATCCCGAGCGCCCGATGCTCGGCCGGGTGACCGCCGATCCCGATCCCGAGGACGAGCCGGCCGCCGCTCACGGTCCTGGAGCGTCGTCGCCATCCGGGCGAGCGACGGCCGGATGGCGGTTCATGACGTTGAGCGACGAACGTCCCGACGGTCGACCCGCCGGGTCGTCGCCGCGGCCGCCGACAGGATCGTCCAGGCCTCGACGACCGGGACCGTCCGGTCGCCCTTGCCGACGAAGTGGTCCCACGCCCAGACCCCGCCATAGCCGGCGGCGTCGAGCCGGCTGGCCGCACTCGAGCCACCAGCCGGGGGTCGTCCGGACCGTCCGGATGCAGACGCCGATCGGGAGGTCGCGTCGGCCACCTAGAGCCCGGTCTCGAACAGCCGGATGTCCTCGGGCGAGATCGTGTGGCCGTCACCGCGGGTGAACTTGAGCATGTCGGCGGCGCCGAGGGCGTCGAGGTCGGCCGGGAAGCGCCGGATCATCTCGAGGACGACCTTCTGGATGCGCGCGGCGTTGAGCTCGAAGACCTCGAGCACGCTCATCGCGTTGACCGCCTCGGTCCCCTCGTGGACCCCGGCGTCGTAGTCGGTGATCAGGCTGATGTTGACGACCGCCATCCCGAGCTCGCGGCACAGGTACGCCTCGGGGTACTGGGTCATGTTGATGACCTCCCAGCCGGCGTCGCTGAACCACTTCGACTCGCTCTTGGTCGAGAAGCGCGGGCCCTGGATGACGACGACCGTGCCCCGCTCGTGGACCGGGATGTCGAATGCTCGCGGATGACCTCGATGGCGATCCGGCGCAGCACCGGGTCGTAGATCTCGGCCGAGCTGACGTGGCTGACGATCGGGCCGTCGTAGAACGTGTCCGCCCGGCCGCTCGTCCGGTCGACGAACTGGTCGCAGACCACGAAGTCGCCGGGGGCCACGTCGGGCTGGAGGCTGCCCGCGGCGCACGGGCTGATGACCGCCTTGACCCCGAGCGCCCTCATCGCCCAGACGTTGGCCCGGAAGTTGATCCGGTGGGGCGGGATCGTGTGGCGCCGGCCGTGACGCGGCAGGAAGGCGACCTTCCGGCCCGCGACGTCGGCCAGGAACAGGCTGTCGGACGGCGGGCCGTACGGCGTGTCGACCTTGATCTCGCGCACGTCGTCGAGGAGCGAGTAGAAGCCCGACCCGCCGAACACCCCGATCTCCGCCTGTCCCGTCACGCCGTCCTCCTCGCTGTGCCGTCGTCGGGGTCCATCGTAGACGGCCCGACCGCGAGCGGGCCGATACTCGGCGCATGGCCGCCGACCCCGGGACGGAGCTCCAGCTCGCCGACTGGCGTCGCCGCGTCGCCGAGCTGTACGCCGAGGTCCGGGCGCTGGCCGCCGACGATCCCGAGGCCGCCTGGCAGCACTGGGTCGAGACCGCGCGAGCGGCTCTTCCGGACCCACCCCAGTCGCCCGTCCCGGCCGCCGACCGGCCGTCCTTCCGGGCTCGCCACTGGCCGTACGACCCGGGCTGCGGTTCGAGGTCGTCGTCGAGCCCGAGCCGCCGGCGCCGGCGTCGGGCTGGGCGGTGGCCGTCGCCGCTCGCCCTGCCGAACAGCGGCGACGACGTCCTGGCGTTCCGCCGGATCGGGTCGCTGGCGGTCCCGTTCCCGGACGGCGAGCGTCGCCTGCTCGCTGTTCTGGATGGAGGGGTACGCCGGCGGCCTGTTCCTCGCCTTCCGCGACGCCACCAACGGCGCGGAGACGTACGGCGCCGGCCGCTACCTCCTCGACGCGGCCAAGAGCGCCGACCTGGGCGGCGATCCGGTCCGCGGGCACGCTCATCGTCGACTTCAACTTCGCCTACCAGCCGTCGTGCGCGTTCGACCCGCAGCTGGGCCTGCCCGCTGGCGCCGCCGGAGAACCGGCTCGACCTGCCGATCCGGGCCGGCGAGCGGATCGCCTGAGGTGGAGGTTCCTCACGCCGGCTCGGCTACGATCGGAAGGTGACCACCTCTTCCCCGACCCCCGCGACCATGCCCGAGGCCGTGCGGGCCTTCCTCACTGACGAGCTGCGGTTCGCCATCGTCTCGACGCTCGACGCGGACGGGGCGCCCCACCAGGCGGTCGTCTGGTACGGACTCGACGGCGACACCGTCGTCGTCAACAGCGCGGACGGTCGTCGCTGGCCGGCGAACCTGCGGCGCGACCCGAGGATCAGCCTGGTCGTCGCCGACGGGTACGACTGGGTCGCCGTCTGCGGCACGGTCGAGATCGTCGACGACCAGGCGATCGCCCAGGCCGACATCGCCGCGCTGGCGCGCCGCTACCACGCCGACGAGCCAGGCAAGGCCGAACGACTCATCCACGATCGGTTCGAGCGCCAGCAGCGGGTCAGCTTCCGGATCAAGGCAGAGAGGTTCGCGGTCCACTTCGACGACTGATGGTCGCCCCGATCCGGCGGGCACAGCCGGCCCGCCGGGATGTCGGTCGACCGGGCCGCAGGCTCGGCGGTCAGCCGAGCCGGATAGCCGAACTCGGCCTCGACCTCGGCGATCGACGCCTCGAGGATCGCCAGCGCCTGGTCCATCTCGTCGCGCGTGATGATCAGCGGCGGCGAGCAGGTTGATCACATTGCCCATCGCGGTCTTGACGTTGAGGCCCCGGCTCAGGGCGGCGTACATCACCGCCTCGGTCTCCTCGATCGCGCGCTCCCGGCTCGCCCGGTCGCGCACGAGCTCGACGCCCATGAGCAGGCCCAGGCCGCGCACGTCGCCGACCAGCGGGCGCCGGGCGGCGATCTCGCGCAGCCGGTCGAGGGCATAGGCCCCCAGCTCCCGGGCGTGCTGGACGAGCCCGCGCTCCTCGATCTCCTCGATCGCGGCGAGACCCGCCGCGCACGGCGACCGGGTTCTTCTCATGGGTGAAGTGCCCGAGGGCACGGTCGGCGGCGACGTTGAGGCCCTCGCGGGCGATCACGGCGGCGAGCGGGAAGACCCCGCCGCCGAGCCCCTTGCCGATGACCAGGATGTCCGGCACCACCCCGAAGTTCTCGCACGTGAAGAACGCGCCCGTCCGGCCCAGCGCGTGGGGGATCTCGTCGAGGATGAGCAGGGCCCCGTGGCGGTCGCAGGCGGCCCGAACCGCCTGCCAGTACGCCGGCGACGGGATGTACGGCGCGTTGCGGACCGACTCGGCGATGACGGCCGCCACGTCGCCCTCCTTCTCCAGGACGTAGTCGACGTAGCTGCGCGCAGGTGAGGTCGCAGCCGCCCACCCGGTCGAGGCAGCGGAACGGGCAGCGATACGGCTCGGGCGGCGGGACGTGTTCGCGTCCCTGGCATGAGCGGGCCGATCCCGCGCCCGGAAGGTGGCCTCGCCGCCGACGGAGATGGTGTCGAGCGTCCCGCCGTGGAAGGCATCCCACATGCTGATCGTCTTGTGCCGGCCGGTCGCCACCCGGGCGAGCTGGAGGGCGACCGAGTTGGCGCTCGCCCCGCCGGTCGTGAACAGGACTCGCGAGAGGTCGCCCGGGGCCAACTCGGTCAGCTTGCGGGCCAGGGCGACGGCCGGCTCGATTGGTGTAACGACGGGTGGAGAACGGGAGCACCTCGAGCTGGGCCGCGATCGCCGCGATCACCCGCGGGTTGCGGAACCCGACCTGTTGGACCGAGTTGCCATGGAAGTCCATGTACCGACGGCCCTCGAGGTCCTCGATCCAGATCCCGTCCGCGGCCGCCAGGGCGTTGAGACAGGGCGTCGAGAGCGACTGGTGGAGGAAGACGCGGGCGTCCTCGTCGAGGAGCTCCCGCGTCGCCGGGGAGAGGTTCGCGGATTGCCAGGCCGCGCGCCGGGGAGTTCGATTCGAATCGCCTTCGGCCAGTTCGGCCAGTGACGCGGCTGGAACCGCCGTCCGGTGCGGTCATGGCCGCTCGCCCCGCCGGAGCCGCGCCTCGATGTCGTCGAGGCAGGGCATGACGTCGGCGATCGACTCCACGACGTAGTGCGCACCCTGACGCCTGAGCAGGTCGTCGGCAGCCGCGACCCGCGCGGCCCGATCCTCGGGCGCGAGCGCGTCCGTCTCGGCGAGGTCGAGCCCGACGTAGTTGCCGGTCCGGCTCAGGCCGATCGTCCAGCAGCCCGCGTTGAGGCCCTCGTCGATATCGATCTTCGTGTCGCCGATCTTGACCGCGGCGGCCGGCGGATAGACCCGCAGGTTCTCCAGGTTCCGGAGCACCATCCACGGCTCGGGCCGCCCGGCCGGGACCTCGTCGGCACAGACGGTCGAGTCCGGGACATAGCCCTGCTTCGCCGCCTCGCGGGCCGCGACGTCGGCAGCCGCGCGCATGAACCCGGTCGTCGAGCCGATCTTGTAACCACGCCGGCGCATCTCGTCGACGGCCTCGCGGGTACCCGGGATCAGCGCGCCGTAGCGCTCCATCGCGGCCACCTGCATCGGCTGGAAGTCGACGAACATCGCCTGGACGTCGGCCTCGGTCACGGGCCGACCCTTGATCCGTTCCCAGCGCTCGGCGACGGCCGGCATCTTCGTGATCGCCCGGATGTGGTCGAGCTTGAACAGCCCCATCGGGGCGCGGGCCTCGGCCATGCTGATCTCGACGCCCCACTGCTTGAAGACGTCGATGAAGACGACCGCCGGCGAGTAGACGCCGTGGTCCATCGTCGTGCCGGCCCAGTCGAGGATGACCGCCTGGATCGGGCCCCGGTACTCGCGCTGGAAGAGGAAATTCATGTTCAGGATCCCTTTCCCGATCGTGCGGCGGGCGCCGCCTCGATGCTGCTGTGGCGTTGTGCTAGCCGGCCGGGACGGCGACCGGCGCCCCGGAGTGCCCGTTCGAGCGAGGCCACGAACCCCTCGAGCGCACCGACTTCGAGGTCGCCGAGCGCGCAGACCCGGAAGTTCGTGGCCGCCGCGGTCCCGAGCCCGGCGTAGATGACATAGCCGTCGGCCTTGACGGCCTCGTGGAGCTCGTCGTACGAGACGCCCACTGGAAGCGGGAGGCTGCGGACCGAGCCGGACCGGTCGCCTGGCGCGACGATCGGCTCGAGGCCCAACCGGGCGAATTCCCGGTCGAGGTAGGCGACCCGTTCGCGGTAGTGCGCCCGGCGCCGCTCGACCCCTTCGTCGAACAGCTCGTCGAGGGCGGCCTCGAGGGCGTAGATGGCCGGCGTCGCCGGCGTGAACGGGACGGTCCGCTTCGCCTGGGCCCGCAGGTAGCCCGGCAGGTCGAAGTAGAGCGACCGGGGCGGCACCTCGACGGCCCGGGCCTGGGCTCGTGGTGACATCAGGAGGAAGGCGACGCCGGGCAGGCCGTGGAGGCACTTGTTCGACGGTGCCGGCCACGATGTCGATCCCCGAGTCCGCGATCTCGAGCTCCTCCGCCCCGAACGAGCTGATCGCGTCGACGATGAGGACCACGCCCCGGGCGTCGGTGACCCGCGCGATCGCGGCGACCGGGTTGAGCAGGCCGGTCGTCGTCTCGTGGTGGATGATGGCGACCGCGTCGATCGTCGGATCGGCATCGAGCGCCGCCGCCACCGCAGCCGGATCGATCGGCTCGGTGTGGCCGGCGGTAACGTCGACGACCTCCGTCCCCAGCCGGCGCGCGATCGTGGCGATCCGCTCGCCGTAGACCCCGTTCTGGCAGACGAGCAGCTTCCGGCCGGGCCGTGTCACCGCCCCGGTCATCGCCTCCATCGCCGCCGTCCCACTCCCGGCGATGAGCGCGACGGCCCAGTCGTCGGCCAGGCCGGCGACCCGGAGCAGCTTCGCCCGCACCCGCGAGAAGAGGCTCCGTGTACTCCGGTTCGCGGTGGCACAGGTCCGGTCCGCCGATCGCCCGGTGGACCCGGTCCGAGACGACCGACGGCCCTGGGTTGAGGAGGACCCGCTGGCGGTGGGCCCGGCCGCTCGCCCACCGCTCGGCGTCGAGGGCCGCGAACCCGGCCGCCTCGATGATGACGTCCGGCTGGCCGGCGAGAAGCGGTCGGCGGGCGTCGGGGGCGGCGGCGGCGATCCCGACGATCGCCCCGGCGCCCGCCCGGTGACCTGCCTCGAGCGCCGCGACGCTCCCACCGATCACCCCGAGCCGACGAGCATCGGGGACACCGACCACCGACAGGGCCGTGAACAACCCGAACGGCGATGGGCCGCTTGGCCCGGCTACTGTCAGGTCGGCGATCGCGACTCCCAGCCTCGCCGGAGGACGGCGCGGGGCCGGACGGAGCCACGACGACGAGCCGCGCGCCATCGGCCCGAACGGCCTCGAAGGCCTCGCCAAGAGCGCGCAGGGTCGGACCGTCGAGGTCGCCCTCGAAGATGGCCCAGAGGTCGATCGCCCGAGCCGTGGCCCAGGCGTGTGCGGTCGCCGCGGAATCGGCGCGGGGCATCAGGAACCTCCCATCGCGAGTCGCCGTCCGAGCGCCGGACGGGCGGGGGTGTTGTCGATCGCGAACGTGACCCGGTCGGCCCGATAGCGGTCGTCGGACCACTCGAGCGGCTGCCCGGAAGCGAGGAGCGAGCGCCGCC
Source organism: uncultured Chloroflexia bacterium (assembly GCA_963837825.1). Classification (GTDB taxonomy): domain Bacteria; phylum Chloroflexota; class Limnocylindria; order Limnocylindrales; family CSP1-4; genus Chersky-267. Next base: position 201,878 of record CAWIOR010000015.1, read on the forward strand.
GGACACGCAGGAGCGGCGACCGAGCGGGAACGGATAGCAGCCGGGCGTCCTCGGCCCCCGCCACCACGGCACTCACGGTCTGGTGGGCGGACGCGATCACGATCCCCCCCTCGGAGAGCTCGGCATAGATCGAGCGGCGCTCGAGGTCGAGGCCGGCCACGAGCTCGCCGATCTCGTCCGGGAAGGTCGTCCGCTCGATCATCAGCGGCTCGTCGTCGGCGTACCGGACCCGGACGATCCGACGCACGGGCGCATTCGGCTCGAGCCCCAGCGCCTCGGCGGCCTCGCCCGGGCCGACCGGACATCGGACGGACCGGACCAGCCGGCCCGACGCGACGCGACCGAGAGAGCCGATCCAGGCCGAGAAGCTGAGGAGCTCGCTGAACGGCTGGGCGAGCCGTGCCCCGCGAGCGATCGGCGGAACGCCCCGCCCGCCGGCGACGGTGCCGTCGGCCCGCAGGCCGGACAGGGCCTGGCGGACGGTCCCGCGGGAAACGCCGAACTCGACCATCAGCTCGTTCTCGGATGGGAGCGGCTGGCCGACCGGGATCGTCCCTGCCTCGATCCGGGCCCTGAGCTCGTCGGCGATCCTTCGGTGAAGCGGGAACTTGTCCATACAACTCTCACTCTAGCGGGACGGTCGGACAGGCGCAAGTCGGGCGAACGCCAGCCCCGCCGCCCCGAGGCGTTTCCGGGGCGTTGCACGATTCCCGATTCGTTAACGATGCCGATTCGTTACCATCCTGCTTACCGCGGGTTGACCCGCCCGGCTCAGCGTTCCGGACGTTCCGAGTCATGGATGGGCGTAGCGCGGTCGAAACGCCGGTGCAGCCGGTGTCGCCGGCCGCCGAGGCATAGGAGGAACCGCGTTGAAGGTCCGATTCTCGAAGCTGCTGGCGCTCGGAGCTGCCGGCATCCTCATCGTCAACGCCTGTAGCAGTGGCGCCGGCGATTGGAAGGCCGCCCCCGACAAGACCAAGGCCGCCGACCAGGCCAAGTCGTTCGCCACCTACGGTGCGCCGAACGATTGGGCGAACTACGGCGAGGAATTCAGCCAGTTCTGCTCGACCAACGGGTTCACCTGCAACCCGAGTCGCTCGCTCGGCGAGGACATGTCGTCCGCCGAGGAGATCACGGCCTTCGACGCCGAGAAGAACAACCCGAAGGCCGGCCTGGCCGACATCGGGATCATCTTCGCGGGCCAGGCCGAGGCCAAGGGGGTCCTCCCCGAGTACACCCCGTCGACCGCCGGCAGCCTCACGTCCTACCTCAAGGGGGCGAAGGGCGGCTGGGTCGCCACGTTCGTCGGCGTCCCGGGCTTCGTCGTCAACACCGACTTCCTGAAGTCGAAGAACATCGCTGTCCCCACGACCTGGGCGGATCTCGCCAAGGCCGACTACAAGGGCCTCGTCGGGTTCGGCAAGCCGGGCTCGTCGGGCACGGCCACGATGGCCTTCGTGGCGATGAACCTCGCCGTCGGCGGCACCCTCGACGACTACACCAAGGGAATCGCCTACGCCAAGGAGATGGTCACGAACCTGGCCTCCTCCGAGGGCAACGCCGACTCGTTCGAGAAGGGCGAGGTCCCGATCCAGATCAAGTACGACTTCAACCTCATCGCGCTGGCCACGGCGATGAAGGACAAGAACGTCGGCGCCCAGGTCGTCATCCCGACCGACGGCTCGATCTACGCCCCGTCGGCGATCATCTCCAACAAGTACGACACGGCCCACATGGACTTCATCAAGATGTTCCTGGACTGGGTCCTGAGCGACCAGGGGCAGACGATCTTCGCCAAGTTCGGGGCCCGACCGATCCGCTACGTCAACGGCGACCTCAAGCTCCCCGACGACGCGAAGACCAAGTGGCTCCCGGACGACCAGTACACGGCCGTCCAGCAGATCGACACCTCGAAGATCGACATCACCAAGATCGCCGACATCTGGCAGAACCAGGTCACGGCGCCCTGAGGCACCCGACCCAGGTCTGACGGACCGAGCGTGAACGCGCAGCGGCCGACCGCCCCCGCCGCCGACGAGGCGATGGGGGCGGCTGCGCCTCCGGGTGGGTCGGCTCCCGCGGCGACCCCGGCGGGTCGGCTCCGCTCGATCGGCGCGGCCTGGGGCCCCGCCATCCCCCTGCTCCTCCTCGTCGGCGCGTGCCTGATCGGGCCGGCGATCGTCCTGGTGCTCCAGACTGTCTGGGGCGCGAGCGGCTTGACCCTCGATAACTGGACGCGGGCGCTCGGCCAGGCAGCGAACCAGGACGCCATCGTCACCAGCCTGGAGCTGGCGATCACGTCGGCGACCGTGACCCTGATCGTCGGCTCGCCGGTCGCCTGGCTGATCAGCCGGATGTTCGCCGGCCGGCGGGCGTTCTGGCTCGGGCTGCTCAACGTCGCCGCGAACTTCGGTGGGATCGGCCTCGCGTTCGCGTACCTGGCGACGCTCGGCTCGGTCGGCATGCTGACGCTCGCGATCCAGGGCGTCGGGATCGACTTCGTGCCACCGCGCTCGAGCTCGTTCGTCGCCCTCCTGTTCGCCTACGAGTACACCAACATCCCCCTGTTCGTGCTGCTGACGATCCCCGCGATGGGGATCCTCCGGGACGACTGGTGGGAGGCGGCCCAGACCGCGTCCGCCACGCGCTGGCAGTTCTGGCGGCGGGTCGGCCTGCCGGTGCTCACGCCGTTCCTGATCGGCGGCTGGATCCTCATCTTCACCTGGTCGATCGGGATCTACGGCATCGCCTATGGCCTGGCCGGCCAGTCGGGCGGGACGGCCGTCCACCTGATCACGCTCCAGATCGGGAACTCTCTCCAGTCCGACGTCCTGTTCGGGCCCGCCCGGGCGGGCGTCCTCGCGGTCGTCCTGCTGGCGATCGCCACCGTCTCGCTGCTGACCTATCGGGCGCTCCTGCGGCGCGCCCTCCGCTGGTTCTGAGGTGCCGCGGTGACCTCGGCCAGCGCCGCGTCCCGCGCTCCGGGCTCTGTTGGCGCGCCGCGATCCCCGACCCGCTGGGCCCAGCGAGCGCTGTTCGTCGGTCTGCTCGTCTACTTCCTGCTGCCGATGGTGGCGGTGATCATCTACTCGCTGGCCACCCGCTGGACCGCCCACGTTCTGCCCGACGGGTACACCCTCGACTGGTGGGGCCAGGTCTTCTCCGACCCGGCGATCGTGGGCGCCTTCGTGACGACCCTCATCCTGGCCACGCTCACCGCGGTCATCGACATCGCCCTGGTCGTACCGGCCGCCTACTGGGCCCGGGTCCGCAACCCGCGGATCCGGACCGTGATCGAGCTGGCCGCGGCGATCCCATTCGCCCTGCCGTACCTGGTCATCGGGTTCGCGCTGCTCCAGTTCGCCGGCGTCGTCGCGCCGGGACTCCAGGGCACCTTCCCGCTGCTCGTCCTGGGCCACGCCGCGATCGCCTTCCCGTTCCTGTACTGGGCGGTGGACGGAGCGATGGCCGCGGCCGGGATCGAGCGGCTCTCCGAGGCGGCCGAGGCCTGCGGCGCCAGCCCGTTCCAGATCGTCCGGCGGGTCGTGCTGCCGAACATCACCCCGGGGATCGTGAGCGGCGCGCTCCTCGCCTTCGCGACCAGCTTCGGCGAGTTCGCGATGGTCCAGACCATCGCCCGGGGGGTCTACACGGTCCCGATCTGGAGCGCGGAGGCGATCCGCTCCTACTCGGGCGAGTCCGGGGCGTTCAACCGCCTGGCCGCGGTGACCACGATCAGCTTCATCGTGCTGTTCGTGCTCTCCGCTGATCGTCGTCTACTGGAACCGCGGGCAGACGGTCCGACTCCTGCCGGGCGCTCGCACCATCGAACAGCGGGAGGGCCAATGAGCAGCGTCACGCTCGAGCGGGTCACCAAGACGTTCGGCCAGGTCCGGGCGCTCGAGGACGTCTCGCTCGATATCGAGTCCGGCGAGCTGCTCGCCCTCCTCGGGCCGTCCGGCTGCGGCAAGACGACGCTCCTGCGCTCGGTCGCCGGCCTCGAGAAGCCGACGAGCGGGCGGATCGTCATCGCCGGTCGCGACGTGACGTTCGTCCCGACCCGCGAGCGCCCGATCGGGATGGTCTTCCAGAGCTACGCGCTCTTCCCGAACCTTTCGGTCCGCCAGAACATCGCCTTCCCGCTCGAGGTCCGCAAGCGCCCGGCCGCCGAGGTGACGCGGCGAGTCGACGAGCTGCTCGAGCTCGTCCGACTGGTGCCCCAGGCGGATCGCTATCCGAACCAGATCTCGGGCGGTCAGGCTCAACGCTGTGCCCTCGGTCGGGCCCTGGCTCCGAGCCCGGATGTGCTCCTCCTCGACGAGCCGCTGTCCGCGCTCGACGCGCTCGTCCGGACCCGGCTCCGCGACGAGATCCGGCGCGTCCAGCAGCTGGTGAAGACGACCGCGATCTACGTCACCCACGACCAATCCGAGGCGATGGCGATCGCCGACCGGGTGGCCGTGATGAACCACGGGCGGGTCGAGCAGATCGCCTCGCCGCCGATCCTCTACGAGTCGCCGTCGACGAGCTTCAGCGCCACGTTCGTGGGCAGCCGGAACGCCCTCGAGCTGCCCGTCCGGGACGGTCGGGTCGGGCTGGGCGGGGCGTTCGAGGTCGCGGCGCCAGTGGGCGCGCTCGAGAAGGCGGTCGTCTTCTTCCGACCGGAGGACGTCGAAGTCAGCCCGACCGGGCCCGGCCACCCCGCCGCGGTCGAGGTCAGGATCTTCCTCGGCTCGATCACCCGGCTCCACCTGATGACCGACATCGACGGGATGCCGGCCCGCTTCTATGCCGATCTGCCCAGCCGCCAGGCGAACGCCTTCCCGCCCGAGACGAAGGTCTTCGTGCGGGTCGACCCGGGGCATCTCAAGGCGTTCTCGGCCGAGTGACTCTCCCTGGGCTGCGGGCCCGGGTCCTCCTCATCGGGCTCGACGGCTTCCCGGCGCGCTGGGTCACGCCCGCGCTTGCCCCGAATCTCCTCACGCTCGCGGCCACCGGCGGTGGAACGGCGCCCGAGGGCGGACGGGCAGCCCTCCCGTCGACCACCTACCCCGGCTTCGCCTCACTGCTCACGGCCCGGTTGCCGGCGAGCCACGGGGTCCGGACCACCGTCCACCGGCTGGGTGCCGTTCCCGGCTGGGCGGGCCGACGGTCGGTCGGGGCCGCGGCCGGCGTCCCGACCCTGTTCGACGCCTGCCGAGCTGCGGGGCTGCGGACCGCGGCGGTCCTGGGCGACCACAAGCTCCACGCGGTCCTCCGGACGGGCGGGGTCGCCGACCTGCGGTGGCCGGCCGGCGGCCGGCCGGGCGCCGACGTCGCTCGCGATGCCCACGGCTACCCGGCGAACGCGGCCGTGCGGACGCCGGCGCTCGCCGCGGTCGTCGATCCGACCTTCGACTTCGTCTTCGTCCACCTCAACGAGGCGGACACGCTCGGCCACGACCTGGGGCCCGACGCGGCCGCGACCCTCGCAGGCTACCGGGCCACCGATGCGCTCGTCGGCGAGCTCATCGACGCCATTCGGGCGGCCCCGGGGCTGTGGGCCCGGACGGTCGTCGTCGTCGCGAGCGACCACGACATGGACGCCAGGCGCGACGCCACGTTCGTCCGTCTCCGGGACGATCCAGCGGTCGCCGCGCTCAGTCGCGACGAGATCGGAGACGGCGGGGCCGCGCTCCTGCGGCCCGGACGCGGCATCGACCCGCGGGAGCTCGCCCCGCTCGTCGGCGCGAACGAGGCGGTCGAGTCGGTCGAGGTCCAGCCCGACGGCGTCCTCGTCGCCGGCGCCCGACCGGGACGCGCCTTCACCCCGAATCGCCATCCGCTGCCCGGGACGTTCGGAGGGGTCCATGGCGGGCCGGCCACGGTCCGGACCGTGGCCGTCGTCGGGGGCGGCCACCCGGCCACCGTGGCGATCGGCGCCCGGGTCGCCGATCCGGCCCGACCGCCCCGGCTCGTCGACCTGGCCGCGACCATCGCCGATCTGCTGGACGTCCGGCTGCCGGACGGCGACGGCGTCGCCCTCCTCGGCTGACCCGGCCCGCTATCCTCGTGGCATGCCGTCCGCCTCGACCCGCTTCGGCGCCCAGCTCTGGTCGCAGGCCAGCGACTGGTCGCGCTTCCGGGCGGCCGCTCTCGAGGCCGAGGCCGCCGGCTGGGACTCGCTCTGGACGTGGGACCACCTGCTGGCCATCCAGGGTCCGTGGAACCAGCCGATCTTCGAGGGTTGGCTCGAGCCTGGCCGCATGGGCGGCGCCCTGACCTCCCGGATCCGACTCGGCCTGATGGTCGGCGCGAACACCTTCCGCAACCCCGGGCCAGACGGCCAAGCTGGCGACGACGCTCGACCACATCAGCGACGGCCGGGCGGTCCTCGGCCTCGGCGGCGCCTGGTTCGAGCGCGAGCACGACGCGTTCGGGATCGACTTCGGGCGGGGCTTCGGCGAGCGGCTCGATCGGCTCGACGAGGCGGTCGGGATCGTCCGCCGCCTGCTCGACGGCGAGACCGTCGACCACGTCGGACCAGCCTACCAGCTCCACGGCGCCGTCCAGCTGCCGCGGCCCGTCCAGGTCCACCTGCCGATCCTCGTCGGAGGCTCGGGGCCGAAGAAGACGCTTCGGACGGTCGCCCGCCTCGCCGACGCCTGGAACACGTCCGGGACGGTCGACGAGGTCGCCGCCCGCGACGCGATCCTGCGCGAGCACTGCGCGGCGGTCGGTCGCGATCCCGAGGCGATCGAGCGGACGGTCAGCTTCCCGATCCTCGTCCGCGACCGGCGAGCGGAGGCGGAGGCGGCGTTCGACGGCCTGCTCGCCCACAACGGCATCGAGGGCGGACGGGCCGGGATGGGCGTCCCGGTCCTGCTCGGCGCTCCGGCCGAGATCGCCGCCAGCCTGCTGCCCTATCGCCGCCTCGGGTTCGGCACGGTCATCGTCCGGCTGCCGGCGCCGTACGACCCGGAGACGCTGGAACGGATCGGCGAGGTCCGGGCGGCGCTCGACGACCTGGCCGGGACCGGACCGGCCGGGTGACCGTCGTCGTCCTGGCCGGCGGGGTCGGCGGCGCGAAGCTCGCCCACGGCGCCCAGGCCGTCGTCGGCTCCGAGCTGGCGGTCGTCGTCAACACCGGCGACGACCTGGAGCGCCACGGTCTGCTCGTCTGCCCCGACCACGACACGGTCCTCTACAACCTGGCCGGGATCGACGACCGCGAGCAGGGCTGGGGCATCCACGGGGAGACGTACGCGGTCGCCGAGCAGCTCGCGGTCTACGGCGAGGCGACCTGGTTCCGGCTGGGCGATCGCGACCTGGCCGCGCACATCGTGCGGACCGCCCGGCTGAGGCTCGGGGCACGCCTGACCGAGGTGGACCTCGACCTCCAGCGCTCGCTCGGGGTCGCCGCCCGGATCCTGCCGATGGCCGACGAGCCGGTCCGGACCGAGGTCCTGACCGACGACGGCTGGCTCGAGTTCCAGGAGTACTTCGTGCACCGCCACCAGGCCCCGACGGTCCGCGACGTCCGCTTCAGCGGGGTCGAGGCCGCTCGGCCGACCCCGGAGGTCCGGGCGGCGCTCGGGGCGGCCCGGGCGGTCGTCATCGCGCCGTCGAACCCGGTCGTGTCGGTCGGCCCGATCCTGGCCGTACCGGGGATGACGGAGGCCCTGGCGGCGACCCGAGACCGGGGCGTCCCGGTCGTGGCCGTGTCCGGGATCGTCGGCGGCCGGGCGCTGCGCGGGCCGGCCGACCGGATGCTCGCCTCGCTCGGGCACGAAGCGACCGCGCTCGGGGTCGCCCGGATCTACGCGAGCCTGGTCGACGGCTTCGTCCTCGACGCGGTCGACGCGGCCCTCGCCCCCGCGGTCGAGGCGCTCGGCCTGCGGGTCCTGGTGACCGACACCGTGATGACCGACGACGCCACCCGGGCCCGCCTGGCCCACGAGACCCTCGCCTTCGCCGGGAGCATCGCGGCGCTCGCCTGACGCCGGACGGACCGCTCGGAGCGTCTACGATGTCGGGCATGAACGCGGAGGCCGGCTCGGCCGATCTCGCTCGCCTCGTCGCGGTCGTCCCGGTCCGCGCGCTGGAGGGGTCGAAGTCCCGGCTCGGAGACCGGCTCGACGCCGAAGAACGCCAGGCGCTCGTCCTCGGGCTGCTCGACCGGACGATCCGGGCGGCCGAGGAGGTCGGCGCCCTCGAGACGGTCGTCGTCGTCAGCCCCGACCCGGCGGTCCTCCGGGCGGCCAGCGCCGCGGGCGCCACCCCGATCCGGCAGCTCGACGAGGGCCTGAACGAAGGCCTGCGGGCGGCGGCCCGCTGGGCGACCGCCGACGGCGCGACCGCCCTGCTGGCACTGAGCGGGGACCTACCGGCGGTCTCGGCCGAGGCGATCCGGTCGATCGTCGCGGCGGCGGGCCGGGCCGCCCGGCCCGATCGACCGCTGGTCGTCATCGTCGCCGACCGTCACCGCCGTGGGACGAACGCGCTCCTGGTCAGCCCGCCGGGCGCGATCCCGTTCGCCTTCGGCGCCGACAGCCGGGCGGCCCACCTCGCCGCCGCCGGCGCCGTGGGGGCCGAGACGGTCGAGCTCGACGGGCCGCTGACCCTCGACCTCGACCTGCCCGAGGACCTCCTCCTGGCCGAGGAGCTCGGCCTGCTGGATCCGGCACGTGTCGGTTGACGGCCCGGGCCGGATCGAGGTCGTCGCGCTCGACCGCATCCCGGAGATCCGACCCGGGGACGACCTCGCGGGGCTCCTCGCCGAGCGCGTCGACACGCTGGCCCGCGATCCCGGCTTCGGGCCGCTGCGCTCCGACGACGTGCTGGTCGTCACCCAGAAGATCGTCTCGAAGGCCGAGGGCGCGATCGTCGACCTGACCGGGATCGAGCCGCGACCGGAGGCTGTCGCGTTCGCCGCGCGCTGGGATCGCGACCCGCGCCAGGTCGAGGTCGTCCTGCGCGAGGCGCGCCGGATCGTCCGGATGGACAACGGGGTGATCATCACCGAGACGGCCCACGGGTTCGTGTGCGCCAACGGCGGGATCGACGCCAGCAACGTCGGGCCGGCGAGCGGATCGATCGTCACCCTCCTGCCGGTCGATCCCGATGCCTCGGCGGGACGGATCCGGGTGGCCGTCCGCGAGCGGGTCGGGGTCGACATCCCGGTCATCGTCTCGGACTCGTTCGGACGGCCCTGGCGCTGGGGCATCGTCGACGTGGCGATCGGCGTGTCCGGCATCGAGCCACTCGACGACCTGCGCGGTCGCCCGGACGCCGACGGCCGGGTGATGCGCTCGACCGTCCGGGCGGTCGCCGACGAGATCGCCTCGGCCGCCGAGCTGGCGCTCGGCAAGACCGCCGGCCGCCCGGCCGCGCTCGTCCGGGGCGCGCGGCCGACCCGCGGCGAGGCGACCATCCACGACGCGCTGATCCCCGGGACGCAGGACCTGTTCCGCTGAGTTCTCGTCTAGGCTGCACCCAGCCGGGGACCCCGCCGAGCGCGGACCAACGCCACAGGAGCCCGACACGTGAAGCTCGGCCTGCAGATCAGCTCGTTCACCTGGCCCGGCGGCGGCCCGGCGATCGGTCCGACCCTCGCCCGGGTCGTCCGGACCGCCGAGGACGTCGGCTTCGACTCGATCTGGGTGATGGACCACTTCTTCCAGATCCGGAGCATCGGCCGGGAGGAGGAGCCGATGCTGGAGGGGATGACCGCGCTCGGGTTCATCGCCGGGCTCACCCGTCGAGCGCGTCTCGGGCTGATGGTCGGCGGCATCCACTATCGCCACCCGGGACTGTGGATCAAGGCGACGACGACCCTCGACGTGCTGTCCGGTGGGCGCGCCTGGCTGGGGATCGGGGCGGCCTGGAACGAGAGCGAGAGCCGCGCCCTCGGCTTCCCGTTCCCGTCGCTCGGCGAGCGGTTCGAGATCCTCGAGGACACGCTCCGGATCGCCCACGGGATGTGGCAGGGCGAGCGCGGCAGCGGGGAACGCTACGAGGGCCGCCACTACCTTGCGACCCGGCTCCTGAACTCGCCCCAGTCCCTGACCCGACCGCGGGTGCCGATCCTGGTGGGGGGCGGCGGGGAGCAGAAGACGCTCCGCCTGGTGGCCCAGTACGCCGACGCCACCAACGTCTTCGGCGACGGCCCGCGGATCGCCCACAAGTACGCCGTCCTGCGCGAGCACTGCGAGCGGCTCGGGCGCGACTTCGACGAGATCGAGCGGACGACGAACCAGGACGTCGACATCAGCCCGACGGCGGCCGCGGCACGGAGAGCCGGCGGCCCGGGTCGTCGACCGGTTCGGCGAGCTCGCCGATGCCGGCGCGCAGCACGTCATCTTCAGCGTCCGGGGCGTCGACGACGAGCTCGAAGCTGGAGCTCATCGGGCGGGACGTGATCCCCCAGCTCCGCTCGCCTGAGGCGTCGCCCAGGACGTTCGGCCCATGGCGGACGGCGCAGGCCGCCGCGGACACTGCGGTCGACGCCCGGGTCCGCCTCCGGGCGAGCCGGCGCGCCGCGCGGACCGGCTGCGTTCGGAGAACGGTTCCATGGGCACGTCGCGACATCATGACCCGAGCCCCGCCACGAGCGAGGCCGAGGCACCCGGCGCATGAAGGCGTGGGGCGATCCGCCGATCCGCCGGCGCGATGACCCGCTCTTCCGCTGCGGGACCGCGTGCGGTCGGACGCGAGCGGCTCTCGACAGCCCGATCGACCCCGGCCCGGCGGCCCGGCGTCGCCCGGTCGGGATCCTCGACCCGCGGCGCGCATCTCGGACACGGACGGCCGGCCACTCGACGGTCGGCCACCGCTGCTCCGCGACTGGCTGGGACGCGTCGGCGAGCCGCTACGCGACGGCTGGGGACGAGCCGCCGAGCTCGGTCCGGATGCGATCGAGGCCGGGAGCGCGGCCCTGCTCCGTCTCGGCGAGAGCGATCGGCCCGCAGGAGCTGACCGACCCGGTGATCGCGTCCGCCTACCGCTTCGCCCGGAGTCGGGGCGTCCCGGTCAACGTGCCACGGCTGCTGGCCGCCTACGCCGAGGCGGTCGACCGGGCCGACCGGCCCGAAGGCTTCCCGTGGGCGTTCGAGCCGGGTGGCGGGCCCGGCTCCCCGCTCTCCGACGGAGTCGGCCGGCGAGCCGGTCCATTGGCGGCCCCGCGATCGCGAGCGGCTGGCTGCGGACTCCGGCGGGCTACGCTCGCTGGTTCGTCGAGCCGATCGCCCAGGTCCAGGTCCTCGAGCTGCTGGCGGAGATCGCCCAGCAGGACGACCCCCAGGGCTACGCGGCCGGGCCGATCCGCAACGCCCTGCTCCCGTCGATCGAGGCTGGCTTCGCCTTGCACGTCGCCGCCGACGACCCGTGGCGAGACCTGTTCGCGCTGTGGCTGCTGACCCGCGCCCCGGCCACGCTCAACGACCTGTGGTACCTCGCGACCGCGATCGCCTATCGCTATGCCAGCCGCGCCTGGCGGGTGGCCGGCCCGGTCATCGGCACCGGCGCGTTCCAGGGCGAGCAGCTCGTCTCGGCCAGCGCCTCGCTCGGGGCGGTCCTGTGGCAACTCCGGATCTACTCGACACTCGTGCCCGAGCTCGTCGCGTTCGTCTCTCACAACGCCTCGCCCGGATGGCGGGTGGGCCGACCCCGGACAGCCGACCGACGTGCTCACGACCCTCGTCGCCGCCGACCTCCTGCTCGGTCTCGATCCCGACCTTCGACCCGACGCCGACGATCGCCTGGTTCGCCCGGGCCCAGGAGGATGATGGATGGTGGCGAGCGCTGGGCCCGGAGGCTCCATGGCTGACCGCCGCGATCGTCGACTGGCTCGCCCGCGCGAGCGGACCGGTCGTCGCGCGGTTCCGCTGGCCGGGCTCGCTCAAGCTGGACCTCGACCGGCGGACCCAGCTCCCGACGTACGCCTGGTTCGCCGACCTCGTGCGGAGCGTGGTCGACATGCCCGGCCTGGCAGCGCCAACTGGGAGATCGCGTTCATCGACCTGGCCGGGTTCGGAGCATTCAACACGGACCATGGCCAGGCGAAGGGCGACGACGTGATCGGTGCGTTCGGCCGGGCGCTCGCCAGGATCCCGGGCAGCCGCGCCGTCCGCGACGGCGGGGACGAGTTCATCATCGTCGGGACGCCCGGGGACGAGGGCCTGTACGACCGGCTGGACGCATTCCGCGAGGCCTGGCTGGCCGAGTTCAGGCTGACGTTCGGGAGCATGCCCCAGCCGGTCAGGCCGCGGATCACCGTGTCCCGAACGATCGGGCTCGAGCTCGGCGCGGCACGGGAGCGACTCGGGCGCCGCATCGGCGAGCTCAAGAAGCTCGTCCTCGACCCGCCCGACGACGGGGTCATCGAGCGGACCTGACCCGACGTCGGTATACCCCCCTGGAGTATCAGGCCCGTGCTATGATCGGCCGGACCACTCAGCACGACCGCTCACCGAGCGCAAGGACCGGACTCCCGCGATGACCGACGAGACCACGAACACCCCGGGGCCGGGGGACCGGAACGGCTCCGGCCCGGCCGACCCGTTCGCCGGGCTGTCGATCGACTTCGGCGGGGATACCGGCGCCGTCCCGCTGGCGGCCGCGACCGCCCCGATCGCCTTCGGCCCGGAGGTCGCGACGCCCGACTCCGGGTGGACCCGCGGCGAGCGACGCGGGTGGCGGTCGGACCGAGGCGAAGGTCGTCATCGTCGGCTCCGGGCCGGCCGGGCCTGACGGCCGCGATCTACGCCGCCCGGGCGAACCTGGCCCCGATCGTCCTGGCCGGGTCGGCGGCCGGCGGGCAGCTGATGATCACCAGCGACGTCGAGAACTACCCGGGCTTCCCGGACGGGATCCAGGGCCCCGACCTGATGGCCCGCTTCCGCGACCAGGCCGTCCGGTTCGGGACCCACGTCGTCGACGTCGACGTCGAGCAGGTGGACTTCTCGGGGCGGCCGTTCAGGCTGTGGGCCCGGGGCGTCGAGTACCGCGCCGACTCCGTCATCGTGGCGACCGGCGCGAGCGCGATCTGGCTCGGGCTCGAGAGCGAGACCCGTCTCCGCGGGCGCGGCGTGAGCGCCTGCGCCACGTGCGACGGGTTCTTCTTCCGGGACAAGGAGATCGCCGTCGTCGGCGGCGGCGACACCGCCCTCGAGGAGGCGTCGTTCCTGACCCGGTTCGCGTCGAAGGTCCACCTCCTCCACCGGCGGGACGAGTTCCGCGGCAGCAAGATCATGGTCGAGCGGGCTCGCCTCAACCCGAAGATCGAGATCCACACGAACACGGCCGTCGACGAGGTCCTCGGCGACGCCCACGTCGAGGGGCTGCGCCTGCACGACACGGCGACCGGCACCGAGCGGACGATGCCGGCCGACGGCCTGTTCATCGCGATCGGCCACAAGCCCGACAGCGACGTCTTCCGCGACTGGCTCGAGACCGACGAGAAGGGCTACCTCGTCGCCCACGACCACACCCGGACCAGGATCGACGGGGTGTTCGTGGCCGGCGACGTCCACGACCATCGCTACCGCCAGGCGGTCACCGCCGCCGGCGACGGCTGCCGGGCGGCCATCGATGCCGAGCGCTGGCTCGAGGAGCAGGGCATCACCGAGGCGAGCACGGCCACCGCCTGGTGAGCGGCTGCATGAGCTTCGGCACCCGCGGCGGCGCGGGACGGGGCGCATTCGGCGGGGCGGGGCGAGGCGCGTTCCGGACCCGCCCCGAGGAGCCGAACCCCGTCCCCCCGGAGCGACGCGGCCGGACGCTCCGCCGGATCGCCTCGTTCTTCGGGCCGTACCGACCGCAGATCGGGGTCGTCGTCCTGGCGATCCTGCTGACCAGCCTGCTCGGGCTGATCAACCCGCTCCTGCTCGGCAAGCTCCTCGATGAGGTCATCATCGGGCACGACTTCGAGCGCCTCAACCTGTACGTCGGGCTGATGATCGGGATCCCGATCGCGACCGGCCTGATCGGGGTCGGCCAGGCCTACCTCAACAACGTCGTCGGCCAGAGCGTCATGCAGGACCTCCGCAACGCCCTGTACGGCCACCTCCAGCGGCTCCCGCTCCGGTTCTTCACGGAGACCCGGACCGGGGAGATCCAGAGCCGGCTGGCCAACGACGTCGGCGGCGTCCAGCAGGTCGTCACCGACACGGCCGCCAACCTGACCAGCAACGTCGCGGTCGCGATCAGCACGATCGTCGCGATGTTCCTCATCGACTGGCGGCTGACCGCGATGTCGCTCGGCGTCCTGCCGTTCTTCATGTACCTGACCTTCCGGGTCGGCAAGGTCCGGCGCGAGGTCAGCACCGAGACCCAGAAGTCGCTGGCCGACCTGTCGGCGGCGACCGAGGAGACGCTCAGCGTGAGCGGGATCCTGCTGACCAAGACGTTCGGCCAGCAGGCCAGCGCGGTCGACCGGTTCCGGGGCCTCAACCGACGTCTGGCCATGCTCCAGATCCGCCAGGCGATGGTCGGCCGCTGGTTCTTCATGATCATCGGCACGATCTTCAGCATCACCCCGGCGTTCGTGTACTGGCTGGCCGGGACGCTGGCCGCGAACGGTGACGCGGGAGCGCCATCGGCCGGCGACATCGTCGCCTTCACGACCCTCCAGAGCCGGCTCTTCTTCCCGCTCGGTGCCCTGCTCAACGTCCAGGTCGAGATCCAGGGCTCGCTCGCCCTGTTCGACCGGATCTTCGAGTATCTCGACCTCGACCCGGAGATCGTCGACGCCCCGGACGCGGTCGCCCTCGACCCGCTGTCGGTCGAGGGCCGGGTCCGCCTGCGCGACGTGTCGTTCCGCTACCCGGCTCCGGCCGTGGCGGCCGCCGCGGGCGCGCTCAAGGCCGACGAGCTGACCGAGAGCCGGGCGGCCGATGCGCTGGGACCGGCGGCCGAGGTCGCCCTGGCCGAGGCGGAGGCCGCCGGGGCCGGCCCGCCGCTGGAGCTCCCCGAGTCGCGGGCCGTCGGGGCGTTCGCCCTCGAGGGGATCGACTTCGAGGCCGCGCCGGGCGAGCTGGTCGCGCTGGTCGGGCCGTCCGGATCGGGCAAGACGACGACGACCTACCTGATCCCGCGGCTGTACGACGTCGACCGGGGCGCCGTCGAGATCGACGGTCACGACGTCCGGGGGATCACCATGGCCTCGCTCGGCCGGGTGATCGGCTTCGTGACCCAGGAGACCTACCTGTTCCACGCCTCGATCCGCGACAACCTTCGCTACGCCAAGCCGGACGCGACCGACGCCGAGCTGGAGCGGGCCGCGACCGCGGCGGCGATCCACGACCGGATCGCCGAGCTGCCCGACGGCTACGACACGATGGTCGGCGAGCGCGGCTACAAGCTGTCGGGCGGCGAGAAGCAGCGGATCGCGATCGCCCGGGTCCTGCTCAAGGACCCGCGGATCCTCATCCTCGACGAGGCGACCTCGGCCCTCGACACGGTCAGCGAGCGGCTCATCCAGGCCGCCCTCGAGCGACTGATGGAGGGCCGCACGACGATCGCCATCGCCCATCGCCTGTCGACGATCCTGCGAGCCGACCGGATCCTCGTCTACGAGCGCGGCCGGATCGTCGAGCGGGGCACCCACGCCGAGCTCCTGGCCCAGGGTGGGCTGTATGCGAACCTGTACCGCGAACAGTTCGAGTCGACCGGCCAGGAGCTCGTCGCGACATGACCACGATCCGCACCGCCACGCTTCGCCACGACGGTGGCGACCGGTTCGTCGCCGAGACCGGGACCGGCCGGACGCTGATCTTCGGCGCTGACACGACCCGGGGCGAGCTGAGCCCGGTGGAGACGGTCGCCGTCAGCCTCGCCGCGTGCAGCGCGATGGACGTCGTATCGATCGCCCTCAAGAAGCGCCAGTCGTTCACCCGCTATGAGATCCACGTCCGAGCCGACCAGCGAGACGAGTACCCGCGCGTCTACACCCGGATCGACGTCACCCACGAGGTCGAGGGGCCCGGCGTCAGCGTCGAGGCGATCCGCCGCTGCATCGAGCTGTCGGCCACGAGGTACTGCCCGGTCAACGCGATGGTCTCGGCCGGCGCGACCGAGGTCCACCACGGCTACCGGGTGATCGGGACCGGACCCCAGCCGTTCGACGAGTCGGGCGAAGTGATCGTCACCGGCCCGGACCGCCGACCGGACGTCGTCGGCGGCTGATGCGATCCCGCCGACCGGATCCCGTGGCGGCTGAACCGGCCCTCTGAGCGCCCTCGTCTCCCGGTCGTGGGTCGCCGCACGGGGCCGCATGCCTGCCCTGCGCGAACCCCTGAACCTTCTGGCGCAGGGGAACGTCCGCGGACGGCCGGGCCGACTTGCATGACTATGCATCAGCATGTATAGTCATGCGCCCATGACGGCGATCCACCCCGACCCCGGGACGAGGCGGCCACCCGCGAGCGGCCGGACGCGCCTGTGAGCGCGGGCCTCGAGACGGCGAGCGAGGCGGATCGCCGGCCTGGTCCACAGGAGACGATCCGGGTCGCCGTCGTCGGCGCGACCGGGTACGTCGGGGCCGAGCTCGTCCGGCTCCTCGACCGCCATCCCGCCGTGACCATCGTCGGGCTCGTCGGGCGGGGTCGGGACGACGAGCCGCTCGGGACGATCCACCCCCACCTCGCTTCGACTCCGCACCTCGTCGACGCGGACCTGCCGACCGCCGACGCGGTCTTCCTGGCCCTGCCCCACGGGACGGCCGCCGAGCTCGTTCCGGCCATCGTCGAGGGCGGCGCGAGCGCGATCGACCTGGGACCCGACTTCCGCCTCCGCGACCCGGCCGACTACCCGCGCTGGTACGGCTTCGCTCATCCCCATCCGGACCTCCTCGAGACCGCGGTGTACGGCCTGCCGGAGCTCCATCGCTCGGCGCTCGTCGCCCTTCGCGGGGCCCCGGTCCGGATCGTCGGGGCGCCCGGCTGCTACCCGACGGCGACCCTCCTGGCCCTCGCCCCGCTCGTCCGCGCCGGGCTGATCGGCGATCTCGTCGTCGACGCCAAGAGCGGGGTGTCGGGGGCGGGCCGCGAGCCGAAGGCCGAGCTCCATTTCGGCGAGGTCAACGAGAGCGTCCGGGCCTACGGCCTGGGCGGTCACCGGCACGTCGCCGAGATCGAGCAGGAGCTCGCCGCGATCGAGCTCGCGGCCGGCCTCCGACCCGGCGCCAACCCCGGTGCGAGCACGGTCGACTTCCTGCCCCACCTCATCCCGATGAGCCGGGGGATCCTGTCGAGCTGCCACGTCCGGCCGACCCGACCGGTCGACCAGGCCGAGCTCGACGCGCTGTACGCGGCAGCCTATGCCGACGAGCCGTTCGTCGACGTCGTCGCCGGTTCGCCGGCGACGCGCCACGTCCACGGCAGCAACTACGCCCGGGTCCACGTCCGCCTCGACGAGCGGACCGGCCGGATCGTGGCGATCGGCGTCGTCGACAACCTGGTCAAGGGCGCCGCCGGCCAGGCGATCCAGGCGTTCAACCTCGTCCACGGCCTGCCCGAGACGCTCGGGCTCGAGCAGCTCCCGCTCGCGCCATGACACGCCGACCCGACCGCCGACCGGCCGACCGCGAGGTCGACGCTCGGACCGCTGCCCTCGAGACCTGCCGCCGGTCGAGCGACGGGCGACGCTGCCGGCCGGCTTCGCCGCCGGAGCGACCGCCGCCGGGATCAAGGCCTCCGGGCGGCCCGACCTGGCGGTCGTCGTCGCGACCGACGGACCTGCCGCGGCGGCCGCGGTGTTCACCCCGAACCGGTTCGCCGCGGCGCCGGTCCGGCTGTCGCAGGCGCACCTCGCCGCGAGCGAGCCGGCCGGCGCGGGCCGCTACGGCTGGGCGCGGGCGATCGTCTCGACGAGCGGCTGCGCGAACGCGGCGACCGGGCCGGCCGGCGACGCGGACCAGCTCGAGGTCGCCGAGGCGCTGAGCCGACGCGGTCGGGGTCCCCGTCGAGTCGACCCTGCTCCTGTCGACCGGGGTGATCGGGACCCGCCTGCCGCTCGACCGGGTCCGAGCCGGCCTTGCCGACGTGGTCGCGACCGGCCTCGTCGCGACGGAGGCCGGGCTCGAGGCCGCGGCCGTCGCCCTCCGGACGACCGACTCGCGGACGAAGCACGCGACGATCGCCCTGAGCCTGCCCGGACCGGCGTGACGAGCCGGTCGCCGTCCGGCGTGACCGGGATCGCCAAGGGCGTCGGGATGATCCATCCGCGGATGGCGACGATGCTGGCGGTCGTCCTGACCGACGCGACCGTCGCGCCGGCGGTCCTCCACGGCGCTCCTCCGGCCGGCGGCCGCGCGGACCTGGGACCAGCTCAGCGTCGACGGCGACACGAGCACGAACGACACGGTCTTCGTGCTCGCCTCGGGCGCCGCGGGCGCGGCCCCGGTCGACCGCCGGCAGCCCGGCCGCGAGCGAGCTCGGCCGGGCCCTCGAGGCGGTCGCCCGCGACCTCGCCCGCCAGCAGGCCGCCGACGGCGAGGGCGCCACGACCCTGCTGACCTGCCAGGTCTCCGGGGCGCTCGACGACGCCGACGCCCGGGCGGTGGCCCGGGCGGTCGTCTCGAGCAGCCTGGTCAAGGCGGCCGCCCACGGCCGGGACCCGAACTGGGGCCGGATCGTCGGGGCGGCCGGCAATGCCCGGCTGGCCGACGCCGCGGTCCTCGAGGCTGGCGGCCTGCCGGCCGCGGAGGCGACGCGACGGGCCGGCGGGCCGGCGGCGCTCGACCCCGACCGGCTCCGGGTCGCGATCGCCGGCCACCTCGTGTTCGACGGGCCGGCCGGCGGCCCGGTCGCGTTCGACCGGGCGGCGGCGCGGGCCGCGATGGACGCGCCCGAGGTCCTCGTCCGGCTCGACCTCGGGCTCGGGGCCGGTACCGGCGAGGCCTTCGGCTGCGACCTGACCGAGGCCTACGTGATCGAGAACGCGGAGTACACGACATGAGCGAGGTCGTCGTCGTCAAGCTCGGCGGGACGACGATCGCCGAGCAGCGCCAGGTCCTCGGCGAGGTCGCCGTCGTCGCCCGCAAGCGGCCGGTCGTCCTCGTCCACGGCGGCGGCAAGCGGATCACCGAATGGCTCGACCGGCTCGGCGTCCCGTCGACGTTCGAGGGCGGCCTGCGGGTGACCGACGCCGCCTCGCTCGAGGTGGCCGCCGCGGTCCTCCGCGGGGTCGTCAACAGCGAGCTCGTCGCCGGCCTGCGCGACCTCGGCGTCGATGCGGTCGGCCTGTCCGGGGTCGACGGCGGCCTGCTCATCGCCGAGCGGGTGCCCGGGATGGGCCTCGTCGCCCACGTCGTCGGGCTCCGCCGCGACCTGCTCGACTCGCTCCTCGTCGGCGGGCCAGGTGCCGGTCGTCGCCCCGCTCGCGCGCGACGAGGACGGGATCGTCTGCAACGTCAACGCCGACGACGTCGCCGCCGGGATCGCCGCCGGGCTCGGCGCCCGCCAGCTCGTCCTGCTGACCGACGTCGACGGCGTCCGCGACGCCGACGGCCGACGGCTCGACAGCCTGACCGCGGGCGAGGCGGAGGCGCTCATCGAGGCGGGCACGATCGCCGGCGGGATGGTCCCCAAGATCCGGGCCGCGCTGGCCGCGCTCGGCTGGGAGGGCGCCGAGGCGATCATCGCCGACGCCGCGGCGCCCGATGCGCTCGCCCGGGCGCTCGACGACCCGACCTTCGGGACCCGCCTGACCGCCAGCCGCTCGCCCCGGGTCGGGGCGGCCTGAGGAGACCGACGATGCGCAACGGGACGACCGCCGGGACCCGGGTCGACCGCCAGCGGGCGATCCGCGAGCTCATCACCCGGATGCCGATCGGCAGCCAGGGCGAGCTCGCCGAGCAGCTCGGCCGGCGCGGCTTCGTCGTGACCCAGGCGACCGTCTCGCGCGACGTCGCCGAGCTCGGCCTGGTCAAGGTCCCGCGCGAGCGACCGGCACGTCTACGTCGCCCCGGAGGACCTCGCCGTCCGCCCGCTCCGCTCGGACGACCGCCTCCGCCGGATCCTGGCCGACATCCCGGTCACGGTCGGCCGGAGCGGCCTCATCCTGCTCCTCATCGCCACCCCCGGCACGGCCTCGACGATCGCCCAGGCGATCGACGAGTCGTCGCTGACCGAGCAGGAGGGCACCCTGGCCGGGCGACAATACGCTGCTCGTCCTGTTCGCCGACGAGACCCGGCTCGAGCGCTGGCTCGAGCGGTTCCGGGCGATCGAGGCCCAGTCCAGCGCACCCTCGGAGGCTCCATCGATGAACAAGGTCGTCCTCGCCTACTCGGGCGGGCTCGACACCTCGGTCGCCGTCGCCTGGCTCAGGGAGCAGTTCGGCGTCGAGGTCGTCACCCTCACCGTCGACGTCGGGGGCGGCTCGCTCCGCGAGGGCGTCGAGCGTCGGGCGATGAGCGCCGGCGCGACGAAGGCCTACGTCGTCGACGCCCGCGAGCGGTTCGTGACCGACTTCGTCTGGCCGCACCTCCAGGCCAACGCGCTCTACCAGGGCGTCTATCCGCTGGCGACCGCGCTCGCCCGGCCGCTCATCGCCCAGCTCCTGGTCGAGGTCGCGGCCCGCGAGGGCGCCGACGCGGTCGCCCACGGCTGCACCGGCAAGGGCAACGACCAGGTCCGCTTCGACGTGGCGGTCCACGCGCTCGACCCGGGGCTCGAGGTCATCGCCCCGATGCGGGTCGGGATGGGCCTGTCGCGCGACCAGGAGATCGACTACGCCCACGCGCGCGGGATCGAGATCCCGATCACCAAGGCGTCGCCGTACTCGATCGACGTCAACCTGTGGGGCCGCTCGTGCGAGACCGGCGTGCTCGAGGACCCGTGGGTCGCGCCGCCGGCCGACGCGCTACGAGTGGACGGTCGAGCCGAGCGCCGCGCCGGCGCCGGTCGAGATCGCGATCGCCTTCGAGGGCGGCGTCCCGGTCGCGCTCGACGGGGAGCGGCTCGACCCCGGTCGAGCTCATCGACCGCCTCACACGCGCTCGGCGGGGCGCACGGCGTCGGGCGGATCGACCATGTCGAGGACCGCCTGGTCGGGATCAAGAGCCGCGAGATCTACGAGGCGCCGGCGGCGACGTCCTCCACGCCGCCCACCGCGCGCTCGAGGGCCTGACCCTGTCGAAGGACACCCTCCGGTTCAACCGACTGGTCGCCGACGAGCTCGCCCAGCTGACCTACGACGGGCTCTGGTTCAGCGCCCTCCACCGCGACCTGCGCGGCTACGTCGCGTCGTCCCAGCGGGTCGTCAGCGGCGACGCCCGGATCCGGCTCGACCACGGCTCGGCCGATCGTCGTCGGTCGGCGCTCGCCGCTCTCGCTCTACGACAAGAGCCTGGCCACGTACGACGAGGGCGACGCGTTCGACCACGCCGCGGCGGTCGGGTTCATCGAGATCTTCGGGCTGCCGCTCCGGGTCGAGGCGGCCCGCCACGGCGCCGTCGGCCGGCACCACGGCGCCGCCTGGACGTGGACCGAGCCGCTCCTGGACTTGCTCCCGACGACGGTCGAAATCCGCCGAGGCGACACCGGCCTGACCGGCGGTCAGGGTCGGGTGCGCTCCCCGCTGCGGAGGAAGCGGACGAGCAGCCCGGCCAGCCGAACGAGGGCGTAGACGACGACGACGGCCGCGATGCCCTGCGGGTAGCCACTGGCGTTCTGGTTGCCGGCGACCGTGACCAGGGAGCCCGCGTCGTCCACGGGACCGTCGGCCCGATCCGTCTTCGAGCCCCCGGGCCGGGGCCGGCGGAGCTTGCTCAGTCTGGCCACCCCGGCACGGTACACGAAGCCTGGCGGGCGCGTCGACGGGTCAGCCCCACGGCGCCCAGAGGCCACCGTCGCCCTCGAGCCAGTCGGCGATCCGGTCGCAGGCGGCGGGGATGTCGTCATCGCTGACGTCGATCTCGCGGACCGGCAGGCGTGACTCCGCCGGCCAGCCGCCGGAGCAGCTCCTGCTCGGCGACGAACCGGTCGAGGTCGTCGTACTGGCCGGGCTTCCCGGACACCGTCAGGCGCTCGGCGCGGGCTGGCGCGAACGTCTCGGGCCGCCGGACGAGGAGCGCGACGTGGAAGCCGAGCGGCAGGAGCCGCTCCTCGAGCCAGCCGAAGTCGATGTCGCGACCGCGGCGCGGCCAGCTGGTACGCCCGCGCCGACAGGTGGAACCGGTCGACGATCCAGCTGTAGTAGCGCTGGAGCTCGAACAGCCGGGCCCAGGTGGCGAACGTCTCCATCGCCAGCGCCTCCTCGTCGGGAGCGAAGTCGATCGGCCCGCGCCCCCACGGATACGGCGTGAATCCGCACCACTCGGCCGACACGAGCGGCGAGTGGTAGCGGTAGCGCCGCGGCCCGACGATCCGGGGATGCTCGTTGAGAGCGAACGCCACGTCTGTCTTGTGGGTCAGCCGGGTCCCCTCGAGGATGATCTTCGGGGTCAGCTTGGCCCGGCGGGCGGGCGGGACCTCGACCGTCGGTTCAGCCACGTCTTGGGCGTGACGCTGGCGTGGCCGATCTCCCAGTGGAACGCCTCGAGGTCGCGCTCGACGAGGAAGCGGTCGTCCTCCGGGTAGAAGACCGCGGTCGCGATGTCGACGCCGGCGAAGCCGTGGACATCGTCGAGCGAGTCCCACCAGGACAGGATGAGGAACTCCGCGCGGTCGCCGGCGGGCCGGTGGAGCATGCAGCGTCCCGCGGTTGCCGGGGGTCGCCTCGTACTCGGGGATCCCGGTCTCCATGAGGTACTCGACGTACGCGTCGGCGTCGGCCGCCCGGGTCGCGCCGCGCCAGGTCCGGACGATCAATGCGTCCTCCTCGCCGGGCTAGCCGGCCGCCTCGCGACGGAGCCGGGCGTAGCCCGGCTTGATCACCTCGTCGATCAGGCGGAGCCGCTCGTCGAACGGCAGGAAGGCCGACTTCATCGCGTTGAGGGTCAGCCACTCCATCTCGCCCAGGCCGATCCCGAACGCCGCGTCGAGGGCGGCGAACTCGCTCGACAGGGTGACGTCGCTCATCAGCCGGTTGTCGGTGTTGACCGTGACCCGGAAGCGGAGCCGGCGGAGCAGGTCGATCGGGTGATCGGCGACCGAGTCCGACCAGGCCGGTGTGGACGTTCGAGGTCGGACACAGCTCGAGCGGGATCCGCCGGTCGCGGACGTAGGCGGCCAGGCGACCGAGGTGGCGCGTGTCCGTCGGCGTCGACCTCGATGTCGTCGACGATCCGGACGCCGTGTCCGAGCCGCTCGGCGCCGAGGTCGAGCGCCTCGCGGATCGACGGCAGCCCGTAGCCCTCCCCTGCGTGGAGAGTGAGGTGGAAGCTGGCGTGGGTCAGCCGGTGGAAGGCGTCGGCGAACGCGCCCGGGCGGATAGCCGGCCTCGGGCCCGGCGATGTCGAAGCCGACCACGCCCTCGTCGCGATGACGCAGCGCCAGCTCGGCGATCTCGAGCGCCCGGTCCGCCTGGCGCATCGCGGTCGCCAGCGAGCGGACGATGATCGGCCGGCCCGCCGCCGCGGCCCGCTCCATCCCGACCCGGAAGCCGGCGAGTCGCCGCCTCGACCACGGCGTCGAGGCTCATCCCGCCCACCGTCGACAGCTCGGGGGCGTAGCGGACCTCGGCGTAGACGACGCCGTCCGCGGCCAGGTCCTCGGCGCACTCGGCGGCGACCCGGGCGATCGCCGCCGGCGTCTGCATGACCCCGACCGTGTGGGCGAATGTCTCGAGGTACAGCTCGAGCGACTTGCGGTCGGCGCCGCGGCGGATCCAGGCTGCCGAGCTCGTCGGGATCGGTCATCGGCAGCCCGCCGTAGCCCGTCTCGGCGGCCAGCTCGACGATCGTCCGCGGGCGCAGGCCGCCGTCGAGGTGGTCGTGCAGGAGGACCTTCGGGGCTCGCCGGATCGTCTCGAGCGACAGCGTCATGACGGGCATCCTAGCGGCCGGCGACGGCCGACCGGTGGCCGCTCGACGGACGTGCTAGGGTCGCGCCAGCGGCGGACCGCCGGCGACCGGTCGGACGCGCCGAGCCGGCGCGAAAGGGAGGGAGAGGCCGTGCGTCGCTCGACGCTGCGCTCCGGCGCCTCGCTGGGGGCCGCGCTGCTCATCGCGGCATCGATCGGCGGGGCGGCCCAGGCCGCTCCAGGCGGACGCGACAGGGGCCGCGCACGACCCGACCGGACGACGGCATCCGGACAGGCCGCCCGGAACAGGCTGCTGTCAGCGTCTCAGGCTGACCCACCGGACGGCGCAAACGCG
This sequence comes from uncultured Chloroflexia bacterium, assembly GCA_963837825.1. Lineage (GTDB taxonomy): Bacteria > Chloroflexota > Limnocylindria > Limnocylindrales > CSP1-4 > Chersky-267. The sequence goes on from CAWIOR010000015.1 coordinate 226,117, forward strand.
ACACTCGGTCGAACGTCCGCCAGCTCGCCAGCCGTAAGCCGACGGTCCGGCCCACGAAGGCACCTGCCCTTCCTCGGCCCCGCCGGGACGTGGAGCCGCTCGCCGGCCACGGGCGGCCGAAGACCGGCGTCCTCGTCGCGTCCGCACCGACGCCGGCGACCACGAACTGCCGACGGCACAGCCGCGCCGGCACCGGCTTCGACGGGCTGAGCTCGACGAGCGGGCCGCTGACCGAACGTCGAGCCGCCCGACCCGTGGGTGGCCGTCGGCCCCGAGCACGTCGTCCAGGCCGTCAACCTGACGCTCCGGATGACCGACCGCCAGGGCGGTGCGTCAGTCCCGGACGTCAGCCTGCCCGACTTCTTCGGCCTGCCGACCAGCCCGATCACGTTCGACTCCGATCCGCACGTGATCTACGACAGCCTCCACGGCCGCTGGCTGGCCACCGAGGTCAGCTGGGATTGCGACCCGGGCGGCGGCGGTCTCTTCGGGACACGGCTACATCGACTTCGCGATCTCGCGGACGATCCGACCCGACCGGCATCTGGGACCTCGGGTCCATCTTCTTCAACGACGCCCTGCCGGACTACCCGGCGCCGGGCACGTCGACCGACAAGATCGGGATCGGCGGCAACCTGTTCGAGACCCACGCGATCCCGCCGGGCGCCGGCGACTGCTTCGACGAGCTCGAGCCTGTCGGCCGGCACCGACACGGTCTATCTGGACTGGGCGGACCTCGCCAACGGCGGCGGCGTTCGGCATCGATCGAACTGTTCCTGCCGCCGGATCCGATCTTCCCCGACACGTTCACCCCACGCGTCGCGGTCCAGGCGCCGGCGACGAGCCCGACGCTCCACCAGATCATCGGCACGACGACGGCGCCGGCGGGCCTGGACTTCGTCACCTGACGATCAGGGGTCCGTGGTCGCCGGTACGACGGCTCACCTCGACGCGACCTGGGACCTCACGGCTGACAGCCTGCTCGCTGCCGATTCCGGACCCGCCCCAGCCGACCCAGCCCGGGCCCGGACACGATCGACCCAGGCGATCGACTTCCGGGCGACCGACGCGATCTGGCAGGGGGACCGGCTCGTGTTCGTGGCGACCTATCCGTGCATGCCCGTCGGCGATTCCACGACCCGTGATTGCGTCCGGGTCACCGAACTGGACACGACCGGCGTCAGCCCGACGGTCGAGCCGACCGTGACCCAGGACTTCCTCATCGGCGAGAGCGGCAAGGACCTGTTCATGGGTGGGGTCGGGCTGGCCGGCGACGGGACGCTCCACGTCGGCTGGACCCGCTCCTCGAGCAGCGACAGCCCCGTCGTCCTACACCGCCCACCAGGCGCTCGGCGACGCGCCGAACTCGATCAGCGCGCCGGAGCTCCTCGCCGCCGGCAGCGGCGCCTACGCCGGCGAGCGCTGGGGCGACTACGTCGGGATCGCCCAGGATCCGCAGGTCCCGAACCAGGTCTGGAACGCCAACGAGTACTCCGGGCGGGACCGACTGGCTGACCAAGGTCACGCCGCTCCAGACGGCCGGGGCGACGTACGTCCCGATCGCCCCGGTCCGGGTCGCTCGACACGCGGCCGGGCGGCACCGGTCTGGCGGGGATGTTCAGCGGTCGAACGTCCCCCGCACCTGGCAGGTCACCGAACGGGACGACGATCCCGGACGACGCCGTCGCGGTGACCGGCAACCTGACCGTCACCGGGCAGACAGTCGGCCGGCTACGTCTCGCTCACGGTCGACCCCGACGAACAGCCCGCCGTCCTCGACGATCAACTTCCCGCTCGGCCAGACCCGGGCGAACAACGTGACGATCCCGCTCTCGTCGGCCGGCAAGCTGTCGGCCGTGTTCAAGGGCGGCGGCCGGCAAGAAGACCCACCTCGTGTTCGACGTGACCGGCTACTTCCTGGCCGACGACAGCGGCGCGACGTTCACGCCCGGTCACGCGCCGGTCCGCGTCCTCGACACCCGGCTCGGGCACCGGGCTGAGCGGCAAGTTCCACGCGCGACACGCCGCGGACGCTCCTCGTCGGCGGACGACGTGGCCGTCCCGGCCACGGCGATCGCGATCACCGGCAACCTGACGGTCGTCGGGCCGACCAAGGCCGGCTACGCGTCGGTGACCAAGGACCCGACGGCGACCCCGACGACGTCGACGATCAACTTCCCGGCCGGGGCGAACCGGGCCAACGGCGTGTTCGCCCCGCTCAACGCGAGCGCACGAGCTGTCGATCGTCTACAGGAGCGCCGGCCGGGGCGCACGGCCGACATCATGCTCGACATCACCGGCTACTTCGAGGCCGGCGTCGGCGGGCTGCAATTCGTCCCGCTGAACCCGTCGCGGATCATGGACACCCGCCCGACGGCGGTCCTGTCGGGGCTCACGCGGCAAGTTCATCGCGAACACGCCGAGGACGCTCGACGTCGATGGTCACTGGGGCGTGCCGGTCGGTGCGCAGGCGGTCACCGGCAACCTGACGGTGACCGGCCAGACGGCCGCCGGCTACGTGTCGGTGACGCCCGATCCGACCGCACGCCGCCGACCTCGACGATCAACTTCCCGCTCGGCGACACGATGGCCAACGGGCTCGTCGCGCCGCTCAACGGGAGCGGGGACGAGCTCGTTCGTGTACAAGGCCGGCGCCGGGAAGAAGACCGACCTCATCCTCGACCTGTCGGGCTACTTCGAGTAGCCGCAGCCCGGCGGTCCAGCCCCGACGACAGCCGATGACCGCGATCGTCGCCCGGGCGAACAGCCATGGCATCCTCTGGCGACTCGAGCTGGAGCGGAGCGACCTTCTGCCCGGTACGACGCTGAACGGCACGCTCGCCCTGGAGGCCCTCGGCGAGGCTGACGGCCGCGGCCTGCTCGCCGCGCTCATCGCCACGGAGCAGTGGCAGTTCGACGAGACGACGACCGACGGGCAGGGCCACACCAGCAGCCATACGGTCACCCGGACCGACGAGCTCCAGCGCCTGCCCGTCCAGCTCGCCGGGCCGATCCAGCTCGACCTCGGGCGAGCGTCGGGAGATCCCGTTCGAGGTGCCCGTCCCGCCGCTCGGTCCGGCGACCCTCGAGGCCACCGTCAGCCGGCTGACCTGGGAGCTCGAGGTCAAGCTCGACCGGCCCGGCCAGCCGGACTCGGCGATCGTCGTCCCCGTCCGGGTCCTCCAGCCGACCGCCCTCCTGCGGGCCGGCGTCGTCCGGGTCGGGGAGTTCGCGCTGTACGAGTCGGCCGACTCGGCGGTCGGTGAGGCCCGGGCCTCGGTCGAGATCAAGCCGATGCCGATCTGCGTCGGCGCCCCGATCGACGGCCGGTTGATGATCGAGACCCGCGGCCAGCTCGACCTCCAGGAGATCCGTGCCGAGCTGCGGGTCAAGGTCAGGGCGACCGTCCCGAGCGGGCGCGAGGAGGAGCTCACCGTGTGGGTCGGTCGGCTGGCCGGTCCCGGCCCCTTCGGCGGCGCGAGCCAGGCGCTCGCGTTCCGCGCTGACATCCCGGCGACCTGGCTCCCGACGATCGAGCTACCTCACGGCCGGACCGACGCGACGTTCCACGTCATCCTGGCCCGGGCGTTCGCGCGGGACCCGCACCTCGTCCGCGACGTGGCGATCTGCTCGACGACCGAGATCTGACCCGGTCGCCGTCCCCGGGCGGGCCCTCGGCATCCAGGCGTGCCCGGGCCGCGGCGAGTGCCGCCGCCACCCGGTCCGGCGCCGTCCCGCCGACGACGTCGCAGCTCGCCAGGGCGGCCTCGAGCCCGGCGGCTGCCCGGAGCGCCGGCGGCGATCCCGGGCTCGCAGCGGCGAGCACCGGCCGCGGTCGGATCGTCGCTCGCGGCGAGCGTCCCGACGATCGTCTCGTCGTCGAGGCGCGTCGAGGGCGACCCCGTCCCGCTCCGCCGCGGCCACGAGCCGGCCGACGATGTGGTGAGCAGCCCGGAACGGGACGCCGCGTCGGACGAGAGCATCGGCGACGGCGGTCGCGGTCGTGTAGCCCTCGGCCGCGGCGGCCCGCATGCGGGCCCGGTCGACGGCCAGGGTCTCGACGATCCCGGCCGTCACCGCCAGCGAGGCCTCGAGCGTGGCGGCCGACTCGAACAGCGGCGGACCTTGTCCTCCTGGAGGTCGCGCTGGTAGGCCAGCGGCAGACCCTTGAGCAGGGCGAGCAACCCGGCCAGCGCGCCGATGACCCGGCCGGCGCGGCCGCGGACGAGCTCGGCCGGGTCCGGGTTCTTCTTGTTCGGCATCATCGAGCTGCCGGTCGAGAAGGCGTCGGCGAGCCGCACGAACCCGAAGCGCGGGTTCGACCACCAGGTCAGCTCCTCGGCGAAGCGGCTGAGGTGGACCATCGCCAGGGCGGCCGCGGCCACGAACTCGACCGCGAAGTCCCGGTCCGACACCGCGTCGAGCGAGTTCGCCGTCACCCCGTCGAAGCCGAGCTCGCGCGCCGTCGCCTCGCGATCGAGCGGATAGCCCGCTCCGGCCAGGGCGCCCGCCCCGAGCGGCGAGCGGTCGGCCCGGCGGCGGCAGTCGGCCAGCCGACCCCGGTCGCGCTCGAGCATCTCGACGTAGGCGAGCAGGTGGTGGGCGAGCAGGACCGGCTGGGCCGGCTGGATGTGGGTCGTGCCGGGCAGGACGGCGTCGCCGTCCCGCTCGGCCAGCCCGACCAGGGCCCGCTCGAGGCCGACGATCCCCTCGTCGAGCCCGTCGATCGTCCGCCGCAGCCAGAGCCGGAGGTCGGTCGCGACCTGGTCGTTGCGCGAGCGGCCGGTGTGGAGCTTGCCGGCGAGCGGCCCGATCCGGTCGACCAGGGCCGCCTCGAGGTTGAGGTGGACGTCCTCGAGGGCCGGATCCCAGTCGAGCGTGCCGGCCTCGACCTCGGCGCGCAGGCCGTCCAGCCCCTCGATGAGCGCCGCGACCTCGTCGCCGGTCAGCAGCCCCGCCCGACCGAGTCCGCGGACGTGGGCGATCGACCCGGCCAGGTCGTCGAGCGCGAGCGCCCGGTCGACCTCGATCGAGCGGGTGAACTCGGCGACCCGCTGGATCGATCGCTCCCTCGAACCGGCCGCCCCAGAGCTTCATCGTCCCTCCGTCCCGTGGGTCGCCATCGTAGCGGGCGGGGCTCGAGTCGAGCGGAGACGTCAGGTCTCCTCGTCACGCTCCTCGTCGAGCAGGTGGTGGACGGGCGGGACCGCGCGCAGGCGCTCGGCCGCCTCCTCGGCGGTCAGGTCGCGCTGCGGCTCGGCCAGGAGCTCGTAGCCGACCATGAACTTGCGCACGGTGGCCGAGCGCAGGAGCGGCGGGTAGAAATGGGCGTGGAGCTGCCAGTGGTCGCGTCGCGCCGCCGTCGAACGGCGCCTGGTGCCAGCCCATCGAGTACGGGAACGGGTGGCGGAACAGGTTGTCGTAGCGGCTGAGCAGGCCGATCAGCGTCCGGGCCAGGGCGTCGCGCGCGGCGCCGTCGAGGTCGGCCAGGCGGGTCGCCGGGCGCTTGGCCACGACCAGCGTCTCGAATGGCCAGGCGGCCCAGAACGGCACGAGCGCGAGCCACTCGTCGTTCTCCTCGACGACCCGCGGCCCGGCGTGCTCCTGGTCGACGTAGTCGAGGAGGAGGCGATGGCCGGTCGCCTCGAAGTGGCGGAGCTGGGCGGCGCCCTCCCGGGCCGCCTGGACCGGCAGCGCGCGTGCCCGCCCAGATCTGGCCGTGCGGATGCGGGTTCGAGGCGCCCATCGCCTCGCCCCGGTTCTCGAACACCTGGACCCAGCGGTAGCGACTCGCCGAGCTCGGTCGTCTGGTCGGCCCACAGGTCGACGATCGTGCGCACGGCGTCGGGCGACATCCGGGCCATGCGTCAGGTCATGGCGCGGCGAGAAGCAGAGCGACCCGGCAGGTGCCGCGCTCGCCCTCGGCCCGCAGCAGGCCCTGCTCGAACAGCTCGGCTGCTGCTGTCCGGACGGAGCGCGGCGAAGTCGTTCGTGAAGACGAACGTCTCCGTGTAGTTTGGGTTGGCGTGGCCGCTGGCGCGCGCATTGCCCGGGCAGAGGTAGCACGTCGGGTCGTACGCCGGCAGGGTCGGCGGACGCGCCTCCTGGCGACCAAGCCATGGGCGAACGGTGCGCGCGGCGGACACCAGCACCCACTCGTCCGTAAGCGGATCGTACCGGCGGTGCGGGTCCGCAAGGAGATTCGTGCCGCGACGCGTTCCGGTCCCGCGCGACGTCGCCATCGATCTCCTCGTTGCCACGCGGCCCGCGGCCGCACCAAGAGGTGGCTGAACAACCCCATGACCGTCAGCACCAGCCACCACACCGTACTCCAATGCGCCGCGGTCGCCCTCCCCTTGGGGCGGACAGAATCGCTGGCCTGACGGGCCCTCGATTGTCTCTTGACGGTGATGCACTCGTGTGCATACACTCGAGTGCGCAACCGGCGCAAGCTGGGTACTCTTGGTCTCTCGCCGGTTCGGGCAGCATCGTTCCGCCGGAACACCCTCGATCACCAGTCGCGTCCCATGCGCGAGCGGCCCCAGCGGCCGTTCGGGAGGACCGATGAAGGCGCTCCCCGAGTTCGAGGTCTGGTTCGTCACCGGTAGCCAGCAGCTCTACGGCGACGAGACGCTTCGGCGCGTCGCGGCGCACGCCGAGCAGATCGCCCGCGGGCTCGACGCTTCGGCTGCGATCCCGGTTCGCGTCGTCTACCGGCCCGTCGTGACGACCCCCGAAACGATTCACGACGTCTGCCTGGCGGCCAATGCGACCCGCAGCTGCGTTGGGGTCATCGGCTGGATGCACACCTTCTCGCCCGCGAAGATGTGGATCGCGGGGCTCCTGGCGCTCCAGAAGCCGCTGCTCCACCTGCATACCCAGTTCGACCGCGATCTCCCGTGGGCGGAGATCGACATGGACTTCATGAACCTGAACCAGTCGGCCCACGGCGACCGTGAGTTCGGGTACATCGAGACGCGCCTACGACGGAACCGAACGACCGTGGTCGGTCACTGGCAGGACCCCGACGTGCTGGCACGGGTCGGGGTCTGGTCGCGCGCCGCCTGTGCGTTTCGCGCGGCCCACGGGCTTCGGATCGCTCGCTTCGGGGACAACATGCGCCAGGTCGCGGTGACCGAGGGCGACAAGGTCGAGGCGGAGCTGCGGCTCGGCTTCTCGGTCAATGGCCACGGCGTGAGCGAGCTCGCCGCGGCCATCCGGGCGGCGTCGGACGAGGACGTGGACCGCCTGGTCGACGAGTACGACGACACGTACCTGATGGCCCCGTCGCTCCGCAAGGATGGCGATCGGCGGCAGGCCCTGCTCGACGCGGCGCGGATCGAGATCGGGCTGCGGACCTTCCTCGACGCCGGCGAGTTCAAGGCCTTCACCGACACGTTCGAGGACCTCGAGGGGCTCGCGCAGCTGCCGGGGATCGCCGTCCAGCGCCTCATGGCTGACGGCTACGGCTTCGGCGCCGAGGGCGACTGGAAGACCGCCGCGCTCGTCCGCCTGATGAAAGTGATGGCCACCGGGCTTGAGGGCGGCACGTCCTTCATGGAAGACTACACATATCATCTCGATCCCTTCGCGCCGATGGTGCTCGGCGCCCACATGCTCGAGGTGTGTCCCTCGATCGCGGCCGACACGCCGTCGTGCGAGATCCATCCGCTGTCCATCGGCGGCAAGGCCGATCCCGTTCGGCTCGTGTTCACGGCCGCCCCAGGCCCGGCGGTGGCGGTCGGGCTGCTCGACCTGGGCGATCGCTTCCGCATGGTGCTCAACGAGGTGGACGTGGTGCGTCCGGCCGAGGCGCTGCCCCGCCTGCCCGTCGCCCGGGCGGTCTGGCAACCCCGGCCGAACCTGAAGACCGCAGCCGAGGCATGGCTGCTCGCGGGCGGACCGCATCACACGAGCTTCAGCACCGCGCTCACCGCCGTGCATCTCTCGGACTTCGCGGAGATGGCGGACCTTGAGCTCGTCGACATCGACAGCGCCACCAGCGTGGCCGCGTTCAAGAAGGAGCTCAGGTGGAACCAGGCGTTCTACCGCCTGGCTGGTGGGCTGTGAGCGGGCGCACGATCACCGCCGCCGTCGGGCTTGACCGCCTTGCTCGGGCGCGGTCATCGACCGACCGCGGTGCCGGATCAGAAGGGAGGAGCACTCGCCGAGAGGAGGACCAATGTCAGCAGGAGGAACCCGGGCTCACCCGACAGAGGAGTGCACCGTTATGAGCAAGTCTCCGACCAATGGGTATCAGGCACAGCCATGGTGGCGACTGGTCGCGCTCTTGACCACCCTCGTGTTCGCCGTCGCGGCGTGTGGCACCAGCGCCAGCCCATCGCCCGGGGCGAGTGCGGGCGGCACGACGCCCAGCCGCCGCTCAGTTCTGCAAAGGCATGAAGATCGTCTTCTTCCCCGGCGGCACCGCCGGCGGTGGCTTCGAGACGGTCGTCTACAACGGTGCCAAGGCAGCGCAGGCAGCCTTCGGACCCGACATCACGTACCAATGGTCGGACTGGGATCCGAGCAAGATGATCACCCAGTTCCAGCAGGCGGTGGCGACGAAGCCCGACGGCATCGCCATCATGGGTCACCCCGGTGACGACGCCTTCGACCCGCTCATCAAGCAGGCCGAGGACGAGGGCATCCTGGTCACCGCAATGAACACCGAGCTCCAGAAGGCCGAGGCCGAGTACGCTACGGCCGGGCTTCGGCTACGTCGGCGCGGTGCTCCATGACGCCGGCGCAGCACTCGCCAACGAGGCGATCACCCGCGGCGGCCTCAAGTCCGGCGATCGCGCGTTCGTCTGGGGTCTCAAGGCCCAGCCGGGCCGCGGCGAGCGGACCCAGGGCATCATCGACGCGCTCGCAGACCGCCGGCCTGACGGTGGACTATCTCGAGATCGACGACGCGACGAACAAGGACCCGGCCAACGGCGACTGCCGATGTTCACCGGCTACGTCTCGGCGCATCCCGACGTCAAGGCGATGTTCATCGACCACGGCAACCTGACGTCGACGATCCCGACGTACATGAAGGCCGCCAACCTCGCTGCCGGGCACGGTCTACATGGCGGGCTTCGATGCCTCCGCAGCGACGGTCCAAGGCATCAAGGACGGCTACATCAGCCTGGTCATCGACCAGCAGCAGTACCTCCAGGGCTTCCTGGCGGTCGAGCAGCTCTGCCTGACCGAGAAGTACGGGTTCAGTGGCCTGTTCATCAACACCGGCGGCGGCTTCATCGACAAGTCGAACGTCGACTTCCTGGCCCCGCTCGTGGAGCAGCAGATCCGGTAATGGCGGACGACCGCTGATTCGATGAGCGGTCAGCCGGCTGGCGGAGGCGCCGCCGGCGCCCGCCAGCCGGACATCGTCGCCGCCGCCCCATCGCTCAGGCTGGAGCTCAGCCACGTCTCGAAGTCGTTCGGTGGCGTCCGCGTCCTCGAGGACGTCAACTTCCATCTTGGCCATGGCGAGGTCGTCGGGCTGCTCGGCGACAACGGAGCCGGCAAGTCGACGCTGATCAAGATCATCACCGGCGTCCATCGGCCGGATGAGGGCGAGATCCGGTTCAACGGGCGGCGCGTGGAGGGCCTCACCGTCCCGAAGGCGCGCGCGCTGGGCGTCGAGACCGTCTACCAGGAGCGGGCGCTGGCCGAGCAGCTGCCGCTGTGGCGCAACATCTTCATGGGCCGGCCCCTCAGCGGCCCGCTCGGGTTCCTCCAGCGTCGGCGAGATGCGCCGATCAACCGAGGAGCTCATGGGCGAATCGATGGGCTTCACGTCGGTGGCGCTGACGCCGAACACCAGCGTGACGGGCCTGTCGGGCGGCGAGCGGCAGGGCCTAGCCATCGTCCGGGCGCTCCACTTCCAGGCCGACATCATCATCCTGGACGAGCCGACCATGGGCCTCTCGCTCAAGGAGACCGAGAAGCTCCTGCACTTCGTGGAGGGGATCCGGGCCGCCGGCAAGTCCACGATCTTCATCGACCACAACATCTTCCATGTCTACTCGGTGGCCGACCGGATCGTCGTCCTTGACCGGGGTCGCGTGGCGGGCGAGTTCCCGACCTCCCGGTACTCGCTCGAGGAGCTGATGGACATCATGCGCGAGGTCGCCTCCGGGGGCACCTACACCGAGGCCGAACGCTACCGCGCGACCGACGGCCACCCGGACACCGCGGGAGGTGTCGCGTGAGCACGCGGGCGGCGACTGCCGCATCGCGGCGAAGCTCCATCGGCACCCTCCTCGCCCCATGGGCGTCGCAGATCGGCATCACGGCGGCCTTCGTGTTGCTGTGGGCCGTGTTCGTCGTGCTGGCTCCGAGGACGTTCCTGGCCGTCCCCATCTATCAGTCGTTTGCCCAGACGACGCCGTTCTTCGCCATCGTGGCGATGCTCCTCACGATGGTCATCGTGGCCGGCGACATCGACCTGTCGTTTGGATCGACGATGTCGCTGGGCATGGTCGGCTTCGTGGCGGCCTGGAAGCTGACCGGCAGCGTCGAGCTCGGGGTCGTGGCCGCGCTGGCGGTCGGCCTGATGTGCGGGCTCTTCAACGGCGTCGTCGTGACGTATATCGGCATCCCCTCGCTGGTCGTCACGATCGGCACCCAGTTCCTCTACCGGGGCCTGGCCGTCGCGCTCGTCGAGCGGCAAGCAGTATCCGCTGGTGACGACCCAGTCCAGCCCCCTCGTACGACGTCCTGGTCGGCAAGCTGTTCGGGATCCCGATGGAGTTCATCTGGCTGATCGCGATCGCGATCGTCACCTGGGTGCTCCTCAACCGCCATCGTCTTGGGCAGAACGCCTATTCGATCGGTGACAACGCTCAGGCATCCGCGCTCATGGGCATCCCGATCCGGCGGACGCGGATCACGCTGTTCGTGCTGGTCGGGGTGGCGGCCGCGTTCGCCGGCCTTCTCAACAGCCTCCAGGTCGTCAACTACTACCCGGCCGTTGGGCGATGGCTACCTGCTCCCCACGCTGGCCGCGGTGTTCGTCGGGGGTACCTCGGTGTTCGGCGGTCGCGGCAGCGTCTGGGGGACCTTCCTCGGCGCGTTCATGATCGGTGGGATCAGCGCCGGCCTCGTGGCGATCGGCCTGAGCGACTACTACCCGCAGGTGGTCTACGGCGCAGTCATCCTGATCTCGGTCTCGATCCACGCCCTGTTGCGGCGTCGGTTCGAGTACTGATGGCCATGAAGATGGGCGCCGCGGGACCGGGCAACGGGCCACTGACCACGTCGGTGCCGGCGGAGCGAGACGCGACGTCGCCGGCGCTGGAGGCGGACGCGACCTCGCCACGGCCGGAGCGGACGCGCCCGACGACGATGAAGGACATCGCGCTGGCGACCGGCGTGTCGCGCAGCACCGTGTCGCGCATCCTCAACGACGCGCCCCTGAGCGTCCCCATCGCACCCGAGACACGACAGCGCGTGCAGGCTGCCGCGCGCCGCTTCGGTTATCGCCCCAACCCCCTCGCACGAGCGCTGAGGGGAGCTCCGACCATGCTGCTCGGAGCGATCGTCCGGGACATCACCGACCCGTTCTTCGCGGGCGCGATCGAGGCGGTCTCGATCAAGGCCCGAGCGCTCGGCTACAACATCGTGCTCGGGCACGCTCACTCGAGAGCGACCGAGGCGTACGCCCTCGCGGCGATCCTGGAGGCGCGGCAGTGCGACGCGATCCTGCTGCTCGGGGACATGAGCGACCAGCCCCGCCTGATCGACGACCTCCGCGACACGCATGTTCCGGTCGTCGCGCTCTGGCAGGGGTCCGAGCTCCGTGGCACTCCCGCGGTGAACGTGGACAACGGGGCTGGCATCGACACGGCGATCGCGCACCTCGCGAGGCTCGGTCACCGGCGGATCGCCTTCATCAGCGGCAGGCTTCTCGGGGACATCCGTGAACGCCAGGCCGCGTACGTGGAGTCCATGGCGCGCCGGACGTTCGAGGTCCACGACGGCTACGTGCAGCACGTCACGAACACGCCGGCCGGCGGTGAGACGGCGCTTCGCGCCCTGATGGAGCTCGCAAACCCCCCGACGGCCGTCGTGGCCTCGACGGACGTCCTGGCGATCGGCATCCTCCACGGCGCGTTCGCCACCGGGATCCGGGTTCCGCTCGACCTCTCGGTCGTCGGCTTCGACGACATCCCCCTGGCCGCCTCCACCGTGCCGGCCCTGACGACAGTCCACATGCCCGTCGCCGAGATGGTCGGCGCCGCGGTTCAGATGGCGATCGTGGCGAGTGGCCAGCCGGGAGAACGGGAGTCGACGACCCGCGTGTTCCGCCCCCAGCTCGTCGTCCGCGACTCGACCGCGGCACCGCTGGGTTCGCGCACCGGCGCGGCCGCGGGGCCCGGGGACGGGCGTTAGAGGTTGCGGCATGTCTCTGTCAGAGCTCCGCGAGCGGGTCTGTGAGGCGAACCGTGAGATCGCCCGGGCAGGTCTCGTCACACTCTCCTTCGGAAACGCCAGCGGGGTCGACCGCGAGGCGGGGGTGATCGTCATCAAGCCGAGCGGGGTTCCGTACGACCATCTCGAGCCCCCCGACATGGTCGTGGTCGCCCTTGCCGACGGCCGGATCGTCGAGGGCGGCTATCGGCCCTCGTCCGACACGCCGACCCACCTGGTTCTCTACCGCCGCTTCGCATCGATCGGCGGTGTCGTCCACACCCACTCGCCCTTCGCGACCGCCTGGGCCCAGGCCGAACGCCCGATCCCCTGCCTGGGCACGACGCACGCCGATCACTTCCATGGGCCGGTGCCCGTCACTCGCCGCCTCAGCCGCGAGGAGATCGGGGGCGACTATGAGCAGATGACCGGCGAGGTGATCGTCGAGACGTTCGACGGCCCAGGGCTCGAGCCGCTCGAGACGCCGGGGGCCCTCGTCGCCTCGCACGGTCCGTTCACCTGGGGGGCCGACGCGGCGGAGGCGGTCGAGAACGCGATCGCCCTCGAGCTGGTCGCCGCGCTGGCCGTTCGCACGGTACTGCTCGAGCCGAGCATCGAGCCGATCGGCGCCGAGTTGCTGGACCGCCATTTCCTGCGCAAACACGGTCCGGGAGCGTATTACGGACAGCCCCGATGAAACCGATGCGTGTCCAGGGTGCACCAGGTCGATGAAGGTCCTCCGGCTCCACGGGCGTGGCGACCTTCGCCTCCACGATGAGCCCCGGCCGGAGCCCGGTCGCGACGAAGTCCTGCTCCGCGTCACGGCCGTCGGGCTGTGCGGCTCGGACCGGCACTGGTTCTCGGAAGGTGGGATCGGTGACGCGGTCCTGACCCGTCCACTGGTGCTGGGCCACGAGTTCTGCGCCGTCATCGAGAGCGGCCCGCGGGCAGGCCAACGGGTGGCGGTCGATCCGGCGATCCCGTGCGAGCGCTGCGAGGTCTGCCTGGCCGGACGCGCACCCCTCTGCCGCGACCTGCGATTTGCCGGCCACGGCTCGACCGACGGTGCTCTCCGCCAGTTCATGACCTGGCCGGAGCGACTCGCCCACCGGCTGCCGGACGCGATCTCCGATGCCGAGGGAGCCATCCTGGAGCCCCTCGGCGTCGCCCTCCACGCGCTCGAGCTGGGCCGGGTGGGGCCGGGGATGAGCGCCGGCGTCTTCGGCTGCGGCCCGATCGGCCTGCTCCTGGTCCAGCTTCTCGCGATGATCGGGACGCGGCCGATCATCGCGACCGACCGCCTCCCGCATCGCGTCGCCGCCGCCCAGGCGATGGGCGCGACCCAGGCCGCCCTGGCGACGGACGACGGCGACGCCGCTGTCGCGGACCGGGAGCTCGGCCCTGCCTCGGGCGTCGACGTCGCGTTCGAAGCCGCCGGTGAGGACGCGGCGGTCGGTTCCGCGGTCCAGGCCGTGGGGCCCGGTGGCCGCGTCGTCCTGATCGGCATCCCGGCCGACGACCGAACATCGTTCACGGCGTCGGTCGCGCGGCGCAAGGGCCTCAAGCTGCTGCTCTCCCGTCGGATGGAGCCCGCCGACCTGCCGCGCGCGATCCGACTCGCGGAGGCGGGGCGCGTGGATCTGCGCTCGCTCCTGACCGAACGGTTGCCGCTGTCTCGCGCCCGGGATGGATTCGCCGCGCTCTCGGAACGGCGGGGCCTCAAGGTCGTCATCGAACCGTCACCGGGAGGAGCGGCCGATCGGAGCCCGGCATGACTCGCCACACGTACACGATCGGGATCGATTTCGGCACGGAGTCGGGGCGGGCGGTGCTCGTCGATACGGCCGACGGGAGGGAGCTCGCGACCGCGGTCTATCCGTACGCGAATGGCGTCCTCGATGAGCGTCTCCCGGCGCCGGACGACGATGTCCGCCTCGAACCCGATTGGGCTCTCCAGGATCCGGAGGACTACATCCGGACCCTCCAGGAGACGGTCCCGCGGCTGCTCGCGGAGACCGGCGTCAAGCCCCCGGACGTCATCGGAGTCGGGATCGACTTCACGGCGTGCACGATGCTGCCGACCACCGCCGACGGGACGCCGCTGTGCTCGCTGGCCGAGTTCCGCCGCCGGCCCCACGCCTGGGTCAAGCTCTGGAAGCACCACGCCGCACAGCCGGAGGCGGACCGGATCAACGCGGTCGCTCGGGAACGCGGCGAGCCCTGGCTGGCGCGTTACGGCGGCAAGATCTCGTCAGAGTGGTTCTTCTCGAAGGCGCTCCAGATCCTTGACGAGGATCCCGACATCTATCGGGCGGCCGACCGGCTGATCGAGGGTGCCGACTGGATCGTCTGGCAACTGACCGGCGTCGAGACGCGCAACAGCTGCACGGCCGGCTACAAGGCGATCTGGTCGAAGCGCGACGGCTTCCCACCCGAGGCCTACTTCGCGGCCCTCGACCCACGCCTGGAGCACGTGATCGACGAGAAGATGTCCCGGCGGATCACGCCGATCGGCCGGCGGGCCGGAGGCCTCAGCCCGCGGGCTGCCGCCTGGACCGGGCTTCAGCCGGGGACTGCGGTCGCGGTCGCCAACGTCGACGCCCATGTCTCGGTCCCGGCGGCGACGGTGACCGAGCCCGGAACGATGGTCGCGATCATGGGGACGAGCATCTGCCACATGGTGCTCGGGCAGCGGACCGCGACCGTCGAGGGGATGTGCGGGGTCGTCGAGGACGGGATCATCCCCGGGCTCTTCGGCTTCGAAGCCGGCCAATCGGCGGTCGGCGACATCTTCGCCTGGTTCGTCGAGAACGGGGTCCCGCCCGCCTATCACGAGCTGGCCCTGGACAGGGGGACGGACGTTCACCGGGTGCTCGAGCAGGAAGCAGCGAGACTCCGGCCGGGCGAGTCGGGACTGCTGGCACTCGACTGGTGGAACGGCAATCGCTCCGTCCTTGTGGATGTGGAGCTCACCGGTCTGATGGTCGGGGCGACCCTCGCCACGAAGCCACCCGACGTCTATCGGGCCCTGATCGAGGCGACCGCCTTCGGGACGCGCGTCATCGTCGATGCGTTCGAATCCCACGGCGTGGAGGTCGGGTCGATCGTCGCGTGCGGCGGCCTGCCGGAACGGAACAAGCTGCTGATGCAGATCTACGCCGACGTCACCGGACGGGAGTTCAGGATCCCGGCGTCCGAGCAGACTCCGGCCCTCGGCTCGGCGATGTTCGGGGCGGTGGCTGCCGGGGCCGACGGCGGCGGGTACGACTCGATCACCGAGGCCTCGCGGCGGATGGCCCGCCTCCGCGACGAGACGTATCGCCCCACCCAAGCCCATCGAGGCGTGTACGACGATCTGTATCGCGAGTACGTGCGTCTCCACGACCTGTTCGGGCGGGGCGGCGAGGACGTCATGAAGACGCTCAAACGCATCCGGCGAGAGACCGTCGGTGCGGCGGCTGGCTGAGCGATCGTACGATCAGGCGGTCGGCCACATTCGGAGGGCACAGATGGAGGATCGCCTGCTCCTGGTGACCGAGGGTGCCCGCTAGTCCGTGACAGCGCCGGCTCCGGCGACCGGGTGGACGACCCACAGCCGCGGGGTCCGACCGGTCCGGGGTGGGTAATCCCGCTCGATCCTGGCCCGCAGCTCGTCGACCGCGTCCGGTCGGGCAAGTGTGATCGTGCAGCCGCCGAACCCGGCCCCGGTCATCCGGGAGGCGACGACCCCGGGCGATCCCACCGCGATCTCGACGAGGGCATCGAGCTCGGGTGAGCTGACCTCGAAGCGATCCCGGAGTGAGGCGTGGCTGGCCGCGAAGAGCGCTCCGACCGCGGCGAGGTCGCCGGCACGGAGGGCGACCTCCGTCTCGAGGACCCGGGCATTCTCCGCGACGACGTGCTCCGCCCGCCGCAGGGCGACCGGGTCGAGGGCGTCGCGGTGGCGGGCCAGGAGGGGCAAGTCGACGTCGCGCAGCGAGAGGATCGCCGGCTCTCGGGCCGCGAGCTCGGCGACCGCCCGCTCGCAGTCCGCCCGCCGGGCGTTGTACTCCGACGTGCCGAGCGTCCGCGGCATCCCGGTGTGCGCGACGACCAGGACGAGCTCGGGTGGGAGCGGCACCGGGTGGTTGTCGAGCGAGCGGCAGTCGAGCAGGACCGCGTGCCCGGCGACCCCGCAGGCCGAGGCGAACTGGTCCATCAGCCCGCACTGGACCCCGACGTACTCGTTCTCGGCGCGCTGGGCGATCCGGGCCAGGTCGAGCGGGCCGGCCGCCGGTCCCCCCGGACCGGACAGCGCCCAGGCGGCGACCAGCTCGAGGGCGGCCGACGACGACAGCCCGGAGGCGGCCGGGACGGTGCTCGCCAGGACGCCGTCGAAGCCGCCGATCGGGAGTCCTGCCGCCGCCATCTCCCGCGCGGTCCCGGCCAGGTAGTCGATCCAGCCGCCGGTCGGTGGACCGATCGCGCCGAGGTCGAGCTCGCTCGTCTCGCCCGTCGCGGCGAGCGCCACCCGGACGCGGCGGTCGGCCCGCCGGCGCCGCGCGATCCGGACCTCGAGGTCGATCGCAACCGGAAGGACGAGACCCTGGTTGTAGTCGGTATGCTCGCCGATGAGGTTCACCCGCCCGGGCGCCCGGACGATGTCGATCGGACCCGGTTCGGTCGGTCCCGGGAAGGCCGACGAGAAGGCCACCCGGAGGGCCTCCGGTGAGAGATCGGCCGGGGTCAGGGCGGTCGGGCCGGGCGCGGCCGTGGTGGAGGCCGTCGGATCGAGCGCGGCGGATCCGCTCAGGGTTGGCTCCTCCTCTGGTCGGTCGCTCGCCATGGTATCCGCGGGGCATGCGTCCCGCGGCTGCCGGTCGTTCGCGGCACAGCGACCCCCGTGCTGCTAAGGCGACTCTCGGCGGGGGCCGGCCCGGTCAGGTCGCCTCGAGGCACCCCGGATGGAGCGTGG
The DNA here is from genome assembly GCA_963837825.1 of uncultured Chloroflexia bacterium. Taxonomy (GTDB): domain Bacteria; phylum Chloroflexota; class Limnocylindria; order Limnocylindrales; family CSP1-4; genus Chersky-267. The sequence goes on from CAWIOR010000015.1 coordinate 243,473, forward strand.
GCAACGTCTCCCTTCGGGCTCACGCTTCGCAGACGCCGCCTCGGACGAGCCGAACGATCACCTACCACCACGCGGAGTGCTTCCGCGTGATGATGGCCCGCGCCAGGGCCGTCCGAGACCCGAAGGTGACAGGCCGTGGCAGGTACCCACTCAAGACTCCGCAAGAGGACACCCCGGGACCGACGCGCCGGCATGAGGGTCCGGGCAGTCGGCGGCACGATCCGGAACATCGATATTGGCCTATCGGCCTAGGCCAACGCGAGGTATGATGCCAGCCATGCCGTCCCACCCGACCTCCCGCGACTGGCTGCTGTTCGGCCTCATCTCGTTCTTCTGGGGCAGCAGCTACCTGTTCATCAAGATCGGGATCGAGACGCTCTCGCCGCTCACCCTGATCGCCGGCCGGCTGTTCTTCGGTTCGCTCGTCCTGGGCGTCGCGTTGAAGCTCGCCCGGGTGACCCTCCCACGCGACCGGGCGACGTACGGGAAGCTGGTCGTGATGGCCGTCTTCAACATCGTCCTGCCGTTCAGCCTGATCACCTGGGGCGAGCGCTACATCGACTCCTCGCTGGCGGCCATCCTTCAGGCGACGACCCCGCTGTTCACGATCGTCATCGGCTCGCTCGCCCTGGCCGAGGAAGCGATCACCCTCAACCGGCTGGTCGGTCTGACCCTCGGCTTCGGCGGCGTCGTCGTCCTGTTCAGCCATGGGTTGAGCGGCGGCTCGACGTCGTCCCTGCCGGGCGAGATCGCGCTCGTCCTGTCGTCGATCTCGTACGCCGCGGGGAACGTCTTCGTCCGGGTCCGGATGCGCGGCTTCCACCCGACCGTGCCGGCGTTCTTCCAGGTCACCTTCGCCCTGCTCATCACGACCGTGCTGGCGCTGATCCTCGAGTCGCCGATCCACCTGCCGGACACTCCGCGGGCCCTGTTCGCGGTCGTCTGGCTGGGCGTCTTCGGCTCGTCGCTCGCCTACCTCATCTACTTCCGGCTGGTCCACGTCCTCGGCGCGACCCGGATGTCGCTCATCACCTACGTCATGCCGATCGTCGGGATCGTCATGGGCGTGCTCGTCCTGAACGAGACGATCGACCTCCGGACCATCGTCGGGACGGCCATCATCCTGGCCGGGGTCGGGCTGGTGAACGGCCGGCGCGGGGCCCGCCGCCTGTTCGGCCGGGCCGTGGTGAAGGCCCCGCCCGAGGCGCCGCCGGCCTAGGCCTCGAGCGCCAGGAGGAACGCGCCGACGACGATGACGAGCGCCGCGCCGAGCCTGGTGACCGCGACGCCCCGGGTCGCCGCCTCGCCGAGCCGGAACGATCCCCAGCCCGAGACGAGGACGATCGCCGACTCGCGGACCGGCGCGACGACCGCCAGCGGGGCGAACACGTAGGCGACCAGGACGAGCAGGTATGCGCCGACCGTGACCAGGCCGCCGATCGCGGCCCGCACCCAGCCGGCGGCCTGGGACGGCGGGCCCGAAGGCGCAGCCAGGGTCTCGGCTGGGTGGCCCGGCGGTGGGTCGACCGGTCCGACCGCCTCGACCGCCTCGGTCCCGACGACGGCCGCCGCCGAGCCCAGGGCGCGCTCCGCGGCGCGCCGGTGGCGTCGGTCGACCAGGGCGATCCCGCCGACGAGGAAGACCGCCGTGAACGTCCAGATGAGCGCCGCGTACAGCCACGGCGCGATGAGCCGGGCGCCGACCCGGTCGACGGCCGAGTAGCAGGCGATCGAGACGCCGGTCGCGACCGCCAGCCAGACGGCCTCGCGGACCCGGCGGGGCATCGTGGCGGAGCCGCGCAGGATGGCCCACGGGCGCTGGAGCGACAGGATCCCCGCCGAGCAGGAGCACGACCCCGACCGCCCCGAGCGGCCCGAGGCGCTCGCCGAGGAAGACGATCCCGACGACGACCGACAGGACCGGCGCCGTCCCGCGGGCGATCGGGTAGACGAGCGACAGGTCGCCCCGGGCATAGGCGCCCGACAGGAGGGCGAAGTAGACCGCCTCGAGGATCCCCGACACGAGGGCGAGCGCCCAGGCCTCGGTCGGGATCGCCGGGCGACCGACGACCAGCCAGCCGACCAGCCCCGCCGGGACGAGGACGGCGGCGCCGACGACCATCCCCCGCCCCGCCGTCCGGAGCGGGTCCTCGGAGGTCTTGAGCAGGATGTTCCAGCCGGCGTGGAGGATGGCCGCGCCGACGAGCAGGGCGAGCACGCCCGGGGGCATCAGCGACCGCCGCCTTCGGCCATCTCCTTGAGGATCCGCAGGTTCGTCTCGACGAGGGTCGCGGCCGAGCCACGGCCGAGCCGGACGAGCGAGCCGACCCACCGACCGCCGGTGCACGAGGTCGGCGTCGGCGATCACCCGGGTCCCGCCGCCGGCGCCCGGCTCGAGGGTCCAGCCCCGCTCGAGCCGGATGCCGTCGCCGACGAGGAGCGTCCGGAAGCGGCTCTCCGGGCGTGCCTCGAGGCTCTCGATCCGGACGCTCGCCCGGAGCAGGCCCGAGCCGGAGCCGGGCCGACCGGGTCGCGCCGGCTGCCGGCCAGCTCGAGCGCGGCCGGGCCGAGGCGGAGCTCGGGGTAGAGGACGTCCTGGGCGGCCGGGTCGTGGAGGGTCGTCCAGACGACCCGCAGATCGGCCTTGATGTAGGTGCGTCGCTCGACGACGGTCTGGGAGGTCACCTGGCCGAGGGTCGCCTCAGGCGCCGATCGGATGCCAGACCGTCTTCATCTCGAGGAAGGCGGCGATCCACTCGGGGCGTTGGGCGGCGCGATCGTCGGCCCAGTCGAAGCGCTCGTCGGCCACGCCGCGCGGTCGCCGGGCGAGCCGCTTGACGCTGTCGGCGGCGGCCGACTCGACCTCGGCCTGGGCGTCCGGCAGCGACGCCCCAGGTGTCGATCGCATCGACGTCGACGTGGGCGGCGAGGACCGGGACGAGCTCCGTCTTCAGCCCGGTCAGGAGGTTGACGACACCGCCCGGGACGTCCGACGTGGCCAGGACCTCGGCCAGGGTGACCGCGGCGAGCGGCCGGGTCTCGGAGGCGACGACGACGGCGACGTTGCCGCTGACGAGGGCCGGGCGCGAGCCGGCTGACCAGCCCGAGCAGCGACGAGCGCTCCGGGGCGACGAGCCCGACGACCCCGGTCGGCTCGGGGATCGTGAAGTTGAAGTACGACCCGGCGACCGGGTTCGAGTTGCCGAGGACCTGGCCGAGCTTGTCCGCCCAGCCGGCGTACCAGACCCAGCGGTCGATCGAGCGGTCGACGCGCGTCGCGGGCCCGGGCGGCGCTCGAGCCCCTCCCCCGCCGCGACCTCGGCGACGAACTGGTCGCGCCGGCCCTCCATCAGCTCGGCGACCCGGTACAGGATCTGGCCGCGGTTCATCGCCGATCCGGGCGGCCCACGGCTCGAACGCCTTGCGGGCGGCGCGGACGGCGTCGCGGAGGTCCTTCCGCGAGGCCCGGCAGGCGTTCGCCAGCGGCTCGCCGGCCGGGGTCGACACGACGTACGTCCGGCCGGATTCGGTCCGCGGGAAGGCGCCGCCGATGTACAGCTTGTAGGTCTTGCGGACGTCGATCCGCGAGGCCGGGCCGCGAGCCGAGGTGGACCGACGGCACGTCAGCGGTCCTCGAGCCGGACGTAGGCGAGGAGGCCGTGGAGCCCGCCCTCGCGCCCGTAGCCCGACTCCTTGTAGCCGCCGAACGGGCTGGCCGGGTCGAACTTGTTGAACGTGTTGGCCCAGACGACGCCGGCCCGCATCCGCTGGGCCATCATCAGGATCCGGCTGCCCTTGTCGGTCCAGATCCCGGCCGACAGGCCGTACGGGCGTGTTGTTGGCCTTCTCGATCGCCTCCTCGGGCGTCCGGAAGGTCAGCGTCGAGAGGACCGGCCCGAAGATCTCCTCGCGGGCGATCCGGTGGCTCTGGGCGACGTTCGTGAACAGCGTCGGGCGGAAGAAGAAGCCGCGCTCGGGCAGCTCGCAGGCCGGCTGGTAGAGCTCGGCGCCCTCGGCCACGCCGGCTGGCCACGAGCTCGGTGATCTTGTCGAGCTGGGCCTTCGAGTTGATCGCCCCGACGTCGGTGTTCTTGTCGAGCGGGTCGCCGACCCGGATCGTCGCCAGGCGGTCCTTGAGCTTGTCGATGAGCGGCCCGGCGATCGACTCCTGGACGAGCAGGCGCGAGCCCGGCGCAGCAGACCTCGCCCTGGTTGAAGTAGATCCCGTTGACGATCCCCTCGATCGCCTGGTCGAGCGGGGCGTCCTCGAAGACGATGTTGGCGGCCTTGCCGCCGAGCTCGAGGGTGAGCGCCTTGCCCTGGCCGGCGATCCCCTTGGCGATGAGCTTGCCGACCGCGGTCGAGCCGGTGAACGCGACCTTGTCGACGCCGGGGTGGGTGACCAGGGCCATCCCGATCTCGCCCGGGCCGGTGATGATGTTGACGACCCCGGCCGGCAGGTCGGCCTGGCGGCAGACCTCGGCGAACAGGAGCGCGCTGAGCGGGGTCGTGCTGGCCGGCTTGAGGACGACCGTGTTGCCGGCGGCCAGCGCCGGGGCGATCTTCCAGGCCAGCATGAGCAGCGGGAAGTTCCACGGGATGACCTGGGCCGCGACGCCGAGCGGACGGGCGACCCGGCCGGGGAAGGCGTAGTCGAGCTTGTCGGCCCAGCCGGCGTAGTACCAGAAGTGGGCCGCCGCGAGCGGGACGTCGACGTCGCGGCTCTCCTTGATCGGCTTGCCCGAGTCCATGCTCTCGAGGACGGCGAACTCGCGGCTCCGCTCCTGGAGGATCCGGGCGATCCGGAACAGGTACTTCGCCCGCTCGCGACCCGGGAGCTGGCCCCAGCTCTTGCCGGTCGCCCGGCGGGCCGACCGGATCGCCTTGTCGACATCCGCCTCGGTGGCCCGGGCGACCTCGGCCAGCGGCTCCTCGGTCGCCGGGTCGATCGTCGTGAACGTGGCCCCGTCCGAGCCGGCGACCTCGCGCCCGCCGATGAACAGGCCGTAGCGTGGGCGGATCCTGACGATCGTCGCGCGACTCGGGCGCCGGCGCGTACTCCCAGGGGATCGCCTGGCCGTCGCCGAGCCCCCAGCTGTTGGGGCCCGCCCGCCGGTCCGGGCGACCGCGGTCGGGGTGGGTTCCGTCTCGGTCGTCATCGTCAGGCCATTATGGCACCGCGTCCCGGCCCCACCGGGTCCCACGCTCGTGTCGGACTCCTCGCCCGGGACTGTCATTCGTCTGTGATGCGAGTCAACGCATCACACCGGGGATCGGCGAGCCCGGGTCCGCTCGAGGCGCGGCCGCGACGTCGACTGACTGATGCGGCGACTCGCATCACGGGTGCGGGCCGCGGGTGGGGCGCACTGGCCCGCGGATGGGGCGCACGGCCTGATGCGGCGACTCGCATCACAGACGCGGAGGCCATCGGGATCGCCGACCTCGATCGAGACTAGTGGCGGTCGCTAGCCCGGGAGAGTAGACTCGGGGCACAACCGAATACGCCTCCGGGGAGCGCGAACGCGCTGAGAGTGTGGCCGAGGCCACAGACCCGCCGAACCTGATCCGGCTCGTACCGGTGTAGGAAGCAGGCACACCGTCGACTCGACGCCGTTCCCGGGCCACCGGGGGCGGCGTTTCGCACGAGACGGAGGTTCGAGCAGTCATGACCACCAGCGCCCCCGACCGGGCGAGCCCGGCGCCGCTCAGCGGAGCCGGCGGCCTGCCCGACACCGCCTGGCGGACCCGCGACATCGTCGTCGCGGCGATCATCGGAGTGGCCTTCGGCTTCGTCTTCTGGGCCTGGAGCCTGGCCTGGGCGGCGCTCGACCCGGTCTTCGCGTTCGCGCCCTGGGCCAAGGACCTCGTCTACGCCGTCTGGCTCGTCCCGGCCGTGCTCGCCCCGCTCATCGTCCGCAAGCCCGGCGCGGCCCTGTTCGCCGAGATGGTCGCCGCCGGCGTCTCGACCCTCATCGGCAGCCAGTGGGGACCGGACACGCTCCTGTCGGGCTTCGTCCAGGGCGCGGCGGCGGAGCTCGTCTTCGCCTTCACCCTCTATCGCGTCTACAGCCTGCCGGTCCTCGTCGTGGCGGCGGTCGCGAGCGCGGCGGCGGCGTGGATCCACGACTGGGCGCTCTACTACGCCGACGTCTCGCTCCAGGTCCAGCTCGTCCGCGGCCTGATGATGGCGCTCTCGGCGGTCGTCATCGTCGCCCTCGGCTCGCGCGAGCTCGTGCGGGCGCTCCGCCGGACCGGCGTCCTCGAAGGGTTCCCGGGCTGATCGACGCCTACCGGCCGGCGGTCGCGATCCGCGCCCGCGAGGTCGGCTTCCGCTACGCGACTCGTCCAGCTCCCGCCCTGCGCGACGTCTCGTTCGATCTTGGGCCCGGCGAATGCCTCCTGGTCGTCGGACCGTCGGGCTCGGGCAAGAGCACCCTCACCCTGGCCCTGGCGGGCCTGATCCCGCACGAGCGCCCCGGGGACTGGCTCGGCTCGCTCGAGCTGGATGGGGCGCGGGTCGAGACGTCCCCGCCGGCGGCGATCGCGGCGCGGGTCGGGATCGTCTTCCAGAACCCGGCCAGCCAGCTGGTCATGGACCGGGTCGAGGACGACGTGGCGTTCGGGCTCGAGAACCGGGCCTGGCTGCCGGACCGGATGCACCGGCGGGTCCCCGAGGCGCTGGCGGAGGTCGGCCTGGCCGGGTTCGAGCGGCGCCGGCCGAACCGGCTGTCCGGTGGGCAGCAGCAGCGGCTCGCCCTGGCCGGCGTGCTGGCTCCCGGACCCGGCCTGCTCGTCCTCGACGAGCCGACGGCCAACCTCGATCCGGAGGGCACGGCGACGTTCTTCGATCGACTCGCGGCCGTCCGGGCGACTCGGGCCGCGACGATCGTCCTGGTCGAGCACCGGATGGAGCGGGCCTGGCCGCTGGCCGACAGGGTCCTCGCCCTGGGGGCCGACGGCGGACCCATCGACGAGGGCTCGCCTGGCGAGGTGGTCGCTCGGTCCGGCGAAGCGCTCCGCCGGGCAGGGATCTGGCTGCCCGAATCGGTCGAGGTGGCCCTCGACCGCGCCGCCGGCCGCGCGACGGTCGCGCCCCGGGGCGGATCGGCCCCGCCGCCGGCCGACCGCCTCGCCGACGCCCGGCCGGCCACTGGCCGTCGCCGACGGCGTCGGCTTCGGCTACGAGCGCGGGCGGCCCGTGATCCGCGACGTCTCGCTGGCCGTCGCCGAGGGCGAGCAGGTCGCCCTGATCGGCCCCAACGGCAGCGGCAAGTCGACGCTCGCCCGGCTGCTGGTCGGCCTGCTGCGCCCGGATCGGGGTCGGGTCGACCTCGATGGGGCCGAGCCGGCCCGGTTGCCCGCCCGGGAGCTGGCCCGACGGGCCGGGTTCGTCTTCCAGGACCCGGAGCAGCAGTTCCTCGCCGACCGGGTCGCCGACGAGGTCATGGTCGGCCTGTCCGCCGACGAACGACCGCGCGTCGAGGCCGTGATGGAGCGCCTCGGTCTCCCGCTCGGCGCGTTCGGCGAGCGGAGCCCGTACGCCCTGTCGGGTGGCGAGCAGCGCCGCCTGTCGCTGGCGTCGACGCTGGTCCGCAGGCCACGGGTCGTCATCCTCGACGAGCCGACCTTCGGGCAGGACCGGAACGGCTACCGCGGGCTGGTCGAGATCCTGCGCCAGCGGGAGCGCGACGGGAGCTGCCTGATCAGCGCGACCCATGATCCGCGCTTCGTCCGGGACATGGCCGCCCGGGCGGTCACGCTCGCGGACGGCCGGATCGTGGCCGACGGTCCCGTTCGATGATCGTCGCCATCGAGGTCGGCGACGCCCAGCTCCGGAGCGTCCTCGGCCGGACGAGCCCGCTGGTCAAGCTCGGCGTCGCGCTCGCCTGGCTGGTCGGGCTGGCCTTCACCCGCGACCCCCGCCCACCACTGGCACTGGCCGCGCTGGCCCTGGCGGCCGGTCTGACCCTGGGCCGGATCCCGGTCGGCCGGCTGGTCCGCGGGCTCGCCCCGCTCACCCTGGCCGCGCTCGGGATCGCCGTCTTCAACACCCTGTTCTCGGCGTCCAACGCGGACCCGGCCGCCACGGAGCTGGTCAGGATCGGACCCCTGCGGGTCGTAGCCGAGGCCGCGGCCGGCGGGGTCGGGCTCGGCTGCCGGGTCGTCGCGATCGTCTCGGTCGGGGTCGTCTTCGGGTTGACGACCGACTCGACCCGGCTGGTGGACTCGCTGGTCCGCCAGGGCAGGATCCCGGTCCGGTTCGGCTATGGCGCGCTGGCGGCGTACCAGGCGATCCCGCGCTTCGCGGAGGACCTGCTCACGCTCCGCCAGGCGCGCCGGATCCGCGGCCTGCGCGGGAGCTGGCATCCCCGCCTGCTCGTCGGCCTGCTCGTCCTGGCGATCCGCCACGGCGACCGGCTGGCCCTGGCGATGGACGCCCGGGCGTTCGGGAGCGGCCCGCGCACGTGGTACCGGCCGCTGACCTGGGGCCGGCTCGACGCCGCGGTCGGCGTCGGCGGGGTGCTCGCCCTGGTCGGAGCGCTCGCACTGGCGGCGGGTTAGCGAAGTTCAGTTAGTCGCTGACGCTGGCTGGCGGCCCAGCTCAGACGAAGCTGAAGCGCTCCTCGACCGGCTGGCACGGCCGACGCAGGGCGTGACCGGCAGTTTGCCGGGCCCAGCCACATTGCGGTTGCACCACACGCAGCAAACAGCCGTCAAGCCGGCTGCGAACCGCTATCGCCACCATTCTGTTGAGCGACGAGCAACAGGAAGGCTGCAACAACCCCACTGAGCCTGCCCCGTCCGTTGGTGCGGCCATTCGGCTGCACCGGGCGCAACAGCCGGTGGCCCGCCTGCGTGATCGGCCCCACCGGTCAGTCGATCGTGAAGTGGTCCGGGACCCTGGTACCGGCCGGTCCGTTCCTTCTCGATCTGCATGAGGACGTCGTTGAGCAGGCTCGAGGCGCCGAACCGGAAGCGGTCCGGGGTCATCCAGCGCGGGCCGAGTGTCTCGTACAGGACGACCAGGTACTGGATCGACTCCTTGGCCGTCCGGATCCCGCCGGCCGGCTTCATCCCGACCGCCCGGCCGGTCCCCCGCTCGAAGTCGCGGATCGCCTCGAGCATGACCAGGCTGACCGGCAGCGTCGCGGCCGGGCTGACCTTGCCGGTCGAGGTCTTGATGAAGTCGGCCCCGGCGGCCATCGCCAGGATCGACGCCCGCCGGACGTTGTCGTACGTCTCGAGCTCGCCGGTCTCGAGGATGACCTTGAGATGAGCCGACCCCGCGGCCTCCCTGACCGCGATGATCTCTTCGAACACGGTCAGGTAGTCGCCGGTCAGGAAGGCCGACCGGTCGATGACCATGTCGATCTCGTCGGCGCCCGCGTCGACCGCCTGGCGCGCCTCCGCGACCTTGAGGTCGAGGAACGTCTGGCCGCTCGGGAAGCCGGTCGCGACGCTGGCCACGTGGACGCCCGAGGTCCCGAGCGCCTCCCGGGCCTCGGCGACGAGGGCCGGGTAGACGCAGATCGCGGCGACGTGGGGGATCGTCGGGTCGCCCGGCTGTGGGTGGATCGCCTTGGCGCACAGCGCCCGGACCTTGCCCGGGGTGTCCTTCCCCTCGAGCGTCGTCAGGTCGATCATCCGGATGACGAGGTCGAGCGCCCACAGCTTCGACGCCTTCTTGATCGAGCGCTTCCTGAGCGCCTCGACCCGCTCGTCGACGCCGACCTGGTCGACCGGGCTGACCCGCCCGAGCAGCCCGCCGAGCGAGCCCGCCCGCCCGTCGAACGCGCGGATCAGCTCGTGGGCCCGCTCGCGGGCCAGGCTGTCGGGTCGCTGGATCGTCGTCATCGGGCGGTCAGGATACACCCGGCCAGTGCCGGATCCGGCCGGCCGCGGACCCCGGCTCAGCGCCCCGCGCGGACCTTCGGGAGCGGCGGCAGGCCGCGCTTGCCGTCGACCAGGTAGTGGCGGAACCAGGCGCCGACCTGGACGAGGTTCTCGACCCGACGGAACGGGGTGCCCGAGCGGGTCAGCTCGTGGGTCTCGGCCGGGACGCGCATCATCCGGACCGGACGGCGGAGCGAGCGCAGGACGGTGAACAGCTGCTCGCCCTGGCCGATCGGCGTGCGCAGGTCGTTCTCCGAGTGCTGGATGAGGAGCGGCGTCCGGATCTCCCGGGCGTGGGTCAGCGGCGAGAGCTCGCGGTACAGCTCCGGGTCCTCCCACGGCGCGGCGCCGAACTCGAGCCGCCCGAACATCGGGCCGGCGATGTCGCCGGTCGTCATCTGGCTGACCAGGTCGTTGACCGAGCGGCAGGTGATGGCCGCCTTGAAGCGCCGGTCGTGGCCGACGATCCAGCTGGTCAGGTAACCGCCGTACGAGCCGCCGGTCAGCCCGAGCCGGTCCGGGTCGGCATGGCCGTCGGCGACCAGGGCGTCCACCCCGGACAGGACGTCGCGGGTCGGGCCGTAGCCCCAGTCGCGGTAGTTGGCGGCGTTGAACGCCTCGCCGTAGCCCTCGGAACCGCGCGGGTTCGCGTACCAGACGCCGATCCCGGCGCCGGCCAGGCACTGGAACTCCCACGACGGCGACCAGCCGTAGAGCGTGTGCGGGCCGCCGTGGATCTCGAGGACGAGCGGGGCCGGTCGCCGCGCCGGCCGCCCCGGCCTGGCCGGGTCGGCCGCCGCGACGTGCCAGCCCTGGACCCGGAGCCCGTCGACGGTCGTCCAGCGGGTGTCCGGCTCGACGAGGGCGATCCCCTCGAGCGCCTCGCGGTTGAGCTCGGTCAGCCGGCGCAGCTCGAGCGGGTGGCTGCGACCCGGCGAGCCGGGACGTCGAGGACGTGGACGTCGGGGAGCTCGGTCGGCGACGAGCGGAGCGCGGCGACCCGCGACGAGCCGGCCGGCCCGGCCCGGGACCGCGTCCCAGCCCGACAGGTAGTGGCGGCCCTCGGTCAGCCGCTCGAGCGAACCGTCGGCGACGGCGATCCGCCACAGCTCGTAGGCGCCGTCGATCGGGGCCGTGAACAGGATCGACCCACCGTCCGCGGTCGCGACCAGCCGCGGGCTCCTCGCCGATCGTCAGGTCGCTGTTCATCGCCGAGCCCGGCATCAGGTCGTGCCGGGCGGACAGGTTCCGCCCGCCGCGCGGGCCGCCCTCCGAGCCGTCGGCCGCGAACAGCCAGATGTCGGCCCGGCTGCCGCCCGCCGGCCGGGAAGCGGTGGCCGAGCACGGCCAGCGTCCGCCCGTCGGGCAGCCAGGCCGGGACCGCGAAGAAGCCGCGCCCGCCGGTGATCCGGGTCCGGGCGCCGGTCGCGACGTCGACCACGTGGACGTCGCTGCGCCAGCCGAGGTCGCGGTCGGCCGCCAGGTTCGCCGCGAACGCGATCCGGGTGCCATCCGGCGACCAGGCCGGCATCTCGATCCGCGGCCGCCAGGTCGGTCAGCCGGCGCGCCTCGCCGGTCTCGGCGTCGACGATCCAGAGCTGCGGGCAGGCTGCCGTAGATGAAGCCGGCGCCGTTGAGCATCGACTGGAGCCGGTCGATGTAGTGGTAGTCGGACGGCGGCGGCGAGCCCGGCTCGCGGCTTCGGGGCGGCCTTGCCGCGCAGCCGGGCGTCCTCCTTGCGCGGTCGCCCCGCGCGACGCGCTGAGGACCGCCAGCCGGCGTCCGTCCGGCGACCAGGCGAAGCCGTCGACCCCGCGCGGCAGGTCGGTCAGCCGGCGCGCCTCGCCGGGCCCGTCGAGCGGCAGGAGGTGGACCTGGACGACGTCCTCGCGGTCGTCCGGCGCGCCGGGCAGCTCCTCGACGGCCGAGCCGGCGATCCGACAGGAACGCGAGCGTCCGGCCGTCGGGCGAGAACCGCGGGTGACGGTCCTGCTTCGCCCCGATCGTCAGCCGGCGGGCCGGCGCGGAGCCGTCGGCCGGGACGGTCCACAGCGACCGCCGGTAGCCGTCCTTCGCCGGGGCGACGGTCTGGAGGGTGAAGACGACCCGGCCGCCCGTCCGGCGACAGGCGCGGCTCGGTCGCGAGGCGGAACGCGTAGAGGTCGTCGGGGCGGGGCGCGCGGCGGGGCGCGCGGCGTGTCGTCGGAACCATCGCCGGGAGTCTAGCGGCTACCATCGCCGGGCGATGACGTCGACCGACGCTGGACCAGCTCAGCTGCGTCTCGACGCCGACCGCCCGGCCCTCCCGCGCACGCTCCGGCCGATGCTCCCCCGCCCGATCGCCGCCCCGTTCGACGACCCGGACCACCTGTTCGAGCCGTGGTGGGGCGGCGAGCGTGCGTTCGCCTCCGTCGAGGTCGACCCCGCGACCGGCGCCGGCTCGGTCCGGATCGTCGATCGGCGGGGCGGGACCGCGCTCCGGCCCTGCCCGAGCTGACCGCGACGGGCGGCCTGGTCGGGCGGCTCGGCGGGCACGCGGCCGTGCTCGACGGCTCGCTCGTCGTGGTCGACGCCAGGGGCCGCCCGGACGCCGAGGCCCTCGCCGCCGGCTGGCCGGTCGTCCCGGCGGGACCGTCGTCTACCTCGCCTTCGACCTCGTCGCGCTCGACGGCCGCCCGCTCCTTGCCGAGCCGCTCGAACGCCGCCGCGAGCGGCTCGAGCGGATCGTCGAACCGGGTGGCTCGGTGCTCGTCGTGCCGGCGATCCCCGGCGAGGGGCGGGCGCTCCACGCCGCGGCCGCGGCCCAGGGGATCCCGGCCGTCATCGGTCGCCACCGCCGGAGCCCGTACCTGCCGGGCGTCCGGAGCCGGCTGTGGCGCCTGGCCGCGACCGATCCCTCGCTCGCAGCCGCCGGCGGCGGCGGAGGAGGCTCCCGAGGTCGGCGTCGGCCGCCGTCCCGATCCTCGCCCTCATCCAGCGCCTGCCGCTCGATCCCGGCGACTGAGCGGGCCCGGCCCCCGCCCGCCCGCTAGCCGAGCGCCGTCCGGGCCGCCCGGAGGAAGGCCCGGACGCCGGGCCGCTGGCCGTACAGGACGACGCCGGTCGCGTAGATCCGCGACGCGAGCCGGAGGATCAGCAGGCTCGATGCGACGAGGATCGCCACCGACAGGAGCGATCTCCCAGGGCTCGACCCGGCCGAGCATGATCCGCGACAGCATCACGAACGGGCTCGAGAACGGGACGAACGACAGGACGAACATGAATGTCGAGCCGATCGAGGCGATCCCGGCGACCGCCGCGATGTAGCTGGCCATCGACACGAGGCTGAGCGGCAGGGCCAGCTGCTGGACGTCCTCCTGGCGGCTGACCAGCGAGCCGGCCGCCGCATAGAGGAGCGCGTAGAGGACGAAGCCGAGGACGAAGAACAGCAGGAACGCACCCAGGATCGGCAGGGTCAGCCCCTCGAGCGGCGCCTCGCCGCCGAGCGGTGCCGGGCCGAGGACGAGCGTCGCGATCCGATCCTGGAAGAGGACGACGAGCGCGGCCGGGACGACGATCGCGGCGTACTGGGTGAGGCCGGCCCCGCCGACGCCGAGGACCTTGCCGACGAGCAGCTCGCGCGGCGTGGCGGCGCTGATCAGGAGCTCCATCACCCGGCTGCTCTTCTCGGCGGCCACGCTCGTCGCGACCCACATCCCGTAGATCGTCAGGGTCACGAAGATGAGCACGATGAGGACGGTCGCCAGGACCGACCGGCTGGCGATCTGCCTGCGGGTCGATCGGGCGGCCGCCCTCGGTCGCCGAGCTCGTCGAGACGACCTCGAACGTCGGCTGGTGGAACTGCCCGAGGCCGGGGTCCACGGGCAGTCGGGCCTGCCAGTCCAGGATCCCGACACCGAACGAGCCGAAGCCGAGCCGCTGGCTCAGCGGGCTCGACGCGGATTCCGGGGTGTGGAGAGTGAACGCGAGCCCGCCGTCGGCGGCCCGCCGGATCGACGAGGACCGCCGTCAAGCCACCCTGGTCGAGCGCGGCCAGGGCGGTCGCCTCGTCGGTCGACCCTGGCTCGAGCTGGTACGGCCGCTCCCAGCGTGCCGGATCGACCCCGGCCGGCGGCGTGTTGAGGTAGCCGTCCAGGAGGGCCACCGTGCGGGTCGCGACCGCCTCGCTCGGCGGCGACGACCCCGATCCGGGCGATCGTGCCGCGGTCGAGGTAGCGCAGCCCGATCGGGGCCAGCGCAAGCCCGATCGCCACGACGAACAGGACGCCGGTGGCCGCGACGAACGTCCGCGTCCGGACCCGGTCGAGGAACTCGCGCCGGGCGATGAGCAGCCCGTTCCGGCGCAGGCCCGGGCCGGTCCGCCGCGACCGCCCGCGTCGGCCGCGGTCACCGGCGGCCCCCTCGCCTCCGCCGCTCACGAGGCCGCCCCGGTCTGGGCGGGCGCCAGGTCGTCGGCGTCGCCCGGCCGCACGCCGACCCGCTCGATGAAGATCTCCTCGAGCGACGGGTCGGCGATCTCGAACCGGGCGACCCGGTCGCCGCGGTCCATGACCGCCCGGAGGATCGCCTGGGGATCGACCCCGCGCGGGACCGTCAGCTCGACGTAGTCGGCCCCCGGCCGGGTGAGTCGGGCGCCCGGGAAGCCGTCCAGCCAGGCCAGGTGGTCGGGGCCGTCCGCCCGGCCGTCTCCGTCGAGGGCGATCCGGACGACCTGCCGGCCGGACGACCGCTTGACCTCGCGGACCGGCCCGCCGACGACGACCCGCCCGCGGTCGACGATGACGATCGACTCGCACAGCGCCTCGACGGTCTCCATCTGGTGGGTCGAGAAGATCAGCGTCTTGCCCCGGTCGCGCATCTCGAGGAAGGCCTGCGCGAAGGATCGCGCTGTTGACCGGGTCGAGCCCGCTGAACGGCTCGTCCATGATCAGGACCTCGGGATCGTGGACGATCGCGGCGATGAACTGGACCTTCTGCTGGTTGCCCTTGCTCAGCTCATCGGTCCGGCGCCGGGCGGCCTCGGGGATGCGCAGCCGCTCGAGCCATTCGTGGATCGTCCGGGTCGCGTCGCGAGCGCTCGACGCCGTACAGCCCGGCGAAGAAGACGAGCTGGTCGAGGACCGTCATCCGCGGGTAGAGCCCGCGCTCCTCGGGCAGGTAGCCCCAGGTCCGGCGGGGCAGGTCGGCCGTCGGCGTCCCGCGCCAGGTCGTCGAACCCTCGTCCGGCTGGAGCAGGTCGAGGACGATCCGGATCGTCGTCGTCTTGCCCGCGCCGTTCGCGCCGAGGAAGCCGAAGATCTGGCCCGGCTCGACCCGGAAGTCCATCCCGTCGAGCGCGACGCACCGGACCGAACCGCTTGACGAGGCGGTCGATGACGAGGGCCATCGCCCGAGCATAACCGGACCCCGTTGCCGTCCCGGGACGTTCGGGTGCCGGTCGTGGGACGTTCGGTTCAGGCCACCCAGGTCGCGCCCGGGCGGAGCGTCCGGATGACCTCGGCCAGGATCGCCGGCAGGAACGCCACGAGCGCCACGAAGGCCCAGTCGAGCGGATCGAGCTGGGTGGCCCGGAAGGCGTCCGCCAGCGGCGGTACGTACGGGATGAGCGACCTGGATCCCGATCGCGGCGGCGCAGGCGAAGATGAGGAAGCCGTTCGAGCGGAGCCGGTGGACCGGCTCGCGGATCGACCGGTTGGCGTACGCCCGGACCGCCTGGCCGACGACGAGGGCGGTGTAGGCGAGCCAGCGGGCGTGCTGGAAGCCGCCGTCGTGGTTCGCCATGAGGACCAGCGCCGCGACCGCGCTGTAGCCGCCGGCGACGCACGATCCGGGCCAGCAGCTCGTCGGTCAGAAGCGGCCGGCGGGCCGGGCGCGGCGGCCGGGTCATCAGGTCGGGCTCGGCCGGCTCCCGCTCGAAGGCGATCGAGGTCGACAGGTCGATGAACAGCTCCAGCCACAGGATCTGGATCGGCAGGAGCGGCTGGTCGAAGCCGGCCAGCGTGGCGATCAGGATGAACCCGAGCAGCGCCACGTGGGTCGAGATGAGGAAGACGAGGCCCTTCTGGACGTTGTCGACGATCTTGCGCCCCTCGCTGATGCCGTAGACGAGAGTGGCGAACGCGTCGTCGCCGAGGACCAGGTCGGACGCTTCCTTGGCCACCGCCGTGCCGCTGCCCATCGCGACCGCCACGTCGGCCCGGTGGAGGGCCGGCGCGTCGTTGACCCCGTCACCGGTCACCGCGACGGTCCGGCCGTCGGTCCGCGCGGCGCGGACGATCCGCTCCTTCTGGTCGGGCGTCGAGCGGGCGACGATGTGGAGCCCGCCCAGCTCGCTGGCCAGCCGGTCGTCGTCCCAGCCGGCGAGCTCCTCGCCGGTCGCCACCCGGTCGAAATCGAGACCGGCCGACCGGGCGATGGCCGCCGCGGTGCGCGGGTGGTCCCCGGTCACGACGAGCGTCTGGATGCCGGCCTCGCGGGCGGTCCCGAGCGCTTCGGCGACCCCGTCGCGGAGCGGGTCCGCGAAGCCGATCAGGGCGCGGATCGTCCACGCCCCGCCGTCGGGCCGACCGGCCAGCAGGACGAGTCGCTCTCCCGCGTCGGCCCGGGCCTCGACGAGATCGTGCCACGCGGCGGCGTCGGGGTCGCCCCCACCGTCCCCGGTCGCCAGCGCGAGGACCGCCTCGGGCGCGCCCAGCCCGAGCTCCTCGACCCGGCCGTCGCGGCGGGACCGCGTCCGGGCGACCGGGCTCCCGTCGCCGGCCGCGATCGCGTCGAGCAGATCGCCCGAGGCGAGGGCCGACCGTCCCGCCGACGCGCCTCGACCGCTCGTCCCAGGGCCCGGGTGAACGAGCCCGGCAGGACGCCGTCGTCGAGGTGCCAGGCGTCGTCCTCGGCGCGCAGGGCGTCGACGAGGAGCGCACGGCGCCGCGTCGGGCCGGTCGACCGGCCCGTCGAGATCGCGGACCGAGGCCACCTCGAGCTGGTTGCGGGTGAGCGTCCCGGTCTTGTCGGTGACGATGAGGTCGACCGCGCCGAGCGTCTCCTCGGCGTTCAGCCGCCGGACGAGCACGCCGCGCCGGAGCAGCCGGTAGGCGCCCAGGCCCAGGATGACCGCGAGCAGGATCGGCGGCTCCTCGGGGATCGCGGCGATCGCCGCGGAGATCCCGGCCAGGACGTTCTCGCCGAGCGTCCGGCCCCGGATGAACCCGGTCAGGCTGACGATGGCGATGAGCCCGATCGCGACCGCCAGGAGGATCCGGACCAGCCGATCGAGCTCGCGCTGGAGCGGCGACCGCCGGCGCTCCCGCTCGGCCAGCCCACCGGCGATCCGGCCGACCTCGGCCGCGCGGCCGATCGCCACGACGATGCCCTCGCCGCGGCCGCCGACGACGCTCGTCCCCGAGTAGGCCATCGCGCCACGACCGGTCAGGCCGACGTCCGGCGGGTCGGGCTCCACGTGACCCGGTCTCCGGGATCGGACTCCCCGGTCAGGATGCTCCGGTCGAGCAGCAGCCCGTCGGTCCGCCACAGCCGCAGGTCGGCCGGCACGACGTCGCCGGTGCGGAGCAGGACGACATCGCCGGCAACGAGCCCGGCGGCGGGCACGTCGAGCACCTCGCCGGAGCGTCGGACGCGGGCGAGCGGCGCGCTGGCCGCCCGGAGCGCCTCGAGGGCGCGCTCGCCGCGGTACTCGGTCACGACGTCGGCCCCGACGATCGGGACCAGCCCGACCAGGACGAGCAGCCCGTCGCGGACCTCGCCGAGGAGCGATCGCCAGGACCCCGGCGACGAGGAGCAGGACGACGAACGGCTCGGTGGCCGCCCCGACGATCATCCGCCAGACCGGCTCGGCGCGGGTCTCCTCGAGGGCGTTCGGGCCGCCGGCGCCGCTGCGCCGCTCGATCTCGGCGCCGGCCAGGCCGACCGTGGGGTCGACCCCGAGCCGCGCGGCCGACGTCCGTCGCGGCCAGGGCATGGGCGTCGGCGAGCGGCGCGACGGTCGGATCGATCATCGCGTCCATTGTCGTGCCGGATCGCGCGCCCGAGCCGGGGCCGGCCGTCGGGCCGAACCGCGACCCGCGGCTACAATCGCGCCGTGGATGTGGATCGCGCCGCCGCCAGGGTGTCACCGCCGTCGCCTGACCTCACGGCCCCGGCCCGGATCCACGCGGACCGGGCCGCCGGCACGCTCGAGATCGACTGGCGCGACGGCCACCAGACGACCTACGACGCGGTCACCCTGCGCTGGCTCTGCCCGTGCGCCTTCTGCCGCGGCGAGGCCGGCCTGCCGGGCTGGCTCGACTAGCGCGCCCCAGCTGACCGCGGAGCAGACCCGCCTGGTCGACCTCCAGCTCGTCGGCCAGTACGCGATCGCCCCGACCTGGGGCGACGGCCACCACACCGGCTACTACGCGTTCACCACCCTGCGGGAGCATGTGCCCGTGCGCCGAGTGCACCGCGCGCCGAACCGCCGAGGGTCGCCCGACGATCGGCCGACCGGACCACGGCGACCCACAGCCCAGGAGACGCCCGATGATCATCGCCACGACCCCGTACGTCGCCGGCCATCGCGTCGCCGAGACGAAGGGCCAGGTCTTCGGCCTGGTCGTCCGCAGCCGCGGCCTGGCCGGCAACCTCGCGGCCGGGCTCCGCTCGCTCGTCGGCGGCGAGATCCACGAGTACACCCAGCTGCTCGAGGACACCCGCCGCCAGGCGATCGACCGGATGGTCGAGAACGCCACCCTGATCGGGGCGAACGCGGTGATCTCGATGCGCTTCGACTCGTCCGAGCTGGGCGGGACGATGTCGGAGATCGTGGCCTACGGGACGGCGGTCGTCGTCGTCCCGGACGCCGGCGCGGTCCAGCCGACGGCCGAGTAGGCCGGATCCGAGGGCCGTCCGATGCTCGGGACCGCCCGCCTCGTCCTGCTCGTCGGCGGTGCCCTGCTCCTGTTCGGCGGCCTGGTCGTCGCTCGCCGCCGGCGACGGCGGGGCGTTGGCCGCCGGGTTCTGGCTCGTCGTCACCGGCGCGATCCTGGTCGGGGCCGCGGTCCTCGAGCGGACTGCGCTACCGGTCGAACGCCGCCGACCGGGCCAACCCGCCCGTCGGGCCCGGGCGGCGGCGAGCCGCCGGGGCCGCTCGAGCCGC
This sequence comes from uncultured Chloroflexia bacterium, assembly GCA_963837825.1. GTDB lineage: Bacteria > Chloroflexota > Limnocylindria > Limnocylindrales > CSP1-4 > Chersky-267. Next base: position 262,515 of record CAWIOR010000015.1, read on the forward strand.
GCTTCGTGCGGACCGACGAGGTCTTCGTCGACCCGACGAGCGGGCACCGGATGCGGGTGTTCGTCGACCCGCGGACCGGCGAACGCCGCTACCTGGCGGAGGACTGACGGCCGCGCCGCGGTCAGGACATCCGAGCCCGCCGGGACGGAAATCAGAGCCGTGCTACGCTAGTCCGCCACCGACGCGCGTGCCCCGGTGCCGATCGGGCGCGCCCGTCCGCGGGATGTTCCTGGAGCGACTCGTCCGATGTCCGCCGCACGGTCCGCACCGGCCGAGGCGCGCCCGCCTCGACTGCGGCGCGTGCCCGACCAAGGCGGGTCTGCGCTACATCAACCGCGAGCTGTCCTGGCTCGACTGGAACGCCCGCGTCCTGTACCAGGCCAAGGACCGCCGCAACCCGCTCCTCGAGCGGGTGAAGTTCCTGGCGATCTTCGCCAGCAACCTCGACGAGTTCTTCCAGGTCCGCGTCGCCGGGCTGCGCCAGCAGGCCGCCGCCCGATCGGCCCGCCTGTCGCCGGACGGCCTGTCCGCCGCCGAGCAGCTCGACCGTCATCCGCCCGGTCGTCCGCCACCTCGTGGCCGAGCACTCGGCCGCCTTCGCGGAGATCCGCAAGGCGCTCGTCGACGAGGGGATCTCGATCGTCAAGTACACCAAGATCCCGCAGCACCACGCCCGTCTCCGGGAGCGGTTCATCGACGAGATCTTCCCGGTCCTCACCCCGCTGGCGGTCGACCCCGGTCACCCGTTCCCGTACATCAGCACGCTCAGCCTGTCGATCGCGGTCGGCCTGCGCGACCCGGACAGCGGCGAGCGCCGGTTCGCCCGGGTCAAGGTCCCGCCGGTCCTGCCCCGGCTCATCGAGGTCGAGCCGAACACCTGGGTCCTCATCGACCAGGTCATCGCCAACAACCTCGACCTGCTGTTCAGCGGGATGGAGATCACCGACGCCCACCTCTTCCGGGTGACCCGCAACGCCGACCTGGCGATCGAGGAGGACGAGGCCGGCGACCTGCTCCTGGCGATCGAGGAGGAGCTCCGGCGGCGGCGCTTCGGCGAGGCGGTCCGGCTCGAGGTCGAGCGGAGCATGCCGCCGGCCACCCGGCAGATCCTGCTCGACGGGATCGGTCTCGGCGAGGACGACTGCTACGAGATCAGCGGGATGCTCGACCTGACCGGGCTGTGGGCGATCGCCGGGCTCGACCGGCCGGACCTCCAGCTCCCGACCTGGACCCCGGTCGTGCCGCCCCGGCTCATCCCGCCCGACGAGGACGAGCCGGCCGACGTCTTCGCCGCGGTCCGGGCCGGGGACATCCTCGTCCATCACCCGTACGAGTCGTTCACCGCATCGGTCGAGCGGTTCATCGCCCAGGCCGCCGAGGACCCCGAGGTCCTGACCATCAAGCAGACCCTCTACCGGACGTCGGGCGACTCGCCGATCGTGCGGGACCTCATCCGGGCGGCCGAGCGGGGCAAGCAGGTCGTCGTCCTGGTCGAGATCAAGGCGCGCTTCGACGAGGAGGCGAACATCGTCTGGGCGCGCAAGCTCGAGCAGGCCGGCGCCCACGTCGTCTACGGCCTGGTCGGCCTGAAGACCCACTCCAAGGTCGCCCTGGTCGTCCGACGCGAGGGCTCGGTCCTGCGCCGCTACGTCCACATCGGGACCGGCAACTACAACCCGAAGACCGCCCGGCTGTACACGGACCTCGGGCTGCTCTCCTGCCGGCCCGAGCTCGGGGCCGACGCGACCGACCTGTTCAACGTCCTGACCGGGCTGTCCCGCCAGCGCGACTTCCGACGACTGCTCGTCGCGCCGCACAGCCTCCGCTCCCGGATCCTCGGCGCTGATCGACCGCGAGATCGAGTTCGCCAGGGCCGGCCGCGAGGCGCGGATCGTGCTGAAGGTCAACGCGATCGTCGACCCGGACTCGATCGAGGCGCTCTATCGGGCCAGCCAGGCCGGCGTCGACGTCGACCTCATCGTCCGCGAGCATCTGCTCGGTCCGACCCGGCGTGCCGGGCCTGTCGGAGCGGATCCGGGTCCGCTCGATCGTCGGCGAGTTCCTCGAGCACTCGCGGATCTTCGGCTTCGCCAACGGCGGGCAGCAGGAGTGGTACATCGGCTCGGCCGACCTGATGGAGCGCAACCTCGACCGGCGGGTCGAGGCGGTCGTCCCGATCGAGGACCACGAGGCGTCGGCCCGGATCGCCGAGATCGTCCGGGTCATGCTGGCCGACGATCGGCGCTCGTGGCAGCTCGGGACCGACGCCGTCTGGCGCCGGACCGAGGAGCTGACCGGCGCCGAGGGCAGCGTCGACACGTTCGCCGAGCTGAAGCGGAGCGCCCTCGAGGCGGCCCGCGAACCCGCCGCGCCGCGCCGGCCGGGGCAGGGCGTCGGCTCGCTGGACCCGCGGGCATGACGATCGAGCGACCGGTCGAGATCGAGCTGAAGTACGCGGTCGCCGACCGGGCGATCGGCGAGCGGCTGCTGAACGCCGACACCCTGGCCGGCTTCCGGGCGATCGGGGCGCCCCGCCCGACGCAGCACGAGGACCGCTACATCGACTCGGCCGACGGTGCGCTGGCTCGGGCCGGCTTCGCCGCCCGACTCCGGACCGCCGCGACCGGGACGGTCGTGAACGTGAAGTCGATCGCCGCGGGCGAGGGCGCGCTCCACCAGCGCGAGGAGCTCGAGGGGCCCGCCGATCGCACCCCCGACGCCGCCAGCTGGCCGGCGTCCGGGGCTCGCTCGCTCATCCTCGAGCTGTGCGGCGACGCGCCGCTCGTCGAGCTCGTCACGATCCGCCAGTTCCGCCGGCGACGGGATCTCGAGCTGTCGTCCGGCGAGGCCGCCGTCGAGCTCAGCCTCGACGAGGTCGACGTCGTGTCGCGGGGACGGGTCGTGGAGCGGTTCCTCGAGCTGGAGCTCGAGCTGACCCGCGGGTCGGTCGCCGACCTGGCGCCGCTGCAGGCCCTCCTCGACGGTCACCACGGCCTCAGCCCGGCGCAGGGCTCGAAGCTCGAGCGGGCGATGCTCGCTGCCGGCCGGGGGACCGCCGGTCGCGCGGCCGTGGCCGGTGCGCCGGCCGACGAGCGGGCGGTCCGGCCCGAGGCCGTGCCCGGGGCGGGGCCTGACACCGTGGCGATCGCCGCCGAGGCAGAGACGGTCGAGATCGAGGCCGTGACCGAGACCGTGGTGGAGGCCGAGCCCGAGATCCCCGCCGCCGAGGCCCTCGCCGCCGAGGCCCCTGCAGGCGAGCCGGAGGCGGTCGAGGTCGAGCCCGAGGCTATCGCCCCCGAGGCAGACCTCGAAGGCGCGGTCCTCGAGGCCGGTGGGTCCGAGCCGCTCGAGGGCGAGCGCGAGTCGCTCGAAGGCGAGCCCGGGCTGCTCGAAGTCGGGCCCGAGCTCCCCGAAGGCGAGACCGAGCCTGTCGAGACATTGGCGGCCGAGCCAGTCGAGGGCGAGCCCGAGCCGCTCGCTGGCCGTCGGCGCCGCGGAGCCCGCCGGGGCGCCCGTTGCCGCCCCGGGTGAGCCCCGTGCGCCGGTCCCGGAGGACGGCCCGGTCGAGGGGGCCGTGATCGACCTCGAGGCGCTCGAGCACACGCCCGAGCTCATCGAGGAGGCCCAGGCGGTCGCGCCGCTCATCAACGGCCTGCCGGGCGGCGCCGAGGTGGCCGGCGAGATCCCCGTCGGCAAGACGCCGGGGGTGACCGCTGAGGACCTCCATTCCGAGGCCGGCCGCAAGATCTTCCGGTTCCACCTCGCCCGGCTCATCGCCCGCGAGCCCGGCACCCGGGAAGGGATCGATCCGGAGGAGCTCCACTCGATGCGCGTGGCGACCCGCCGGATGCGTGCCGCCTGGCGCGTCTTCGGCGACGGTTTCCGTCCGGAGCGGAGCGCGAGGTTCCGCCGCCGGTTGCGGATGGTCGCCGCCCGACTCGGTACGGTCCGCGACCTCGATGTCCTCATCGAGGCGACCGAGGCCTTCGCGGCGGCCCTGCCGAGCGGCGAGCGCGATGGCCTCGCGCCGCTCCTCGCCGCCTGGCGTGATCAGCGCGAAGCCGGGCGACGGCTGCTCATCGAGGAGCTCGACTCCGCCCGCTACCGGCGTTTCGTCGACGACTACCGCGACTTCGTCCTGACCCCGGGTGCCGGCGTCCGGCCGATCGAACCGACCAGCCCCCACCGCGTCCGGGACACGGCCGGATCGCGGATCTGGACCGCCTACGAGCACGTCCGGGCGTTCGAGTCGGTCCTCAAGTGGGCCGACGTGCCCACCCTCCACCTGCTCCGGATCGAGGCGAAGCGCCTCCGCTACACCCTCGAGTTCGTGCGCGAGGCGCTCGGCCCCGAGGCGCCCGCCCTGATCTCGCGCGTCGTCGCGCTCCAGGATCACCTCGGCGCGATGAACGACGCCGAGGTGGGATCGCACATGGCCAGGGCATACCTCGTCGAGCACGCCGGCGAGCTCACCGACGCCCAGGCGTCGGCGATCAGCCGCTACCTCGTGGCCCGGGAGCGCGAGGTCACACGGCTGAAGCGAACGGTCGGCGTCCCCTGGCGGAGCGTTGCCGGGCTGACCTTCCGCCGGGCGCTCGGCCGAACGCTCGCCGCGCTCTAGCCCGCCGTCCGGCCGCCGTCCGGCCCGAGCAGCGACGGGAGGCGGTCCCGCCAGGCGCCCCCGTCGCGCACGAGCGCCCGGACGAGTCCGTCCCGGATGCTCGCCTCGGTCGCCACGATCCGTTCGATCCCGTAGCGCTCGACGAGCGCCGCGAGGATCGCGGTCCCGGCCGGCAGGATCCGTGCCCGTCTCGGGTTGAGGGCGAACAGCTCGGCCAGGGCGGTCGAGCGCTCGGCCGTGATGAGCGCGCTCGCGACCCGGAGGCCGGCCGGATCGACCACCCGCTCGGTCGCCGACGGTGGCGTGGCGAGGCGGGCGACGCCGTAGGCCGTCCCGCCGACGGCCACGACCTCGTCGAACGAGAGGTCCGGAGCGCGGGCGACGATCCGTCCGGCCTCCGCGCGGAGTCGGGCGAGGTCGTCCGGGCTGGGCGGGTCGCCGACCCCGACCGCGGTGCTCAACCGGGACGCGCCGAGCGGCAACCCGACGATCCGGCGGATCCCCTCTGGGCCGGCGACGATGATCTCGGTGCTCCCGCCGCCGATGTCGATGACCGCCAGGGAGCGGACCGGCGGTCGGCCGCCGGTCACCCCGAGCAGGGTCAGCGCGCCTTCCTCGTCCTGCTCGAGGACGTGGGTCGGGACGCCGGTCGCCAGCTCGATCTGGTGGCAGGTCCGGGCAGCGTCGGCGGCATGACGGAGGGGGTCGGTCCCGACGAAGACGATCCGCTCGGCGCCGAGTCGCCGGCTCTCGGCTGCGTACCCCGCCAGCGTGGCCGCGAGCTCCGCCCGAGCGTCGCGGCCGAGGAGGCCGTCCGCCTCGATGCGAGCGCCCAGCCCGAGCAGCTCGGAGGCGTCGAGGATCGGCTCGAGCGTACCGGTCGTCTCGTCGATGTCCGCGACGAGGAGGTGGACGGACGTCGAGCCGACGTCGACCGCGGCGGCCCGGCGGGTGTTCCGCTCGATCACGCCTCCGACGGGGATGGCGGCGGCTCGGTCTCTTCGGTCGGCGCCGGCTCCGCGGTGGCGCCGGGCTCTTCGGCCGGTGCGGGCTCTTCCGCCGGTGCGGGCTCGGCGGCCGGTGCGGGCTCTTCCGCCGGTGCGGGCTCGGCGGCCGGTGCGGGCTCTTCCGCCGGTGCGGGCTCGGCGGCCGGTGCGGGCTCTTCCGCCGGTGCGGGCTCGGCGGCGGGCGCCGACTCCTCGGCCGGTGCGGGCTCGGCGGCGGGCCGGCGACGCGGCCGGTGGTGCCGGTTCCGACGTCGCGGCGGAAGGGTCGGCGGCTCGGCCGCCTCGTCCTTGATCTCGGCCGCGACCGACGACGAGATGTCCTTGACCGTCTGGCCGGACGAGGCGCGGGCCTTCATCGTGATCAGCTCCGAGAGCTCGGTCAGAAGGCCTTCGACCTGGGCGATCTCCGTCCGCGCTTCGTCGAGCTGGGCGGACCGCTTGACCGCCTTGGGGCCCGATGCACGGGCAAGCTGCTCGGCCCTTCTCGCCTCCGCCCCACGCGCCCTGATGAGGCGCTTCTCCAGTCGCCCGAGCACCTTCCAGGCCTTTTGGAAGGCCCGCTCCGCCTCGTCGTGGCGACGCTCCCCCGGTGACTTGCCCATTCCGCTAGCCTCTAAGTACAGCTGACCGCACCATCCTGCCACCTTCCGGCGGAGTCCGGGAGCCGGTCCCACCGTGGGCGGCCGCCGTCGCGGCGCTCTTTGACCCGGCGTGGGAACTGCCCTACGCTCTCCGTCGAACGGCGATGGCGTCCGCCGAGGTGCGATCTCGCGCCTGAACCGCCCACCCGGGCTGATGGCTCCTGACTGATCACTCAGCCAGGGGCCATCTGTGGTCCCGGGAGGTGCCGCGTGGACAACACCTACCTCATCGCCGCCCTGTGGATGGGCCTGGCCCTCATCGCCAGCCTGGTCTCGATCCGGGTCGGGATCTCCGTCGCCCTTGTCGAGATCGGCCTGGGCGTGGTCGGCGGGAACTTCCTGGGTCTCCGCTCCACGCCCTGGATCGACTTCCTGGCCGCCTTCGGCGCCATCCTCCTGACGTTCCTCGCTGGCGCCGAGATCGATCCCGATTCGCTTCGCCGTCACCTGCGGGCGAGCCTGGCGATCGGCGCGGTGAGCTTCGCCGCGCCGTTCGCGGCTGCCTTCTCCGTCGCCTTCGTCGTCCTCGGCTGGAAGCTCGAGGCAGCCGAGATCGCCGGGCTCGCTCTGTCGACGACCTCGGTCGCCGTCGTCTACGCGGTGATGATCGAGTCGGGCCTTGCCGCCACGGAGCTCGGTAAGCTCATCCTCGCCGCGTGCTTCGTGACAGATCTCGGCACCGTCCTGTTCCTCGGGGTCCTGTTCGCCGACTTCGACCCACTCCTCCTCGTGTTCGTGCTGGCGACAGCAGCCGCCCTCCTGCTCGTGCCACGCGCGACCCGGTGGCTGACCAGCCGCGTACCGAACCGCGTCTCGGAACCGGAGATCAAGTTCCTGTTCCTGGTCCTGTTCCTCCTCGGCGGCCTTGCCCAGGTCGCCGGGAGCGAAGCCGTCTTGCCCGCCTACCTCATCGGGCTGGCGGTCGCCGGCGTGTTCGTCAGCGATCGGATCCTCGTCCACCGCATGCGGGCCACCGCGTTCTCGCTCCTGACCCCGTTCTACTTCCTGCGGGCCGGCTCGCTGGTGTCGCTCCCGGCCATCGTTGCCGGGGTCGGCCTGATCGGACTCTTCCTGGCGCTGAAGGTGGGGGCCAAGCTGGTCGGCGTCTGGCCGATGGCCCGAGCGTTCGGCCTCGGCACGCGGGACGCGAACTACACGACGCTGCTGATGTCGACCGGACTCACCTTCGGCACGATCGCCGCCCTCTACGGCCTGACGAACGGCTACATCGACCAGCCGACGTACACGATCCTCGTCACGGTCGTGATCCTGAGCGCCGTCGTCCCGACCCTCCTGGCGACGACGTTCTTCGTGCCCCAGCCGGCCGGGGCGGACGCGTTCGAGGACTTCGAGGCGGCCGAGGAGATCGACGCCGGCCCGTTGCCGTTACCGCCCCGTGCCGCTCACCCGACGGAGCCGCCCGCGGTCAGCTGACCCGGTGCGTCCGCGGGAGCTCAGGTCATGGAACCGGGCCATTCGGCCCTCGATCCCGAGGCCGACGGCAGATGGACCTCTCAGTGTCCGATGAGACAGTACGCAGTGATATGGTTGGGCTGGAGTGTGCAGCAGCACCATGAGACGAGAGACGCTGAGGGAGACGACCCGATGACCGCCCGCCTCCTCGCCAGGCTCGAGGACTTCCGGCTCCTGCCGGCCTTCGTCGTCATCAGCATGGCGATCGGGATCGCCATCGGGAAGGCGCTGTCGATCTCCGACTTCGCGCTGACGCCGCCGATCGACGCGCTCAAGGCGATCGCCGGCGGGACGTTCGCGCCGACGGTCCCGAACGTCATCTCGCTCGGGGTCCCGCTCGGGCTGTTCGCGATGATGTACCCGGCGATGACGAACGTCCGCGTCGACGAGATCGGAGGAGCCTTCCGCTCGCCGCGACAGCTGGCGGTCGTGCTCCTGTTCAACTACCTCGTCGCGCCGTTCCTCATGCTCGGCCTGGCCAACCTGTTCGTGAGCGACCCCGAGCTGCACACCGGGCTGGTCCTGTACGGGCTCGCCCCGTGCATCGCGATGGTGATCATCTTCACCTTCCTGGCCAAGGGGAACACGCCGATGGCGCTCGTGTTCGTGGCGCTCAACTCGGTCGCCCAGATGATCCTCATCCCGGTCTACGCCCGGCTCCTGATCGGCAACGTCAGCTTCGACGTGTGGGTCGTCGCCGAGAGCGTGGTCCTCTACCTGGGCCTGCCGCTGGTCCTCGGCGTCGTCACCCGCCAGGTGGTCACGCGGCGTGGCGGCGAGGCGGCGATGGAGCGGCTCAAGCCCGGCCTCAACGCGCTGTCGATCCTCGGCCTGCTGTTCACCCTCATCGTGATGTTCTCGCTCAAGGGCGACCTCATCCTCGAGCGGCCGGGCATCGTCGTCGAGATGGCGGTCCCGATGGCCCTTTTCTTCGCGCTCATGTTCTTCGTCGTCCTCGCCGTCGGGTCGCGCCTGCGCTTCGCGTATCGCGACGCGGTCGCGGTGGCCTTCAACGCGACCGGCCGCGACTTCGAGATCGCGATCGCCATCGCGATCACGGCGTTCTCGCCGACCGTCGCCCTGGCGACCGTGGTCGGCCCGCTGATCGAGGTCCCGGTGATGCTCGCCCTGGTCTGGGCGGCGATGCGCCTGGCTCCACGATGGTTCCCCTCGTCGGTCCGCCCGGGACAGCCGTCGCCGGTCCCGGCGGCGGCCGCCGAGCGGTAGGAGTCCGGCCATGCACACCGAGCTGCCCATGCTGCCCGAGCTGCGGCTGGACGTCCGCAAGCCGGACGTGGCCGACGCCGCCGCGACCGCCGCGGTCCTGGGCGATCCCGTCCGGGCCGCGATCCTGGTCCTCCTCGGCTCGGGACCGCACTGCGTGTGCGAGATGGCGGCCGCGCTCGACGAGCGCCAGAACAACGTCAGCAACCACCTCGCGCGGCTCCGCCGGGCCGGCCTCGTCCGGGCCAGCCGGCACATGGTCGACGCACGGTGGGTCTACTACGAACGCGACGAGCAGGCCTGCGCCGAGGCGCTGGCCCGACTGCGGGGCCTTCTCGAATGACCACCCTCGCGGTCCGACCTCTCCACCTCCCGTTCTGGCCGAAGGCGACCGCCGCGGTCGCGGCCTGGCTCGTCGCCTGGTTCGCGAACCTGCCGCTGGCCGACTGGGCGGCCTACGAGCTCCTCGCGCTCGAGCGGGGATCGCACCTCGGCGACGCGGTGGCGTTCTTCCTCCTCGACGTCCCGAAGGTGCTCCTGCTCCTCCTCGGGATCGTGACCGTCGTGAGCTTCCTGCGCTCCTACTTCCCGCCCGAGCGCGTCCGGGCGGCCCTGGCCGGTCGGGGCGTGCTCGGGGGAACGATGGCCGCAGCGGGCTTCGGGGTCGTGACGCCGTTCTGCTCGTGCTCCGCCGTGCCGCTCTTCATCGGGTTCGTCGAGGCCGGTATCCCGATGGGCGTGACCTTCGCCTTCCTGATCAGCAGCCCGATGGTCAACGAGGTCGCGCTCGTCCTCCTGTGGGGCCTGTTCGGGCCGGCGGTCGCGCTCCTGTACATGGCGGCGGGCCTGTCGGTCGCGATCGTCGGCGGGCTCATCCTTGGGCGACTCGGGGTCGAGCGCTGGGTCGAGCCGTGGGTCCTCGAGATCCGCGCCGCCGGCGGGGCGACGTCGCTCCAGGCAGACCTGGGCGTGGAGCAGCGGCTGCGAGACGCCTGGAGCTACACCCAGGGGCTCGTCCGCAAGGTCCTGCCGTACGTCCTGATCGGGATCGGGATCGGCGCGTTCATCCACGGCTTCGTCCCGACCGACCTCGTCGCCCGGGTCGGCGGCCGCGACAACCCGCTCGCCGTGCCGCTCGTCGTCCTCCTGGCGATCCCGCTCTACTCGAACGCCGCCGGGACGATCCCGGTCGTCGAGGCGCTCCTCGGGAAGGGCCTCCCGCTCGGGACCACCCTCGCGTTCATGATGGCGATCGTCGCGATCAGCCTGCCCGAGTTCGTCATCCTCCGCCGGGTCATCCGGCCGCGCCTGATCGCCCTGTTCGCCTCGGTCGTCGTCACCGGCATCCTGGCCGTCGGCTTCCTGTTCAATGCCATCGGTCTGTGAAGGAGCCCTGCCATGAGGGTCATCGAAGTGCTCGGTCCCGGCTGTGCCAACTGCCAGCGTCTCGAGGCCAACGCGCGGGAGGCGCTGGCCATGACCGGCCTCGAGGCGGAGGTCCGTCACGTGACCGACTACCCCGACATCGCCCGGCGCGGCGTCATGTCGACGCCCGGGCTGGTGATCGACGGCGTGGTCCGCTCGGTCGGTCGCGTGCCGAGCCGCGAGGAAGTGGCTGCCTGGCTGCGCGCCGGCTGACCCGGTGCGTCCGAGCACCGCGTCGACCGAAGCGGCCGGGGTTTGTTAACAGACGGCCAACCGGGCGCTGACCGCCTGTTCACGACGTCGACCGACGCTTGGGGTGTTAACCGACCACACCCGGCGGGCCGACAGCGCCCGCCACGAGGAGGATCAGATCGACGTGACGATCACCACCCCGAAGCGCCTCGGTGCCCTGGCCTTCGCGGCCGCCCTCGCATTCGGCGCCTGCACCAGCTCGGGCGCCAGCCCGACCGCCGCCGGTTCGACGGCCTCGAGCGGTCCCGCCCAGAGCCAGACGCCGCCTCCTCCAGCGGCCGGCTCGATCCAGATCAGCGGCGCCGGGGCGACGTTCCCGTTCCCGCTCTACAGCAAGTGGTTCTACGACTACGCGTTCGTGAACCCGGCGGTGAAGTTCAACTACCAGTCGATCGGATCGGGCGGCGGCATCAAGCAGATCACCGAGAAGACGGTCGACTTCGGCGCCTCCGACGCCATCCTCAACGCAGGATCAGCTGACGGCCGCGCCGGGCATCCAGATGTTCCCGACCGTGGCCGGCGCCGATGTCGTGGCCTATAACGTCAAGGCCCTCGCCGACAAGGATCCCCTGGTCCTCGACGGCAAGACCGTCGCCGGCATCTTCCTGGGCAAGATCACCAAGTGGAACGATCCGGCCATCGCGGCGCTCAACCCGGGGGTGGCCCTGCCGGACCAGGACATCATCGTCGTCCACCGCTCGGACGGATCCGGCACGACCTACATCTTCACCGACTACCTGAGCAAGGTCAGTGACGAGTGGAAGACGAAGGTCGGCAACGCGACCTCGGTCGAGTGGCCGGTCGGCCTCGGCGGCAAGGGCAACGAGGGCGTCTCCGGGACGCTCGGCCAGAACGACGGCTCGATCGGCTACGTCGAGCTGGCTTACGCGATCGGCAACAAGCTGCCCTACGCGAAGATGCTCAACGCGGCCGGCGCCACGGTCGAGGCCAAGATCGAGTCGACCCAGGCGGCGATGGCCGACTTCGCCGGCCAGATGCCGGACTCGCTCGCCGTCTCCATCGTCAATGCGCCCGGCGCGGAGTCGTGGCCGATCGCCGGCTACACCTACCTGCTGCTGTACATGGACCAGACGGATTGCGCGAAGGGGCAAGGCCATCGGCGACTTCCTGAAGTGGGCGCTGGGGAGCCGACGGCACCAAGGACGCGACGGCGCTCAACTACGTGCCGCTGCCCGACGCGGTCAAGACGCAAGGATCTCGCCAAGCTCGGCCGAGGTCACCTGCAACGGCGCACCGCTGCAACTAGGCTCGCGTTCCTCGCTGCGCGACACCCTGCCCCGTCTGCGGGCGGGCGTCGCTTCACCGACGTCCCAGTAGCATGGAGCCTGGACGACGATGACCTCCACGAGCCTGCCCCGTCGAAAGGCTGCTGCTCCGATGGGGCGCGTCCGCGCGCTCTGGCAGCACGGCGACGGGCTGTACCGCGCTGATCCTCGCTCGTCGCGGCCGTCCTGGTCGCTGCTGCTCGTGGTCGGGATCGGCTGGGAGCTGTGGCAGAACTCCGACCTGTCCCGCGACGGCGTTCGGGCTGGGCTTCCTGTGGACCACCACCTGGGACCCGCGATCGACAGGTCTTCGGCGCGCTGCCGTTCATCTACGGCACGCTCGTCACCTCGGCTGTCGCGCTCCTGATCGCCGTGCCCCTCGGCGCTCGGCACGGCGATCTTCCTGGCCGAGCTCGCGCCGACCTGGATCCGCGGCCCGGTCGGGCTTGCTGGTCGAGCTGCTGGCCGCGGTGCCGAGCGTCGTCTTCGGCCTGTGGGGCCTGTTCGTCTTCGTCCCGATCGTGGTCAAGCCGCTTCGGCGATCGCCCTCAACGGCTCGCTCGGCTTCCTGCCGATCTTCGCCGGGCCGGTCTTCGGTCCGAGCCGGCTGGCCGCCGGCCTGCTCCTGGCGATCATGATCCTGCCGACGATCACGGCGCATCAGCCGCGACGTGCTTCCGGGCCATCCCGGGCGCGCAGCGCGAGGGCGCCCTGGCCCTCGGCGCGACGCGCTGGGAGACCCTCTGCCAGGTCCTGCATCCCGTACGGCCGGTCGGGCATCCTCGGCGCGATCATCCTCGGCCTCGGCCGCGCCCTGGGCGAGACGATCGCGGTGACCATGGTCATCGGCAACAACCTCGACCTGCCGCCGTCGCTGCTTCACCCGGGCTACACGATGGCCTCGATCATCGCCAACGAGTTCACCGAGGCGACCTACGACCTGTACGTCAGCGCGCTGATCGAGATCGGCCTGGTGCTGTTCGTGATCACGCTGCTCATCAATGCCACTGGCCCAGTTGCTGATCTGGCGGGTCGGCGCGGCGGTGCGCGACATGACGGCCGGCGCCGGCCTCCTGGCCGCCGGCGCCGTCCGGCGGAGCGGACGACGCAAGACTGACCAACCGGGTCATGCTCGGCCTGGCCGCCTGGCCGCCCTGCGTCGCATCGTGCCCGCTGGTCTGGATCGTCGGCTACGTCGTGGTCGAGGGCGAGCCGGCGATCGTCGCTCGACTTCTTCACCAGCCTGCCCACCCCGGTCGGCGTGCCCGGCGGCGGCATCGCCAACGCCATCGTCGGCTCGTTCATCACGGTCGGCCTGGGCCTCGTCGTGGCCGCCCCGGTCGGCATGCTGGTCGGCGATCTACGCCGCCGCGCGCCCGGCGCGCCGGACGGGCATCGCGATCCGCTTCGCCACCGACACGCTGGCCGGCGTGCCGTCGATCGTGATGGGCATCTTCGCCTACACCATCATCGTGCTGCCGCAGGGCCACTTCTCGGCGCTCTCCGGCGGCCGTCGTGCTGGCCTTCATCATGCTGCCGATCATCGTCCGCACGACCGAGGAGATGCTCAAGCTCGTGCCGGGGGCGCTGCGCGAGGGCTCGCTCGCGCTGGGCGCGCCGGAGTGGCGGACGACCTGCGGGTGATGCTGCCGGCCGCGGTCAACGGGATCCTGACCGGGCTCATGCTGGCGATCGCCCGGGCCGCCGGCGAGGCCGCGCCGATGCTGTTCACGGCGTTCGGCAACCCGTTCATGAGCACCGATCTCGAGCAGCCATCGCGACCCTGCCGCACACGATCTACGTCTATGCCATCTCGCCGTACGAGGACTGGCGGGCCAAGGCCTGGGCGACGGCGCTGGTCCTGATCGTGCTGGTCCTGGCCCTGAACGTCGTCGCCCGGTCGGTCGTCGGCTGGCGCGCGCGACGCATGGGAGTGGCCCGCTGATGACCGAGGAGCCTCAGATACGGTCGCGCCGACCCTCGACCCATCGCCCGCGACCGCGGTCGCCGCACCCGCCGAGCCTGGCCACGGCGTCGCGGCCCGGCCCCGGTGTCCGCAGACCGCCGAAGATCGTCATCCGCGACCTGAGCGTGTACTACGGCGCGTTCCGGGCGGTGACGCGAGTCACGCTCGACGTCGCGGCGAACCGGGTGACCGCGATCATCGGACCGTCCGGCTGCGGCAAGTCGACGCTGCTGCGCACGCTCAACCGGATGACCGACCTGGTGCCCGACGCCCGGGCCACCGGGGAGGTCGCCCTCGACGGCGAGAACATCCTCGACCCGCGGCATCGACGTGGTCGACGTGCGGCGGCGGGTGGGCATGGTGTTCCAGCGTCCGAACCCGTTCCCCAAGTCGATCTTCGACAACGTGGCCTACGGCCCGCGCCTGTACGGCGTGCGCGGTCGCCGATCGGACGAGATCGTCGAGCGGACGCTGCGCATGCCGCGGCCCTGTGGGACGAGGTCAAGGACAAGCTCCGGCAGTCGGCGCTCGCCCTGTCGGGCGGTCAGCAGCAGCGCGCTGTGCATCGCTCGGGCGATGGCCGTCGAGCCGGAGGTGATCCTGATGGACGAGCCATGCTCCGCACTCGACCCGATCGCGACGCTCCGGATCGAGGAGCTGATCGCCGAGCTGCGGCGCGACGTACACCATCGTCATCGTCACCCACAACATGCAGCAAGCCTCGCGGGTGAGCGACACGACCGCCTTCTTCACGATGGGCGCCGACCGGGCCGGCTACCTCGTCGAGATGGGCGAGACGAGCCAGATGTTTACCATGCCGCGTGAGCAGCTGACCGAGGACTACGTGTCCGGTCGGTTCGGTTGAGGAGGCAGCGATGACACCTGAGCGCGAGCTCCCCGGCGGCGTGCAGGACCAGGCATCGGCGGTCATCGAGGAGACTCGCCCGGTCCCTCGACCGCCGCTCGATCGGGGCGAGCGTGAGATCAAGGACGCCGTCCTGCGGATGGGCGTCCTCGTCGAGGACCAGATCCTGGCCGCCCTCGACGCGCTCGTCCGCCACGACGCCGAGGCGGCGCTGCGGGTCATCCAGGACGACCGGCGGATCAACGAGGCCCAGTTCCACCTGTCGTCGCTGATCGCCACCGTCATCGCCACCCAGCAGCCGGTGGCGCGCGACCTGCGCTTCCTGCTCTCGCTCGACCACGTGACCTACGAGCTCGAGCGGATGGGCGACCACGCGTCGTCGGTGGCCAAGCAGGCCCGCAAGCTGGCCGCCCACGCGCCGCTCGGACCGTACGTCGACCTGCCCGAGATGGCCCGCCTGACGGCGTCGCTCGTCCGCGGCATCCTCGGCGCCCTCGTCGACGTCGACGAGGCGGCGGCGCGCCGGGTCGCCGCCCGGGACGACGAGGTCGACCAGCTCTACCACCGGACGTTCGAGGCGACCCTCGACCTGATGCGAGCCGACCCGGCCAACGTCGACCCGGGGACGCGGATCCTGTTCGCCGCCCACTACCTGGAGCGGATCGGCGACCGGGTCACCAACATCGCCGAGGACATCGTCTTCCTGGCGACCGGCCAGATCGAGGACCTCAACCCGTGACCGGGGCCCAGGCCGCATCCGGCGAGCCGATCCGGGTCCTGTTCGTGTGCACCGGCAATTCGGCCCGCAGCCAGATCGCCGAGGCGCTCCTCCGGCAGATCGGCGGTCCGGACTTCGCGGTCGACTCGGCCGGGACCGAGCCCAAGGGGGTCAACCCGTACACGATCCGGGTGCTGGCCGAGGCCGGGATCGATTGGTCGACCGCGACGAGCAAGTCCATCGGCGGCTTCCTGGACCAGAGTTCGACTACGTCATCACGGTCTGCGACCGCGCCCGCCAGGTCTGTCCGGTCTTCCCGGGGTCGTACGACGCGTTCCATTGGGGGCTCGAGGACCCGGCCGAGGTCGAGGGGACCGACGAGGAGAAGCTGGCCGCCTTCCGCCGGACGTACCGCGAGCTCGTCCAGCGGATCCGGCCGTTCGTCGAGGTCGCCCGTCGCTCGGCCGGTCGGAGCCGGACGGCAAGTCTGGGGTGAGCCCGGCCGGGCGGTTTGCGCCCGGCCGGTGCGCCGGTCAGACTGATCGGCGATGCCGACGATCGAGCTGTACCTGCTTCGCCATGCCCATGCCGGAGACCCGGCGAAGTGGCGGGGCGACGACAGCGAGCGACCGCTCTCGTCGAAGGGCCGCGATCAGGCCGAGCGGCTCGGCCGTCACCTGGCCGCGATCGGCTTCTCGACCGACGCCCTGATCGCGTCTCCCCGGGCACGCGCCCGCGAGACGGCCGAGATCGTGGCCGAGCGCCTCGGCGTGCCGGTCCGGCTCGACGAGCGGCTCGCCGCGCCGCTGTCGGCCGCGGTCGTCGAGCGGATCCTGGCCGACGCCGGGGATCCGGTCCGCCCGGTCCTGGTCGGTCACGACCCGGACTTCAGCGAGCTGCTCGCCCTCCTGACCGGCGCGGGCGCGATCACCCTGCGCAAGGGTGCGCTGGCCCGGGTCGACATCGAGCGCCCGCTGACCCTCGGTGGAGGCCTCCTCGGCTGGTTGCTCTCGCCGGAGCTGCTGCCCGCGAAGTGACCGGGTCCGACCCGGGTCCGAGGGAGGCGGACGGACCTCAGGCGCGGGCTTCCGGGTCGCCGCCTTCGCGGGACGGGCCATCGACCGCTGGCGGACGACCTCGACCGGGATCAGGCCACCCGGGACGAGCTCCCTGGCGAGGCTCCCGAGCCGGGTCGCCACGTCGGGCGTGAGTCGGTAGAAGATCCACGTCCCCCGCCGCTGTCCGACGATCAGCCCGGCCTCGCGAAGGACCTTCAGGTGGTGGGACACGGTCGGCTGACGGACGTCGCAGCAGGCGGTCAGGTCGCAGGCGCAGACCTCGCCGTCGCCGGCGAGCTGGCGGACGATCGCCAGCCGGGTCGGGTCGGCCAGCGCCTGGAGCAGCTGGACCTCGGGATCGACGAGGCGGGTGGATCTCATGGGTCCATGGTATCGACCAGGCTCTATATTGACAAGAATCGATATCTGGGGCACGACTTCCGCACCGACCGACCGGCCGACCGCACCGAACGGAGCACATCGATGACCGACCAGCAGCGCGTCCACGACGAGGTCCGAGCCCGCTACGCCGAGGCGGCCCTGTCCGTCCTCGACCCGGCGGCGCCGCCGAGCGAGGCGCTCGCCTCGAACAAGCGGGTCGACAGCACGGCGTGCTGCTCGCCGTCAACCGACCAGGCGGCCGGCGGGTGCTGCTCGGCGGCCGACGATCCGGACGTCTTCGGCGCCCTTCTCTACGCACCACACGATCGCGCGGCCCTGCCCGACGCGGCCGCCCTTGCCAGCCTCGGCTGCGGCAACCCGACCGCGGTCGCCGACCTGCGCGAGGGCGAGACCGTCCTCGACCTCGGCTCGGGCGGCGGGATCGACGTCCTCCTGTCCGCCCGCCGGGTCGGCCCGACCGGCCGGGCGATCGGACTGGACATGACCCCGGAGATGCTCGAGCTCGCGCGACGCAACGCGGCCGCCGCGGGGGCGACCAACGTCGAGTTCGTCGAGGGCACGATCGAGACGATCCCGCTCCCGGCCGCGAGCGTCGACGTCGTCATCAGCAACTGCGTCATCAACCTGGCGGCCGACAAGCCCGCGGTCCTGCGCGAGATCGCCCGGGTCCTCCGGCCCGGGTGGCCGGGTGGGGGTCAGCGACATCGTCGCCCGGGACGATCTCAGCCCGGCCGAGCGGGCGGAGCGGGGCAGCTACGCCGGCTGCATCGCCGGCGCGCTGTCGTTCGCCGAGTACGACGACGGCCTCCGGGCGGTCGGTCTGACCGACGTGTCCGTCCGGCCGACCCACGAGGTCGCCGACGGGATGTTCGCCGCGATCGTCCAGGCGACCAAGCCCGCCTGAGTCGCCGGTCGGGGCCGGCCGGGCGCGATCGGTCCTCGGGACACGTGGTCCGGGCCCGGGATCGTGGGCCCGGCCGCTAACCGGTCAGGGCCTCGCCCTCGACGCAGATCGCCGCGACCCCGAGCTCGACCAGGCGGGTGTACGACCTCCGACGGGTCACCGTCCAGGCGGCCACCTCGAGGCCCGCCGCGCGCGCGGCGCGGATCGAGCGCACCCCGATCCCCCGGGCCAGGACGGACACCCCGGCGCAACCGAGCCCGGTGGCCAGGGCGATCGTGGCGGTCGACAGGTCGATCGCGTTCAGCCAGCACGGCCAGCCCGGGACCAGGTCGCGGACCCGGCCGATCGCGACCGGATCGAACGACGACACGACCGCGTTGTGGAGCTCGGGGCCGCGCCCGGCGGCGAGCACCTCGACGAGGCTGCGCCCGAACGGCTCCTTCAGCTCGATGTCGAGGAACGCCCGGCGCGGCAGGGCAGCCAGGACCTCGGCGAGCGTGGGCACGCCGAGCGGCTCGAGCTCGGCGGCCGACAGGTCCGCGACCGCCTGCGGACGACCCTGGACCCGCTGGAGCGTCTCGTCGTGGAGCAGGACCGGGACGCCGTCGCGGGCGGCCCGGACGTCGAACTCGACGCCGTCGCAGCCGGGCACGTCCATCGCGGCGAGGATCGCCGCCAGGCTGTTCTCGGGGGCCCGGCGGTGGTCACCGCGGTGGGCGAGCCGGAGGGTCGTGCTGGTCGCCATCCGGCTCGTCAGCCGATCGTCAGCCGGGCCGACAGCCCGAAGTGGTCGGACGGGTAGAGGGTCGGGTCGTCGACCGCGGGGCGGTCGAACGCGAGCCGGCAGGTCTCGACCGGGGCCGATCCGCGGACCCAGATGTAGTCGAGGCAGCCCGGCTCGCCGTCGGTGTCCATCGCCGGCGCCTGGAGGCCGGACGGCCAGGTGACCGCCGGCTCCGCCCCGTTCGCCTCGAGATGGGCGGACCGGAACCCGGCGGCGGTCATCCGGGCGTAGGTCGGCTCGACCGGCTCGGCGTTGAAGTCGCCGACGACGACCTGGGCGTCGGCCGCCGGCGCACCGTCGAGCCAGCGGAGCAGTGCCTCGGCCTGGCGGTCGCGCACGGCCTCGGCCGCGACTTCGTGGTGGAGGTGGGTGACGGCGAACAGGACGTGCGCCCCGTTCGGCAGGCCGATCCGGACCCGATGCGCCGAGCGGTTCAGGCCCAGGTCGAGCCGGTCGCCGTCGGTCGGCTCGAGGGTCACCCGGACGAGCATCGAGTTGCCGTACTCGGGCCGGCCGGCCCAGCCGCGCACGGCCCGGTACTCCCCCGCCCCGGCCGCCCCGATGAGCCGGTCCTGCTGCAACGGGTAGACCACCTCCTGGAGGCCGATCACGTCCGGCTGGAGCGCGCCGAAGTCGGCCAGCAGGAGCGGCAGGCGCTCGTCCCAGCGGTCGGCCAGGTTGCGGATGTTGAGCGTCGCGACGTGAAGCCGGTCCATCCCGCTCAGGCCGCGTCCGGGACGAGGACAGGCAGGGCGAACGAGAACGTCGAGCCACGGCCCTCGACCGACTCGACCCGGATCCGCCCGCCGTGCGCCTCGACCACGTGGCGGGCGATGGCCAGACCGAGGCCCGTCCCGCCGCCGCGCCGGCGGACCTTGTCCGCCTTGTAGAAGCGCTCGAAGATCCGGGCCTGGTCCACCTTCGGG
The DNA here is from genome assembly GCA_963837825.1 of uncultured Chloroflexia bacterium. Classification (GTDB taxonomy): domain Bacteria; phylum Chloroflexota; class Limnocylindria; order Limnocylindrales; family CSP1-4; genus Chersky-267. The sequence goes on from CAWIOR010000015.1 coordinate 282,067, forward strand.
ATCCCGATCCCGTGGTCCTCGACCGACACGACGACCTCCTCCGCCAGGGACGCGACCCGGACGACGACCTCGCCACCATCGGGGCTGAACTTGACCGCATTGTGCAGGAGGTTGACCAGGACCTGCCCGAGCCGTTCCTCCGCCCCGCGGACCGGGGGGACGACGTCCGGCACCTCGGTCCGCAGCTCGACCCCCTGACGCTCGGCGAACAGTCTCAGGCGCTCGACCGAGGCGACCGCGAGCCGGCCGAGGTCGACCTCGTCGAGCATCACCAGCGGACCGCCGGACTCGATCCGCGACAGGTCGAGCAGCTCCTCGACCATCTGGACCAGGTGGTCGGTCTCGAGCTCGATCTTGGCGATCCGGTCGCGCATCCGGGGTGGGATCGCCTGGCCGGCGGCGTCCGCCTCGCGGACGAGTGTCTCGGCCAGCAGGCTGACGGTCGTCAGCGGCGTGCGCAGCTCGTGGGACAGGTTGTCGATGAACTCGGCCCGGATGCGCTGGAGGCGCCGGAGCTCGGACACGTCCTCCATGACCAGCCAGACGCCGCGGACCGGCGAACGCCGGGCACGAACGACCAGCGTCGGGCCGTCGGCGTGGCGGAGGGTCAGCTCGCCGCCCGCCGCGCCGCTCTGGCGGGCCGTCTCGGCCACGTCTTCGATCGCCGGGTCGATGAACGCCTCGATCGCGCTGCGCCCGACCAGCGAGCCCGGTGCGCGGCCGAGGAACTGGTGGGCCGCCGAGTTGGCGACGTCGACCCGGAGCTCGTCGTCGAGCCGGACGATGCCGACGCCGATGATCTCGAGCATGGCCGCCCGATCGCGCACGACCTGGCCGGTCTCCCACTCGGCCGTCCGGGTCCGGTCGAGCAGGGAGCGGACCGCCTGCTCCACGTCGACCCCGTCCGGATCGACCGCGGCGGCCGGTTCCCCGGCGCTCGGGGCGAGCAGTTCGCGGAGTCGCCCGAGCGCTCGCCCCGGACGATCGCCAGGCCCAGGGCGGCGCCGAGCAGGACCGCCTGGACGATGATGAACCCCAGCACGAGCGCGTCCACGGTGGGAGCATCGCACACGAACGGAACCGGGGCTGGCCGGCTGGGATGGGATAGAGTGGGCCCGCCCGACGCCATGAGGAGGCCCGGTCTTGCGCTTTCGGATCATCCCCCGCGAGGAACGGTTCTTCGACCTGTTCGTCGAGGACGCCGCGAACGTCCTCGGCGCCGCCCGGATGCTCGAGGCGATGCTCCGGAGCTACGACGACGTCCCACGGCGCAACGCCGAGCTCCGGGACGCCGAGCACCGCGGCGACGAGATCAGCCACGACATCGGCCACCGGCTCGAGGGGACGTTCGTCACCCCGTTCGACCGGGAGGACATCCACAGCCTGATCAGCGGCCTCGACGACGTCCTCGACATGATCGAGGAGACCGGCGACACGTTCGGGCTGTACCGGATCGAGGCGCCGACCGCGATCGCCGTCCAGCAGTCCGCGATCATCGTCAAGCAGTGCGAGCTGCTCCACGAGGCGCTCCTCCACCTGCGCGGGTTCCGGGGCCTGGAGAAGTACTGGATCGAGGTCCACCGGCTCGAGAACGAGGGCGATCGACTCGTCCGCGACGCGATCGCCGGGCTGTTCGACGGCACGCCCGACCCGATCGAGGTCATCAAGTGGAAGAAGATCTACAACCTCCTCGAGGCGACGATCGACGACTGCGAGGACGTGGCCAACATCATCGAGCGGATCGTCGTCAAGCACCTCTGACCGCGGTCTCGCCGCGGAGCATTCCCCCTTGCATCCGTGAGGCCGTCTTCGGATACTCCTGACCTGCGTCCGAGCGCCTTGTGCCCGAGGCCGGGCGCGCGTCCGCGGAGGGAGACCCGATGGGGATCTTCGAGAAGGCCCGCCAGGCGGCCGAGCAGGCGGCCGACGCCACCCGCCATGCGGCCGGCCCAGCCTGTCCGACCCGTCGGCCCAGCAGAAGGCCAGGCAGACCCTCGACATCGCCGGCAAGCAGGCGAAGGTCGGCCTCGGTCACGCTCGGCGGGGGATCTCGACGGCGATCGACAGGATCGACCCGAACATCCTGGCCGACATGATCATCAAGGCGACCTCGCTCCAGGAACGGGCCAACGCGGCCCTGCGCGACAAGGGCTCGCCGTACCGCGTGTCCGAGATCGGGATCGCGGCCAGCATCCCGCCCCAGGTGACCTTCTCGATCGGCCGGATCGACGATCCGGAGCCGGTCCCGGCCGGGGAGCTCGTCGACTCGACGGAGCTGGTCGAGGATCTCCCGACCGAGGACGTCGAGATCGTCGCCCTCGACGGGACGACGGTGGCCGACCTCCCGGCCGACGCCCCGGAAACCCCCGCCGAGCCGGTCGCGGTCCCGGTCGGCGTGTCGGCGGAGATGACCTAGCCGGCGCCGGTCAGCCAGGCCTCCACGTCGGCCAGCGGGCGGATCGACCGCTCGCCGGTCGCCCGCTCGGTGACCTCCGCACCGCCGGCGCCCAGCGAGCGCGGGCTGATCGTCACGATCCAGGGCATCCCGAGCAGCTCGGCGTCGGTGAACTTGACTCCGGGCGACTCGTCCCGGTCGTCCCACAGGAGCTCTCGACCGGCCGCCGCGGCCGCATCGTGGAGGCCGCGGGCGACCTCCTCGACCCGGGGTTCCTTGGTCGCCCCGATCGACACGAGGTGGGCCGGATAGGGCGCCACCTCGGCCGGCCAGACGATCCCCTTGTCGTCGTGGTGGGCCTCGACGATGCAGGCCACGTTCCGGCCGAGGCCGATCCCGTACGAGCCCATGACGATCGGATGCTCCTTGCCGTCCTCGCCGAGGTAGTGCGCCCCGATCGACTCGGAGAAATCCGTCCCGAGCTTGAAGATGTTGCCGACCTCGATCCCGTTGCGCAGCCTGACCGGCGACCCGCAGCGCGGGCAGGGATCGCCCTCCCGTGCGCTCGCGATGTCGGCCACCACGTCGGGCGCGAAGTCGCGCGGGACGTTGACGTTGCGGGTGTGCCAACCGACCCGGTTCGCCCCGGCCACGAGGTTCGGCGAGCGCAGGACGAGATCGTCGACCACCACGACGGCATCTCGGGCACCGATCGGCGAGCCGTAGCCGGCCTCCATCCCTCGCGCCCGGATCTCGTCGACCTGGGCCGGCCGCAACCCGCCGACCGCCTTCACCGCGTTGCCCAGCTTCGTCTCCTCGACCTCGTAGTCCCCCCGGACGATCGCCGCCACGAACCGGCCGTCGCCGGTGACGAAGAAGGCGGCCTTGGCCGTCCGGCTCTCGGGGACATCGAGGAAGCGGGCCAGGGCCGCGATCGTCGTCGCGTCGGGCGTCTCGACGTCCTCGGCCGGGAGCGCCTCCTCGGCGGCGGGCTCGGGCTTGCCGACGGTCGCGATCTGGCGGTTCTCGGCGTAGTCGCAGGCAGCGCACAGGACCAGGCTGTCCTCGCCGAAGTCGTTGAGGACCATGAACTCGTGGGCCTGCGACCCACCCATGATCCCGACGTCGGCGCCGACGACGACCGCCTCGAGGCCCAGGCGCTCGAAGATCCGCTGGTACGCCCCGTAGTGGAGGCGGTAGTTCCGATCGAGGCCGTCCCAGTCGCGGTCGCAGCTGTAGGAGTCCTTCATCACGAACTCACGGACCCGGATGAGGCCACCTCGCGAGCGTGGCTCGTCGCGGAATTTCGTCTGGAAGTGATAGACGATGATCGGCAGCTGGCGATAGCTCCGCACGATGTCCCGAAGGAGGAGCGCGACGACCTCCTCGTGGGTCATCGCCAGGACCATCTCGCGCTCGGCCCGATCCTTGAACCGGACGAGCTCGGGCCCGATCTTGAAGTAGCGGCCGCTCTGCTTCCACAGCTCGGCCGGATGGACGACGGGCATCTCCATCTCCTGCCCACCGATCCGGTCGATCTCCTCGCGGATGACCTGCTCCACCCGCTTGGTCACCCGGAAGCCGAGCGGCAGGAGGCTGTAGATGCCGGCCCCGAGCTGGCGCACGTAGCCCGCCCGGACGAGCAACCGGTGGGACGGCATCTCGGCATCGGCCGGGTCGTCGCGGAGGGAGGTGAAGAACAGCTGGCTCAGACGCATGGCCGGTAGGATAGGGCCGCCCGCCCGGCGGCGCCGGACCTGCTAGCCTCTGACCGTCCCAGGCCGCCCCCGATGCCTACCCAGTCCGGCGGACGGAGAACACCGACTCGTGCCCGAAGGCTTCTCGCTGGCCCTGATCGCGATCCTCATCCTGGCCGTCACCTTCGACTACATCAACGGGTTCCACGACACCGCCAACGCGATCGCGACCTCGGTCTCGACCCGGGCCCTCAAGCCGGAGTACGCGATCGTCCTGTCGGCGACGGCCAACTTCGTCGGGGCGCTGACCGGGACCGCGGTCGCCCAGACGATCGCCTCGGGGCTGGTCAACCCGCTTCCGAACCCCGGCACCGGGGTGGACCCCAACCAGCTCGCGGTCATGGGCGCGCTCATCGGAGCGATCGTCTGGAACGTCATCACGTGGCGGCTGGGGATCCCGAGCTCGTCGAGCCACGCCCTCATCGGCGGGCTGCTCGGCGCGTCGATCGCCGGCGGCGGGCTGCCGGCGATCCAGGGCGACGGGGTCGTCAACAAGGTGATCCTCCCGCTGGTCAGCTCGCCGATCGTCGGCTTCGTCCTGGCGTTCTCCCTGATGGCCCTCATCTACTGGCTGTTCCGGGACGGCCAGCCGCATCGCCTGAACACCCGGTTCCGACGACTCCAGATCGTGTCGGCCTCGTACATGGCGTTCAGCCACGGCTCGAACGACGCCCAGAAGACGATGGGGATCATGACCCTGGCGCTGTTCTCGGCCGGGATCATCGGGACCAGGGTGGTCCCCCTGCCGGTCATCATCGCGGCGGCGAGCGCGATCAGCCTGGGGACCGCGGCTGGTGGCTGGCGGATCATCAAGACGATGGGTCAGAAGGTGGTCAAGCTCGACCCGGTCCACGGGTTCGCGGCCGAGACCACCGCAGCCACGGTCATCCTCGGCGCCTCCCACTTCGGGATGCCGGTCTCGACGACCCACGTCATCACGAGCGCGATCCTGGGCGTCGGCTCGGTCGATCGGCCGAAGGCGGTCCGCTGGGGCATCGCCGGGAACATCGTGATCGCCTGGGTCCTGACCCTGCCGGCCTCGGGCGGGGTCGCCGCACTGTCCTTCCTCGTGCTGCGGGCGCTGTTCGGCTAGGCCCCGCTCAACTCGGGCGGCGGAAGACGTAGCCGACGCCGCGCACGGTATGCAGGAACGCGGGGCTAGCCGGGTCGACCTCGATCCGGCTGCGCAGCCAGTGGACATGGACGTCGACCGTCCGGGTCTCGCCCGCGTAGTCGTAGCCCCAGACGTGCTCCAGGAGCTGGTCGCGGGTGAACACCTGGCCGGGGTGACGGATGAGGAAGGCCAGCAGCTCGAATGCTTTCGGCTTGATCGGGACCGCCCGCCCGTCGCGCAGGATCCGGTGACCGGCCAGGTCGACCTGGACGTCGCCGAGGTCGATCGCGGCCGGCGGCTCGCTCTCGGCGATGCCGCGCTCGGTCCGGCGCAGGAGGGCCCGGATGCGGGCGACGAGCTCGCGCAGGCTGAACGGCTTCGTGACGTAGTCGTCGGCGCCGAGCTCGAGCCCGACGACCTTGTCGACCTCCGAATCCTTGGCGGTCAGCATCAGGATGGGCACCGGCGACTCGGCCCGGACGATCCGGCAGACCTCCACGCCCGACAGCTCCGGCCAGAGCGGTGGCCCCGCGCGCAAGAGGTGGGCGGCCTCACGAGACCGCGGTCTCGCTCTCTCGAAGGCGTGTCCGCCAGGAGTTGAGCGGTCAGTCGGATCCGGCGGTCTTGAAACCCCTAAATCGCTGCATCTCCCTTGACCAGAGGGATATCATCTGTTTCCCACAGCCTTGGTGGTAAGGGCGTGGCCAGTCTGCCGGATCAAGGCATTTGGCCATATCTGACTCTAGTCGGCCGGACGATACTCGCGACCATTTTCCTCGTTGCGGGCACGGCCAAGTTGCTTGATGGCCGCCGATTCGAGCGTGTAGTCCGCGAATTCCGCTTGGTGCCCACGGCATGGGTGCCGCGCGCGAGCAAGGCAATTCCAGCCGCGGAGATCGTCGTCGGTACGGGCCTGTTTGTCGGTGTCCTGGCACCTTGGCCGCTCGCTGCCGCAACGAAGGAGTAAGAACGTATGACGCTCTCCCCAAACGAGACTTGTAAACGCGGCGTGTGTCAGGCTCGAAACAGGCTCAGCCAAGGGGTTGTGACGCTATGGAACAAGGCATGGACCACGTACCGAAGACCGCTCGAAGGATCGGAATTGCGGTCTTGGTCGTGGCGGTCACCCTGATCGTCGTCACGAGTTGGATCGTCTTCGCGGGAAGGCTCGACAGGTCGCGGTCTGGCTCCGACGGATCGTCCTCGAAGGACCCGCGGCCGTCGGTTGCAGCCTTGATGGGCGGCACGCCGGCCAAGGACGTCGAATTCGTTCTCCTTGTCGCGGACGTCGGACAGAACGCGACCATTGAGGCTGTTGATCCCGCGTCTGGAGCCGAAAAGGCGTCGTATCCAACCGGCTACGACCCCGGTGCTACCGCGAGCAGAGCGGGCGATCGACTCTACGTGGCTTCGAGTGTTGACATCAGCAGCGATCTCGCCGTGATCGACACGGCGACCGGACAAGTTCTCCACCGGGTCACGTTCCCCGACCGGTGGATGAACACGCTCCCCGAGTACTTCCCGGTGATGGCGTTGTCTCCTGACGGCCGGTGGCTGTATGCACTCAAGGTCCAGTCGGTCGCCCCAGAGACCGACATCTACTCGGTGGCAGTCTTTGACACCGAGCGTCGAGTGTTCCTTGGCACAGAGTTGGCTCTCCCCGGATGCGTCGGAGGACTCTTGGTTCCACTCGACGCGAAACTCGCTGTGGCCTGCCCCCATTCGGGGACTCTCCTATCGGCTCCGATCTCCGCGGATGGGACATTCGGCCCTACTAGCTCGACTCAGGCTAGCGATTCCGGGTTGACCGGGGCCGCTCGACTAGCCAACTCGTCGGATGTCCTATTGCTGACCAAGGCCAACAAGATCGTCCGCGTCGGCTCAGATGGCGTGAGCCCCGTCCTCGCGATTGCGGGCGAGGGCCCAGACAGTCCGGTCTTTGGGGCGTTCGCCGTGTCGCCGGACGGATCCAAGGCCTTCGTGGGAATCGGCGGTCCTTCGTCTGAACGCATCACGACCGTTGAGGCTTACGACCTCGGAGTCGGTGCGCGAACCGCCTCCACCCGCCTCGCGACCGACGCTTGGACGATGACGCTTGCAGCCGACGGCACAAGAGTCTTCCTGCCTTCTCCCCGGGCGCGTCAGATACTCGTGCTGGAAACGACTCAGCTGCACCTTGTCGGGAACCTTCCGATGAAGGGGCCCCCCGTTTTCGTGGCGGGCAATTAGATCGAACAGCTCCGTTCGACCAGAGTCCGAGGCGCCGGGCGAGCGGACTCAACTCGGGCGGCGGAAGACGTAGCCGACGCCGCGCACGGTATGCAGGAACGCGGGGCTAGCCGGGTCGACCTCGATCCGGCTGCGCAGCCAGTGGACATGGACGTCGACCGTCCGGGTCTCGCCCGCGTAGTCGTAGCCCCAGACGTGCTCCAGGAGCTGGTCGCGGGTGAACACCTGGCCGGGGTGACGGATGAGGAAGGCCAGCAGCTCGAATGCTTTCGGCTTGATCGGGACCGCCCGCCCGTCGCGCAGGATCCGGTGACCGGCCAGGTCGACCTGGACGTCGCCGAGGTCGATCGCGGCCGGCGGCTCGCTCTCGGCGATGCCGCGCTCGGTCCGGCGCAGGAGGGCCCGGATGCGGGCGACGAGCTCGCGCAGGCTGAACGGCTTCGTGACGTAGTCGTCGGCGCCGAGCTCGAGCCCGACGACCTTGTCGACCTCCGAGTCCTTGGCGGTCAGCATCAGGATCGGCACCGGCGACTCGGCCCGGACGATCCGGCAGACCTCCACGCCCGACAGCTCGGGCAGCATCAGGTCGAGGACGATGAGGTCGGGGCGGGCGGCCCGGAACCGGGTCAGCGCCTCGCGCCCGTCGGCCGCCGTGACGACGCTGAAGCCCTCCGCCTCGAGGCCGTCGGCCAGGGTCTCGCGCAGGGTCGGCTCGTCGTCGACGACGAGGATCGTTCGTGCCATCGACCACGATGGTAGCCGCCTGCGGTTAACACGCGGTCAACGGGTGGTGCCCCGACGCGCCACGGGGGCTCACGATGAAGTCGCGGGGCTTCCTCCGTCGGGTGAGCCGAGGTCGTCGCCATCCGGGCGCCTGACCCAGAACTCGGTGAACCCGGCGCATCGGCCGTCGGCGTCGAACCGGAGCAGGAAGCAGTTGTGGTAGGTGTCGCGGACCGGTCCGCCGGGCCCGGCAAGGTAGCGGCTCGAGCCGATGGCCACGGCGCGGTCGCCGTCGACGACGTACGGCCGGTAGCTCGCCTCGATCGTGGCCGGGTCGTCATGGAGCTCGGGGTCGAGCCAGGCCGTCACCACCGCGGCCCGCCCACGGAGGACCCGGTCGCCCTCGTGCCACGGATGGAACCGGTACTCCACGTCCGCGCTGAACAGGTCGCCGATCGTGGCCGGGTCGTAGCTCAGCCAGGCGGCGACATACCGATCGAGCCAGCCCTGGACCTGGTCATGCGTCACGGACACCCTCCGTCAGCAGCGCGATCGCGGCGTCGAGACGGGCCAGGGCGCGCTCCCGGCCGAGGGCGACGAGCGTGTCGAACAACGGCGGGGTCGCGGTCCGCCCGGTCACCGCGACGCGGATCGCCATGAACAGGTCGCCGGCCTTCCAGCCCCGCGTCTCGGCCAACCGGCGGAGCGGCGGTTCGAGCTCGTCGGCCTCGAAGACGACCGAACGGACGTCGGCGATCGTCTCGCGCGCGGCTCGAAGCGCCTCGCGGGTGGTGGCCGCGTCCCAGCGCTTCGGCACGAGGACAGCCGGATCGACCTCGAGCCGGCCGACGAACAGGAACCCGACGAGGTCGCCGATCGCCCCGAGCACCGGCAGGCGCTCCTGCACGAGCGGCACGAGGGCCCGGATCTCGTCGTCGCCCGGCGGCCGGTCGATCCGACCGGCGGCTGCCTCGGCGTCGAGGAACGGCCGCAGCCGGTCGGCCAGGTCGTTCGGCGCGAGGCGGCGGATCCACTGGCCGTTGAGCCACTCCAGGCGCTCGCGATCGAACACCGCACCGCCCTTGTGGACCGCCTCGAGCTCGAACCGGGCACACAGCTCGTCGAGGCCCAGGACCTCCTCTTCCGTCCCGGTCGCCCAGCCGAGCAGCGCCAGGTAGTTGACCAGCCCCTCGCGGATGAAGCCCTGGGCGATGTAGTCGGCGATCGCGGTCTGGCTCTTGCGCTTGCTCATCTTCGAGCGGTCCGGGTTGAGGATGAGCGGGAGGTGGGCGAACCGGGGGACCGCCTCGCCCAGGGCGCGGAACAGGAGGATGTGCTTGGGCGTGTTGCTCAGGTGGTCCTCGCCGCGGATGACGTGGCTGATCCGCATCGCCGCGTCGTCGACGACCACGGTGAAGTGGTAGAGGGGCGTGCCGTCGGCGCGGACGATGACGAAGTCCCCGCCGAGGTTCGAGACGTCGATCTCGACCCGGCCCCGGACGATGTCGTCGAACCCGACGATCCCCTCGCCGACCCGGAAGCGCAGCGCAGGCCTCCGACCCTCGGCCTCGAACGCGGCACGCTCGGCCGGCGTGAGCCGGGAGCACCGTCCGCTGTAGCGAGGCGGGAGGTGGGCCGCCTCGAGCCGGCTCCGCTCGGCGTCGAGCTCCTCGGCGGTGCAGTAGCAGGGATAGACATGTCCCGCATCCCGGAGCCGCTCCGCTGCCGCGGCATAGAGCGGCAGTCGCTTCATCTGGCGATACGGCGCATACGGTCCGCGAGCGTCCTCGCCGGCCACCCCCGGTCCCTCGTCCCAGACGATCCCGAGCCAGTGGAGCCCGTCGAGGATGTCCTTCTCGTAGGCCAGCGACGAGCGGGCGACGTCGGTGTCCTCGAGGCGCAGGATGAACGTCCCGCCGACGTGCCTGGCGTACAGGAAGTTGAACAGCGCCGTCCGGGCCGTCCCGATGTGAAGCGGTCCGGTCGGACTCGGGGCGATGCGGACCCGGACGTCCGGGCCCCTGGGAGCGGTGTCGGTCACCGGTCGATTCTACGGGCCCGAGGGTCGGACCGGGCCGCCTCGCGGGACCGTGCCGCCGGCGGTCGGGCTCTTCAGCACTGGTCGCCGATGACCCGGGACCCGACGATGACGACGCCAGGAGGTGGCCCGATGGAGGCGCAGCTCCTCGACAAGGTGAGAGCGCCCGACGACGCGGCGTTCCGGGCGGCGGTCGGGTCCGCCGCGGACCTGTGGACCGGACTCGACCGGTGGCTCGCCCAGGTCGGTGCGGCCAGGCTCCCCAGCTGGGGCGGCATGAGGACCGGCTGGGAGCTGCGCTACCGTCGCGCCGGTCGACCGCTGATCACGGTCACGCCGACCGGCGATGCCTTCACGGCCTGCATCGTCCTCGGCGTCGCCGTGACCGCTGAGGCGGCGGCCCTGCCGCTCGGCCCGGAGACACGCCGGATCCTCGACGGGGCGCGACGGTACCCGGACGGCACGTGGCTGTTCATCCCTGTCCGGGATGCCGACGGCCTGGCCGACGTCCGCGCCCTGCTCGAGCTCAAGCTGCCGACCAGCGTCCAGAGAGCCCTCGCCGGCGCGGTCTGATCGCGGCCGCAGCCGGTCGGGCCGGATCCGCGGCCGACACCGGCCGGGCTCGGGGTGCCGATCAGGAGGCGGCGCCCGGCAGGCGATGGAAGAGCGACGGATCGGCCTCCCCTGGGAGGACCCGGATGAGCGCGGCCGGCCGCAGCCCGAGCGTGGCCCGACCGCGCGGACCGTCCAGGGTCAGCGAGTCGAGCGACTCCGAGCGGGCCAGGATCGTGATGTGGGCCCCCGGGGTGAGGGCCCGGGCCTCGAGGTAGGACAGCAGGCCGGCATCCTCCTCGGCCTCCTCGGTGATCCGGTAGATCGTGGCCCGTTCGCCGGCCTCCATCGCGCTCAGCGGTTTCCCGGCCGGTCGACGGCGGGCGGTCGCGGCATCGATCGGGTTGCCGTGGGGGCAGGTCTCGGGATGGCCGAGCATCTCGTCGAGCCGGGCCTCGACCCGCGGCGAGATCGCCCCCTGGAGGCGGGCCGCCTCCTCGTCCGATTCCGCCCAGCCGAGGCCCACGACCCCGGTCAGCAGCCATTCGATCAGCGCGTGCCGGCGGAAGATCGAGTCGGCCGCGGCGCGGCCGGCGTCGGTCAGGACGAGCTCCCGGCCGCCCGTGCTGCCCGCCTGGCTGACCAGCCCGTCCGTGCCCAGCCGGCGGAACATCTCGCTCGCGGCCTGGGTGCTCACCCCGAGGTGCCGGCCGACCTGCGAGGCCGTCACCCGGCTCCCGTCGACGGCCATCACCCGGAGGGCCAGCAGGTACTCCTGGGCGGCACCCGAGATCTCGCTCCGGGATTCCGACCGTCGGCTCACCCGGTCATCGTACGCGAGGTCCCCGCCAGGACGGGAGCTCGACGCGACCGCTCAGCCCGAAGACGACGCCACCGAGCCAGGCCAGGCCGAGGGCGACCGCGAGGGCGCCCGCCGTCCCCTCCGGCGTCCGCGTCCCCCCGACGACCAGCAGGATCGGCGTGGCGACCAGGCCGACCAGGAGGAACGACGCCGAGCCGAGCGCGGCGATGGCGCCGAGTCGGGGCACGCCGACCAGCACCGAGAAGAGCAGCAGATGGACGATCCAGATCCCGGCCCGGAGCGGGTCCACCGCATCGCTCGCGGCGGCGACCGCGACGCCGAGCGGGACCCAGCCGAGGACCCCCAGGCCGATCCGCCCGGGCAGCGTCCCGGCGATCGAGCGCAGGCCCGACGGCGATCGGTCGGCTCGGGCGACGGCAGGGCCGGCAGCGGTCGCCGGCCGGCTGGAAACCCGCCACGTCGGCGCTCCCGCGGTCGACGACCCGGGGGCGGGTCGACCGGCACCCGGGCCCGGATCGGCGGCACGGGCGGCGGCCTCGGCGGCGGCGGCCGGGCCGGTCGAGCCGGCGGCCCCCTCGCGTCGGGGCCCCGTCGGGCCCGGCTCGGCCGACGGACCGTCGCTCATCCCGCCGCCGGCGCCGGTCTGGCGTCGCGACCGCGCCTGGTACTCCGGTCCATGCTTGCGTGGATCGGCGTACTCCTTCGGGTTCAACGTCCAGTACGTGCCGCTGCCGGCGCCGTACCAGGTCGCGCCCTCCCAGGCGGGGTCGAACGGCTCCTTGTCGGCCCCGTCGTAGCTGGTCGAGCCGATGGTGGCCTTCGACCGCCGGCGCGGCCGCGTCGAGCGGGCGCCGTCGGCGGCGCCGTCACCACGGGCGGGGCCGGCGCCCGCGCTCGCGGAGCCGCCGGACCCGGTCGAGCCTCGGCTCGTCGAGCCACCCGCCGCCCCGCCGGGACGCGGCCCACTCGACGACGCACCGGTGGGGCCACCCGCGGACGCTCCAGCGGCGCCGGTCCCCCGCCGGGTGCGGGCCCGGTAGGCCTCGCGAGTCGCCCGTGCCCGAGACGCGTCGGCCTGCCAGGGGGGCGAGGGCGGGCCGGCCGACCGGACGCCGGGGCCGCCGCGGCCGGACCCGCGCGGGCGGCCCGGGTCGTCGAGCAGCGCCTCGTAGGCGGCCTGGATCGCCAGGAAGCGAGGCAGGGTCCGCTCGCCGGCCGAATCGGGGTGGTAGAGCTTGGCGAGGTGACGGTAGGCGCGCTTGATCTCGGCCTGGGTCGCCCCGGGGGCCAGGCCGAGCGTCCGGTGCGGATCGATCGCGGTCATCGGATCGCCCCGGGACGGGTCATGAGGTCGCTCAGCCGATCAGCTCGCCGACCGGAGCGAGCTCGAAGTCGGGGACCGCCTCGGCGCCGATCCGGCCGTGCGGATCGAGGGTCAGCGGCCGGTGGTAGCGGGCGAGCTCGCGGAGCGGGCCGCCGTCGAGGACGCCCGCCTGGCGGAGCGCCTCGATCGTGGCCGCCCAGGTCCCCCGATCATGGCCATCACCATCCTCGATCTTGAGCGCCATGCCGGTCGCGACGACCGGCGCTCGCCCGTTGCCCGGCCGCTGGCCGGCGAGGATCCCCAGCCCGCGGAGCGCCTCCGAGCCGCCCTTGCTGATGATCCGACCGGGGATCGCCTTCATCAGCGAGGTGTCCAGCCGGTCTCGCTGGCCGCCGATCATCTCCGGATGGGCCAGGATCGCCTCGCGGACGATCGTCAGGCTCGGAGCGACCGTCCGTCGCGGGTCGGAGGCCGGGACCGCCTCGGGGTCGGCCAGCAGGGCGTAGGCGCGGGCCACCTCGCGGAGCGGGAAGGCGTAGGTCGGCACGCCGCAGCCGTCGATGGCCATGCTGAGCCGGTCCGGGCGGGTCCCGAACGCGGCGGCGACCGCGGCCCCGTAGGCGACCTGGGCTGGGTGGCCCTCGCGCCAGTAGTCCTCGAGCGGCCAGCCCTTGAGTCGGGCCAGCAGGATCATCGACGAATGCTGGCCGGAGCACATGTGCCGGACCGGGCCCGCCTTCTCCCCATCGCGGGCCAGCCGCGCAGCGGTCAGCGCATCGAGCGGCATCCCCTCGGAGCCGCAGGCCAGGACCGTCTGGCTCACCCCGGCCCGGCGGTACATCCCCTGGATCGTCCGGACGTGGACGTCCTCGCCGGAGTGGGAGCTGGCCATGATCGCGATCTCGGGTGTCGTGAGCTCGAAGGCGTCGATGCCGCCGGCCTCGATCAGCGCGAGCAGGCCGAACGGCTTGACGCACGAGCGGAGCGTCACGACGCGGTCCGGGTCGCCGAGGAGCCGGATGATCCGCCCCGTCACGTCGGCCTCGACGACATCCCCGCGGTGGACGCTCTCGACGATCCCGTTGCGGGTCTGGCGGACGAGGATCGGAGGTACGCCGCGCCGCACCGCCGGCGCGGAGCGCGCGGTCGCCGGCCTCGAGCGCGGGGCAGTGGGGCGCGTGGCGGTCACGATGGCGAGGATACCCCGCCGGCCGTCCCGAAGGCGGCCGGCGGGCGGGCCCGGCCCGATCGGCCGGTGCTACGATGCCCCGGACCCGACGATCGAGCCCGGAGGAGCCCGGTGACAGACCGCACACTCGTCGCCACCTGGCCCAGCCTGCACGTCTCGACCCACCCCGCCGTCCTCCACAAGCTGGCGATCCTGCGCGACGTCCGGACCGAGCCGAAGAAGTTCCGCGAGATCGTCCGCGAGCTGTCGTGGCTCCTCGGGCACGAGGCCCTGGCCGATGCGCGCGTCCGTGCGATCACCATCGACACGCCGCTCGAGACGATGGAGGCGCACGAGCTGGCGGACAGGATCGGGCTCGTCCCGATCCTCCGCGCCGGCCTCGGGATGGTCGACGCGATGCTCGAGCTGATGCCGACCGCCGAGGTCTGGCACCTCGGCCTGTTCCGAGACGAGCGGACGCTCCGGCCGGTCGAGTACTACAACAAGCTGCCGGACTCGGCGACGGTCGACGTCTGCCTGATCCTCGACCCGATGCTCGCGACCGGCGGCTCGGCCACCGCCGCGATCGAGGTCCTTAAGCGCTGGGGCGCGACCCGGATCAAGCTCATCAACCTCATCGCCGCGCCGGAGGGCGTCGCGGCCGTCACGACCGCCCATCCCGACGTCGAGATCTACTGCGCCGCCCTCGACCGCCAACTCAACGAGAAGGGCTACATCCTGCCCGGTCTCGGCGATGCCGGTGACCGCCAGTTCGGGACGGGGCACTGAGCCGGGCGAGCCGACAGAACCCCGCCGTGGCGTCGTCGCTCCGCTTGTAGCGCGGCCAGCGCGCGCCGAGCGGGTCGCTCCTCGGCCGCGATTCGATCGAGACCACCAGACTGTAGCCCGGACCGATCTCCCGGAGCGGGTCGGTCGCTCGGGTATCCTGAGCCGACCAGACCGTCGAACCCCAGGAGAGCTTCGTTGACGACCCCGAGACGGACCGGTCGACGGACCCCCGGGGGCCGGGCCGCCGCTCAGGCGCCGGCCGCCCGCGGGACCGGGCCCGGCGCGGCCGGAGCCGGCCCGGTCGATCCGGCCGCGTTCCCGGACCTGGCCGCCCGCCGGGCGATCGATGGCGGCGTGGCGGCCGCCCGCTGGGAGGCCCTCCTCGCCGAGGGCGGGCCGATCCTGGCCGACGGGGCGATGGGGACGATGCTGTTCTCGGCCGGGCTCCAGTTCGGGGACCCGCCCGAGGTCTGGAATCTCACCCAGCCGGAGATCATCCGGCGGATCCACCGTGGCTACCTCGAGGCCGGCTCGCGGATCCTCCTCACCAACACGTTCGGCGGCACCCGCCTCCGGCTCGGCCTCCACGGCCTGGCCGACCGGGTCGACGATCTCAACCGGACCGCGGCGATCCTCCTCCGGGCCGAGGTGGACGCGGCCGGCGGTCAGGCCCTCGTGGCCGGCGACATCGGGCCGAGCGGCGAGATCGTCGCCCCGCTCGGGACACTCGACTACGACGAGGCGGTCGACGTGTTCGCCGAACAGGCGGCCGCCCTGGTGGCCGGCGGGGTCGACCTCATCTGGATCGAGACGATGTCCGACCTCCAGGAGATCAAGGCGGCGATCGAGGGCGTCCGCCGCGTGGCTCCCGCTATCCCGCTCATCGCCACGATGACGTTCGACACCCGCGGCCACACGATGATGGGCGTCTCGCCCGAGCAGGCGGTCGCGGCGCTCAGCGCCTGGGGGGCCGACGCCATCGGCGGGAACTGCGGCAATGGGCCGGACGAGATGCTCGGAGTCGTCCAGCGGATGCACGCCGCCGCGCCCGACGCCCTGCTCGTGGCCAAGTCCAACGCGGGCATGCCCGAGCTCGTCGACATGCGGGCGGTCTACCGGGCCGACCCGGAGACGATGGCCGCCCAGGTCCTTGAGATGCGGCGAGCCGGCGCGACGATCGTCGGCGGCTGCTGCGGCAGCACCCCGGCCCATCTCGCGGCCATCGCCGAGGCCCTTGCCACCGGCGACTGACCGCCCGGCTCCGGCTCGACTACCGGGCGAGCGGCCCGGGAATCGGACGGCCGGCCCGCGGCGGGCCGGCCGTCTCTTCGCAGCTCGTGCTCTGGGTCGGCTACTTGCCGCCCTCGGTCAGGGTGACCGTGGCCTTCGTCCAGGACGTCCCCTTCGTGTCGCCACCGAGGCTGTCGAGGGCCTTCTGGGCGAGGTCGTTGCGGAAGCCGTCGACGGGGGCCTTGGTCAGGATCTTGCCGTCGGTCGCGATCTGGACCGTCTTGTCGTAGGCCGCCTGGTCCATGAGCCCGATCCCGTTCGGGCTCGGCCAGATCAGGGCGTTGATCTCGTTGAGCTGCCAGGTCTGGTGGCCCTTGGGCAGCTTCGCGTCGGCCTTCAGGACGCTGTCCACGCACGACGCCGCATTGTCCCGGCAGTACTGCCAGCCCTTGAACGAGGCCCGCAGGAACTTCACCGCGACGTCCTCGTTGCCCGACTTCTTCAGCCAGGCCTGCGAGGCGAAGATGGCGTCCTCGAGCATCGGCGTCCCGGCATCCTCCATCGAGATGACGTTGAGGTCGGACGGCTGATAGAGCTGGCCGGTCTTGGTGTTCTTGGCCTCGAGGACCTGGGCGTACTCGTTGTAGGTCATCGCCTGGGCCGCGTCGATGTCGCCGTTGAGGAACGCGTTCATGTCGAACTGCTGCGGGACGATCGTGACGTCGCTCGGGTTGTTCGGGTCGATCCCGACCTTGCGCATCGCGGCGTACAGCTCGGCCTCGTTGCCGAAGCCCCACGTTCCGATCTTCTTGCCCTTCCAGTCGGTCGGCTTGGTGATGCCCGACTCCTTCATCGCGATCTGCAGGAGGCCGGATCGCTGGAAGACCTGGCCGATGACCTGGACGTCGGAGCCGGACTCGCGCGCGGCGAGCATCTTCGGCACCCAGGAGATCCCGAACTCGGCGTTGCCGCCGGAGACGACCGTGGCCGGGACGATGTCGACGCCGCCCGGCAGGACCGAGACGTCGAGCCCTTCGGCCTTGTAGAAGCCCTGGTCGACCGCCGCGAAGTACCCAGCGAACTGGGCCTGCGGGAACCACTGGAGCTGGAGCCGGACCTTCGTCAGCGCGGCGCTGCCGCTGCTGCTCGACGAGCACGCCGCCGCGATCAGGATGACCGCCGCGCCGAGGACCGCCAGCCTGCGCGTGAACCTCATCGCACCTCTCCTCCATCGGGGCCCGCGCTGGACCGCCGCACCCTCTCGATCGCCGGCGTGGGTCTCGCCGCCGTCCGTCCCGCCCCGTTTCCCGGTCGGGGCCCGACGTTCGCTGCAGTCTAGCGGGCCAGCGGGCCCGCGGAACGCCGTTCCGCATCCCGCCGAGGGTGTCGGGCAGTGTCCCGTCTACGGTCCCGTGCCCGGTCGCTCGAGCGTCCATGGGGCGACGAGCCGCTCGGCGACGACGACCGCGGCGTACAGCCCGATGCCGATCACGCAGGCGAAGACGATCGCCGCCCAGGACCGCTCGAAGTTGAGGTAGGACGAGTAGGTCACGATGTACTGGCCGAGGCTGACCCTGGGCGCCCCGAAGTACTCGCCGACGATGGCCCCGATCGTGGCCAGGGTGGTGGCCACCCGGAGGGCCGTGAAGACGAACGGCAGGGCGGCCGGGATACGGACCTTGCGGAAGACCGTCGCGTCGCTGGCCGCGTAGGAGCGGAGCAGCTCGAGGGCCGCCGGCGACGCGCTCGACAGGCCGCGGACCGTGTTGATCATCACCGGGAAGAAGACGATGACCGCGGCGATCATCGCCTTCGAGATCTGCTTGTCGATCCCGAACCAGTTGTTGAAGATCGGCGCGAAGGCGATGATCGGGACCGAGTTGGCCGCGATCGCGAACGGCAGGACCGACTCGCGGAAGGTCCCGTAGCGGGCGGTCGCGACCCCGGCCAGCAGCCCGGCCACGGCGCCGATGAGCAGCCCCAGGAGGATCTCCACCAGGGTGTAGGACGCTGCCGACCAGAGCTCGCTGAAGTGCGTCCCGAACTCGGTCGCGATCGCCAGCGGGCTGGGCAGGATGAACTGCTTCAGGCCCAGGACGCGGACGAACAGCTCCCAGCCGACGAGCGCCCCGACGAAGACGAGCACGGCCGGCACGAACTCGCGCAGGCGATCCGCGGCACCCGGGCCGCCCGGCTGCGCGGCGGACTCGGCCGCCCCGAGGACGGTCACGCCGACAGCCCCTCCGCCCGGACCCGGGCCGTGCCGGATCCGCCACCGCTCGTCGTCTCGCCCTCGCGGAGGCTCTCGCGGACCGCGGTCACCAGCTCGAAGTAGCGCTCCAGCTCGCGGGTCTCGACTCCGCGCTGGCGGGGCAGGTCCACCTCGACGATCCGGGTGATCCGGCCCGGCCGGGCCGACATGACCACGACCCGGGTCGACAGGAAGACCGCCTCGGGGATCGAGTGGGTGACGAAGACGACGGTCGTGCCGGTCCGCTCCCAGATCCGGAGGAGCTCGAGGTTCATCCGCTCGCGGGTCATCTCGTCGAGCGCCCCGAACGGCTCGTCCATGAGCAGGATCGACGGGTCGACGGCGAGCGCCCGGGCGATCGCCACCCGCTGCTGCATCCCGCCCGACAGCTGCCACGGCTGGTGGCCGGTGAAGTCGGTCAGCTCGACCAGGGCGAGCATCTCGCGCGCCCGGCTCGCCCGCTCGGCAGCCGGCCGGCCGATGATCTCGAGGGGCAGCTCGACGTTCTTCTGGACGGACCGCCAGTCGAACAGGACCGGCGCCTGGAAGACCATCCCGTAGTCGCGATCGAGTCGGGCCCGGGCGGCCGGCTTGCCGTTGACCGTGACCGTCCCGACCGAGGCCGGGGTGAGGTCGCCGATGAGCCGCAGGAGGGTCGACTTGCCGCAGCCGGACGGGCCGATGAGCGAGACGAACTCGCCCCGGCGGATCCCCAGGTCGATCCCGGACAGGGCGACGACCGGGCTCCCGGCGGCCTTCGCGCCGGTCCCCCCGAAGGTCTTCGACACGCCCGCCAGCCGGACGACCTCGTCGGCGGGCTGGGCGGTGGACTCGGTCATGCATCGGCTCCCGGCTCGGTCGGACGGTAGTCGCGGAGCGCCCAGCGCTCGACGAGGACGACGAAGACGAAACAGGCGATCCCGAGCGCCGCGGCGACCGCGATCGCGGCCCACAGCCGCTCAGGCTGGATCGAGTAGTACTGCATCGAGGTGAGGAGGGTGCCGCCCAGGCCGTCCCGGATGCCCGACGGCAGCTCGCCGACGATCGCCCCGACGACGGACGCGGTCGCGGCGATCTTGAAGGCGGTGAACAGGTACGGCGTCGAGGCCGGCAGGCGGAGCCGCCACAGGACGGTCCGGTCGCTGGCGGCGTAGGAGCGCATCAGCTCGAACGCTCGTGGGTCCGCCGAGCGCATCCCGCGGATCGCGGCGACGGTCACCGGGAAGAAGGTCAGGTAGGACGCGACGATGGCGATCGACAGCCAGCCCGCCTTCAGGCCGACGACGATCACCGGGGCGATCGCGATGATCGGGACGGTCTGGCTCGCGACGAGGAGCGGGAGGAGTGCCCGCTCGAGCACCCGGACATGGACGAGCAGCGTCGCCAGGAGGAGTCCGACCGTCGCCCCGAGGGCGAACCCGATGGCCGAGCCCCGGAGCGTGAAGAGGGCCGAGGCGAGCAGGCCCTGGAGGAGCGTCTCGCCGTTCGCGTCGGTCGCGAAGAACGACTCGACGATCTTCCAGACGTGGGGCAGGTTGATGTCGTTGACGATCTTCCAGCTGAACGGCGGGTCGTGCCGGATCGTGACCGGGAGGCCGAGGATCGAGCGGACGTCCCAGGGGTCGCCGCCGAGCCACTTGGCGACCTCCCAGACGACCGCGATGGCGAAGACGATCCCGACGAACCCGAGGGTCGGCCGGACCCAGGCCCGGCGCCGGCCGATGACCGGCCGGGGGGTCGGTGGCTGGTAGGCCTCCTGGTCCAGCCCGAGCTCGAGCTCGGCCTCGACCAGGCCCGGGTCGGGCACGTCGTCGCCGGGGATGTCATCGATCGCCGGGCCCGGACCGAGCCCGGCCGTCGGGTCGATCCCGTCGTCGGGCCGTCCGGCGTCCACCTAGCCGGCTACCGCCTCGTCGGCGATGTCGAGGGCGCGGTCGATGATCGCGAAGCCCTCGGCCAGCTGGTCCTCGGTGATGCACAGCGGCGGGTTCGTGTGGATCGAGTTGTTGGCGATCATCGTGTACAGCCCGTGCTCGCGGAGGTACTTCCCGATCGCCTTCATCTCGTCGCTCGTGCCGTTGAACGGGGTGAGCGGAGTGAACGGCTCGCGGCTCCGGACGAGGTCGAGGATCCCGAACAGGCCGAGGTTGCGGATCGCCCCGACCGACGGGTGCTTCCGGTAGAGCGCCTCGTGGTGCGCCCGCATGATCGGTCCGAGGCGGGCGGCGTTCTCGATCAGGCCGTCCTCCTCGTAGACCCGGATCGTCGCCAGCGCGGCGGCCAGGGAGACCGGGTGGCTGCTGTAGGTCAGCCCGCCGTAGAACATCGTCGTGTCGAACTTGTCGGCGATCTTCCGGCGCATGGCGACGGCGCCGAGCGGCAGGTACGAGCTGGTCAGGCCCTTGGCCATCGTCATCAGGTCGGGGACGGTGTCCCAGTGGTCGATCGCGAACCAGCGCCCGGTCCGTCCGAAGCCGGCCATGACCTCGTCCGCGACCATCAGGATGTCGTACCGGTCGCAGATCTCGCGGACGCCCTGGATGTAGCCGTCCGGCGGGATGAGGATCCCGTTCGTCCCGACGATCGTCTCGAGGAAGACGGCGGCGATCGTGTGCGGACCTTCGTAGCGGATGACCTCCTCGAGCCCCTCGAGCGACTCGGCGACCGGACGCGGCTCCTTCTCGCCCCAGCGGTGGGTGTCCGGGTAGCGGACGACGCCCCAGATACCGGGCTCGTTGGCCCACCGTCGCGGATCGCCGGTCAGGGTCATCGCCCCGAGGGTCGCACCGTGGTAGGCCCGGTAGCGGGCCAGGACCTTGTGCCGGCCGGTGTAGTGGCGGGCGAGCTTGATGGCGTTCTCGATCGCCTCGGCACCGCCCAGGGTGAAGAAGACCTTGTCGAGGTCGCCGGGCAGGATCTCGGCCAGCTTGGCCCCGAGGCGGGCCCGCGGCTCGGTCGCGAAGGCCGGCTGGACGTACTGGAGCTTGAGCGCCTGCTCGGTGATCGCGTCGATCACCCGCCGGTCGCCGTGGCCGATGTTGACCGACATCAGCTGGCTGTTGAAGTCGAGGATCCGATCGCCATCGGGCGTGTACAGGTAGACGCCCTCGGCGCGGTCGACTGCGATCGGGTCGATCGCCCCCTGGACCGACCACGAGAAGAAGGTGTGCTTCCGGGAGAGGGCGACGATCTCCTCGCTGGTCATGGACCCGGGCTCGGCGTGGACGGTCATCGTGCTCCCTCTGTCGAGCCCGGCCAGGGCGGGGCCGCCCGCTGCGGTCGCGCTGCGCGGTTCGGTCCATTACAGCACACCGGCCGACACGAAGACGACCCCGACCCGTGATGGGTCGGGGTCGTTCCCGGGTGGGAGGGCGGGTGATCGCCCGGGTCGGTCAGGGCTCGAGGTGGCGGACCACCCGCTCGCACGAGCGGTCGACGATGTCGCCCCGCCCGGCGTAGACGACGTCCCGGCCCGGACCGCAGTGGACCGCGTCGGCCGCCTTGTCGCCGCCGACGTGGATGACGTCGTTCCCGGCGCCGCCGTAGACGACGTCGCGCCCGGCACCGCCCCAGATGACGTCGCCGTTCGCGCCACCCGACAGGACGTCGGGCCCGTCACCGCCGCGGAGCACGTCGCGACCCTCGCCGCCGGACAGCCAGTCCCCGTTCGCGCCGCCGTTGAGGACGTCGAGGCCGTCCCCGCCCCACAGCCGGTCGCGGCCGTCACCACCGGACAGGACGTCGCCGCCCGTCCCACCGGACAGGCGGTCGGCCCCGGCGTCGCCGTAGAGCACGTCGTTGCCGGCCAGTCCGCTCAGGCTGTCGTCCCCGGCCAGGCCGTGGATGACGTCGCCGGACGCCGTGCCGACCAGGGTGTCGGGCCCGGGCGTCCCGTCGATGTCGGCGGCAAGGGCCGTCGCCGGCAGGGCGAGGGCCCCGAGCAGGACGAGGCCGACGACCGAGCGTCGGACGGCTGATGTCGAGTGTCGTGGGAGCATCGTCATACCTCCGATGGGTGGGCCCCGATCGGGTCGGGGTCGTCGAGGCGACCGTACGGGCGCCGGCGCTCGTCGTCCCGCGCCGTGATGGCGGATCGTGTAAGCCCGCCGTAAGCCGCCGAGCGGCTCGCGCTCGGTGTCGAGCGACGGCGGTGCACCGGCGCACCATCGCCGACACGGGCCTCGCCCCGGTCATGCCGCGCATGCGACCGGGCGCGCGGTGTACCCTCTGGCCTCTGCGTGCCACACACCCTGACGTGAGGATCCGAGATGCCCCGAAACGTCCGTGGCGCGCTGCTCCAGGCCAGCTGGACCGGCGACAAGGAGTCGATGATCCAGAAGCACGAGGGGTACGCCCACGAGGCCGCCAGAGCAGGGCGCCCAGGTGATGCTCTTCCAGGAGCTGTTCTACGGGCCCTACTTCTGCCAGGTCCAGGACGCCCAGTACTACTCGTACACCGAGCTCATCCCGGACGGCCCGACGACGAAGCGGATGCAGGACCTCGCGAAGCAGACCGGGATGGTCCTCGTCGTCCCGATGTACGAGGAGGACGAGACCGCCGGCGGGATCTACTACAACACCGCGGCGGTCATCGACGCCGACGGCAGGTACCTGGGCAAGTACCGCAAGACCCACATCCCGCACGTCAAGGGCTTCTGGGAGAAGTTCTACTTCCGGCCGGGCAACCTCGGCTACCCGGTCTTCGAGACCGCGGTCGGCAAGGTCGGCGTGTACATCTGCTACGACCGTCACTTCCCGGAGGGCGCCCGGGCGCTCGGCCTGAACGGCGCCGAGATGGTGTTCATCCCGAGCGCGACGTCGCGCGGGCTGTCCGAGTACCTGTGGCGGATCGAGCAGGTCAGCCATGCCGTCGCCAACGGCTACTTCGTCGGCACGATCAACCGGGTCGGGATCGAGCCGGACCTCGGCGACGACGACTTCTACGGCCAGAGCTACTTCTGCGACCCGCGCGGCCAGTTCATCGGTGAGCTCGGGAGCGCCCACGACGAGGAGCTCCTCGTCCGGGACATGGACCTCGACAAGATCACCGAGGTCCGCCAGACCTGGCAGTTCTACCGCGACCGCCGGCCCGACGCCTACGGCGACCTCGTCCGGCCGTAGCCGAGCGATCCCCCGGGAGATCGGCCCGATGCAGTTCGGCTTCACCCTCAAGCCCGACCAGACGATCGAGCGGACGCTCGCCCTGGCCCGCCAGGCCGAGGCGGCCGGCTTCGAGTACGGCTGGCTGTTCGACTCGCATGTCCTGTGGCGCGACCCGTACCCGCTCCTGACCCTGATGGCCGAGGCGACCACGACCCTCCGGCTCGGGACCTGCGTGACGAACCCGGCGACGCGCGAGCCGTCGGTGACGGCCTCGGCGCTGGCGGTCCTCAACGAGATCAGTGGCGGGCGGATGGACCTGGGCATCGGTCGGGGCGACTCGGCCCGCCGGGTCCTCGGCAAGCCACCGACGTCGATGAAGGACCTCGAGGAGGCGGTCCACGTCATCCGGGCGCTGGTCGAGGGTCGGCCGATCGAGTACGAGGGGACGATGCTCGAGCTGACCTGGACGCCCGGCGACCGGCTGCCGGTCTGGATCGCCGGGTACGGGCCGGTCGCGCTCAAGCTGACCGGTCGGATCGCCGACGGAGCGATGCTCCAGATCGGCGACCCGGACCTGGTCCGCTGGTTCGTCAGCCAGGTCCGGGCCTCGGCCGCCGAGGCCGGCCGAGAGCGCGACGCGGTCAAGGTCATGGCCGCGGCGCCGGCCCACGTCGGCGATCGGGCGGAGGCCCGGGACCGTGTCCGCTGGTTCCCGGCGCTCGTCTCGAACCATGTCGTCGACCTGGTCAACCGCTACCCGCGGGATGACCTTCCGAAGGAGCTCACGACGTACATCCGCGACCGAGCGGGGTACGACTACCTCCACCACGCCGAGGTCGGCAGCTCGAATGCCGGGTTCGTGACCGACGAGATCGTCGACCGGTTCACGGTCGTCGGGTCGGTCGACGAGCACATCGAGCGGTTGCGCGCGCTGGCCGCCGCGGGGGTCGACCAGTTCAACCTGTACCTGATGAACGGCGACGAGGAGGAGCAGCTCGAGATCTACGGGCGCGAGATCATCCCGGCCCTCCGCGATGTGCCGACCGACGCCGGCGGGAGCGGGGCGGCCCGGTGAAGGTCGGGCTGTCGCACGGACCGCGGTTCCACGAGGAGGAGACCCGATGCGGACGTTGATCACGAACGGCACGATCGTCACCGCCGAGGGCTCGTCCCAGGCCGACGTGCTCATCGACGGCGAGACGATCACCCAGATCGGGCGGGACCTGGCCGCGGCCGGGGTGACCGCCGACGAGACGATCGACGCGACCGGCCGCTACGTGATCCCGGGCGCGATCGACGTCCACACCCACATGGAGCTGCCGTTCGGCGGCACGTTCGCCAAGGACACCTTCGAGACCGGGACCCGGGCGGCGGCCTTCGGAGGGACGACGACGATCGTCGACTTCGCCGTCCAGGCGCGCGGCAAGTCGCTCCGCGAGGGGCTCGACGCCTGGCGCGCCAAGGCCGAGGGCAACGCCGTCACCGACTACGGCTTCCACATGATCATGAGCGACGTCAACGACGCGTCGCTCGCCGAGATGGACGAGCTCGTCGCCGAAGGGGTCCCGGACTTCAAGCTGTTCACCGCCTACCCGGGTGTCTTCTTCAGCGACGACGGGGCGATCTTCCGGGCGATGCAGCAGACCGCGAAGAACGGCGGGCTGATCATGATGCACGCCGAGAACGGGCCGGCGATCGACGTCGTCGCCACGCAGCTCGCCGAGTCCGGCAAGACCGATCCGTACTACCACGGGGTCGCCCGCTACGCGATCTTCGAGGGCGAGGCGACGAACCGGGTGATCCGCCTGGCCGAGGCGGCCGGCGTTCCCGTCTACATCGTCCACCTGTCGGCGCGCGACGCCCTGAACGAGGTGCGCCACGCCCGCGACCGCGGGGCGATGGCGTTCGCCGAGACCTGCCCGCAGTACCTGTTCCTGACGCTCGACGACATGGGCAACGGGTTCGAAGGCGCCAAGTTCGTCTGCTCGCCGCCGCTCCGCCCGGCCGACCACCAGGCCGAGCTGTGGTCCGGCCTCGTCAAGGACGACCTGCAGGTCGTCTCGACCGACCACTGCCCGTTCGACTTCCACGGCCAGAAGGAGCTCGGCCGGGGCGACTTCCGGAAGATCCCCAACGGCCTGCCCGGGGTCGAGGACCGGGTCGACCTGCTGCACGACGGCGGGCGTCGTCGCGCGGGCGGATCTCCCGCGAGCGCTGGGTCGAGGTCATCTCGACGGCCCCCGCCCGGATGTTCGGGATGTACCCGCGCAAGGGCTCGATCTCGATCGGCGCCGACGCCGACCTCGTCGTCTACGACCCGAACGCGAAGCGGACGATCAGCGCGAAGACCCACCACATGGACGTCGACTACTCGTGCTACGAGGGCCGGACTGTCCAGGGCCGCGCCGACATCGTCCTGTCGCGCGGCTCGGTGATCGTCCGTGACGGCCAGTTCACCGGCCGCAAGGGCCATGGCCGCTTCGTCAAGCGCGGCCCGGCCGACTTCGTCCGGACCAGCTAGGCGGTCTGGCGCAAGGTCCACCGCGACCGGATCGACGAGGGGCGGTCGCCGACGAGGGTCAGCTGTTGCCGGGGAAGACCAGGCTGAGCGGGCCCCGCCGGCCCGGCTCGGGCCAGCGGACGGTGACCTCCTTCTGCTTCGTGAAGAAGCGGATCCCGTCCTCGCCGCGCATCTGGAGGTCGGCGAAGGCGGACTCTCGCGTGCCGCCGAACGAGAGGTAGCCGGCCGGGACGGGGATCGGGACATTCACCCCGATCATCGGGACGTCCACCTCAAGCTCGAACTTCCGGGCGGCGCCCCCGTCGGTCGTGAAGATGGCCGTCCCGTTACCGTACTTGTGGCCGTTGATCAGCCCGATCGCCTCGTCGTACGTGGCGACCCGGACCAGCCCGAGGACGGGCCCGAAGATCTCCTCCTGGTAGATCGTCATCGCCGGCGTGACGTGGTCGAACAGGGTGACCCCGAGGAAGAATCCATCCGGCCGCTCGGGGTGGTGGAACGGGCGGCCGTCGGCCACGAGCTCGGCCCCCTCGGCCACGCCCCGGTCGATCCAATCGATGACCGAGGCCCGGTGTTCGGCCGAGTAGATCGGGCCCATGTCGACGCCCGGCTCCATCCCGGGGCCGACCTTGAGCCGGGCGATCCGCTCCTCCACGAGCGGGCGGAGCCGGTCGCCAGCATCGCCGACGGCGAGGACCAGGGTCTGGGCCATGCACCGCTCGCCCGCCGAGCCGTAGCCGGCAGCCACCGCCGCGTCGGCCGTCATCTCCATGTCGGCGTCGGGCAGGACGATCATCGCGTTCTTTGCGCCGGTGTACGCGCCGACCCGCTTGCCGGAGGCGGTCCCACGCTCGAAGACCATCCGCCCCACGGCCGTCGAGCCGACGAACTGGACGGCATCGATGCCCGGGTGGTCGAGGATCGCCTCGACCGCCTCCCGCCCGCCGTAGACGACGTTGAACACGCCATCCGGCAGACCGGCCTCCTTCCACAGCTCGGCCTGGAGCTGGGTCGCTCCCGGGGTGTGCGAGGACGGCTTCCAGATGAACGTGTTGCCGCAGGCAAGGGCGATCGGGTAGATCCACATCGGGACCATCGCCGGGAAGTTGAACGGGGTGATCCCGGCCGCGACGCCGAGCGGCTGGCGAAGGGTGTGCGCGTCGACCTTGGTCGAGACGTTCGGCGTGTTCATGCCGGCCAGCTGGACAGGCAGCCCGCAGGCGAACTCGACCGTCTCAAGGCCGCGCAGGACCTCGGACAGGGCGTCCGGGAATGTCTTGCCGTGGTCGCGGGTGATGAGCGCCGCCATCTCCTCACGGTGGCGCCAGACGAGCTCGCGATACGCGAAGAAGACCTGGCTGCGGGCCATCAGCGGGAGGTCCCGCCAGGCCGGGAAGGCACGCCGGGCGGCCGCGACCGCGGCG
The DNA here is from genome assembly GCA_963837825.1 of uncultured Chloroflexia bacterium. Lineage (GTDB taxonomy): Bacteria > Chloroflexota > Limnocylindria > Limnocylindrales > CSP1-4 > Chersky-267. The sequence goes on from CAWIOR010000015.1 coordinate 309,508, forward strand.
TCCACCTCGGCCGCTCCGCCGCGCGGCACCCGGGCGATGACCGCCCCGCTGGCTGGGTCGTGGACCGGGCCCGCCTGCTCGGGCAGGACCTCGACGGGGCCCCCGTCGATCCAGTGGCTGATGACCGGCAGCGGGGACGGCGCGGCGGTTTCCCGCTCGGGAAGGGTAGGCGTAGTCACCGGGATTCCTCCTCCTGGTCGGCGGGGACGCGGCCGGCGGGTGAGTGGATCGACCGTGAGCCGGGACGCCCAGCGACCGGGCCAGCCCGACTCACGCAGTCGATTGCCTCGGATGTTGGTCGGGCACCGAATGGCGTGTCAAGGGTCGGAACGACAGTTGTGGAGGGGCCACCGACACCTAGCGCGTGCGCGGGAAGCCGAGGTCGACCTTCGAGGTCCCGGGGTCCGGCCAGCGCGACGTGACGACCTTGGCCCGGGTGTAGAACTGGATGCCCTCCGGACCGTACATGTGAAGGTCGCCGAACAACGACGCCTTCCAGCCTCCGAACGAGTAGTAGGCGACCGGCACCGGGATCGGGACGTTCACGCCGACCATCCCGGCGCTGACGTCGAACTGGAATCGGCGGGCGGCTCCCCCGTCCCGGGTGAAGATGGCCGTGCCATTGCCGTACGGGTTGTCGTTGATGAGCCGGAGCGCCTCCTCGTACGTCTTCACCCGGACGACGATGAGGACCGGGCCGAAGATCTCGTCGCGGTAGCAGTCCATCTCGGGCGTGACGTCGTCGATGAGCGAGACGCCCAGGAAGAACCCGTCGCGCCGGAAGACCGGGTCCTTCCGGCCGTCGACGACGACGGTCGCGCCCTGGTCGCGCCCGCTGTCGAGGTAGGACGCGACCTTGTCGCGGTGCTGGCGGGTGACGAGCGGACCCATCTCGGACGACGGATCGGACCCGTCGCCGACCCGGATCTTCGGCAGGCGCTCGCGGATGGCCGTGACGATGGGGTCGGCGACCGCGCCGACGGCGACCAGGGTCGAGATCGCCATGCACCGCTCGCCGGCCGAGCCGTAGGCCGCCGACACGGCCGCATCGGCGGCCATGTCGATGTCGGCGTCGGGCAGGACGATCATGTGGTTCTTCGCCCCGCCGAGAGCCTGGACGCGCTTGCCGTTGCGGGTCCCGGTCTCGTAGATGTGCCTGGCGATCGGCGTCGAGCCGACGAAGCTGACGGCCGCGATGTCGGGCTGCTCGAGGATCCGGTCGACCGCGACCTTGTCGCCGTTGACGACGTTGAACACGCCGTCCGGAAGGCCGGCTTCCTTGAGCAGCTCGGCCACCAGCATCGACGCGCCCGGGTCCTTCTCGGATGGCTTGAGGACGAACGTGTTGCCGCAGGCGATCGCGTTCCCGAACATCCACATCGGGACCATCGCCGGGAAGTTGAACGGTGTGATCCCGGCGACCACGCCGAGGGGCTGGTGGATCGAGTAGACGTCGATCCCGGTCGAGGCCTGCTCGGTGAAGCCACCCTTGAGGAGGTGCGGCACGCCGCAGGCGAACTCGAGGTTCTCGAGGCCCCGGGCGACCTCGCCGAGCGCGTCGAAGGTCACCTTGCCGTGCTGAGCGGTCAGCAGGGCGGCGATCTCCTGGCGGTGCGCGTCGACCAGGTTGCGGATCCGGAAGAGGATCTCGGAGCGCTTCGCCAGGGACGTCGCGCGCCAGGCCGGGAACGCCGCCGCGGCGGCGGCCACCGCGAGGTCGACCTCCTCGGCGCTGGCGAAGTCGACGGCGTGACTCCGGACGCCGGTGGCCGGGTTGTAGACCGGCCCCTCCCGGCCGGACGTGCCGGCCACGAGCCGGCCGCCGATCCAGTGGCTGATCCGGGCCGGGCTGTCGGACGCCGTGGCTGCCGCGTTCCCCGCCTTGGGCTCGGCGGTCTGGGTCATCTCGGGACCTCTCATCTGGCGATCTGTCGGGCACCGAGGATACCGCGCCGGATCAGAACCGGCGACGGGTCTCCGGGTCCGGCCAGCTCAGCTCGGGTGCCGGCGACTCGGCGACGACGACGGGTCGCGGCGCCCGGCGCGCCCGGAGCACGAGCCCGACGTAGAGCAGGACGGCCAGACCGACGATCGCCAGGTCGATGACCTGCTCCGCCCTGAACGGGCCGACGACGAGCGGGTCGCGCCAGGTGCCGGCGACCGCGAAGCCGGACGGCCGCCCAGCCTCCCAGGGCGAACACGAAGGCGCGGCCGTCGGGCGACCGCAGGGCCCCCAGCCGGCGGGCCACGACCAGGATCGCCAGGACGACCGCCAGCCCGATGGCTTCGTAGGCCTGGGCCGGGTGCGACGGGACGTCGGGTCCGAGACTCCCCCACGGGCCCGGGCCGAGGTAGCGGGTCGCCCAGTCGATCGACGTCGGCAGCCCCTGGCCGGTGCCCCCCAGGACCGCGGCCGCCTTGCCCAACGCCAGCATCAGCAGCATCGGGGCGGCGGCGAGCCCGTACCAGCGACCGACCGGCGCCTCGAACAGACGGGCCACGATCCCGCCGGTGATGGCCCCGAGGACCACGGCGCCGGACAGGCCCAGCCCGCCCGATCCGGGGTCGACGATCGCCCCGCCGTTGGCCGCGTAGTAGTCGAGATGGAGCGCGACGTAGGCCAGGCGACCGCCGACGACGGCCCCGGGCGCCACTCCGAGTGCGACGAACAGGACGTCGTCCGAACGGAGGTGCTCGACCGCGTCGGCCGGCTGGTCGCCCGCGCCCGGGAACCGGGTGCGCGGTGCGAGCAGGCCGGCGACGACGAGGCCGACCAGGATGGCGGCGCCGATCGCCACCGTCTCCCAGCGCACGGACCAGTCGCCGAGATGGAGGAGTGGATCGAACTCGAACGTGATCACGGCGAGCGACACGGCGGCAGTGTAGCGAACCTCGCCCGGGCGGCGTCACCGACCGGACGGGGTGTCGGCTGGCCGACAGGCGACCTGTCCGCCCGGCACTGTCTCCGCTGTCGAGGCCCATCGATAGTCGGGACCAGACGGCACCGCAGAACCGCCTCGGGCGAGGCCCGAGGTTCGGGGACTTCGAGTGTCGCCACACGGTCGCGGGGGACGCCTGCCTGGGGGCCCGGCGGCGACCGTCAGACGTCGCCGGGGGTCGCTGCGCGGCCCCGCAGGGGGGAGGTCGGGCATCGGCCCGGCGACGGACCCGCAGGGTTCGGAGAGTGCCGTGGAACGTCCCAGCCCGGCATCGCGATCAGCCGACCCGGTCGGACGGGTGGCCGCGGTCGCAGCCACCCGACGGCCGGTCGGGCCGCTCGACATCCGTCTCCTCGGCCGGGTCGAGCTCTCCGTCGACGGGCGCGAGATCCGGCTGGCCGCTCGCGGCGCGCAGGCGCTGATGGCCGTCCTCGCGCTCAAGCCGCGCGTCCGGACCCGCGAGGCGGTGGCAGCCGAGATCTGGCCGGACAGCGACGGTTCGGGGACGTCGGCTTCCCTCCGCCAGGCCGTCTGGCTCGTCCGCTCGTCGTTCGGCGCCGCCGCGATCGCCGTCGACGACTACCTTGCGATCGACGCGGAGGTCATCGGTCTGCGACCGTGCGCACCCGTCGAGCTCGACGTGACCCGCTTCGAGGCGGCCGCCTCGGGCCGGATGGGCGGGCCGGAGGAGGCGGTCGCGCTGTACGGCGGCGACCTGGTCGAGTGCCTCGCCCTGGAATGCTTCGCGTTCGAACGGGAGCGCCTGTCCGACGCCTACGAGGACGCCCTCGCGCTGGTCGCCGATCGGCGCCTCGCCGCCGGCGACTTCCGGCGGGGCGCGTGACGCCGCCGACCGCCTGCTCGCCCGCGACCCGCTCCGCGAGGAGGCGCACGCGGTCCTCCTCGCGGTCCACGGTCGGACCGGCTCGCGCGCCCAGGTGGTCCGCCAGTACCGACGTCTGGCGGCACTCCTCCGGATCGAGCTGGGAGTCGAGCCGCTGCCCGAGACCGACGCCGCCTACCATGCGGCGCTCGGCCAGACGGTCGACGCGCTCCCGAGCCCGGGTCAGCGACCCGCTCCGCGTGGCGGACCGCGTCGGTGCCCTGCGCGCGGGCCGCCACGGGGCGTTCATCACGGCCGGCGCCAGCCGCTGACGCGAGCGCGGGAACCGGCCGAGCCGCCGGGTCGTCTCGGTCGTGGCAGACTCCGCTGATGCACGAGGCACCCGTGATCCGGCGCTCGCTCCTCCTCCTCGCCCTGCTCCCGGCCGTCGTCGCCTGCTCGTCGGCCGTCGTCGAGCCCGGCCGGGTCTCCCGACTCGGCTCCGACGGCGACGCCGTCGCCGACGAGCGCCCGTCCGTCGTTCTCGCTCAGCCCGCCCCCGTTCAGGACCGCGCCCCCGACCGCCGCGCCGGTCGTCGGTGAGGTGCCGGCCGCGATCATGGGCCAGGCGAAGGCGGACCTGGCCAAGCGGACCGGCCTCGATCCGGCCACGTTCAGCGTGGTCCGGGCCGAGGAGGTCGTCTGGGCCGACGGCTCGCTCGGTTGCCCCGTCCCCGGCCAGGCCTACATCCAGGTCGTGACCCCCGGCTACTGGATCGGCCTCGAGGCCGGCGGCAAGACCTACGACTATCGCGCGACGCGGAGCGGCCTGGTCCGCCTGTGCGACCAGCCCAACCCGAAGCCACCCTCGGGCTGACCATCCGCCCATCCCCACCGGAAACGTGAATGAGGGTCCCGAAGGACCCTCATTCGCTATCCAGGGTGGTCCGGAGACCCCACGAACTAGGGCGCTCCGGAGACCTGGATCTGGAGTGCGTCACGACCCTTCGGTGAGCCACCGCGGGTGTCGCCGCGGCCGGCATCGAGGACGAGCAGGACGCCGGTCTCGCCCGGGTTCGTCCCGGCGCTGCCGAAGTCGGCGATCGTCAGGTCGGCCGTCGCGAACGGAGCGATGTCGCCCGACGCGTAGCCGGCGCCGTCGAAGATGCCGAAGAAGCGCTCGCCGAGCGGGATCACGGTGAGCCCCTCGACCGAGTCGGTCAGGTTGCCGGTGTAGTAGGCGTCGAACGCCCCGACGTCCATCGTCATCGGCTGTCCGAACGCGGTCGCGTCCAGCCCGATCTGGTCGCCGCAGAACGGCAGGACCATGTTCGAGTCGTTCGTGCCGTGGTCGGCGAAGAAGAACGCCGTCGCGTCGCCGCTGACCAGGTCCTGGACCCAGGTCAGCGTCCGGACGTCGCCGACGGTGCCCGGTCCGGAGAGCGGCGCGTTGAACACGACGAAGTCCGGCGTGCCGTCGCCGTGTCCGTGTCGAGGAAGCCGCGAACATGCCCGGGTACGAGCCGATCGTCTCGCGCTCCCAGGTGCTGAGCGCGATGACGTAGACGAACGAGTCGTTCGCGCCGCAGAAGCCGGCCGGGACCGGGAAGGTCTGGACGCCGACGCCCTTGATGTCGATGACCGGCTGGTTCGAGCCGCGCACCGCGGGCGGCAGGATCGGGCTCGTGCCGACCAGCGAGTACTGGTCGATCGTCGCCGTCCCGACGCCGTGGTTGGTCAGGGTGGTGTCCGCCGACGGCAGGCCGTCGAAGTCGCCGCCGGAGATCGTCCCGTCCGCGACGAGCGAGGTCGAGGCGGCGGTGACGTTGCCCGACAGCCGGGGCAGGACCTGCCAGGCGACGTGGAGCGGCGCCTTGTCGTCCCGGTGGGTGGCGGTGTTGTTGAAGTTGAGGTACCCGTCGTACTCGAGCAGGTCGAGCGCCCGGGCGTCGAGCGCCGCGGCGCCCGAGTCGAGCGCCCAGTCGCGCAGCTTGGCGCCGTAGATCTTCATCGTGACCTTGAACGTCCGCTGGGCGTGGGGCGCGAGGGTGATCCGGGCCGGGGCGAAGATCTTGACCGCTCCGTTCAGCCTGTCGTTCGCGTAGCGGAACTTCGCGCTGATCGCGTAGTGGAGCGTCCGGCCGGTGTAGTTCTTGATCCGGACCCACCTGGTCAGAGTGGTCACCGGCTTGCTGCGCGTCGACGAAGCCGAACGACAGGTCGCCGCTGTGCGGCGTAGCGGTCCCAGGCCGCCGCCGGCGAGGTCAGCGCCCGGTTGACCCGGACCTCGCCGCCGCCGATCCGGGTGATCGGGGCGAGGTAGCCCGGGGTGTTGGCCAGGTTGTTGTAGATCCTGCGTCTCGGCGGTGTTCATCAGCAGCGACTTGATCTCGCCGACGGTCCGATGCGGGTAGGCGTCGAGCAGGAGGGCCGCCGGCGCCGCTGACCATCGGGGTGGCGCCCGAGGTGCCGCCGAACGCCTCGGTACCCGGTGCCGCGTGCCGACGACCGCGGAGACCGAGGCGCCCGGGCGCGCCGATCTCCGGCTTGATGATGTTGAGGTCGATCGACGGGCCGCGCGACGACGAGCCGACCATCCCGCCCTTGAGCGGGATGCTCACGGCGTTCGACACCGACACGTGGACCGGGGCGGCGATGTTGTCCTGGATCGCCAGGCTCAGGTCCTGGGTGATGACCAGCGACGGCACGAACGTGTCGCCGCCGCCGAGCGAGAACGACTGGGCGTCGCCGGGAGCGACGAGCCCGATGAGCACGGCGACCGCGCCGGCCTTGGCCGCGCGGTCGACCTTGAGGCTGATGTTGCAGGCGCCCCGGTCGATCAGGGCGACCTTGCCCGATCGGGTCGTCGAGGTAGGCGTCGGCGCCGGGCTGGCCGTCGACGCTCCCGGCGGGGCAGCCCCGCCCGACGTAGGCGACGTCGCCCGAGAAGCCGCTGCCGAGCGGTGCCCAGTCGAGGGTCGCGGTGTTCGGATACGGCCCGGCGATCGCCGCCGGCGAGTCGACCACCAGCGGGAACGCGAGCGCGCTCGGGACCTGCGTCTCGGCGACCGACAGGGCGGTGCGGGCCGCTGCCGGGGTGCCCGAGATGTACGGCTTGTCGCCGCCGTTGCCGGACGCGGCGACGGTCAGCACGCCGACCCGGGTCGCCTGGTCGACGGCCAGCGACAGGTCGTCGATGAACGCCGAGCCGTAGTCGGAGCCGAGCGACATGTTGAGGATGTCGAGGTGGTCCCTGGTGTTGCCGTCGTGGTTCGGGTCGACCGCCCAGTCGACGGCCTGGAGGAGGCCGACGCCGGAGCAGGCGGTGTCGACCGCCGAGCAGACCTTGAGGGCGTAGAGCTTGACCTTCGGGAGCGACGCCCTTCGTCCCGCCGATGATGTCGGCGACGTGGGTGCCGTGGCCCTCGAAGTCGATCGGGTCGGGGTCCGGCTTCTCGGCCTCGGGGTTGTTCGGGTCGGGGCCCGGCCAGCTCTCGCCGATGAAGTCGTAGCCGCCGACGACCCTGGCCGTCGGGAACAGCCCGTCGGTGGTCGTGTTCTTCGGGTCGGACGTGGCTCGTCCCGTAGGCGGCCTCGTAGGCCGCCAGCGTGCCGGGGCCGCCGAACTCCTTGTGGGTGTAGTCGATCCCGCTGTCGACGACGCCGACCTTGATCCCGGCGCCCTTGAAGCCGGCCTTCTGGACGGCCGTCCCGCCGATGTACGGGACGGTCTCGGACAGGGCCAGCTGGTAGTCGACGATCGGGCTGATCGGCGACGACCGCCGGAGTCCTTGGCCAGCTCCTTGATCTTGCTGGCGTCGATCCGCAGCGCGACGACGTTCGAGGCGCGATCCGTCCGGCCGAGGACCTTGACGCTCCGGTCGAGCCTGCTGGGCGCGGGCGATGAGCCCGGCCTGCTGGCGGCGGTTCGGCCGGACCTGCGACAGGACCGCGGCGGGTCCGCTGGCCGCGAGCTCCGCGGCCGGCGCATTCGACAGGCGGACGAACACGCGGACCTGGCCGTGGACGCCGTCGAGCGAGAGGGCGACCTTGCCCTTCGCCGCGACGTTCTTGTCACGCAGCGGCTTGGCCAGCTTGTCCTGCTGTGATCGACGTGGGCAGGGCCGCTGCGGGCGGGCCGGCGCCTGGGCCTGACCGCGGCCGGCGCGATGGTGGCGATGAGCAGGAGCGACGCGCTGAGCGCGCCGACCGACCGTCGGATCATGAGCCTCCCCTTGCAGGCGCTGCCTGTCCTCCTGGGGCGCGGCCGGGCAGCCCTCGATCCGCCGGCGCGGGGCGGCGTCGGTGGGGCGTCCGGGGTGAGCGGATCGCGGCTCCCGCGGGATCCGCCGCGGCAACCCTACCGCGCGCGGCCCGCGCGGGTCAATTACGGCCACGGCAAGGTCGGCGCGCGACGAGCGCGGCGCACGACGGCGCCGGGGATGCGTCGGGCACCGGTCGCGCGCCGCGAGGCTCGGCGCCGGGCCGAGGCCGGCTCGCGCGGAGGAGGGCCGGGGCGGGCGGGTGGCCCGCCCCCGGTCGGCCTCACGAGCGGTGGATGACGATCGGGACCGACAGCGCGTTGGGGGCCGTGGGCGGTCCGAGCTGGAGCTCGCCGAAGTAGTCCTGACCGGACGTCATCGTCTTCGAGAAGGTGACGTGGAGGGTGACCGGGGTGCCGGCCGCGACCGGCTCCGAGCGGGCAGCGCCGGTGACCGTCAGGTCGGTGCCCTGGATCGGGTCGATCGTGAGCGGGAAGGTCGGCGAGCCGGCCACGGCGAACCCGTGGACCCAGGCCTGGTAGTTGCCGTCGGGCGGGTTGACCAGGGTGACGCTCTCGTCGCCGGTCCCGCCGGCCGATGCGCCGACGATCTCGGACGGGTCGAACGTGCCGTCGTTGTTCGCGTCATAGACGATGTACAGGTCGATGTCGTTGGCCGGGCAGGTCGACCGTGATCGTCGCCCGGGCCGGCGTGGGCCAGGCTGAACGACTTCTTGACGCTGGCGGTCGACGGGTCGTTCGGATCGTCCTGGTGGGCGGTCTCGGTGGTCGTCGTCGGCTGGCTCAGGCCGAACGCGTCGGCGGCCAGGCCCGGCAGGTCGACGCCCGAGGTGAACGTCACGTCGAACGCGCCGGAGTCGGCCGGCCGAGGTGATCGACACCGCGGCGGGGCGACCGGTCGCCGTCCCGACGGTCGTCGTGAACGGCACGTGGAACTTGTCGCCGTTCCAGCCGGTGCCGTGCTGGACGATCGCGTGGAGCCCGTCCGAGGCCGGGCCGGCGACGACCTCCTCGGCGCCGCCGGTCGCCGTCTGGAAGCGTCCAGATCCCGGCCCCGATGTTCGTGTTCGGCGCTGCCGCCGACCGTGTCGAGGATGTACGGCGACCCGTCGGCCGTGCCCGGGCGGGAGGAGCTGGTAGCTGTTCTCGGACGGGCCGAAGATCAGCGTGTCGAGATCGGTGAACGGGGCCGTGTCGTCCCAGGTCGTGTCGGACAGGAACAGCGTGCCCGTCGGGGACGGCGTTCGGGACGTCGAAGTAGAAGAAGCGCCAGTCACCCGACTCCGCGCGCCAGCTCCAGTCGTTGGCGCCGAAGACCGAGCCGTTGTCGTAGGTCAGGTTGCGTCTGGGCGTCGGCGACCTTGCTTGCCGCCGAACGAGAGGCTGCCGGTGATCGAGCCGTCGCCGTCCTGGGTGACCTTGGCCGGGACGGTGACGGCGACCGGGACGACGCTCGTCGTGGCCGTTCCGGCTGACGACGATCGCGCCCTGGTACATCCCGGCCGGCGTCCCGGTCGGGACGTGGAACTTGGCGGTGAACGAGCCCTTGGCGATCTTCGGGGTGGACAGCCACGACCAGTCGACGTTCTTGTAGAAGTCGATCCGGAACTTGAAGTGGGTGACCGGGATGGTCAGGCTCCGCTCGGGGTGGGCGAGGCCGAGGAACAGGCCGCTGCTCATCCGCTTGGCCGGGTCGCGGACCATCACCTGGAGCGCGTCGTTGACCGTGCGCAGGTAGGTGAACCGCACGTACTCGCCCTTCTGGATCTCCGAGTGCTTGAAGTCGAGCAGCGGGTCGCCGTCGATGTTCGTCTGCGGCCGAGTCGGTGTGGTTGACGACGCCGTTGTGGTTCTTGTCCGTCCACAGCCGGCCGTCGTGGTTGATGTCGGTCCAGTCGTAGGCGTAGCAGCGTCCAGCGCTGGTCGTTGACGTAGTCGCCGTTCGGGTCGAACTCGTCGTGCGGGTAGATCGCCCGGATGATCATCAGGTCGGCGTCCTTGTGCGGCCTTGACCTGCTCGTCAGGTCGATCAGGTAGTCGGGCGCGTTGAACGTGATCGGGCTCTCCTTGCGACACGTTCTTCGACGTCCAGCTGAACGTCGTCGAGTCGACCCGCTTGAGGATACCGGTCGGAGATCTGGTAGCGTGCCCGGGCCGTCGAGGTCGAACGTCTGGCTGTCGCTCCCGCCGGCCGGCGAGGAGGTGCGGGAAGGCGGCGAACTCGTCGCCCCGGTAGTCGCCCGGCCGCCATTCGTCGGGGCGTGACCACGACCCGCTTGCCGAGCGTGGCCTTGACCGCCTCGCCCGCCTGGACCGAGCCGGAGCCCTGGGTGTACGAGTCGTAGCCGAGGTCGAGCGCGGACGACTTGAGGATCGCCCGGGCCTGGATGGCGAAGCCGTCCGGGATCGGCCCGAGCTTCCGCTGGGCCTGGTAGACGAGCGCGGTGGCGCCCACGACGACCGGCGTCGAGCGGCTCGTGCCGCCCCAGGTCTCCCAGGCGACCGGCCCGTCGAGGACCGTCGTTGAGGGTCGACGTCGCCCGGCGAGAACGCGCCGTCGCCGAGGACGTCGACGCCGCCGGCGCCGGTCGCCGCCGGGCCGCGGTCGGACCACGGGATGACGTCGTTGTCGGTGATCTGGGAGGCGTTCTTGATCGAGTCCCAGCCGGTCCCGCCGAACTGGGTCGACGCGCCGACGGCGATCCCGGTGAACGGCTGCGGCGGGGTGGTCGTGCCGTAGCCCGGCGCGCCGTTGCCGGTCGAGTGGACCGAGGTCGTCCGGCACGCCGAAGGCCTGGCTCCAGAGGGCCGCCTCCTGGCTGGCCGCGTCGAAGCCGTCGTTGTCGGCGTCGCTGTCGCCGTACGAGTTCGAGATGACGTCGATCCCGTCGCTCGTTGGTCAGGAAGTAGGCGAACTGGGTCGAGAAGTCGAACGCGAAGTAGATGTCGCCCATCGGGGCGGCCTTGGCCTTCGGGGCCCCGCCGATGACCGCGCCCGGATAGGTGTGGCCCGGGGCGTGCACGTCGGCGAACGTCGGGGCGCCGGCCGTTGATGACGCCCTGGCCGACGACGTTCGAGGCGGTCAGCGTGCCGTGCCCGCCGATCGCCGGGTCGAAGTCGCCGGTCCAGGCGAGCATGCGCGCCCGGGGTCGAACGGTGAGGTCGAGGCCGAACGCGCTCGGGCCGCCCGGCAGCGGGGTGCCCGCCGTCGCCGTCGGAGATGTAGTAGAGCAGGCCGCCCGACATGTCGGTGTAGCCGTCGCCGTTCATGTCGCGGTAGGAGACCGGCGACGCCTTGGTGACCGGCTTCTCGTCGCTGAAGTCGTAGTCGTCGTCGAGGTCGACGTAGACGGTGTCGTAGACGCCGGCGACGTTGCGGGTCGGTGACCAGGAACGCCGGCCGCTCGCCGTACAGGGACGAGCAGGTAGTCGTCCGGGTGGCTGCCGAGCCGGACCTTGCCCGGACTTCGACCAGGCCGCCGGGAACGTGTAGGTGTGGCTGGCCGTCCCGTCCGGCGCGGCGAAGTTGCGCGACGGCCCGGTCCGGGTGGCGAAGCGTGACCTGGAGGTCGCCGCCGCCGGCCGGCGCGCCGGTCTTCAGCTGGGTCGGCGTGTACCAGGTCAGCCCGACGTCGACCTGGCCCGGATCGACCAGGAGGACGAGCGTGTCGAACGGGTCGTAGGCCTGCGGCCAGCCGCTCGGGCCGGTCAGCCAGGTGCCGATCAGGTCGGGATGGCCCCAGTCGGTGCCGCCGTCGAGGATCGACACGCGTGACGCCCGGTGCCGTCGTAGCCCATCTTCCAGGCCTCGGCGAAGTCGTGGGTCTTGGCGTCGAGCAGGGCGAGCTTCTTGAGCGCCTCGAAGTTCGAGCCCTTGAGCGGCGGTGCGTCGGCGTAGGGCACGTCGGTCGCCTCCAGCTCGGCGAGGGCGGCCTGCAGCGCCTTCTGCGCTCGGGGCGGCGCGACCGATGTCCGGGTCGGGGTTGCCGAGCGGCTTGCCGGTCTGCTTGAGCTGGACGAGGTTGACCTTGACGACGTTCTTCTGGCCGGCCAGCTTGGGCAGCTGCTGGACCTTGATCCGGCCGACGACGAGCGAGGCCTTGCCGTTCGGGGTCCGGGCGGCATGCGCGCCGTCTGAGCGTCGCCATGCGCCCGGCTCGGGTTGCCGACGACGGTCGCGAACACGGCGACGGTCGCGTTCGAGCCGCGGTCGAGGGCGTTGCGCAGCTTGGCGTCGAGCTTCTGCTTGGCCGGGTCGTCGAGCGACTCGGACCGCTGGCGGAGGCGCGACGCGTGAGCCGGGGGCCCGGCCAGCGCCGGCGGAGCGAACGCCCCGACCAGCAGCGACAGCGAGGCGAGCAGCACGACCAGCCGCTTCATCCGACTCCCTCCTCGACGGCCGCGCCGGCAGCAGGACGGCGGCGAGGTGCGCCGCCGGGGGCCTCGCCGGGCCGTCCGCATGACACGCCAGCCGACCGGCCAGCGCGGGTCGGCGGGACGTGCGCGTGACCGTACTGCCCGGGGTTGCGGCGGGTCAACGGTGACAACGGTGCAGGACCGCTAGTGGTGCGTCGACGCACCACAAACTGGGTCGGCTGACCGGTCCGCGACTCAGGCGGGCAGCTTGGCGACGAGCTCCCGGACGGCGTCCGCGGAGCGCTCGAAGGCGGCCCGCTCGTCCGCGCGTCAGCTCGATCTCGAAGACGCGCTCGAGGCCGCGCCTCGCCGAGGACGACCGGGACGCCGACGAACAGCCCGTCGACCCCGAACTCGCCCTGGAGCAGGACCGCGCAGGGCAGGACACGCTTCCGGTCGAGGAGGATCGACTCGACCATCTCGAACGTGCTCGCCGCCGGGGCGTAGAACGCCGATCCGGTCTTGAGCAGCGCGACGACCTCGGCGCCGCCGTTGGCCGTCCGGTCGCACAGCGCCTGGACCCGCTCCGGGCTCAGCAGCTCGGTGATCGGCACGCCGGCGACGGTCGAGTAGCGCGGCAGCGGGACCATCGTGTCGCCGTGGCCCGCCGAGGACGAAGGCATGGGTGTCCTCGACCGACACGCCGAGCTCCTGGGCGATGAACGTCCGGAAGCGGGCCGAGTCGAGGACGCCGGCCATCCCGAGGACCCGTTCGCGCGGGAAGCCGGACGCCTGGTAGCGCGACGTGGCACATCGCGTCGAGCGGGTTGGTGACGACGATCAGGATCGCGTTCGGGCGAGTGCCGGGCGGCCTGCTCGACGACCGACCGGACGATCCCGGCGTTCTTGGCCAGGAGGTCGTCGCGGCTCATCCCGGGCTGGCGGGCGAGCCCGCTGGTGACGACCACGATGTCGCAGCCGGCCGTGTCGGCGTAGTCGTTCGTGCCGACGACGCGGGCGTCGTGGCCGACGACCGGAGCGGCCTCGGCCAGGTCGAGGCCCTTGCCCTGGGGCAGGCCCTCGACGATGTCGACCAGGACGACGTCGGCCAGGCCGGCCTCGGCGATCCGCTGGGCGGTCGTGGCGCCGACGTTGCCGGCGCCGACGACGGTGACCTTGTGGCGGGACATGGCTGGCTCCGCTCCTTCGGGTGTCGGGGACGCGCCCATTCTAGTCGTGGTCCGTGTGGCGACCGCCGGCCATGGCGAGCTGATCCTCGCCGCTGTCGTCCTCATCCTCCGCGGCGTCGCCGCCGGTTGGAGCCCGGCGATCCTCGCGGGCGGCGGGCTGGGCGGCCGGGCTCGCCTCGTCGGGCCGACCTAGCCGTCGACCCGCGGACCGGCCTCGCGGACGCTCTCGGCGGCGCCGTCGTGGTAGTTGGCGAAGTTCTCGGCGAACATCGCCGCCAGCTTCCGGGCCTGCCGATCGTAGGCATCCTTGTCCTGCCAGGTGTTGCGCGGCTGGAGGAACTCGCGGCGGCACGTCGGGGCAGCGAGACCGGCACCGCCACCCGGAAGATCGGGTCCTCGACCGTCGGCACGTCGTCGAGCCGGCCGTCGAGCGCGGCCCGGACCATCGCCCGGGTGTGGTCGATGTTCATCCGCTCGCCGGTGCCGTACGGCCCGCCCGTCCAGCCGGTGTTCACCAGCCAGACCGGGACGTCCCAGCTTGGCCAGCCGCTCGACGAGCATGTCCGCGTACTCGCCCGGGTGACGCGGCATGAACGGCGCGCCGAAGCAGGCGCTGAACGTCGCCTTCGGCTCCTTGACCCCGATCTCGGTGCCGGCCAGCTTGGCCGTGTAGCCGCTGATGAAGTGGTAGGCGGCCTGGTCGTGGGTCAGCCGGGCTGATCGGCGGCAGGACCCCGAACGCGTCGGCCGTCAGGAGGACCACGTGCTGGGGCTGGCCGGCGATCCCGGTCGGGTCGGCATTGCCGATGAAGTCGAGCGGATAGGCGCCCCGGGTGTTCTCGGTGAACCGGTCGGAATCGAGGTCGAGCTCGCGGGTCCGCGGGTCGAGGTCGACGTTCTCGAGGATCGTCCCGAACCGGCTGCGTCGTCTGGAAGATGTCCGGCTCGTACATCGGCGACAGGCGGATCGTCTTGGCGTAGCAGCCGCCCTCGAAGTTGAACACGCCGGCGTCGCCCCAGCCGTGCTCGTCGTCGCCGATCAGGCTGCGCAGCGGGTCGGCCGACAGGGTCGTCTTGCCGGTCCCGCTCAGGCCGAAGAAGACGACCGAGTCGCCGGCCGGTCCGACGTTGACCGCCGAGTGCATCGGCAGGACGCCCTCGTCGGGCATCAGGTAGTTCATCACCGTGAACGCCGACTTCTTGATCTCGCCGGCGTACTCGGTCCCGACGATCAGGATCTCCATCCGCTGGAGGTGGACGAGGATCGCCGTCTCGGTCCGGGTGCCCTCGGTCGCGGGGTCGGCCTTGAAGCTACGGAACGTCGATGATCGTGAAGTTCGGGCACGAAGCCGTCGAGCTCCGCCCGCGGTCGGCCGGCGGAACAGGTTCCGGGCGAAGATGCTCGCCCAGGCCGTCTCGGTGTAGACCCGCAGGCTGCGGCGGTGCTCGGGCGCCGCGCCGATGAAGCAGTCCTGGGCGTACAGGACCCGGTCGCGCGAGGTAGTCGACGAGCCGGGCGCGCAGTCGGTCGTAGTGGGCCTCGCTGATCGGGCGGTTGACCGGGCCCCACCAGATCTTGTCGCGGCTCGAGGGCTCGTCGACGATGAACTTGTCCTCGGGGCTCCGACCGGTGTGCTTGCCGGTCCGGACGACGAGCGGGCCGTCGGCGGCGACGAGGCCCTCGCCGGCGCGGATCGCGTCCTCGTACAGCTCGGCGGTCGACAGGTTGGCACGGATCGCGCTGGCCGATGGCCGGCGCGGTCGTCTTCGATGGGCTGCGGGTTGCGGTCACTGTCGGTCGCTCCCTGGTCGGCGTCGGGGCGGGTCGATCCCGCGCCCATCGCATGGGCCATCGGTTCGACCGGCCGCGCGTGCCTCGTGAGCCGTGCCTGAGGGCGCGGCGGAGGGAGTCGGCTTCCGCAGTCCGGGGGATGGTACACCCCGTCGCGGCGTTGCGGCAAGGTTGCGGACCGGTCGTCCCCGTCCGGTGGTGCCGGCCCGCGCCGGGCGGCCGCCGACGGCGGAACCGCCGCGCCCACGGCAACCTTGCCGACCCTGTCAGGAAGTGGTGCGCCGGCGCAACGACCGGGTGGAGTCGTGCAGAACCGGTCGGCCCGGCGGCGAGACAGGGCGGACCGGCCTGCGCTAGGGTGCTCGACGAGCGCCCCCGGAGTGTGCTCGATCGGATGGCGAGCCCAGCGCGTGTATGGACCCCATGCGGGCCCGGGCTCGACTGGAACGAGGAGACGACCGCATGGCAAGCCGAACCCGGCGCCTCGCTACGAAGCTGCCCTTCCTGGTCCTGGCCGGGCTCCTGCTGGCCTTCCCGGCCGGCGCAGCAGCGAACTCGAACAACCCGATCACCCAGACGGGAGGCATGTCCGCCGAGCTGCCCCTGCTCGGGACCACGTTGACGGTCGGCCTGACCCTCGACGGCGTCGGGAACATCGCCGGGGTCGCCCTTACCGACCCCACCGGGACGCTGAGCCAGACGAGCAGCGACAAGAGCGTCGTGAAGTTCGCCAATACCGGCGGGACCGTCAAGGTGACCGTCAAGGCGTCCGGCGACCGGATGGCGATCAAGGCCAAGGCGAGCCTCGACAGCCTGCTCGGCAAGGGGACCTGGTCGTCGAACGTGTTCGGGACCGGCAAGGCGACCGTCAAGTACACGATCGGCAAGAACGGCTCGGGCGACCCGACGGTCAGCATCGACGAAATCAACGTCCCGGGCGGAGTGACCGCCACCAAGCTCGATCCGAAGTCGAAGTCCGGCGACAAGTGGGCGTCGGCATTCGCGGGCGTGAGCTTCGCCAGCAACGGCTTCACCAAGCGGCTGACGATCTCGATCAGCGAGAAGAAGCCGGACGGCTCCGCCCGCCTGGCGATCGTCCTGAGCGGCCGCGACAAGCAGAAGCTCAGCGGGACGCTCGCCCAGCTGGCCGGGAACCGGACCTGGTCGGCCAAGCTGTGCGACGGGACGCCGGTCAACGTCGCCTACCACGTGGCGTCGGACGGCACGGTCGTCTTCGACAGCGCCACCGGTGCCCCGTTCAAGGAGCACGACCTCAAGGCCAACGGGAAGAGCAAGGACGCCGACAAGTCGGCCAAGACGCACGAGCTCGTCAGCGGGATCGTCGTCAAGTTCACCAAGACGAACGTCGGGCTGACCGTCCTGCTCAAGAACAACGGCGACGGGACGTACAGCCTGAAGGTGCTCGGGCGGTCGGGCCACTGCGGCGACAGCAAGGGCAAGCGCCACCACCACGGCCACCACGGCTGGGGCTGGGGTGACGGCCACCGGGGCGACGGCAACCACAAGCCGAAGCCGAAGCCCTGATCGCAGCCCTGGTCCGGCTGCCGTCGCGGCGGCTGCAGGCGATCCAACGGGGACGGCTCCGCCACGTCGGCGGGGCCGTCCTGGTCTGCCTGTCGCTCGGCCTCGCGGCCTGCGGCGGGACGATCGGCTCCGGCCTGACCGGGGCGTCCGCCGGCTCGGGTGGCGCTGGCACATCGGTCGTGCCGGCGTCCCCGGCGCCCCCGGCGGCCAGCCGGCTGGCAGCCGCGTTCGGCGGGCTCGCGGCCGGCTACACGTTCGACACGACGATCGCCGTCGGCGGCAAGGTCGCCACGCACGCCCACGGGCGATCGGTCGACGGCTCGAGCGACTTCGTCGTCGAGTCGGGGGGCGCCTCGATCACCTATCGGACGATCCCGCCCCGATCGTGGGTCAAGCAACCGGGCAAGGCCTGGGTCGCGGTCGACAGCGGCGTGCCCGACGGCGATCCGCTCGACGCCCTCGCCGCCCCGACCTCGATCGAGGTGCTGGCCGACGGCCCCGACGGCCTGCGCCTCCGCGCCAGCTATCCCGCCTCCGCGCTCGGCCTGACGACGACGGAGTCGGTGAGCGTGACCCTGACCGTCGGTCCGGACGGGTCCCTGGGGGCGACCTACACCGTCCCGACGAGCGCCGGACCGGCGACCTCGGAGACGAGCCTCCGGACGGAGCCCGGCCAGGAGCCGATCGTAGCGCCCTGATCGCTCGCCACCGTATGATCGTCTCGGCGATCCAGCCCAGTCCGCACCCGACCATGGAGGTCCACCGCCGAACGTGCCAGGCCCGAAGCGCAAGACCGTCTACCGGAAACCGCAGCCGCAGAAGCCGCCGATCCCCGGCGTCACCGCCCCCGAGCCGTACCTCCGCCCGACCGTCGCGGAGATCAACACCGCGGCGCGCCACGGCCGGACCGATCTGGCGGTCGGGGACCGGGTCCGGATCATCGGCGCCGGCCTGTACAGCGGCGAGATCGTCATCATCGAGCGGTTCGCCGGTGCGGTCATCCCGACCGCCCAGGTCCGGACCGAGAGTGGAGGCAGCCGCCAGGTCCGGACGATCGACCTCGAACCGGTCGACTGACCCGCGCGCTCGGAGCCTAGGCCGCGTCGAGGGCGGCCGCCAGGTCGGCGATCGAGGTCGTCGGCCGCCTCGATCCCGACCGACAGGCGGATCAGCGCGTCCTCCACCTGGAGGCTGCTCCCGGCGACCGAGGCGTGGGTCATCAGCGCCGGCATCTCGATCAGCGACTCCACCCCGCCGAGCGACTCGGCCAGGGTGAAGATCCGGGTCCCCTCGCAGACCGCGATCGCGCGGGCCCGGGCATCGCGCCCGTGGCGGCCGCCGGCGCGCGGGGCGAACGAGACCATCCCGCCGGTCAGTCGCATCTGGCGCGCCGCGAGGGCGGCCTGCGGGTGGGCATGCGGCCCGTCGGCCAGTCCCGGGTAGCGGACCCAGGCGACGTCGTCCCGGCCGGCCAGGAACGCCGGCCACGGCGGCCGCGTTGGCGGCGTGGCGCTCGGCCCGGATCGCCAGCGTGCGCAGGCCACGCAGGACGAGGAAGCAGTCGAACGGTCCGGGCACCGCGCCCATCGCGTTCTGGAGGAAGCGGAGTCGCTCGGCGAGGTCGTCGCGAGTCGGTGGCCACGACCCCGTTGACGACGTCCGAGTGACCGGCGAGGTACTTCGTCGCCGAGTGGAAGACGATGTCCGCCCCGAGCGGCAGCGGGCTGCTGGGCCGCCGGCGACGGCGAACGTGTTGTCGACGACGAGGATCGGGCGCTCGCCGCGCGCGCCACGGTGGCCCGCCGAGCGCTCGACGACGGCCTCGATGTCGATGACCTTGAGGTGCGGGTTCGACGGCGTCTCGAACCAGACCAGGCGGGTCCGGTCGGTCAGGTTCGCCGCGGAGCGCGCCGGCCGGGTCGGCGGCCAGGTCGACCCAGCGCGTCGCGACGCCGCGCGGCCCGGCGACCCGCTCGAGGTAGCGCCACGTCCCGCCGTAGACGTCATCGCCGGCGAGGACCTCCTCGCCCGGCGCGACGAGCTCGACGATCGCCGCGGTCGCCGCCGAGCCGCTGGCGAAGGCGATCCCGTGGCGACCCGCCCTCGAGCGCCGCGACGGCCCGCTCGAGCCGCTCGCGGGTGGGGTTCTGGCTGCGGGCGTACTCGTAGCCCCGGGTCGGCCGACCGACCGCCTGCTGGGCGTACGTGCTCGTCTGGTAGATCGGCGGCGCGACCGCGCCGGTCAGCTCGTCGGGTTCCTGGCCGGCATGGACAGCCAGCGTCTCGAATCGGTCGTCCATGACCGCATCATCGCCTATCGGGCGGCTCCGCGGCCGGCGGTCGGACCCGGCGGGGATGAGTGGGACTCGTGCCGCTGACCGGACAGGTGCGTGGCTGCCTCGCCACGAGTGCGCGTCGACCGCTGAACACGCTCGGCTCGGAGCCCCGGCATGAGTGGGACTCATGCGCCCGACCGGACGTCGGTCCGCGGCCGCGACACGGCCGTCGGGCGACTCAGCCGGCCGGACGTCGGTCCACGGCCGACCGGACGTCGGTCCGCGGCCGCGACACGGACGTCGGCGCGCGGCCGCGGCTGCCCCACCGGCCGGCGCGCCGCGGCTCAGCCGGCGTGGTGGGCGAGGTACTCGAGCAGGTCGAGCTTGGTGACGATCCCGGCCGGGCGGCCGGCCCGGACCGCCAGGAGCGCCGAGGCCGACCCCGATCAGGAGGCCGAACGCGTCGGCGAGGGTGGCCGCCACGTCGATCGTCGGGAGCGGGCGGTCCATCACCTCGCCGACGGTCCGCTCGACGACCGACGGGTCGCGGTAGGCCCGGTCGAGCAGCCCCTTCTCGGAGATCGCGCCGACGATCGACTCGATCGCGTCGCCCTCGGGCGCCTCGGACACCGGCATCTGGCTGATCCCGAAGTCCTGGAGCGGTCGCGATCGCCTCGCCGACCCGCTGGGTCGTCCGGGCGAGGACCAGATCCGGCAGGCTCGGGCCGTGGTGGCGGGCGGCCAGCAGCTCGGCGACCCGGGTGACCGCGCCGGGTCGGTCGAGCAGGCCGTTGGCGCGCATCCACTCGTCGTTGTAGAGCTTGGAGAGGTAGGACCGGCCGCCGTCCGGGAGGATCACCACGACGACCCGGTCCGGTGCGCCGGCCGGGTCCTCGGTCATCAGCCGGCGGGCCACGTCGAGGACCGCCACGAGCGCCGTGCCCGCACGACTCGCCGGCGAGGATCCCCTCCTCGCGGGTCAGCCGGCGCGCGGCCGCGAAGGCGTCCCGGTCGGACACCCGGACCCAGCGGTCGACGACCGTCGGGTCGTACGTGCCCGGGAAGAAGTCCTCGCCGATCCCCTCGGTCAGGTAGGGCCGAGCGGTGTCGCCCGACAGGACGCTGCCCTCCGGGTCGGCGCCGACGACGACGATCGCCGGGTTCTGGCGCTTGAGGTAGCGGGCGGCGCCGCTGATCGTCCCGCCGGTCCCGACGCTGGCCACGAGGTGGCTGATCCGGCCGTCGGTCTGGCGCCACAGCTCGGGACCCGTCGTCGCCTCGTGGGCCTTCGGGTTCTCGTCGTTCCAGTACTGGTCGGGCTTGAACGCCCCGGGGATGTCGCGGGCGAGCCGGGCGGCGACGCTAGTAGTAGCTCTCCGGGCTGTCCGGGGCCACGTTGGTCGGGCACAGGACGACCTCGGCGCCGTACGCCCGAAGGAGCTGCTGCTTCTCCGACGACTGCTTGTCGGCCATCACGAAGATGCAGCGATAGCCCTTGAGCGCCGCGGCGATCGCCAGGCCGTGGCCGGTGTTGCCGCTGGTCGGCTCGATGATCGTCCCGCCGGGCCGGAGCAGCCCGGCCCGTTCGGCGGCCTCGATCATCGGCAGGCCGATCCGGTCCTTGACCGAGCCGCCCGGGTTGAGCGTCTCGAGCTTGGCCAGGATGAGCGGCTGGCGTTCCTGCGGCCCGAGCTCGCGGGTGACCCGGGTGAGGCGGACGAGCGGCGTGTTCCCGACGAGGTCGAGGATCGATCCGGCGTAGTCCATCTGGCTCCGAGTATGCCCGAACGCTAGGCCGTCGAGTCGGCGACCGGCTCGTCCCGGTCCAGGCGGCCCTTGCGCAGGAGCAGCCAGGTCAGCCGCTCGCGGAGGCGGCGCGGGTGGTCGGGCGGGTCGGTCGTCCGCGGGCTGGAGCGCCTCGACCGCCGGGCCGAGCCGCTCGGCGAACCGGTCGGTCAGGCGCCGGGCGAGGTCGAGCTCGTCGCGCGATGCCCTCCGGCGGAAGGCGGCCGTCCCAGCCGTCGCCCGAGCAGCTCCGCGGACGGTCGTCGGCGGGAGGATCCGGGCGGCCATCCGCCGGCCGACATAGAGCTCCTCGGTCCCGGCCATGGCGAGCAGGACGATCGGCGCTCCCGTCCGCAGCGCGATCAGCGCCGCGCCGATCCGGAACGGGCCGATCCGTCCCGGCCGGGCCGCTGACGGTACCCTCCGGCATCTGGGCGAGGACCGCCCCGTTGCCGACCACGGCCCGCGCGGCCGCGACGTGCTTGTCGACCCCGACGCCGCCCCGCCAGACCGGCAGCAGCCCGCCGATCCGGTGGATGAGCGCCTCCCGCCAGCGCGGCCCGAAGGCCGACGGGCCCGACCCGAGGAACCAGACCCGCGGCTCGAGCGGCAGGGCGTGGAGACGACGAACGGGTCCATCCAGCCGCGGTGGGCGGCGGCCATGACGAGGTAGCCGCCACGCCGCGGCAGGAGCTCGCGGCCCTCGACCTCGACCCGGAACCGGAACAGCGCCGAACAGGACGAACCGGCGCGACGAGCGCCAGGAGCCGGACGAGCAGGCTCGGCCTTCGCCTCGGGCGGCCGACCGAGCCAGTCCAGGCCCTCGAGCGCCCCGCCGCGGGCCGCGGCGAGCGCCTCGGGCGCGATCCGGCCGGGCGGTGGCCGGCGTCGCATCGTGCGGGCCTGGCCCGCCGGTCCGTCGTCCGGCGGCTCGGTCACGTGGCCGGGATGTCGGTGCGCCCCGGCGCGTCCGATCCGTCCGCCCTCGCTCCGGCTCCGGCCGGGTCGGCCTGCGGCCCGCCGACCGTCCTCGGTCGGCGACCGGTGCCGCGGCGGTGACCCGCGCCGCGGCCGCTTCCCGCTCCTCGGCCTCGATCTCGCCCACGCTCGGGCCGGGCGAGAGCGTGCCGGATGACCAGGATCGTCAGCCGGCCAGGACGATCGTGATCCCGGCCACGATCTGGGCCGTCGGGATCCCGCCGAGCGTCCAGTTGTAGCCGGCCCGCAGGAACTCGAGCAGGAAGCGGGTGATGCTGTACCAGATGAAGAAGACGAGGAGCAGGTCGCCGGTCCGCAGCCGGTCGGCGAAGCGGCGGCCGAGCCAGAGCAGGAAGACGCAGCCCGACGACCGCCGACAGGGACTCGTACAGGAACAGCGGCTGGAAGTGCTGGCCCGAGCGTCGCGTTCGGGTCCGAGCCGGGCGGGCAGGCGTAGGCCGCGACCCGGTTCTTGCACTGGATCGCGATCCCCCACGGCAGCGTCGTCTGCGGCCCGTACAGCTCCTGGTTGAAGAAGTTGCCCGAGCCGCCCGATCGCCTGCATCGCGAACAGGGCCGGCGCCGACCACGTCCGCCCAGCGCCAGAACGACTGGCCGCTTCCAGCGGATGTACAGGCCAGGCCGCGATCGTTCCGGTGAGCAGCCCGCCGTAGACGCCGAGGCCGCTGAAGCCGGCGAACACGTAGCCGCCGTCCGGGGCGCGCCGGATCGGCAGGAGGATCGTGATCGGGTCGTCCTTGTAGAGCGCCCACTGGTCGATCACGTGGTACAGCCGCCCGCCGATCAGGGCCGCGACCGCCACCACGATCAGGCCGTTGATGATGATGCTCGGGGTCGAGACCCCGCCGGCGGGCCTCGCGGACCATGACCTGGTAGACCGCCAGCAGGCCGAGCGCGTAGCAGATCCCATACCAGTAGACCGGCAGCGGACCGAGCTGGATGGCGATCGGGGACGGCGTGAGGTCGATCATGGCCGCCCCGGAGTGTAGTCGGTCCGCCGTCCCGGCTCATCGGACGCGGCGCTCACCGGCGATCCCGTCCCTATACTGGCGCCCGAATGCCGCCGATCCCCGACACCGCGAGCCGCCCCGCGTGAACGCCGAGTTCCAGTGGTGGCTGCTCATCCTCGGGATCGTCATCGGCGGGGCGCTCGTCTACCTCGTGCTGGCGGACCTGCAGGGCGACGAGGACGACGCGCCGACGAGGCGGACGAGCGGCCGAGCGACGCCTGCCGACCCGGCTGCGACGACCGGCGATCGCCCGACCGCGTCAGTCGCGGACGGTCCCCGACGTGCAGGGCGACGGCGCCGAGGCCGAGGCGCCGGTAGCCGACGTCGACGAGGCCGGCCCGGGCCATCGTCGTGGCCAGCGCCGCCGGGTCGGGGAACCCCTCGAGCGAGGCCGGCAGGTAGCGGTAGGTCGCGACCCTGGCCGAACGCCGCGGCCGCCAGTGGCGCGAGCCGGCGGAACGTCGCCCGGTAGGCGGCGCCCCAGCCAGCGCGGACGAGGGACGGACAGCTCCAGGCAGACGACCCGACCGCCCGGCCTGACGACCCGCGCGAGCTCGCGGAACCCGGCCTCGAAGTCGGCCAGGTTGCGCAGGCCGAAGGCGATCGTCGCCGCGTCGAAGCGCCCGTCGTCGAACGGCAGGGCGAGGGCGTTGCCGACGCAGAACTCGAGCTGGACGAGGTCGCCCGCCGTCCGCCGCGCCTGCGGCGATCATCCCGGGTGCGAGGTCGACCCCGACGACGCGACCGAATGGGCCGACCCGTTCGGCCAGCGCGACGCTCAGCTTGCCCGTCCCGCACGCGACGTCGACCGCCGAGTCGCCCGAGCCCGAGCCCGGTCGCGCGACGGCCGCCCGTCGCCAGCGCCCGTCGGCGCCGCGCGGTCATGATCGTGTTGAGCCGGTCGTAGACCGGGGCGATCTCGTCGAACATCGCCGCGACCTCGGCCTCCGGGACCTGGTTCCCGGAGCGGGCGGCAGCTGGGCGGTGACGAGCGCACGAGCCGCACTCCGGGTCGTCAGCCGCCCTGGACGGTGCCGGACAGGAGGTCGCCGGGCCCGACCGGCTGCCCGTCGGCGCCGACCAGGGTGACGCCGAAGACCGTGCCCGGGCCGGCCGCCTTGAGCTCCTCGGCCCAGCCCGTCCAGTACGCCAACCCGCCGCCGAACTCCATCCTGCCTATCCGAGCCCGCGTGCCGTCGGCACGCGTCACCCAGCAGGCGAGCTCCCGTCCGGCCGACGGCTCGGCCAACCCCGGAGCGCTGACCACGAGCTCGGCCGTCTTCGGCGAGAACAGCAGCGTGCCGGCGATCGCGCCGGAGCCGCCGTCCGTCCCGCGCAACGCGACGACCCGGTGGCGTCCGGCTCGGCGGTCAGCCGGAGGGTCGCCGTGTTGAGCTCGGCCAGCGCCTCCGCCTGCGTCGCTGAGCTGCTGGGTCGAGGCGGACACGCGAGCAGGCCGCCGCCGACGAGCGACGACCGCGAGGACCGCGGCGATCGCGGCCGGCCAGCCGAACCGCCGACGACGCGCGGGGCGTCGGCGCGCCGCGCGTCGGCGCGGCCGACGGACCGAGCCGCGGGAGCGGCGGCCGGCCGCGGCCGGCCGCGGCCGACCTCGCGGACGAGCGTGAGCGTCCGCTCCCGGAGCGCGTCCGGCGGGATCGCTGGCGGCGACCTCGCGCAGGACCGGCCCGATCGTCGCCAGGCGGCGCGCCTCCTCGGCGCACGACGGGCAGCCGGCGAGGTGCCCGGCGATCGCCGCCGCCTCGGGCGTGTCGCCGGCGGCGAGCCGGTCGAGGCCGCCCGGCTCGACGGCGGCCAGCTCGAGCCGCTCGCGGACTCGGCGTGATCGGTCACGACTCGACCCTCACCCGGATCACGGCGGCATCGGGCCTGCGACGTCGGCGTCCGGCTCGGCGACCGGCGCGAGGTCCGGCCCGAGCAGCCCCCGCAGCTTGAGGAGCGCGCGGCGGGTCCGCGTCTTGACCGTCCCGAGCGGCCAGCCGAGCCGCTCGGCGATCTCGCGTCTGGGTGAGCTCGTCACGGTAGGCCAGGAGGAGGACCTGGCGCTCCGGCTCGGCCATCCCGGCCAGCGCGTCGCGGAGGACCTCGGCGCAGCTCGGCGCCGGCCAGCTCGGCCTCCGGGCCCGCGGCCCATCGCCGCGCCGCCGACGACCTCGCCCGCCCGGGCGACCCGCTCGAGCGTCGCGGCATCCGTCTCGTCACCGATCCGGGCGGCGGCGATCGGGACGATCGCCGGGCGTCGTCCGGCCGCGCGCAGCCGGTCGACCGTCCGGTTCCGGGCGATCGTCAGCAGCCAGGCCGCGAGCGAGCCCAGCGTCGGATCGAATTGTTCGGCTCGGTTCCACAAGGCGAGGAAGGTCTCCTGGACGACGTCTTCGGCGAGCTGGCGATCGGAGGTCAAGCCGGCGGCAGCCGCATAGACGGCGCCGGCGTGCCGGTCGTACAGCGCCGCGAACGCGTCCTCCGAGCCGGTCACGACCTCGGCCACGAGCCGCGCATCCTCGATCGGATCGGTCCGCGATCCCGCCATCGTCTACGCCTCGGACGCCCGGTCGGTTTCGCGCTCGAGCGGCAGGGGGCGTCGCTCGAACGCGGTCGAGAAGACGATCTCGGTCTCGGTCGTGTAGACGTGGCGGATCGCCTGGATCCGCTGCATCACCCGCTCGAGGTCGAGCGTGTCGGTCGGCCCGGATCTTGAGCAGGTAGTCGGCCTCGCCGGCGACGTGATGGCAGTCCTCGACCTCCGGGATCGTCGCGAAGTCGGCGGTGAGGTCGGTGGTCGTCGTACCCGGCGCCTGGCGGATCCGGCTGAAGGCGAGGACCCCGAGACCGACCGCGCCGGCATCGACCAGGGCGCCGAAGCCGCGGATGATCCCGCGCGACTCGAGCCGCTTGACCCGCTCGTGGGCGGACGGCGCGCTCATCCCGGCGGCGGCGCCGATCTCGGCGTACGAGGCGCGGCCGTCCCGCTGGAGCAGCGGCCAGGATCCGCAGATCGTTCGGCGCTCAAGCGGTCCTTCTGGGGCACTTGAACTCGCTATCCGTTAGTCATGGTGCAGTTGACACCTGCGATTTTGTTAGGCTATCATGCACTCAGAACACTCGATTCATCGAAAGGAGGCACCGATCATGATCATCGTGATCGGCCTCGCCGTCATCGCCGCTGCTCGCCATCGCCGCCATCCTCGTCGACCCCGACCGAGGGCGGCCGCGAGCGCCGCTACGATCCGCGCAACGACCTGCCCATCTGGGCCCTCCTCGGCCGGCGCTAGGCCGCCAGCCTACCAGTCCTCCGCGGCGACGACGCCGCGGCTCGGCCGGCAGCGTCCCTGCCGGCCGATGCGCCTCCAGGCAGGTGACCCCGCCCGGGCCGACGTCGCCCGTCGTGGACTGTCCCGGCGGGCAGCTCCAGGCGGTCGCCCGCATCGCGAGCTGCGATCCGCCGGCCCGTCTCCGGCCGAGGCCGAAGGCGATCGACCCGTCCGCGACCACGATGACCTTGTCGTAGTCGTGGGCGTGGGCGCCGTAGCGGTCGCCCGGCCCGTTCGACCAGCTCTGGGCGATCAAGCCCTCGCTGGCCAGCCGCGCCAGCAATCGTCCGGCGCTCATGGCCGCGGCTCATCCGTCGCTGCGTCCGGCGCTGCGTCTCGGCCGGCTCGCGTCGCGGCTCGGGGCGAGCCGGACGTCGCGCGTCCCCGACCAGGTCGGCCGCCTGCGCCCGCCACGCCTCGTCGGCCGCCCGCGGGTCGTCGCCGAGCGAGGTGGCGACGATCAGGAAGGCGACCCCGAAGACGGCCCCGGCGCCGACGGCGAGGAAGCCCGGCCAGCCGATCCAGAGCAGGAACAGCAGCGCGACCGACGAGCGCGGCGGCGACGGCTTCCGAGCGACGTTGCGCGAGCGACGGCATGCGGACGGCCGTCCCCCGGCGCCTAGCTGACGCGTCACGCCGATGAGCCGGCCGACGAGGAAGGTCACGCCCGCCGCGGCCGCGCCGATGCCGACCTGGCGCAGGCCGGAGAAGATCGCCCCGCGCCCGGTCAGCAGGCTCACCCCGACCCCGACCGCGAACATCGCGGCGAGGCTCAGGCCGAGGCTCACGACGACGATCGGCAGGCCGGCCGCCGAACAGGAACGGGACGACCGGGATGACCGCCCCGACCGCGAACGCGACGAACGAGCCCGCCGGCGGCGCCCCACGGCGAGCCCGAGCTCGTCCGGGTCGAGCCCGAGCTCCTCGCGGATGAGCGTGTCGAGGGCGTGCTCGGGATCGCGGAACAGGCGCTGCGCGATCGCGTCCGGCCTCGTCGTCGGTGAAGCCCTTGGCC
Organism: uncultured Chloroflexia bacterium; assembly: GCA_963837825.1. Lineage (GTDB taxonomy): Bacteria > Chloroflexota > Limnocylindria > Limnocylindrales > CSP1-4 > Chersky-267. Next base: position 336,853 of record CAWIOR010000015.1, read on the forward strand.
CGGTAGACCGCGGCGAGCTCGGCCTCCTCCTCCTCGGGCATCGCCTCGAGCTCGGCCCGCTCGAGGGCGATCTGGCGCTCGTACAGCTCGCGCTGGGACTGCATCGAGATGTACTCGCCGGCGGCCATGCTGAACGCCCCGGCGAGCAGGCCGGCGATCCCGGCCAGCAGGATGAACCGCGAGCTCGCCCGCCGCGGCGCCGGCCACGCCCATCACCAGGCTGGTGTTGCTCACGAGCCCGTCGCTGACCCCGAAGATGACCGCCCGGAGCGTCCCCGACTGGCCGGCCCGGTGCCAGCGCTCGTCGCGACCGATCGCGTCCGGCGTCCGCGCTCGGCGCGGACCGTCGCAGCGCGGACGTCATCCGACGGCGCGACCGGGGTCGGCGGCGTCGCCGTCGAGCCGCTTCCAGATCTCGGCGTGCTCGCGCTCGTCGGCGGCGATCGCCAGCGACCTCGGGCGAGGCCTGGCCCTCGTAGATGGCCTCCTCGTCGCCCTCGAGGGCCTGGACCAGGTCGCTGACCGCCCGGGTCCCGAGCAGCCGGGCGAGCCAGATGATCGCCCGGACCCGGAGCCGCGGCGGGCCGCGGCGGCGGGACGTCGGCGCCGAGCTCGCGCAGCTTGGTCGCCCAGATCTCGGCGTGGCGGCGCTCGTTGCCGGCGATCGTCCGGAACGCCGGCGGCCCGACGCGGGTCCCGCTCGATCGCCGCGAGCGCGTCGTACAGGACGATCGCGTCGCGCTCGAGCTTGAGGTTGTCGAGGCTCTGGGCGGTGTCGATCGGGGCCATGGCCGTGATGGTAGCGGCGTTCCCGGCGCGGCGCGGCTCGTAGACTGGCGGGTGAGCCTCAGCCCGCCTCCGCTACCTGTCGGCGGCCGACGTCGACGGCGGCGCTGCCGCCGCTCGACGAGCGGCTCCGGCTGGCCGAGCGGACGCTCGTCGCCCTGGCCGACGGCTCGGCCGAGCTGCCGCCGAAGATCGCCGTCCACCCCCGCTCGCCGTCCTCGTTCGGCCACGCGATGCCGGCCTTCCTGCGCGGCGGCGATCCGGACGGGCGCGACGACCTGCTCGGGATGAAGTGGGTCGTCGGCTACCCGGCCAACGGCGCCCTGGGCCTGCCGACGATCCAGCGCGACGGTCGTCCTCAACGACCCGGCGACCGGGGTCCCGCTGGCGATCCTCGACGGCGGGCCGATCACCGCGGCCCGGACCGCCGCGATCAGCGGCGTGGCCATCCACCGCTTCGCCCCCGAGCCCGAGCGCGGCGAGCCGGCGCGATCACCGGGTCGGCGATCCTCGGCGCCGGCGTCCAGGGCCGCAGCCACGTCGCCGATCGTCGGCCACGTCCTGCCCGGAGCGGAGCGTCGATCCTGTACGACCGCCATCCGGACGCGCGCCGAGGCCCTCGCCCGGGTCGCCCGCGACCACCCGGGGATCGCGCGGCGCGGTCGTCGCGCCCGGCGCGCGCGAGGCGGTCGAGGGGGCCGACGTCGTGATCACGCGCCGTGTCGTTCGGACCCGTCCGCCAGGTCATGACCGACGACTGGCTCGCGCCGCACGCCCTGGTCGTGCCGGTCGACTACGCCACGACCTGCGCCGCCGAGGTCGCCCGCGACGCCGCCTGTTCCTGGTCGACGAGCTCGGCCAGTTCCTGGCCAATCGCGACGCCGGGCTGTTCGACGACTACCCCGACCCGACGACGACGCTCGGCGCGGCGATCCTCGACGGCGTCGGCCGGCCGGCCGAGCGGCCGGGTCGTGGCGACCCACCTCGGGACCGGCCTGGCCGACCTCGTCTTCGGCGGCGGCCATCGTCCGCAACGCCGCCGCGCGGGAGCTCGGCACGGCCTTCCCGCGCATGACGCCGGCCGGCGCTCGCGCGAGCCGGGGCGGCGGCCTCACCCGTTGACCGGCAGCGGACCCTCCGGCACCTCGATCGAGCACCCGACCGCCCTCGACGACGACCGGGTAGCGGACGATCGGCAGCTCGGCCGGCGGGTCGAGCGCGTCGCCGGTCGCCAGGTCGAACCGCGACAGGTGGAGCGCGCAGGTCAGCGAGCCGGCGGTCAGGAAGCCCTTGTCGAGCTCGAAGTACTCGTGGCTGCAGATGCCCTGGAAGGCGCGGACGTCGCCGTCGACGTTGACCACCAGGACCGGGTCGGTCCCGTCGACCCAGGCCATCGCCATCGTGCCCGGCGGGACGTCGTCGAGACCGAGCAGGTCGACCCGCCGGGCTCACCGCCGCGGTGCGCAGGTGCCGTCGGGCGAGCCGCCTCACGCGGCGCCGCCGACGACGGCGCGCCGATCCGGCGGCCCACTTCTCCTCGAGCAGGGCCCGCAGGCGGTCCTGGGCCTCGGCCAGCGGGACCCGGGCGACGACCGGCTCGAGGAAGCCGAGGACGATGAACTTGCGCGCCTCGTCCGGGTCGATCCCGCGGCTCTCGAGGTAGAACAGCTGGGTCTCGTCGATCGGCCCGACCGACGACGAGTGGGCGGCCCGCCGGCAGTCCGGCTGGTCGATCTCGAGGCTCGGGATGGCGACCGCCCGGGCCTGCTTCGACAGGTTCATCCCGAACTCGCCGAGGAAGCTGTCGGTCCCGACCGCGGTCTTGTCGATGACGATCAGGCCCTTCATGTAGCTCCGGGCCGCGTCCTGGAGGGCGCCCTTGCTGAGCAGGTTGCCGGTCGTGTCGCGGCCGAGGTGGCGGGTGTACGAGGTCAGGTCGAAGACCTGCTCGCCGGACCCGAACACGATCTCGACCTGCTCGACCGACGAGCCGTCGCCCTCGAGCCGGTTGTCGACCCGCGACCGGACGAGCCGCCCGCCGAGCTGGGCGAGCGCCCAGTGGAGCGAGGCCGTCGGGCCGATCGTCGGCGTGGCGATGCTGGAACGCGACGACGTTCGCCGGCAGGTCCTGGATCGAGGCGACCGACAGGCTGGCGCCGCGGTCGAGGACGACCTCGAGCGTCCCCGCGAAGAACGCCTGGGGCACGGTCTCGCCCGCGGCGCAGGCGATCGCCGGGCCGGACGCGACGAGCTCCTCGACGAGCGACGCCTCGGCGCCCTCGCCGAGCCGGACGAGCGTCCGCGAGACGAGCGCGCGGCCGGGGTTCCCGACCGCCCAGCGGACGAGGAACGGCCGCTCGAGCCGGACGCCGGCCGGGACGACCAGCCGAACGCCCTGGCTCCAGAAGCCGCGGGCGAGCTGGGCGAGCTTGTCGTCGGCCGGGAGGCGTCGCGCCGCCCTCGAGGTCGGCCCGCAGGCCGTCCGGATCGCGCGCCAGCGCGGCGGCGAAGGTCTCGAGGGTCACGCCGGCGGCGGTCGCCTCGGGCGACAGGGCCAGCGCGGCCACGCCGTCCTCGCGCAGCTCGATGACGCCCGACGTCCCGTCGGGGACGCGTGCCGCCGGCCCGGGCGCGGCGGCCGTCCGGACGTACGGGTCGGACCGTCATCAGGTCGGCGGCGCGCAGGTCGACGTACGGGGTGTACAGCCGGTTGGCCTCGACCGGGAGCGCGTCGTACGCCTCGAACGCGGCGATCCGCTCGGCGCGCAGCCAGTCGGGCTCGGAGCGCTCGGCGGCCAGCGCCTGGACCAGGCCGCGATCGGGGAACCGGAACGGGAGATCGGCCGGTCCCCGGCGGACCGGCCGGGTCGGGAGCGGTCTGCGCGTCTCCGGCGGCCTCGGCGGTCGGGGCCGTCATCCGAGCGACCCCTCCATCTCGAGCTTGACCAGCCGGTTGAACTCGATCGCGTACTCCATCGGGAGCTCCTTGGTGAACACCTCGAGGAACCCCTGGACGACCAGGTTCTGGGCCTCGTTCTCGGTCAGGCCGCGGCTCATCAGGTAGAAGATCTGGTCGGCGCTGATCTTGCCGACGACGGCCTCGTGGGTCATCGTCGTGTCGTCTTCCTGGATGTCGATGTAGGGGTAGGTGTCGCTCCGGCTGATGTCGTCGAGCATCAGCGCGTCGCAGCGGACGCTGGCCACGACGTTCGTGGCGCCGGGCGCGACCTTGAGCTGGCCGCGGTAGGTCGCCCGGCCGCCGTCCTTGGAGACCGACTTGCTGACGATCCGCGACTCTTGGTGTTGGGCGCCAGGTGGACGGCCTTCGCCCCGGTGTCCTGGTGCTGGCCGGCGCCGGCAACCGCGACCGAGATGATGTCTGCCGTGGCATTTTCGCCCCGCAGATAGATCGCCGGGTACTTCATCGTCAGTCTAGAGCCGGTATTTGCGTCAATCCACTCGACCGTTGAGTTGGCATGAGCGTGGGCGCGCTTGGTTACGAGGTTATAAACATCGTTGGACCAGTTCTGGATCGTGGTATATCGGACCTTGGAGCCCGGCAGCGCGATGACCTCGACGACCGCGGCGTGGAGCGAGTCGGTGGCGTAGATGGGCGCCGTGCAGTTGTGGACCGCGAAGCCGCGGGCCAGGTAGGCGTTCGGAGCACTCGCCATCTCGAGGTTGTAGACCCAACCTTCGTAGGGCCGCGTCTCGATCCGACGGATCGGCACCCAGAAGCAGCTCCGGGCAGGGTCGTGCCAAACCTGGTTTACCGTCCGACCCTCCTCGAAATGGAGGCTGTACTGCTCGCGGTGGGCGATGTGTCGGCCGCCCTCCAGGTCCTCTTCGTACGCCTTCCGCACCTGCATGCCGGCGTAGATCCCGTTCCGGGCCAGGATCTCCTGGAGCTGGAAGGCGAGCGTCCGAGACACGGTCGACGCCCGAACGAGCGTCCGACCGTTGGCCCTGAGGTGCCGGCTCCCGTCGCCCAGGAGGTAGCTGTCCGACGAGCAGCCGCTGGCGCGCAGGCGGCAGCTCCATGAGATCCGGGTGAAGCCGCTTCTCGGACGACCCGCGGCCACAGTAGCGCTCACACAGCTCCATGAGCTCGCGCGAGTAGACGTAGACACGCGCCTCGTGCTTGTCTGGGATCTCCTGAAGACCAGCGTTCTTCCCGGTCAGGGTGCGCATGAGACGACGGACGTCGTCCACGATCTCCCGCTCGTCGATGTGGAAGGAGAGCACGACCGTCGGGACGCCGGATACCCCGTTGATGAAGGCGCTGCCCTCGGCCAGGTAGTAACCGAGGAAGCGAAGCAGGTCGTCCGAGAGTTCCGTGTGGTCACGTTCCTTCGTGGCGACCGGGAAGCAGATGAGATCACCCTGCTTGAGCTCACCGGCGGGGATCCACTCCGGCTCGGTCGCAGGGATCTTCAACGCGTTGACATCCCACTGGCTGACCGGCCGCGTGCGCCGCGCGGACCTGGAGACGCGCTCCCGCCGAAGAGCCCAGACCGGATGCTCTGGCGTGAGCTCGAAGGCGTTGCCGACCGAGACGGGCACGATCTTGAGCATCTCGCCGCTGTACGAGCGGCGGCGGCTCGACACGACCGACGACAGGTCGCCGTCGCTGTTCATCGCCATCGTTCCCGGCTCGACGGTCTCGATCGCCACCATCTCGTCGCCGAGGCTGACGAGCTCGCCTTCGGGCAGGCAGCCTTCGATGTAGTGGACCTTGGCACCCTCGTCGACGACGATCAGCGTCCGCTCGAACTGGCCGGTGTTCTCGCCGTTGATCCGGAAGTAGGCCTGGAGCGGGAGCGGGACCTCGACCCCCTTGGGGACGTAGACGAACGAGCCGCCCGACCAGACCGCGCTGTTGAGCGCCGCGAACTTGTTGTCCTCCGGCGGGACGACCGTTCCGAAGTACTTGCGGAAGATCTCCGGATACTGGATCAGGGCCTGGTCCGTGCCCATGAACACGACGCCGATCTTGGTCAGCTCTTCGCGGACCGAGTGGTAGACGACCTCGCTGTCGTACTGGGCACCGACCCCGGCCAGGAACTTGCGCTCCGCCTCGGGGATGCCGAGCTTCTCGAAGGTCGCCTTGATCTTCTCGGGCACGTCGTCCCACGACTTCTCTTCGCGCTCCGACGGCTTGCGGTAATAGATGATCCGGTCGAAGTCGATATGGGTCAGGTCCCCACCCCAGGTCGGCATCGGCCGGGTCAGGAAGTGGTCATACGCCCGGAGCCGGAACTTGAGCATCCAGTCCGGCTCTTCCTTGATCGCGCTGATCTCCTCGACCGTCTCGCGGGTCAGGCCGCGCTTCGTCTGGGTCAGGTAGACGATGTCGTCCTTGAAGTCGAACTTCGAGCGATCGTTGTCGACGACGGGCTTGGTGATGGCCATGCGGGGCAGGCCTCCGGCGGGCGAGTATGGGTTGTCCTAATTCCGACTCATATTATCGGAATTAACCGCCCTCCCGTCAACGACCTCGGCCGTCAGCGAAACCGGGCCCCTCGGGGGGCGGGCGGGACAGGAGGCGTCCCTCGTCAGCCCGCACCGTTTCGTCAGCCAGCGATGCCCGTGGTCCGGGACGGCGGGCCAACGAGCGGGCCGCACCGTTTCGTCAGCCAGCGATGCCCGTGGTCCGGGACGGCGGGCCAACGAGCGGGCCGCACCGTTTCGTCAGCCAGCGATGCCCGTGGTCCGGGACGGCCCTTCGTCGGCTCGAGGCTCCGTTTCGACCCCAGGCAGCATCGCCGGTGCTGCATGACTGGATCTGGCTCGTGGGAGGGTAAGGGCTTCGGTCTGGTACCACCCGGGTTGCCGGGTGGGGTTCCCGGGGGCCCATGCCGGGGCTGGTACCGCCGAGGGCGCTGGATGAGGATCGAACGGCCCGAGGACGGCTCCAGCAGGCTACGGCCGGCGACCGAAGATCGCCCCGAAGACACCGCGGAGCAGACCGAGAGGCTGCGACGACGAACAGGACGACCAGCGCCACGACCAGGATCGGCTACAGCGGGACCGGCACGATCGCGAACAGGACGATGACCAGCAACCCGACGATGAGACAACCGATCACGGCATGCCTCCGCTCACGAAGGTCGGCGGTGATCGACGACCGCGCCGCCCAGGACGAGGACGAGGACGGCCAAAGAGCCGAGTGCGGCGCACTCGAACCCGACGACCTGAGGGTAGCGCGACCCCGGGACGACGGAGACCACCTGATCGAAGTGCGCCTGGACCCAGGTCTCGTCGTAGCCCCCGTCGGACAGGATGGGGGCGCCGCCATACGCGGTGTCGTAGCCGACGACGGCCCCGGAGGACTTGTCGCGGTATCCGATGTCGAGGGTCAGGTCGCCCGAGGTCACCCGGTCCGCTGTCCGCCACTCCGCAAACGTGGCGCTGAACGCCTGGACCCCTACGGGCAGCGCGAAACCGATGAGCAGGATCGCCAGCAGCCCGCCCACGATCACGGCCGGCAGCTGGCGGCCGACGACCGCCCCGGCGAGCACGCCGACGCCCATCGCTAGCAAGCCGCGAAGGAGGACCGCCGGTCCGCGCAGGCTGCCGTCCGAGAACGAGGCCCAGGGATCGACCTCCGGCTGCCGAGCGCCCTGCATGATCACCGTCGCAGCCGCCGGCAGGAGCAGCGCGAGACCGACGATGACCGCCAGCGGGATCACCCGCCGCAGGTACCAGCTCCACCGCGAGCGGCTCAACGTCCAGGCCAGCGACGCGGTGCCGGATTCGAGCTCGCGGGCCACGAGCGGCACGCCGATCAGCAGGCCCGCCACGCACGGGATCAGGACCGTCATGGCCAGGACCTGGCCGCCGCTGTTGACCAACTCGTAGAACTGGTCGCGCGCGGCCTGGCAGGCCGCGTCGAGCGTGGGATCGAGCTGCTGGCCGAACGGCGAGTTCGAGTACAGGCAGTCGCGCGGGATCCCGACCTGGCCAAGCCGCCAGGCGACGTAGAGCGCGACACCGCCGAGCACGATGACGGCCACGCTCATCGCGACGATCTCGAAGCGGAGCGACTTGACCATCAGTCGGATCGTGGTCCGCATCAGGCTGCTCCAGCCGCGGTCGTGCGGCGCGCCGGTCGGCTCGAGGCCAGCCGACCGAGGACGAGCTCCTCGAGGGTCGCCGGCCGGAAGCCGGGAGGGTCGGCGCGGCCGTCGTCGAGCCGCCACAGAGTCATCGGCTCGGCGAGCGGGCCCGGGAATGCGGCGACCCGCGTCATGCCCGGTGGTCCGACCGGGTCGCCGTCGGCCACCCGGTGAGCGGACAGCGCCTCGGCGATCGACTCGTCGAGGATCTTGTGCCCCAGGCCGAGGACGACGATCCGGTCGCAGGCCTGCTCGATGTCGGTGATCACGTGGGACGACAGGACGGCGGTGGCGCCCTCGGCCCGGACGGCGTCGACCAGGACGTGCAGGAACTCACGGCGGGCGAGCGGGTCCAGGCTCGCCAGCGGCTCATCGAGGACCAGGACCGGGGCGTGCGTCCCGAGCGCGAGCGCGAGCATCACCTGGGCCTGCTGGCCACCGGACAGGGTCCGGCTATCCTGGCCGAGCGGGATGTCGAGCTCCCCGAGCCGCCGCTCCGACAACCCGGCGTCGAAGCCGGGGCGGAGGCTGACCGCCAGTGCGACATGGTCACGGACAGTGAGGTCGCGGTAGAGCGCGGGTCGTTGCGAGACGTAGCCGAGCCGATCCAGGGCCGCGGCTCGATCGCGCCACGGGTCGACCCCGAGGACAGCGACGGTCCCGCGGCTCGGCCGCTCGAACCCGACCCAGGCCTTCATCAGGGTCGACTTCCCCGCCCCGTTCGGCCCGACCAGGGCGGTGATGCTGCCGACCGGGATGTCCAGGTCGATCCCGTCGAGCGCGCGGACGCCACCCCGGTAGCGCTTGGCGACCGCGCGGGCGCTGAGCGCCGGCTCGGCGGTCGGTGCTGGCGATGTCCCTCCCCGTTCATCGCGCGAGCGTACTCGACGGGTTCGCGCTTCTGACAGGCCGATCATCCCGGGACCGCGTTCCGGGATTCCCCCGATCGGAACGGATCGGATCCTCTGCTACTGTCGCCGGGTGGACGCCACCCTCCGGGATCGGTTCGCGATGGGCATCGCCGCGATCGCGGTGGTGCTCGGCGTCGGAACGCTCGCCGCCGGACGGTTCGACTCCGGGATCCGCCTGGCCATCGACGACCAGGACCGGGTCGTGGTCTCCGAGGTGAGCCAGAGCAGCCTGGCCTGGTTCAACGGCCTGCGACCGGGGATGGTCGTGATCCGTCTCGCCGGGGTCCAGCTCATCGCGCTGCCCCAGTACATCTACCCGACGGTCCAGCCGACCCCGGATCCGCAGACCGGTGAGATCCCGGCGGCCGGTCCGATCGGTGTCGAACCGGCCAGGCCGACGGCGGTCCCGATCGATCCGTCGACACGGGCAACGCTCATGGGGCAGCCCGTCACCGACCTCGAGGCGATCCAGCCGTGGGACCTCGACCAGGGTTCGGTCGACAGCTACGCCACCACGATGATCAGCGACTACACCCTGAGCGGGATCCGGGAGACGATGCCGGCGGTCATCTTCGGGGTCGCGCTGTTGATGGTCGTCGGATGGTGGCTGGCGAGCGGTCGCACGGGCGAGAACCTCCGGCTGCTGGCGGCACCACTGGCCGTGGCCACCGCCGTGCCGTTCATCGCCCAGCCACTCGAAGCCACCTGGTCGCCCCCGATCGTCGCCATCGGCGAGGTTCTGACCATCCTGGCGATGGTGCCGCTGGCGCTGGGACTGATCGACCGGATCGAGGATCGGAACGAACGCCGGCTCGTGGCCTACGTGACGGCGGCCTGCACGCTCGGCGCCGCGACCATGGTGATCGCGATCGCGACCTTGGAGCCGTGGTCCGGCAATGGGATCGCCCGCTGGGCCCTGGTCGGTGCCATCCCGATCATTCCCGGGCTGGCCGCAGCCGGCCCGATCCAGCCCGGCGGTCTGCGCGGCGCGGCGAGCTCGAGCGGGCGACTGCTCGAATCGACCGAGTTCGCGGTGGCCGGCGTCACTCCACTGATGGCCCTCGTGACCGACACCAGCCCGTACGTCTTCCCGCTCTGGCTCTGGTTCGCGTTCGTGCTGGCGGCGGGCCGCTTCACGATCCGCCCGCTGGCACGCCTCGCGACGCGCGCCGCGCTGCAGCGCGACCTGGTGGTGGCCGCGACCGAGGCCGAGCGCGCCCGGGTCGCCGCCGACATCCACGACGATGCGCTCCAGGAGCTGACGCTCCTCGTCCATCGCCTCGACGCGGCCGGCGACACGGAGGGCGCCGGGATCGCACGGACCGTGTCGGACCGGCTGCGGGCGATCTGCGGCGACCTGCGCCTGCCGATCCTCGACGATCTCGGCGTCGGGCCGGCCCTCGACTGGCTGGTCCTGCGGATCGAGCGGCTCGCTGGCGGCGAGGTGCGCCTCGAGCGGTCGGACGGGACCCGACCCCCGCCGGACGTCGAGCTGGCGTTCTTCCGCGTCGCCCAGGAAGCGCTGTCGAACGCGGTCAAGCATGGCCGTCCACCGATCGTCGTCAGATACGCGACCTCCGCCGACGGCGCCTCGCTCTCGATCGACGATGCCGGCCCCGGGATCGAGCCCGACGCAGGCGACAAGGTGGAACGATCGGGCCATTTCGGGCTGCTGAACATGCAGCAGCGAGCCGAGGCGATCGGGGCCATCCTGGACGTTCGTCGCTGGCCGTCGGGCGGGACCCACGTCGCCCTCGATTGGCGGGCCCACTGATCCGCGTCGCGATCGTCGACGACCATCCGGTGGTCGGCGAGGGAACGGCCGCGGTCCTGCGGGCGCAGCCGGGCCTCGAGGTCGTCGGGGTCGCGACGTCGATCGACGAAGCCCAGGCGGCCGGTCTGGTCGATCGGCAAGCCGTGGATGTCGTGCTGCTGGACCTTCGGCTGGGCACGGACAGCGGCCTCCGACTGCTTGCCGGTCGATCGTCGGCCGATCCGGTCCGCCGCTCGGCCGCGGCCGAGCTTCCGGCGATCATCGTCCTGACCGCCTACGACTACCCGCAGTACGTCGAGGCGGCCCTTCAGCTCGGTGCGGCCGGGTTCGTGCTCAAGACCGCGCCGCTGCCCGAGCTGCTCGAGGCGATCCGCAGGGTCGCCGCCGGCGGATTGGCGTTCGCGGTCCGTCCCGGGTCCTCAACGGTGCGGTTGACTCCGCGTGAACTCGAGGTCGTCCGGTTGGTCGCCGAGGGTCGTAGCAACGACGAGATCGGCGCCGCGCTCGGGATCGGGACGAAGACCGTCGAGACGCACCTCGCCCGGCTGTTCGAGCGGGTCGGCGTCGGGTCGCGCACCGAGCTGGCCATGCGCGCGGTACGCGAGGGCTGGCTCGATGTCCCCCCGTCGGTTGGCTAGCTGTCGTCCGACCTCAGTTCGAGGCGGGGACGCTCGCGCCGTCGGACTCGCCTGCCGGTCGCGCGTCGGCGCGTCCCGGCGATCCGGGCGAACGTCGCTGCGGCCACATCACGTACAGGGCGAGCGGGACGAAGTAGGCGAACCAGCCGACGAGCTCGATGACCGTCGGCTCGGCCTGGAAGCCGAGGATCCCGGTCAGCAGCGCGGCGGCCATCGTGCCCGGCTGGATGAGCCAGGTCAGGTCGAGCGCGGTCTGCTGCCCGACGTCCAGCCAGCCCGCCTCATGGGCGGTGTGGAGCGCCATCGCCACCAGCCCGGCCGCGACGAGCACGAGGACCAACCCGGTCAACCGGAAGAAGCGCGCCAGGTCGATCCGGACCCCGCCGCGGTAGATGCCGTAGCCGATGCCGGCGGCGACGACGATCCCACTGATCGCGCCGACGCTGGCCGCCAGCTCGGACGTCGATGCCTGGAAGGCGGCCAGCAGGAAGACGGCGGTCTCGAAGCCCTCGCGGAGGACGGCCAGGAAGGCCATCCCGACCAGGGCCCAGGCGGTCCCGGTCGCGAGCGCCGAGCCGGCCGCGGATTCGAGGTGCCGCTTCATGTCCCGGGCGTGGCGTCGCATCCAGACGATCATGTAGCTGACCATCACCACGGCCACCACGCTGATGACCGTCTCGAGCATCTCCTGCTCGACCTCCGGCAGGCTCGCCGACAGGAGCTGCAGGCCGACCGCGACCGCCGTGCAGATCGCGACCGCCAGCCCGACCCCCAGCCACACGAGCCGGACCGTGTCCGCTCGACCCTGCCGGCCCAGGAAGGCAGCGACGATGCCGACGATGAGGGCAGCCTCGAGGCCTTCGCGCAGGCCGATCACGAAGGTCGCGAGCAAGGGTGGGTCTCCCGTGTCGAGGGGTCCGAGGGCGGAGCGGCGCGATCGTAGTCGACGCCCGCGCGAGGTGTCAAGCGGCCTTGAGTCGTAGCGTCAGGTCGCCTTGCATGAAGACCATCCGGATCGGGGTCGCGGCGGGCGACCGGTCGACCGCGCCGCGCGTGTCGGACGGCCATTCTGCCAGACTCCCCTGACATGACCAACCTTCGCCGGATCGGGCCGTTCTACGCGGCCCAGCTCCGGCTGCTGTGGACCTGGCGCCCGGGCCGGCGCGCCCTGCTCCGGCGCGGGATCGTGACGTTCCTCGTCGCCGCCATCGCGCTCGCTGCGACCGCGTTCGTCCTGCCGGGGGTGATGATCCGCAACGTCACCGGGCTGGCCCTGGCGGTCGTCTTCCTGGCCCTCCTCAACGCCCTCGTCCGACCGGTCATCCTGTGGCTGGTGGCGCCGTTCTCGGTCATCCTGGTGGCGGTCGCGACGCTCATCTTCCAGGCGGTCGTGTTCCTCCTGCTCGACCCGTTCGTCCCGGGCGTCGACGTGACGGGCGGCTTGCCGGTCGCCTTCGCGGCCTCGTGGGTCTACGCGATCGTCAACACGACCCTGACGGCCACCCTATCGATCGACAGCGACGAATCGTTCTTCGGGACGCTCGTCCGCCAGCTCAGCCGCGAGGATGTCGTCGCGACCGACCGGCCGGGCGTCGTGATCGTCCAGATCGACGGCCTGGCCCATCCGATCCTGGCCCATGGCATCCGGGCCGGACGCGTCCCGGTCCTGTCCCGTCTGGTCCGGAGCGGCGCGATGCGGCTGGACCGCTGGACCGCCCTCCTCCCGTCTGCGACGTCGGCCAGCCAGGCCGGCATCCTGCACGGCAACAACGGCTTCATCCCGGCCTTTCGCTGGTGGGAGAAGGACCACCAGGCGATGATGGTCTCGAACCACCCGAAGGACGCGCGAGAGATCGTCCGGCGCGCCTCCAACGGCGAAGGGCTCCTGTCGAACGACGGGGCGAGCGTCGGCAACCTGGTCTCCGGCGACGCCGTCCGCTCGTACATCACGATGGCGACGCTCGAGGACAGGAGCCAGGGCCTCGGTCGGAGCACGTCGTTCTTCTCGTTCTTCGTCAGCCCCTACAACTACCTCCACACGATCGTCCGGGCCGTCGCCGAGGTCGGCAAGGAGCTGGTCCAGGCGCGTCGCCAGCGGCTGGCCGGGATGGTCCCTGCGATCGGCCGAGGGATGCCCTACCCGATCGCCCGGGCGGCGACCAACGTGATCCTGCGCAGCCTGTCGACCTCGCTGGTCATGGAGGAGATGTACCGCGGCGCCCCGGTCATCTACGTCGACTACACCGACTACGACGAGATCGCCCATCACAGCGGGCCGGAGCGGGGCGAGACGCTCGACGCCCTCGACGGCGTCGACCGGGTGATCGGCAGCCTGGTCAAGGCCGCCGCCGACGCGCCGCGGCCGTACCGGTTCATCCTCCTGTCCGACCACGGCCAGAGCCTCGGCTCGACCTTCCTCCAGCGCTACGGGCGGACCCTCCAGCAGGTCGTCGCCGAGCTGATGGGCGGGACGCAGGCGGTCGAGGCCGCGACGCGCGGGGTCGAGGACTGGGGCCCGATCAACGCGTTCGCGTCGGAGGCCGCCCAGGCCGGCGGGGTCACCGGCGCCCTGACCCGCCGGGCGTTCCGCAGCCGGACCCGCGACGGTACGGTCGATCTCGGGCCGTCGGACCAGGCGACGGCGCCGGGCGAGGCTGGTGCCGCCGTGGCGGGCAAGCCGGCGGCCCGCGAGGTCCCCGAGCTCGTCGTGGCCGCGTCCGGCAACCTGGCCCTCGTCTTCTTCCCGCGCCTGCCCGGCCGGGTCAGCCTCGAGACGCTCGATGCGACGTTCCCGGGCCTGGTCGCGGCCCTGGCCAACCACCCGGGGATCGGCTTCCTGATGGTCCGCTCGGAGCGAAGCGGCGCGGTCGCGGTCGGGGAGAACGGGATCCGCTACCTCGACCAGGACCGGGTCGAGGGCGAGGATCCGGTCGCGCCGTACGGCGAGCAGGCGGTCGCCGGACTGCGCCGGCTCGACGGGATGGAGCACTGCGGCGACATCGTCGCGATCAGCCTGCTCGATCCCGAGACCGACGAGGTCGCCGCGTTCGAGGAGCTCATCGGCTCGCACGGCGGCATCGGCGGACCGCAGACCGAATCGTTCATCCTCCACCCGACGGACTGGCCGATCGACGGGGAGCTGGTCGGCGCCGAGGCGGTCTACCGCCAGATCCGACGCTGGCTCGAGGCCATCGGGATCCCGCTCGGCAGGCCGGCCGAGGGCGGCTAGCCGATCCCCGGCGCCGGCCGCCGCCGCTTCGCGCCGTCGACCAGCGAGTAGACGACGGGGACGACGATCAGGGTCAGGAACGTCGAGCTGAACAGCCCCCCGATGACCACCGTGCCGAGCTCGGCGGCGATGATCGAGCCCTGGTTGAAGCCGGCCGCCAGCGGGATCAGCGCGAGCATCGTCGCGATCGCCGTCATCAGGATCGGCCGGACCCGGGTCTTGCCACCCTCGATCAGGGCGTCGTGGGTCGACAGGCCCTGCGAGCGCAGCCGCTCGACGAGGTCGAGCAGGACGATCGCGTTGGTGACCACGATCCCGATCAGCATCAGGAAGCCGATCAGCGCGCTGATCCCGATCGGCCGGCCGGTCAGGACGAGCGCCGGGAAGGCGCCGATCGTGGCCAGCGGCAGGCTGAACAGGATCACGAACGGCGTGACCAGCGAGTTGAAGGTCAGGACCATCGTGATGTAGACGAGCAGGATCGCCACGCCCATCGAGGCGAACAGCGAGCCGAACGCCTCGTTCTGCTGCTGGGTGACGCCGGCCAGCCGGACGTCGACCGTCGCCGGGATCGTGCCCTGGGCCTTCAGTCCGTCGATGATCTTCTGGACGGCGAGCGACACCGCGCCCTGGTCCGGGCTGGTGATGTCGGCGCTGATGGACGAGGCCGGGGCGTTGTCGATCCGGGTCACGCTGCCCTGGGCCTGGACCTGGCTGACGTCGGCGACCGTCGACAGGGGCGCCTTGACAGCGGTGCCGACGGGCAGGGCCCGGAGCGCCGCCAACGAATTGACCGCCGTCGGGTCGAGCTGGACGTACAGGTCGACCGAGGCACCTTCGCCGAACTGGACCCGGCTGACCCGCTGGCCGACGAGGGCCGACCGGACCTCGGCGGCGATCTGGGCCGTCGACGACCCGACGCCGGCGGCCTTGTTCGGATCGACCTGGACCTGGATCTCGGGGGTGGCCGCCGTGAGGTCGCTCTTGACGTTGATCAGGTCGGGCTGCCCGCGGAGCGCGTCGAGGATCGTCTGGGTCGTGCTCGCGACCAGGCTCGGCTGCTCGGCGCTCACGATGACGCTGAGGGTGTTCGAGCCGCCGGTCCCGAACGAGCCGCTGACCGTGACCGCGTAGCCGTCGTTCTTGATCGGCTCGAGGGCGGCGATGAACTCCTTTGTCTGGGCGGTCAGGTCGGCCGCCGGGTCGAGCCGGACGGTCAGGTCGGCGCTGTTGGAGGATCGCCCGCCGAACGAGGCGGCGAACGACTGGGCGCCGGCGCCACCCTCGCCCGGGACCGAGGTCTGGACGAGGTCGACATCCGGATCGGACCGGATGATCGACTCGGCCTTGACCGATTCGTCGAGGACGGCCGCCGAGCTCGTCCCGAGGGGCGGCGCCAGGTTGACCGACAGGACCTTCTCGGAACCGGTGTTGAGGAACTGGGTCGGGATCCGCGACACGAGCGTCGTCGTGGCCACGAACAGGACCGCCGCGATGCCGACGGTGGCCAGCTTCGTCCAGCGGCTGCGCAGGACGGCCGTGATCAGCGGGACGTAGATCCGGATCCAGATCGAGTGGCGCGGCTCGCCGGTCTCGTCGACATCGACCGTGACCCGGTCGATCAGGAAGTAGGCCATGACCGGGACCACCGTCAGCGCCACGATCAGTGAGGCGAGCAGGGCGAAGGTCACGGTGACGGCGAACGGCAGGAAGAACTGGCTGACGATGCCACCGACGAAGCCGAGCGGCAGGAACACGCCGACCGTGGTCAGCGTGCTGGCGCTGATCGCTCCGGCGACCTCGCGGGTACCGGCCAGGATCGCCGTCGTCCGGTCCTCACCCCGGGCGCGATGGCGGTAGATGTTCTCGAGGACCACGATCGCGTCGTCGACCACCCGGCCGACCGCGACCGCCAGGCCGCCCAGGGTCAGGACGTTGATGGTGATCCCGCCGACGAGCATGAGCACGAGCGCGGTCAGGATCGAGATCGGGATGCTGATCGCCGCGACCAGGGTCGAGCGGAGGCTGAACAGGAACAGGAAGATCGTCAGGATCGCGAAGAACGCACCGGTCCCGCCCTCGCGGAGGAGCCCGTCGCGGGACTCCTTGATGAACGTCGACAGATCGGACACGGTGGTGATCTGGAGCTGGTCGCCATAGCGTGTCCCGAGATCGGCCAGCTTGGCCTGGACCGCGTCCGCCACCTGGACGGTGTTGGCGCCGGAGGTCTTCGACACGGTGATCGTGATCGACGGCGCGCCGTCGGTCCGCGAGTAACCGGTCGTCGGCAGGCCGACCAGCTCGACCTTGCCGACGTCGGACACGCGGACGAGGGTCGGCGGGGTGGGCGACACGGGAGCGGCGGTACTGCCGGGGGCGGCCGAGGCCCCGGGCGCCGGGCTCGCCGGGCTCGTCTTCGCGCCGACCACGATCGCGCCGATCTCGTCGATCGAGTCGTAGCGATGGGTGGTCGAGACCGGGATGTTCGTCGCGTCCTCGGTCACCTGGCCCGAGGGCAGAGTCAGGTTGTTCGCGCCGAGGACGCCCGAGACCTGGCTGGCCGAGATGCCGTTGGCGGCCAGCCTGGCCGGGTCGAGGGTGACCACCGCGCGCTGCTCCAGACCGCCGGTCAGGTCGACCGTGGCGACCCCGTCGAGGCCGGCCAGCTGCGGGACGAGGACCGTGCGGGCCAGCGTGCCGATCTGCTCGAGCGACGCGCCGCCCTTGGCCGAGACGGCCGCGATGATCACCGGCGAGGCGTTGATGTTGAGGGCGGTGACCGTCGGACTGACGCTGCTCGGGAGGCCCGCGGTGGTCAGGTTCTGCTCGATCGCCGAGCGCGTCTCCTTGATGTCCGTCCCGAACGAGAACTGGGCGACGACGATCGAGACCGAGCCGGCCGAGGTCGACTGGAGCTTGACCAGGCGCGGCACGCCTGAGACCGCCTGCTCGATCGGCCTGGTCACCTGGTCGGTCACGTCGTTCGCGCCGACGCCGGGGTACGGCGTGACGACGCTGACGACCGGGAACTCGATGTCCGGCACGAGCTCCTGCTTGAGCGTCGTCCAGCTGTAGACCCCGCCGATCACCACCGCGACGGCGAGCAGGATGACGACGCTCCGCTTGGACAGGGCCAGCACACTCAGGCGACTCACTTGAGATCCCTTTCGATCGGGTTCGAGGTTGGGTCGGGTCGCAGCCGGCCGGCTGCCTCGGCCAGGACCTGGATCGAGCGCTCGACCGTGACCAGGTCGGCGTCGGAGACGAGGGCAAGGATCCGGCGCATGTGCCCGGCGTTCAGTTCGCGCATCCGGTCGAGCCGGACGGCGCCCGTCTCGGTCATCGTCAGGATGACCTGGCGGCGGTCGGCCGGGTCGTCCCGGCGGGCGACCAGGGCCGCGTCGACGAGCCGCTCCACGAGCCCGCTCGTCGTCGACAGGGTCACGCCCAGCCGGGCGGCGAGCTCGGACATCCGGAGCGGATCCATCGCCTGGACCAGGTAGAGGACCTTGGCCTGGGCCATCGTCAACCCGATGTCCGCGAACTCGTCGGCGTGGGTCACCGCCATCCGATGCATGAACGCGTCGAAGCCGGCCATCACCCGGGCAAGGAGCGCCTCGCGGTCGTGGATATCGTTCGGTTTCGACAAATCATTCGCCCCAGCCGGACCATTCGGTCGAGGCGGAGTATAAACCGACCGACGGGGGCCCGCCGGTCCGGCGTCGCGGGAGCTCGCCGTTCGGCTGCGGACCCTGGATACCTGACATTGCCTGGCCGGTAAGCCGTTACCATCGGCCCGGTGACCCAGCCGATCCAGCTCGACCGAGCGACCGCTCGTCGGTTCCTCGCCATCCGCCACTTCCTCGCGGCGCCACGGTCGCTGCCGGCCGAGCCGGGCAGCGTGATGACCGTGGTCGACCGTCTCGGCTCGCTCCAGTTCGACCCGCTGGAGGTGGCCGGCCGCAACCACGACGTCGTCCTCCTGGCCCGGATCTCCGGCTACCGGCGCGAGTGGGCGGACGGTCTCCTGTACGGCGAGCGGATGCTCTACGAGACGTACAACAAGGGCCTCAGCCTGGTCCCGACCGCCGAGCTCCCGTGGTACCGGGTGACCTGGGATTCGAACCTCGCCGAGCACCTCGGCGGGGCGTTCGACGAGCACTCCCCGCTGGTCGAGGAGCTGCTCGAGCGGATCCGGCGCGAGGGCCCCCTGAGCTCGACCGACATCGAGCCCCGGGCGGCGATCGACTGGTACTGGCGCCCGACGAACCAGGTCCGGGCGATCCTCGAGGCCCTCTGCGAGGCGGGGATGCTCGGTCTCGTCCGTCGCGACGGCAACCGGCGCGTCTACGACCTGGCCGAACGCCTCTTCCCGGCCGACCTGCTGGCTCGCCGCGAGCCGGAGCGCGACCAGCGCCGGCACAAGCTCCTGTCGCGCTACCGGGGCCACGGGCTGCTCGGCCGGAGCGGCTCGTCCGAGCTGTGGTACGGGACCGCCCCGGTCACGAAGCCGGCCGGCCGGAACGGCGACGGGCCGACCCGACCGGAGCTGCTGGCCGAGCTGCTGGAGGCCGGCGAGCTGACCTCGGTCACCATCGAGGGCGTCCGCGGCGAGCGGTTCGTGGTGACGTCCGAGCTGCCGATCCTCGCCGCGGCGGAGCGCGAGGTGGCCGTCGAGACCGGGGCTGGGCCGGAGACCGGGGACGGGACGTGGTCGATCGGCCGGCCGGGCGGCCGCGACCCCGGGGCGGCCTTCCTCGCCCCGCTCGACCCGTATGCCTGGGACCGCGACTTCCTGCGTGCGCTCCACGGCTTCGACTACGTCTGGGAGGTCTACGTCCCGGAGAAGAAGCGGCGCTGGGGCTACTACGTCCTGCCGATCCTGTACGGGGATCGGCTGGTCGGTCGGATCGAGCCACGGATCGACCGGAAGGCCGGCGTCCTGCGCGTCCTCGGCCTGTGGTGGGAGACTGGCTTCGACCCGCTCGCGTCGGGCGGGTTCGTCGAGGCGTTCAGTGACGCGCTCGACGCCCATCGGCGGTTCGGCGGGCTGGCGCGCGTCGCCCTCCCGAGGACCCACGCTCATCGGCCGCTCGTCGCCGCCGTGCGCGAGCAGCTCAACCAGGAGGGACGTCCATGACCGCCATCCGACGCGCCGAGGCCGCCTGGGACGGCGACCTGCTCACCGGCCGGGGCACCGTGACCGCCGTCTCGAGCGGCGCGTTCCGCGACCTGCCCGTCACATGGGCGGCCAGGACCGAGGCGCCCGAGGGTCGGACGAGCCCCGAGGAGCTCATCGCCGCCGCTCACGCGGCGTGCTTCGAGATGGCCCTGTCCGGGGCGCTCGCCCGGGGCGGCACGCCGCCGGAGCACCTCGAGGTGAGCGCCGACGTGACCTTCGACAAGACCGACGCCGGCTGGCGGGTCGTGTCGAGCGCGCTCACTGTCCGCGGACGCGTCCCCGGGATCGACGCCGACGGCTTCCGGGCGGCGGCCGAGGCGACCCGAGACGGCTGCCCGGTCTCGCAGGCCCTCAAGGGCAACGTCGCCCTGTCGGTCGACGCGAGCCTGGATAGCTAGCCAGGAGCCGGGGCCGCCGGGTCCAGGGCTCAGCCGGGCGCGGCCAGGGTCAGGATCCGGGCCGGGTTGTCGACGGTCATCGTCCGGATGGCCGCCTCGGGGACGCCCGCCTCGCGGAGCCGGGGCAGGAACCGCTCGAACAGGTAGACGTAGCCATTGCCCTCGTAGGCCTTGAGCTGCGAGTTGTGACAGACGTCCTGGCTGAGCAGGATCCGGTCCGCGTGGCCGCGCCCGACGAGCTCGCCGATGAGGTCCACCACGCGGCCCTCTCCGTAACGCTCCATCGGGGTGAAGCTCATCCCGAGGAAGTCGAACTCCAGGCTGGCTCCCCGCCGGACGATCTCGAGGTAGTGGTCGAGGGCCGGGTAGGAATCGGCGTGACCGATGACGACCCGGCCCGGGTCGGCCCCCTCCTCCTCGAGGACCCGGAGCTGGTCGAGGCCGACCGGCGACAGGACGGCGTGGGTGGAGATCGCCATCCCGGTCCGGCGCGCGGCCCGGGCGACGGCCCGGAAGACGCGCTCCTCCTGGGCCGACAGCCACGGCTTGTCGGTCCCGATCTCGCCGAGGATCCCCGGCCGCACGCCGGTCCCGCCGACGCCGTCCTCGAACTCGCCGACCAGCTCGTCGGCAAGAGCGTCGACCGAGCGGCGGTCGATGAGCGCCTCGGCCGGGTAGTAGGCGGTCCGGTACCAGCCGGCGCCCATGACGATGTTCAGCCCGGTCGCCTCGGCGTAGCGGCGCAGCCGCTCCGGGTCCCGGCCGACCCCGGGCAGGGTCAGGTCGACCAGGGTCCCGCCGCCGGCCGCGCGGTAGGCCCGCAGCTCCGGGAGGATGAGGTCGTCGTCCGGGGTCAGCTCCCAGTAGTCCCAGCGGTCCTGGATGTGCCACAGGGCGATCCCCGTGTGCTCGTGGGGCAGGACGAACCCGAGCGAGGCGGGGTCCACCGGGCCGGTGACGGTCTGGACGTGCGCGGTCATCGCCTGATTATCCGGCCCGCCGAGCATCCGGGAGAGGCGCCGGCGCCGCCCGCCGGCCGGCTTCTCTATCCTTGACCGAGCCGCCGGCGCCCATCCGGCGCGACGGCCCGCGTCCCGCACCTGGAAGGACCACCGCATGTTCCGCCGCTGGGGAGCGTTCGTCTATCGCTTCCGCCGTCCGGTCGCTCTCGTCTCGGTCGTCGTCGCCGTCGCCCTGTCGGTCTTCGCCGCCCAGGCCTCCAGCCACCTGAGCTCGGGCGGCTGGCTGGACCGGAACTCGGAGTCGGCTGCCGTCTCGGAGACGCTCGCCGACCGGTTCGGCGCCGGACGGAGCAGCCTGATCGTCCTGTTCCGCTCGAGCGCGTCCCGCGACGCGACCTCGGCCGAGTACCAGGCGGCGATCGCGACCTCGCTCGCCGCGGTCCGGGCCGACCCGGGCGTCGCCGGGATGGTCGGCTACGCGGAGACGGGCGACCGGCGGTTCATCAGCACGGACGGCTCGGCGGCCTACGTCGTCGTCCAGCTGAAGGGCACCGACGAGCAGTCGGTCGAGCAGGTCGACCCGCTCCGGGCGAAGCTCGCCCCGCCGGCCGGCTACACCGTCCAGCTGACCGGCTACGCCCCGCTGACCAAGGATTCCGCCGCCCAGTCGGAGAAGGACCTCCAGCGGGCCGAGGTCGTCTCGCTGCCGTTCGCCGCGCTCATCCTCGTGTTCGTCTTCGCCTCGCTCGTGGCGGCCGGGATGCCGCTTCTCGTGGCCGGGCTGGCGATCCCGTCGACGCTCGGGCTTGTCTTCTTCGTCAGCCAGCAGGTCGAGATGAGCATCTACGTCCTGAACATCGCGACGATGCTCGGGCTGGCCCTGGCGATCGACTACTCGCTGTTCATCGTCAGCCGGTTCCGCGAGGAGCTCGCGCCGCGGGCGGACGGTCGGCGAGGCGGTCGAGAAGGCGGTCGCGACGAGCGGCAAGGCGGTCGCCTTCTCTGGCTTCGCCGTCGTGGTCGGGCTGTCCGGGCTGCTCCTGTTCCGGGCCTCGGCCATCAGCTCGATCGGGATCGCCGGGGCGCTGGTCGTCGTCAGCACGCTGTTCTTCGCGTTGACCTTCCTGCCGGCCGTCCTCGGGATGCTCGGTCCGCGGATCGAGGCGCTCAGCCTGGGCGGCCTGTTCCGCCGGCTCGGGTTCGAGCCCCTGTCCCGAGAGGGCGGCGGCTGGTGGGAGCGGGTCGCCCGCCAGGTGATGCGCTACCCGGTCGCCGTGCTCGTCCCGACGCTGGCCGTCCTGTTCGTCCTCGGGTCGCCGTTCTTCCGGCTGGAGCAGGGCGTCCCGGACGCGGCCGTCTTCCCGGCCGGCCTCGAGAGCCGCGACGCCTACGTCGCCATCCAGACCGAGTTCCCGAAGGGTGAGACGAGCCCGATCGTGGCCCTCGCCACGGTCGGCGGCGACCCGACGAGCCCGGACAACGCGCTCGCCCTGGCCCGCTACGCGGCGGCCCTCGCCGCCACGCCCGGGATCGACCATGTCGAGGGGGCCTACAGCCTGACCGACCCGGCCACCGGTCAGGCGATGACCGCCGAGGGGGTAGCCGCGCTGTACGCCCTCCCGGCTGCCCAGCGTCCGCCCCAGGTCGCGGCGGCGATCGCCGCGCTCCAGAAGGCCTACGTGCGCGGGTCGATCGTCCGATTCGACGCGATCAGCCCGCTCGACCCGGCCACGCCGGCCGCGACGGCGCTGACGTCGACGCTCCGGGCGATCGCCGCGGGCCCGGGCATCGCGGTCCAGGTCGGCGGGATCGCCGCCGGCGGGTACGACTTCCTGCAGTCCCAGGCCGAGCGGATGCCGTACGCGATCGGGCTGACCCTGGTCGCCAGCGCGTTCGTCCTGTTCCTCCTGTTCGGCTCGATCGCCATCCCGGTCAAGGCCGTGGTCATGACCCTGCTCTCGATCAGCGCCAGCTTCGGCGCCCTGGTCTGGATCTTCCAGGAGGGCAACCTCAGCGACGTCCTCCACTTCACGCCGCTCGGCTACACCATCGCCGGCAACCCGATCATCATGTTCAGCGTGATCTTCGGCCTGTCGATGGACTACGAGGTGCTGCTCCTGTCGCGGATCCAGGAGGCGTACCGGCGGACGGCCGACAACACCGCCTCGGTGGCCGAGGGGCTGGCCCGGACGGCCGGGGTGATCACCGGGGCGGCCCTGATCATGGTCAGCGTCTTCGCCGCGTTCGCCCTGGCCGACATCATCACGATCAAGAGCATCGGGGTCGGGATGGCGATCGCTGTCCTGCTCGACGCCACGATCATCCGGGTCCTGCTCGTCCCGGCCACGATGCGCCTGCTCGGCGACTGGAACTGGTGGGCGCCGGGTCCGCTCAAGCGGTTCGCCGACCGGCTCGGCTTCGACCATGTCGAGGACGGGGACGATGAGACCGCGGCCGGCGAGCCGCGACCCGGCCTGGAGGGCGCCGCGGGATGACCGACGAGCAGCGGCCGCCGCTCCACGGCGAGGTCGAGGAGCCGGGCTCGCACGGCTCCGGGTCCTTCCGGTTCGAGGCGCGGGACTGGACCTGGGGCGACGAGGACGTCCGCCGGGGCCTGCCCTGGATCGGCGTCTTCCTCGTCGTGTTCGGGGGGATCCTGCTCCTCGGGGCCGCCTACCCGAACGCTCATGTCCTCGGCTCGGCGCTGACGACCGCGTTCGGGGTCGCTCTCCTCGCGACCTGGGCCACCGGCCGAGGCTGGGGGCTCTACCCGGGCCTGCTCATCACCGCCTTCAGCCTGCCCGGCCTGCTGGTCGACCTCGGCCTCCTCCCGGCCGGCGCCGGCTACGGGACGTTCCTGTTCGGGGTGGGGCTGCTGGGCGTGGCGATCATGCGCTGGACCGCCCGGCGGACCTGGGGCTGGCAACTGGTCGTCGGCGGGATCCTGGCCGTGGCCGGGGGCGCCGAGGTCGCGCCCCACCTCTGGCCGGGCTTCCCGACCACCGGCGACCTGCTCGGGCCGCTGGTCCTGGTGGTCCTTGGTCTGCTCATCCTGGGGCGCGCGGCTCGGCGTCAGTCCGGCCGATCCTGAGCTAGGCGTCAGGAGGCGGTGCCGTCCGTGATGCGAGTCGACGCATCACGGGGCGCGCGCTCGTCCGGCGGGAGCGGGTCGTCCACGGGAGCGCGATCGCTGGCGGCCGGGTAGGGGCACGAGCCAGTCGGCGACCCGTCAATGTCCTCGGAGATGAGGGGTGTGTCGGCCGAACAACACCTCGGCAACGCCGGCGAGGATACTCCGCTCCCCCGACCGTCGCGGCTGCGGGTCGGTCCGGCCCGTCAGGCCCTGGTGCGCCGTCCGGTCCTCGGGGGCCGTCCGGGCCAGCGATGCAAGACGCGCCCGGCCCGCCTCGCGATCCAGATCCGACTGGTGGAGACGAACGATCTCGCCGACGATCCAGGGGTGCATCGCGCGCTCGGGGTATCCGGGACGCCGGGGGGCCGGTTTCGCCACTGGCTCGGCACGGATCCCAGCGACCACGGCGAACGATCCGTACGTCAGCGCCGCCTCCAAACCCGACAGTCTGAGAGCCCACTGAGGTGGTCGGCCAGTGCCGTCGGTCACGAACCGCTCGCGGCGCCTCGCGAGGCGGGGGTGCCCGGCACGTCAGATCCTTGCGCCGGGCGCAAGATCCCGAGGCGGGACGGTCCGCGGGACGTCCGATCCTTGCGCCGGGCGCAAGAGACGACCTGCGGATGGCCCCGGCTTGCGTCGGGGGCAAGTAAGGGCGTATCGGGGCCTGGGGGCCACTCGCCGTCGCTCGATCCCTTGCATCGGGCGCAAGATCCGACGCGGAATCGGCCTCGGGACCTCCCATTCTTGCCCCGCATGCAGGCAACCGGGCTCCCGGACCCGACCTCCAGGTGTCCGAGGGGTCGTCGACGCGCTTACTTGCCCCGGGCGCAAAGCGGACGGGATCCTTGCCTGGGATGCAACGATCGGACGCGCCCGCGGGATCCCGCGGCCTCGAGCGAGGGACGGGCGCTATCCCGGCCGGTTTCGTCCCGGCCGACCGCCCCATGCGCCCGGGCCGAGTCGCGCGCCCGGGTCGAGCCGCCCGCCCGGACCGCGCCGCGTACCCGAGTCGAGCCGCCTTCCCGGGTCGAACCGCCCTCCCGGGTCGAACCGCCCTCCCGGACCGCGTCGCGTACCCGAGTCGAGCCGCCTTCCCGGGTCGAACCGCCCTCCGGACCGAGCCGCCCTCCCCGACGGATGCGACGATCTCCAGGCTGACCCGGCGGGCGATCGTCTCGACCCGTCGGTCGAGGTCGGCCGCGGTCAACGATCGCCCGTCCGGGAACAGCAGAACGAGCAGGATCGCGACCGTCGCCCAGGACGAGTAGGTGAGCGCGTTGGTCAGCCAGGCCACGTCGATGGTGGCGAGCGGACCGGGCGGCGACCCGAGTGTCGCGCCGCCAGACGTATCCCCAGGCCAGATCCGACAGGCCGCCGACGACGCCGATCCCGACGAACAGCCAGCCGATGACGAGTCCGGGTCGACGGAGCACGAGCATCAGCCCGACCGATCCGTAGGCCGCCGCGATCGCCGCGCCCGCGATCCCCGACACCGGCGTCTGCGGGAGCACCGGGTGCGCCCCGTCGCCTGGTCGATAGCGACGTAGGCGGCGCCGATCAGGCCGGCCGCGAGGGCGAGCAGCCAGGCGCCCCAGGCGAGCGTCGCCTCCAGTCGACCGCCCCCGGGCTGTCCGGACGCAGTTCATCGATGGACTGGGTCGGTTGGCCGAGCTCGTCACCGGGGTTCTCCTCAGGCGCGCGACCCCGCCTGGGTCCGGGCTCCCAAGGCCGCCTCGAGGGCGGCGGCCAGTCCGTCGGCGATCCGCTCGAGCTCGGCGTCGGTGACCACGAACGGCGGGCCGAGCAGGATCGAGTCGCCGTCGACGCCGTTGGCCAGTCCGGTCCCGCTGTAGAGGAGCAGGCCGTCGGCGCGGGCGGCCCGGACGATCGTCTCGGTCAGCCGATCGGCGCGCGGGAAGGGCTCGCGGGTCGCCCGGTCGGCGACGAGCTCGAGCCCGACCATCAGGCCCCGTCCGCGGATCTCGCCGACGTTCGGGTGGTCTGCCAGGCGGGCGTCGAGGAGCGCCCGCAACCGCTCGCCCTTCGAGGCGCTCGCCTCGACGAGCGACTCCGCCTCGAGGATCCGGAGGACCTCCCGGGCGACGGCCGCGCCGACGGCGTGGTGGCTGTAGGTGAACCCGTGGATGAACCCGGCGCCCGGCGCGGTCACCGCCTCGAAGACCCGCCCCGACGCCGCCACGAACCCGAACGGCCAGTAGCCCGACGTCGCGCCCTTGGCCGCGACGAGCAGGTCGGGCCGGATGCCCCAATGGTCGAGCCCGAACCAGCGGCCGGTCCGACCGAAGCCGGTCATCACCTCGTCGGCGATGAGCAGGACCCCGTAGCGCCGGCAGACCTCCGCGATCGCCGGCCAGTAGTCGTCCGGCGGGACCGCCGCGGCCAGGGTCGCCCCGACGATCGGCTCGGCGACGAACGCCGCGACCGTCCCGGGCCCGGCGGTCTCGATCGCCCGCTCCAGCTCGGCCGCCAGCTCCTCCCCGGACTCCAGCGCGTTCGCACCCGGGTCGCCGGCACGGTACGGGTACGCGGCGCTCAGGTGGCGGAACCGGCCGAGCCAGCCCTCGTACGGCCGCCGGAGCGGCTTGCGGCCGGACAGGTCGAGGGCGCCGATCGTGTTGCCGTGGTAGCTCCCCCAGCGGCTGAACACGACCAGGCGGTCGGCCTCGCCGCGGGCGAGGTGGTAGGCCCGGGCCAGCTTCAGCGCGGTCTCGATCGCCTCGGAGCCGCCGGAGACCGGGTAGATGGCCGGGTCGTCGAGGGGGAGATGCGGGCCGATCTCGGCCGCGTAGGCCTCGAGGGGCTCGTTGGTGAACGCGCTCGGGTGGGCGTAGGCGACCCGGCCGGCCTGCTCGGCCATCGTCTCGGCGACCGAGCGCCGGCCGTGCCCGATGTTGACGACGATCGCCCCGCCCGCGGCGTCGAGATAGGCGCGACCGTCGGCGTCCCAGATCGTCGAGCCCTCGGCACGGACGGCGATCGGCGGGTGCGGGTCGAGCGAGCGACGGAAGACGCGACCGGTCACGCGCTGGAGTCTAGCGTTCGAGACGCCCGGCGGATCGGCGGAGTCGGAGACGCGGCAGCCACCCGGATCGGTCCCGGGCGGCCGCGGCCGAGAGCCCGTGCGCGCTAGACGCGGCCCTTCGGGACCGTGTGCCAGTACGTCTTGTTGAAGACGATCTTGCCGAGATGCCACATCCGGTTCGGCTTCGGCGGCTTCGGCGGGTGGGCGTAGTCGAACTGGAGCAGCGTGCCCTTCCCGTCGCCGATCTCGAAGAAGCACATCACCTTGCCTTCGTAGTCGACGTGCTTGCCGACCGGTTCCCGGCCCTCGACCGCAGCGGCGATCCGCTCGGCCACGACCGGCGCCTCGAAGTGGGCGGTCGAGCCGGCCTTCGAGAGCGGCAGGTCGGTCGCGTCGCCGAGGGCGTGGATGTCGGCGTGGCCGCCGACCTGGAGGGTGTTCCGGTCGGTCGGCAGCCAGCCACCGGGCGCCGGGGCGAGCCCGGAGTCGATCAGGAACTGCTGGCCCTTGTGCGGCGGGACGAGGATGAGCAGGTCGTACGGCAGCTCCTCGCCCTCGAGGCTCAGGACGACCTTGCGCTCCGGGTCGATCGCTCGACGTTGAAGAACGTGTGGAGCTCGATCCCCTTCTCCTCGAGGATCGGGGTGGCCATCTCGCTGACCGATTCGATCGTGAAGGCCCGGCCGATCGGCGAGCAGAAATGGAGCTCGCTCTTCTCCCGCAGGCCGCGCTCGCGGAGCTCGGACTCGATGAGGAAGGCGACCTCCAGCGGCGCCGGCGGGCACTTGTAGGGCATCCCGGCGATGCCGATGACGATCCGCCCGCCCTTGAAGGCGTCGAGCGCCGAACGCAGCCTGGCGGCTGCCGCGGCCGTGTAGAAGTGATGGGCCTCCTCGTCGAAGTGCTCGATCGCCTCGGGCACGATCCGCGACCCGGTGGCCAGGACGAGCTGGTCGTAGAGCAGCTGCATCCCGTCGACCAGGGTCACGATCCGCGCCCGCGGGTCGACCCCGGCGATCTCGCCGACGACGAGCTGGACCCGCCGGTCGAGGAGCGAGCGCTCCGGCCGCTGGAGGTTCTCGGCCCGCTCGCCGCCCATCGCGATGTACATGAAGCCCGGCTGGTAGACATGGCTGCCGGTCTGGTCGACGACGGTCAGCTCGACCTCGCCCCGGTCGATCCGGGCGCGCAGCTTCTTGACCAGCAGGTTGGCGGTCAGCGTCCCGCCGACGCCGCCCCCCAGGATGAGGATCCGCTGCATCGTGCCTACCGGACCTTCTCGACGACGATCTCGTCGTAGCCCTCGCGCGACTCGACGCTGATCAGCCGGTGGCCGGCCTTCTCGATCCACTTCGGGATGTCGATCCGGCTGCCCTTGTCGGACGAGTAGACGGCCAGCACGTCGCCGACCTGGGACTCGCGGATGCGCCCGGATGAGCTCCATGAGCGGGCCCGGGCAGAAGCTGCCGCGGGCGTCGATCGTGCGGGTGATCGCGGGGAGTGGTCGTGGTCTCGGTCATCGTGGTACCTGCCTTCTCGGGCGCTGTCGTGCGGGATGGGATCGGTCAGATGAAGAGCGGCGCGGAGCCCTCGGTCATGAGGCCGATCACGGTGGCCGCGCCGACCGGCTCGGCCATGCCCTCGATCATGTCCTCGGGCTTGAGCCCGAACATGTCCATCGTCATCTGGCACGGGATGAACTCGACGCCCATCAGCTGGGCGGCCTCGAGCAGCTCCTTCGGGCTGGCGACGTGGTACTCCTTGGCGAGCTGGCCCATCATCCAGGGCCCCATGCCCGAGGAAGTTCATCTTCGACAGCTTGCGGTGGCTGATCCCCGGGCGCTGCATGAACGAGAGCATCTTCTGCATCCAGTTCTTGCCGGTGATCCGCCTGTCGTCCTTGACGAAGGCCTGGAGGCCCCAGAAGGTCACGAACACGCGGGTCTTGACGCCCATCGCGGCCGATGTCGAGGCGAGGATCGTCATCGCCCAGACCTTCTCGAGGTCGCCGCTGTAGTCGATGATCAGGACGTCCCTCGGCTTGGCCTCGGCCTCGGGGGCCGCGGCGGCCTCCGGCTCGGGGGTGGGCACCGGCGCCTCCGACCGGGCGTCTCGGCGATCGCAGTCATCGGTCCGTCTCTCTCGATCACTTCTTGACGGATGACGAAGCGGAAGACCGCCCCGTCGACGCTGGATTCGACGAGCTCATTGCCGGTCGACTTCGACCACGCGGCGAAGTCCTTGACCGACCCGACGTCGGTCGCCAGGACCTCGAGGGTCTGGCCGGACGCCATCGTCTTGATGGCCTGGGCGGTCTTGACGATCGGGAGCGGGCACGACAGGCCCTTGGCGTCGACCCGCTGGTCGATCTGGATGGTGGTCATCTGGCTCCTTCCTCGCGCCGCGGCGCGTTCGGTGCGTGTCCTTGACGTTCAGATGAAGACGACCTGGCCCTCGCCGGCGTTGAGGTAGAAGGCGGTCACGCCCTCGACCCCGTCGACGAGCGGGTCGAGATCGGTCTCCTCGAGGCCGAGCAGGTCCATCGACAGCGAGCAGGCCTCGATGTCGATCGAGCCGAGGTCCTTGGCCTGGCGGAGGGTGTCCGCCCAGCTCGCCTGCCCGGCCGGCGCGCAGGGCGTCGACGTGGGTCCGGCCCTCGGCGCCCGCCTCGGGCGCGAGACCGTGGTCCCGGTCGATCCGGTCCCTCCGGAACGCGTCGAGCGCCCAGTACTGGAGGAAGACGTTGACCGGCTTGCCCAGCGCCGCGGCGCCGGCGGCCAGGACCGCGGCGGCCTGGAGGCGGTCGTCGGTCCCGGAGAAGAGGACCAGGTTCAGGGGTTCGTCCATGGTGCGGTGACCTCAGCGGCTGGCGGCCGGGACCCGATCGGTCCGCGACCGGTGACGTGACGTTGGCGGACGTCGACCCGATCCCGGCGGATGGGTCCGGCAGGCCGGCCAGCCGGCGGAGCCGGCGCTGGAGGACGCCGCGCATGATCGTGCAGGCGACCATGACGTCGGGGTCGGCCAGTCGGTAGCGGACCTCGCGACCGTCCCGTTCGGACTCGACGACGCCGGCCGAGCGGAGAACGGCCAGGTGCTGGGAGACGTTCGGCTGGCTGATCCCGAGCTCGTCGGCCAGGCGGCCGACCTCACAGGGACCTTCGGCGAGCCGATGGAGGATCTCGAGCCGGCGTGGGCTGGCGAGCGTCTTGAGGACTTCCGCCTGGAGGTTGTAGATCCCGTCCATGGCTCGACTATCGTCGTATGCGCAGATGCTGATGAGTGCCGCGAGGGCCCGGGCGAGGGGGCCGTGGGTCACCCTCCGGGGGGGCCGCTCGGCCCTCCGACGCGGTCAGCAGATCCGGGGCAGTTGCTCCCCGACCAGCATGTCGACGATCCGCTCGGAGCCGACCAGGGTCCGGATCGTGACCATCCCGGGGTGGTCGGCGACGACCGCCCCGATGACCGCCGCCTCGGCGCCCTCGGGAGTGGCGCGCATCGCGGCGAGGACCGCCGCGGCCCGCTCGGCCGGGACGATCGCCACGCACTTGCCCTCGTTGGCGACATGGAGCGGGTCGAGCCCGAGCATCTCGCAGGCGGCCCGGACCGGGTCCGGGATCGGGATCGCCGGCTCGTCGACCTTGATCCCGACGCCGGAGGCCAGCGCGATCTCGTTGAGCGCCGAGGCGAGGCCGCCCCGGGTCGGGTCGCGCAGGACGTGGACGTCAGGCGCGACCGCCAGCGACGGCCGCCGACGAGCCCGTCGAGCGGCTGGGTGTCGGACGCGATCTCGACCTCGAACCCGAGGCCCTCGCGGACGCTCATGATCGCCACCCCGTGGAGGCCGATCGGGCCGGACAGGATGACCGCGTCGCCGGGCCGCGCCCGGTCGGCGGCGGGCGCCACGCCGTCCGGCACGAGGCCGATCCCGGCCGTGTTCACGAACAGCCCGTCGGCCGCCCCGCGCCCGACGACCTTCGTGTCGCCGGTCACGATCGGGACGCCGACCCGCGTCGGCCGCCCGGGCGACCGACTCGGTGATCCGGCGCAGCTCGTCGAACGGCAGCCCCTCCTCGATGACGTAGGCCAGCGACAGGGCGACCGGCCGGGCGCCCATCATCGCCAGGTCGTTGACCGTGCCGTTGACCGCCAGCTCGCCGATGTCCCCGCCGGGGAAGACGAGCGGGCTGACGACGAACGAGTCGGTCGTGAAGGCGAGCCGGAGGCCGCCGACCTCGACGACCGCGGCGTCGTTGAGCGGGCCGCCGGGCGCGGCGGCGGCGAGGGCCGGGCGCGATCAGCTCGCGCATGAGGGCGGCCGACAGCTGCCCGCCCGAGCCGTGGCCCAGGAGGACCCGCTCGACCTCGGGGATCGGGGCCGGGCAGGCGGCCGCGCCCGGGTCGGCCACGGCCGGCGGATCGGCGACGGCCGGCGGATCGCGCAGCTCGGTCATCGGACGGCCTCCTTCGGACCGTCGGAGGGTACCCCGAGCGGGGCGACGAGCGGGAGCGGGCGGGCCGGGGCGCCGATGCCCCGCCCGGCGGCGTAGAACGCGGCGCAGGTGCCCTCGGACGAGACCATCGGCGCGCCGAGCGGCTTCTGCGGGGTGCACAGGACCCCGTAGGCGGTGCAGTCGAGCGGCGTCTTCTCGCCGGTCAGGATCGCGCCCGGCGATGCAGGCCGGGTGCTCGCGGGTGTGGATGTCGTCGACCTCGAACTTGCGCTCGGCGTCGAACCGGGCGTACTCGGGCCGGAGACGGTAGCCGGACGCCGGGATCGGGCCGATCCCGCGCCAGCTCCGCTCGCCGACCTCGAAGACCCGGAAGACCGTCTCCTGGGCGAGCCGGTTGCCCTCGCGCTGGACGGCCCGGACGTACTGGTTCTCGACCTCCGCCCGGCCCTCCTCGAGCTGGCGGATCGCCATCAGGATCCCCTCGAGCAGGTCGAGCGGCTCGAACCCGGTGACCACGATCGGGCACGTGGTACTTGGCGGCGATCGGCTCGTACTCGGTCCAGCCCATGACCGCGCAGACGTGGCCGGCGGCCAGGAACGCCTGGACCCGGTTGGTCGGCGACTCGAGCAGGGCGACCATCGCCGGCGGCACGAGGACGTGGCTGACCAGGACGCTGAAGTTGTCGATCCCGCGTCGGGCGGCCTCGGCGACGGCCATCGCGTTGGCCGGCGCGGTGGTCTCGAAGCCGACCGCGAAGAAGACGACCTGGCGGTCGGGGTTCGCCACGCGCGACCCGGACCGCGTCGAGCGGCGAGTAGACGATCCGGACGTCGGCGCCGCGCGCCTTGAGCGAGAGCAGGTCGGTCGTCGAGCCGGGGACCCGGAGCATGTCGCCGTAGCTGGTGAAGATGACGTCGGGGCGGGCCGCGATCGCGAGCGCCTTGTCGACCTGCTCGAGCGGCGTCACGCAGACCGGGCAGCCCGGGCCGTGGATCATCCGCACGCCGGCGGGCAGCATCTCGTCGATGCCCTGCTTGACGATCGTGTGGGTCTGACCGCCGCAGACCTCCATGAGCGTCCACGGCCGGGTCGCGGTCCGGTGGATCTCGGCCATCAGCTTGCTGGGCGAGGACCGGGTCGCGGTACTCGTCGAGGTACTTCATGACGGAGCGCCTCGTCCGCCCGGAGGGGCGCCCGCGCCGCCCGCCGTCCGGACCGGGTCGTCGACGACCGCCGGTCGATCCATGCCCGGGCCCATCGTGGCCAGCTCCTGCTGGACGAGGTCGCCCATCGTGCTCAGCAGCTCGAGCGTGCGGAGCGCCTCGGCCTCGTCGACCTTGCTGATCGCGAAGCCGACGTGGACGATGACGTAGTCGCCCAGCTCGACCTCCGGGCGCGTAGGCCAGGCAGGCCTCCTTGCGGACGCCGCCGAAGTCGACGCGGCCCATCCGGAGACCGCGCTCGTCGTGGATCTCGATGACCTTGCCGGGGATGCCGAGGCACATGGCGGACGTCCTCCTCAGTCGGCCGACCGGCGAGCCGCGGCGTGCCGCGGCGACGGCCGCCTGGCCGTAGGCGATGCCGCCGTCGTTGACCGGCACCCGCTCGTTGATGTGGACGTCGAAGCCGTCGCCGGCCAGCCCGGTCAGGAGCCCGTCGGCCAGGCGCGCGTTCTGGAAGACGCCGCCCGACAGGCAGACGACGCCGAGACCGGTCGCCCGCCGCGCCTCCGCGCACAGCTCGCGGGTGACCGCCAGCGATCGTTCCCTGGAACCGGGCGGCCAGCCGACCGGTCGGCAGGCCGCCCGCGCCGGCCCTCGAGCAGCGCGAGCAGGGTCGGCCGCGGGTCGTAGACGAGGAGCCCGTCGCGCCGGACGAGCCGGTACGGCAGCCGCCCGCGCTCGGCCGGATCGGCGGCCATCTCGAGGTCGATCGCCGCCTGGGCCTCGAACTCGGCGACGTCACGCAGGCCGAGCAGGCTGCTGGCCGCGTCGAACAGCCGCCCGGCGCTCGAGGCGAGCGGCGCGTTCAGCCGCCGGGCCAGCTGGACGCCGACGACCTCGACCTCGCGCGGGTCGAGCCGGCCGAGGAACGGAGCGGCCAGGCCGTCGCTGACCGCCTCGCGGAAGCGCCGGTCGTCCGGCGACGCGCCGTCGGGGCGGTCGGCCTCGGCGCCCAGCAGGTAGCCGAGGGCCATCCGGTACGGGCGCTTGACGGCGAGCGCGCCGCCGGGCAGCGGCGCCAGCCCGAACCGGGCGATCCGGCGCTGGTCGACCAGGTCGGCGACGACGATCTCGCCGCCCCAGAACGTGCCGTCGTCGCCCATGCCCGAGCCCGTCGTAGGCGACCCCGATGAACGGGCCGCCGATGCCGTGCTCGGCGGCGCACGAGGCGACGTGGGCGTGGTGGTGCTGGATGCCGATCCGCCGCTCGGCCGGGAAGCGGCGGACCGCGTACTGGGTCGACAGGTAGGCCGGGTGGCAGGTCGTGGGCGACCCAGCCCGGCTCCAGCGCGAGCAGCCGCTCCAGGTGGGCCAGGTTCTCCTCGAACGCCCGGTGGGTCGGCCAGGTCCTCGAGGTCGCCCGATGTGCGGCGCGACGTGGGCGCGGCCGCCGGCGGCCAGGGCGAACGTGTGCTTGAGCTCGGCCCCGGCGGCCAGGACGACCAGCGCCGTCCGGGCACGGCGACCGGCAGTCGGAGCGGATCCGGGGCGTAGCCCCGCCCCCGCCGGACGACCGACTCCCGGGCCCCCCGGCCGCGCCCGACGATCCGGGTGACCGAGTCGTCGTAGCGGGCCCGGATGCGCCGGTCGTGGGCCAGGAACGCGTCGGCGAGGCCGGCCAGCCGGACGAGCGCCTCGGCGTCGTCGGTCACCAGCGGCTCGTCGGCCAGGTTGCCGCTGGTCAGCACGATCGGCCGGTCGAGCGCGGCGAGCAGCAGGTGGTGGAGCGGCGTGTAGGGCAGGAACAGGCCGATCCGCCGGTTGCCGTTGGTGACCCCGGGGGCGACCGCCGGCGTCCCGCGCGCCAGGAGCCGGACGAGGACGATCGGCCGGGCCGGCGAGCCCAGCAGACGTCGCCTCGGCGGGGGTCACCCGGGCCAGCGCCTCGGCCGCGGCAAGGTCGCGGACCATCACCGCGAACGGCTTGGCCCAGCGTCGCTTCCGGTCGCGCAGCCGGTCGACCGCCGCCGCGTTCGTCGCGTCGCAGGCCAGGTGGTAGCCGCCCAGCCCCTTGACCGCGACGATCCGGCCGGCGGCGATGTCGGCGACCGCGGCTCCCAGGGCGTCCTCGGCATACCCGGTCGGTGCCGGCGCGCCCGGTCGGCCGGTAGGCCAGGCGCGGGCCGCAGGCCGGGCAGGCGACCGGCTCGGCGTGGAAGCGCCGGTCGGCCGGGTCGCGGTACTCGGCCGCGCAGTCCGGGCAGAGCGGGAAGTCGGCGCATCGAGGTCTGGGCCCGGTCGTACGGGAGCTCGTCGATGATCGTGGCCCGCGGTCCGCAGTTCGGTGCAGTTGATGAACGGGTAGCGGTAGCGCCGGTCGGCCGGGTCGAACAGCTCAGCCAGGCAGTCGTCGCAGGTCGCGATGTCGGGCGGGAAGAGGCGGACCGCAGACGGGGCGGCCACGCTCTCCTCGATCGTGAAGCCCGCGCCGGCGAGCGGCCCGGTCCCGGCCGGTCCCGGGGCGCGGACGTCGACCCGCTCGACCCGCGCCCGCGGCGGGGCGTCGCTGGCCAGCCGGGCCGCGAATGCGTCCAGGACCGCGGGCGGGCCGACGACCTCGATCTCGACCCGGCCGGCGGTGTTGCGGACGGTCCCGTCGAGCGCCAGCTCGCGGGCAAGCCGATAGACGAACGGCCGGAAGCCTACGCCCTGGACGACGCCCTCGACGACGATCGCCCGACTTACGGCCTCGGACGGCGGAGCGGATGCGGGATCGGGACGCGGCGTCATCGGGACGCGCGCCCGCTCAGGGGCCGGCGGCACCGTGAAGCACCAGCTCGAGGTCGATCCGTTCCAGCGCTGCCATCGCCAGGCTTGCCTCGTGCATCGTCGACCTCGGATCGCGCGCCGACACCACGGCGGCGCCGTTCAACCTGATTCCGACACGATGCACGCCTCGGACGTACTGCCAGTCAGCCCGGTCCGGTGGTCGGAACGGCCCGTTCGGGAC
This sequence comes from uncultured Chloroflexia bacterium, assembly GCA_963837825.1. Classification (GTDB taxonomy): domain Bacteria; phylum Chloroflexota; class Limnocylindria; order Limnocylindrales; family CSP1-4; genus Chersky-267. The sequence goes on from CAWIOR010000015.1 coordinate 372,655, forward strand.
CGGGACCCAAGGGAACGAGCGTGGGACCGTCGACCGGGCCGGCCGACGCCGCCGCGCGTCGCGTTCGGGCGGCTTTGACCCGCTTGAGCCGGAAGCGGTCCTCGCGCTCGCGCTGCTCGAGCGAGAAGGCGATCGTCCGGACCTCGTCCTCGAGGCGGGGCACGACCCGGGTCCGCAGGGCGTTGACCCGGCTGGTCGTCCGGCGGATCTCGGCGGCGAGGCGGCGGACCCGGGCCTCGACCGTGGCCAGCCGGATCGCCACGGCCAGCTCCTCCTCGAACCGCTCGGCCGCGAGCTCCAGCGCCGGTCCCGAGATCGCCGGGTCGCGGCCGCGCGCGTCGGCCGGTCGGACAAGGCTGCGCGGGGCGATCGCCGGGACCGGCACGCCCATCACCGATCGTCGTCTCCACGTCGATCGCCACGTCGCCGCTCGACCCGGCGGCGGCCGCCGCGACGGTCTCGCGCGCCGAGCCGGACGCGGGCCTCGTCGAGGGCCAGCCGGGCCGAGCGCGCGGCCGCGTCGAGCTCCTCGCGGGCGGCGAAGACGACCCGGACCTCGCGGTAGAACTCGCGCAGCAGGGCGTCGCGCTTCTGCTCGAGGAGCGCCTGCGCCCTGGCGGGCGAGGCCCAGCCTGGCCGCGTGCGGCCAGGAGCGCCATCCGCGTCCGCGGGCGGCTCACGCGCGACGTCCCGCCCGACGTCGGGCGCGAGGCCGGGCACGTCCACGCCGGGCGCGAGACGCCTGGCGCGACGGCTCCGGGTCCGCCCCCCAGCCGAGGCCGCTCACGATCGAGGAGCTCCACGGGGATCCGGATCAGCTCCTCGCGCGGGATCACGGCCGAGCAGTCCGCCAGGCGACCTCGAACGTCTCGTCGAGCGTCCGGCGCGCGCCGCCCTGGCCGACGAGGTCCGTCTCGAACCGGTCGGCGAAGGCGAGGATCCGGCGTCTCGGTCGGCGACAGCGCCGCCTCGCCGATGACCGTGACCAGCCGGCGCAGGTCGCGACCGCGCGCGTAGAGCGGCGTAGAGCTGGTCGGCGACGACCCGGTGCTCGGCCCGGGTCTTCCCCTCGCCGATGCCGGCGTTCATCACCCGCGACAGGCAGGGCAGGACGTCGATCGGCGGGAAGACGCCGCGGCCGTGGAGCTCGCGCGACAGGACGATCTGGCCCTCGGTGATGTAGCCGGTCAGGTCGGGGATCGGGTGGGTGATGTCGTCGTCGGGCATCGTCACGATCGGCAGGACGGTCAGCGAGCCCGGCCGCCCGTGGACCCGGCCGGCCCGCTCGAAGAGCGTCGCGAGGTCCGTGTACAGGTAGCCCGGGTAGCCGCGCCGGCCGGGGATCTCCTCGCGCGCGGTGCGACAGCTCGCGCAGCGCCTCGCCGTAGGCCGTCACGTCGGTCAGGACGACCAGCACGTCCATGCCCGAGCTCGAACGCGAGGTGCTCGGCCAGGGTCAGCGCGCAGCGCGGGGTGAGCAGGCGCTCGATCGCCGGGTCGTCGGCGAGGTTGAGGAACGAGGCGATCCGGTCGAGCGACGCCGGAGCTGGCGAACGCGTCCCGGAAGAAGTCGGCCTCCCGGCGGGTGATGCCCATCGCCGCGAAGACGGTCACGAACGCGCTCCTCGCCGAGCAGCCGCGCGCCGGTCGCGATCCGCGCGGCGAGCTCGTCGGCGGGCAGGCCGGCGCCGGTGAAGATCGGCAGCTTCTGGCCGCGGACGAGGGTGGCCAGCAGGTCGATCGCGCTGATGCCGGTCTCGATGAACTCGGACGGGTGGTCGCGCGACGCCGGGTTGATCGCGCCGCCGTTGACGTCGGCGAGCCGGAGCGGGACGATCGGCGGGCCGCCGTCGATCGGGGCGCCCGCGTCCGTCGAGGACCCGCCCGAGCATCGCCGCCGACGACCCCGAGCCGGAACGGCTCGCCGGACAGCTCGACGGTCGTTCGAGGCGAGGTCGAGCCCGCCGGTCCCCTCGTAGACCTGGACGACCGCCAGGTCCGCCGTCGAGCTCGACGACCTGGCCGTGGCGCCGAGCCGTCCCGCCCGGCTCGACCGCGACCTCCTCGCCGAGGGCCATGCCCGGGACCCGGCGCGACGACGAGCAGCGGCCCGGCGAGCCGCTCGACGCCGCGGATCCGACGCCGGACGGTCATGGCATCAGGCTCGATCGCGTCCGAGCCCTCGCCGCGCCGGCCGCTCGCGCCAGGCGCGCCGCGAGCGTCCGGCGAGCCGGGCTGCGCGAGCGTCCGTCGCCCGGTCCAGCCCTTCGGCCGCGGCGCAGCTCCGCCGAGGGCCGGCCGCCTCGAGCGCCTCGCCGAGCGGTCGCCCCCGCCCCGATCGCGCCGCGTCAGCCCGGTCCGCGCGGCGAGGACGGCGCGCAGCAGCGCGAACTGGACGTCCGGCGGCCGCGACGCGTCGACCGGGTCGAAGGCGTGCTGCTGGAGGAAGTCCTCGCGCAGCAGCCGGGCGACCTCGAGGATGACCCGGTCCTCGTCGGCGCAGCGCGTCCGCGCCGACGAGCTGGACGATGTCGAGCAGCTCCGCTCGCGGGCGAGCAGCTCGATCGCCTCGGCCCGCAGCGCTCGGCCAGCTCGCGGTCGACCGTCCGCCTCGTACCACGGGCGCGAGCGCGTCGACGTAGAGCGAGTAGGACTGGGTCCAGCCGATCGCCGGGAAGTGGCGGGCGTGGGCGAGCTCGGCGTCGAGCGCCCAGAACGTGCCGGCCAGCCGGAGGCTCGCCTGGGTGACCGGCTCGCTGAAGTCGCCGCCCGGCGGCGAGACCGCGCCGACGATCGTCACCGACCCGCTCGCGCTCCGGCGTCGCCGAGCGCCTCGACCCGACCCGGCGCGCTCGTAGAAGCCGGCCAGCCGGCTGGCCAGGTAGGCCGGGAAGCCCTCCTCGCCGGGCATCTCCTCGAGCCGGCCGCTGATCTCGCGCAGCGCCTCGGCCCAGCGGCTGGTCGAGTCGGCCAGCAGCGCGACGTCGTGGCCCTGGTCGCGGAAGTACTCGGCGATCGTGATCCCGTAGAGATCGACGCCTCGCGCGCGGCGACCGGCATGTTCGAGGTGTTGGCGATGAGGACGGTCCGGTCGAGGAGCGGTCCGCCCGGTCCGCGGGTCGACGAGCTCCGGGAAGCTGGCCAGCAGCTCGGCCATCTCGTTGCCGCGCTCGCCGCAGCCGACGTAGACGACGACGTCCGCGTCCGACCACCGGGCGAGCGCCTGCTCGACGACCGTCTTGCCGGTGCCGAAGCCGCCGGGGATGACGGCCGTGCCGCCCTGGGCGACCGGGAACAGCATGTCGATGACCCGCTGGCCGGTGACGCAGCGGCCGCTCGACGGGCAGCCGGCGGCGGACCGGCCGCGGCCGGCGGACCGGCCACGGATGGGCGAGCCGGAGCGGGACCGGTCCGTCGGCGGTCGCGAGCTCGCCGATCGGCTCGACGACGGTCACGTCGCCGCCGTCGAGCGCCGACCAGGCGACCCGGCGCCGACGCCGGGCGGGACGAGGATCCGGTGGACGATCGGGCCCTTCGGCGACGTCGCCGAGCACGTCGCCCGGGCCGACCTCGTCGCCGGGTCGGCGGAGCGGCTCGAACGGCCAGCGCGCGGTCCGGGTCGAGCGCCGGCGCTCGGCCGGCCGCCTCGGCTGCCGATCGAGCCCGGCCGGAGGAGCCACGTCCCGGCGGCGGCGAGCCGGTCGAGCGGCCGCTGGAGGCCGTCGTAGGTCGAGCCGAGGAGGCCCGGCCCCAGCCAGGCCCGCAGCGGGGCGCCGGTCGGCTCGACCGGGTCGTCGACGCGCGAGGCCGGCGGTCTCCTCGTAGACCTGGACCGTGGCGCTCGCCGCGATCGAGCCGGATCACCTCGCCGAGCAGTCGCTGCGGGCCGACCCGGACGACGTCGCCGACGGCGACCCCGGGCAGCCCGGTCGCCCGTCACGACGGGCCCGGACGCCGCCGACCACCCGCCCGGCCGTCGTCGTCCGACGGTCATCGCCGCCCCCGCCGGAGCTCGATCCGGAAGCCGATCGCCCGCTGGAGCATCTCGCCGATGAGCTGGCGCCGCGCGGCGCCGCCCGCCGGCGCCGCCGGCCGGGATCGGCAGGACGACCGGCCGGGCGAGCCGCTCGAGGTCGCCGCGGAGCCGTCGTCGACGCTCGCCCACAGGTCCGCGGTCACGAGCACCAGGCCGACGTCGCCCTCGCGCGACGACCGCCGCAGGGCGGCGGCCGCCTCCGGCCCGGGCCGGCGTCACGATCGTCGCCGGCCGGCCAGCCGGAAGCCGTCGGCGAGCGACGGCGCTGGAGATGACGACGAGGCGGGCCATCGTCAGCCTCCGCCGGCGACGCCGAGTCGCGAGGTAGCTCCCGACCGGCTCCCGGCTCCAGCCGCCGGCGACCCGGGCGAGGATCGCCCGCAGCCGGATCGCGCCGGCCTCGACGCGCGGCGACATAGCCGGCCACCGGGCCGATCCCGAGCGGGTCGCGGCGGGCGATCCGGGCCAGGCCGTCGAGCCGGGCGAGGGTCGCGCCCGGTCGAGCGATCGCGGCCGCCGCGCGCTGCCGCCGTCGGCCAGCTCGGCGGCCGCGGCGTCACGCGGCCCGCGCGCTCGTCGGCCAGGACCGACCGGACGACGGCCGCATCGGCGCCGCGGCCGGCGGCCCAGCCGGTCGCGCGTCCGATCGATCGCCGCGGCCAGGGCCGCACTCGCAGCGCTCGGGCGGCGCGGCGGGATCGGCGGCGGCTCGAGCCTCGCGGACCGCGTCGCGGTCGACGAGGCCGAGCCGGGCGCAGGATCGCCGCCGAGATCGCCCAGTGTCGCGGCGCGGGCGAGCCGACCGAGCGTCGGCCTGGGCCCGAGCAGCGCGCCGCCGACGATCGTCGCGCCGAGCTCGTCGGGTCCCGCCCCGGCCCGCCGGCGGCGGACGAGGGCGACGATCCGCTCGACGTCGAGCGGCACGACCAGCGCTGCGACGAGGGCCCGGAACGGCGGCTCGTAGAACCGCGGCAGGGCGCCCAGGCGCGCCGAGCGGTGCCGCTCGATCGCCGCCTCCACGGCCGCCGCCGGCTCCGCGGCCGAGCGCCGACGACCGTCGCGCAGGATCGGCCGCCAGTCCTCCTCGCGCTCGAGGCTGGCCGAGCAGCGCCGCCGGCGAGCCGGCCTCGGCCAGCCGGCGCGAGGGCCGCGCCGATCGAGCAGCCGGGAGCGCATCGCGGCGACCCGGGCGTTGCCGTAGTCGATCACGGGCCAGGGCTCCGATCCGCCGCCGGCCTGTTCGGGGCCCAGGCGCCCGGCGACCGGCTCGGCCAGGCGCAGTCGGGCGCGCCCGAGCCGGGCCTCGAGCGTCGCGTCGACCTCGATCCGCCCGTCGGCCGAGCGGACCACCGACCCGGGCGGCGCATCGGTTCCGAGCGGGATCGACCGTGACGCCGGCGGCCGCTGCAGCCTCGGCGACCGCGCCGCCGGTCGTCCGCCCGGACGCGGACCTCGGCGCCCGAGCCGGCGAGCTCGAGCGCCTCGCCGGCCAGCCGCCCGAGCGCTCGCTGCCAGCGGTCCGGCTCGGCGCCGTCCGCGATCCGGGCGAGCCGCTCGGACGCCGCGTCGAAGACGGCCGCCGACCGTTCGGCCGCCTGCTCCGCCCGCCGCTCGAGGAGACGCAGCCGGGCGGCGTTGACCAGGCGCGTGCGCCTCCCCGCGGACCCCGGCTCGGCGCGGGCGCGCGCGGCCGCGACCCTGGTTTCGGCGGCCGCCTCGGGCGGCCGCCAGGATCCGCGGCGGCGTCGTCCCGGGCGGCCGCGACGATCGCCGCCGCCTCGGTCTCCGCCTCATCGGCGATCAGCCGGACCATCGCCTCGACGCTCATCGGCCTGCCCTCAGCCAGATCCCGTCACGGTCCACGGACTCACAGGAACAGGATGAGCGCGGCCACGACGAAGCCGAGGATGACCATCGTCTCCGGCAGGGCGACCAGGATGAAGACCGTCCCGGTGAGCTCCGGCTTCTCGGCGATCGCGCCGGCGCCGGCCGCGCCGATCCGCGATTGCGCCCAGGCGGTCCCGATCGCCCCGAGCCCGACCGCGAGCGCCGCGGCCAGGAAGCGTGCCGCCTCTTCCATGTCAGCCTCCTGTCGGGCCGACTCCCCGACGGTCGATCGCGAGCCGGCAGGGCGGACGCGAACGGCGCGTACCGCACGCCGCCGGGCTCCACGAACTTGGTGAAGAACTCGACGTAGTGGAGACGCAGGCCCTGGACGGTCGAGTCGAAGACACCCAGGACCAGGTTGAGGGCATGGATGAGCGCCGCGACGAGCGCCCCGACGATGACGTTCTCGAACAGCCCGGCCAGCCGGGCGGCAACGACCGCCAGCATCACCGAGGCGAGCCCGATCGCCATCAGCCGGGCGTAGCTGATGACGTTGCCGAGCATCCCCATCACCTCGATCGGGCCGGCCAGCCCGAGGGTCGCGATGAGCACGGCCAGGGCGAGGACGAGCGATCCGAGGCCGAGGTAGCCGATGCCGTCGGGCAGCCGGCCTACGATCCAGCCGAGGATGGCCATGGTGGCAGCCAGGCTGACCAGCAGGGCGATCCGCCCGGCGACCTCCCGGCGGTGACGCAACAGGACCGCGTTGACCACGCCGAGGACGAGCCCGAGACCGACCTGGGCGACCCCGATCGAGAGCGCCAGCACGAGCAGCGGGATCATCGCCTCGCGCCGATCGAGCCAGACCGGCTCGATCCCCAGGAGGTCGTGGCCCGCTCCGCCGAACCACTCGCCGAACAGGACCCCGAAGACGATCGTCGCCAGCGCGGCGGTCACGCCGACCGGCCAGACGACCGCCATCGCCGGCGCGGACCGCCAGCGCCACCGGGCGAGCGCGAGGAGGGCCAGCATCACCAGCCCATAGCCGGCGTCCCCGATCATCAGGCCGACGAAGGCGGGCAGGGTGATGGCCAGCAGCGGCGTCGGGTCGAGCGAACCGTAGCGGGGCAGGGTGACGAACGACGCCAGCGGCTCGAACGCCCGGGTGAGCCGGCGGTTTTCCAGGACCACCGGCGCGTCGGGCGGGTGCTCTCCCCGGGAGGCCCGCTCGACGACGACGACCTCGGGGCCGACCTCGGCCAGGAGGCGCGCCCGGAGGTCGTCGAGCGCAGCGGCCGGCAGCCAGCGCGCCGAGGACGAACAGGTGGTCGCTCGTTCCCGCGTCGGCCATCGCACGCACCTCGGCGACGCGGTCGAGGAGCACGAGCCGGAGCGCCACGACCCACGGCCCGTGCCGGTCGGCCAGCTCCGCCAGCTCTCGGTCCGCGGCCGCGGCGGCATCGCGCAGTCGGGCGGCGTCGGCGGCCAGGCGCGGCGCCAGGTCGTCGAACGGCACCCCGGCCAGCTCCTCGGGAAGGGTCACCTCCTCCAGGTCGCGCGACCCGAGGAGGAGCCGGACCTCGCCGGTCAGGCGGGTCGGGTAGAGGAGGATCGCAGCCACGCGGTCCGGCTCGAGATCGGCCACCACGACCTCACAGCGACCTTCGCAGATCCGCTCGAGCTCCTCGCGGATGAGGCCGACCACCGGCCGGTGGCGCGCCCCGACGACGATCCCGGTCGAGCCGAACCCGCGGACCGCCGGGAGTCGGCCGACCACCCCGCGGAGACCGTCGATGAGCCGGCGGTAGCTGTCGAGCCGGCTCGCCTGGCCCTCGAGCCCGATCCGCTCGGCGGTCAGGTTGGCCGCGCGGTCGCGGATCGGTCCGAGCCGCTCGATCTCGGCGGCCAGCGCCGCGTCGTCGAGCGCCCACAGCTCGGCCACCAGGCTCCCGGGCGCATCGGCCGGCCCGAGCAGGCCGGCCAGCTCGGTCGCGTGCTCGAGCCCGGCGTCGTGGGGGCTCGCCCGCGTCGGGGTCGGCTGGTGGTCGAAGACGACCGGCCCGCCACCACCCGGTGGCTCGAATGGGACGAGGTGAAGGACGCCGGCCCGGTGGACGGCGCGGATGACCGCACCCGCCCGGCTCCGCGGGGCGATCAGCTCGATCCGGCGCATCGGGACGAGCATCGCGGTCAGGCCCCCGATCCGGTCTCGCCGAGGACCGCGGCGACGACCTCGTCGACGGCGGCCTCGAACCCGGGCGATCGTGCGTACCCCGGTTCCGAGGAGCGCGGCTCTGGGGAGCCCGGCTCTGGGGAGCCCGCTCCGGCGCGGCCGCCGGCGTCGCCCGGACCGCTCAGCTCGGCGAGCTCGCGTTCGATCGCGGCGGCCTCCAGCTCGGCACCGTCAAGGGTCTCGCGACGGAACGCCTCGAGCTCCTCGGCGACCCGGGCATCGAGCCCGGCGGCGATCCCCGCGGCGGTCAGCCGCGCCTGCTCGAGGATCCGGTCGGCCTCGGCCTGGGCGGCCAGACGCCGCTCGCGGGCGGCCAGCTCGGCGCGCTCGAGCTCGGCGAGGACCTCTGATTCGACCGTCTGCGGCATGCCATCACCCGTGCACGGCGACGCGAGACGGGCGGATCGCGCCGCACGTCGGCGCCGCTGCTCCAATCACACCCGGCGAGGACGATCGGTCGGAAGGGCTGCCCGGCCCGAAGCCCCGTGCCGCTCGGCTCCGCCCCGGCGGGACGTCCGCCGTCAGCTCGGAGCGGCCGCCTGGCGGGGCATGCTCGCGTCGAGGAGCGGCACGAGGAAACGCTCCTCGCGCTCGACGTGACAACGGATGAGCGCGTGGAGGGCGTACAGGCGCGCCCGGATCTCCTGCAGGTGGCGGTGGGTCGGCTCTCGACGGAGGAGCTCCCAGTCGATCTCGAGGCGGTCGATCAGCTCACGGATCTGGCGATGGTCGAAGCGCATCGACCGGGTCGCCCACGGGGTGCCGGCGATCCGATCCAGCTCCGGGTACAGCCAGGCGTCCTCCCAGTCGCAGTGCGGCAGGTAGGACTTCTCGAGCCAGTCGAGGACGCTCCGCAGGGCGGCCGAGAGGTCCGGCGCGGCAAGGCTGCCGGCCAATCCAGCGACATCGTCGATCCGGCCGATCCCGGGCAACATCTCCCGATGCTCGTTCTCGACGAAGCGGCGCTCGACCTCGGCGCCGTGGCGCAGATCCATTGACATCGTCGCCTCCCGGGCCGTCGGCGGCGGCCCTGCTCGTCGACCTTGTTCAGCCGTTCGAGTGGCACCATCGTCCGTCCGGCCGCCGGGGCCAGATAGGGCGATGAGTCACGACGGCCATGGCGGTCCGGCCCGTTCACGGGGGCCGTGCGCCATGGCGGTCCCGATCGCCGTTTCGCGTGGCCGGCGCGTCTCGAGCCCTCGTCCATGTCGGCGGACGCGGCCTGCGGCAGCTCGTCGGCCGCTCGGCCCTCCTCAGGCCGCGACGACCCGGTCTCGGGCCGCTCAGGGCCGCCGCCGACCTCGGGCCGCCGACCCGGTCTCGGGCCGTTCAGGGCCGCCGCCGACCTCGGGCCGCCGACCGGTCCGGCGGGCGCGGCGGTCGGTCCTGCTCACTTTCGCCTTCCCCCGCGCCTTCCCGCGATCTTGTCAGGCGTTCCCCAGGCGAGCATTCGTCCGCTGATCAGGCCGCCCCCGAGGCGTCGGCGCCCGTCGGTCGGAGGTGGCCTTTGTCACCTGCTCACGTGGTGAACGCTTGTCGAAGATCCGGCGCCCGGCGCCGAACGGACGGATGTCCGTGGCTGACGAGTGTTCGTGTGAGGAACGCCTGTCAAGTCCGCCCGCCGACGACGACGTGCACGCTCGGCGGACCGTCGAACCGCCGTCGAACCGCATTCGAACCGCAGTCGAAGGGCCGATGAAGCGCCATCGACCCGCCGTCAAGAGCCGCCGACGGGCCGCCGACCCAGCCAGCGGCCGTCGACCCGGCCCAGCGCGCCGTCGACCCGGCCGAACCGCCGACGGGCCGCCGCCGTCGGCCCAGCGCGCCGCCGAACCGCCGCCGACGGGCCGCCGACCGCCCTAGCGAGCCGTCGCGGTCAGCGGCACCCAGCCGGTCCGGCCGGTGAAGGTGAGTGCCTCGAGCCACAGCCGGCCGCCGGCGTCGCGCCGCCGGGCCAGGACCACGAACCGTGTGCCGGTCCGAAGCGAGCCGGCCGTGGCGCTCGTGCCGCTCGCGTCGGCCCGCAGGAAGACCGCCCGGGTCGTGTGGCGGAGCGACCGCATGTGCTTCGCCAGTTGGAGCTCCCAGGCGGGCTTCACGACGCCCGACAGGTGGGTGTGGAGGTAGGCCGTGAACGGCGTGAGCATCGCCCGGACGCGGTGGACCCGGACGCCCTGGATCAGGGCGCTGATCGCGTAACCGCTCCCGATGTAGACCCCGACGTGGCTGCCCCGGCCCCAGACGACCAGATCGCCGACCTGCGGGTTGCGCCGGGAGGCGAGCCCGCGGCGCAGGTACGACTGGTAGATCGCGCGGGCGCTCCGGCTGCTGACCTTGCGGCCGAGCCCGGCCTCCTTGAACACCCGCCACATGAGCCCGCTGCAGTCGAAGCTCGACGGTCCGCTGGCGGAGTGACGGTACGGGGCGCGGAGATGGCTCCGGGCGAAGGCGACGACGACCGCGGCGGCCGGCACGCTGGCCGGAGCGGCGGGCGTCGCGGCGGCGGCCGGCGTCGGGGTGGAGGCGGTCGCCACCTCGGCCGGGGCGGAGGCGGCGGCGGTCTCGCCGGTGCGGCTCGCGACGGCCTTCGCCGTCGCTGAGGCCGGGGTGAGCGTCGTCGGCGACACGGCGGCGTTCGACGTGGCCGTGGTCGCCGGGGCGAGGCCCGGCCCGGCGGCCGACACGTTCTCGGTCGGCGATGCCGTCAGCAGGACGACGGCGGCCAGGCTGGTCATGCCGAGCGCCCTGAGGCGCATGGGGATCCGGGGCAAGGTGCTCCTCTCTACCAGGACATCGCGGTGCGCGCGATGGCGATGGGCTGGGCCGCACGACGGCAGAGGGAGACCACCTGTGGGTGGGGACCGCGCTGGGCGCGGAAGGGGAGAACAGCCGTCAGCTGGGCTGACGAGGGGACGACGACACGAGGTCGGCCGTTCGGGCGGCGATCTTCGGTTGTCGTATCCCGTTCAGTGGCTCCGCGGACCGGCGGAGGATACCCGGTCTCGCCCGAACGTGCCCGCGACGCCGCGCGGGCCGGCAGCCGCGGTCGCGGCGCGAGCCCGGAGCCGCGGTCACAGCGGGACTCCGCGGCCGAGGCCGAGCGATCGCCTCGGAGCGCGGACCGGAGCACGGAACCATCCCGCTGGCCCCTGCTCACGACCACGACCCACCGCGTTCTTGTCAGGCGTTCCCCAGGCGAGCACTCGTCGGCGCACAGCCCGGCGATGGAGCCACCGGACCCGCCCCGATCAGGTGGCCGGCTTGACACATGCTCGCGTGGTGAGCAGGGGTCAAGGGATCGACGCCCGACGCCCACCAACATCGCCCAGACGCCGACGAATGTCCGTGTGAGGAACGCCGGTCAATACCGCGCCCGGGTTCCGCCGTGCCGGCGGTTAGGCCGGGCCCGCGCCGGGGGCTCCGCCGTGCCGGGGTTCCGCCGCGCCTCGGCCACGACCGCGCCCGGTCCAGCACCCGCCCGGGCGGAACCGCCCTCACCCTGCGGGTGTATGAAGGGCGCAGGCGAACCGTGGGAGGGCCGTCCGACGGAGGAGTCCGAGCTCATCGAACGCGCGCAGCGAGGCGACGCGATGGCATACGAAGACCTGGTCCGGCGCCATCAGGATGCGGCGCTCCGTACGGCTGGCCTGGTGCTGGCCGGCGGAGCTGACGCCGAGGATGCCGTCCAGGACGCCTTCGTCAAGGCCTACGCAGCGCTCGGGCGATTCCGGGAAGGCTCGCCGTTCCGGCCGTGGATCCTCCGGATCGTCGCCAACGAGGCGCGCAACCGGCGACGCTCGGCCGGCCGTCGGGCGGGACTCGCCGTGCGACTCGCAGAGGACCGCCCCTCGGACGGCGCGGCTCCGTCGCCCGAGACGGCGGTCCTCGCCCGCGAGCGGCGGACAGCCCTGCTGGCGGCGATGGGCGCCCTGAGCGAGGACGACCGCCTCGTGCTCGGCTACCGCTACTTCCTCGACCTCAACGAGGCCGAGATGGCCGAGGCGCTCGGCATCGCCCGCGGCACGGTCAAATCGCGGCTGTCACGGGCGCTCGGGCGGCTCCGCGCGGAGATCCCGCCCGGCTCGCCGATCGCCCGCGCCGCGGGCGGGAGGGCGGACCGATGACCGACCGACCGATGACCGACCGGCCGACGCCGATGGACCGACACCGACCTCGAGGCCGCCCTGCTCGACCTGGCCGGGGCGCTCGCCCCGATGACCGCGCCGGATCTGGCGGCTGCCGTCCGCAGCCGGGTGGAGGGCCTGGGCGTGCCGGCGCCCAGCCTCCGCCGCCGGCTCGACGCACTGCTCCCACGACCCGCTCGACCGCTCCGGCGCGGGCTCGTCCTGGCGCTGGCAGCGCTGCTCGCCCTGGCCGGCCTGGCGGCCGCGATCGGGTTCGGGCTGCCGGGCCTGCGCATCGTCATCCTCGGCCCGGGCTCGACGGCCACTCCCACGGCGACTCCGACCGCCGCTCCCCCGTCGAGCCCGGGCACCAGCCCGACCCCGACGCCGGCGGCCCCGCCGACCCCGACGCCACGGCCGACCCCCGCGCCGATCGACACGCTCGGGCTCGGCCGGCCGGTCGACCGGAGCTCCGTCGACGCGGCGGCCGGCTACCACGTCCTCCTGCCGACCCTCCCCGAGCTCGGCCAGCCGCTCGGCGTGTACGTCCGAGGCACGGCGCCGGCGACCCTGGTCAGCGCCGCCTACGCCGCGACCCCGGCGATCCCGGCCGGCTCGCAGGCGCCGGTCGCCGGGGGCACCCCGGTCGCGATCCTGGTCATGGAGTTCCCGGGCTCCAGCGACGCGCAGTACCTCGTGAAGATGCTCCCACCCGGCACGACCATCGCGCCGGTGACGGTCGATGGGCACGCCGGGTACTGGATCGCCGGCCAGCCGCACGAGCTGCTCTACCTGGCCCCGAACGGCGACATCGAGAACGAGCCGGCGAGGCTGTCCTCGAACGTGCTGGCCTGGAACGACGGCGACGCTGACCTACCGGATCGAGGGTGCCCCGGACCTGGCGACGGCGACGCGGATCGCGGCGTCGCTGCGCTGAAGGGCGGGAACCGGCCGACTCACGGCGGTGTAGATGTGGTGATCGGCGCGCCGACCCGGCGACGCCAGCCTCCCGCCGACGGAGATCACGACGATGCGCCCGACCCGACCGACCCCGACCGTCGACTGAGTCGATCCTTCCGACCATCCGACCGAGCCTGGCGATCCTGGCCGGCCTGGCCCTCCTGGCGACCGCCTGCAGCGCACCGGCGGGGGCGCCGAGCGGCGCACCCGGCGCGCCGGGGACGACGGCCCCCACCTCGACGATGGCCCCGCCCAGTCCGGCGAACACCTCGCCGACCCTCCCACCGGCGTCGCCGGACGCCTGGCTGGCCGTCGGCAGGAAGGGCTCGGCCGGACTCGAGGTGATCCTGGCGAGCACCCAGGAGCGGATGTTCGACTTCCTGCCGCTCGGCGTCCCGATCGACGCCCGGTGGGGTCGGATGATCACGACCGAGCAGATCGGCGGCAAGACCGTCGTCCGGAACCTCGTCGTCCAACCGGGGTGGGGCGGGACCTCGAACACGATCGACGGCGCGTGGCGCCTCCCGACGATCGGGCCGGACCCGGTCCCGGTCGGCGTGTCGGCCGACGGCATCACGGTCGTCCTCGTCGAGGACGGCAAGCTCGCGGCGGACGGCCTCACCCGCTTCGCGATCTTCGATCAGGGTGTCCTCAACCCCGCGCGGATCGTCGAGCTGCACGGGCGGTTCGACTACGATGCCCTGTCACCGGACGGCAAGACCCTCTACGTCGTCGAGCACCTCGACTCGGACGCGGGCGGCGTCTACCAGGTCCGGGCGGTCGACGTCGCCAGCGGGACGCTCAAGGACGGCGTCATCGCCGACAAGCGCAACCTCGACGAGCAGATGGCCGGCTACCCGCTGGCCCAGGTCCGCCGCGCCGACGGCATCGTCCTGACCCTGTACCGCGGCCGCGAGCACCCGTTCATCCACGCCCTGAACACCGTCGAGGGCTGGGCCGTCTGCATCGACCTGCCGGCGACCCGCGCCCACGACGACGCGGCGGCCGCCGATTGGGGCCTGGCGCAGAGCCCGGACGGCAGCTCCGTCTACGCGGTGAACGCGACCCTCGGGCTGGTCGAGGAAGTCGACCCGACCCAGCAGACGGTCCGTCGTTCGACGAGCGTCCAGCCGCTGGCCGGGAGCGGGATCGTTCTGGCCAAGTTCGGTCACCAGGAGAGTGGCCCTGCCGGCCGGCGCGTGGTCGTCGGCCCGACCGGCCGGACGATCTACGCCGCCGGCGCCGGCGGGATCCTGGCCATCGACGCGACGACCCTCGAGGCCTCCGACCGGCTCATTCCGGGCAAGGCCGTCGAATCGCTCGCCGTCACCCCGGACGGCGGCACGCTCTACGCCCTCCTCAGGGACGGCCACATCGTCAAGCTCGACGCCGCGACCGGCACCCTCCTCGCCACCGTCCCCGGCGACGGCTACGACCGCCTCGTCGCGGTGGTGCCGTGGTGAGCACGTGAACCTCGGGGCGGCCAGGTAGGTCACCCTTTCGGACGGCCCCGTGTCGTCGCCAGCCGAAACGACCTTCTTATCGACAGCATCCGATCACCGGCGGTACCGTCGTGGCCATGGGGCGTCTCGTCGTCGGCGCGGCTGCGTTCGCTCTCGTCATCGGCGGGTGCGGGATCGTTCAACCGCACAGTGTGATCAGTACCGGGCCCGATGGGCTGCGCACGTTCAGCGTCATCCGCGCGATCGACGGCACGCCGGTCGTGTGTGCGGCGTTCGGCCTCGCCAACCCAGTCGTCGGCACGCTGCAGGGCAACCCCCGCGTCCCCCACGAGCCGGTCTGGTTGCTGACCGACGATGGCCGACGACTGTCGGTCGTCTGGCCAGAGGGCTTCACCGTCCGCTTCGAACCCGAGGCCGTTCTCTACAACGATCAGGGCAGGGCGGTGTCTCGCCAGGGCGCAAGGACCGAACTCAGTCAGGTCAGCCCAGGAGAGCATGCCGGGACCTTCGACGACCCCTACATCGCCTCCGGGATCCTGTTCAACGACTGCTACGTCTTTCTTCGGTGATCCCGCAGCCCTGAGGGTGCCTCGGGCCTCCGTCCTCTGGTGTCATTGGCGCACGCCATCAGAGCTCAGGGAGGTGTCGCCGGGCTCGGGGAAGGACCCTGACCCCGGAAGCAAGGTTCCGGAACTCACGGGACATCCGACACGTCTCCGTTTCGGAGGCTTCCCCGTGCGTCGATCGATCCTGCCGATCCTCGCAGCTGTCGCGCTCGCCGCCTGCGTTGGCTCGCCGTCCACCGCGTCCGTCGCCGGAACTCCGTTGCCGGCCGGGTTCGCGACATTCCATGAGAGTGGCCTGGTCTTCGAGTACCCCGCCGCGTGGCGGGTGTTCCACTACTCGGAGGTCTCCAGCTTCTCGAACCTCATGGCCTACTTGGCGACCGTCGATGTTCCGGACCCGTGCACGAGAAGCGCGAACGAGACGAGCTGCAGCAACAGGTACCGTCTCGATCCCGACTCGCTCGTGGTTACCGTTCGGAACAATGGGAACCCGACATTCGACATCCTCCAGGGCCGGCCGCCAGGAGCCCAGGCGATGACGATCGGCGGTCTCCCCGCCTACGTCGAGCCCGAAAGCGCCCAGGTCCTGGGCAGCGGTGCGGGACGTCGGTGTCGTGTGGACGCTCTCGATGCCCGGCTCGGTCGACAACTTCTACACGATCTCCGCGGACATCCGGGGACCGGATACGGCTCGACTGCGTGGCGAGGTCGACGCTCTCGTCGCGAGCGTCCGCTACGACCCTCCGGTCGTACCGCTCTCAACCGACGGCGGAGCGGCAGCGCTCGCAGCCTCGAAGGCTCTGGCGACGATGGCCAAGGATGACCCGGTGTGGAACTGCTTTCCACCGGCCGGGGGCACTCGGCAGCTCCTCATCACCGCGCTCGTCATGGGCCCCGACCTCGCCGGCCCGCAGCTCGCCACCTGCTCGACCACGATCGAAGCCACGCCACTCCAGCTATGGCGCATGACGCTGACCCTTCGTCTTCCACATCCCGACCCTGAGGGCGGGGGCGGCCAGACCATCATCCTCTGGGTGGATGCCCGACGGAACGCCTGGGCAGACCACGGCAACCCGGATCGCACCGTGAGAACGTCGTCGGGTGGACTGACCCGTGGGCCGGTCAGTCCGCCTCGCCGATCTCGTAGGTCTGGAGGCGCCGGACGGCGATCGCCAGGGCGATGACGCAGACGGCGACCGGCGAGGAGGACCGCCGTCGTGCCGGCCAGGCGCTCGCCCGAGGCGGCCTTGCCGCCGCCGGCGATCGCGTCGGCGATGCCGAGGGCGTACTGGCGGATGCTGAACGTCCGGGTGCCCTCGAACAGGCCGGCCAGGAGGCCCTCCCAGACGAGGACGTAGATCAGGCCGATCGCGAGCGCCCGGCCGGTCACCAGGCTCAGGGCGAGGAAGACGACCGCGTAGAGCGCCGCCGCGACGGCGGTCGCCGGCCGCGTAGCCGATGGCCGCCGCGATCCCGGAGCTCCCGCTCGCCGAGGATCGCCGCCGCGGCGAACGGCGGCCGGCGCCGTGACCGCGACCGCCAGACCGGCCGCCACGACGACCTTGGCGGCCACGATCCGCCAGCGGGCGATCGGCTTGGCGAGGAGGTAGATGGCGGTCCCGTCGTCGAGCTCGGAGCCGAGCGCGGACGTCCCGAAGACGAGGGCGACGAGCGGCACGAGCGTCGAGATCACCAGCCGGTCGACGATCGTCGTCGGTGACCGTGTCGAGGCCGGACACCCGCCCGGACAGCCCGGACGAGCAGCGCGATCGAGGATCGGCAGCGCGCCCGAGCAGGGTCACGAGGAGGCATCCGCCGGCGCCCGGCCAGGGCCCGGCACGGTCAGCGCGGCGATGACCCGGATCACCGGCGCACCAGGTAGCCGAAGACGCTCTCGAGGTCCTCGTCGGTCGGGCGGACCTCGCAGCAGCGTCAGGCCGGCGTCGCGGGCGATGACCGCCAGCGCCCGGGTGAACGCCCCGTAGTCGGACGTCCGGACGGACAGCCGGCCGTCGGTCAGCTCGACGCCGTAGACGGCCGGGTGACCGACCAGCCCGGCCGCCAGCCGGCGGTCGTCCGACGAGCGGATCGTGAACGTGTGCGGCCGGTCGGTCATCAGCCGGCGGATCTCCCGGAAGTCGCCCGACGCGGCCAGCCGGCCGGCCACGATGACCAGGACGTTCTGGGCCAGCCGCTCGACCTCCTCGAGGATGTGCGAGCTGAACAGGATCGTCCGGCCCTCGGCGGCCATCCGCCGGAGGAGCTCCATCATGTGCAGCCGCTGGCGCGGGTCCATCCCGTTGAACGGCTCGTCGAGGAGCAGGATCGGCGGCTCGTGGACCAGCGCGCCGGCGATCTTCGCCCGCTGGCGCATCCCCTTCGAGTAGGTCCCGATCGGGCGGTCCGGCGGCGTCGGTCAGCTCGACCGTGGCGATCGCCCGGTCGGCGGCCGCCTCGGGGTCGGGCAGCGCCTGGAGCCGGGCGTTGAGGAGGGCGAACTCGCGGCCCGGTCAGGAACGGGTAGACGGCCTCGCGCTCGGGCACGAGCCCGATCCGCCGGTAGATCTCCGGGTCCCGCCAGGCCGGCTTGCCGCCGATGACGACCCGCCCGGCCGACGGCCGCAGGAGCCCCGAGATCATGTGGAGCAGGGTCGACTTGCCCGCCCCGTTCGGCCCGAGCAGGCCCGGTGATCCCGGGCCTCAGGGTGAACGAGATGTCGTTGACGGCGACGACGTTGCCGTACCAGCGCGAGACGTCCTGGAGCTCGACCGCGGCGCGTCGGGTCGAGCTGGCGCGCCGGCCGGGCGGCGTCCGGCGGCGGCCGGGCCCCACAGCCGGCCAGCGCGGTCGTCGTCGGTCATGCCTGGATCCGCAGGTAGCGCCAGACGAGGGCGACCGGCCGAGCCGACCCCGACGACCACCGCGCCGGCCGCCAGCGCCTCGACCGGCACGCCCGACTCGAACGCGGCCTGGCCGGTCGGGCGCGACGCCGAAGAACCAGGCGTTGACCCCGTCGAGGAGCGACCCGACGTCGATCAGGATGATCCACTTCGACGGCCTCGCCGACCTCGAGGCCGATGACGATCGCCGCCACGATCCCGGGGATGATGAACACGCCGAAGATCGCCGCCGTGGCGTAGGCCCGGCGCGGCGTGAGCGAGGCGATCACCAGGGCGACGGCCGCCGTGACGACGGCGATGACGACCGACGAGCCGAGCGATCGGCCGGCAGCGCGCCCGGCCTCCTTCCGGAGCGCCTCGACGATGTCGGTGGTCGAGCAGGATCGTCCCGACCGCCGAGGAGGAGCTGGGGCAGGAGCAGGATCGCCAGGACGCCGACGCTCAGGGCGGCCAGCTTGGCCAGGGCGTAGTCGGTCCGCCGGAGCGCCCGCGAGAAGTACAGGGTCAGGACGCGGTAGCGCTGGTCGCGGCCGAGCAGCTCGGGCGCCTGGGCGGCGACGAACAGGATCGGGAAGACGGCCACGATGCGCGTACATCCCGTCGTGGCCGGGGATGACCGGCGAGCTCGCCGAGCCGCCGCTCCGGCGCCGGCGAGCGCCCGGATGCCGACGAGGATCAGGGCGATGAGCGCCGGCAGCCCGAGGCAGAACGCCGGCAGGATCTTCGCCCGGCCGCTCCGGCCGATGCCGAAGACGCTCCGCATCGAGTGGCGGACGAGCGCCGCCACCGCGTGGCGCCGGCCGAGGCGCGGCCCGTCGTAGCCGCGGTAGCCGAGGTCGTAGATGCTGCCGGTGGTCATCGGCCGGTCCGCCGGTCGGACGCCGCCGGGCGAGGTCGGACCGGCAGCCGGGCTGCGCCACCGCGTCGGCCGGACCCGGCGACCGTCTCGGCGCCCCGGCCGCGTCGGCCGGGTCCGGGTCGCGGAACAGGTCCTCGAGGCTGTGCCGGCTCCGCTCGATCCGGACGAGCGGCAGGCCGAGGTCGGCGACGGCGTCGCGGATGAGGTCGTACGGCGTCGCCGCCGTCGAGGGCGATCCGGACGGCGCGGCCATCGCCGTCGCCGGCCGCGGCGAGGATCGCGCAGCCCGCGCTCGCCGAGCCGGGCGGCCAGGGCGTCGCGACCCTCCTCCACCTCGACGGTCAGGACCCCGGTCTCGGTCGTGAACTCGGCCAGCGGGGCGGCATCGGAGGAGCCGGCCGGCGTCGATCGCGACGAGGAAGTCGCAGACCTCCTCGATCTCGCCGAGGAGGTGGCTGGCCAGGATGATCGCGATCCCGAACTCGTGGCCGGTCCGCTGGATGAGCTCGAGCATCTCGTCGCGGCCGGCCGGATCGAGCCCGTTGGTCGGCTCGTCGAGCAGGAGCAGGCGCGGGTCGTGGACGAGCGCCTGGGCGAGCTGGACCCGCTGGCGCATCCCGGTCGAGTAGCCGCCGATCGGGCGGTAGCGCTCCTCGTACAGGCCGACGTGGCGGAGGACGTCGGAGGTCCGCTCGCGGGCGGCCGCGCCCGGCAGCCCCGACAGCTGGGCGAGGTGGGCGACGAGCTCGGTCGCGCTGATGTCCGGCGGCAGCGCGTTGTGCTCGGGCATGTAGCCGACGTACTGGCGGAGCGCGGTCCCGTGGGTCGTCGGGTCCATGCCCGAGGACGGCGACCCGGCCGCTCGTCGGCGGCGAGGAGCCCGAGCAGGATCTTGATCAGGGTCGACTTGCCCGCCCCGTTCGCGCCGACCAGCCCGATGATCCCGGGCGCCGAGCTCGAGGGTCAGGTCGTCGAGCGCGGTGACCGTCGTGAACCGCTTGGTCAGCGAATCGACGCGGACGATGCGGCGCGCCGTCGTCGGGGGCGATCCGTTGGGCCGTCACCGGCTCATGGTAGCCGCCGAACGGGGCCGCCTGGCTGCGCGCCCATCACCTGGGCGACCGGCACGATCGTCAGGCCGTCCTTCTCGAACGGCTCGCCGAACACCCGCTTGACGGTCAGGGCGTCACGGGCCTCGGCCAGGATCTCCCGCGGGTCGAGCGGCCTGGTGCCGAACGGCTTCACCCCGTACGGCTTCGTGCCGGGTACCTTCGTGGCGGGCTCCTTCGTGGCGGGCTCCTTCGCGTCGAGCGGCCTCGTACCCAGGACTGTCATGTCAGACCTCCTCCTCGCGCTCGACGACGATGACGCAGTCGGTGGCCAGCGCCGCGATCGCGCCGATCGCCGCCCAGACCGGCAGCAGGGCGACGCCGATCAGGCCGACCGTGAGGGGCACCTCGATGAGCGTCTTGCCTTCGTCGTTCTTGATGATCAGCCGCCGGACGTTGCCCTCGTGGATGACCCGGCGGGCCGTCGCGATCAGCTGGTCGCCCGAGACCCGGATCTCCTCGGTCCGCGGGCGTGTCGAGGTCTCGACCATCTCATCCTCCTCGGGACGCCTCTGCCGATGCCGATGCCGATGCCGGCCACGGGCCGGCGCGCCTCCTCGGCGCGGGACGCCGGGACGCCTCCCTCGGACGCTTCCCCCGGGACCCGACCTCAGCGCAGGCCGGCCAGCTCCTGGAGGGTGTGCCAGTTCGCCAGCCGGTCCGCCTGGGTCGCCTCGATCTCCGGCGTCGGCGTGCCGTCCGCGGCGAAGTGCGGGCGCGAACCGGCCCTCGCGTCCGGGCGAAGGCGAGGAAGTCGATCGGCGTGCCGTCGGGCTCCTTGGCCCAGTCCTCCTTGACCGCCGGGTTGCCGGTCAGCGACAGCCGCTCGGCGATCGACGGCCCCTTGCGCGGGTCGTAGACGAACAGCGGGAAGGCCCGCGACTCGACCGCCAGCTTGGCCTGGCGGGTCGACGGCGTCGTCGGCGATGCCGTGCTCGGGCATGCACGGCGTGTAGGCCACGATGACCGCCGGGCCCGGGATACGCGTTCGCCTCCATCACCGCCCGGTAGAAGTGGTTGATGTGGGCCGGGGTCGTCTGGGCGACGTACACCTCGCCGTGGGCCATCAGGATCCGGCCGAGCTCCTTGCGCGGCTCGGGCCGGCCCGTGGAGCGCCTTGCCGAACGCCGACAGCTTGGTGACCTGGCCGCCGAAGCTGGCGGTCGAGGCCTGGCCGCCGGTGTTCGAGTAGACCTGCGTGTCGAGGACGAGGACCTTGATGTCCGCGCCCGCGGCGACCATCCGCGAGAGGGACTGGAAGCCGATGTCGTACATCGCCCCGTCGCCGCCGAGGACCCACAGCCGCCGCTCGGGGTGGCCGGCCTGGTCCCAGCGGGCGCGGATCCCGAGCGCGACCGCCGGCGCGTTCTCGAACAGCGAGTTCGTCCACGGCACGAGGTACGGGTTGAACGGATAGGTGCTCCCGAAGACGGTGTTGCAGCCGGTCGCGGCGACGATCCCCATCGATTCCGGGCCGTGGACCTGGCGGGTCGCGGCCAGGAGCATCCGGATCGCGGTCGCCTCGCCGCAGCCGGCGCACGAGCCGGCGCCGCCGACGTAGCCGATGGCCTGCTCGCCGAGCATCAGGTCGGCCAGCGCCTGCTCGTTGCGGTACTCGACCGGCGTCGGCGGCAGCGACCGGAAGAGGCGCATGTCGCGGCTGTAGCGCTCGAGCGTGCTCTCGCCGCTCGGCTCGGCCTCGACCTTGTCGATCATGCGGAGCGCGTCGTAGCCGAGGGCGTGGCAGACCTCGACGCACTCGGCGCAGCCCTTGCAGTGGACCGGGTCGACGAAGATCCCGAACGCCGGCCGGCTCCTTGCCCTGCTTCTTCGGGACCTCGGCGTACTTCTGGGTGTGGGCGAAGTGGCTCCGGGCGGTCTGCCGCGGCGAGCGCCGGATCGGCGGTCGTCGCGGCGAACGCCGTCGATCGCGGTCTCGACCTGCGACTCCGGCAGGGCGACGCCCAGGATCGCCGTGTCGGGGCAGGCGTTGACGCAGGTCATGCAGCCGACGCAGGGCTCGCGGACGAAGTCGGGGATCCGCGGCGCGAGGCGGCTGAAGTCGCGGGTCGCGGCGGTGCCCGGCGGGATGATGCTGCGGGCCAGCGCCGACGTCGGCCGGCGAGCTCGGCGTCGGCGACGCCGCGCCGGTAGGCGGCCACGATCGAGCGGTTGAAGTCGTCGACGTAGGCGTGGACGTCGAAGAGCGGCAGGGCGGCGCCGAGGCGGGCCTCGTGGTGCTCCTTCGGCTCGCCCTGGACCTTGCTCAGCGGGCTGGCATCCGGGTCGACGAGGTCAGCCATCTGACCGGCCGCTCCGACCATGGCGTGGACGAGGTCGCTGATCGACAGGACGCCGATCGGGATCCGCTCGTCGTCCTCGCGGACGACGACCAGGCGATGGACGTGCTCGCGCTCCATGAGCCGGGCGGCGGCGGCGCGTCGGGAGCGAGGCTCGGACGTGGATCGCCGGCGAGGTCATCAGGTGGCGGACGGCCAGGCCGGGCCAGTTCGCCCAGAGGTGCTCGGTGGCGCGGGCGCGGAGGAGGTCGGTCTGGCTGAGGACGCCGACGAGGCAGCCCGGCGCCGTCGACCACCGGCAGGCCGCTGATCGCGTGCTGGTCGAGCAGCCGGGCGGCCTCGGCCAGCGGGGCGTCGGCACGGATGACGATCGGGTCGGGGTGCATCAGCTCGCCGACGGTTCGCGGCCGGCCGTCTCGCTGGTCATCGTCATCCTCCTCCACCGCGGCCGCGACCGGCGCCCGGCGGACCGCCTCGGGCCGGTCGGAGCGGCCGATCGCCGCGGTCACGTCGATGAGCCTGTCGTAGGCGGCCTCGACGACCGCCAGGTTGGCGTCGACGACGCGCCCGCCGCGCTTGCCGAAGAAGCGCCCGAGCCGGTCGCGGACCGCCTCCATGAGCTGCGCCCGGTCGAGGCCGGCCCGCTCGGCGAACGGCGCGACGCCGCAGGAAGACGCCGACCAGCGCGACGCCCTGCATCCGGACGAGCGAGGTCGGGCCGCGGCGCGTGCGCCCGGGCCAGGGCGGCCGTGTCGAGCGCGGTGACCCGGATCCGGCGGGCGAGCGATCTCGGCACGGGCGGCGGCCGGGATCGATGCCCAGATCGCCTCGGGATCGGCGAGCGGGCGTCTGGATGAACAGCGTGCCGCCGTCGACCAGGCCGGCCAGCGGGTCGCCGAGGCCGAACGCGCTGACGTCGTGGAGCGGCACGAACTCGACCCGGTCGAGCTCGGCGTGGCCGCGGATCGGCTCGTCGGCGATGGTCAGGTAGTAGGTCGTCGGCAGGCCCTTCTTCTCCGACCCGTAGCGCGGGTAGGCCTGGACGCCGCAGGCCGAACAGCTCGCCGACCAGGGTGGCGACGAGCTTGTTCGTGGTGACCGAGCCGAAGCCGCCGATCGAGTGGCCGCGCAGGCTGTACGCGCCGGCCGGCCGGAGGTCGACCGCGGACCGCGCTCGAGGGCGAGCGGGTGGCGGATCCCGACGACGCGGTACGGCCGCTCGCGGAGCGTCGGCGTCGTCGTCGAGCGCGTCGAAGATCGCGACCAGGTCGCCGGCCGCGACGTCGCGCGAGCCGAGCCCGGCCGACACGGAGAGGACGCGCGGGATCCGGACGCCGTCGGCGGCGACGGTCGGCCAGGGCCGGCCTTCAGCTCGCGGGTCAGCGGCAGGTCGGCCGCGGCCGGCTCGTCGGTCCGCTCGACGACGGCGACCGCGCGGCGCGCTGCCGACCGCCGCGGCCAGCTCGGTCGCCGGGAACGGGCGGAAGCGGTGACCGCGATCGCCGCCGACCCGGCGGCCCGGCGGCGCGGAGGTGGTCGACCACGGTGAGGGCCGTGTCGGCGATCGTGCCCATCGCGACGAGGATCGTCTCGGCGTCCTCGGTGCGGTAGCGGTCGATCGAGGCCGTAGTGGCGGCCGGTCAGCGCCGTCCAGTCGGCCATCGCCGCCCGGAGCGCGTCGGGCAGCCGGTCGTAGTAGGCGCGCTGGGCGATCCGGCCCTTCATGTAGCTGTCCTGGTTCTGGACGACGCCGGTCATCAGCGCGTCGGCCGGGCGAGAACAGGTCGCGCAGCGTGGCCGCGCGGGTCGCCGACGAAGTCGCGCAGCAGCTCGTCCTCGGGCAGCAGGACGTTCTCGAGGGTGTGGGTCGTGAGGAAGCCGTCCTGGCAGACCAGGAACGGCGTCTCGGACTCCTCGGCGGCGCGCCGGGCGATCGCGGTCAGGTCGGCCGCCTCCTGGGCGTTCCGCGCGAACAGGATCCCCCAGCCGGTGTCGGCGACGCCCATCACGTCGTCGTGGCCGGCGTGGATGTTGAGGCCTGGCTGGTCAGCGCGCGGGCGCCGACGTGGAAGACGACCGGCAGCCGCTTGCCGGAGATGACGTACAGGACCTCCTTCATGAGGATCAGGCCCTGGCCCGGCGGTGAAGTTGACCGCCCGGCCGCCGGTCAGCGCGACGCCCTCGGCCGCCGAGGCGCTCGAGTGCTCGCTCTCCGGCTCGAGGAAGCGGAGCGGCGTGCCCCACAGGTTCGGTCCGGCCCTCGGCGACGGCGGCCTGGAAGACGGCGGCCATGGTGGTGCGACGGGGTGATCGGGTAGGCGCAGGCGACCTCGCCGATCCGGGTCTCGACGTAGGCGATCGCCTCGGAGCCGTCGACGATCGCCGGGATGCCCGGGTAGCGTCGGGCGCCAGCGGCCGATCCGACCGCCGGTGCCTGCGATGCGACGGGCACGTCCGCCTCGGAAGCCATGCCGGACGGGACGCAGTGGTCATGCCCGTAGCCTGCGACCCGGGTGCGCCCGGCGGCGGAGGGACGATCCGCCCGAACCCGCGAGGCCGTTCGGCCCGCGGGCGCGGGACGCCGGGCCCGACGAGCCCCGGACCGCCGGATCGTCCGCGCCTGCCCGCGGCCGCGGCCGCGGCCGGGACGCCGAGAGGCCGCATCGTCGGGCCGGTGCGGCTCCTGGACGTGAGCATTCTGGGAATCGGGGTGAGCGCCGGGCGTCCCCTCCGGCGCCCACCACAGCGCGAATGATGGACCAGCGTCCTCGCCGCGGCGAGGGCCGAAGGACCCGCTCGGACAGGCCCAATCGTCCCGTTGCGCGGCATCCCGAGCCGCGAGGCACGATCCCGCGGCACCCCCGAGCCGCGCGCTACAGCTCGTGGAGTCGGCGGGCCGCGGCGGTCAGCTCGTCGCGGAAGTCGGGATGGGCGATCGCGATCAGCCGCTTGCGCCCGCTCCCGGAGGCTCTGGCCGTAGAGCTCGGCGACGCCCCACTCGGTGACGATCGTCCGGACGTGGGCCCGGGTCGTCACGACGCCCGCACCCTCGCGCAGCGACGACGACGATCCGCGAGACGGACCCGCCGGCCGCGGTCGACGGCAGGGCGATGATCGCCCGGCCCTCGGCGGCCAGGGCGGCGCCCCGGATGAAGTCCATCTGGCCGCCGACGCCGCTGTACATCCGGTGGCCGATCGAGTCGGCGCAGACCTGGCCGGTCAGGTCGACCTCGATCGCCGAGTTGATCGCCGTCATCCGGCTGAAGCTGCGGATGACGTGGGTGTCGTTGGTGAAGTCGGTCGGGCGCATCTCGACCATCGGGTTGTCGTCGACGAACGCGGTAGAGCTTGGGCGTGCCCATCATGAACGTGGCCACGATCTTGCCCCGGTTGCGCTCCTTGGCCCGGCCGGTGACCACCCCGGCCTCGACGAGGTCGACGACGACGTCGGTCATCATCTCCGTGTGGACCCCGAGGTCCTGCTTGCCGTGGAGGGCCAGCCCGACCGCGGTCGGGATCGCGCCGATCCCCATCTGGATCGTCGCCCGGTCCGGGACCAGCTCGGCGACGTACTCGCCGATCCGCCGCTCGAGTCGGCCCGATCGTCCGGGTCCGAGTGCTCGTAGGGCGGGATGTCGACCTCGACCGCGAGGTCGATCTGGTCGACGTGGACGAAGCTCTCGCCGAGCGTCCGGGGCATCGACCGGTTGAGCTGGGCGATGACCGTCGTCGGCGGAGCGGATCGCCGCCAGCATCGCCTCGACCGACGTCCCCAGCGAGCAGTAGCCGTGGGCGTCCGGCGGCGACACGTTGATCAGCACGGCGTCGAGCGGCAGGAGCCCGCTGCGTGAACAGGTGCGGGACGTCCGACAGGAAGACCGGGATGTACTCGGCCCGACCCTCGGCGACCGCCGCCCGGGCGTTCGGGCCGATGAACAGCGCCCGATGGAGGAAGTGGCCGGCCATCTCGGGCGCGAGATGCGGGCCCGGGTCCCTCGGTAGTGGAGGTGGACGACCTTGACGTCGTGCAGCTCGGGCGCCCGCTGCGACGAGGGCGTCGAGCAGGACTGACGGCGTGGCCGCCGCGCACTGGACGTAGATCTGCTGGCCGCTCTTGATCCCCGCGACGGCCTCGGCGGGCGTGACGATTCGCATCGCACGGAGTGTAGGCGGCGCGGTGGGTCCCCGCGGGTGGCCGATCCGGACCGTCCCGGACGGGGCCAAAGGCCACTCAGGACGACCCGAAGCGGCGGCTAGCCCTCGCCCGAGATGCGGTGCTTGGCGACGAACGCGGCGGCCTGGGCGCGGCGCTCGAGGTTCAGCTTCGAGAGGATCGAGCTGACGTAGTTCTTGACCGTCTTGTCCGACAGGAAGACCTCGGCCGCGATCTCCTTGTTCGTCTTCCCCTCGGCGACGAGCATCAGGATCTTGCGCTCCTGCTGGGTCAGCGCGGCGAGCTCGTCGGTGAACGTCCCGGTGGCGATCCGGCGGACCCGCTCGAGGACCTTCTCGGTGACCGCCGGGTCGAGCAGCGACTCGCCCCGCCCGACCGCCTCGAGCGCCGCGACGAGGTCGCGCGCCCGGATCTGCTTGAGCAGGTAGCCGCTCGCGCCGGCGATGATCGCCGACAGGACCGCCTCCTCGTCGGGGTAGCTGGTCAGGATGACGACCCGGGTCGTCGGCAGCTCGGCCCGGATCTCGCGGCAGGCCTCGATCCCCGAGCCGTCCGGCAGGCGGACGTCCATGATCGACGATGTCCGGCTCGAACTTGCGGGCCATCTCGAGCGACTCGGCGACGCTGCCCGGCCTCGGCGACGACCTGGAACGCGTCGCGCCGGTCGAGGACCGAGGCCAGACCCTGTCGGACGACCTCGTGGTCGTCGACGATCAGGAGTCGGAGCGGCGCGGACGGCGGTTCCGTCTCGGAGCGCTGGCATCGGGCACGGTAGGACGCTCCCGTCGCGTCCGGCCTGGTCAGGCGTCCCGGGGACGCGGGACGTGGACGATGATACGCGTGCCCGCGCCGGGCTCGCTGAGGACCTCCAGCCGGCCGCCGAGCGAGCCGCCCGCGCGCGCATGTTGCGCAGGCCGCGGTGGTCCTCGGAGCGGGCCGCGGCCGGGTCGAAGCCCGATCCCGTTGTCGGCGATCTCGAGGACCACCTCGCGCCGTCCGTCCTCGCCGGTCGGACCGATCCGAGCGACACGCGGGCGCGCGTCGCGCTGGCGTGGCGGGCGATGTTGCTGAGCGCCTCCTGGGCGATCTGGACGAGCTGGATCGTGACCTCCGGCGGGAGCTCGGCGCCGAGCGCCTCGTCGGCCGCGAGCTCGAGGTCGACCATCGTGTTGAGCCGGAACTCGTCGGCCACCGCCGCCAGGCCGCCGACCAGCCCGACCTGGCCGAGGCGCTCCGGGCGCAGCCCGAAGATGAAGTTGCGGATGTCGCGGATGGCGAGGTGGAGGCCGTCGATCGCCCGGTCGATCCTGGCCCGCGCCTCGTCCGGGTCGTCGTCCATCAGCTCGGGCACGTCCTCGAGCGGCAGGCTGAGCGGCGTACAGGCTCTGGATGATCCCGTCGTGGAGGTCCTGGCCGATCCGCTCGCGCTCCTCGACGACCGCCAGGCGCTGGACCTCCTCGTGGAGCCGGGCGTTCTCGATGGCGATCCCGGCGTGGCAGCGCGAACATCTCGACGACGCGCCTGGTCGGCCGGGCTGAACTCGGGCGCCCCGCGCTTGTTCGGTCAGGTAGAGGTCCCCGACGACCCGGCCCCGGACCGTGATCGGGACGCCGAGGAACGAGCGCATCGGCGGGTGGTGGGGCGGGAATCCGTAGCGCTTCGGATGGTCGGCGATCTCCGGGATGCGGACCGTGACGGCCTCGTGGATGAGCAGCCCGAGCAGCCCGTGGCCGCGCGGCAGCGGCCCGATCCGCTCGCGCTCCTCGCGCGAGCAGGCCGCTGGTCGCGAACCGCTCGAGGGTCGCCGTCCGTGTCGGCGATCCCGAGCGCGGCGTAGTCGGCCTGGACCAGCTCGCGGACGCGGTCGACGATCAGTTGGAGGACGCGCTCGAACGACAGCACGCCGGCGATCCCGCGGGTCGCGCACGTCGAGCGCCTCGAGCGAGGTCGAGGACCCCGTCGGCGAGCAGGGCTGCCGAGCGGAGCGGGCTCGGCTGGAGGGACGCGTCATGGTCGGACACGGCCAGAGCCTAGCAGCCCCGCGCGGCGGACTTCTGCCGTCCGGCCCGGGAGGAAGGGCCGGAGGTCACTTCCGGCGTTCGCGGCCTCGCCCGGACACTGACCGACCATGGAAGCCACCGTCCCCGCTCCCGCGCCCCTCGCCCGTCGTCGGATCCACCCCCTCTGACGCGCCGGACCGCAGCGTCGGCCGGGGCCGTGTCCCTGTCGCGGCGCGGCTTCCTGCGCGGCGCGGCGATCGCCGGCGGCGGCCTGGTGGCCGCCACGCTCGCGTCGTGCGCGCCGGGCGCGCGCACCGAGCTGGACATACGCCCCGGGCTCGAGCACCGCGGCCGGCGGGTCGTCGCCGGCGCCGAGCGCGGCGGCCAGTGCCGTCCCGAGCGCCGAGCGCCAGTCATGCCGTCGCCTCGCCGAGCGCGGCGGCCTCGGCCTCCGCCGGCCCCGTCGGCGAGTCGATCCCGCCCGGCTGGAGCCCAGCACGACCTCGATGCCCGGACCGTCGTCCGGCGCTATCATCGGCAACCTGCGCCGGCGCTCAAGGACATCTACGGCCGGAGGCCGTGTTCGCCAAGCTCGCCGACATCCTCGGCGCGGCGGACGGCTACCCCGAGCTCCAGAAGAAGCCGGCCTTCGTCCAGGTCCCGAACCTCGTCCTGACCGACACCCTCCAGCCGCTCAAGCCGACAGCTCGAGAACGGGCGTCAAGGTCTTCAACCTGACGATCGACGAGATCAGCCAGCAGATCGACGAGATGAAGCCGCCGATCGCGGCCCTCGGCTACAACAAGCAGTGGCCCGGCCCGACGATCCGGGTCGAACCAGGGCGACAAGGTCAGGGCCGTCTTCACGAACAACCTCAAGGAGACGACCGGCGTCCACTTCCACGGGGTCGAGTTCGACGACTTCTTCCAGGACGGCGATCCCGTTCGTGACCCAGAAGCCGATCGTCCCCGGCGAGACGTACACCTACGAGTTCACGGCGAAGAACGCCGGCTCGCTGATGTACCACTCGCACCACAACGCGACCGACCAGGTCGGCCGCGGCCTGCTCGGGGCGTTCGTCGTCGATCCCAAGGACAACCCGGTCAAGTACGACCGCGAGTACATCTGGATCTCGAACGACTCGCTCGGCGGGTTCACGATCAACGGCCACGGCTTCCCGGCGACAGTCCCGGTCCTGGCCGCGGTCGGCGAGACGGTCCTCGTCCGGTTCATGAACGAGGGGATCATGATGCACCCGTGGCACAGCCACGGGTACGCGATGAAGGTCATCGCCCGCGACGGCCACCCGCTCGGCAGCGCCGCGTTCGAGTGCGACACGCTGGGCGTCAACCCCGGGGAGCGCTGGGACGCGACGATCACCGTGGACCGACCCGGCGTCTGGGCGTTCCACTGCCACATCCTGCCCCACGTCGAGGGCGCGTCCGGGATGTTCGGGATGGTCAACACGCTGATCGTCGTGCCCGAGAAGGCGCACGTCGATGCGATCGTCAAGGCCCTCGTGAGCTAGCGATGGACGGGACCGACCTCGCCATGGCGTGCACCGCGAGTCCGCGGCGATGTCGCGGTTCGAGACGATCCTCCTCGCCACGGACCTGACCGGCGCCTCGAGCGCGGCGACGGCCCAGGCGATCGAGCTGGCCGTCCGGCTCGACGCCCGCCTCCTGGTGATCTCGGTCCTCGAGACCGGTCAAGGCGGGAGTGTCCCGGCGAGGCGTCCGGCCCGAGGTCCGCGAGGTCCGGGCGATGCAGGTCCAGGACGTGGTCGGCGAGGCGCGGGCAGCCGGCGCCCACGCGAGCTACCTCGTCTGGGAGGGGGAGGCCGGGGACGCGATCACGGCGGCCGCCGAGGCCGAGAGCGCCGACCTCATCGTGGTCGGCAGCCATGGCCGGTCGACGGTCGGCCGGTTCCTGCTCGGCAGCGTCTCGGACCACGTCGTCCACCACGCGACCTGTCCCGTCCTGGTCGTGCGCTCGGCCGAGGACGATGCGGAGATGCCGCTCACCTGACCCGAGCGGTCGCGTCCCGGGGCGACCGGCCCTCGCCTCTCCGACCGGACCCCGGCCCGACTACTTCGTGTAGGCGCCGCCCGGGTCGAGCTCGACCCGGATGAGCCGGAGCTCCTCGGCGGTCGGCTCGGGGGTCGTGGCCAGCTCGGCGGCCACCCGCGGCTCCCAGCCGATCGTGTCGCGCACGGCGTCGAGCGTCGCGCCCGGGTGGAGCGAGTCGAGGCGCATCTCGCCGGTCTCGTCGAAGTGGTAGATGCCGAGGTCGGTGACGACGACCGACGGCCCGCTCCCGAGCCAGCCCTGCTCGCGCCGGATCCGCGCCGCGTTGTCCGCCCCGCCGAGGTTGCCGGGGCTGGTCCGGAAGTCGATCCGCTCGACGAACGAGCGCTTCGACTGGCGCATGATCACGAACACCTGGCGGGCGTTGATCGCGATCTCGCAGGCGCCGCCCGAGCCCGGCAGGCGGGTCTTCGGGTGGGCGTAGTCGTCGCCGATGACGGTCGTGTTGATGTTCCCGAGCCGGTCGATCTGGGCGGCGCCCAGGAACCCGACGTCGATCAGCCCACCCTGCAGGTAGAAGCTGAACAGCTCGTACATGCTGGTCACGGCGGTCGCCCCGGTGACGATCGTCGGGTCGCCGATCGACAGCGGCAGGCGGGCCGGCTCGGCGCCGAAGACGCCGGCCTCGTAGACCAGCTCGAGGTCCGGCGCGACCGTCCGCTTGGCCAGGTTGACCGCGATGTTCGGCAGCCCGACCCCGACGAAGCAGACCCGCTGGCCGGCCAGCTCGCGCGCGGCCGCCACGATCATCATCTCGGACTTCGAGAAGGCCACGGCCCCGGGGCTCATGGGATGTCGATCTCCAGGCCCGGGCGTGGCCGCATCGGGCGTGCCCGCGCGGGGCGTGCCTGCACGGGGCGTGCCCGCACGGGGCGTGCCTGCACGGGGCGTGCCTGCACGGGGCGTACCCGTGCCCGTCCGTCCGTGATGCGGGTCGACGCATCACGACCGGTCGCCAGGGTCCGGCAGGGCGCGCCCGGATCAGCCGGCGAGGCCGTAGCCGGACCGGCACCCGGGGAGTTCGAACCGTCGGACGGCGAGACTGGCGACCGCCCGGCTGAACGCCCGGCGTTCCGATCCAACGCTGAGGAGCCCGTTCGCGTCATCGCTGAACAGCCCGAGTGCTGGCTGACGGCTCTGTGTCCGGCCGACCGCGCGTTGGCACTCCAGGTGTGCACCGTCGGCCGGCGGACGTGAGCCGGCCGCCGACCGCGCCCGAGCCGGCCGTGGGTCGATCCTTGATGCGGCGACTCGCATCACAGATGGAGCCTCGATCCGAACGCGAAGCGGGGGTCATCGGTACTGCCCGTAGTCGACCGAGCCGGACGGGGCCTGGCCGCTCGGCCGGAGCGACGCGAGCCGCTCCGGCCCGAGCTTGTCGAGGTACTCGGCCCGCCCGTCGACCCCGTAGACCCACTCGTCCAGCCAGGCCTGGACGGCGGCCTCGTCGCGGCTGATCGGGTCCCAGTCGAGGTAGAACCGGTTGTCGCGGTCGTAGGCGCCCTGGACGTACGAGGGGTGGGCGCCCCACGGCTCGACGACCACCGCGTCGACGATGAGCCCGGGGATGATCGTCCGGTTCGGGTCGGCCCGGACGACCGCCTCGTCGACCAGCTCCTCGACGACGACGATCACCCGGTCGGCCGCGAACGCCGCCTCCTTCTGGCAGCCGAGCAGGCCCCAGACCTGGGTGTTGCCGCTCGCGTCGGCGCGCTGGGCATGGACGATCGTGACGTCCGGCCGGAGCGGCGGGACGGCGTAGACCTTCCCGTCGCCGTACGGCGAGTCGATCTCGCGGATGAGCGGGTTCGCCTTCGGCAGGTCGGTCTCGAAGTAGGACCGGAGCGGGTAGAACGGCAGGTTCGCGGCGCCGGCCGTGTACCGCCCGACCATCCCGAAGTGGCTGTACTCCTCGATCTCGAGCGGCGCCGGGTCGGCGTCCTCGATCCGCCGCCGGATCGCGTTCAGCCCGCCGACGCCCGGGTTGCCGAGCCAGCTGAAGATGAGCTTCCGGGCGACCCCGCCGGCGATCATCTGGTCGTAGATGAGGTCGGGGGTCAGGCGGGCGAGGGTGAGGTCGCGCTTGCGCTGGCGGATGATCTCGTGGCCGGCGGCGAACGAGATGAGGTGGGTGAAGCCCTCGATCGCCACGGTGTCGCCGTCGCGGACGAGGTCGGCGACGGCGTCGCGCATCGTCGCGACCTTGGAGCTGCTCACGGCCCGGATTATCGCGGCCGCGCACGGCGGGTCGTCGCTTCCCCGTCGCCCGTCGCCGTGCGTAGGATGGCCCCGAGGGATCGGACCGGCGACCCGGCGGAGGCCGCGGCCGGAGGGAGTGGAGGGTAGCCCGATGGCGTCGATCGGACGCGCCGTGACCGGCTGGGCAGCGACGGTCCGCGGCCTGTTCCTCGTGGCGATGGCCCTGTTCGTGGTGACCGTCGCGATCGGGATCGTCAACGGCCTCGACCTGTACGAGTTCAACCACGACCAGCTGCTGACCCACGTCCACTCCGGGACGCTCGGCTGGATCACGCTCGGCATCGTCGCCGGCACGTTCTGGCTCGTCCGGGCCGCGGACCGGCGGCTGGCGACGTGCTGGCGATCCTCATCCCGCTCTACGTCGCCGCGTTCTACTCGGGCAACCTCGCCGCCCGGGCGATCACCGGAACGGCCCTCCTGGTCGCGATCCTGTGGCTCGTCGGCTGGGCCTGGCGGGGCTCTCCCGGGAGCCCACGATCCCGCTCCTCGCCGTGACCCTCGGGCTGACGACGTTCGCCTACGGCGCGATCATCGGCGTCCTCATCCAGATCCAGCTGGCCAGCGGCACGGAACCTCTTCCCGGCCAGCGCCGACGCGATCGGGGCGCACGCCGGGACGATGGTCTTCAGCTACCTCATCCTCGTGGCGATGGGCCTCCTCGAGTGGCGCCTGCTCGGCCTGCGCGGGCGCTCGCGGAGCGGGCTGGTCCAGATCGGCGGCGCTGTTCGGCGGCGGGCTGCTCCTGGCGCTGGCCCTGCTCTTCCTCGACACGAGCGCGGTCCAGGCGGTCGGCGGGATCTACCTGCTGGTCGAGCTCGTGGCGGTCGCCGTGTTCGCGGTCCGCGATCCTGCCGACCGCCGTCCGGATCGACTGGCGGACCGGCCGCCCGGAGCGGCACCTGCGCGACGGCGGCCGTCTTCGTCGTCGTCGCGACGGCGATCTTCCTGTACGTCGTGTTCCTGTTCATCTCGACCGGCGACCCCTCGAAGATCCCGACCGGCGTCCTCGTCGCGAGCGACCACGCCGCGTTCATCGGCGTGATCACCAACCTGATCTTCGGCCTGGCCCTCGCGCCTGGCCGCCGACCGGCGCCGACCGCTGGCCGTGGGCCGACCAGGTCGTCTATCTGGGCGATGAACGTCGGGCTGATCGTCTTCCTGCTCGGGCTGATCGCCGGATCGCCCGAGCTCAAGCGGATCGGCAGCCCGATCATGGGCATCGCCATCCTCGTCGGGCTGGCCACGATCGCGATCCGGCTGGTCGTCGACTCCGACCTGGGACGCTGCCGAGGCGGCTCCGGACGTCGGATCGCGCGGCTGAGGGTCGGCACGCCGGGCGGTCGAGGGTCAGATCGCGGCTTCGACGCCGGTGATCGCGCCGGCGCGCTCGGCCGCCTCGCAGGACCTCGCCGTGCTCGCCGGCGACGGCCGCGACGGCCTCGCCGAAGATCCGCAGGGCGGTCGCCATCTCGGCCTCGCTGACGATCAGCGGCCGGCGACATCCGGACGCTCGACCGGCCGCACTCGAGGACGAGCAGGCCGCGCACGAAGCAGGCCCACTGGACCTCCTCGGCGTGCTCGGGCGTGTCGAACTCGACCCCGATCATCAGGCCCTCTGCCGCGGACGTCGACGATCAGCCCGGGGTAGCGGGCGGCCAGCGCCCGGAGCCCGGCGAACGCCTGCCGTGCCGCGGGTCGCCGCGTTCTCGACGAGGCCGCCCTCGAGGAGGTCGATCGTGGCCAGCGCCGCCGCGCAGGCGACCGGGTTGCCGCCGTAGGTGGAGCCGTGGGCGCCGGGGCCCCAGGCCTCGAGGAGGGGTGCCCGGGCGACCATCGCCCCGAGGGTCATGCCGCTGGCGATGCCCTTGGCCGTCAGCAGGATGTCCGGCTTGACGCCCCAGTGGTCGACCGCCCACATCTTCCCGGTCCGCCCGGCTCCGGACTGGATCTCGTCGGCGATCAGGAGGATCCCGTGGCGGTCGCAGATCCCGCGCAGGCCCTCGAGGAAGCCGTCCTCCGGGACGACGTAGCCGCCCTCGCCCTGGATCGGCTCGACGATGATCGCCGCGACCTCCTCGGCCGGCACGAGCTTGTCGAACAGGACCTCGTTGAACCAGCGCAGGTCCTCGGCCCGGCCGTACGGGGCGTGGAAGATGCCCGGCAGGAGCGGCCCGAACCCGGCGTGGTACTTCGCCTTCGAGGCGGTCAGGCTGACCGAGCCGTAGCGTCCGGCCGTGGAAGGCGCCGAGGAACGCCACGACGTACGGGCGGTGGGTCGCCACGCGAGCGAGCTTGATCGCCGCCTCGACGACCTCGGTCCCGGAGTTGCCGAGGTAGACCCGGACCGGGCCGTCCATCGGGGCGAGCCCGGCGATCCGCTCGCAGGTCTCGGCGTAGATCGGGAGGTAGAAGTCCGAGGCGCTGAAGTGGATGAGCTCGGCCGCCTGCTCCTTGATCGCGGCGACGACCTGCGGGTGGCTGTGCCCGGTCGAGTTGACGGCGATCCCGGCGGCGAAGTCGAGGAACAGGTTGCCGTCGATGTCCTCGACCGTCAGGCCCTCGCCGCGGACCGGGACGATGGGGTAGGCCCGGGGCAGGCTCGGGGAGGTCCAGGTCTCGTCGTAGGCGACGTGGGCGCGGGCCTTCGGGCCGGGGATCTCGGTGACGATGTCGGGGACGGGCCGCGCCTGGGCGAGCCGCGATGCCTGGGCCAAGGGACACCTCGACGCATACGGTTTATGCAGACTGGATACTCAGCCGAGTCTAGCAGACGGCCCGTGGACGATTCCGCGGCGCTGCGCCCCACGATCCGATCGGCCGTTTCCTTGCGCCCGGCTGCGGAGCCGTCGACGCGATCAGCACGACCGGCCCGTGTCGACGCCGGGCGGAACGACGTGGCCCCGCCGGGCGGCGCGCCTCACCTGACCGTCAGTCGACGATCGTCTGGCTCTGCTCGCGCATGAACTGCTGGACGTAGTAGAAGCCGCCGCCGGCCTTGCCGGTCGCGGTGCTGCCCTTCCAGCCGCCGAACGGCTGGATGCCCGGCCAGGCGCCGGTCGTGGCGCCGGCCCGCCGGTTGACGTAGACGACGCCGGCCTCGATCTGGTCGAGGAAGCGCTGGCGACTCGGCCTTGTCCTCGGAGTAGAAGCCGGCGGTCAGGCCGAGGTTCGTGTCGTTCGACAGGCGGAGCGCCTCGTCGATCGAGTCGACCGCGGCGACCGCGGTGAACGGGATGAACAGCTCGTCGCGGAACAGGCGGTGGTCCGTGGGCAGGTCGAGGGCGACCGTCGGCGCGACGAAGAAGCCCGCGGTCGAGGCCGTTCTCGGTCACCCGCTCGCCGCCGATGGCCAGCCGGCCCGCGGCGCGTGCCTCGGAGACCGCCTGCTCGTAGCGGGCGACGGCCCGCGCGTTGATGACCGGTCCGAGCCAGTAGCGCCGGTCGGTCGGGTCGCCGATCGTGATCGCCTCGGTCTTCTCGACCAGCAGGCGGACCAGCTCGTCGTGGACCGGCCGCTCGACGTAGACCCGGCTGTTCGCCGAGCACTTCTGGCCGGAGAAGCCGAACGCCGAGCGCATGATCCCCTCGGCCGCCTCGTCGAGGTCGGCGTGGCGGGACACGATCGCCGGGTTCTTGCCGCCCATCTCGACGATGACCGGCTTGGGGTAAGACCTTGGCGAAGCTCTTGTACAGCCCGAAGCCGACCTCGAACGAGCCGGTGAAGATGATCCCGTCGACGCCCGGGTTCGTTCTGGAGCTCGTCGCCGACCGTCTCGCCCGGGACCCATGACCATGTTGAACACGCCGTCCGGGACGCCGGCGTCGCGCATCGCCTGGAGCAGGCATGCGCCCGACAGCGGCGCGTCGGACGACGGCTTGTAGACGACGGTGTTGCCGGCCACCAGGGCGCCGCCGGCCGGCCCGCCGGACAGGGCGAACGGGAAGTTGAACGGGCTGATGACGCCCCACACGCCGTACGGCTTGAGGACCGACCGCGTGTGGACGGTCTCGTCGCCGAGGTTGCCCATCGGGTCGTCGAAGCCGTGGTTGCGCTCCATCATGTCGCACGACCAGCGGATGAGGTCGGCCGTCTCCTCGACGTCGCCGAGCGCCTCGAGGCGGTTCTTGCCGACCTCCATCGAGAGCAGCGCGCTGAACTCCATCTGGCGCTCGCTGATGACGTCGGCGACCCGGCGCATGATCGCGACCCGCTCCTGCCACGGCCGGCGACCCCAGGCCGGGAACGCCTGCGCCGGGCGGCGGCGATCGCGTCCTGGACGTCCTTCCGGGTCCCCTTCGCGAACGTGCCCATGACCGAGCCGTCGATCGGGGTCCGCTTCTCGAAGGTGCCGTCGCCGTCGCGCTCGACCCCGCCGACGAAGTTGCGGTAGTGACCGCCGAGCATCGTCCGGGCCCTGGCGAGGCCGGCCTCGTACTGGGCGTGGAGCTCCTCGTTGTCGTTGCGCAGGGTGGCGTAGGTGATCTTCAGGCGCGGCTTCGCCTCGGTCGTCATCGTGGTGGCTCCTGTGCGGTCGATCCCTCGGGTCGGGTGGTCAGGCTGAGCCTGGGGGCTGGCCTCCCAGTGTAGCCGGACGATCCGGCTCAGCCGAGCGCCGAAACGACCTCCAGGAGGGTCCGCGCGATCGCCGTCCGGTCGACCGCCCCGGCGCCCGGTCGCGGCCGCCTCGACATCGGCGTGCCCGTGCTTGCCGGACAGGACGAGGACGCCGCGCAGACCGACCCGCTGGGCGGCCAGGACATCGGTCCGGACGTCGTCGCCGACCATCGCGATCTCGTGCCGGACGAGCCGCCGCCCGCCCGCCGCGCCGGACCTCGTCGGCGAGCTCGGCCGCCGCCTCGCGGAAGAACGCCGCCGACGGCTTGCCGAGGATCCGGGCCGGTCGCTCGGTGGCGAACTCGAGACCGGTGACCAGGGCGCCCGAGTCGAGCGTCGGCCCGGCCGGCGTCAGCCACCACGGGTTGCGGTGCATCCCGATCAGCTCGGCGCCGCCGCGGACGAGCCGGAACGCCCGGTTGAGGTTGTCGAACGTGACCGCCTCCGGGGCGTCGCCGATGACGACGGCCGCCGCGCCGGCTCCCGGCGCGTCCGCCTCCTCGCCGCTCAGCAGGCGCTGGCCGGCGAACTCGGTCAGGGCGTCGGTCGAGGCCATCACGAAGAGCGGCTCGCCCGGGTGGTGATGGCGGGTGTAGGCGGCGCTGGCCGACAGCGCGCTCATGATCCGCTCCGCCGGGATCGGCGACGCCGAGCCGCTCGCTCCAGCGCGACAGGCTGGCCCGGCTGATCAGCGACGTGTTGGTCACGATCCGGTACGGGATCCGGCCGCTCCTCGAGCCGGGCCAGCGCCTCGCCGGCCCCGGGCAGCAGCTCGCCCTTGAGGACGATCACCCCGTCGAGGTCGAGGAGCAGGGCGCGCACGCCGGCCAGGGCGGCCCGCAGGTCGGCGGGCGGGGTCGGGGTCATCGTCGGTCTGGTCATCCGGGCGATGGTACCCGTCTGCTAGGCTCGCCCGATGGGACTGCTCGACGGGAAGACGCGCCCTGATCTTCGGGGTCGCCAACGACCATTCGATCGCCTGGGGGATCGCCCGCGCCTTCCACGAGGCCGGCGCGACCGTCGGCTTCAGCTCGGTCGAGAGCCTCATCGAGAAGCGGGTCCGGCCGCTCGCGAGCTCGATCGGCTCGACGTTCGTGGAGCCGTGCGACGTCCAGTCCGACGACGAGATCCGGGCGCGTGTTCGCGAAGTGGGGCGCCGCCCACGGGCGGCTCGACATCCTCGTCCACGCCCTGGCCTTCGCCAGGCGCGAGGACCTCGAGGGTGGCTTCGTCGACACGTCGCGCGACGGGTTCGCCCTGGCCCTCGACGTGAGCGCCTACTCGCTCGTGGCGCTCGTCCGCGAGGCGCGCCCGTTCCTGGACGCCGGCTCGAGCGTGATCACACTGACCTACTACGGCGCCGAGAAGGTCGTCGCCAACTACAACGTGATGGGCGTCGCGAAGGCCGCCCTCGAGGCGTCGGTCCGCTACCTGGCGGCCGACCTCGGGCCGGACGGGATCCGGGTCAACGCGATCAGCGCCGGCCCGGTCCGGACCCTGGCCGCCGCCGGGATCGCCGGGTTCAAGAAGATGTACGGCGCGTTCGCCGACGTCGCCCCGCTCCGCGCGAACATCACCCCGGAGGACGTCGGGCGGACCGCCGTCTACCTGGCCGGCGACCTGTCGAGCGCGGTGACCGGCGAGGTCATCTACGTCGACGGCGGGTTCAACATCCTGGGCGTCCCGACCGGCGACTGAGGTCCGCCCCGTCCTGCCCCTGCACGGTGCCCGGGCGATGAGTGCCTGGTTTCCGGGGGCGACGAGTACCGCTGGCGATGAGTGCCGCTCATGCCGAGCTCCGAACCGGAGCCCGGCTGCCTCGCCACGCGCGCGCGTCGAGGCGCAGCGCCGCACGGCTCGACTGAGCTGCATGACCGGGGCTCATGTCCGATCGGCGGGTGCGCCGCGCCGTGCCGAGACGCCCCTGCACGGCACCCGGCCGACTGGAGCCGGACGCTGCCTCTACCAGCCGGAGCTGCCCGGCTCGCCCTTGAACGGCCCGACGATCCGGGAGGTCACCCAGCCGCCGTAGAAGCGTCCCGGCTGCGGGGTTGCGAGCTCGTCCCCGACCCAGGCCTGGTCGACGAGGCCGGCATAGAACGCGAGGTAGCCCGGCGATCGACTCGAAGCCCGGCAATGGGCGCTCGTAGGACCAGCCGATGTGCTCGATCCGCAGCCCGCGCCCGTCGTCGTAGGTCCAGTAACCGGCCTGTCCCTTCCACTCGCAGACGGTGCCGTGCGGGCTCCGCTGGAGCCGCTCCAGGCGGACGTCCTCGGGCGGGAAGTAGTAGACGGGCGGCCCGGCCGTCTCGAGGACCCGGAGCCCGCGCGTCGTCTCGGCCAGGGTCATCCCGTCGACCACGACCCGCAGCCGCTCGGGGACGGGCTCGACCCGCGGCGGCCGGAGGTAGTCCCAGACCGACTCCTGGTCCGGGCCGGGGACGACGCGCTCCGGTCTCACCGACATGCCGCGCACCGCCCGACGATCGTCACGTGGCTGAGATCGACCGCGAACCCCCGACTCGCCTCGAGCGAGCCGACCAGGGTCGCGGCCTCGTCCGGCCCGATCTCCCAGGTCCCGCCGCAGCTCGAGCAGTGCAGATGCCCATGCTCGGTCTCGGGCAGGACATGGAACTCCTCGCGCCCGTCGGCGCCGTGTCCGTGGCGGACGAGGCCGAGGCCCTCGAGGACGTCGAGCGTCCGGTAGACGGTCGACGGGGTCGTCTCGGGATCGAGCGCCCGACAGCGCTCGACGAGCTCGCTCCCGGTGACGTGCCCGTCGGTCCGCGACAGGACCTCGACGAGCGTCCGCCGCTGGGGCGTCCAGCGCAGGCCGCGCTCGTGGAGGCGGTCGCGGAGCGGAGCCCAGGCGTCGGCCGGTGCCGTCGCGGTCACGACCCGATGAACCCGAAGATCCGATCGAGCTCGGGCAGCAGCGCCCTCGAGCTGGAACAGGAACAGGAGGCCGACGACCAGGCTGAATGCGCCCGCCGCCGTTCCGAAGACCACGTACAGCGCGCTGCCGCGCCTGGCTGGCCACGAAGCCCGTCGACGAGACGACGACGACGATCGTGTTCGAGATGAGCAGCCCGACGACGAAGGCGATCATCATCGGGATCCCCAGTCCGGCGCCGGACGCTCCGCCCACGGCGGCGATGATCAGGACCTGGCTGCCGGTCTCGGCGCCGACCCCGTGGATCATCCCGACGCCGAACGCCGTGCGTGGACCGTACGAGGACATCTCGAGCGGCTCGACGTGGGCGTGGCCATGCAGCTTCGCCTGGACCCGCCGCCACGTGTAGCGGACCGAGTCGAAGACCAGCATCCAGCGGCTGCGCAGCCGGAACTCGGTCCCGAAGCGGACGTACTGGTAGAGCGAGACGAAGACCCACACCCCGAGGATGACCAGGGTCAGCCCGACGACCCGGCTCAGGATCGGGTCGATCCAGTCCGGGAGGATCGCGCCGAACGACAGGGCCGCCAGCCCGAGGACCGCGACGACCGACGCGTGGCCCAGCGCGTAGAGCGTCCCGAGTGCGATCGCGTGGCGCTGCTCCGCGGCGAGCCGGGCCCGGGTCGGTAGCGGGACGGGGGCGAGCGGGAGGGCCAGCGTCGCCGCGCCGGGACCCAGGTCGTGAGCGTGGAGCTCGCCGGGGCCGCCGTGGCCGTGACGATGACCGTCGGTGATCGCGGCCATGGCGCGGTGCTGCTCGCCGTGCGCGGCGGTCCCCGCATCCGCTGTCGCTGTCGTGCTCGTGATGTCGGTGATCGCGGCGATATGGTCCCAGTCGATCCCGTGGCGGATCCCGAGAAGAGCAGCGGTGACGAGCAGCCCGACCGTCTGGGGCGTGGCGTCCAGGGCGAGCAGCGGGAGGGCGAGCCCGAACGGCGGTTCGACCACGATGGGGGTTCCCTGTTATTGCATCTAGTTGCGATAGCATCGCCGGGCGACGATCGCCCGTCAACCAGTACGCCGGTCGACGTGGATCGGATGGGCGGCGCGGACCCGTCCGGGCTCGTCCGGGCTCGCGGGTATCGTCCCCGACGATGGGCATCCGGGTGATCCTCGGCCATGGGGCCTCGGGCACGGCGGCGAGCATGGCCCCGTTCGTCGACGGGTTGCGGGCGCGCGGCATCGGGGCGACCGCCGTCGACCTGCCCCGGCGCAAGGCGGAGGACGTCGTGCCGCGCTGGCTCGAGCTGGCCCCGCCCGGTCCGGACGTCGTCGTCGGCGGCCACTCGTTCGGGGGACGGGTCGCCAGCCTCGCGGCGGCGGCCGCGGGGGGCGGGGCGGGCGGGGCGATGGCCGGCTATCGCGGCCTCGTCTGCTTCTCCTACCCGCTCCACCGACCCGGGTCGCCCGAGCTCGGCCCGCGGATCGCCCACTGGCCGGCGATCGCCTGCCCGGCCCTGCTCCTGTCCGGAGCGTCGGACCCGTTCGCCCGGATCGACCTCCTGCGCGCGGCCATGGGGTCGCTCCCGCGCGGCGAGCTGGTCACCTACCCGCGCCTGGGCCACGGGCTCAAGCCGGTCCTCGACGATGTCCTCGACCGGGTCGCGGCGTTCATCCGATCCCTGCCCGATCCGGACTGAGTCTGGACGGCGCATCTTGGCACGGCGGAAGGCGCCCGAGCAGCGTCGAATTCGACTACGCTCCCGGCGTGGCCAGCCAGCGGGACGAACCGATCCGGATCGGCTTCCAGGTCTGGGGCCAGTTCGTCGGCTGGGACGAGCTGATGGCGAGCGGCGAGCGGATCGAGGCGCTCGGCTTCGCCGGCCTGTTCGCCAACGACCACCTGATGCCGGTCCTCGGTGGCCGCGATGGCCCCGTCGTGGGACCGTCCGGACCGGTCTTCGAGGCCTGGCTGACGCTCGCCGGGTGGGCCTCGCGGACGAGCCGGATCCCGCTCGGTGTGCTGGTCTGTGGGGCCGGCTACCGCAACCTCGGACTGACCGTGCGGATGGCCACCACCCTCGACCACCTGAGCGGCGGCCGGGCGATCCTCGGGCTCGGGGCAGGCTGGCACGAGCCCGAGCACCTGGCCTACGGGTTCGCCTTCCCGTCGCTCGGCGAGCGGATCACCCGGCTCGACGAGGCGGCCCGCGTGGCACGCGGCCTGCTCGACGGCGAGACGGTCACCTTCGACGGCTCGTGGGTCACGGCCCACGAGCTGCGCAACGACCCGCCGCCGGTCCGCGGCCGGCTGCCGCTGCTCATCGGCGCGAGCGGGGAGAAACGCGCCCTCCGGATCGTCGCCCGCGACGCCGACATCTGGAACGGCGAGGGGGACCCCGGGACGTTCGCTCGCAAGAACGCGATCCTCGACGACCACTGCCGTGCGGTCGGTCGCGATCCGGCCGACATCCGGCGGACGGCCGGGATCCCGCCGATCTGCATCCGCGACACGCGGGCCGGGGCGGTCGGCGCGCTCGCCGCCATCCTCGCCCAGCACGACCGGACCCCGGCCGAGGCGCGTGCCTGGGCCGAGGCCTCGCCGCTCGCCGACACCGACGAGGCCGTCGCCGCCTGGCTCCGCGCGATGCGGGCCGCCGGCGCCGAGGAGGTGGTCGCCGACTGGCCGTCGCCGTCCGACGACGAGACGCTCGAGCGGCTGGCCGGCCCGGTCCGCGAGCGCCTGGCCTAGACCGGGTGCGCCGCGAGGTACTGCTCGATCCGCTCGAGGTTGACCCGCGCGGAGTCGACCGCCCGTTCCTCCCAGGCGAACACGCAGCTGGTGAGGATCCCGTCGAAGCCGACCGCCCGGAGGGCCGAGAAGAAGGCGTCCCAGTCGACCTCGCCCTGGCCGATGTCGAGGTGCTGGTGGACACGCGCCGTCGAGCCCGGCGGGTTGACGATGTAGCGCAGGCCGGACGACGCCCGGTGGTCGAACACGTCGGCGACGTGGACCTGGCGGAGGACCGGCGCCGCGTAGCGGATCATCGCCTCGACGTCGCCGCCGAGGTGGAACGTGTGCGGCGCGCAGAAGAGGTAGCCGACGTTCGGCCGGTCGATCCCACGGACGAGGTCGACCGCCGGCTCATTGCGCTCGATGAAGTCGTCCGGGTGGGCCTCCAGGTTGAGCGCGATGCCCTCCCGCTCGAAGATCGGGAGGAGCTCCTCGAGGGAGCGCCAGAACTGCGCCTCGCTCTCCGCCGCCCGCTCCGGACGCCCGTTGAACTCGGAGTTCATGGTCGTGCAGCCGAGCTCGACCGTCAGCTGGATGGCTCGTTTCCAGTAGCGGACCGCCGCCTGGCGCTCGTCCTCGTCGGGGCCGGACCAGTGGTACAGC
The DNA here is from genome assembly GCA_963837825.1 of uncultured Chloroflexia bacterium. Classification (GTDB taxonomy): domain Bacteria; phylum Chloroflexota; class Limnocylindria; order Limnocylindrales; family CSP1-4; genus Chersky-267. Next base: position 416,460 of record CAWIOR010000015.1, read on the forward strand.
GGGAGGACCGACGACAGCTCGACGCCGTGGTCGCGGAGGGCCTTGCGGAACTCGGCGACCCGTGCCTTGTCCGCCCGGGGATGGACGAAGAACGGGCTGAAGTCCGTCCGCGGCGAGAGCTCGATGTAGCGATAGCCGACCTCGGCCGCGATCCGACAGACCTCGCCGAACGGAAGCTCCCGGAGCATGTACGGGTCGAGCGCGATCTTCACCTCAGTCCACCTCCTGCCTGGTCCGGTCGAGCCGGGTGCGTAACGTCGCCGCGCTGTCCGCCAGGAAGTCGACCATCCGGCGCCGGTCCGCCGGGCGCTCGACGGCCGCCATCGACTCGACCCAGCGGCGCGCCCCGTCGATGACGTCGAGGACGACCCCGGCCTCGTCGGCGATGAACAGCGGGCGGTCGACGACCTCGACATAGACCGGCGAGGTATGGGCCGCCATGCTCGTCGCGAAGGCCGACCGGATCCGACGGTCGCTCCGCGATCTGGCGGCGATCCAGGAGCCCGAGCGGATCTCGACCGTGGCGTCCAGGCCCAGCTCGTCGGTCGCGGCGGCGGCGGTCTCCGCGGCCACGACCCGCCCGTTCACGACGAGCTCGACCGTCGTGATCATCGGTTGGGCGGCCTTCGCCGACACCCGGACCTGGAGACGCCCGCCGGACGCCGGCAGGGCGAGGACGTCGCCGGGCTCGTGGCCGTCGACCGACAGCTCGAGGGTCGGGCCCGACGTGGCGAACGTCCGCCCGGCGCGGATCGCGGCGGCCCAGGCCTCCGGCGATCGCGGCTCGTCCGGGTCGACGCGGGCATAGGTCCGCACCGCGCCGAGCGGGACCTCGGCGGACATCTTGTCGGTGCCGCCCAGGACGGGCAACCGGTAGCCGAGGTCGAGGAACCGGTACCACTCGAGGATCGACGGGTTGTCGAGTCCGGGCGCGAAGCACTGCATCTCGACGGCGTCGATCCGGCCGGCCACGATGTCGGCCGCGATCTCCGCGTAGGGCAGCGGGAAGTGAGCGGCCACGACCAGCCCGTCCGCGTCGTGGCAGCGATCCGCCCAGTCGGCGAGCAGCTCGGTCAGCGCTCCGCCGATAGGGCCCTCCGGAGGACCGGCGCCGGCCATCGGCAGGACCGGCCGGCGCGCCCCGAGCAGGCCGAGGTGGCCGAGCACGGCCTGTCGGTTCTCGGTCCCGACGACCACCCGGTGGCTCCCGGACGGATCGCCCATCGACCCCCACGGCAGGTCGGTCACCCCGGTGAAGTGGTCGCCCCACTGGGTGGCCAGCAGGTGGACGATCGAGACGTCCTCGGCGGCGGCCTGGAGGAGCGCCGTCGACGGGGCGAGGAAGTGGACGTGCGAGTCGGCCGTCATCCAGCCCGCCGCTCGCAGGTCGATCGGTCGGTCGAGCCTCAGCTCCCGCTGGCGCGTCGTCGGCTCGATGACGATCTCCGCACCGATCGGGCGGTGGTCGAAGCCCTTGACGACCTCGACCCGGACCGGCCCGCGCGGGAGGTCGATCTCGAACCGGCCGGGAACGTAGGCGTAGGTCGCCCGTCCGAGGACGAGGCCAGCCCCGGTGTCCTCGTACAGCCCGGGGTTGATCTCCGCGCGGTGGCCGACCGGCGGCAGGTAGCGGCCGTCCGGCGCGACGAACCGGACCCGGCAGGGAGTCGGGTCCACGCCGTCGGCGCCGAGGACCGTGAAGGTGACCCTCACGTCCCGTGCGGGCAGGGCCTCGATGGTCAGCGTCCCGTCCGGGCTGGTCGCCGGGCCGGACTCGAGAGCGTCGAGAGGGACCGCCCATCCCCCGATCCGGAGGTTGGCGTCGGCGGCCGCTGCGACGTCGAGGACGACCGTCGTCGGCGCGTCGGGCGGCGCCCCCGGGACGGCCGAGCCCCAACCGATCGGGCCCGGGATGTCCGACGGCACCTCGCCCGGGACCGACGACCGGATGACCATCCCGAGGTCGACCGTCGGGTCGGGTCGGGCGGGACCGCGTCCGCTGAGGAGGATCTGCCGGCGCGGCCGGAGGACGAGGGGATCGGCCGTCCCGTCGAACAGGGTGATCGCGGCCACCGCCACGTCGCCGCCCGGCCCGCCCGGCCCGTGCGGCTCCAGGACGAGCCTGGACAGCCGGACGGTCCGGCCGAGCGCGATCGAGTGGAGCCACAGCAGCGCGTCGTCGTCGGGACTCGGGACGAAGTCGGCGACGCCGGTCTGGGCCGGGCCCCACGCTCCCGGCAGGACGGTCAGCGGCCCGGCGTGACCGGCCGCGGCGTAGCGACCGCCAGACTGGCGCGGGTGAGGACCGCGCCAGTCGATCGCCTCGTCGGAGCGATGGCCGACGGCCAGGAACGCCTGCGCCCCCCAGCCGAGGATCCCCTCGTTGACCTCGAACCGGCGGCGGACGACGACCGCCAGCCGGCCCCCGTCGACGTCGACGGTCGTGTAACGGGCGAGCGGCTCGCCGATCGGCTCGACCCAGCCGACCGGCACGCCGGCCGGCCGATCGCCGGCCGGGTCGTGCCGCGCGTCGCAGAAGTGCGCCACCACCACGTGGCTGGCCGGCAGCGTCCCGGTCAGATCGATCGTGGTCGGCCCGTCGACGACGATCCAGCGCCGCCCCTCCGACCGCGAACCGAGCCGGAACGGGAGGCCGCGGAACACCTGCTCGCCCTCGGGCAGGCGGCCGACGGCCGCCCGGTAGAGCGGGTGGAACCGGGCCGCGAGCTCGTCGTCCGACGCGTTCCACGCCGCGGACAGGTCGACCGGCGAGGCGCCAGGGTGCCGGAGCGCGACCCCAGAGACGACCAAGCCCGATGTCTCCCGTGGCGTATTGACGTCGTGCGAATCCGGATGGTACCGTCGTGCAATCGGTTGCACAAGGAGGGTGCGCGGAGGATGCCGGGCCCGGGTCTGGAGCTCGTCGGAGCGGAGGAGCTGGCCGAGGTCACCGAGGTCCTGGCGAGCGGCCACCTGAGCCGCTACGGCCCCGATGACGCGACCTTCCCGGCCAAGGTGCGCCGGTTCGAGGAGACCGTCGCCGAGCTGGCCGGCACGAACCACGCCCTCGCCCTCAACTCCGGCACGAGCGGCCTGTTCCTGGCCCTGGTCGGATCGGGGATCGGTCCGGGCGACGAGGTCATCGTGCCGGGCTTCACGTTCGTCGCGACGATCAGCGCGGTCATCTACGCCCGAGCCCGGCCGGTCCTGGCCGAGGTCGACGAGACGTTCAACCTGGACCCCGGCGACGTCGAGGCGCGGATCACCCCCCGGACCCGGGCGATCATCGCGGTCCACATGCTCGGCAATCCGGCCCGCATCCGCGAGCTGAAGGCGGTCGCCGACCGGCACGGGCTGGTCTTCATCGAGGACTGCGCCCAGGCCTTCGGGGCGACCTACGGCGGGCGCTGGGTCGGTGGGTACGGAGCGGCCGGGATCTACAGCTTCAACGAGTTCAAGACGATCACCTGTGGCGACGGCGGCCTGCTGGTCACCGACGACGAGGGTCTCTACCGGCGCTGCTTCGCGATGCACGACCAGGGCCACCGCCGAACCGGCGCGGGATCGAGGTCGGGGCGCGCCCGTTCCTCGGTCTGAACTTCCGGATGACCGAGCTCGAGGGTGCCGTCCTGCTCGCCCAGGTGCGCCGACTCGACCGGATCCGCGAGCACCTCCGGGCCAATCGGGCGATCGTCGAGGAGATCATCGGCGAGGTGCCCGGGATCCGGTTCCGGGAGCTGCCCGGACCCGGACGGCGACCTGGCCACCCACCTGGTCGTGATCTTCCCCGACGCGAACATCGCCGGCGCGGTGACCGGCGGAGCTCGGCTCGATCACCCTGGCCACCAGCGGCTGGCATGTCTACACCCACATGGAGCACGTCCTGGCGGGCCGGACGATCACCGGTCGCGGCTGTCCGTTCGATTGCCCGTGCACCGACGGGCGCCCGGCCGACTACCGGCGCCGGCATGCTCCCGGCGACCGACCGACTGCTCGAGCGCTCGATGAGCTTCGCGATCGGCGTCCTCGATCCGAACCTCGCCCCGTTCGGCATCGCGGATGCGCGACGACCGCGACGGCGCGGCGGCCAAGGCCGAGCGGTTCCGCGCCGTCGCCCTCCGGCACCTGACCTAGCCGCCAGGCAGGCGATGGCCAGCGAGTCGGATCCCGTGCGACGCCGGATCACCCTCGACGACGTCGCCGTGGCAGCCGGCGTGTCGCGTGCCACGGCATCGCGAGCGCTCGGCGACAACCCGCGGATCAGCGCCAGGACCCGGACATCCGTCCGAGCCTGGGCGGAGCGACTCCACTATGTCCCCAACGCGGCCGCCCGGAGCCTGCGCGTCCGGCGGACCCGGACCCTCGGGCTGCTCCTGGCGGACCTCATGCGACCCGGTCCACGACCAGGTGGCGGCCGGGTTCGAGCTCGAGGCCGGCGAGGCCGGCTACACCGTCATCGTCGTGGCCGGGCTGAACGAGCCGAACCGCGAGCGTCGGGCGCTCAAGGTCTTCGCCGAGCACGGGACTGACGGGGTCGCGCTCGTGTCGAGCGTCCTCGATCCGGCCGAGGTCGCCCGCCGGACGCGGTCGGACCGGCTGGTCCTCGTCCAGCCCGACCATGCCAGCCTGCGCCCACATCGCGACGGGTTGCCACCGGGGATCATCCAGACCGACGACGCCGCCGGGATCGAGCTGGCGGTCGACCATCTCGTCGACGAGCGGGTACCGCGACATCGGTTACGTCGGGGCCGGGACCCTGCCGTCGAACCGGGTCCGCCGGGACGCTGCCGCCGAGACCCTCCGCCGGCACGGCATCCGCCGGCCGCTCCGTCGGTTCGGGGCCCGCGTCGACGGCTGGCGGGCGCCGAGCGCGGTGGCCGCCCGGATCGCCCGCGACCTGCCCGAGGCGCTGATCTGCTACGACGACAAGCTGGCCCTCGCCCTCATCGACGGCCTGCGCGACCGTGGGATCCGGGTGCCTGCGGATGTCGCCGTGGTCGGCTTCGACGGGATCCCGTTCGCCGAGATCTCGAACCCGCGGCTGACGACGCTCGTCGCGCCGACCAACGAGATGGGTCGGCTGGCCGCCCGGGCCCTGGTCGACCGCCATCGGGAGCGGCCAGCTGCCGCCGGCGATCGCCCTGCCGGTCGAGCTCGCGGTCCGCGAGAGCACGCCTCCGCTCGCGCCCGAGCGACGACCGTCGCGGGTCGCCGGAGGGTCCAAGGCCCGGGTCGTCCGTCCTCCGGCCAGCCGGCCCGTCCGCCGCCGGCCCGCTCTCGTCGCGTCTGCAGCCGGAGCCCCTGCCCGTGACTGACCCGGTCCCCGCCATCGAGCTCCTCGACGCCACGAAGCGCTACGGCGACGCGGTCGCCCTCGACGACGTGTCGCTGGAGATCGCGCCCGGCGAGTTCTTCTGCCTCCTGGGCCCGTCGGGCTGCGGCAAGACGACGACCCTCAACCTCATCGGCGGCTTCATCCCGCTGACCGCGGGCGAGCTGCGCATCGAGGGCCGGCGGGTCAACGACCTGCCGCCCCACAAGCGCAACGTCAACACGGTGTTCCAGAACTACGCCCTCTTCCCGCACATGACGGTCGCCCAGAACGTCGCCTTCGGGCTGCGGATGGAGGGCCTCGGCACGGCCGAGATCGAGCGCACGGGTCGCGTGAGTACCTCGAGCTGGTCGGGCTGCGCGGGTTCGTCGATCGGCTGCCCGCCCAGCTGTCCGGCGGCCAGCAGCAGCGGGTCGCGCTCGCCCGGGCGCTGGCCAAGCAGCCCGCCGTCCTGCTCCTCGACGAGCCGCTCGGCGCGCTCGACCTCAAGCTGCGCAAGCAGATGCAGACGGAGCTGTCGCGGATCCATCGCCAGGTGGGCACGACCTTCGTGTTCGTCACCCACGACCAGGAGGAGGCGCTCTCGATGGCGACCCGGATCGCGGTCATGTCGGACGGCAAGGTGATCCAGATCGGAACGCCCCGCGAGGTCTACTACCGGCCGGTGGACCGGTTCGTGGCCGACTTCATCGGCGAGACGAACTTCCTCGACGGGATCGCCCGACCTGGAGCGACGGGCGACCGGCTGTTCGCGCTCGCTGCCGGCGGCCGCGTGGCGGCGCCGACCGGTTCGCAGCGACGGGTCCGGCCACCCTGATGGTGCGGCCCGGAGTCGCTGGCGCTCCGGCGTCCCGACGCCGGCGCGCAGGGTCCCGGGCATCGTCGGGCGGATCGTGCAATATCGCGTTCCTGGGCAACCACACCCGGATCACGGTCGCCACGAGCGTCGGCGACCATCGTCGTGCGTCCGACCGCACGAGACGAGCGCTCACGCAGGACGATCAGGAGGAGAAGCTCGGGGAGGAGGTATGCGTATGGTGGCACGCCGACGATGCGGCCTTGATCTCTGACGGACCAGTACCGGAAGGAGCACGGAATGGATCGACCTGGCGAGGGAGCTCAGCCGACGGCAGTTCCTGAAGGCGACCGGTGCGGTCTCCGCCGCCGTCGGGCTCGGCGGGGTCGCAGCGGCCTGCTCGACCGCGGGCAGCACCGCGACGCCCACCACCGCCCCGCCCAGCACAGCCCCGGGCAGCACGGCGCCCAGCGCGGCCCCGGCCACGGCCGCGCCGACCGGCACGTTCAACTGGATGACCTGGAGCGACCACTGGTACCAGGCGCAGCTCGACGCGGATCGGCGCCAGCGCCAACATCAAGACGAACATCACCGAGCTGGCCGACAACGCCGACGGGTTCACCAAGCTCAAGGAGGTCGGCGGCCAGCTCGACATGATCTCGGGCGACGCGCTGTGGGTCCCGAAGTACTTCGAGGACGGGCCTCATCGAGGCCTGGGACATCAACGAGCTCGAGGTCTCCAAGCAGCTCTACTCGATCGCCCGGGAGTTCGAGATCTGGACGAAGCCGGAGGGCTACCTCGGGTATCCGTTCGGCTGGTCGCCGGTCCAGATCTACTACGACCCGGCGTACGTCTCGCCGGCGACCCGACTCGTGGGAGGTCCTGCTCGACCCGAAGTACGCCAAGCGGGTCATGGTCGAGAACCAGCCGGTCGAGGTCATGGCCTACATGGGCAAGCTGGCCGGCGTCGCGGACCCGTACAACATGACCCCGGACGAGCTCGCCAAGGCCAAGGACCTGGCTGATCCAGCTCAAGCCGAACATCCTCCGGCTCGCCCAGCAGAACACCGACACGATCGCCGCGCTCAAGACCGGCGAGGTCTGGCATCGCGACCGGCAACCTCGGGACCGACGACCCGGGTCAAGGACCAGGGCGGTCCGGAGCTGAAGGTCTTCACGCCCAAGGAGGGGACCATCGGCTGGATGGACGCCGAGATGATCGTCAAGGGCGGCGCCAACACGAACCTGATCCTGCCCGTTCCTCGAGCTGGCCGAGCAGGCCGAGTACATCGCCGAGAACTTCTCCTGAACGGCCGGCCGCTGTTCAACGAGAAGGCCTACAAGCTGCTCGTCAACCAGGGCCAGCAGGAGCGGGCCGACCGGTTCCTGTACAACAAGCCGGAGACGGTCCTGACGATGACCCTCAAGGGCCCGGGCGCGTCGACGCAGGCGGCGATCGACGCCTTCAACGAGGTCTTCGGCGCCTAGCCCGCGGACGGCGCGGTTCGAGATCGATGGACCACGGGACTCGCCAGCGGGGCCGACACGGCCCCGCTGGCAGGAGCCGGACTGAGCGGCGCGGCGACCGGCTGGGACGGGCGGCCCCGTTCCTGCCGGGCCTCGCCGTGCTCGTCTTCCTGTTCCTCGTCCCGATGGCCTTCATGGTCGTCTTCAGCTTCTGGCGGACGAACCAGAACTTCGACCTGGTGCCGGACTGGAACCTGGACAACTACGTCAAGTTCTTCACCGTGCCGACCTACCTGCGCACGTTCGCCAAGACCCTGGTCATGGCCAGCGCGGTGACCCTGGTCGGCCTGGCCACCGCGCTGCCGTTCGCCTACTTCCTGGTCCGCTACGTCAGCCGGCGCTGGCAGCGGGTCGTCCTGCTGGCGGTCATCGTGCCGTTCTGGACGAGCTACCTGCTGCGGGTCTACGCCTGGCAGGCGATCCTCGGCGAGCACGGGGCGTTCAACCAGCTGCTCCATGGCGCATCGGCCTGATCAAGGAGCCGTCGCGCCTGTTCGTCTACAACGACCTGGGCGTGTTCATCGTCCTCGTCTACGTCTACTTCCCGTTCGCGGCGCTGGCGCTCTACGCGGCGCTCGAGAAGTTCGACTTCGCCCAGCTGAACGCGGCCCAGGACCTCGGGGCGCGGCCGGACCAGGCGTTCCGCTACATCCTCCTGCCCCAGATCCGGGCGGGCATCATCACGGCCTGCATCTTCGTGTTCATCCCGATCCTCGGCGAGTTCCTGACGCCGACGCTGGTCGGCGGCGCCGCAGGGCGTGCCTGATCGCGAACCTGATCGTGAACTTCTTCCGGGGTGCCCAGATCGCGGAGGGCGCCGCGATGGCCATCGTCATCGCCGCCTTCGTCACGGTGGTCCTGATCGTCTTCCGGCGCTACCTGCGGGTCGAGGACGTGGTGGCCCGTGGCTAGATCGATCGAGCCCGCTCGAGACGATGCCGGTCAGCCCGTACGCCCGCCAGACGCGCTGGTTGTTGCGGTCCTCGCGGCGATCGTCCTGGCGTTCCTGTACCTGCCGATCGTGTTCCTCGTCCTGTTCTCGTTCGAGGAGGCGTCGACCGCCCGGTCTCCCGATCACCGGCCTGACCCTGCACTGGTACCTGAAGATGCTGTCGGACAGCGCCGATCCAGACCGCCGTCTTCAACTCGGTGATCGTGGCCGCGGCGGTGGCGGTGCTGGCCACGATCATCGGGACGATGGCCGCCTTCCCGCTGGTCCGCGGCGGCATCCGCTATCCCGGGCGCCGCGCGGCTCGCTGTTCACGATGCCGATCATGCTCCCGGGCGTCCTGCTCGGGATCGGGCTGCTCATCTTCTTCCGCCGGGTCGCTCGACCTGAACCTGTCCCTGCTGACGGTCGATCGCCGGGCACCTGGTCTTCACGACGCCGTTCGTCGTCCTCATCGTCGCGGCCCGGCTCCAGGGCTTCGACCGGCGCCTGGAGTGGGCCGCCGCCGACCTCGGGGCAGACAGCCGGGCGACGCTCCGGCACATCGTCCTGCCGCTCATCTCGCCGGCGATCATCGCCGGGGCGCTCCTCAGCGTGACCCTGTCGATCGACGAGTTCGTGATCACCTTCTTCACGATCGGGCCGCAGCTGACCCTGCCGCTCTTCATCTACACCCAGATCAAGTTCGGGGTGACCCCGGAGGTCAACGCCGTGGCCACGGTCATCCTGGTCGTGACCCTGGCTGTCTTCGGGCTGGGCTCGCTCGTGCTGTCGCGCGGCCGACGCCTGCTCCGACCTCACCACGGCTCGACGGAAGGGAAGGCCTGATGCGCGGAGCGGTCTTCGAGGGCGAGGGACGGCTGGTCGTCCGCGACGTGGCGGACCCGACGCCCGGGCCCGAGGAGGTCCTCATCGAGGTCGAGGCGTGCGGCGTGTGCGGCTCCGACGTCCAGATCATCAACGTGCCGCCGGGTCACCCGTCGACCCCGCCGGTGATCATCGGCCACGAGTTCGTCGGACGGATCCGGGCCGCCGGCACGGCCGTTCGAGACGCCACGATCGGGGCGCGGGTCGTCGTCGACCCGGATCCCAAGTGCGGGGCGTGCGACTCGTGCCGGGCCGGTCGACCGGCCAACTGCACGAACATCGTGGCCCTCGGGGTCTACCGGGACGGCGCCCTGGCCCGCTTCGTGACCGCTCCGGCCAACAGCGTCTACCCGATCTCGGAGGACGTGCCGGCCGAGCTCGCCGCGCTCGTCGAGCCGCTCGCCTGCGTCGTCAACGGGACGAACCGCGCGGCGATCCGCCCCGGCGAGACGGCCGTCGTGTTCGGCGCCGGCGCGATCGGCTGCCTCTTCGTCGCCGTCTTCCGGGCGTCCGGGGCGGCCCGGATCGTGGCCGTCGAGCCGAGCCGGCAGCGGGCCCCGGTCGCGCGGGCGGTCGGGGCCGACGAGGTCGTCACCCCGGACGAGTGGGCCGCCCGCCGCGAGGAGCTCGTGCCGGGCGGCGCGGACGTCGTCGTCGACGCCGTCGGGAGCGTCCTGCCCCAGGCGATCGAGGCGGCCAGGATGGGCGCCCGGGTCGTCATCTTCGGGATGAACGGGAACGCACGCCCGCCGGTCCACCAGATCGAGATCGTCGAGAAGGGCCTGACGATCCTCGGCTCGTACATCAGCAACTTCACCTTCCCGGCCGCGATCCGCCTCGTGGAGAGCGGCCAGCTCAACCTCGCCCCGATGATCAGCGCCGTCATCCCGCTCGACGAGACCGAGGCCGGGATCGCCCGGATCCGCTCGGGCGAGGCGGTCAAGGTCGTCATCAAGCCGTAGCCGCGTCCCGGACTGGGAGGTACCCGTGTCGTCGGATCCGCTGCCCGTCGCCAGCGCGCCGGTCTCGTTCGGGGTCGACGAGATCATCGCCGGCGACGCCTGGATGCCCGGCCCCGAGGACATGCTCGACTGGATGGTCGACATCGGCTACGAGGGGACCGAGCTCGGACCGCCGGGCTTCCTCGGGGATGCGGAGCAGGTCCGCGCGCGGCTGGGGTCGCGCGGGCTCCAGCTCGTCGGGGCGTTCCTCCCCCAGCACTTCAGCCGGGACGAGAAGGCCGACGCCGACCGGGCCTGGCTGCGCGACAGCCTCCGCCTCGTCCGCGACGGCGCCCCCGAGGGCTCGCACCCGTTCGCGATCCTGTGCGACGGGTTCGATGAGCCCGAGCGGCTGGCGTTCTCCGGGCGGATCCAGGAGCACCCCGAGGCCTGGCTGCCGCCGGCCCGGTTCGAGACGCTCATCGCCAACCTCCACCGGGCGGCCGAGCTGTGCCGGACCGAGGGCTTCGAGGTCGTCCTTCATCCCCACGCCGGGACGTACGTCGAGACCGCCGACGAGATCGCCCGGGTGATGGACCGGCTCGACCCCGCGCTCCTGGGGCTGTGCCTGGACACCGGCCACTTCCGGTTCGGCGGGGCGGACCCGACCCGGGCCGTCCACGACTACCACGAGCTGATCCGGCACGTCCACATCAAGGACTGCACGACGAAGGTGATGGACGACGTGAAGGCCGAGGGGAAGGGCCTCGAGGAGGCCCTCAGCCGGGGCGTCTTCACCGAGCTCGGTCGGGGCGACTCGGGGATCGACTCGGTGATCGAGGCGCTCCGGTCCCACGACTACCGGGGCTGGCTGGTGATCGAGCAGGACCAGTTCCTCCGGGCCACCGACACGCCCGAGTCGGTCGTCGCCGTCCAGCGCCGGAACCGCGAGTATCTCGGCCGGTTCGGGATCTGACGCCCTGTCGACGATGCGTGCCCTGACCCCGGCCGAGGCGGGCTTCCTGGCCGCCGCGCGGACCGCCGTCCTGGCCACGACCGATCCGGCGGGCCGCCCACGGCTCGTCCCGATCTGCTTCGTGGTGCCCGCCCCCGAGGCGGGCGATGCCGCCGCCCCGCTGCTGTACACGCCGCTCGACGACAAGCCGAAGCGGGTCGCCGATCCGCACGTGCTCGCCAGGGTCCGCGACATCGCCGCCCGCCCCGCGGTGACCGTGCTGGTCGACCGCTGGGACGAGGACTGGAGCCGCCTCGCCTGGCTCCGTCTCCGCGGTCAGGCCGAGCTGCTCGAGCCGGACGGCGCGGACGGCGCGACGGAGCGGGTCATCGCCATCGCGGCCCTCCGCGCCAAGTACCCCCAGTACGCGAGCCACGACCTCGAGTCGAGCCCGCTGATCCGGATGACGATCTCGGATGCGACCTCATGGGGCGATCTCGCCGGCGGCGTCGGTGGCGGGGCTGGTGGCCCGCGACCGGGGGGCTGACGGTCGCGGCGCCGAGTCCAACGCGCCGTTCGCGCGCTGCCGAATGGCACTGGCGGCCTGCGCGAGCGACGGGCGACACTCCGATCCAATTCGCGAAGGGAGGAACGGATGGATCGGCGACGCGGCTTCGACCTGGGGGCGCTCCTGTTCGGGGCGATCCTGCTCCTGGTCGGAGGCTACTACCTGCTCACGAAGACGTTCGGGGTCGACCTGCCCGACCTGGACTGGGACCAGATCTGGCCGCTGTTCGTCATCGCCCTGGGCGCCGGGATCCTGTGGAAGGCGATCGGGGGCCGGTCCGAGGCCAGCCCGCCCGGCCCACCGAGCTGATCGTCAGCCGGCCAGTCGCTCGGCGAGGTATCTGATCGCGATCGGGTAGCGGTACTCGATCGCGCCGTGCTTGGCGTCGAACAGCTCGAAGAACGGCTCGGGCGCACCGGCGTCCGTGCACGCCCGCCGGAAGGCCTCGGCCCCGAGGTCGAGGTAGTACTCGTCCCGGCTGCCCGCGTCGATGTAGATCGCCCGGAGCGAGCGGAGCGCGGCCGCGCCGTCGGCGGTGCGCGCCATCCGGACCGGATCCCAGCGAAGCCAGCGCGCCCAGACCTCCTGGATCAGCTCACCGGTCGCGGCGTCGAACGGGAAGCGGATCGTGCCATCGTCGTCGGCCGAATAGCAGGCGGCCATCGCGTACTCGTTGACCAGGACGTCGTCGCCGGGACGCGACAACGCCGGGCGGCTCCGGACGTCGGCCAGCCAGCCCTCCCAGGAGCCGTCGTAGTGGTCGCGCAACACCCGGGCGCAGGCCGCGAACTCCGGCTGGTAGCAGCACTCGAACAGGGCATCGCCGGCGTGGGTCGCCAGGCCGCCCCACAGGTCGGGCCGGAGCATCGGCGTGACCATCGCCCCGTAGCCACCGCTCGACTTGCCGGCGATCCCGCGGTGCTCGCGGGCCGGAAGCGTCCGGTACCGCCCGTCGACGAACGGGACGACCTCATCGCACAGATAGCTGTGATAGCGGCCGGTGCCCGGCGAGTCGAGGAACTGGCTGCCCCCGAACGAGGTCCAGCAGTCGACGAACACGACGATCGCCGGCGGTGGTGCGCCCTCCCCCGGCCCTTCCCCCGCGAACAGCGCATCGACGTTCTCCGGCGTCGTCGGCCGGAAGGCTGACCGGTTCCGCCACATGTCGAGCTGCCCGGTCATCCCCTGGATGAGGTAGATCGACGGGTAGCGCCGGGCCGGCTCGTCGTCGTAGCCGGGCGGGAGGTAGACCCACAGCGGCCGCTCGGTCGGGTCCCCGAGCGGGTTCCCGGCCAGGGCCGCGCTGTCGATCGTCAGCTCGTCGATCCGCCCCGCGAACCGCCTCGACCAGGGACGCACGACCACCTCCGCACGGCAAGCTCGTGAGCCACTGTATCCGCCGCGATCCCGGGACGAAAGGCTATTGACATTAGCCGTCATGGCTAGGTAAAATAGCCATCGACGCTCGGGCAGCAGGCCCGACCGACCAGGGAGACCATCATGACCACGTCGATCGCCCTCACCGCCCCGACCGTCGAGACCCCGGCCCGGGCGCAGGATCGCGGACCGTCGCTCGACGGCCGGGTCCTCGGCTGGCTGCGCCTCGAGGGGGTTGCGGCCATCGTCGCCGGGATCGCCCTCTATGCCCGGCTCGGCGGCGACTGGCTGTGGTTCGTCCCCGCGCTCGTCCTCGTGGACGCGTCGATGATCGGCTACCTCCGGAGCGCCCGGCTCGGCGCGTTGACCTACGACCTCGCCCACAACTGGGCGACCGGGCTGGCGGTCCTCGGGCTGGGCCTCGGGCTGGACGTCCCGGTCGTGGCGCTGGCCGGTGCGGTCCTCGTCGCCCACACCGGCGTCGACCGCTCGCTGGGCTACGGACTGAAGCTCGCGACCGGGTTCAAGGACACGCACCTCGGACGGATCGGCCGGTGAGCCCGGCCCCGGCCCGGACGTCCCGGGCGGCGATCGTCGCGGCCGCCCGGGCGCTGCTCGAGGATGGGGGCCTGGATGCGCTGACGATGCAGGCCGTCGCCGACCGGGTCGGCGTCCGCGCACCGTCGCTCTACAAGCGCTTCCCCGGTCGCCCGGCGCTCATCGCCGCCGTCGCCGGGGACGTCGCGGCCGAGCTCGACGCGGTCGTCGCCTCCGCGCTCGAGGTCCCGGATCCGGCGCAGGCGGCGCATGTCCTGGCCGATCGCTACCGGGCGTTCGCCCGTCGCTCGCCGGGCGCCTACCAGCTCCTGTTCAGCCGGCTCCTGCCCGAGGCGCACCCGACGGCCGAGCAGAACGCGGCCGGGGCGGCCGGCCTCCTGCTCATCGCCGAGCGGCTGGCCGGACGGGAGCGGGCCCTCGAGACCGCCCGACTCCTGACCGCCTTCGCCCACGGCTTCGCCAGCATGGAGCTGGCCGGAGCGTTCCGGCTCGGCGGTGACGTGGACGCCGCGTATCGGTTCGCGATCAACGCCATCGTGGCCGGGGTCAGTGCGACGGGCCGCTCGGCCTGAGCGGACGACGGATGCGGCGAGCAGCGCCGCTTCGGGCGGCCCGACGCTGCGGCGGTCTCGAGAACGGACGCGCCCGACCAAGGCAGCGCCGCAGCAGGACCGGTTGGGTTCCGCGCTCCGTGACCCACAGGACGACGACGGCGTCGTAGACCGCCGCGTCGATGGCGAGGGCCAGGATCTCTGCCTGTGTCATCGCCCGATGGTGGCCGACTCCGGTCCGGCGCGGCATCGCCCGAACGGGCTATCGGGTCACCCCAGGACCTGCCCGGGGTCAGGAGGACACCCCCGGCTCAGATCCAGCGGCGGAGCCGCGCCAGGGCCATGACCGCCCCGGCCAGGAGAGCGATCGCGGCGAGCACCAGCCAGAAGCTCACTGGATCGTCGTTGGGGAGCGGAACGACGACGTTCATGCCCAGCAGCCCGGCGACGAGCGATCCGGGCAACAGCAGGACGGTCGCCAGGGCCAGCACCTTCATGACCTCGTTCGTCCGCTGGGCGGTCCGGGTCATGAACACGTCGAACGAGCCCAGGAGCAGGTCGCGACTGTCCTCGACGCTGTCGAGCGCGCTCTCGAACCGGGCCGTCACGGCCCGGAAGCCCTCGGCCACGTCCTCCCCTGGGGCGACGGCGCCGAAATCGGCCGCCCCGAACGCGGCGAAGACCTCACGTTGATCACTCAGCACCCGACGGAGACGAGCGATCCGGCGCCTCAGGGCGACGAGATCGGCCAGCACATCCTCGCGGCCGTGCGGGCTGAGCGCCCGGCCGTCGAGGGCGTCGACCGCGTCCTCGATCGCGTCGACGGCCTGGAAGTAGCTCGTCACGGCGGCGTCGAGAACGGATCGGACGAACGACGCCGCGTCGATCGCTCCGACGGTCGTGTCCGCCTCGATCCGTTCGTCCATCTGCTTGAGGAAGTCGATCGGGTCCGTGTGGCTGGACAGCACGATGTTCCGCGCGGCGAGCAGATCGAGCCAGCGCGGGCCCTGGGTCGGGTCCCGATCGGCCGCGGTCGCGACCCGGACGTGGAAGTACGAGCCGTGGAGGGCGAGATGTGGCCCGCCCGCCGACTGTTCGAGGTTGCGTCGCGTCCGTGGGGTGAGGCGCATCGCCCGGCCGATGGCGTCGGCCGTCTCGGCGTCCAGGCCGCCCTCGACGTCGATCCACAGGAGCTGGCGGTCGGTCAGCCGTCGTCGGAGAGCGGGCCCGAGCTGGAGCGTCCGGTCGGTCCGATCGGCGTCGAACAGGCGGACCGTGACGGTCGCGCCGCGCTCGTTCCCTCGCCGGCTCGCTCGGTCGCCCGCGGTCGTCATGCCGGTCACCTCCGCAGCGCCGCGCGCGCCGCCTCACCCGGGGGCAGGACGCTCACCCGCGCCGCCCCGGGACAGCCTAGTCGACCGCCCGGTCGGGCATCCTCTCCGATCGGGCGAACGTGTTGCGGATCCATGGCAAGCGAGGGCGCCCGGGGGGTAGGCTGTCGGCCACGATGACCCCGACCCGCGACGACGCGATCGCGATCCTCGATAACGGCCAGCGGGCGCTCCGGCGCCTGGCCGACCGCCTCTCGCCGGCCGACCTCGACCGGCCGCGGACCATCGGCGGCGGCGACTGGTCGGCCAAGATCCTGCTCGGCCACGTGACGGCCTGGGAGGAGCACGCCCTCGAGGCGCTCGAGGCGTGGCGGGCCGGTCGCGGAGCGGCCGTCCAGCGGGCGCTCCGCGAGCACGGGTTGAGCGCCGTCAACGCCACCTCGGCGGCGGCCGACGAGGGCAGGTCGGTCGAGCAGGTGCTCGCTCGGTCGGACGACGTCCACGCCCGGCTGATCCGGGCCCTCCGGGAGATCCCCGACGCGGGCTGGGCGGCACCACCGACCCGGCGGTCGCGCCGCTCGCTGGGCGACGCGATCGGCTCGATCCTCGGCGGACCGGCCGGCCCGTTCACGCATGCCGCCGCCCATCTGCCCGACCTCGAGCGCTTCGTCGACCCCCGATGACCCGGACGGACTCGCGCCCCATCCCGCCGGCCGAGCGACCGCTCTGGGTCCACTTCTTCGACATCCGGTCCGAATCGGACATCGACGACGAGCTGATGGACCTCCTCCGCGAGGCTCGGGCGGTGGGCGACCAGGAGCACCTCCGGCGACGGGCCCGGGTGGTCGCCGGTCCGCTCTCGGGCTAGGGTCGGGGGAGCGGCGGTCGGGCGACCACCGAGAACGACAGCGGGATCCGACCCCGCTCCTCCGGTCGGACGTCGGCGTGGCCGCCCCACCAATCGGTCGGGTGCTCGGTCACCCGCTCGAGGCGCAGGCCCGCCCCGAGCAGGGCCGTGAGGATCTCGCCGAGCGTCCACGACCGAGCGAACTTCCAGGCCTGGTCGGGCTCGTCGATCGACAGCCGGTCGATGTACTCCGGCGCCCAGCCCTTCGAGGCCTCGGTCCCGCCGAAGTAGTCGTAGTCGGTCGCGACCCAGCGACCGTCGGCGTCGACGTCGAACAGCCACTCGACCGGGTGGCCCTCGAACAGGACCAGCCGGCCGTGGGGCGCAAGCAGCCGGGCGAGGACGGCCGCCCAGGCGTCGAGGTCGGCCAGCCAGATCAGGGCGCCCCGGCCGGTGTACAGCAGGTCGGCGGTCCCATCGAGCTCGTGGGGCGCGTCGAGCACGTCGGCCTCGATCCAGCGTGCCGGGGCGCCGGTCGCCTCGGTCAGCCGGCGGGCCAGCTCGAGCATCCGCGGGCTGAAGTCGATCCCGATCACCTCGTCGGCCCCGAGGTTCCAGAGCGACAGGGTGTCGCGCCCGCCGGCGCACTGGAGGTGGATCGCCCGGCGGCAGGCGCCGTGGAGATCGCCGATCAGCTCGAGCTCGGGCGGGAGGAGGTTGGTCCCGCCCGAGCGGATGAGCTCGATCGCCTCGTCCAGCCAGCGCTCGTAGCGTTCCGCCGCCTCGTCCCAGGCTTGGCGGTTCGCGGCGTGGATCCCCCGGACGTCGGCGACCTCGGCGGACGTCGCCGGCCGGATCAGCGGCGGATGCGGTTCGTCGGCAGCCACCCGCCGAGTCTAGTGGCGAACCGGGGGCTCAGGCGCGGCCGACCAGCGTCGCGCCCCACGATGCGGCCCGATCCTCCTCGCCGTCGGCCAGGGGACCCTCGCTGTGGACGATGAAGAAGCTCTCCGCCGGGGCGACCGGTCGCGCGCCATGCTGCTTCAGCGTCCGGACGATCTTCCCCGACGCGGAGCCGGTCAGCCAGGTCGGCCTGTCGAAGCGCGTGTCGAACGCGGCGACCCGCGTCCCCGGCAGCTCGGGCAGGTGGTCGAGGAAGCGGCGCATCACCGGGCTCGCCCCGTGTGCCTGGGTCGGTCCGCCGACGATCATCAGGTCGACGGTCGGGTCGACCTCCTTCGTGGAGCTGGCGGCCTCGACCCGGACCACGTGGGCCGTACCGAAGCCGGTGGCGATCGACCGGGCGATCCGCTCGGTGTTGCCGAACTTGCTGTCGTAGACGACCAGGATCTTCATGCTCAACCTCCGCCGGCATCGTCCCGCACGGCGGTGGCTCGGCGCATCCGCCGGATGGCCCCATGTCGACGGTCGGTCGGCCCGACCCCGGGTCGCGACCTCAGGACGGCGCTGCGGTCGCGCTCTCGGCGGGCCTCCGCACCCGGTCGGCCTTCGCGGCCGATCGATCGACGGCCGCGTCGAGCTTGGCCACGAACGGGCGGGCGCCGACCCGCTCGAAGACGGCTCGCGCCTCCTCGACGACGGCGCGCAACTCGGGCTCCTCCGAACCGAGCAGGAGCACGGCGTCCAGCTGGACCCGGGCGACCTCGAAGTCGTAGCCGATGGCGCGGAGACGGCCGACCGCGTCGCGATAGCCGGCCAGCGCATCGTCACGGCGACCCTCGAGCGCGGCGACGCCCGCCCAGGCCGCGGCGCGTTCCGCGGTCGGCACGGTCTCCCGCGCATCGGGCGTTCGATCCAGTCGTTCGGCGGTCCGACGCGCGGCGTCGAGATCGCGGCCCCAGAGGGCCGGTCGCATCGCCTCGCTCAGGTAGATGCTGGCCAGGCCGCCGAGCTCGGCCGCGGCGACCATCTCGCTCGATGCGTCGCCGTAGGCGTCCCGGTCCAGCGCCCGGCAACCCTTGAGGAAGTGGAGCTGGGCCGGCGCGATCGGGTCCGAGACCTGGGCGGCGGCCAGCTCGAGACGCTCGAGGGCATGGTCCGTAGAGTCGCCCCGCGAGAACCAGATGAGCGCCATGCTCGACAGGATGTTCGCCTCCTCGGACAGGTCGCGGGCGCTCGCCAGCGCCTCGGCGGCCTCGCCCAGGACGCCGTCCCAGTCGCCCGCCATGAACCAGACCCCGGCGATGATCGACTGGATGATCCAGTTCGCCATCTGGCGGTTCCCGACCCGGCGGGCGAGCTCGTAGTTCTCGGCCTGGAGCGCTTCCGACCGGCGGGGGTCGACCGACCAGAGGATGCTCGCCAGGTTGCTTCGAGCGCGCAGCTCGGTCGACAGGTTGCCGCTCGCGTGGGCGAGCGCGATCGCCGCCTCCATCAGGGCCGTCGCCTCCCGGGACCGCCCGAGGTAGGACAGGCCCGAGCCCTTGTTGTTGAACGCATCGGCGATGACCTCGTCGAGATCGAGCCGCTCTGCCAGCGGGAGCGCCTGGTCGGCGATCTCGATGGCTCGTTCCGGGACGTCGTTCCGCATGTAGGCGCGCGACAGGTTCGTCAGCAGGCGCGCCCGGGCCTCGTCCGGCACGTCGTCGGGCAGCTCGGCGAGGGCGGCCTCGAGGATCTCCACCGCCTGTGCCGGCTCCTGGGCGTTCAGGAGGACCGCTCCCTGGATGGCGGTCGCCCGGGCGGCCGAGGTCGCGTCTCCGGCGCGGCGGTGCTCGTCGACCGCCTGCCCGGCCAGCGTCTTGGCCGCCTCGTGGTCGGCGGCATCCGACGCGGACCGGGCGGCGCGCTCGAGCAGGGCGCCCCGCTCGGAGGGGTCGCCGGTCACCTCGACCGCCTGGCGGAGATACCCGACCGCCTGGTCGTGGGCCCCCAGGGAAGCTGCCCGCTCGGCGGCGCCGCTGAGGGCGAGTCGTGCCTGGATCGCGACGGCGTTCGCCTCTGGGCCCTCGGCGGACGCCTCGTAGGCGGCCACGTAGTGGGTGGCCAGCGCCCCGGCCAGCTCCTCCTCGCCGAGCGCCTCGAAGAATCGGGCCACCGCCAGGTGGCGGGCCCGGCGCTCGGGGCGAGCCAGGGTCCCATAGGCGACCTCGCGGATGAGCGACTGGACGAACCCGTACTGGCCCCGTTCGGGCGACCGGGGGTCGACCTCGAGCTCGAGGAGCTCGCGCCGCATCAGGACGCGGAGGCGCGCTTCGACGTCCGCCTCGTCACGGCCGGTGACCGCGGCAAGCCCGGCCAGGGTGAACGTCTGGCCGAGGACCGCCGCGTCCTGGACCAGGCTCCGGTCGGCCGGATCGAGGGCATCGAGCCGCGAGGCGATCAGCGAGCGGAGCGTCTCGGGGATGGCCAGGTCGCCGAGGTCGCCGGTCGGCCGGTAGCTCCCGTCGACCCGCTCGAGCCGACCGTCGGCCACGAGCGCCCGGACCGTCTCGACGGCATACAGCGGCATCCCGTCGGCCCTGGCCAGGATCGCCTCGACGGCGGGCCCGGGCAGGCCGGGCACGAACCCCTCGAGCAGCGCCCGCATCGCCTCGTCGGACAGCGGCTCGAGGGCGATCGCCGTGAAGTTCCGCGAACCGACGCCCCAATCGGGGCGCCGGTCGAACAGCTCCGGTCGGGCGAGGGTGACGACGAGGATCGGCACGCCCCTCGACCATTCGAGGAGGTGGTCGATGAAGTCGAGCAGGCCGCTGTCGGCCCACTGGAGGTCCTCGAACAGGAGGATCGTCGTCCCTCGTGCGGCGATCCGCTCGAAGAAGATCCGCCACGCCGCGAACAGCACATCGCGCCCGCCCGGCGGCGCCGGCTCGAGGCCGAGAAGGGTGAGCAGCGCCGGCTCGACCCAGCGTCGGTCGTCGTCGTCGGGGACGAACTCGGCGACCGTCGCGGCGATCCGCTCGCGGGTCGTCGGCCTCGTCGTCGGTCTCGGCCAGGCCGGCCCGCCGGCGGACCATCTCGCCGAGCGCCCAGAACGTGATCCCGTCGCCGTAGGCGGGCGACCGGCCGCGGTGCCAGTAGACGGTCTCGACGACACCGTCGATGTACTTCTCGAGCTCCCAGGCGAGCCGGCTCTTGCCGATCCCGCCCGGGCCGGTGATCGAGACCAGTCGCGTCTTCCGATCGCGTCCCGTCGCGCTCAGCAGGTCCTTCAGCAGGCGGAGCTCCTCGTCCCGCCCGACGAACGGCGGCTCGGGCAGGTCCGCGCGGCCCTGGCCGCCCCGCTGGGCGACCACCCGCAGCGCGCGCCACGCGGGGACGGGCGCGGCCTTGCCCTTGAGCGACCTGTTCGCCCAGCTCCTCGAACGCGATCGCCTGGCTGGCGGCGCGATGGGTCGACTCCCCGACGAGGACCCAGCCGGGTGGAGCCACGGACTGCAGCCGGGCCGCGGTGTTGACGAGGTCGCCGGCGACCATCCCCTGGTTCGTGGCGCCGATGGTGACGGCCGCTTCGCCGGTCAGCACCCCGGCGCGAGCCTCGATACCCGATCCCAGGCCACGGACCGCGTCGACGAGGTCCAGCCCGGCGCGGACGGCCCGCTCGGCATCGTCCTCCTGCGCGGTCGGGGCACCCCAGACCGCCATGACCGCGTCGCCGATGAACTTCTCGACCGTCCCGCCGTAGCGGCCGATGACCTCGCTCGCGAGATCGAAGTAGCGGGTCAGGGTGTCGCGGACGTCCTCCGCATCGCGCTCCTCGGCGAACGGGGTGAACCCGACGAGGTCGGCGAACAGGACCGACACGAGTCGGCGCTCGGCGACCGGGCCGGGGCCGGGAGACTTGACACCACCGGGGGCGGGGGCCGGCATCGATGCCCGGACCGCGGTCGGGCCGGGGTGGAGCGGTGCCGCGCACTCGCCGCAGAACTTGGCGTCGGCGCCGTTCGCCGCGCCGCAGCTCGGGCAGGCCACGGCCAGGCGGGCGGCGCATTCCTTGCAGAACTTGCGCCCGACCTCGTTGTCGGTCCCGCAGCTCGAGCAGATCACGTGGGCAGGCTCCGGCACGACCCCAGCCGGCAGAGCGTAGACGAACGGCGAGGCCTCGGGAAGGACCGGCGCGAGAGATCGGTCGCCGGCGACGGCCTACTTGAGCGCGCTCAGGGCCTCGGTGGCGATCGCCGGATCGGAGGTCGTCACGACGACGACCGTCTCGGCCTGCTCGTAGAGGTAGTCCTTCGAGCCGCCGTCGCCGTAGTCGATGACCGTGACCTTCTTGCCACCGACCGTCGCCTGGGAGGTCGTCACGCCGGAGGCGTCGGCCGCGAGCCAGCTCTGGACGACCGCCTGGCGGAGCTGGGCCGCGGTCACACCCTTGACCCGGAACGCGATCACGTCGACGTCGACCGCAGCGGTCGCGTCGTAGGCCTCGGCGATCTCGAGATCGTCGCCGGTCTTGCCATATTTGGACAGCGCCTGGAGCAAGGCCTGGCTCGACGGATCGTCCCCGAACGCGGCCGTGCCGGTCGTGCTCTGGGTGGCCAGGGTCGTTCCGGAGATCTTGGTCGGCAGGATCGCCTCGAGCTCGGGCGAATCGTGGCTCTCGGCGATACTCGCGCTGGGCTCGTCGGTCGGGATCTCGTCGGACGGCTCGGGGCCCAGGGCATCCGATCCGGTCGGTTCGGCGGCCGGGGTCGAGGCGGCGGCGGCGGTCGACTCGGCCTCGACCATCGCGTCGTCGATCGCCTGGGCCGCCAGCTCGAGATCGGCCGGGTCGACCCCCTGCGACGCCGCGAGGCTGGCGACGAGCTGCCCGCGTCGGATGTAGACCGAGGTCGTCGTGCCCGCCGCGTCCTGGGTCGCCACCGTCTCGTCCCCGATGTCGGCGAACGGGACCTCCGTGCCGCCGACGGCGAGATCCGAGTCGTGCGAGCGGGTCACGGCCAGGTGGCCGTCGGTCCCGAAGCAGCTGACCCGGACGTTGATGCCGGGTTGCGTGGCCTGGCCGCTGGACGGCGCCGGACCGACCAGCGACGCGCCGTAGCCGTCGGTGTAGAAGCCGCTCCCCGTGACCGTCCAGCCATCGGGCAGCGCGTCGGTCGCCGGAAGGGCATCCCAGGCGATCGCACGGCACGAGGTGTCGCTCGACGCCGACGGTCGGGTGAGCGTCACGAACAGCGCGGCCGACGCGAGCGCGACGGCGACGAGGCTGGCGATCCCGACCAGGATGAGCCCCTGCCCGGCCCGGGAGGAACCGGGCGGCTGGCGACGGCGCCGACCCCCGCCGGGGCCGACGGCTGGCTCGAGCTTCTCGCTGCCGGAGGTCATCGAACGGATCCCATCGTCAGGTCGACTCTGGGCCCGCGCCAATGAGACGGTCCTGAGAGCGGCCGTGGCGGCGTCACGATGGTGCCACCGCGCGGCTCGCGGACTTGGTCCCGGTCGGGTTCTGGGTGGCGCAGTTCGAGCAGATCAAGCCGATGGCCCCTCGCGCAGCGGATGCACGCGTCAGCGTATCGGAATGCCGGGTCGCGCGCCGCGCTCGAGACCGGGTCGAGCTCGACGAGCGAGACGCACGAGTAGTCGATCCCATCCGGGTAGCGGATCAGGTACTCGAACCACCAGGGGGCGACGGCGCAGCCGGCGGCCCACTCGGCCACGCGCCGCAGATCCGGCCGGTCGGGCACCCGTCGGCGCGGTGCGATAATCGGTCGGGAGGTGCCCGTGAACGGGCGCAAGCGACACCGTCTCGTCGGTCTGGTCCAAGCGATCGTGGTGACCGCGATCGCGCTGGCTCTGGCCGGCCCGGTCCTGGCCGACGGTGGGCGGATCCCCGTCCTGCCGGCCACCGGCGTGGTCGACAACGTCATGGCGGGCTACCTCGAGGACGGGATCGCCCGAGCGGCGAGCAGTGGAGCGCCGGCCGTCCTCATCCGACTGAACACGCCGGGCGGCAGTCTCGACGCCACGCAGCGCATCGTCTCGGCCCTTCTCGAGGCATCCGTGCCGACCATCGTCTGGGTGGCCCCGGCCGGCGGCCGGGCGGCCAGCGCCGGCACGTTCATCACGCTCGCCGCCAACCTCGCGTTCATGGCTCCCGGCACGAACATCGGCGCGGCCTCGCCGGTCGGGGGCCAGGGCGAGGACATCACGGGCACGCTCGGCCAGAAGGTCAAGAACGACGCGATCGCGAACATCCGGTCGATCGCCGAGACGCGCGGCCGGAACGTCGACTGGGCGGTCAGCACGGTCGACACCGCCGTGAGCTCGGCGGCCTCCGAGGCGGTCGCCCTGCACGCGGTCGACGGGCTGGCCGCGACGCTCGACGAGGTCCGGGCCGCGGCGACCGGGCGGACCGTCACCCTGAAAGACGGTCGACAGGTGGTGCTGGCCCTGTCCGGCGCGACGTTCGACGAGGAGGCGATGAACCCGTTCCAGGGCCTCCTCCATCTCCTGTCCGACCCGAACATCGCGTTCATCCTGTTCACCATCGGGTTCTACGGGCTCCTGTTCGAGCTGCAGAACCCGAACTTCGTGACCGGCATCCTCGGCGCTTTGGCGATCATCCTGGCCTTCGTCGGCTTCGGGAGCCTCCCGCTCAACCTGGCCGGCCTCCTGCTGATCGGCCTGGCGATCGTCCTGTTCGCGCTCGAGTTCACGGTCACCAGCCACGGTCTGCTCGCGGTCGGCGGGATCGTCTGCTTCGTCCTGGGAGCGTCCGCCCTGTACACGGAACCCGGCAACCCCCTCGAGCCGGCCGTCTCGGTGGCGATCCCGCTGCTCGTCGTGACGACGATCACGACCGCCGGGTTCATGACCCTGTTCGTCGTCGCCGCCATCCGCTCACGCCGCCTGGCGATCGCCCCGGGCCTGGTCGGCGAGCGCCTCGAGGTGGGCGGGCATGCGTCCGTCCGCCGCCCGCTCACGCCGCTCGGGTCGGTCTTCGTAGCCGGCGAGGAGTGGTCCGCGCGGACCGTCGACGGCCGGCATCTCGATCGCGGGACCCCGGTCCGGGTGGTCGGGGTCGACGGCCTCGTCGCCCTCGTCGAACCCGATCCGTCAACGCCTGCGTAACAAGGAGGGAGTCATGGAAAACGCTGTCACCGTCGCCGTCGGCCTGTTCGTCCTTGCCGTGGCGATCGTCGCCCTGTACCTGTCGGTCCGGGTGGTCAAGCAGTACGAGAAGCTCGTCGTCCTCCGCTTCGGACGGACGAACGAGAACCTCGTCCGCGAGCCGGGGCTCAGGTTCCTCATCCCGATCGTCGATCGGCCGGTCCGGGTCGACATCCGCGAGCAGCTCAAGGAGATCCCGACCCAGCGGACGATCACCCGTGACAACGCTCCGATCGACGTCGACGTCCTGATCTACTGGAAGATCGTCGATCCGCTCCGCAGCGTGGTCAACGCGCGGAGCTTCAACGACATGCTCCAGGGCGTGGCCCAGACGACGCTCCGGGCGGTCATCGGCGACATCCTCCTCGACGAGGTGCTGTCCAAGCGGGAGCAGATCAACGAGCTGCTCCGGACCAA
This sequence comes from uncultured Chloroflexia bacterium, assembly GCA_963837825.1. Taxonomy (GTDB): domain Bacteria; phylum Chloroflexota; class Limnocylindria; order Limnocylindrales; family CSP1-4; genus Chersky-267. The sequence continues at coordinate 441,547 of CAWIOR010000015.1, forward strand.
GCTCGACGAGGTCACCGAGCGGTGGGGCGGCAAGGTCACTACGGTCGAGATCCGCGAGATCACCCCGCCGCGTGAGGTCCAGGAGGCGATGAACCGGCAGCTCTCCGCGGAGCGGACGCGACGCGCGGTCATCACCGAGTCGGAGGGTACCCGGCAGGCCGCGATCAACGTCGCGGAAGGCCAGAAGCAATCCGAGATCCTCAAGGCCGAGGGCGACCGCCAGGCGGCGATCCTGCGGGCCGAGGGGTTCGGCCAGGCGCTCACCCGGATCTTCCAGGCCGCCTCCGGGGTCGACCAGAAGACGATGTCGCTCCAGTACCTGGAGGCGCTCAAGGCGCTCGGCGCCAGCCCGGCCACGAAGTTCATCATCCCGCTCGAGTTCACCCGGCTGATCGAGCCCTTCGGCGGGTTCGTCGAGCGCGGGATGGCCGCCTCGTCGCCGACCGAAGGGTCCGCCGGCGGCGGAGCGGCGACCTAGCGCTCGACCCGTCGAGCCACGAAGACGACCGTCCCATCGTCGTCGGCCGCCGGTCGGCCGGTGTAACGTCCTTCGACGGCGATGTCGCCGAAGCCGGCCGCCTCGAGCATGGCGACGACTTCCTGGGCGAAGTAGACGCAGGCCAAGAGGCTCCGCTCCTCCTCGGCCGCGACCGCGCCGTCGTGCCATAGTCGGGCCCGGATGTCGAGCCGTTCGACCTGGCGGAGCGGGTCGAACGCGCCGAGCCGGTTCAGGAGCTCGAGGTCGTCGCCATCGGTCGTCCGGCGCCGTTCGCCGTGCTCCGGCCATGGGCTGGGCAGGTCGTTCCGACGACCGGCCAGCCAGCGGGCCCAGCGACGCTCGTCGAGGCCGTCGTACGGCAGCTCGAGGCTGAACACGAGCGCCCCCTCCGGCTCGAGATGACGCCGGATCGCCCCCAGGGCCAGGCGATCATGATCGCGTCGACCGCCGATCCCGAACGAGTCGCAGATCAGGATCGTCCGGTACGTCCGCGGCAGGTCCAGCTCGTGCATCGCCTGGGGGACGAGACGAGGAGCGAGACCGTCACGCTGGGCGTGCGCAAGCGCGAACGCGAGCATGTCCGGCGAGACGTCGACGCCGTCGATGTCGATCCCTTCCGCCAGGAGCGGCAGGAGGATCCGGCCGGTCCCGCAGGCGAGATCCAGGGCCGGCTGACCGAACCGCCCGATCGCCGCGCGGTAGTAGGCGAGCTCGTCCGGTTCGGCGACGTTGAACTCGGCCCACCAGCGCGCGACGAGGCCGTGATGCCAGGTGCCGCTCTCGCCGTCCACGGACGATCAGGACCCCTGGGCCATGCTCCAAATCGTCCAGTACTGGGTCCGGAGTCGGCGCGGCTGCTCCAGGACGGTCCGGATGGCGAAGGCGATGTCCTCCGGTCTCAAGTAGGTCTCGAGCTCCGGCATGTCCTCGGTCCGCCCGGCGCCGATCGCGAACTCGGTCGCCGTGCCCGCGGGCCCGATCGTCGTCACCCGGACGCCCTTCTCGCGGAGCTCGCGGTCGAGCGAGCCGGCCAGGCCGACCTGGGCGAACTTCGTGGCCGCGTAGACCGCCTCGTCGGCCCCGCCCCGGAACCCGGCCACCGAGGCGACGATGACGATGTCGCCGCGACCGTTCTTGAGCATCTCCGGAAGCGCGGCGCGGATCGGCCAGACCGTCCCGGCGACGTTGGTGTCGAGCATCGTGGTGAGCGCCTCGTCGGTGTGGTCGAGGATCCCGCCGTACATCCCGATGCCGGCGTTCGCGACGAGGCTGTCGAGGCGCCCGAACCGGTCGAGGGCCTGGCGGACCAGGCGGCGACAGTCGTCGGGCGAGCGGACGTTCATCTCGACCGCCACGGCCCGGCCGGGGAATTCCGTCTCGAGGGCCTCGAGACGCTCGCTTCGGCGTGCCCCGAGGACCACGCGAGCCCCCGCCCGGGCGAGCTCGCGGGCGGTCGCCCGCCCGATCCCGGCGCTGGCGCCGGTGATCACCACGACGGTGTCCTTGAGGTCCTCCATTGCCGCCTCCTCAGCGCGCGCTCATGTCACCCGGATATGGTAGGCGCCTCCGGGCGCCGAGGAGGGGTGGAGCGGGAGACGGGTCTCGAACCCGCGACATTCAGCTTGGAAGGCTGACGCTCTACCGACTGAGCTACTCCCGCTCGCGGTCACATCGTACCGTCAGGGTTCAGGCCGCGCCGCGAAGGATCACTTGCGCACGAACTTCTGGATGCTGCGGCTACCGCGATCCAGGTCCGTCCACGACTCCGAGGCCTCGGCCACGTAGAACGCTCCCGTCGAGTCGACCGCGATGCCATGCGGGGCGCAGAAGAGACCCGGCCCCGGGTCGTTCCGGACCCGGCCGGTCGACCATCGGCTTCCGCGAAGGTGCATCGGGCAGGGCGAGCGCGACCCCGCCGATCTCGGCGTCATCGACCTCGACCCCGTCGCCCCATCGCGCGAGCACCGTGCCGTCCCGGTCGAGGACCGTGACCCGGTGGGCCAGCTCGGCGACGTAGAACGCGCCGTCGGGGCCCTTCCGGACGCTCTGGGGGAGGCGGAGGTTCGCCCACTCGCCCGAGATAGTCGCCCCCGAGCGTGAAGGACTGGACCCGGTTGTTGAACCGGTCGGCGACGTACAGGGTGTCGTTGTCGTCATGGTCGATGAAGACGCTGTGGACCGTGTTGAACTCACCCGGCCCGTGCCCGGGGGCACCCCACGAGAACTTCAGCTCACCCTCCGGGCTGAAGCAGTGGATCCTGGCGTTGCCGTAGCCGTCGCTGACGTAGATGTCGCCGTTCGACGCGACCGTGGCGTGCGTCGGCCGGTTGAACGGCTTCCCGCTGAACGCCGGAGCGTTCTGGTAGGCGCTGCCGAGCGTCAGGACGAGCTTCCCGTCCGCCGTCCACTTCCGCACCGTGTGGTCGCGGCTGTCGGCCGTGTAGACGAAGCCGTCGAGCCCCACGCTGATCCCGTGCGGGAAGATGAAGTAGTTCTGGCCGATCTCGCCCCAGGCATCGAGGAAGCGCCCCTCCCGGTCGAAGATCATCACCGGGTGCGTGCCACGGCAGAAGACGTAGACGTTGTCGTCGCGGTCGACGCCGACGTCGGCGACCTCGACGAACGTCCAACCCTTGCGGACGCTTGAAGAAGCCGTCGACCACCTCGTACCGATCGCGTCCGATCTCGACGTCCATGAGGTCCTCCGCTCCGCTTGTCCACCGCGGAGGGTAGCGCCCTCGGCCCACCCCTGACAGGGGCTGGAGCCGGCCGACGAGCCGTGGTTCCGGGCCCGCCGGCGATGCTCGTTGCAGGGGCGCACCGGGACTATCGGCTGTTAACCCCGGGACCATTGACAGAGGCGCCAGGGGTACCGCTGTATAGCCGCACGTCCGTATCGCCGCGCCGATCGAAGCTAGGGGATCGTCATCACTACCATCCTCCGCGCCACCACTCCCGCCGGCGCCACGACAGCGGCCTCCGCCCCGGCGACACCTCCCACCAGCACCAACGCTGCGACCGCCGTCGCGCTCGAGCTCCGCGCCCTCGGAGTCGAGCACTTCTTCCTGATGACTGGCCGCGACAACACGCTGTGGATCGCCCTGGAGGCCGTCGGGCATCCGCCACGTCCTCGCCCGCAGCGAGGCGGCGGCGGTCTACATGGCCGACGCGTACGCCCGGCTGCGCGGACGGCCGGCCTTCGTCTACGGCGCCTACGGCCCCGGGGCGGCCAACGTGGCCGGGGCCCTGGCCGAGCCGTTCTGGTCGGGCAGCCCGGTCGTGGCGTTGACGTCCGCGATGCGTCGTGCCGATCGGTTCCGAAAGGAATATCAGGAACTCGACCAGGGGCCGCTGTTCGCCTCCGTGACGAAGTGGGGTGCCGAGGCGTCGGCTCCCACGAACGTCCCGAGGCTCGTCCGCGAGGCCGCGCGGCACGCCCTCTCCGGCGCGCCCGGTCCCGTCTACCTGGGGATCCCGAGCGATCTGTTCGAGGCGGCGGTGCCGGACTACGATCCGCCCTCCGGGCTCGCCAGATCGCCCGAGCTGCCGCTCGCTCGTCCCGCCCCGACGGCTGCCGACGCCGAGGTCGTGGTCCGCGCCCTCAGCGACGCCCGCCGACCGATCATCCTCGCCGGCAACGGCATCCATCAGTCCGGGGCGTACGACGCCCTTCGCAGGTCGCCGAGCGACTGCATGATCCCGGTCGCCACAAGCAGCGCGGGCAAGGGCAGCATCGCCGAGACGCACGAGCTCGCCCTCGGCAGCGTGGGCCGCTACTCGCGCAACTACGCCAACGCCGCGCTGCGCGACGCGGACGTGGTCCTGGCGATCGGGACGCGGCTCGGCGGCCTGGTCACCGACTCGTACCGGCTCATCCGTCCCGAAGCGCAGCTCGTGCACGTGAACGTCGATCCCGACGTGCTCGGCCTGAACTTCCCGACCGAGCTCGGCCATCGTCGCGGACGCACGCACCTTCCTCGAGGCCCTGCTCGACGCGTACGACCGGCTGGAGATCCTGCCGTCGGCCGCCTCGACCGGTCACGTGGAGCACCTCGCGGCGGAGCGGGCTTCGTGGCGCGAACGCCGGGCGGACCTCGCCGCGCGGGACGGCAGCGACGGCCGACCGATGCGGCCCGAGGCCGTGATGGCCGCGATCGAAGAGTCGATGGCCGACGACGCGGTGCTCGTGGCCGACACCGGCTACGCCGCGGCGTGGGCTGGCGCGCTCGCCGAGATCCGGGTCGCCGGGCGTCAGTTCATGCGCGCCGACGGCTCGCTCGGCTGGGCCTTTCCGGCCTCGCTCGGGGCCCAGCTGGCGGCACCGGACAAGCAGGTCATCTGCATCACGGGAGACGGCGGCTTCGGCTATCACATCGGTGACATCGAGACCGCACTCCGGCTCGACCTGCCCGTCGTCGTGGTCATCCTCAACAACCAGACGCTGGCCTTCGAGGAGCACGTCCAGACGCTGCTCTACGACCACGTCGTCGCCGAGGTCAACGAGTTCCGCGACGTCGACTACGGCCAGATCGCCCGGGCGTTCGGTGCGCGCGGCCATCGGGTCACGACCGCAACGGAGTTCCGCCGAGGCGTTCGCCGAAGGCCTGGAGCGGCGGGGGCCGACGGTCATCGACGCGGTCATCGATCGCCAGGCGATCGCCCCCGTGACGCGCTACGACCGCGTGCGCGTTCGAGAGCTATGACGATCACCGCGCCGGATATCGAGATCCCCGACCAGCCGGGGGTGGAGACGGTCCGGCAGCTGGCCGAGCGGTGCTCCAACTGGGGCCGCTGGGGACCCGACGACCAGCTCGGGACGCTGAACCACATCCGAGCGAGCGACGTCGTCGCGGCCTCCGGACTGGTCCGCACGGGTCGGGTCTTCTCGCTGGCCATCCCGCTCGACGAGAACGGTCCCCAGACCGGAGGGTTCGGCCGGTTCAACCCGATCCACCTGATGATCCGCGACGGCAACGCGGCGGCGACGGGCACGACCGTCCGCGACTTCTACGGGGGGCGGGACCGATGGATCCGCGGCACCGATGACCTGCTGATCCTGCCGCTGCAGTCCGGGACCCAATGGGACTCGCTCGCGCACATCGTCTTCGAGAACCGGATCTACAACGGCTACGACGCGACGATCGTCGGGAGCAAGGGCGCGCTTCGCAACGACATCGCGAACGCCCGTGACCGCGTCGTCGGCCGCGGCGTCCTGCTGGACGTCGCGCGCTTCCGCGGCCGGCCCTGGCTCGAACCCGGCGAGCCGATCCACGCCCGGGATCTCGAGCAGTGCGCGCGGTCACAGGGTGTGGACGTCGGGCGCGGCGATATCGTCCTGGTCCGGACCGGCCAGATGGCGCAGTGCCGAGACGCGGGAGGCTGGGGGACCTACGCGGGTGGTCCGGCCCCCGGCCTGGCTCTGGACGCCGCCGCCTGGATCTTCGACCGCGAGCTGGCGGCGGTCGCGACGGACACCTGGGGCCTGGAGGTCCTGCCCAATCAGACCCCCGATGTCTTCCAGCCGCTGCACATCATCCTGATCGTCCACATGGGTCTGCTGGTCGGCGAGATCTTCGACCTCGAGGCATTGGCCGAGGACTGCGCGGCGGACGGGAGGTACGAGTTCCTGTTCACGGCTCCACCGCTGCCGATCACCGGCGGCGTCGGTTCGCCGGTCAACCCGTTGGCCGTCAAGATAGACGCCGTAGGCGATGGCGGTCCACACTCGGGCACCCGAGCTCGACCGTGACACGGTCGGCCAGATCCGGGGCTCGAGCCTGCTGCTCGTCGGCCGCCTGATCTCGATCGCGATCACCTTCGTCACCCAGATCCTGATCGCTCGCCATCTGTCGACGACCGCCTTCGGCGCGTTCGCGCTCGCCTACTCGATCGCGGGGGTGGCCCAGGTCGCCGTCACCCTGGGGCTGCACCGCGGAGCGACGCGGTTCGTGTCGATGTACGACGAACAGCGGGCCTACTCGCGGATGCTCGGGACGATCCTGCTCAACGTCGCGGTCATCGTCGGGCTCGGAGCGTGCTGCGTCCTGGCCGTCCAGCTGGTCCCCCAGGCGATCTCGGGAAGCGGCCTGATCGACCCCGCGGCGACCGGTCTCCTGGTCATCCTCGTGTTCCTGGCGCCCATCGATGCGCTCGATGACCTGGTGCTCAACCTGTTCGCGGTCTTCGCGGCACCCCGGGCGATCTTCATCCGACGCTACGTCCTGGCACCCGGGCTGCGCCTCGTCGTCGCCGCCCTGCTCGTCGCGGGGAACGGGAGTGCGACCCAACTGGCCATCGGCTACGTGCTGGCCAGCTTCCTCGGCGTCGCCCTGTACGGGGCGCTCTTCGTCCGCCTGCTTGCGGATCGCGGGCTCCTGCGCGAGTTCCGGCGGGTCCGCCCGGAGGTCCCGGCCCGCGAGGTCCTCGGGTTCTCGATCCCGCTCCTGACCACGGACGCGGTCTGGCTCCTCCTCAACACGTTCCCGTTGATCCTGCTCACGATGTTCGGCGGGCTCGAGGACGTGGCCGCATTCCAGGTCGTCAAGCCGGCAGCGACGCTCAACCTGCTGGTCTCATCCAGCTTCGTCGTCCTGTTCCTGCCGGTCGCGACACGGATGGTCGCCCGGCACAACCACGATGGGCTGGTCGACCTGTACTGGCGGACCGCGATCTGGACCGCGGTGATGACGTTCCCGATCTTCGCGGCCACATTCGCCCTAGCCGGGCCGCTGACCGAGACCCTGTTCGGCGAGCGCTACGCGGCGTCCGGGACGTATCTCGCGATCATGTCCGTCGGCTACTACATCAACGCCGCGCTCGGGTTCAACTCGGTCACCCTCAGCGCGGACGGGCGGCTCCGCTCGGTCGTCTCGGTCAACGTGACGTCGGCCGCCGTCAGCGTGGTCGCCGGGTTCCTGCTGATCCCGCCGCTCGGTGCCCTCGGTGCGGCGATCTCCGGCTGCCTGACGCTCGTCGTCCAGAACGGGCTGCTCCAGCTCGAGCTGCGCCGGACGATGGATATCCCGCTGCTGTACCGACCGGCGATCGAGGCCTACGGCGTGATCGGCGGGGCCGCCGCGATCTTGCTCGTCGTCGAGTCGATCATCGGATCGCTCTGGGTCGGGATCGGGCTCGTGCTCATCGTCTCGCTCGGTGTCCTGCTCCTGACCCACCGAGCGCTCCGGATCGACGACATGTTCCCCGAGATCCGCGAGCTGTCGCTCGGGCTGCTCCAGGCCGCGGGCCGACGCCCGCGAGCGCTGGCCGGGCTCGACCTGGTGCGCTCGGCCGGACTGCGGACGGCGTGGCGCAGGTTGCGGGCGCGGTGATCATCGAGGGCCCCGCCCGGCACGCCGGAACCGGCCGAACGGGCGACCCGCCCGCCGTCCGAGGATCTGCCACACGCCGCTGACCGCCGGCAGCGGATCGCTCCACCAGAAGAGCGTCCGATCCCCTCTCAGCCACGGCTCGAGCACCGGTCCCTCGGGACGGCGGAAGGAGCTCCAGGCTCGAGCGATGGCGGTCGCATCGAGGATCTCGTACATCCCGTAGCGACCGATCTGGTACGACGCCGTGCCGGGACGGGGAGGTCGTGCGCATCGAGATAGCTCATCCACGGTAGGTCCACGCCGGCCCGCGCGATATGGCCGATAGCCAGGCGGCCGTGGATTCACCTCGATGATCTTGAACCGCCCATCGCGCTCATCGAACTTGAACTCGACGTTGAAGATCCCGCGATAGTCCACCTCGGCGAGCAGCGCGCGAACGGCCTGGAAGGCAGGCGTCGACGTCCGCAAGCGGGATCGTCACGTCCGAGCAGTGTTCGCGATCCTCGGCGGATCCATCCGGACGCGTCGCCGAGCCACGATCGTCTTGATCGTCCCTTCCCGGTCGACGAAGCCATCGATGAGGATCGTCTTCGACATGTTCCCCGGGATCCACTCCTGGAGCATGAACGTGATCCCGGCTGCGCTCGCGTCCTCGACCAGCCTGGACCGCGGCGTCGCGCGTCCGCGAGGAAGAACCCCTTCGTGCCGAAGCGCCGATTGTGGCGGTGCGACTCGGTCGGCTTGAGGAACCCGTTGGCCAGCTCCTCATCCGTGGCGAGGTCGAGGTCTGCGCGATCGCGGATGAGCACCGTGCGCGGACGCGGGATGTCGAGACGATCGACCAGCGCGCGGAACCGATCCTTGTCGACGAACTGCTCGATGGCCTCGCGCGGCGACACACTGGCGAGGAACCGCTGCCTGGTCTCGGCCGGCAGGCCGGCCACGGCGAGGGCCCACTGGTCGCTGCAGGCGATCAGGACCGCCCGCGGGATGTGGAGCGATCGCAGGAACCGGTCGAGCGCCTCCGAGTCCGACGACTCCGGCAGCGTCGGCTCGGTCGGTCGATACCAGCGCGAACGGACGATGACGTTCGGATGTCTCGTCCACGACGTAGCACGGGATCCCCCGCTTCGCGATCACGCGCAGGACCCCGAGCGCGGCGAGGTGCGCGCCGAAGATCGAGGACGGGATCTCGCGGGGTCGGCAGGTCCGTCGCCACGGCACCATTATGTCCGGCTCAAGCCACGGCAAGGATCCCCGCCGGGCGCCAGACGGCCGACGACCGCTCCACTGGTTGCTAGAAACGGCCGGTCGCCAGTGCGCGGAGCACTGGGCAGGGACCGCGAGGCTTGGAAGGCTGACGCTCTACCGACTGAGCTACTCTCGCCCGGCGTTGGCATGATAGCCCCGGGTCCTACACTGGGTCCGACTGGAGAGGGAGGCAGCGCATGGCAACGGAGACCAGCCGGGACGAGGCGATCGCCCGAGTCGTCGAGTCGGCCACGCGGCTCGGCGTCGAGCTCGACGAGCGCGAAGCCGCTGAGTGGGTCGCGGCGATGGAGACCGAGGCGAGCGGGGGCGAGCTCGTGGTCGACGTGGACAGCGGCGTCTACGGCCACCGGGTCACGATGCTCGACTTCCAGCCGCAGGACCTGGCCCGGTTCCGCGAGATGTCGACGGTCGTCGGCTTCGAGGACCGTCCGCCGCAGGTCGTGACGGCCCTGTCGATCTCCGGGTCGGCGGCCCAGAGCAAGATCAACGCCTACCCGGCCGACTGCGACTTCTTCGAGCGGATCCACATCCGAGCCGACACGCGCGAGGAGGCGTGCGCCATCCTGGCAGACCTCATCCGCGAGAAGGCGCTGGCCACGGCCGTCGGGCCGAGCCACCGGCTGTGGGAGGTCAAGTTCGGGTCGCACCCGGTCGCGGCGACGAAGGGCGGCCGGCCGGTGGGCGCCGGGTCGCCGATGTCGTGGACCATGGAGGAGGTCAGGGCCGGCCAGATGGAGGTCACCCTGCCCGACGGCGCGCTGCGCGTCTACACCTGGGAGGATGCGTCGCATGACCCGGGCTGGTGCAAGCTCGACTGGGTCATCGCCGACAAGACCCGCGGCCAGCTGGCCAACGCGAGCAATGTCCTCGATCCGACCTGGGAGGCGCCCGACGGCACGATCGTGCCGCTCGACGGCTTCCTCGACCCGTACTACCAGGAGGTCTACCTCGAGTCCGAGTCGATCCCGCTCTTCTCGAAGCTCGTCAAGGAGCTCTCGGCGGATTCGGTCGACGACTACGTCGACACGCTCGAGCACGAGGTCTGGAAGTACACCGTCAAGGAGCCGAATTTCGGCAAGGCCGCGCGGCGGATGTACAACGTCTTCCGGATGAACGGGAAGTACGGCGAGGCGGCCTACATCCGCGAGCTGTTCGATGAGCCGGTGACCGCGCTCTACCAGGTCTCGGCGCTCATCCGGACGCTCGATGATGCCGCATCCTCGGGCGACGTCTTCGACACGAGCACGATGGTCTCGCAGGTTGACGGCCTGATCATGTCGGCCATCCAGGCGCTCGACGGCCCGGACGAGGCCCAGATGGTCGGCCATCTGCTGAAGTTGCGGAACTCACTCCAGGCACGCGAGTCGCACGACGCGCGATCGGACGAGATGAGCGGCATCCAGGACGCCGCGCTCGGTGCGGTGAACGCCTACTTCGAGCGGGCCCTGCGGTCGGTGCCGGAGATCGAGGCGTACCTCGAGGACATCGCCAAGCGGGCACCGTAGCAACCCGTATCAGGACGCCGCTGGATCTCCGAGTGCCTCCGCCGCCGCGTCGACCGCGGCGGCCACGAAGCCGTCCACGTCGGCCTCGACCATCGGGGTCATCAGGGCGCCCATCCCGCGCGGGGCGGTGAAGTAGCCGGCGACGAGCAGCGCCAGGTGGAAGCGGGTCGCGCGCGTCTTCGCGGCCGCGGCCGCCGCCGGATCGCCGCCCGTCCGGCCCGTCGCGATGCTCCCCGCGTCGCCAGCAGGCCCCAGGTGGACCTGGAAGAGCGACGCGACACCGGTCACCCGCGCGTCGAGCGCGGCCGCGGCGAAGCCCGCGGCCAGCCCCGCCCGGAGGCGATCGCCCAGGGCGGCCAATCGTGCGTACCGCTCGGGGGTGAGGTGGCGGAGCGTGGCCAGCCCCGCGGCCGCCGTCACCGGGTTCCCGTTGAACGTGCCGCCGTGGGCCATCGCCCCCGGGTGGCGTGCGTCGAGCCGGTCCATGACCTCGGCGCTGCCGCCGAACGCGCCGACCGGGTACCCGCCGCCGATGATCTTGCCCAGGGCGGTCAGGTCCGGCGCGACGCCGTACATCCCCTGGGCGCCACCCGGCCCGACCCGGAAGGCGATCACCTCGTCGAACACCAGGAGAATCCCGTGGCGCCGCGTGTACGCCCGTAGCTCGGCGAGGAAGCGCGGGTCGGCGGGGACCATCCCCGCCACCCCCTGGACGGGCTCGATGATGACCGCCGCGACGTCGCCCTCCCGTCCCGCCAGCGCCCGCTCGACCCCGGCCATGTCGTTGAAGGGCAGCTCGACGACGAGGTCGCCGAGCCGCGCCGGCACGCCGACGGAGCCGGTCATCACCAGGTCGTGCGTGCCGTGATAAGCGCCCGCGAACTTGGCGATGACGTCCCGGCCCGTGTGCGCGCGAGCGAGCCGGAGGGCGAACATCGTCGCCTCCGTGCCGGAGTTCGTGAACCGGATCCGCTCGATCGAGGGCGCCCGCCCGACGATCTCCTCGGCCAGCTCGATCTCGACCTCGCGGGGCGCCGCGAAGGCCGACCCACGCCGGACCTGGGCCTCCACCGCCGCGACGACCTCGGGGTGGGCGTGACCGACGATGAGCGAGGTGTAGTTGCCCAGGAAGTCGAGGTATGCGTTCCCGTCGACGTCGGTCAGCGTCGCGCCCTGCCCCTCGGCGATGTACGGCGGATACGGGTCGCTGAACGTAGTCGTCCGGGTCGACCCGCCGGGCAGCACCCGCGTGGCCCGCTCGAACAGGGCGGCCGAGGTCGGGGTCCGGGCGGTGTAGCGGTCGAGGGTGGAGCGCCTCGCCGAGCGATCCAGGAAAGCGGTCATCGGTCACCTCGTCGTGGCGCCGGGATCGCCGACAACCTACCACGCAGCGGCCGGGCCGACGGACCGGGCGTGTCGGTCAGGGCACCGGGACGACGATGACGAAGTTGCCGGTCTTCTTGGGGTACACGCCGAGGGGTCGCTTCCAGGGCAGGAAGTCCTCAGACAGGGCGCCGACGGGCACGCTGGCGTCGGGCTTGCGCGAGTAGCCCCACAGGGTCGAGAAGCGCGGATACCAGACGTCCTCGATCCGGACCGAGGTCACCGTGAAGGCGTCCGTCAGGGCCGGGTCGGCGGTGGCGTTGAAGCCGGACATCACCCACGAGTGGGCGCCACGCCAGACCATCAGGCCGGCCGGCCGGTTGGTCAGCCGGATCCGCTGCGCCGCGAGGTGGATCGCCGCCCTGATCGACGGCTGGATGCTCACCTCGAACTCCCCGTAGCCGAGCTCGCCGAGCCCCTTGGCCCAGGCCTCCGGCTCCGCCGCCCCGTCGGGTGCCGGGTCGATCGACCGGGTCAGATCGAACAGCCGCGCCTGGGTCGCCCGCGATCGGTCCGCCCCGCTGTCCATGATGTTCATCGTCGTCTGCATCGCCGCCGGCAGGCACCAGATGTCCTTGAACTCGCCGACGAAGTCGCCCTCCTCGTAGAGGTCCATCGCGAACGGGCCGGGCGTCGGGGTGGGACTCGGCGCAGCCGGTGAGCTCGAGGCCCCGGCGCTCGGGACCGCCGACGCGCCGGGAGTGCCGCCGGCCGTCGGGGTGGGCGTCCGCGCCGGGAGGGTCGGCCGGACCGGTGTCGGCGCGTTCTGGCGCGCCCACGGGGTGACGACCGGGTCGACCGCCAGGGTCGCGCCGTGGAGCGCCTGACCGGTCGCGTAGACCGAGCCGAACGCGAGGCCGACCAGGGCCAGGACCAGGACGGCCTGGCCGAGCCGGCGCCGGGCCGGGCTGCCGAAGGCCGGGGTGGCGGCGCGTGGCAGCCATCCGGGCCCCCGCGGCGAGGACGGGACCGGCGCGCCGATCCGCGCCATCCGGGGGACGAGCGCGACGGCCAGGAGAACGACCTTGACCGCCATCCCGAGGGCGAAGCTGGCCGGGATGGCGGTCAACCCGAGCGACGGCGCGAGCGTCTGGCCGACGATCACGATCGTCACGAACCCGGCCAGCGAGGCGAGCGTCGGCAACAGCGTGTTGCGGGTGGCGTACAGCCCCCGGCTCAGGAGGTGGGTCAGGCTCTCGAGCGGGACCGAGATCGCGAACACCGCCAGGACGCTCGTCGTCCGGGCGACGTCCTCCTCGTCGAACGCGCCGCCGCCGAGGAGGATCCGGATCGCCAGGCCGCCGAGCAGGAACAGCCCGACGGCCGCGCCGGTCGACAGGAGCCCGATCGTCGCCAGGTTCGTGCCGAACACCCGCCCGAAGCCGCGCCGGTCGCCGGTCGCGGCGGCCAGCGACAGTGCCGGGAACGCGGCGATCGCGAACGACGCCCCGATCAGGCTGACCGGCACGCTCTGGAAGTTGCGGGCGAAGCTGACCGAGCTGACCGAGCCCGGGAGGAGGGTCGAGGCGAGCGCGGTGAAGTACAGGAAGGTCAGCGGCTCGATCGGGTGGCTGACCATCTTCGGGATCATCAGCCGGATGAACGCGCCGACCCCGCGGGTCCGGAGGGCGAAGCTCGGACGGGGCCGGAAGCTCGTCCGGCGGATCCCGACGAGGCGGATCCCGAGGTGGGCCAGTGCCCCGACGACCGCCCCGACGGCCGCGGCGTAGATGCCGATCCTGTCGGCCAGGAGCGCGGTCCCGGCGACGATCCCGCCGTTGTACAGGAGCGGCGCCAGGCCGTAGGTGACGAAGCGTCGCTCGGCCACCAGGATCTCGCCGAGGACGATCGAGCCGGCGAAGATGACCGAGGTCACGCACATCACCCGGAACAGGCCGGTGTAGAGCGCGCGCTGATCGTCGGCGAAGCCGGGCGCGATGACGGCGACGGTCTGCGGCGCGAACACGAACAGGAGGGCCCCGGCGACGCCCATCACCGTGACCGCCAGGGTCAGGATCGTCCGGCCGAACGCCCGGGCGTCCTCGTCGGCCTCGGACTTCAGCCCGACGAACAGCGGGACGAACGGCGCGACGAGGCCCCCGGCGACGAGGACGTCGAGGGCGAGCTCGGGCAGGACGAACGCGGCGTTGTAGGCGTCGAGCTCGGGCCCGGCGCCGAACGTCCGGGCGAACATCCGGTCGCGGACGAGCCCCATCGCGTACCCACCGAAGGTCAGCGCGGACAGGATCAGCGCGCCCCTGGGCAGGACGGTCGCGAGGAGGGCGCGAGCGCGGGTCACCCGCCCGTGGGTCATGGGCGACTCGATTCCGCTTCCGCTGGCGGCTGGACCATCAGCTTCTCCCGGGGATCGGCGGCCAGATCAGCCCGTCCGACGGACGGTGACCGGCCGGCGTGTCGCGGCCGCCGGACAGGTTACCCGACCCGGGTCCAGCGCCCCGTCCCGGCCGAAGCGAGGACCGCCTCGACGAAGTCCAGCCCGCGCGCGCCGTCGTCGAGGGTCGGATAGGCCGTCGGGGCCCCGGGTGCCGGCGGGGGCTCGCCGGCGGCGATCGCCACATAGAACTGGCGGCCAGAACGCCGGCCGAAGCCCACGCCGACGACGGCCGTCCGGAGGCGGTCCTTCGAGCTCATGGCGGTAGCCTACGCGTTCATCGAACCGAAAGGTTCCCCGGCCGAGACTGTGGCCATGACACCGCGAGCCGCCCGCCGCGCCCCCGACCGGCCACGATCGGCCCGATCCTCCCGGGCGACGATCGGATCGCCGGCTGCGCTCTCCTCCCCGCAGCCGGGCGGCGGCGGCTCACGGTGTCGACCCGCGCCCTCGATAATCCGGCCCATGATCTGCCCAGATCGCCGTCGGATCCCTGCCCTGGCCTGACCACGATGCGCATCCTCGTCGCGGAAGACGACCAGGGTCTGCGCGACGTCCTCGTCCTCGGGCTCGAGGACCAGGGCTACAACGTCGACGCGGTCGAGCGCGGCGACGACGCGATCGACCAGCTCAAGTGGTACGACTACGACGTCGCGATCCTCGACTGGCGGATGCCCGGCGCCCCCGGCATCGACGTCGTCGCCTGGGCCCGCAACAACGCCAGGCCGACGGCCATCATCATGCTCACCGCCCGCGACACCCCACCGGACCGGATCCAGGGCCTCGACGCGGGCGCCGACGACTACCTGGTCAAGCCGTTCGACTTCGGTGAGCTGCTCGCCCGGATCCGGGCGCTCCAGCGCCGCCCGCGGGGGGTCGACGCCCCGGTCATCGCCCGCGGCAGGGTCGAGCTGGACCCCGTCCGCCGCGAGGTGACCGTCGGCGACCACCGGCTCAACCTGACCCCGACCGAATACCAGATCCTCGAGCTGCTGATGCGCCGCTCGCCGGCGGTCGTCGATCGCAAGGCGATCGCCGAGCACGCCTGGCAGGACGAGACCGACCCGCTCGGCTCCAACGCGATCGACGTCCAGCTCAGCCGGCTGCGGGCCAAGCTGCCCACGGCCGGGATCCGGATCGTCACCGTCCGCGGCGCCGGATACCGGCTGGAGGAGGAATGAACGCCGCCCCCTCCCAGCTCCGCGCGACATCGATCCGGGTCGCCCTCACGACCACCGGGATCGTCGCGGCGGCCTACCTGGTCATCGCGGTCGCTGTCGTGACCATCGTGACCAGCGGGCTGACCCGCGAGATCGACCTGCGCCTGGCCGACACGCTCGATCACCTCCAGCACGGTCCGGCGCCCTCCGGTCCCGGCTTCGAAGCGCCGCCGGGCGGCCCGAGGTTCGACCTCCCCCTGCTCGTCTGGACGATCCTGCCCGACGGAACCGTCGTCTCGAACACGACCGACGCCGAGCTGCCGGACGCCTATCGGAGCGCGATCGGGCCGGCCACGGTGACGATCGGCGACGCGGAGGTCAGGATCCAGGGCGCTTCGACCGAGTCCGGCTTCGTCGTCGTCGTGGGTCAGACGACCCGGACCGTGGCCCAGGCTCGGACGACCCTCATCCTGGCCGAACTGATCATCGCCCCGATCCTGCTCGTCGTCGTCTTCCTCGGCGCGGTCGCGATCGGCCGGCGGGTCGCGGCGCCGATCGAGCGGGCCCGCGTCCGGCAGCTGGAGTTCACCGCCGACGCGTCGCACGAGCTGCGCACGCCGCTGTCGGTCATCGAGGCGCACACCAGCCTTGCCCTCGCCCAGGATCGCGACGCGACGTGGTATCGGACGGCGTTCGGCAAGATCGACGTCGAGAACAAGCGGATGCGCCGGCTCGTCGAGGACCTCCTGTGGCTCGCTCGCTTCGACACCACGAAGGACCCGCCGAAGGCCGAGCCGGTCGACGTGGGCGTCCTGGCGGCCGAGACGGTCGACCGGTTCCGGCCGGTTGCCGAGGCCCGCCAGCTCGAGCTCGAGCTGCGGGTCGATCCGGGCGATCACATCGTCGCGGTGCCCGCCGAGTGGCTCGATCGGCTGCTCGGCGTGCTCCTCGACAACGCCTGCAAGTACGCCCCGTCGGGAACCCCGGTCGTGGTCTCCGTGGCGAACGAGGCCAGCCGGATCCGGGTGACCGTCGACGACGCCGGACCGGGCATCGCCGAGGACCAGCGCTCCCGGATCTTCGACCGGTTCCACCGGGCGACCGATGCGTCCGCCGGGGCCGGGCTCGGGCTGGCCATCGCCGACGCGATCGCCCGGACGACGGGTGGTCGCTGGCGGGTCGGCAGCTCGCCTTCCGGCGGCGCGAGCATGTCGGTCGCCTGGCGGCGCGAGAGCGCGTAACCGAACCGACAGGCGACCCGGCCGAGACTCCGGCCATCAGTCGATCCGCGACGACCACGATCGCCCACCCGCCGCTCGGCGTTCCCGAGACGCGCGAGGACGCCCGCAACCCGCTGGCCCGGGTCTTCGATCGGCCCGGCCGCCCAGGCCCTCTGGGTCCGGCCGGCGTTCCTGGCGATGACCCTGCTGTCGTCGACCTCAGGGCGACACGATGGGCGCAGGCCGACACGCTGGCGCCGAGCGATACGGTCCGGATCGGAACATGGAACGAGGGTGCCCATCGCTGGGCACCCTCGTCGTTCGTCAGGAGCCGGGCGGTCCCGGCTCGGAGCGGCCCCTGCTCAGCCTGGGGCGGTCGACGCGTTCGGCGAGGCGTTCGGCTTCGGCCCGAACGGCCAGCTGAACCCCGGGCCCTTGCCGGGGAACATGCCCCGCCCGAACCCCGAGTGGACCGCCACCGCGTCGAGCGAGCCATCGGCCCGCTGCGTGCCCTGGGCGACGATCCGCATCCCGACCGTGACATCGGCCAGGCCGGCGGTCGTCTTGCCTCCGACGCTGTAGGTCGTGGAGGCGTCGACGTGGATCGTCTGGGTCGTCCCGTCGGAGCGCTTGACCGTGATCGTGTTGCCGCTCTTCGCCGTGACCTCACCGGACACCGCCGGCAAGACGATCTCGAGCGCGCTGACGGTGTAGGTTCCGTCGGTCCCACGGGTCTGGCCGAGCCGGATCTCGTCGCCGACCTTCAGGTCGCCGAGCTTGGCCGCGTTCCCGGCCCGGGTGATCTGGGTCGAGCTGTCGACCGTGATCGTCCGGGTCCAGCCGTCGGCGGTCTTGAGGGTGACGCTCGAGCCGCTGATCGCGCTGACGGTGATCGGGCCGGCGACGCTGCCGCCGCCGAGGCCATCGAGGCCGCCCCCGCGACCGCCGAAGCCCCACATCCCGAAGCCACGCCCGAGGAACGGCGCGCCGCTGGCGGTCGGGGCCTTCTGGTCGCTCGGGGCCGATGCGCCCGGCGCTGCGGTCGGCGACGGCGAGGCCGCCATGGCGACCGCGACGCCGAACACGCCGACGAGGACAGCTCCCACGGCCGCGCCGATACGCAGCCGGTTCGTTCGGTTGACGGTTTCCTGGAACCGGACCTCCGGTTCGGGTCGATCCATCGATGCCTCCGCGCGTGTACGAGTGGGTGTCGTGATGGGCCGACGGGCTCCCCCCGCCCTCAGAGCCTGACGACGGATCCTTGGAAGGTCCTGAGAGCGTCCGTAACTCGTCCGACAGGCTGAGCCGTGCATCGTCGTCCCGAACGAAGGACACTGACGCCTCGGAGGCTTCCGATGGATACGGACACACGGTCGAATCGCTCCACCGCCCGGCTGATGCTCGCCGCGGCGATCCTGTCGGCAACGGTCGCGGCGGCGTCGACGTTGGCGGTCGTCACGCTCGTCCCGCCGACGACCACGACCCCGGCCGCCACGACGACCGCGACGACGTCCACGACCGCGGCGGCCAGTCCCGGTGCCGCCCTGACCAGCGTCGGCACGACCCTCGACGACACGGCGATCGCGGCCGCGGCCGAGCCGTCGGTCGTGACGATCACCACCTCAGCCGGCCGGGCGACCGATGTCGGGACCGGGATCGTCGTGACCGCCGACGGCCTGATCCTGACCAACGACCACGTGGTCGCCGGCGGCGGCGGGTTGTCGGTCCAGCTGCTCGACGGCCGGACGCTCGACGCGACGGTCGTGGCCGAGGACGCCGTCGCCGACCTGGCCGTGATCCGGGTGACGGCCAGCGACCTGACCCCCGCCCAGTTCGGAGACTCGTCGTCGGTCAAGGTCGGCCAGTCGGTCCTGGCGATCGGCAGCCCGCTCGGGACGTACACCGAGACCGTGACCAAGGGGATCGTCTCGGGGCTCGACCGGGAGATCACCGTGCGGAGCGAGTTCACCGGCCGACCGACCCAGCTCAGCCACCTGATCCAGACCGACGCGGCGATCAACCCGGGCAACAGTGGCGGGCCGCTCATCGACGCGAGCGGCAAGGTCATCGGGATCACCACGGCTACCTCGGCGACCGCCGCGGGCCTTGGCTTCGCGATCCCGATCAACGATGCGAAGTCGATCATCGCCCAGGCACAGGGCGGGGCCTGATCCGCGGGGGTCCGTGGCGGTCGTCCGCGCCTCGTGACGGCCCGCGGCTGGCGGGGAAGCGCGGCTCGCGACGGCTATTCCGGCTCGCGACGGCTCTTATGGCTCGGCGGCGCGATCCGGGGAGCGCGATATGACCAGCATTGCTGCCGCGGCCGCATCCGGCGACAGCGGACCACCGCCATGCCTCCACGGCCGCCTTAGGCGGGTCCGCATCCGACTGCCATGCATAGGACGAGGGGCTGATGAACCGCTCCGTCGCCATCGAGCACCCGGAGACGCCGCGCGGGAGCCTGATCGGTCCGCTCGGGCGGCCGGTCGGACCGTCGCCGGGGCCGCTCCCGGTCGCACCGTAACGCGCTCGCCGGTCGCGCATACCATCTACGTATGTGGCTTCTGTCCAAGGCTCCGGCCATGCCAACGCCGACCGAGGTGCTCCCCGGCCGGCCCGACCCCATGGACATCCCCGAGCGGCACCACGTCAACGGGGCAAGGCTCGCGGCGCCGTGGCCCGACGGGACCCGGACCGCGGTCTTCGGGCTCGGCTGCTTCTGGGGCGCCGAGAAGAAGTTCTGGATGACCCCGGGCATCATCTCGACGGCCGTCGGCTACGCCGGCGGGTCGACGCCAAACCCGACCTACCGCGAGGTCTGCACCGGCAGGACCGGCCACGCCGAGGTCGTCCTGGTCGCCTACGACCCGACGAAGGTCTCGTACGAGCAGCTCCTCCGGGTCTTCTGGGAAGACCACGACCCGACCCAGGGGATGCGCCAGGGCAACGACACCGGGACCCAGTACCGCTCGATCATCCTGGTCGCCGACGACGCCGAGCGACGGGACGCGGAGGCCTCACGCGACGCCTATGCCGAACGCCTCCGGGCTGCCGGCTACGGCGCCATCACGACCGAGATCGTGGACGCCGCCGCCAACCCCTTCTACTACGCCGAGGACTACCACCAGCAGTACCTCGCGAAGAACCGAGGCCCGGGAGCGTATTGCCCGGACCATCGGACGGGAGTCAAACTGCCGGACGACTTCGGCATCCCGGTCACGCCGCTTCAGTACGTAGACTGACGGCCTGAGCGACGTGTGTTGATGACGGGTGCCGCCATGGCTCAGTCTTCCTCGTCGTCCTCGAAGTCCGGCCAAGCCGCGATGTCGACACCGTGGTTCTCGGGCGACGCGAGTGTCCACCAATGGGGCACATGCGTACCGTCCGCCAAGCGTCCGCCAGCTTCGAGTGCTGCCGCGACTCTTGCTTCGGCCTGATCGGCCGGCACGCTGACGTCGATGTGGGTCCGGCCACGCCCCGGCTTGGGAGGGCGGAGGCTTTGGAACGACACGTGCGGGTTACGTCGGTGCCGATCGACGACGTCTTCTTTCGGTCCAAGGCTCCTGTACCCGAGGGCTGCGGCCCAAAACGGACCTACGTCGCTGCCTGCATCCTGTGCCACCGCAATGCCCACGACTTGGACCTGGGAGGGGTCCGGCTCGATCCGCAACTTCCGAGCTTCTGCCGAAATCTGGCGTGCCAGCTCGACATCGCGATGGCTCAGAGCTCCGTACTCCCCGGAGGCGGTCCGGACTGTGACTCCCTCGGGTCGCACGTCCACGTCGGGGAAGTGGCCCACAACCTCCGCAACTTCGGCGATCGCGGCCACAAACCTTGCTGCTTCCGCGAACGATCCGACGTGGAAGTAGGCGTGGGCGCCAGAGAAAAGGACCCGCCAGTCCTCGACTCCGACGGCGTCGTGGAATGCCCGAGCAGTCGTTCGCTTCTCGCTCATGGGGCAATGCTAGGCAGGAAGCTCGGCTTCATGCAACGCGCTGAGGCGCTTCGGAAGATGCCGACGCCGAGGCGCCGGCTGCTCCGGCAAGGCTCTGCGATGGCTGCAACAAGCCGCTGGACCCGGATGAACAGGTCTACGCGGGGTTCCAGTTCATCACTTCGTCCGCCAGGCAGCAGTCCGGTTGAGAACCCAAATGGGTACCAGTGCAACAATTCGACCGGCGTCGCCTGCCCCGTCGGGCTCGGAGTAGCGCAGAGCGCTGAACTCGCCTAGGTGAGGCGCCCTGGCGTCCTGGCCGCAACCATCCTGCCTGCAGGGCCCTCGGGGTAAGAGCCGAGGAGCGGTCCGAGCTAGAGCACCGAACCGGAGGCTGGCGTGACCTCGCCGTCACATGACGACCAACGGCCCTTGGCGGGACCCGGGGTCGCGGCGATGCTCGGTGACAGCGCGGTGACGATGCACGGCCATTGGTTGGCCGCCTGGACTGCGCGAGGCCACGTCCGAGACGCTGGATGCCCATGGCAGGTGGGCATGGTCCCCAGAGACGGGAGAGAAGAAGATGGTTGTGACCGGAAAGCGCGAGCAGTCTGCGCATCTGCCGCCGCGCTGGTTCATCCGCTCGTTCTGGGTGGTGCAGCGTGCCGTCTATTCAGTCACAGGCGGCCGGCTCGGCCTCCGGACCGCGACGGCCGAGCACCAGGGCATGATGCGTCTGCGGACGGTCGGGCGCCGCAGCGGTGAGGAGCGCATCGCCATCCTCGCCTACTTCGAGGACGGTCCCGACCTGGTCACCATGGCCATGAACGGCTGGGCCGATCCCGAGCCTGCCTGGTGGCTCAACCTGCAGGCGCAGCCGGACGCCACCGTCGATCTGCCCGGTGGGTCGCGCGCCGTCCACGCGCGCGCAGCGGACGCGGACGAGCGGCCACGCCTGTGGGCCAGGTGGGCCGCGTACGACAAGGACCTCGACGCCTTTGCGGCCCGCCGCTCTCGCGAGACCGCGGTCGTCATCCTGTCGCCCCGACCTGAGTAGGGGTCCTCACCGGACCTCGAGCGTCTCAAACGCATGGGCGAGGCCCGTGGGCCTGCCACGACGATGGGAGAGAGGGGAATGGTCACGAATCCAGCCGTCGCCGCAGCTCCGGGGGCGCCCGGCATGAGCGCGGACCGCAAGGCCGCCATCTGGGTCGGCGTGCTGTACATCATCGGAACGGTTGGCATGGTCCTCAGCACGGTCGTCACGAACGCGGTCCTGTCGGGCCCGGCCTACCTGGCCCAGGTCGCCGCAGAGCCGAACCGGGTGGCCCTCGGAGCCCTGCTCCTCCTGCTGGCGGGCCTCGCCCTCGCGCTCGTCCCGGTCGTGTTCTGGCCCATCGGCAAGAGGTACAACGAGACCCTGGCCGTCGGGTACGTCGTCTTCCGCGGAGCGCTCGAGACGATCTTCTACATCGTCACTGCGCTCGGGTGGCTGCTGCTCATCGCCCTCAGCAAGGAGGCGGATGCGGGACCGCTCGCCAACTTCGTGCGGACAACCGAGACCGTGATCTGGGATCAGGTGATCGCCATCCCGTTCGTTCTCGGCGCGCTGATGTTCTATTTCATGCTCTACCAGTCGCGGCTCGTGCCCCGGTGGCTGTCCACCTGGGGGCTCGTGGGGGCTGCGCTCTACATCGTGCCGCCGCTTGGGAGCATGTTCGGGTTTTCGCTCGGCGTCCTCATGGCGCCGCTCGCCCTGCAGGAGATGGTCATGGCGGTCTGGCTGATCGCCAAGGGATTCAACCCATCTGCCATCGCTGCCCAGTCTGCCGGTGACACGTCGGGGTGGCGGGCCACTGCGAGCACTTCGTCGGGGTCAGCAGCGTAGAACGGCGTCACGTCGAGAAGGTCAGCGTCGCCCGTCGCTGACCTTCGCGTTGACGCGCGGATCGACGGATGCCTCCGGTTCAGCGGACACAAACGGACTCACGCCTAAGGGCGCCACATGGCGACTAGGCTCATCTCGCGTGTCGCCGTGGCATGTCCGCCAGGACGGCGGGCGCGCGTTACGGTTTGCGTGCGGCGCGATCAGGCTGGGCGAGCGTGTCAGCAGCAGTCAAGCACGACGACCTATCTCAGAATCCGCGGGGCTACTGCCCCGACCACTCGACTGGCGTCAGCTGCCCGGTCGGGCTCGGGGTGAGCGTTGGCCACGAGTCCGAGGCCCCGATCAAGTTCGTCCAGGGATGACCGCGCGATGCCGTTCGGGTCGCCTCGCCAAAGCATCCGGTCAGGCTGACCCTCGTCCGCGACAGGAAGTGGAGCGCACCCGCATACTCCCGCCTACGCATCGGGGTCGGCGTCCTCGGCATTGGGCCTGGAAGGCGCACCTCCCCAAGGAGAGGGCATGCCGAAGATCGTGGTCACTGCGGCGGTCAAGGATGTCGAGGCCTGGCTGAAGTTCAAGCCGGAGATGATCGCCCAGATGTCCGCCGTCGCGTCGGACGGGACCAGCTACGTCGCGATGGACGGCAGCAACCGAGTCGCCAGCACCTGGGACGTCCCCGACATGGAGGCCTTTCAGGCGGCGCAGACCGCAGTCTCTCCCGAGATGGCGGCGGCGATGGAGCGGTACGGGATGATCCCGCCGGTGACGGTCTACATCGAGAAGTAGCCGGGGGCCCAGGATCGGAGTACGGCTGCAGCAGAGTCTCAGGCTTCGCCGCAGGACCGAGGTCGAGTCTCCGCCTCCCAGGGCAATAGGCTGACTCACCGAGCTATCCGGGAGGCTAGTGCGCAGACCACAGCACGGGAGTCTCGTGCCCCATCGGCGTTGGAGTGGCGGCCACCGATAGCTGGGCCGACTCATCCTCAGCCAGCTCAGCGTCCTTTGCCGCCAGCCATGCTCGGTGCCTGAACAGGCCGACCCTGCGGGCTGGCGGGCCCGTACACTTGCTCGACCCCACCTTCGAAGGAGCCGCATGATGGATCACGCCGCGACCGCACGACGCCTGTACGACCTGATCAACGCGGGAGAGTTGGACGCATTCGGCGAACTCCTGGCCGACGACTTCGTCGAGCACGAGGAGACGCCTGGCCTCGCGCCGACGAAGGATGGGGTCAAGACGTTCTTCCGGATGCAGCTCGCCGCGTTTCCCGACCTGCGCATGGACGTTGAAGACGTCGTCGCGGACGGTGCCAAGGTCGTCGCGCGGGTGCGCTACACCGGCACCCAGCGAGGTGAATTCCAGGGCATGCCGGCGACCGGGAAGAGCGTCGACGTGCAGCTCATCGACGTCTTCCGGTTCGCCGAGGATGGTCGCGTGGGCGAGCACTGGGGAGTCATCGACCTGCTGGCGATGATGCAGCAGCTCGGCGTCGTGCCGGCGGGCCCGCCCGCCTAGGACCGAAGCCCGGTCGATGACCCGGGTGCAACAGGCCGACTCGCCGACCACCCGAACGCCTCCTGCCCAGATCGCCTGGCGGGTGTGAGCCGCCCGGACGGCGAGGGACGCCCACAGCGGTCAACCTCTCGTTTCGGATCAACCCGCGGCGGCAAGACTGGCAGCCGCCCAGCGGGCCAGCTCGACGTCGGCATCTTCGGGCAGGCCGCTGACCCCGATGGCTCCGATCACCTCACCGGCCACGACGATCGGGACTCCACCGCCCCATCCCACGTAGCGCGGATCTCCGAAGTTGGTGATGGGGAAGCCCTCCGTTCGGGATCGCTCTCCCAGGACCCTGGATTCGACACGCTCGCGAGCCGCCGTGAACGCCTTGTGGATGGCGATGTTGATCGACGCCAATCCACAGCCGTCGGTGCGGAGGAACGCAACGAGCTCGCCATGCGGGTCGACGACGGCCACGGCGGCACCTTGTCCGTTGGCATCAAGCCGGTCCCCGATCATCGCCACGAGGCCACGAGCCTCGACATGTCCGATCTCCCTGCGTTCGGGCATCACGACTCCTCCTTGAACGACAGCCTGGCATCGGTCCAGACGCCGTTGGCGCCGCTCGACGCAACCGCCGCCTCGACGAACTTCACCCCGATGGCGCCGTCCCGTTCGTTCGGGAACTGCAGCGCCAGCGGATCGGGCTCCCGGCCCGACCGCCGCGCGGCGATCGCCTCGGCGGCGTCCGAGTAGATGTTGGCGAAGGCTTCATGGAAGCCCTCCGGGTGCCCGGCGACGATCCGGCAGGCCCGGGCCGAAGCCGGCAGCGCCCCGGGCCCATTCGGCGTGTAGACGCGAACCGGTCCTTCGAGCGGCTTGAAGGTCAGCCGCGTCGGCCGTTCCTGGTGCCACTCCAGGCTGCCCTTGGTGCCGGACACGCGGATCCCGAGACTGTTCTCCACCCCGGCCGCGGTCTGGGTGACCCAGAAGGTCCCGCGCGCACCGTTGTCGAAGCGCAGCATGGCGGCGCCGTAGTCGTCGACCGGCCGTTCCGGGATCACGTGCCCGATCTCGGCGGCGACTTCCGCGACTTCGAGACCGCTCACGAATCGGACCAGATTGTGAGCGTGCGTTCCGATGTCGCCCATCACCAGCGACGGTCCGCCTCGCACGGGGCTGTAGCGCCAGGGCAACCCGTCGGCCGGGTCGGGGTCGGACTCGTCGGCCTTGCCTCCCTGCACGTACTCGACCTGGACCAGCCTGATCTCACCGACCTGCCCATCTTCAACAAGCGCGCGAGCCTGGCGCACCATCGGGTACCCGGTGTAGTTGTGCATGAGGCAGAACACCAGCCCGGTGGCCTGGACCTTCTGGACGATGTCCAGGGCCTCGTCGAGCGTGTTCGTCATGGGCTTGTCGCAGATGACGTCGAACCCGCGATCCAGGGCCGCGATGGCATATCGATGATGGCTGTCGTTGGGGGTCATGATGGCGACGACGTCGGCACCGTCCCCCCGTTCGCTCTCCGCATCGAGCATCGCGACCGCATCGGCATAGGCGCGGGAGGGATCGATCCCCATTCCGGTTGCAGCCTTCTGGGATCGCTCGGGATCGGACGAGACCACCCCTGCCACGAGCTCATAGCGACCGTCGAGCCGTGCGGCCGTTCGGTGCATCGCACCGATGAAGCTGCCCGGGCCACCGCCGATCACCGCCAGGCGAAGCGGACGACCAAGCATCTCGATGACCGGATCAGCGTCCACGGTGATCTCCTTCAACGACTGCGTTGCGAGGCCTGCACCCGGAAGTGAGAGCGGCTGACGGGGCGGTTGCCAGCATCCGTGGCGGATAGTCGGCAACAGGCTGACTCATCCACAACCCACGGGGCTATTGCCCCGACCACAGCTCGGGTATCTCGTGCCCGACTGATAGGAGTCGGGCAGGAACAACCCTTAGCCCGCGTCCACGACACAGAAGCGGTTGCCCTCGGGGTCCGCCAGGATGACGTAGTCCGCGTCCGGTGGTCGCTTGTCCCAGTGCACCTCGGTGGCCCCCAGCGCGATGAGGCGCCTGACCTCCCCGGCCTGGTCCTCTGCGTAGAGGTCGAGATGGATGCGTGGCGGCACCTGCACCGTCGAGTGAACCCGGTCCAGCGAGAGGTTCGGCCCGACACCGTCCCTCGGGCGCAGCAGCACGAAATCGTCGCTCGTTTCGTCGCGAGGCACGTAGTCGAGAGCGGCTGCCCAGAACTGCGTCTGGCGCGCCAGATCGTCTACCCGTAGAACGATCGAACCGACGCGAATCATCGAGCCCACGATAACGGACAGGCGTCGCCGGCGGAGAGGGTCAGTCAGCGGGCGGCTCGGGACCGATCGCCTTCTCGATCGCCTCGGCCAGCCGGTCTCCCGTCGGCATCCCGACGAGCGGGGTGATCCGGTGGCGCCCGGCGAGGTCGATCCAGTCGGGCTCGAAGCTGGTGGCAGTCAGGACGACCGGCACGTCCGGGTGGATCTCGCGGAGACCCTCGATGAGCTGCTGCGCGCCCTCGGGCTCGCCGGTGGCCCAGGCGTCGTAGACGAGCACGTCGGCCGCTTCGGCCATTTCGCAGACGCGTCCGGACAGGACCGGGCAGTGAGCGCCGATCGGGCCGAGGCACTGCTGGACCTCGTAGCCACGCCGGCGGAGCGCGTCCGTCTCCTGGTCGGCGAGGTCGATGTCATGGTGGACGAGGAGGACCCTGGTCATCACATCGCCTCCGTTCGGGTTGATCGGCGCAGTCTGCGAGCCACCACTGCCGACCGGCAGGGCCGTCGGTCATATCGACCGATGCCGAGCGCCCCCTTCGGGCCCACCCGACCGGATGGCCGCCATGACACTAGCACCAGTCGCTGCATCGGGGGCCGGTCAGGCGAGCGGCCAGTACTGTTCGCTGACGATCGCCTCCCGGGCGAAGCCGCGGCCGGTCAGGATCCGCTCGGCGGTCGCGATCATCTCGGGGTTGCCACACAGGTAGGCGACGCTGTCGGTCGGGTCGAGACGGTGAGCCTCGCACAGATCGTCGAGCTGGATGTCGAGGCGGCCGGTCAGGCCGGTCCAGCCGACGTTGGCCGGGTGGGCCGGCCGCGACACGACCGGCGCGTAGCGGACTCCGACCCCGCCGGCTGCCATCCGCTCGAGCCGTTCGCGGTAGGCCAGCTCGGCCACATGCGACACGCCGTGGACGACGACCGCCCGTGGCGCAGGCGCGGCCGGACCGTCGGAGCCCGCCCGACCGGCGCCGTCGACGAGCGTCTCGACCATCGACACGAACGGCGCGAGGCCGGTCCCGGTCGACACGAACAGGTGGGTCCGCGGATCGCGTGGCCGAAGGGTGAACAGGCCTTTCGGGCGGCCGATCCTGAGCCGGTCGCCGACGTCCAGCTGCCAGAGCCGGGGCGTGAACGCCCCGCCGGGCACGAGTCGGATGAGGAACTCGAGCTCGACGCGGGCG
The DNA here is from genome assembly GCA_963837825.1 of uncultured Chloroflexia bacterium. Lineage (GTDB taxonomy): Bacteria > Chloroflexota > Limnocylindria > Limnocylindrales > CSP1-4 > Chersky-267. Next base: position 469,122 of record CAWIOR010000015.1, read on the forward strand.
TCTCGCGCCGACGCGGTCGAGTAGGGTCGCTGGAGCGACCGGCCGTCGACGGTCAGGCCGAGCGCGAAGTACTGGCCCGGCTCGAACGGCGGGACGCCGTCGTCAGGCCGGATCGCGAACCGAGCGATCGTCGGGGTCAGGTCGACCCGCCTCGCCAGCGTGGCGTTCGGCTCGAGACCGGGCCGGACGGTGGCCGCCGGCGGGAGGGGCCGGCGGACGGCCGTGGCGTCCATCGTCAGGCCGCCGTCGCGGCGCCGTCGACGGCCTCGCGGGCCGCGTCGGGATCGCGGTACCAGGTCGCGTCGATCCAGGCGAAGTCGACCCACTGGCGGGGCAGCTGGTCGGCCCGGAAGATCGCCTGGTTCGGACAGGCCGTCTCGCACGACCCGCAGTCGATGCAGCCGTCCGGATCGATGTAGAACTTGCGGTCGACCGACGGGTCGGACGTGATGCAGTCGACCGGGCAGACGGCGACGCACGACTGGTCGCTGTTGTCGATGCACGGCTCGGCGATGACGTAGGCCATGAGCTGATCCTCCGCGATGGTGGCCGATGTCCCATCGAGGGTCTCGACCCGCCCGGGGCTTCATCCGATCCCCCGGACCTTCGGGTGGTCGGTGCCCCGACGATGTGGCCGGCCGCGCGGCTGGCGTTCTGCCGCCGCACGGCCTGGACCGACCATCGCGCTGGCCGATGTGAGCGTCGTGTGGCGCGGATGTGAGTTCGCCCATCCGGCGCGGCGCCGTCTCGGACGCGTCGGTCAGGCGGCGGCGCCCCCGGCCACCGCGGGCAGGGCGACCACGAAGCGCGCCCCACCGCCGGGCGCGTCGTCGACCCGGATCGTCCCGTCGTGGGCGGCCGCGATCCGGCGCGCGATGGCCAGCCCGAGACCCGTCCCGCCGGCGCGGTCCCGACGGACCCCGGGCAGGCGGGTGAACGGCTCGAAGATCCGGTCGCGCTCGCCGGGCGGGATGCCGGGGCCCTGGTCGGCCACCGACAGCTCGACCCTGGGGCCGGTCCGCCCGACCGCGACGCTGACCGTCGTCCCCTCGGGCGCGTGGTCGAAGGCGTTGTCGAGGAGGATGAGGATCAGTTGGACGAGCCGGTCCCGGTCGCCCGAGACGACGCTCGGTCCTGCGCCCGGCGCCTCGATGCGGACGGCGACGCCACGCTCGGCGGCGAGCGCCTCGACCTGGCGGACCGTGTCGGCGGCCACCGGCGCGAGGTCGAGCGGTCGGCGCTCGAGGACGAGCCCGGTCGCGTCGCTCGAGGCGAGCTGGAGCAGGTCGCCGACGAGCCGGGCGAGCCGGTCGGACTCGGCCACGATGTCGCCGACCAGGGGCCGGCCGTCGTCGCTGACCAGGCCCTCGCGCTCGAGCACCTCGGCGTTCGCCCGGATGAGCGCGGTCGGCGTGCGCAGCTCGTGCGACGCGTCGGCGACGAAGCGGCGCTGGGCGTCGAACGAGCGCCGGATCGGGACGAGGGCGTCCCAGGTCACCAGCAGGGTCACGATCGCCGCGCCGACCAGCCCGATGCCGGCGACCAGGGCGATGGCCGCGATCAGGCTGTTCGACTGGGCGTCGTGGAGGGTCAGGACGAAGCCGCCCTGGACGAAGCCGACCGGGGCCGTCCCGTCCGACGAGCTTCCGTCGGACGATCGGATCGGCACCGTGAGCAGGCGGACGGCGACGCCGCCCGGGTGGATCGTCCGCAGGTCGCGGCCCGAGGCGGCCGATGCGCCGACGGCCGCGGCGTCGGGCAGACCGGCGAGCGCCACCCGCCCCGGGTTGAAGACGACCTGCCCGGTCCCGTCGAGGTAGAGCAGGAACGTGTCCGACGACGCCGGGGCCGTCTCGTCGGCGTCGCTCTGCTCCTGGGCCTGCGGGAGCTCCCCGCCGAGCGCCGCGACGGCACCGTCGACGCTCCCGGCCAGGGCCCGGTCGACGTCCGCGTCGAACGCCCGCAGGCCCACGACGGCGGTCGCGGCGCCGATCCCGACGACGAGCAGGGCGATGAGCCCGAGGGTGACGACGGTCAACCGGCGCCGGGTGACCGTGAGCAGCCGGGCGGTCGGATCCGTCACCGACCGGTCAGGCCTCGGACCGGAGCGTGTAGCCGACGCCGCGGACGGTCTTCAGCCGGTCGGCTCGGTCGAGCTCCCTGAGCTTGCGCCGGAGGTAGTGGACGTAGAGGTCGACCACGTTCGAGTAGACATCCGGCTCGGCGCCCCACACCCCGTCGAGGATCTGCTGGCGGGTGAGGACCTGGCCGGCATGGCGGATGAGGTAGCCGAGAAGGGCGAACTCGCGGGCCGACAGGTCGACCGTCCGGTCGCCGACCTGGGCCACGTGGCGAAGCTCGTCCAGGCTGAGGTCGCCGGCCTGGAGGCGATGACCGGTCGAGACCTTCGACCGTCGGCCGAGGGCGCGGATCCGGGCGATGAGCTCGGCGAAGGCGAACGGCTTCGGCAGGTAGTCGTCGGCGCCGGCGTCGAGGCCACCGACCCGGTCGTCGATGGAGCCGAGCGCGGTCAGCATCAGGACCGGGGTGGTGACCCCCTTCGCCCGCAGGAGGCGGAGGAGGGTGACCCCGTCGACGTCGGGCAGCATCCGATCGAGGACGACGACGTCATATGGACCCGCCTGCACCAGGGCGACCCCGCTGACACCATCGGGCGCCACGTCGACGACGTGTCGCTCGGAGGTGAGGACGCGCCGGATGAGCGCGGCCATCTTGGCTTCATCTTCGACGACGAGGATCCGCATGGCCGGCATTGTGCGGCCGGTCTGGGCACCCGTCGAGGTTCCTACGGCCCGTCTTTGAAGGTTCTCATCCGGGCCACAGGCCGCTCCCATCGCCAGGCTCGATGCTGGCCTCATCGCCAACCACAGACGGGAGGTCAACGCCCGATGGTCCACAGGTCCGCCCTGTTCGCCGCGTCGCTCGCGGCAGCCCTCATCCTCGCGGTCGCGCTGGCCGCCGCCGGGTTCGCCCCGGGCACCGCCCCGGCCGCGACGGCCGCGTCGTCCACGTCGGTGGCGACCTCGACCGCCGACGATGTCACGCCGCCGCCGGTCCAGGTCGACGCGGTCTACGTCGCCGCGCCGCCGCCCCAGCAAACGGTGACCGTGCACAAGGTCGTCAAGTCATCCGGCGGCGAGGGCGAGGCCGAGGGTTCGGAGGGCGGCGACTGATGAGCGGCATCCGATCCGGGGAACCGGCCAGGGGGCGGCCCACGGCCACCGACCCGGCCGGCACACCCCGCGCCGCGGTCACTCCCCGTCCCGCGGCCGATGCCCGTCCCGCGGCGGTCGCCAGGCCGCGACCTGACGCCGGTCCGCTCCGGATCGCCGTCGGGATGAGCGCGGTCGCGGCGGCCAGCGCGCTGGTCACGGCGCTCGCCTCGCCGCCCGCCGCGGGCGCCGCCGCCGGGCAGGCCCAGACCGCGATCACCGTGCCGGCGGACCCGGCCCCGATCGTCCGTCACGTCACGAAGTACGTGAAGCTCGCACCGGGCCAGACGGCGCCGCCCCACGCGGTCGTCAAGCAGGCGCCGGCGCCGAAGCCGCGGACCGTGGTCGTGACGACCCGCCAATCGGGCGCCAAGCCGTGAGCGTGGCGTTCGTCGAGCCGGCCGACTGGCCCTCCGCGGCGAGCGCGACCGGGCAGGGTCCGGACGCAAGCGGAGCGGTCGACGACTCCGAGCCACCCTTCGTGTCGGTCGTGACCCGACTGATGGGCGGCACGGTCGGGGTCCACGTTCGTCCGCTGGACGGCGGGGATGACGGCCGCCGCCGACGCGCGGCGAGCCGCGGACTCGACTGTGCGACGGCTCGGGGCATGGGCCGATCGCCTGACCCGGTTCACGACGACCTCCGATCTGACCCGGCTCAACGCATCCCCGGCGGCCCGGGTGCCGGTCCGTCCGACACTCGCGGCCGCGCTCGATTGGGCGCGGATGGCCCAGGGCCTGAGCGACGGGATCGTCGACGTCGCCCTGCTCGACGCCCGGCTCGCCGCCGAGACCGCCGGCCAGCTGGCCTTCGGCGCGCCGCCGGTCGACCGGACCTGGTCGATGGACCGCGGACGCCGCGGCTCCCACGTCCGGCGACCGCCCGGGCTCCGGTTCGATCTCGACGGGGTGGCCAAGGGCTGGCTGGCCGATCGGGCGCTCGACCGGCTGGACCGGTTCCCGGCCGCGGTCGTCGATGCCGACGGCGACATCGCGATCCGGCTCGGGCATGGCCAGCGCTGGCGGATCGGCGTCGCCGACCCGCGCTCGAGCGGCGACGATCTCCTCGTCCTCGACCTGGTCGGCTCCGACCGGCACGGCGGCCGCCGGTTCGGCCTGGCCACCTCCGGCACGAGCGTCCATCGCTGGATGCACGACGGCCGGGTCGACCACCACCTGATCGATCCGCGGACCGGGGCCTCGGCCCGGACCGACATCGTCCAGGCGACGATCCTGGCCGGGACGGCCCGCGAGGCTGAGGCCCACGCCAAGACCGCCGTGATCCTCGGCTCCGACGCCGCGCTCGACGCGCTCGATCGTCCGGGCGTGGACGGCGCGATCCTCCTGACCGACCGCGACGAGCTCCTCCTCACCCCCTCGACGCTCCGGTGGGTCCGGTGAGGTTCCGCGGTCTCGATCCACGCACCCGGTTCATCCGCTGGGGCCTGTTCGCCGTCGCGGTCGGGATCGTCCTCGGGGCGACCGCCCCGAACGCTGCCAGGGCGCTGGCGACGGCCTGGGAGACGAACCGCTCCAGCCTGCCCTGGCTGGTCGAGCGGTTGGCCGGCTTCCTCGCCTACTTCGCCCTGGCTGGCTCGGTCGTCTACGGACTGCTCCTGTCGACGAAGATCCTCGACGCGATCGCTCACCGGCCGATCACGTTCAACCTCCACCAGGACCTCGCCTCGTTCGGGCTGGGGCTGGCCGGCATCCATGGCGCCCTGCTCGCGCTCGACAAGATCTGTCCCGTTCAGCCTGCCCCAGATCGCCGTGCCCGGCCTCGCTCCGTACGCCCCGCTGGCGGTCGCCGCGGGGCAGGGCGCGTTCTACCTGATGGCGGCCGTCATCGCCAGCTTCTACGTCCGGCGGACGATCGGCCAGCGGGCGTGGCGGCTGCTCCACTACCTGACCTTCCTGGCCTTCGTCGGGGCGACCGCCCACGGCCTGGCGGCGGGCACCGACAGCGGCTCCGCCTGGGCGTGGTGGATCTACGTCGGGGCGACCGTGCCGGTCGTCTTCCTGCTCACCTACCGGATCCTCGTCTCGCGCGGTGCCCGTTCGGCGCGGCGAGTCATCGCGGCCCCGGACCCCGGCCCGGCGACCGTCTAGGGCTTGCGCTCGAGGATCGGACGGGCGACGTCCGGCTTGTCGACGACGAAGGTGAACATCGCCCGGTCACCCCAGCGGCCGAGGAAGAGGTGGCCCTGGATGTTCACCCCGGCATCGGCCAGCTCGCGGGCGATCGCGGCCATCCCGCCCGGCCGGTCGCCGACCTCGGCCAGGATCGCCTCGCCCTCGACGTACGTGTAGTCGCCTTCGTCGAGGACCGCCTTCGTCGTGTCGTCGTCGGCGGTGGTCATGATCACGTGACCCGAGTCGCCGATGCTCCCGCCGCCGATCGCGCGCAGGTCGACGCCCCGGCTGGCGAGCCCCTCGGCGAGGATCGCGAGCGCCCCCGGCTGGTTCTTGAGCTGGACGACGAACTGCCTGGCCATGCCATCCTCCGCGGCGCCGCGCGTTCCGCCGGCGTCCGCGGATTCTAGCCGCCCGGCGGGCGTCCGACGGCGCGTCGCGCTGTGGTACGTTCGAGCGACCCGACCGACCCGCACCCGGACACGTCATGACCGCTTCGACCGATGCCGGCTTCCCCGCGCCGATCCGGGCCGACCAGGCGGACCTCCCGCCGGCGGCGGCCGCGGCGATCCGCACCGCCCGGGCCCTGCCCGAGGGCGGCACCCGACGCACGATCGAGGCGGCCGGGACCCGCGTCTCCGCCCTCGAGTGGGGCGGACCGGATGGGCGCCCGCTCCTCCTGGTCCACGGCGTGACGTCCTCCGCGCGGACGTTCTGGCGGGTCGGGCCGGCGCTGGCCGCGGTCGGTCATCGGGTGATCGCCCCGGACCTGCCCGGCCACGGCCGGACGGGTGGCGGTGAGGACGGCCGCGGCTTCGCGTTCGACGACACGGCGCGGGTGGTCGCGGCGTTCGCCCGGGCGGCGTTCGCCGGTCTGGCCGAGGGCGACCTGTCGGTCGTCGGCCACAGCTGGGGGTCGATGCTGGCGGCTCGCCTGCCGGCGGCCGGCCTGCGCCCGGCCCGCATCGTCCTCCTCGACCCGCCGGTCATGGACCGACCGGCGCTCCAGGCGATGGTCGACGACCCGTCGGAGCGGCCGGACCGGTCGCCCGGTGGTGCGCTGGCCACGATCCGGGAGGAGCATCCGGACTGGCCCGAGGGCGAGCAGATCGTCAAGGCCGAGTCGCTGACCGAGGTCGTCGGGGAGGCGGCGTCCGCGGTCCTGCTCGGGAACGGCGACTGGGATGCCTCCGTCGACGCCCTGGCGGACCCGGCGGTCTCGAGCGTCCCGATCTGGGTCGTCCGGGGCGAGGACGCGACCGGCAGCCTGACCCCGGCGGCGTGGCTCCCCCGGCTCGCCGAGCGGGTCGGCGCCGACCATGTCCTGACCATCGCGGACGGACCTCACTCGCCGCAGCGGACCCATGTCGAGGCGACGACCCTGGCGCTCCTCCGCGCCCTCGGCGACGAGCCGGCCGCTACCCGCTGACGACCGCCCGGCGCAGCTCGACCGCCCGCCGATAGGCGACCGCGTAGCGCGGCGCCGAGCCGATCTGCCAGCCGAAGTCGAGGGCCATCCCGCGCTGGACGAGGGCGGCCCACTCGGACGTCGAGCCGGCGGCCCCACGGATCGCGAAGGCCCGCCGGCATGCCTCCAGGAGGGCGCGCGGGGTCGGCGCGTCGAACACGAACCCGGTCCCCTCCCCCGGCCGCTCGGTCTCGTCGATCACCGTGTCGCCCAGCCCGCCGGTGCGCCGGACGAGCGGCGGCGTCCCGTAGCGCAGGGCGATCATCTGGCCCTGTCCGCAGGGCTCGAACCGGGACGGCATGAGGAACAGGTCCGAGCCGGCGTAGATCCGGCGGGCGTTGGCGCGGTCGAACCGCTCGACCAGGGCGACCGACGTGGGGTGGGCCGCCGCGAGCGCCCGGAACGGGTCGGCCAGCCGCGCGTCGCCGCTGCCCTGGACGATGACCCGGGCACCGAGCTCGACGAGCGCCCGGGCCGCGTCGGCCAGCAGGTCGAAGCCCTTCTGGGGGTCGAGCCGACCGATCATCCCGAGGATCGGCGCCGGGTCCTCGGGATCCATCCCGTGGCGGGTCAGGAGGTCCGCCCGACAGGCGGCCTTCCCAGGCAGGTCGGCCGACGAGTAACGGGCGGCCAGGTCGGCGTCGGTCGCCGGATCCCACAGCTCGTCGTCGAGCCCGTTGAGGATGCCGAAGAAGCGGGGCGTTCCGTCGGGGGTGGGCAGGCCGGCCTTCCAGCGCAGGGTGTCGTGGAGACCCATCCCGTATTCCGGGGTCAGCGCCTCGGCGGCGTAGCCCGGCGAGACCGTGTTGACCAGCTCGGACCGCTCGATCCCCGCCCACAGGAGGTCGATCCCGGCGGCGTCGGCGGCCACGACCGGGTCGCCGAGGGCCAGCCCGAGCTCGCCGAGCCGGTCCCGCGGGACCCAGCCGTGGTAGGCCAGGTTGTGGATCGTCAGGAGCGCAGCGGCCCGGCCCACGATCGGATCGTCGGCGTAGAACCGGTCACGCAGGACGACCGCGGGCGCGGCGTGCCAGTCGTGGAGGTGGAGGACGTCGACCGGGCGGCCGTCGGCCCGGAGCGTCTCGAGGGCGGCCCGGCCGAGCAGGCCGAACCGCCAGGCGTTGTCGGGGTAGTCGCCACCGGTCGGGTCGCCGTAGTAGCCGGCCCGGTCGAACGCCGGCGGATGGTCGACCAGCCGGAGCCGGTAGCCCTGGCTGACGACGTCGACGATCGTGACCTCGGTGGTGCCGATCGGCGAGAGCGGGTCCGGGACCCGGATCCGGCGCCGCGGGTGCTCGCCGTCGGGCAGGCGCATCGCCCGGTAGCGGGGCAGGAACACGTCGACCGGAGCCTCCGGACCGCCCTCGATCCGGCCCAGCGCGCGGGCCAGGGCATCGACGACATCGCCCAGTCCGCCGGTCTTGGCCCAGGGCTCGCACTCGGCGGCGACGAACGCGACGCGCATGGCGTGATGGTAGCCGGGAGGATCCCTCCTCGGCCGGTATGATGCGCGGAGATGGAGTCCCTCGTCCGCGTCCCGACGCTGCCCGGCGTCCCGTTCCGGATCCCACCCCAGCTCGACGGCCTGCGCCGGCTCGCCTACAACCTGTGGTGGACCTGGCATCCCGGCGCGCGCGCGCTGTTCAGTCGGCTCGACGGTGCGGCCTGGGCCCGCTACCGCAACCCGATCCCGCTCCTCGAGGGGCCGGTCCGCTGGGCCGAGGCGCTCGACAACCCGGACCTGCTGGCCGAGTACCAGTCGATCGTCCGCGAGTTCGACGCCTACATCGAGAACGGCTCGGGTCACTGGTTCCAGCGCCAGTACGGCTCCGCGCTCGACGGTCCGATCGCCTACTTCTGCGCCGAGTACGGCTTCCACGCGTCGCTCGGGATCTACTCGGGCGGGCTCGGCGTCCTGGCCGGCGATCACATGAAGTCGGCCAGCGACATGGCCCTCCCGTTCATCGGCGTCGGGCTGCTCTACCGGAAGGGCTACTTCCGCCAGACGATCGACGCCGACGGCCACCAGGAGCACGCCTACCCGGACTACGACCTGAACCGGCTGCCGCTCCTCCGGGCGGCCGATCCGAGCGGCGACGCGCTGAGCGTGACGATCCCGCTGCCCGGCCGCGAGCTGACCGCCGCGGTCTGGGTCGCCCAGGTCGGGCGGGTCCCGGTCCTCCTGCTCGACACCGACGTGCCCGAGAACACCGAGGCCGACCGGCCGATCACCAACATCCTGTACGTCCGGGGCCGCGAGATGCGCCTCCACCAGGAGCTCGTCCTCGGGGTCGGCGGCGTTCGGGCGATCCGCGCCCTCGGCTTCGCCCCGGCGGCCTGGCACCTCAACGAGGGCCACTCGGCGTTCCTCCTCGCCGAGCGCGCCCGCGAGCTGGTGGCCACCGGGTCGAGCCTCGACGCAGGCGCTCGCCGATGTCCGACGGACGAGCGTGTTCACGATCCACACCCCCGTCTCGGCCGGCAACGAACGGTTCGAGGCCGACCTCGTCCGGAGGATCGCCGGGCCGCTCCTCGACGGGGACGGCCGGCCGACCACCGGCGGCGTCCCGGTCGCCCGGGTCCTCGAGCTCGGGCGCGGCGTCGACGGCGACCCGAACGTGTTCGACATGACCGCCTTCTCGCTCCGCCAGACGAACGGAGCGAACGCCGTCAGCCGACTCCACGCCGAGACGGCCAACGCGACCTGGACCGGGGTCATCGACAAGCCGATCCTGGCGATCACGAACGGGGTCCACGGGCCGACCTGGGTCGGCACGGCGATGTCGGCCCTGTTCGGGCGCTACCTCGAGGCGGACCTCGACGACCTCGACCCGGGGACCGAGCGAGGCCGGTTCTGGGAGCGGATGTCCCGTGTCCCGGACGCCGAGCTGTGGCGCGGCCACCAGCGCCAGAAGCTGGAGCTGGCGATCTTCGCCCGCCACCGGCTGCGCAACCAGTTCGCCCGGCACGGCGAGTCGCCAGCCGTCCTCGAGGAGCTCGAGACGGCCCTCGACCCGGACATCCTGACGATCGGCTTCGCCCGCCGCTTCGCCACCTACAAGCGGGCTGCCCTGCTGTTCAGCGACATGGATCGCCTCGCCCGGCTGCTGTGGGACAAGGACCGGCCGGTCCAGGTGGTCTTCGCCGGCAAGGCCCATCCGGCCGATCGGCCAGGCCAACGGGTCATCCAGGAGATCTTCACCCGGTCGCGCTCGCCGGAGCTGCGCGGCCGGGTCTTCATCCTCGAGGACTACGACATGCGGATCGCCCGCTTCCTGGTCCACGGCGTCGACGTCTGGCTCAACAACCCGCGCCGGCCGCTCGAGGCGAGCGGGACGTCGGGCATGAAGGCGGCCCAGAACGGCATCGTCAACGCGTCGGTCCTCGACGGCTGGTGGGACGAGGGCTGGACGGGTGACAACGGCTGGGCGATCGGCGGTCGCGAGACGAACCCGGACGAGGGCGCCCAGGACTGGGCGGACGCCCAGGACCTCTACCGGATCCTCGAGGACGAGATCGTCCCGCGCTACTACCAGCGCGACCGGGCCGGCGTCCCGCGCGCCTGGACGGAGCTGATGCGGAACTCGATCGCGAGCACGATCTGGCGCTTCTCGGCCACCCGGATGCTCCACGAGTACACCGAGCAGCTGTACCTCCCGGCGGCCGGCGTCGCGATCGCGCGCGAGACCGCCCGGCGGAAGCGCGAACCGATCGTGACCGAGGCCGGCTGAGCCGTCAGGCCTCGACGAGGACGAGCGCGCTCTCGGGCGGCAGGTCGACCGAGCCACTCCACAGCGAGCCGTCCGGCAGGCCGGGCAGGGCCAGCGGCTCATACGTCCGGTCGTCCGAGCGGGGCAGTGCGAGCGTCGCGCGACCCGGCCCGGCGTTGACTGCCACGATCGCGCTCCGACCGTCCGCCTCGCGCAGGTAGGCCACCCCGGAGCCGGTCGTCGAGAGGACGCGGACCGTCCCGCGGCGCAGGGCCACGTGCTCCCGCCGGGCGGCGAGGACCGCCTGGAAGAAGGCCCGGAGGTCGCGGTCGCCGGCCCCCGGGTCGGCCGGGTAGGCCCGCCGGTTGTCCGGATCGTGGTCGCCCTCGAGCCCGATCTCGTCGCCGTAGTAGATGCACGGCGCACCGGGTAGGGTCGCCTGGAGGAGCGTCGCCAGCCGGAGCGAGGTCCGGTCGCGACCGAGGACCGTCAGCGCCCGCGGCGCATCGTGGCTGCCGATGAGATTGAGCTGGACCGCGACCACGTCGGGGTCGTAGTTCGTCATCAGCGCCTCGAGGCGGCGGGCGAACCCCGGCCCGTCGAGCGGGTGGAGCATCCGGCGGTACGAGTCGTGACGGCGGATCACGTCCTGGTCGAGCTGGTCGCCGCCGGCGAAGCCGAGGATGGCCGTCCCGAGCGGGTAGTTCATCAGGGCGTCGAACCGGTCGCCCTCGAGCCACTCCGGCGCCTCGTCCCAGATCTCGCCGACCAGGTAGGCCTCGGGGTCGATCGCCCGGCAGCGCCGACGGAACTCCTGCCAGAACGAGCGGTCGTCGATCTCGCCCGGGACGTCCAGCCGCCAGCCGTCGATCCCGAAACGGAGCCAGTGCTCGCCGACGGCGAGCAGGTACTCGCGGGTGGCCGGGTGGTCGGTGTTGAACTTGGGCAGCGCCGGGAGGCCCCACCAGGCGCGGTAACCGAGGGACGCCGCACCTCCGCCACCGCCCCGGTCGGGGTAGGCGTTGAGGCCGGTCGAGCCGTCCAGGACGGCCGGATCGAGGTGGAACCAGTCCCGGTACGGCGACGCGGCGCCGTTCTCCAGGACGTGGTGGAACGGCCAGAAGCCCCGGCCGCAGTGGTTGAAGACGCCGTCCAGGATGACCCGCATCCCCCGCTCGTGGGCCCGGTCGAGGAGCTCGCGCAACGCCGCGTCGCCACCGAGCAGCGGGTCGACCTCGAGGTAGTCGTAGGCGTGGTAGCGATGGTTGGAGGCGGAGCTGAAGATCGGGGTCAGGTAGAGGGCGGTGACCCCGAGCTCGTCCAGCTCGCCCAGACGCTCGGCGATCCCGTACAGGTCCCCGCCCTTGAAGCCGTGGATCGTCGGCGGCGTATCCCAGGTCTCGTACGGCCCGACCGGCGCCAGCCTCGGGCTGCGCGCGAAGCGGTCCGGGAAGACCTGGTAGAAGACGGCGTCGCGGACCCAGGCGGGCGTATGGATCGGCTCGGGCGGCATGATCCCCTTCAATCGTCTCGGCGGTCCGTGTCGGGCGCGGATCCAGTGGACGCGCGCACGACCAGCCGGGTCGCCAGGGTCTCGTGGTGTTCGGTTCCGTCCCTGCCCTCCAGGATCGCGAGCAGGATCTCGACCGCCCGTTCGCCCTTGTGGGCGATGGGCTGGTGGATGGTGGTGAGGGCTGGATCGGCGAAGCGGGCCAGCTCGACGTCGTCGAAGCCGACCACGCTCAGATCGGCCGGCACGGCCAGGCCGCGCTCGCGAGCCGCGCGCATCGCCCCGACCGCGATGGCGTCGCTCATGGCCAGGACGGCCGTCGGTCGCAGGCCCGCCTCCCAGGTCTCGGCGAACGAGGCCGCCCCGCCCGGGATCGTGGACGGCGCGCTGAGGATGGCCTCGTCGGGCAGGACGATCCCCGCCTCCTGCAGCGCGGACCGGTAGCCGCGGAGGCGCCGGGCCGGGACACTCTCGGGGTCCTCGACGTCGGCGCGCTCGGACGGCTCGATGGACAGGACGACGAAGGAGCGATGGCCGAGCCCGATCAGGTGCTCGGCCGCGAGCCGGGCGCCGCCTTCATCGTCGACCGACACGGCCGGCTGGGTGGGCAGCCCCGTCGAGTCGACCAGGACCATCGGCAGGCCGGACCGGAGGATCTGCTCGACCTCGGGGTGCTGCGCCGACAGGCCGACCGCGACGACGCCGTCGACGGTCGCTCGGTTGATCGCCCGGGCCAGCGATCCGTGGAGCGGCGAGACGAACTGGAGGGCGTAGCCGGACGCCTCGGCCGCGGCGGCGACGCCGGAGTTGAACGAACTGAAGAACGGGTTCTCGAAGATGACCGACAGCGCCTGTGGGGTGAGGATGCCGATCGAGCGGGTCCGCCCGGCGCTGAGCATGCGGGCGATCGGGTGGGGGCGATAGCCGAGCGAATCGGCCACCGACCGGATCCGGCTGGCCGTGTCGGCGGCGAGCCGGTCGGGTTGGTTGAACGCGAACGACACGGCCGTCTTGGACACGCCCGCGGCATCCGCCACATCGGCGATCGTGGGCCGACGGCTCACCTGGACCACGCTGTCGCAGCTCCTCCACTGCGGCCGTCTTGCGAGGGGCCGGCGAGACCCGGGACGGGTGGCCTACGCTGGCAACGGCCTGTATGATGGTCCGATAAATCGGTTTAGCAAACCGGTTTAGCGCAACGTAGCAGGTCGGCCGGGCGGCGTCAACAGCGACGGAGGCAGGGCCAGGGTGGGCGACACGATCTCGCTGGCGATGGTCTTCCACAACCACCAGCCGGTGGGCAACTTCGGCTGGGTCATCGCCGAGAGCTACGAGCGGGCCTATCTGCCGATGGTCGAGGCGCTCGAGCGGCATCCCATCATCCGGGCCGGCCTCCACTACACCGGTCCCCTCCTCGACTGGATCCGGGTCGAGCGGCCGGGCTTCCTCGACCGCCTGGCCAGCCTCGTCAGGCGGGACCAGGTGGAGCTCCTCGGCGGGGGCTACTTCGAACCCGTCCTGGCCTCGCTGCCCGAGCGGGATCGGGTCCACCAGCTCGGTCGGATGGCCGACGAGATCGAGCGGATCGGCGGGCGACGACCGACCGGGGCCTGGCTGGCCGAGCGGGTCTGGGAGCCGGACCTGCCGACCTCGATCGTCGACGCCGGCTATCGCTGGACGATCCTCGACGACGCCCACTTCCGCGCGGCCGCGCTCGACACCGACGCCCTGTGGGGTCCGTATACGACCGAGGACCAGGGCCGGCTGCTGGCCGTCTTCGGCTCGGACAAGCAGCTCCGCTACGGGATGCCGTTCGGTCGGGTCGAGGACATGATCGATCGGCTCGTCGCGAACGCGACCCCCGCCGGCGACCGGCTCGGGTTCATGGGCGACGACGGCGAGAAGTTCGGGGCGTGGCCGGACACCTACGAGCACTGCTGGGGCGCCGACGGCTGGGTCGACCGGTTCTTCTCGGCGGTCGAGGCGCACCCGACCATCGCAACGGTCACCCCCAGCGACTGGCTCGCTCGACACCGCCCGATCGGCCGGATCTACATCCCGACATCGTCCTACTTCGAGATGGGCGAATGGGCCCTGCCCGCCGACCAGGGCCTGCGCCTTCGAGGCCGCGGTCAAGGCCGCCGAGGCGAGCGGGGCGCCCTGGGCGCGCTGGCTGCGCGGCGGGCTTCTGGCGGAACTTCCAGGTCAAGTACCGGGAGATCAACGACCTCCACAAGCAGATGCTCCGCGCCTCGGCGAAGGTCGCGGCGATGCCGCCAGGTCGCGAGGCCGACCTCGCCCGCGACCACCTCCATCAGGGCCAGTCGAACGACTGCTACTGGCACGGCGTGTTCGGCGGGATCTACATCTCGCACATGCGCCTGGCCACCCACGAGCACCTCATCGCGGCCGAGGACCTGGCCGACCTCGTCGCCCGCGCGTTCCGGCGGTTGGGACGGACGGGATCGGCCCGCTCGACACGGACCTCGACGGCGTCGACGAGATCCTCGTCGCCACGCCCGGTCAGATCGCCGTCGTCGACCCGTTCGAGGGCGGCGGGCTCGGGACGTGGGACATCCGGGCGGTCCGGCACGCGCTCACCTCGGTCATGCGCCGTCGGCCGGAGGCGTACCACGCCCGGCTCCTGGCGAGCGCGGTCGCCGGCCCGGTGGTCGCCGGGGCCGACGACCCCCACGGCGACGGTGGGGCCGTCGCCACGATCCACGACATCGTCCGCAGCCGAGAGCCGGGGCTCGCCGCCCGGCTCCGCTACGACGTCTACGAGCGACGGTCCGGCCTCGTCCACCTGTTCGCTCCCGGAACGACCGCCGCGGACTTCGCCGAGGGTCGCGCCGTCGAGCCGGGCGATGCGGTCGACGGCGCCTACGACGTCGTGACCGTCGGAGCGGGATCGCTGGCGCTCCGCCGCGACGTGGCGCTCGACGATCCGGCCCGGGTGATCCGGGTCGACAAGCGGTTCGTCTTCGGGGACGACCGACGCCGTCCGACGCTCGATCTCGAGGTGAGCGTCGAGAACCGGTCGGCCGGTCCGGTCCGGTTCGACCTCGGGGTCGAGTGGGCCCTGACGATGCTCGGCGGCGGCGGGAACCCGGCGGCCTACTACCGGGTCGGCGCCGAGACCGTCGGCCACGACTCGACGGGCGAGCATGACGCGGTCGCGAGCGTCGTCAGCGGGAACACCTATGTGGGGCTCGAGCTCAGCGCGACCGTCGACCGCCCGGCCGCCGCCTGGTGGTCGCCGATCGAGACGATCTCCAACTCGGAGTTCGGCTTCGAACGGGTCTACCAGGGCAGCGCGCTGGTCTTCGTCTGGCCGGTCGAGCTGGCGCCCGGGGCCCGACTCACGGTCTCGATCCGCAACGCGGTCGACGACGACGCGC
The DNA here is from genome assembly GCA_963837825.1 of uncultured Chloroflexia bacterium. Classification (GTDB taxonomy): domain Bacteria; phylum Chloroflexota; class Limnocylindria; order Limnocylindrales; family CSP1-4; genus Chersky-267. The sequence goes on from CAWIOR010000015.1 coordinate 484,576, forward strand.
GGATCGCTCGGCGGACGAGCTGGCAGCCGCGACCTGAGCCAGACAGCCGTCAGCCCGCGGCCTGCGCGCCACGGGCTGACGAGGGAGAAGGCGGAGGAGGGAGCGCCTAGCGGATCGAGAGACCGACCGGCTCGTTGGGCCGGCGCGGATCGGTCGAACCTTCGCGCGAGTCGACGCCCCAGCGGAGCGCGGCGATGCCGAGAAGTGCGAGGATGACCAGCGGCAGGATGAGGACGAGGATCGCCATCGGAGGTTCCCCAAACGGGTTGCTATAGTTGACTAGGCCAAGTTGGATACTAGTTGGACTATCGGACTATGTCAAGTGACCGGGAAGTCCCGGAGCACGCCGAGCTGACCTCGTCGACGGGGCTGGCCGTCCGGACCACGGGCGACCTCGACGTCGAGCGGGATTCGGACGTCCCCATCTCGACCCAGATCTACTGGCAGATCGCCTACCAGATCGACTCCGGTCGGCTCCTGCCGGGAGCCCGACTGGCTCCGGTGCGCGAGCTGGGCGCCGCCCTGCGGGTCAACCCGAACACGATCCGAGCGGTCTACAAGCGGCTCGCCGACGCGGGCTACGTGACCAGCCGCCACGGCGCCGGGACCCACGTCGCCGACCGGCCGCCGCAGCGGCGCGGGGCGGAGGCGCTGGCCGGGATCGTGGCCGAGATGCTCCGGCGCGCGGCCGCGGCCGGGTTCACCGCCGACGAGGTCGCCAGTGCGACGTTCGCCGCGGCCACCGAGCGCAAGCGACCCGGCCCGCTCGTCCGGGTCCTGTTCGCCGAGTGCACGAAGGCCGACGCGCGCTACGACGCGGAGCGGATCGGCGAGGCGTTCCCCGGGGTCATCGAGGCTGAGGGGACGCTCCTGGAGGAGATCGCCGAGCGCCTCGAGCGGTTCCACTACGACCTGATCGCGACGACGACGTTCCACGCCGACGAGGCCCAGGCCTATGCGGCCGGGCGGGTGCCGGTCGTGGCGATGCTCGTGGGGCCGGGCTACATGGACCTCATCCACGAGATCGCCGCCCTGCCGCCCGGGGCCAGGGTCGGGCTGGTCTGCGCGTCGGCGGTGGGGACCGACAACATCGCCGAGACGCTCCGCCTGTCGGGCACGACCGGGGTCGAGATCGTGTCGGCCACGATCGACGACGCCGAGTCGATCGCCAAGGTCGACGCCGCCGATCTCATCCTCCTGTCCCGCGAGGCGCTGGCCCTCGGCCTCGACGAGCGGTTCTCCCGCCCGGAGCGCGTCCGCGAGTGGATGTACGAGTTCGACCCGTCCGGGCTCGAGCTCCTCCGGCGCGCGATCGAGCACGCCGCGGCGGATCGCGCGCCGGTCGGCGCCGGGTCCGGCAGCACCGCCTGATCGTGGCTCCAGGCCGGTCGACCGCCGACGACTTCCGGCTCGCCCGGCGGGCACGGACGCGCTACGACCTGGCCGACCTGACCCTCGCCGCGGACCTGGCCACGGCCCGGACGATCGCCGCGCGGGTGAATGCCGGCCGCGGCGTCACCGAATCGGAGGGCGCCGCGCGCGAGGGCGCCGCGGCGGCCGAGCCGCTCACCGCCGGCCAGCTCCACGCGGCCGGCCTGCTGGTGGCGATCCTCGGCCGGATCGTCGACCGCTACCGGGCCGAGGCCGATCCGGTCGCCATCGTCGCCGCCGACGCCTGGCTTCGCGAGCGCCTCGGGAACGCGCCCATCGGCAGCGCGGTCAAGGCGTTCGCCGCCGAGTTCCCGGCCCGCCTGGCGATCCCCGAGCCGCCCGACCCAGCGACGGCCATCGCCCAGCTGCTCCTCCTGGCGACCCTCGACGAGAACGCGGCCGTCGACCCGTTCCGCGACCTGGTCGACCTGCGCGCCGTCCGGGAGGGCCGTCGCCTCGAGGCCGTGGCCGACGCGCTCGAGACGTTCTTCGCCGGACGCCCCGGGTTCGGGCCCGACGGCCTGTCGCTGGTCGAGCTGCTCCGCCAGCCCGCGGCGGCCGCGCCGGACTCGCTGGCCGACCAGCTCCGCTGGATCCGACGCCACTGGGCCGGCCTGTTCGACGGCGCGCTCGACGACCTGCTCGAGCGGCTCCTCGTCGCGCTCGACGTGCTGGCCGAGGAACGGATGGCGGCCGAGCGGGCCTGGTTCGCCGCGCACGACCCCGGGGCGGGCGGCCCGTCCGAGGTCTACCAGTACGACGTCGGCGAGGAGGAGCGGTTCAGCCAGGACCGCGACTGGATGCCCAGCCTGGTCCTCATCGCCAAGAGCACCTACGTCTGGCTCGACCAGCTGTCGCGACGCTACGGGCGCGAGATCCGGACGCTCGACGCGATCCCCGACGAGGAGCTCGAGACGCTCGCCCGCTGGGGGATCAGCGGGTTGTGGCTGATCGGCCTGTGGGAGCGCTCCGCGGCCTCGGAGCGGATCAAGCGGCTGCGCGGCGACCCCGAGGCGGTCGCCTCGGCCTACTCGCTCGACGACTACGTCATCGCCGCCGACCTCGGCGGTCCGGGCGCCCTCGAGCAACCTCGGCGGGCGCGCCGCGGCCCGCGGGATCCGGCTCGCCAGCGACATGGTCCCGAACCACATGGGGATCGATTCGCGCTGGGTCATCGAGCATCCCGAGCGGTTCCTGTCGCTGCCCGACAGCCCGTTCCCGTCGTACAGCTTCGATGGGCCCGACCTGTCGTCGGACGAGCGGGTGGGGATCTTCCTCGAGGACCACTACTACGCCGCGACCGACGCGGCGGTCGTGTTCAAGCGGGTCGATCGCTGGACGGGTGCGACCCGCTACGTCTACCACGGCAACGACGGGACGAGCTTCCCGTGGAACGACACCGCCCAGCTCGACTACTCGAGGGCCGACGTCCGCGAGGCGGTGATCCAGACGATCCTCGAGGTCGCCCGGCGGTTCCCGGTCATCCGCTTCGACGCCGCGATGGTCCTGGCCAAGAAGCACGTCCAGCGGCTGTGGTTCCCGGAGCCCGGCCAGGGCGGGGCGATCCCCAGCCGGGCCGGGCACGGGATGACCCGGGCCGAGTTCGATCGGGCGATGCCCCGCGAGTTCTGGCGCGAGGTCGTCGACCGGGTGGCCGCCGAGGTGCCGGGGACGCTCCTCCTGGCCGAGGCGTTCTGGCTGCTCGAGGGCTACTTCGTGCGGACGCTCGGGATGCACCGGGTCTACAACAGCGCGTTCATGAACATGCTCCGCGACGAGCGCAACGCGGAGTACCGGCTGGTCATCCGCAACACCCTCGAGTTCGACCCGGCGATCCTCGGCCGGTTCGTGAACTTCATGAGCAACCCCGACGAACGGACCGCGGTCGACCAGTTCGGCAGCGGGGACAAGTACTTCGGCGTGGCAGCGCTGATGGCGACGCTGCCGGGCCTGCCGATGTTCGGCCACGGCCAGGTCGAGGGCTTCACCGAGAAGTACGGGATGGAGTTCCGCCGGCCGAAGCTCCAGGAGCCCGTCGACGAGGGGCTCCTCGCCCACCACGGGCGGACGATCTTCCCGCTCCTCCACCGGCGATCGAGCTTCGCCGGCGCCGACGGCTTCCGGCTGTACGACGTCGTGGCCGACGACGGCTCGGTCAACGAGGACGTGTTCGCCTACTCCAACGTCGGCCCGGGCGGCGAGCGCTCGCTGGTCGTCTACCACAACCGCTACGCCGAGGCGCGCGGGACGATCCGCGAGTCGGTCGGGTTCAACGCCCGCGACCCCGACGGCGAGCGGCGGATGCGCCGGGAGACCCTGGCCCAGGGTCTCGGGCTGTCCGGCGCCACCGACCGGTTCGTCCTCCTGCGCGACGCGATGACCGGGCTCGAGTCGGTCCGCTCGTCGGCGGCGATCGCCCGCGACGGGTTCCGGGTCGAGCTCGGCGCCTATCGCTGCCACGTCCTGGTCGACGTCGGCGAGCTGGTCGACGGCCCTCGACCGATCGCCCGGCTGGCCGAACGGCTCGGTGACGGCTGGGTGCCCTCGGTCGACGAGGCGCTCCTGCTCCTCGAGCTCGAGCCGGTCCATGCCGGCGTCCGGGATCGACTGGCGGCCGCGTCGACCGGCGCGCCCACGGACATGGCGCGTCTGGCCGCCGTTGTCGGCGCACTCGACGGCGAGCCGTTCGACGAGCGGCGCCTGTGGTCGGTCGTCTCGGAGGCCCTCCGCCGAGCCGGGCTGGAGGCACCCGACGCCGAACGGGCCACTGGGATCGTCCGCGGCCTCGTCCTGGCCGATCCAAGGCTCCGCCGGCTCGACGATGCGACCGTCGCGGCATGGTTCGACGACCCGGCCCTCGGCGCGGCGCTCCGGGTCCACGACGACGGCGGGGTCCGCTGGTTCGACCGGGACGCGTTCGAGCAGCTCGTGGGAACGGTGGCCGAGCTCGAGCCGCCAGGGGCGAAGGAGGCAGGGCCGGGTCGGTCGCGCCCGGTGGAGCTCGCCGGTCAGGCCGAGTCCGCCGGCTTCCGGGTCGACGCCCTCGTGGCTCGGTTGCGAACGGTGGCGCCGGTCGCCCGCGATCGATCGGGGGAGCCGGCCTCGGGCGGCGGACCGGCGACCCGAAGCCGGCCTCGAGGAACGGCTCGCAAGAAGGCACGGCCATGACCCGGCTCCGCGGGCTGACGATCGTCGTGCCGGTCGCCTTCGTGGGCGCCTTCGAGCTGCTGAGCGACACCCTCCTGGACCCGATCCTGCCCTTCCCGCTCGACACCCTGGTCGTGGTCCTGGTCGTGCTGGTCATGGCCGTGCTCTTCTCGCGCCTGGCCTTCCGCCGGATCGACCGGCTCGATGCCGCCCTCCGCGCGCGCAACGCCGAGCTCGAGGCCCGCAACGCGTCCGCCACGGCCCTCCGCCAGGTGAGCGTCGCGATGACCGCGATCGCCGACCTCGACGACATCCTCCAGGCGACGGTCGACAACGCCCGTCGCCTGCTCGACGGCGAGGTGGCCCTGATCTGCCTGACAGCCCCCGATGGCGCGGCTCGGCTCCGGGCGTCGAGCGGTCCGGTCGAGGCGCTCGTGCCCGACGGCGACCGGACCGGCAGGGGGAGCGGCGCCCCGGACGATGTCGGTCGGTTCCTGCGCGAGCCGCAGGCGGGACCGCTCCTCGTCGCACCCCTCCGGCGGGGCGACCAGGCCCTCGGGACGTTGGCCGTCGTGCGCGCGGCGGGCCGGCCGGCGGCCGACGAGGACGACGACGAGACGCTCGACTCGCTCGCGCGCCAGGCGGCCATCGCGATCGAGACGGATCGGCTCCAGGTCGAGCTGCGGGACCTGGCCGTCCGCGGCGAGCGCGAGCGGATCGCCCGCGAGCTGCACGACGGCCTGGCCCAGGTCCTCGGCTACGTGAACGCGAAGTCCCAGGCCGTCGACGAGCTGCTCGCGGCCGGTCGGCTGGAGGAGGCGCGCAGCCGACTCGGCGAGCTGGCGGCGGCCGCGCGCTCACAGTACGTCGACGTGCGCGAGGCGATCCTCGGCCTGCGTGGCCCGGTCGCCGCGCAGGGCGGCCTGGCCGCCTCGTTGCGCGCCTATGGCGGGCGGTTCGCCGAGGCCTCGAAGCTCGTCGTCCGGGTCGAGGCGACGGACCGGTCGATACGGGTGCGGCTCGATCCGGCGGTCGAGGACGAGGCCTTCCGGATCGTCCGCGAGGCGCTGACCAACGTCCGCAAGCACGCCGCTGCGCGACGGGTGACGATCCGCCTCGACGAGGTCGACGACTCGCTCGTCGTCGAGGTGGAGGATGACGGGCGTGGGTTCGAGCCCGCGGGGACCGGGGGGACCGACGACGGCCGACCGCGGCTCGGGCTGTCGACCATGGGCGAGCGGGCGGCCAGCGTCGGCGGCCGGATCGAGTGGCGACCGGGCTCGGACGGCGGGACGGTCGTTCGGCTGGCGATCCCGCTCGTGCCCCCGCACGATCCGGACGGGGCCCGGTCGTCGGCGACCGCGGGGATCGGGCCCGGAGCCGGCCGATGAGGATCCTCCTGGCCGACGACCACGCCCTCTTCCGTGACGGGATCGCCTCGCTCCTCGGGGCCTGGGGCCACGAGGTCGTGGGGCAGGCGTCGAACGGCCTCGAGGCGGTCGAGCTCACCGGGCGCACCCGGCCCGACCTCGTCCTGATGGATGTCCGGATGCCGGGCGGCTCGGGCCTCGCGGCGACGGAGCGGATCAAGGCGACCTGGCCCGACACGGCGATCGTCATCCTGACCGTCAGCGAGGACGAGGACGACCTGTTCGCCGCGATCAAGGCCGGCGCCCAGGGCTACCTGCTCAAGAACCTCGAGGGGGCGCAGCTCCGCTCGATGCTCGATGCGGTCGGACGCGGCGAGGCGGCCATCGCGCCGGCCACGGCCGCCCGGATCATCGACGAGTTCGTCCGCCGGGAGCGACTGCCGGACCGGCCCGTCCCGGACCCCGATCGGCTGACGGAGCGCGAGATCGACGTCCTCCGGCTGGTCACCGCGGGGTTGCGCAACAAGGAGATCGCCGCCGAGCTCGGGATCAGCGAGAACACGACCAAGTACCACCTGCGCAACATCCTCGAGAAGCTCCACGCCCAGAGCCGGACCGAGGTCGCCGCCCGGGCCGTTCGCGAGGGGCTCGTCCCTCCGCCGCGACACGACGCCGGGCACGTAGCGCGCCGCCGGCCGGGACCTTCGGCCCGCTCCGAAGGGGCCGTTCGGCCCCCTCCGCCCCACCCGATCGACGACTCTCCGCCCGCCCGCCCGCGTGTGGTCAGCCGCACGTCCCCGGGCCACGCTCCGCCCAACGTCCTCGAGGAGGCAGCGATGGGCTATCGGATCGCGATCGACCTGGGCAACTGCATCAACTGCGGGGTCTGCATGGACGTGTGCCCGGTCGAGGCCCTCGACATGTCCCGGCCCGAGCGGCCCGGCGTGGAGGCCAGCCACGGCGAGGGGCCGCTCCGCTGGATGATGGAGTACCCGGTCCAGGTCGGCGAGTGCATCGGCTGCTCGATCTGCATCCGCGAGTGCCCGGTCGTCGTGATGACCCTGGAGACGGTCGACGGACCGACTCCGCTCGCGGCGCGCCAGGGACCGATCGACCGGCCCGAGCCGAGCACCGGCTGGATCCCCTGGTCGTCGGTCACCCGCGAAGCGCTCAAGCCGACGAAGGTCTCGCCGTACGACGACCTGGGCGGCTGGCAGACCCACGAGCGGCCGGAGCCGTGGCAGGTCTGGACGTCGATGGTCGGCCGCGACGTGGCGCCACCCGGCGCACCCTGCCAGGCCGCCTGCCCGGCCGGTACCGACGCCGGACGCTACGTCGGGCTGATCGCCGAGGGTCGCTACGACGACGCCTACGCCGTCGCCGCGGAGGTCAACCCGTTCCCGTCGGTCTGTGGCTGGATCTGCACGGCTCCGTGTGAGGCGGCGTGCCGCCGGGGCACGCTCGACGAGCCGATCGCGATCCGGACCCTCAAGCGGTTCGCCGCGGAGCATGGGACCCTGCCCAAGGTCGAACCGCCCGCGACCCGGCGCCCCGAACGGGTCGCCATCGTCGGCGGAGGGCCGGCCGGGATGTCGGCCGCCTACTACCTGGTCCGCCTCGGATACGGCGTCACGGTCTTCGAGGCGATGCCGATCCCCGGCGGGATGATGGCGATCGGGATCCCCGAGTACCGCCTCCCGCGAGAGGTCCTGCGGGAGGAGATCGACCGGATCGTCGGGCTCGGCGTGGAGCTCAAGCTGGACGCCGTGATGGGCCGCGACTACACCCTCAACGACCTCGAGACGCAGGGCTTCAAGGCGGTCTTCCTGGCGACCGGCGCTCCGAAGAGCCGCCGGCTCGGCGTCCCGGGCGATGCGCTCGCCGGGGTCATCCCGGCGACCGTGTTCCTCAAGCAGGTCAACCTCGGCGAGAAGCCGCGGCTGTCGGGCCGGATCGTCGTGGTCGGCGGTGGGAGCACCGCGATGGATGCGGCGCGATCGGCCCTCCGGAGCGGGGCCGAGACGGTCACCGTCCTCTACCGGCGCGGCTTCAAGGAGATGCCCGCCCAACCCGAGGAGGTCGAGGCGGCCAGGCGCGAGGGCGTCCAGTTCCGGATCGGCGCCACGGTGACCGAGGTCGTCGGCCGCGACGGCGCGGTCCACGGCGTCCGCACGATCGAGCAGGCCCCGACCGGCGCGGTCCAGGGCGGCCGGGCGGTCTGGGAGCCGGTCCCCGGATCCGAGGCGGTCATCGACGCGGACGCGATCCTCGTGGCGATCGGGGAGGAGCCCGATCCGTCGATCCTGCCCGAAGGTGCCGGCATCGAGACGAGCGCCTGGGCCGGGATCGCGGCCGACCCGCGGACCCTGGCGACCGGGCGGGCCGGCGTCTTCGCCGGCGGCGACGTCGTGACCGGCCCGAAGACGATCATCGACGCGGTCGCCGCCGGACGGCGAGCGGCCGGGGCGATCCACCAGTACCTGTCGGGGGCGCGTGACGGCGAGGCCGAGATCCTCGCGGCCGTGCGCTACCGGACCCCGCCCGAACCCAGCCTCCGGCTCGACCTCGAGCCGCGGGCGCGGGCGCACGCGCCGCTGCCGGTCGTCGACGCCGGCTCGTTCCGGGCAAACCAGGCCGGCTTCGGTGTGGACGTCGCCCGGAGCGAGGCGGCACGGTGCTTCCGGTGCGACGCCGTGTACAGCTGTCCCACGGTCCACGTCGTGGCCGGACGAGGGCCGGTCGACGGTCCCGACCGGATCCATCCGGCGGCAGCCACCCAGATCCCGACCCCGGCGACGCCGGGCGCGGCGTCACCAGCAGGAGGAGATCGATGACCCCGGATCAGGTATCGGGCCTGTTCGACGCAGGCGAGAGCTTCGTCGAGGGAACGATCGCGGCGGCGCTGGTCATGCTCTGGCTCATCGTCCTCGCGCTCTACCTGGCCCGCCCGTACATGACGGGCAACCTCCACAAGTTCACCCTCCGACTGGGGGCCGACCTGTGGTGGATCGTCTACGTCGCTGCGCGCGATCTCCTGCTCGTCCAGGTCTTCCTGGGCAGCTTCATCTTCTTCTACCCGGACGTCGTGACCGGCAAGGACCTGCCGGTCACCGGCGGGTTGGCGGCGGTCTGCGCGTTCGCCGTCCTGGTCATCAAGCTGGTCAAGGGTGACGCCGACCTGCGCTGGTTCCGGGCCCAGGTCCTGCTCCTCGGTCTCGGCGCGACCCTGTACGTCGTCCCGTATCTCCTCGGGGTCCAGGTGACCCAGATCGGGACCGACAGCGCGAACAGCCTCGCGTCGATCCTGGTCAGCAGCCAGAACCCCGACCTCGCCCTGCCGTTGTGCTACCTGTCGGCGGTCCTCGCCGGCATCCTGGCGGCGATCGCGGTGATCTACAACCTGCGCCAGACGCGCGGTCCGGCGCGCGCCGAGCAGACGAAGGAGCAGACCCGATGAGCGCCGACGATCTCGCGACCGCGGTCACCAACGGAGGCTCCGAGTGGCTCGTCCTGTCGGTCGCCGCCGTGCTGCCGATCCTCTGGTCGTTCGCCCTGATCGTGCACTTCGCCCGACCGTACGTGATCCGCTTCCTGCAGTCGCTGACGCTCCGCTTCGGCGGCGACGTGTGGTGGCTGAGCTACGTGCTGATGCGCGACGCGCTGCTGATGATCGTGCTCGCCCTCAGCATCATCTTCCTGATGCCGAACCTGTACATCGGCCTCGGGCTGCCGTTGACGGCGCCGCTCGCCGCGGTCGTCCTGTTCTGGGCCCTGGTCGTGAAGATCATCCGCGATGCCGATGACGACCCCGACGCGAACCGGCTGGTGAGCGTCCTGCTGGTCGTCGCGTCGGTCCTCTACATCATCCCGCAGGTCTACGGCCTGGAGGCCGCCGACCAGATCGAGTGGCTCGACCAGTACGGGCTCGGCTCGATCCCCGGCGCGCTGAGCGCCGCGAACCCCGACGAGGCGACCGTCAACGCGCTGGCCTGGCCGATCCTGGAGGTCAGCCTCGTCCTGTTCGGGCTGACGGCCGCGTTCCTGTTCGTCCGTTTCGTGATGCGCCTCGGTGGCCCCGTGGAGGAGGCCCAGCCGAGTCACTGACCCGACCGTCGACCCCCTCCCCCGAACCGACCCCGCCGACCGGCCCAGCGCCGGCGGCGGGGTCGTCCGTTCAGCGCGGGGCCGCCCCGCTGGTCGTCGGGCGTGCGGTCGGCCGTGGCCGCCACGTTTCACCCCTCGTCGAGGACGAGCCGGCCGACGAGCGACGGGGGCAGGGCACCGTGGCCCATCACGGCCTCGAGGTGCGGGCGGTAGGTGAACCCGGGGGTCTCGCCGAGGCCGCCGGGGAGGGAACGCTCCACGACGGCCGACGCGCGGCGCGGGTCACCCGCCGCCTCGGCCAGCCGCCTCCTGACGTCGAGCTCGAGCCCCCACATCGCCATCGACCCGACGAAGTAGGTCGACAGCTGGGTCGAGGAGAGCCGGGCGCGGTTGTACTTGTTGCGGGCCTCGGCCTCCTCCTGGAACCCGCCATCGACCATCAGCCGGACCGCCTCGTCCTCGGACATCGGACCGCCGATCGCCTCGCCGGCGTGGATCCGGACGTCGATGATCGCGTTGGTGACGGCCCGGAGGTAGAACTTCCAGTGGGTCAGCATGAGCGCCGGATCGTCGGCCCCGTAGCCGGCGTCCATCATCACCTGGGTGACGTAGACCGCCCAGCCCTCGGCGTAGACACCGCTCCAGAAGATCCCCCGGACGGTCGACGGGTTCCGGTTGGCGTACGAGCCCTGGAGATAGTGACCGGGCACCGCCTCGTGGATCGTCAGCAGCCGGAGCATCCGGTCGTTGTCCTCGCGGAGATAGCTCTCGGCCTGCTCCGGGGTCCAGTCGTCGGGGATGGGCGTGATCGCGAAGAACGCCTTCTGGCCCCGGTCGAGCGGCCCCGGCGTGTCGAGCATCGCCCCGCCGAAGGCGCGCAGGAAGACCGGCGTCCAGCGGATCTCGAGGGGATCCTCGGCCAGCCCGACCAGGTCGCGCTCGCGACAGAACGCCTCGACCCGCGCCAGCTCGGCGCGGCACCAGTCGAGGAGGTCGGCGCCGGCCGGGTGTTCGGCCGCGATCGCGTCGAGGACCTCGCGGACGGTCGTGTCGTCGTCGACCGGCAGCTCGCGCCCGGGGCGCCAGGCCGGCCAGACCTCGCGGGCCAGCCGGATCATCTCGGTTCGGACCGCCTCGTACTCGCGTTCGGCCCGCTCGAGGATCCGGGCCGGACTCAGCTCGGCGTCCTTCAGGGTATGGCGCATCTTCGTCGTGAACAGGTCGGCGCCGAGCCGGCCCTCGCCCTCGGCCCGCGCCAGGACGACGTCGCGGAGATGGGTCTCGAAGCCTGCCAGCGCCGCCTTCGCGGTGGTCGACGCGGCCGACAGCCGGGGCAGGATCGCCGCCGTCGCTGGATCCGACGGAGCGGCCGACTCGGCCTCGCGGACGGCGTCGTCGGCCAGCTCACCGATCCCGGCCAGCTGTTTCAGCGCGGTCTCGGTGTGGAACGCCGACACCGGCCGGCCCGGCAGGCCGACGAGCTCCTCGCGAGCAGCCTCGACGACCGCGGGGATGCCCTCGAGCCGGCCGGCGACCGAGGCCAGCCGATCCGCCAGCGGGGCGAACTCCCGGGCGAGGAGCGGGAAGATCCCGCCGCCCAGGATGTAGACCCACTCGAGCGGATCCCACGTCTCCTGGCGCAGCTCGGTCTCGGCGAACCGGATGCCGTCGAGCTCAAGCAGGACGAGATCGCGGTCCACCCGCTCGTCGCGGTCCAGGTCGGCGTCCGGGAACGCCCGGAGCTCCGTCTCCCAGCGGTCGACGAGGGCCAGGCGAGCCCTCCGCCCGGCCTCGCCGAGGTCCGGCCACTCGGCGTCGTGGTCGTGCATCCCCGCGGCGGTGGCGTGGAGCGGGTGGAGCCGGAAGAAGTCCGTCAGGAATGCGCCGATGGCCACGCCGAAGCGGGAGGTCGAGGTCGTCATGATCGGCAGTGTACCGGCGGCCCGAGCGGGCCCGGGCACCTCCGGCGCGAGGACCGTCGGACGAGCCCTCGATGTCATGTTGACCGACCCATCGTCATGGACTAGCCTGCAGCTCATGCGTCAGACCTTGATCTCAAGGGGTGGTCAGATCTCGATCCCGGCCGAGATCCGTCGACGTTGGCGGACGGATCGGCTCCTCCTCGACGACCGCGGCGACGCGATCGTCCTTCGCCCGCTCCCGCTCGACCCGATCGCCGCGGCCATCGGGTCGCTGGCGGCTCCGGGGCCCGCGAGCGACGAGATCCGAGCGGATCTTCGCGAGGAGGAGGCCGAGATCGAAGACCGGAAGTGGGGCCGAACCTGACCGTCCTCGACTCGCAGGCGCTGGTCGCGGCGCTGGTCGGCGAGCCTGCCGCTCAGGAGGTCGAGGGCCTGCTTCGCGACGTCGAGGCTCCTCCGTCGATGGCGGCGGCCAATCTCGCCGAGGTCATCGACGTCCTGGTCCGTCGCATGGGACACGGTGTCGACGCGGTGACCGAGAGGATCGCCTGGCTGGAGGTCGCCGGGTTGACGGTGCGGACCGTCGACGGCGTCGTCGCCTGGAAGGCCGGCAGCCTCCGCGCCCGTCACTACGATCGGTCCGATCGGCCGCTCTCGATGGCCGACTGCATCGCGCTGGCCACCGCACTCACCGAGAGAGACGCCCTGGCGACTTCGGATCCTGCCCTCGCCGCGGTCGCGCGCGCAGAGGGCTGCCGGGTCATCGCCCTGCCGGATTCGCGCGGCCGACGTCCCTGATGGGCTGGCGCTCCGGGAGTCGCCGCCCGGCGCGGTCCCGGGCCGGCCCATCACCTAGACTCGGCGGGTGACCGAACGTGCGGACGCCTGGTTCGCGCCGACCGTGCTCGAGGGCGACCACGTCCGGCTGGAGCCGATGTCGCTCGACCACCTGGCGGGCCTGATCGAGGCCGGACGCGACCCGCGGATCTGGGCCTGGATGCCGACCGACGGGTCCACCCCGGACGGGATGCGGGCGCTCGTCGAGGGCGCTCTCGCCGCCCGCGACGCGCGGACCCAGGTCCCGTTCGTGACGATCGAGCGGACCGGCGGACGGGTCGTCGGCAGCTCGCGCTACCTCGCGGTCGCGCCCGACGACCTTCGTCTGGAGATCGGCTGGACCTGGCTCGACCCAGCCTTCCAGCGTACGGCGGTCAACACGGAGGCCAAGCTGCTCATGCTCGGCCATGCCTTCGACGACCTCGGCTGTCGGCGGGTCGAGCTGAAGACCGATGCCCTCAACGAGCCGTCGCGGTCGGCGATCCTGGGGATCGGCGCGACGTTCGAGGGGATCTTCCGCAAGCACATGGTGATGCCCCGCGGCCGGGCCCGCGACTCCGCCTACTACAGCATCGTCGACGACGAGTGGCCGGTGGTCCGGGCACGCCTCCAGGCGCGCCTCGAGCGAAACCGGCCGGCGACCTGACCGTGGGCGAACACGACATCCCGCTCCACGTCTCGACGGTCGACTATCACACCGGCGGCGAGCCGTTCCGGATCGTGACCGGCGGGGTCCGGGCGCTCGAGGGCCGGACCGTCCTGGAACGGCGCCGCTTCGCCCGCGAGGTCCTCGACCGGGTCCGCCGGCTGGTCATCGACGAGCCGCGCGGCCACGCCGACATGTACGGCTGCTTCGTGACCGAGCCCGACGACGCCGGGGCGGACCTCGGGGTCGTCTTCTTCCACAACGAGGGCTACTCGACGGCCTGCGGGCACGGGACGATCGCCCTGGTGACCTGGGCCCTCGAGTCGGGGCGACTGTCCATCGCCGGACCGGAGACGCGTGTCGTGGTCGACGTGCCGTCGGGTCGCCTGCCGTGTGTCGCCCGGATGGACCCGGACGGCCGGCACGTCGCGTCGGTCGGCTTCCGCAACGTCCCGGCGTTCGTGATGGCCGAGGACGTCCCGATCCGGACCGACCGCGGCGACGTGTCGTGCGACGTGAGCTACGGCGGCGCGTTCTACGCCTCGGTCGACGCCCGCGGCCTGGGCCTCGACGTGTCGGCTGCGAGCCTGCCTGCCCTGATCGCCCTCCAGCGCCAGCTCCGGCCGGCCCTCGACGCGGCGCTCGAGGTCGTCCACCCGGACGAGCCCGAGCTGCACGGCATCTACGGCGTCATCTACTGGCAGGACGAGCCGACGAGCGAGGCCGACCGGGCCGCCGGCGTGGTCCTCACCCAGCGCAACGTGACCGTCTTCGCCGACGGCGAGGTCGATCGCTCGCCGTGCGGCAGCGGGACGTCGGCCAGGCTGGCCCTGCTGGCGGCGAACGGCCGGCTCGGCCCCGACGGCCGGGGCGCGCTGCGTCACCTGAGCGTGGTCGACTCGGCATTCCTCGGCCGGGTCGTCGACGAGGCCGAGGTCGCCGGTCGGCCGGCGGTCGTCACCGAGGTCGAGGGCTCGGCCTACCTGACCGGCCGCCACGAGTTCGAGCTCGATCCGCGCGATCCGCTGGGGACGGGCTTCCTGCTCCGTTGAGCCCGGGGCTCGACGCGTCTGCCATCATCGGAGCGGACGGTCGCCTGACCACGGACCTGGAGGCGGCGTCCGGAAACCAGGAGGGATCGAGATGATCGGCATCGTCGCCACCGTCGTCGGGACCGGGCTCGCGCTCTGGATCACCTCGCTCATCTACAAGGACATCTCGTTCGGGGCCGACCCGCAGATCACGACAGTGATCATCGTGGCGGCCATCCTCGGGCTGGCGAATGGCCTGATCAAGCCGGTCATCAAGGCGCTGTCGCTGCCGCTCACCCTGCTGACCTTCGGCGTGTTCGGGCTGATCGTGAACGGCCTGCTCCTGCTGGCCGTGGCGTTCGTCGCCGACGCGCTCGGGCTCAAGTTCATCGTCGGCGGGTTCCCGCCGAAGCTCGGCCTCGATGCGTTCATCGCGGCGGTCGTCGGCGGGGTCATCCTGAGCATCGTGTCGACCATCATCGGGTTCCTCCCGGTTCTGAGCCCGAGCCGCTGAGGGGCGCCGCTCCGCCCCGGCGATGACCGAACCGGGCGATCTCGCGGCAGTGGCGCCGGCGCTGCGGGCCGCCGCCCGCCGCTTCGGGACGCCGCTCTACCTGACCGAGGCGGCCGGCCTGGCCTCGGCCGCCGCGGAGCTCCGGTCCGCGTTCCCCGATCCGTGGATCCGGCAGTACTCGGTCAAGGCGAACGACGTCGCCCCGATCGTCGCCCGGCTCGGCGCGTCCGGCCTCGGGGCGAACGTCGTCTCCCGCGGCGAATGGGCGATCGCCCGGCAGGCCGGGATCCCCGAGGATCGGATCACCCTCGAGGGCATCGGCAAGACCGACGCGGATCTTCGCGCCGCGGTCCGGGCCGCCGCCGATGGGACCCCGCTCCGCTGGGTCGCCATCGAGTCGGTCGACGAGTCCGCGGCGCTGGCCGCGCTCGCCCGACGGGCCGCTGTCGGCGCGCTCGACGTCCTCCTCCGGTTCAACCCCGCGGTCGAGCCGGAGACGCAGCGCGGCCTGGCCGTCGGGGCTGGCTCGAGCAAGTTCGGCCTGGCCGACGACGAGCTGGCCGCGGCGGTCGAGGCCGGCGGCGGCACCCGCGGACCGCTGCGCTGGCGGGGGATCCACCTCCACGTCGGCTCGCAGCTCGGCGCGGTCGACGCCTGGCGGGACGCCGTCCGACGGGCGCTGGCGCTGGGCGCCCTGCTCGGCGGCAACCTGCCCGACTTCGACACGCTCGACGTCGGGGGCGGGTTCCCGGTCTCGACGTCCGGTGAGGCGGTCCCCCGACCGGAACGCTTCGCGCGCGAGCTCCCGGCCCTGCTCGAGGCCGTGCCAGCCGATCGCCGTCCGACCCGGCTGGGGATCGAGCCGGGCCGGTTCCTGGTCGCCGAGGCCGGCTGGCTGGTGGCCTCGGTCCTCCATGTCCGCGAGCGGGACGGCCCGATGGCCGTCCTGGACACCGGCATGACCGAGCTGATCCGGCCGGCCCTCTACGGTGCCCGACATCCGGTCGTGGCCCTGACCTCGCTCGGCGAGCCGGTCGTCGGCTGGCACGACCGCCACGGGGGCGCCCGCGCAGCGGCCCACCAGCCGGTCTCGGTCCACGGGCCGATCTGCGAGTCGACCGACGAGCTCGGCGTCCATCCCCTCCCCGCGCTCCGCCGCGGAGACCTCGTCGCGATCCGCGATGCCGGGGCGTACGCGGCGTCGATCGCGTCGACCTACAACGGCCGCCCGCGACCGCCGCAGGTCATCCTCGAGCCCGACGGCCGGCTGACCCTCGCCCGGCGGCGCGGCTCGATCCGGTCGCTCGGCTAGGCTGTAGCGCGTGAACGAGCGCCAGCGCTTCCGCGAGCGGCTCGGCCGGGGGCCGCTCCTCGCCGACGGTGGCATGGGCACGCTCCTGTTCTCGCGCGGGATCCCCCAGCGAGCCTGCCTCGACGAGCTCGCCGCCAGCCGACCCGACCTCATCGGCTCGATCCACCGCGAGTACATCGAGGCCGGCGCGGACCTCATCGAGACGGCCACGTTCGGGGCCAACCGGTCCCGGCTGGCCGGTTACGGCCTGGCCGACCAGGCCGGGCGGCTGAACCGGCGCGCCGCGCAGGTCGCCCGCGAGGCCCGCGACGTCGGCGGGCGGGACGTCCTGGTCGCCGGCTCGATCGGCCCGCTCGGCGGACCGACCCGGGAGCTCGCCAGCCACGACGAGCGTGCGGTCAGGGCCGCGTTCCGGGAGCAGATCGACGGGCTCCTGGAGGGTGGCGTGGACCTGTTCGTCCTCGAGACGTTCTCCGACCTCGTCCATCTCCGGCTGGCGATCGACGAGGCGCGCCGCGCCGCCGCCGACCTTCCGATCGTGGCCGAGATGACCTTCGGCGAGGAGTTCGTGGCCACGGACGGGACCACCCCGGAGGAGGCGGCGAGGGCGCTCGCCGAGGCCGGCGTCGACGCGATCGGGGTGAACTGCGGCGCCGGCCCGTTCGGCTGCCTCGAGGCGCTCGACCGGATGGCCCGGGCCGAGCCCGCGATGACCCACTCGATCATGCCCAACGCCGGCCTTCCCCAGCGGATCGAGGGCCGCTTCGTCTACGCCGCCGGGCCCGACTACTTCGGCGGGATCGTGGGTCGGATGCTGGCCGCCGGAGCCGGGATCGTGGGTGGTTGCTGCGGGACGACGCCCGAGCACATCTCGGCGATGCGGACGGCGCTCGATGCGGTCGCGGCCGTCGGCGCTCCCCCGCCGGGCGCTCCACCGCCGGCAGCGGCCCGACCGGTCGGCCCGGGCCTGGTCGCGGTCGGCCCGGATCGGACGGTCGGCGAGGCGCCACCGCCGACCCGCCTCGCGACCGCCCTGGCCGAGGGCCGCTTCGTCGTGTCGGTCGAGATCGACCCGCCGCGCTCGATCCGGATCGACCGGACGATCGAGGCGGCACGCCTCCTCCAGGACGCCGGGGTCGACCTGGTCAACATCAGCGACTCGGCGATGGCCCGGGTCCGGATGGGCTGCCTGGCGATCGCGTTCGGGATCCAGCACGACCTCGACCTCGAATGCCTCGTCCACTTCACGACCCGGGACCGGAACCTGATGGCGCTCGAGTCGGAGCTGCTCGGCGCCCACGCCCTGGGCGTCCGGAACGTCCTGGCCCTGACCGGCGATCCGCCCCGGATCGGCGACTACCCGACCGGGACCGGGGTCTGGGACGTCGACTCGATCGGGCTCGTCGAGATCCTGGCCCGGCTCAACCGCGGTGAGGACGGCGCCGGCTCGCCGATCGGCCAGCGGGCCGGGTTCACGATCGCCTGCGCCCTCGACCCGACCGCGGCCGACCAGGCGACGGAATGGGACCGGCTCGAGCGGAAGCTGGCCGCCGGCGCCCACCTGGTGATGACCCAGCCGCTCTACTCGACCGGCCAGGTCGAGGCGATGGTCGACGAGGCCCGGCGGCGGTTCGGCCCCGGCGGCTTCCCGGTCCCGGTCCTGCTCGGGATCCTGCCCCTCCAGAGCGCCCGCCACGCCGAGTTCCTCCACAACGAGGTGCCCGGGATCACGATCCCCGACGAGGCCCGGGCGGCGATGGCCGCGGCCGGCGATCGCGGCGCCGAGGTCGGGCTGGAGCTGTCGCTGGCCCTCCTCGATGCGGTCCGCCCGCTGGTCGCCGGGACCTACCTCATGCCCAGCTTCGGGCGCTACGAGCAGGCGGCCGAGCTGGTCCGGCGGATCCGGGCCGGCGAACCCGCCGCGACCCGCCGCGGGTCGTAGCATTGCCGCTGACGGTGGGAACCCCGGAGGGACGATGACCGGTCGACTGCGGATCGCCGCGCTTGCGCCCGTCGCGACGATCGGCGCGCTCCTTCTTGCGGCCCTGCTGTCGGTGGCGACGATCGCCGCCGGACCGCCCTACCCGGACCCGGTCAGCGGGCAACGCGTCTACGACACGGCGGACGTCCTCTCGCCGGCGACCGAGGCGGAAGCTCAGCGGATCAGCGACGAGATCGAGCTCCGGACCGGCGCCCAGGTCGTCGTCTACACCCAGCTCAAGCCGGACAGCGACACCGCGGAGCTGGCGATGAAGGACGCCATCGCCCTGATGGACCAGTGGGGCATCGGGCGCAAGGGCTTCGACGACGGGCTGGTCATCCTGTTCGACCTCGACCGGACCCTCCGCCACGGCCAGGTCCAGCTGTACGCCGGGCCCGGGTTCCGGACGGCGTTCCTGTCGAACGAGGAACGGCAGGCGATCTACGAGAACGACATGCTGCCGCTCCTCCGCGGCGGCGATCTCGACGGGGCCACCCTCGCTGCGCTGCGCAAGGTCGACGCGAGCGCGACACCCGCCCACGCCCAGGCCCTCGAGCAGGGTCGCCTGATCAACGCCATCGTCGGGCTGCTGGTCGGCCCGGGGCTGTTCCTCGTCCTCGTGGCCTGGCCGGTCTTCCACTGGCTGCGCTACGGCCGCGACCCGGTCTTCGTCGACGACCCGTCGGTCCTCATGCCGGCGCCGCCCGCCGACCTGACCGCGGCCAGCGGGGCGCTCGTCTACGACGGCCAGTCGTCGCGCCGGGCGCTGACGACCGCGCTGCTCGACCTGGCCAGCCGGGGACGAGCTCGCCTTCGAACAGAAGGACGAGTGGTTCAAGAAGAAGGTCTCGATCCGGACCCAGGGGACCGAGCCGGCGACCGACGTGGAGGCCGCCCGACGTCGGCTCACCGATCGCAAGCCGCTCAGCGAGGCCGAGCGGTACGCGCTCAAGGAGCTGCGTGACCTCGCGCCCGGCGGCGATGTCCTCGAGGACGACGATCTCCTCAAGTTCGGCGAGAAGGTCGGCAAGTTCGACGAGAAGCTCGAGGCGTTCGCCGTCGACCGGGGTTGGTTCGCCAAGGCCCCCGGCAAGGTATCGCAGCGCTGGATGGCCTACGGCATCGTCGAGATCATCGGCGGGTCGATCGTCCTGTTCGTCGGCTTCCAGATCCCGTTCTCGGGCCTGGTCGTCCTGGGCGGCGGGCTCATCGCCGCGGGCATCGTCACCGCGCTGCTCGCCCGGGCGATGCCCGCCCGGACGATGGCCGGGGCCACGATCCGGGCGATGCTGGCCGCCTACCGTCGGACGCTCGAGAAGACGATGGCCCAGGCCCGCTCGATGGACCAGGTCGTCGAGCGAGGCGAAGCTGGACTGGCTCGAGACGCCCGACCAGGCGATGGTCTGGGCGGTCGCCCTCGGACTCCAGCACGACGCCGAGACCGTCCTCGAGCGGAGTCGCGAGGACATCCAGTCCGGGCGGGCCGCGACGGTGCCCTGGTTCCCGGTCTGGTACGGGACGTCCCAGTCGTTCGCGGGGGGGCCGCGGCCGGCGCGGGCGGGTCGGTCTTCTCGGCCTCGGCCGTGCCCGACTTCGGCGGGATGTTCGGCGTCCTCGGCAGCGTCGGGAACTCGCCGTCGTCGTCCGGCGGGGGCGGGTTCGGCGGGGGCGGGTCGGGCGGCGGTGGCGGAGGCGCCGGCGGCGGCTTCTAGCCGGCGGCGGCTTCCAGGCGGCTCGCGTACACTCCCGGCCATGGGTGCCGTGGAGACGATGGACGACTTCTTCGAGAAGCTCAACGCGGGCGATCGCGAGGGTGCGGTCGCGCTGATGGACGAGCGGACGGAGATGCGCGTCCACGTCGGCGACTCGGTCCAGACCCTGCGCGGGGTCGAGCGGGTCGGCGGCTGGTTCCTGCGCAGCGATCGCGGCCTCAAGATGATCCCCGGCGACTACCGCGACATGGGCAACACCTACGAGGCCGACATCCTCGTCGTCCGGCCGGGAGCCCCGTCGCAGCACCTCGACGCCACGTTCCGGGTCGAGGCCGGCAAGATCACCTCGATCAACCTCGCCCCACGCTAGCGGCGGCCGGCCGGTTCAGGGCGCCGCGGACGGTGACGTCGAGGCTCCGCTGATGATCTCGCTCGGCGCGGCCACCGGGATCGTGATCTCGTCGCCCGGCTGGATCTTGTTCGGGTTCTTGATCTGCTTGTTGGCCGCCAGCAGCTGGTCGACGGTCAGCCCGAACTTCTTGGCGATCTTGTTGAGCGTGTCGCCCGACTTGACGACATAGACCTGGGCCGTCGGGGCCGCCGCCTCGCTCGGGACGACCGACGCGCTCGGCGCGCTCGATGGCGACGGGCTGACGACCGCCCCACCGCCCTGGTCGCCGCCCTTGAGGAGGAACGGCACGATGAACAGGACGCCGGCCGCGACGAGGATCGCCAGCGCGGCCAGTCCGATCCGCGGGATCGACGGCAGCCCGATCCGGGTCTTCAACGTCGGGTAGGCCTCGTATCGGCGAGGGCGCTCCCAGGACGGACCGGCCGCGTCGCGGGTGACCGGCTTGCGCCGCGCCGACGAGACGGTCTGGGGCGTCGCCGGCGGGATGGCCTTGCGAGCGGCACGGCTGCTCGAGGCGGTCGCGCTGACCCCGCCGACGGCGGCCGCGGCGGCTCGCTCGCGGTTCGCCCGGTCTTCCGCCAGGGCCCGCTCGAGCTCGTCGTCGTCCCGGTCTGGCCCGGGTGTCGCATCGTCCGGTCGCGGCGCCGGGATCTCCTGGAGCCAGCGCGACGATCGACAGGCCGGTCGGCGCGACCGTGTCCTCGGCATCGCCCCTGGCCGGGTGCGGGGTGAGGAACGACGGCGCCTCCGGCTCGGTCGGCCCGGGCGCCCCCGGCACTCCCGGTTCCACCCACGGTGGCGGGGCAGCCCAGCCGCGGCGCGGGTTCCGCGTCGCCCGGTCGTCGAACGGGTCGTCCTCGGGCTCGAGATCGTCGGACGCGGACGCGGCGGCCGCGACCTGGCCGTCGCCGCTCTGGCGCGGACTCGACCGACTCGGCCCCGCCACCGGCGGCCTCGGCCGGGCGCCCGGCCGAGGCGACCCCACGCGCTCGGGCGGCCTCGCGGCGGGCCCAATCCTGGAACGTCGGGCAGGCGGCGAAGCCGGCCGACAGGCAGAACGCCTGCTGATGGGCGAGGGCCCGCTGCGCCGGACGGATCTCGGCATAGCAGCGATGCCGGTGGTCGGGCAGATCGGCTCGCTCGTCCCGGTCGTCGACGAACGCGACGAACGGACAGGCGATCGCGCCGGTTTCGTTGGCGGTGCGCTCCGTCATCGCCTCGATGATACCCGGCGGGGCGAGGGCGACTGGGGCCGGCCGGCCGTCGCGCCGGTCGTGACCGGCGGATCCCGGTCGGACCCAGCCGATACCGGCGCCGACGAGGGAGCCGCGTGGGTCAGGTCAGCGTGGCACGCCCGATGGCGCCGGTGTCGGGTCCTGCCTGGCTGACCGCGACGCCCCCCGACGTCCAGATGCCTGAACGACCGGCCGTCCGGCTGAAATCCGCCGCCGGTCGGCCCGGCGAAGCTGGCCAGCGCGACCCAGACCCGGTGGTCGGTCGCGATCCGACGGGCTCGCTCGTCCTGGCGGGCGGCATCGTCGGCGGACTCGCAGGTCCCGGCGACGTAGGCGTCGATGCCCAGGGCGGCGGTGTCGGACGCGTGCTGCGGGACGCCGGTGTCCTTGCAGATCGCGAGCCCGAGGCGCCAGCCGTCGACCTCGAGCACGGCCGGCCCGGCACCGGGACTGAAGCGCCCGGGCTCGTCCCCACCCAGCCAGACCTTGCGGAAGGCCACCCTCGCCCCGGCCCCGTCGACGGCCAGCATCGCGATGTGCGACCGGCCGGCCGTGCCCGCCACCGGGGCGCCGACCAGCGCCAGCGACCCCGTCTCGGCGCAGGCCTCGACGATGGGGCTCAGCCGCGGATCCTCCACGGCGATCGCGGGGGCGTCGAGCTCGTACCCGGTCAGGGAGAGCTCGGGAAAGACCACCACCCGGGCACCCGCGGCGCGAACCGTCGCCGCGTGGGTCGGCGCGTTCGCCGCGACGTCGTACGACCGGCATGCCGGCTGCGCGACCGCGATGGTCAACGGCTCTGGCATGCGAACCCACCCCCCCATGACCGACCATCCATTGCTGTCCATCTTGCCGCGTCCAGATTCGCGTCACTTGGCGTGCCCGATCGCCCCTCCCGTCCAGCGAGGCGGCAGGACCGATCCACCGGTCAGGGTTGACGCTGACCGGGTCCGGGCGAAGTGACCGCGATCTGCCACTTGCAGTTGCCAGGCATCTCGACGTGGAGCGACCACAGGCCGCCGTCGACGGGCATGGAGGTCGTCCCGGTGACCGGCTGTCCCGTGCCGTACTCCTGGCCGACGATCAACTGTTCCTGGGTGCCGAACCGCCTGGCACTGCCACCGAGGAACCCCGGAAGCCCCGGATCCGGCGGGTGCTCGGAGTCGTACTGACGGATGAGGTCGATCGCCAGGACGTCGTGTGGGCCCACCGAAGGGCCGCAGTCACGGATGTCCCACGCGAACCCGGCGTCGCCCCCGGGGAACACGATCAGGTGCTGCTCCTCGCCACCTGCGCCCTCGAACCTGGCGTCCACCGGAGGGCCCGCGGGACCGCTCGTGGCAGCCACCCAGTACAGGCCCGCGCCGATGACGATCAGGCCGACCACGGCGGTCCCTGCCAGGGCGACGATCCACGGTCGTCGCCGGCCCGCCGGATCCCCCGGCCGCGCAGGCATCGGCGGCCGCTCGAAGGCGCGCCAACCCAGCCAGGCCCACGAGCCGCCGAACGCCAGCTCGACCAGGGCAAAGATCTTGCTCGGGGTGGAATCGCCGTCCAGGTTGAAGATCCCGACCGGACCGCGGTTCGAGAGGAGGGCAAGACAGACGAGAGCGAAGGCCGTCACGGCCAGGGCCGTCGCGGTGAGCCGCACGCCGCGATCCCCTTCGATGCCACCGAGGTGTCGGAGCCCCGACCCGACGGCGATCGAGCCGCCCAGGACGAGCCAGAGCCCGATCGCGAACGCGACATGTTGGCCCGCGAGCCAGCCCGCGGCCAGGCCCGCGAACGAGCCCGCAGCCACCGCCCCGCCGAGCCCGATCGCGGCGAAGCCCACCTGGGCGGCCCGACCGTGACCCCAGATCCGGGTCGCGAGCGACCCGACCGACCCAAGCGCCAGGAACGCGAGCGACGCCGGGATCGCCGCATTCGCGAAGGGGAGCGGCCCGACCTCGAAGGCCGCCCCGAGGATGGACACGCACCAGCCCATCCAGCACAGGCCGCCGAAGATCGTCGCGATCGCTGCGAGTCGCCTCACCCAGCCCCCCGGTGTGCTGCCGTCCGGTGACCACAGAGTAGTCTCCCCGGGCGGTAGCCATGGAGTCACCATATCGTGCCCTCCGCGCCCCGAGAGAGTCGGGCCAACGATGTGCCTGACCATCCGTCCGGGTCTGCGGTCAGATGCCTCGCCCTTATCTCCCGACCCCCGCCACGTTTGACACTCCGCACCGTGCCTCGGACACTGAGCGCACCGAAGGAAGCCCCACAGCCGAGGTGCCCGATGTCCCGATTCACCGCCTGGCTCGCCCCCAAGACCGTCGTCCACGCGCACTGCGACATCCCATGCGGCATCTACGATCCCGCCGGAGCGCAGCAGGGCGCCCGGACCGTCGCCCGGATGGTCGAGCTGATCGGGCAGATCGACCCGAGCTCGACCGCCGTCGCCGACCGCAACAAGTTCATCCGCTGCGTGACCGTCAAGGAGCAGCACGCCGAGTTGGTCAAGCGCGAGGTCCAGGTCATCTGGTCCGACTACTTCAAGCCGGAGCATCTCGAGGCGAACCCGGACCTCCACACCAAGGTCTGGAACATCCTCAAGCTCGCCGGCAAGAACAAGCAGAGCATCGATGCCGAGGCCGCCGCCCAGCTCGAGGCCGCGGTCAAGGAGTTCGCCGACATCTTCTGGTCGACGAAGAAGTAGGCCGCCCGCCCGGACGTCCCCCATGACCGCCCGGTCGGACCAGGCGCGATGACCGTGCGGTCGGCCGCTGCCGGCGTCGCGTCGGAGGGTTGACCACGCGTCTTGCGAGCGTCGCCACCGCGCTCGAGGTCGCCGGTCGGGCCCGGACGGGACCGTGGCGCGTCGTCGTCACCGAGGCGTCGATGCGCCCCGAGCTCGAGCCAGGGGACTGGCTCCTCGTCGACCCGACGATCCGGGCCTGGCCCCGCCGGCGGTCCGTCGTGGTCGTCCGCGAGCCCGGCGCCGACCTCCTGGCGATCAAGCGGGTCGCCGCCCGGCCCGGTGACATCGTCCGCACTCACAGCGGCCCGATCCGGCTCGCGCCGACCCAGGCGTGGCTGCTCGGCGACGACCGGGCGGTCTCGCGCGACTCCCGCGCCTACGGCCCGGTCGGACTCGAACGGCTCGTGGCCCGCGCCTGGTTCCGCTACGGCCCCCGAGGCCGGATCGGTCGGCTCGATCCCCGCTAGCCGGGACGGTCGTCGATGCCGAGCGCGGGCCATGGGCCAGGGCGCCGCTACCCCTGGCGCCGGTCCACACCAACGCCGGTCCACACCAACGCCGGTCCACACCAACGCCGGTCCACACGAGCGCCGGCAACGCCGGTCCGCCCAGCGCCGGTCGACGCAAGCGCCGAGGATGGGTCCCACATTTGCTGCGGGAGCAACCAAGCGTGTCGCCAGGGCGGTGATCGGGCCCGGATCGTCCGTTTCGTTGCTGGGGCGGCAAGGTTGGACGAGACGGGCATGGAATCGGCGCGATCCGGGGCCGGGAATCGGCCCGCAAGACCCGATCCCACGCGTCCGGAGGCCCTCGGCGACCCCTCCCGGCCGGCGTTTGCAGTCTTACTTGCCGCACCGGCAACGAATCGACCGGTTCTTGCTGGCCCGGCAACGAATCGAGCGGTCACGGACCTCCATGCACGAACCTCGCCGTCAGGCCGCGCCCGCGGTGGTCGTCCCGCCGGGGGTCGCCCGGGCCTGGTTCCGCTACGGCCCGGTCGGTCGGATCGGCCGCCTGGACCGCGTCCAGGGCTGACCCGCCGTGGCCAGCCGGGTCAGCCCGCCCCGACGACCGCGGGTTCGGGTTCGGCCATCTCGAGACCGGCGGCGCGACAGTCCTCGGCGAAGCGGGCCTGCGTCTCGAGCTCGGTCGACCAGCGGCCCGGGAAGCAGACGGCCCGGCTCAACCCGAGGTCCTGGAGCGCGCCGAGCAGGTCGACCCGCGCCTGACCGGGCTCGCGGATGTGCTCGTCGTTCGTGTACAGCGAGATCCTCAGGGTCGCCGGATCGCGACCCGCCTCCTCGCACCGCTGATGGGCGATCGAGACGAGCTCCGCGGCCCGGGTCGGGCCGATGTAGACGAGGTTGAGCTCGTCGGCGAACCTGACCGCGATCCGCATCGTCACGTTCGGGCCGTTCCCGCCGACGATGATCGGGATCCGCGGGGACTGCAGGCCCTTGGGCTGGTTGATCGCCCCGTCCACGCTCGCGTACATGCCGCGGTGCGTCGCCCGGCCGGGCTCGAGCATCCGGACGATGACCTCGAGGTGGTCGCGCAGCGCTGCCAGCCGTTCACCGATCGTCGGGAAGCCGTAGCCGTAGGCGACCCACTCGTCCTCCTTCCAGCCGGCCCCGATCCCGAGCTCGAAGCGGCCGCCGGAGATGACGTCGATGGTCGACGACATCTTGGCCGTCAGGGCCGGGTTGCGGAACCCGGTGCAGATGACCATGTGGCCGAGCCGGACCCGCCGGGTGGCCATCGCCAGGGCGGTCAGGACGCTGAACGACTCGAAGGTCATCTCGTCGGTCGGGTCGGGCACGGTGTGGAAGTGGTCGAACGCCCAGAGCGACTCGAAGCCGAGCGCCTCGGCATCGACCGCCAGCTCCACCGTCCGGGCCCACGCCGCCGCCGGGTCCCAGCCGTCGTACTCGCCCTTCCAGCCCTGAGGCGCCATCAACCCGACCTTCATCGTCACCTCTGCCGCGGGACCGTCGCGGCCTCGTCCGGCGCGTCGCGCTGGATGGACCGGGGCGGGTCCGGCCGGGATGTCAGCCTATCATCGCCGCCATGAGCGAGCCTTCGGCGGACGGCCGGACGACCGACTTCGATCCCGAGCACCCACTCCCCGGCCCACCGGACCCGTGGCACTGGGCGGAGCAGCCGGTCGACCGGGGCGGTCCGCCCTGGTTCATGACCGAGATGATCGCGGCCGAGCCCGCGTTCGCCGCGCGCTGCCTCGGCTCGCCTCCATGACGATGGCTCGGCCGCGCGCCTGGCGGCCGAGCTCCGTCACGCGGCCGCCGCCGGGACCCCGGTCACGGATCGTCGGCTGCGGGACGAGCGAGCACGGCGCCCTCGGGGCGGCCGAGATCCTCCGCGATGCGTGGCATCGGACCGGGCTGGCCGGCTACGGGCCGGTCGGGGTCCAGGCGTTCGAGGCGGCGCTCGACCCGGCCGGCGGCCTGTGCATCGCGATCAGCCACGACGGCGCCACGTGGGCGACGACCAGGGCCCTCGAGGCGGCCCGGGCGGCGGGGGCACGGACGGCGATCGTCACGGTCAGCGGTCGGGCGCCTGGTGCCCGGGGCGTCGACGTCGTCCTCGAGACCGTCGAGCGCGACCAGAGCTACTGCCACACGATCGGCTACACCTCGCCGCTCCTGGCCGCGACCGCGGTCGCGGCCGCCCTGACCGGGGAGCACGTCGACCCGCCGACGGTCCGGGCCCTGATGGCCGCCGGGATCGGCCCCACAGCCACGAAGGCCGCCGAGTCGATCGCCGCCGGCCTGTCCGGCTGCCGGCCGATCCTGGTCATCGGCTCGGGCGCCGACCGACCGGCGGCCCGGGAGCTCGTCCTCAAGCTCGAGGAGGGGACCTGGATCCCGGCCGCGATGCGCGACCTCGAGACGTTCCTCCACGGCCACCTCCCGTCGACCGACGCCGGGACCGGGCTCGTCCTGATCATGGCCGAGTCACGGGCACACGCGGAGCGGGTCGCCCGGGCCCGGCAGGCGCTCGAGGCAGCCGGGGCGATCGGCATCCGGGTCGGGGCGATCGTGTCGTCGACCGTGTCCGCACAGCTCGACCCGGCGCTCACCCCCCTCGGGCGGATCGTCGTCCCCGAGGCGCCGGACCTGTCGGCGCCGGAGGCGGCATTGCTCGGGACGGCGACGCCGCTCCAGCTCCTCGTCGAGCGGCTGGCCCGGGTCGTCGGCACGAACCCGGACCCGATCCGCCGGACCGACCCGGTCTACGCCGCGGCGGCGGCCAAAGCGGAGGGCTGACCCCCGCCGACCTGGGTCTCAGGCCCGGACGAGCACCGCGCCGAGCAGGTCGATCATCTCGAGGTCGTGGGGCAGGAAGTCCTGGAGCATGAGCCGCTCGACGCCGGCGGCCTCGTACTCGGCGACCTTCGCCCGGGCCTGCTCGGGCGTCCCAAGGATCCAGCGCCCCGCTCGAGCGGCGGCCCACTCCTCGGCCCCCTCCACGGCGCCGAGCTCACCTAGGATCGCCCGTCGCCGCTCAGCCACCTCGGCGGCATCCCGACCGACCATCGTCCCGACCATCGCCGAGTGGACGATCGTGGCCGGATCGCGACCGATCGCCCGGCAGGCGTCATCGAGCATCGCCAGGCGCTCCGCGACGCGGGTCGGGTCGGACGAGGTCACGTTGAACTCGTCGGCGTAGCGAGCGCCGATCCGGAGCGAGCGCGGCGAGCCCTCGCCGCCGACGATGATCGGCGGACGCGGCCGCTGGACCGGCTTGGGATGGAAGATCGCGTCCTCGACCCGGTAATGCCGGCCCTCGAACGACCAGCCGTCGGGCTCCTCCCACAGCCCGTGGACGATGGCCAGCTGCTCCTCGAGCATGTCGGCCCGCTCGGCGATCGGTGGGAAGGCGAAGCCGTGGCGGCGGTGCTCATCGTCGTTCCAGCCGGCGCCCATCCCGAGATCGATCCGGCCTCCGCTCATCTCGTCGACGGTGGCGACGATCTTGGCCAGCGCTCCCGGGTGACGGAACGTGACCGGCGACACGAGCACCCCCAGCCGGATCCGCTCGGTCTCGCGGGCCAGCCCGGCCACGACCGTCCAGGCGTCGGTGGTCGGCCGACCGGATGAGCCCGGGAAGCTCTCGTAGTGGTCGGAGCGGAGGAAGGTCTCGAAGCCCGCCGCCTCCGCCCGTCGGGCGATCGCCAGCTGGTCCGCGTAGCTCAGGCCCATCTGGGCCTCGATCATCAGGGCGTACCGCACGGGTCCTCCGGGCCATCTGAATGGTCGCGCTTGACAGGATTATTCGCTTGTTTATGATAGTTCAGATGACAAGAACTACTCCAGCCGAAGCGACCGCCGACGAGCGTCGTGCCGCCATCTCCGGGATCGTCGACCAGCTGAACGGCGCGGTGCGCCTGCTCCGCTGCGCGGCGACCGGTCGGATGGTGAAGCAGGGCGTCAGCATGACGCATCTGCACGTGATGTGGCGACTCGAGGAGTCGGGCGAGCTGACCATGGGCCGGCTGGCCGACTACCTCGACGTCTCCCTGTCGAACGCGACCGGCCTGATCGACCGGATGGAGGAGCGAGGTCTCGTCGAGCGGACCCGGGTCTCCGACGACCGCCGGGTCGTGCTCGTACGGCTCACCCCGGCCGGCCAGGGCATCCTCGACGAGGTCCAGATCGGGAAACGAGAGCTGATGCTCGCGATCCTCGAGCGGCTCGACGCGGGCCAGCTGGCCCGTCTCGAGGCCGCCCTGAGCGACCTCCGGGCCGCGGTCGAATCCGAGGCGAACGCCCACCCCGAGCCCTTCGGGCTGGACCACGACCACCCTCGCCAGCACCCGCATGCGCCCGCGTCCCGGGCCGACGGAAGGGAGTACACGACCCGATGATGGAAGACACGTACGTCGAGAAAATCGAGATCCCGTCGGTCTCGGAGGACCCGGCGCTCGGATTGCCCCGCCGGGCGAAGATGGAGATCCTCCTCGCCGTCCTGCTCGGGATGTTCCTGGCGGCCCTCGACCAGACGATCGTCGGTCCGGTCCTGCCGCGGATCGTCGGCGACCTGAACGGCGCCGACTACTACACCTGGGTGGTCACGATCTACCTGCTCACGAGCACCGTGACCGTGCCGATCTACGGCAAGCTCTCGGACCTGTACGGCCGCAAGCCGCTGTTGATGATCGGGATCGGCCTCTTCCTGGCCGGGTCGGCCCTGTCGGGCCTCAGCCAGGAGATGTGGCAGCTCATCCTGTTCCGTGGTCTCCAGGGGCTCGGCGCGGGTGCCCTGTTCCCGATCGCCCTGGCCGTCATCGGTGACCTGTTCACGCCCGCCGAGCGAGGCAAGTACCAGGGTCTGTTCGGAGCCGTCTTCGGGATCGCCTTCCTCATCGGGCCGGGCCTGGGCGGCTTCCTGACCGACAGCTTCAGCTGGCACTGGGTCTTCTACGTCAACATCCCGATCGGGATCATCGCCCTCTTCGTGATCTGGCGACTCCTGCCCAACATCCGGCACGTCGAGAAGGCGGGCGTGGTCGACTACCTGGGCGTGGTCACCCTCACCCTCGGGTTGGTGCCGATCCTGATCGGCCTGACGATCGCCGAGACGGGCGGCTTCGCCGACCCGTATGTCTGGGCCTGGATCGTCGCCGGCTTCGTGTTCGTCGGACTGTTCGTGCTCGTGGAGCGGCGCGCGAGCGAGCCGATCATCCCGCTCCACCTCTTCCGAGGGCGGACGTTCAGCTCCTCGATGGTCTCGATCTTCTTCGCGACCTTCGGGTTCGGCGCGGCGATCATCTTCCTGCCGCTCTACTTCCAGATCGTCGAAGGGGCCAGTGCGACCGAGTCCGGATACCGGCTCCTGCCGTTCCTGTTCGGGCTGATCTTCAGCTCGATCGTCTCAGGCCAGGTCGTCAGCCGGACCGGGCGCTACAAGTCGATCGTCCTGATCGGGCTGTCGACCCTGGCGGTCGGCCTGGCCCTGATGACCCAGCTGCGGGTCGACACGCCGGACAACCTGCTCGCGCTGTGGATGTTCATCGCCGGGCTCGGGGTCGGGCCGACGTTCGCGGTCTTCACGATCGTGGTCCAGAACGCCGTGCCCTTCCACGAGCTGGGCGCGGCGACGTCCGACCTGACCCTGTTCCGCCAGATCGGGACCACGGTCGGCATCGCGCTCGCCTACACGATCTTCCGGAACAACCTGTCCTGGGACCTCTTGCGCACGGAGATCGTGAGTGCCGGCGCGCCGGCGCAGCTGCTACCGGCGACTCCGCCGGCCGGATTCGACATCGGTCAGCTGACGTCCGTGACCGGCGGCGGGAACGACTTCTTCACCCAGATCCCGGCCCAGTTCCAGTCGGTCGTCGTCGAGGGCTTCCACTCCGCGTTCAGCGTGGCGCTCGCGAACAGCATCTGGCTGGGCGTCGGCGCGTCGGTGGCGGCCGTCGTCGCGGCGCTGTTCCTCCATGAGATCCCACTCCGCGCCACGAGGGGCGCTCCGGCCGTCGCGGCTCGGGCGGGAGCGGAGGTCGCGCCGTCCGGCGGCGCTCAGGTGCCGGACTGACCGTCGACCCACCCATCCTCGCCCCTCCTCCTCCCGGTCCATGTCAGGTCGGGTAGGCTGACCGGGTGGACGACCGACCGCTCGCGTTCCGACCCGAGCTCATCGCGCCGGGGGCCGCCGACGCCCCGTTCCGACGCCTGCTCGCCGTGGCCGACCTCCCGCCGGGCGCGCTCCGCCGGGTCGACGTCGGCGATCTCGACGTCCTGCTCGCCAGCACCACCGATGGCATCGTCGCGGTCGACGACCGCTGCCCCCACATGTCGGCGCCGTTGTCGATCGGCGAGCTCGACGGCTGCGTCGTCGCCTGCCCGCTCCACAACGGCCGGTTCGACCTGGCGACCGGCGAGCCGGTCCGGATGCCGACGACCGGTGGCCTCGATCCCGACGGCCGCTACCACCCGACCTGGTCGCCGGCCGGCAGCTCGCCGAAGGAGGACCCGCCCGGCAAGAAGGCCGAGGCGCGCCGGCTGACCCGGGTCCGGCGGTTCCGCTACTACCCGCTCCGGATCGTCGACGGCTGGATCGAGGTCGCGCTGCCCGGCTGATCGGCGCCTGGGATCGGGCGGGGGCGCCCGCCGGTGTGCGATACCCGGCCCCGCGCCGGCGTCTCAGCCGGGGCTGGTCGGGGTCCCGAGGTGGTTGGCCCGGACGAACGCCCGAACCACCCGGCAGACCTCGTCAGGGTCGTCGGTCAGGGTGAGGAGGCCCAGATCGGTCTCGGACACCGTCCCGTCGGCCATCAGCCTCTCGCGTGCCCAGGACAGCAGCCCGGCCCAGTACTCGGTGCCGACGAGGACGACCGGGAAGTGCCGGATCTTGCCAGTCTGGATGAGGGTCAGCGCCTCGAACAGCTCGTCGAGCGTGCCGAAGCCCCCGGGCATGATCACGAACGCGTCGGCGTACTTGACGAACATCGTCTTGCGGGCGAAGAAGTAGCGGAACTCGATCGCCAGGTCGACGTAGGCGTTGATCGAC
This sequence comes from uncultured Chloroflexia bacterium, assembly GCA_963837825.1. GTDB lineage: Bacteria > Chloroflexota > Limnocylindria > Limnocylindrales > CSP1-4 > Chersky-267. The sequence continues at coordinate 516,503 of CAWIOR010000015.1, forward strand.
TGCTCGTGGGGCAGCTCGATGTTGCAGCCGATCGACAGCCCGCCGGCCTCCTGGCAGCCGCGGTTGGCGGCCTCCATGACGCCGGGACCTCCACCGGTGATCACCGCCCAGCCGTCGCGGGCCAGCGTCCGACCGATCTCGCGGGCCTGCTCGTAGACCGGCGAGCCCTCGGTGACGCGGGCCGACCCGAAGACGGTCACGGCGGGCCCGACCTCGGCCAGCGCATCGAAGCCGTCGACGAACTCGGACATGATCCGGAGGACCCGCCACGGATCCTCGCCGAGGAAGGCTGGTCGGGTCGGCCGTAAGAAGAGCTTCTCGTCCTCGGTGACGGCCGGGTCGATCGCCAGGTGCTCGGCCGCCTTCGGCTTCATCGTGACGCGGCCGCTCCGATGACGTGGAGCCTGGGCGCGAGGCGTTCGATCGGTCACTCCCGTAGGATGCCACCGCGGAGGTACCCATGCAGCGGCTGAGGCTGGTCGTGGCGGTCCTGCTCGGCGTGGTCGGGTCGGTCTGGGTCGGGCAGGGATTCGGGCTGCTGCCCGGGAGCTTCATGACCGGTGACCGGTTCTGGGCCGTCGCCGGGGTCGTGGCGGTGTCGGTCGGGGTCTATCTCGCGTGGGACACGCTTCGCCATCGGTGATCCTGGGTGTCGGCGCCCCGGTCGGTGGCGCCCGCCCCTCGCGGGATCAGCGGCCCTGCCCCAGCCAGCCTCTCCAGACCGGATCGGCCGGGCCGGCGCTCACGTCGTTAACGCGCCGGACGAGCGGAAGGCGGAGCAGGCGCGGGTCGGCCAGCAACCTGCGGACGATCTCGGCGTCGTCCATCCGCAGGTAGCCGAGGCCGGCCTCCCGATAGGCCCGACCCCCGGTGTCAAGGAGCGCCGTCGGCCCGAGTCGATCGGTGAACCGGCGCAGCTCGCCCGGCGCGATCGACTTGCGCCGCAGGTCGACGAAGTGGATCGGGATCCGGCGCTCCCTGAAGAAGCGGATCGCGGCGCGGGTCGCCCGGTCGTCGTCGAGGCCGAAGACCTGGACCGGCGGCGTGGTCGGGCTGGTCGGGCTGGGGGGCGGCATCGTCCACAGGGTAGTGCCGCGCCTCCCGGCGGCGCGAGCCTGGGCGGTCCGGGCAAGGGCGGTCCGGGCGGCGCGAGCCTGGGCGGTGCGAGCAGGGCGGTCCGGGCGGCGCGAGCCTGGGCGGCGCGAGCCGGGGTGGTCCGAGTCCGCCGGGGCCTTCGCGCGGCGGCCGACGTCACTCTCCGTCGTCCGCGCGGCGGCCGGCGTAACACCCTTCGTGATCCGCGGTCGGTGCGTGCCACGCGCGAACGAGCGGATGAGGGCGGGTCACGGCCGGCGTGTCGGCCCGCGGTGCAGGTTCGGTGCGTTGGACGCACGAACGAGCGGAGGAGAGTCGCCGGTTGGAGCGTGGTGCGCGCGACGGGGGGGCGGCGACGGGGCAAGGACTGGCCACGTCCGGTCCCCATTCGCCGGTTGGAGCGCGGTGCGCACGAGGAGCCGCCGGGGCGGCACGCTGCCAGCCGGTCCGAACACCGGGCGTTCGAACCGTCGGAATGGGGAGCGGTGCCTGGCGTTTCGAACTCGGGGAGTTCAAACCTCGGTTGGGGCTGGGTCTCGGGCCACCGTTTCGCTCTCCCGGCGTGCGCGAGCCGTGGCCGGGTGCGGCGCGGCCGTCGGTTCGAACTCCCGGTGTGCGCGAGGCGCGACCCGGTACGCCCGGCCGCCGGTTCGAACTCGGGGTGTGTGCGGCGGACGGCCCGAGGTGCGCCCGGCCACCAGCTGCGGCCGCCCGGCCCGCGTGGACCGGCTACCATCGTCGGAGGAGGTGTCGGTGTGACGGTCTGGTTCACGGTGAGGCTCGAGGATCGCCCGGGGTCGCTGGCCCGCGTGGCCGCGGCGCTCGGGGAGCGTGGCGTGAACATCACCGGGATCGTCGGGGTGGCCGAGGACACCGACGGCGCCCTGATGCTGACGACCAGCGACGCGGCGGCGACGCGCGGGGCGTTCGCCGCCCTCGGGCTGGCGTACGAGGAGCACGATCCGACCGCCGGGATCGACCCCGACCGGATGACCGTGGCCGACGTCGGTCGCGGGTCGGCCGGGACCGCCTGACCCCGCCGAGCGACCGCAAGCCATGCCCCGTCGAGCGGCCGCCGGCCCGGCCACGGTCGCGCTCCGGCTCAGCCTGGACGACGCCGCCGCCGCGATCCCCACGCTGATCGCGCGGGTCGCCGAGCGCGGTGGCACGCTCCGCAACCTGAGCACGGTCCGGCACCTGGCGGGCGACGGCGAACCGGCCGGGGTGGAGATCGAGATCGAGGTCGAGGGTATCCCCGAGGACGAGCTGAGCGCCGCCGTCGAGGGCCTGCCCGGACTGCGCAGCCAGGGCCTGACGCGGAGCCTCGAGCGTGTCTTCGGCAAGCGGGTCATCGTCGTCGGGGGTGGGGCGCAGGTCGCCCAGGTCGCCCTCGGCGCGGTGAGCGAGGCGGACCGGCACAACCTGCGCGGCGAGCGGATCAGCGTCGACACGATCCCGCTCGTCGGCGAGGAGGCCATCGCCGCGGCGGTCCGCGCGGTGGCCGACCTGCCCCGTGCCCGCCTGCTCGTCCTGGCCGGCTCGATCATGGGCGGCGACATCACCCGGGCCGCCCGCGAGCTGCGCGAGCACGGGATCCCGATCATCGCCCTGAACATGGTCGGCTCGATCACCGACGCGGTCGACCTGGTCGTCTCGGACCCGGTCCAGGCCGGGACGATGGCGGTCATGGCGATCGCCGACACGGCCACCTTCGACCTCGCCCGCCAGCGCGGTCGGCGGCTGTAGGCCGGGCAGCCGAGGACCGGGGGCGACGATGCGGATCGCGACCTGGAACGTCAACTCGCTCAAGGCCCGCCAGGAGAAGGTCGAGGGCTGGCTCGAGCGGGCGGCACCCGACGTCCTCCTCATCCAGGAGACGAAGCTCGCCGACGACGACGCCCCCGTCATGGCCTTCGGGATGGCCGGCTACGAGCTCGTCCACCACGGCGAGGGGCGCTGGAACGGCGTCGCGATCGCGGTCCGCCAGGGGCTCGGCGCGACGGACGTCGTGACGAACTTCGGCGACGGGCCGGTCCGCGACAGCGGCCCGGGGGCGGCCGTCGCGGTCAGCGAGGAGGACTTCGACCCGTTCGACGAGGCCCGCATGGTCGGCGCGCTGGTCGACCCGGGCGGGACGGCCGGCGGCCCGATCCGGGTCGTCAGCCTGTACGCGCCGAACGGCCGGGTGGTCGGCTCGCCGTTCTACGACGGGAAGCTGCGCTGGTTCGAGCGCCTCGAGCGCTGGCTGCGCGAGACCCGCCGACCGACGAGCGCGCTGCTCCTCGGCGGCGACTTCAACGTCGCCCCGACCGACGACGACGTCTGGGACCCGGCCGCCGTCCACGGCGGGACGCACGTCTCGGCGCCCGAGCGCGACGCGTTCCGCGCCCTCCTCGACTGGGGCCTGGTCGACGCCTACCGCTCCGCAACGCCGGAGCGCGGCCGGTTCTCGTGGTGGGACTACCGGGCCGGCAAGTTCCACAAGAACCTCGGGATGCGGATCGACCACCTGCTGCGTGACCCGGCCGCTCGCCGAGCGGGTCGTCTGGGCCGAGATCGACCGCCAGGCGCGCAAGGGCCCGCCGATCCCGTCCGACCACGCCCCGCTGGTCATCGACCTCGACGAGCCCGGCCGGCCCGTTCGACGCCGGCTGGCGAGGGCGCCATCGGCGCCGGATCGCGGCCCGCGCGGACCAGGCCTCGCGCGCTGACGTCGCGCCGACCGAGGCCGTCCCAGCCGGCACGGCCCGTCCGCGACCCGGGTCGCGCGTGACGGGACACGTCGCGCGCCGCCGACAGCGCGTCCCTAGGCTGCCGCCGATGGCGGTCTCCGAGGCGGTCCCCGAGATCCGCCTGTCCAGCCTCGAGAAGCGGTTCGGCGACGTGCGCGCCGTCGACGACGTCTCGCTCGAGATCGGGTCCGGCGAGTTCTTCTCGCTGCTCGGTCCGTCGGGCTGCGGCAAGACGACGACCCTGCGCATGATCGGCGGCTTCGAGCTGCCGACCGGCGGCCGGATCCTGCTGCGCGGCCGCGACATGACCGCGCGAGCCGCCCGACAAGCGCCCGGTGAACATGGTCTTCCAGCACTACGCGCTGTTCCCGCACCTGAACGTGGGCGACAACGTCGCTTCGGGCCTGCGCGCCAGGGCATGGCCAAGGAGCCGAGGTCCGGCGCCGGGTCGGCGAGGCGCTCGAGCTGGTCCGGCTCGACGGGCTACGAGAAGCGCAAGCCGAACCAGCTCTCCGGCGGCCAGCAGCAGCGGGTCGCGCTCGCCCGGGCGCTCGTCGAACCGGCCCAACGTGCTGCTGCTCGACGAGCCGCTCGGCGCCCTGGACCTCAAGCTCCGCCGCCAGCTCCAGGTCGAGCTCAAGCGCATCCAGGTCGAGGTCGGGATCACGTTCGTCTACGTGACCCACGACCAGGAGGAGGCGCTCACGATGAGCGACCGGATCGCGGTGATGAACGCGGGCAAGGTCGAGCAGCTCGGCACGCCGGAGGAGCTCTACGAGCGGCCGGCGACCCGGTTCGTCGCCGACTTCATCGGCACGACCAACCTGCTCACGGGCGCGGTCGAGTCGATCGACGGCCGGCGCGCGGTCCGCCTCGCGGCCGGCGAGGCCTGCCGGGCGTCGACCGCCGACGGGCTCGCGTCCGGGCGACGGCGATCGAGATCAGCGATCCGGCCCGGAGGCCGTCATCGTCGGCTGCCCCGGCCGGCGGCGGACCGGGCGCGATCCCGGCGCCGGGTCGAGCAGGCGGCCTACCTGGGCACCACCGTCTCAGTACCAGGTCCGGACGCCAGGGCGGGGCGGTGCTCACCGTCGCTCGCCCCGAAGGCCGGGCTCCGCCTCCCGGTCGGCAGCGACGTCGCGGTCGCGCTGGTCGCCCGACGATGCCCTCGTCGCTCGGCGGCCGGTCGCGTCGACCACCCAGGAGGACATCGCGATGACCCACGCCCACGACGGCTCGATCGATCGACCTCGAGCGCGCGCTCGTCCGCTACCTGGTCGAGCGCCGGATCACCCGCCGCTAGCTGCTCGAGCGGATCGCCGCGGTCGGGGCGCGCGGCCGCCCTCGCCCCGGTCATCGCGGCCTGCACGCAGCGCCGACGCGCCGACCGCGAGCGCCGCCGCCGGCGGCGCCGACCGGCGGCCCGGCACCGCCGCCGCCCGGCGCGCGCGCCGACGCGCCGACGCCCGAGCCGACGCCGGTCCCGACCGCCCGAGGCGCGAGCTGTTCGTCTACAACTGGGCCGACTACATGGGCGAGGACGTCATCCCGTCGTTCGAGAAGAAGACCGGGGTCAAGGTCACCTACGACTTCTTCGACAACTACGACACGATGTTCGCCAAGATCGGCCAGGACGGCGGCGGCTACGACATCACCTTCCCGACCTCGATCGACATCCCGGGCTTCGTCGAGCGCGGGCTGGTCCAGCCGCTCGATCATCGCCTGATCCCGAACATCGGTCGAACCTCGGCGCCGAGTGGGCAGGACCCGGGCTACGACCCGGGCAACGCGCACTCGATCCCGTACATGTGGTGGACGACCGGCGTCGCCTACGACACGGCGCAAGGTGCCCGGACGCCTGACCAGCTGGAACGCGCTGTGGGACGCCGAAGTACAAGGAGCACATCGCGATGCTCGACGACTAGCGCGAGGCGTTCGCGGCGGCGCTGTTCCTGCTGGGCAAGGACCCCAACACGACGAACGACGCCGACCTCGACGCCGCGCTCGCGCTGCTCCAGGAGCAGAAGCCGCTCGTCCGGATCTACACGACCGACGACATCGGCGTGCTGCTCGACGGCGACGCCTGGGTCTGCCACGCCTGGGGCTCGGACGTCTACCAGGTCGTCGGCGAGCGGCCGACCGTCAAGTTCTACATCCCCGAGGAGGGCGGCGTCCGCGGCTCGGACACGGCCGTCGTCCTGCTCCGAGCGCGAAGCACCCGGTCGCCGCCCAGCTGTTCATCAACCACCTGCTCGACGCGCAAGGTCAGCGCGGCGAACACGAACTACATCGGCTACATGGGCCCGAACGCCGCGGCCAAGGAGTTCATCGACCCGGCGATCCTGGCCGACCCGGCCGTCAACCCGGACCAGGCCGTCGATCGACAAGCTCGAGGAGCTGCTCGACCTCGGCGCCGACCTCGAGAAGTACACCACGCGCTGGAACCGGCTCCGGGCGGGCAACTGACGGCGGCGGCGGCGCGGTCGGCGCGACGACCGCGTCGTCCGCGCGTCCGCGTCCCGCTCGGCGCCTGCGCGGCGCGGTCCTGCTCGTCCCGGGCTGGCCTGGCTGGCGCTCTTCTTCCTCGTCCCGCTGGCGATCATCTTCGTCGTCAGCCTGGGGACGAAGGACCGGTTCGGCGGCGTCGGTCCTCGACGACGCTGACGCCTCGACAACTACCGGACGCGCGCTCTAGCCCGACTTCCTGCCGACGATCTGGCAACTCGTTCCGCTACGCCGGCGCTGACGACGATCTTCTCGATCGCTCATCGGCTACCCGGTCGCCTACTGGATCAGCCGCTACGGCGGGCGCCACAAGGCGCTGCTGCTGATCCTGGTGATGCTCCCGTTCTGGACGAGCTACCTCATCCGGACCTACGCCTGGATGATCATCCTGCGCGACAACGGGGTCGTGAACGGCGATGCTCCAGGCGCGTCGGGCTGACCGACGAGCCCGATCATCCTGCTCAACACCGACTTCTCGGTCGTCCTGGGGATGACCTACGGGTTCCTGCCGTTCGCGATCCTGCCGCTGTACGTGTCGATCGACCGGCTCGACCCGAACCTCGTCGCCGCCGCCCGCGACCTGTACGCGAGCGGCCGCGCGGCGTTCCTCCACGTGACGCTGCCGCTGACGATGCCGGGGATCATGGCCGCGGCGATCCTCACGTTCATCCCGGCGATCGGCGACTACGTCACGCCCGACCTGCTCGGCGGCGCCCAGACGACGACGATCGCCAAGGTCGTCCAGAGCCAGTTCCTGTCGAGCCGCGACTGGCCGTTCGGGGCCGCGCTCGGGTTCCTGCTGATGGTGGTCACGATCGGCCGGCACCCTGGTCGCCTGCGGATCCTGCGGCGCGAGGTGATCGGGTGAGCGTGGCCGCGGAGGCGCCGATGACCGCGAGCGGAACCGCTGCTGCCGGCCTACGCGATCGCGGTCTACGTCTTCCTGTTCCTGCCGATCGTCGTCCTGATCCTGTTCTGCTTCAACGACTCGCGGCGGAACTTCGTCTGGCGCGGGCTTCACCCTCGACTGGTATCCGACGCCTGTTCGCGAACGAGGAGCCTGCTCGACGCGCTCGGGGTGACGCTCCAGGTCGCGGTCGTCGCGGTGATCGTCTCGACGGTCCTGGGCACGCTGCTGGGGCTCGGCCTGGCCCGGATCCGGTTCCGCGGCAGCGGCGCGTCGGAGACGCTGCTGCTGCTGCCGATGGTGACCCCCGAGATCGTCATGGGCATCAGCCTGCTGCTGTTCTTCGCCCAGCTGTTCGACGGTCAACGGGTCGATCGGCCAGATCTCGATCGCCCACATCACGTTCTGCATCTCGTACGTGGCGGTCGTCGTCCGGGCCCGGGCGACCGGGCCTGGACCCGCGGCTCGAGGAGGCGGCCCGCGACCTCGGGGCGTCGGCGTGGGGCGCGTTCTGGCACGTGACCCTGCCGCTGATCGCCCCGGCGGTCGCGGCCGGCGCGATGCTCGCGTTCGCCCTGTCGTTCGACGACCTGATCGTGACGACGTTCAACGCCGGCGTCGGCTGCTCGACGCTGCCGCTGCTACATCTACTCGAAGATCCGGTTCGGGGTGACGCCCGAGATCAACGCGATCTCGACGATCATCGTCGCGGTGACGGCGATCGCGATCTTCATCGCCTGGCGGCTGGGGGCCTTCCGGCGAGCGAGGAGCGCGAGCTCGTCGCCGAGGACGCCTAGCGGTCGGCGCCGGCCGGTCGGTCAGCGCGCGGACTTGCGCGCGGGCCGCCAGGCGAGCCGCCGAGCGCGGCTCAGGACCCGGGCACGTGCCCGTTGCCGTTCGCCCTCGCCGGGCTTCGGCGGCGGGACGTCGTAGCGCTCGCGGACCGTCCGCTGGCTGGCGACGCCGTCCCCGGCGTAGCGGTCGACCGACCATCAGGTCGAAGGCGTGGACCCGGCCTCCTGGTTCGAGTAGCGGCCGGCGGTCCAGCTGCGCGACCGGGTGCCGCGCTGCTGGAGCTCGCAGACGTGCCAGTCCTGGCGGTTGGTGAGGTCCCAGAACGCGATCGCGTCCGAGGGGTCGAAGCCGGGCATGGCGATCGTCTCGGGCTCGAACAGCCAGTCGCAGACGACCCGCGTGTGGTCCGGCCCCGACCGGCACCAGCCGGTGGACGAGCAGGTAGTCCGGGTGGATCGACAGGAACGTCATCGGCCAGAGCAGGAAGTAGTAGATCCGCCGCTCGTCGAGCGGCGGTGATCCCGGACATCGGCGGCCGGCCGTGCCGCGGTGCCCGCCGTCGAGCGCCATCGTCTCGGCGCTCGTCGACGAGCTCCATCCAGCCGCCCTGCCACGGCGCCGTCGGGGTCGAAGTCGCCGCCGAGGTCGTACGGCGTGAGCTTGTTGAGCTGGGGATGGACGCCCGGGCAGTGGTAGCACTCGCAGTAGTTCTCGGCGATGAACTTCCAGTTCGCGCCGACCTCGTAGGCCGACCTCGCGGGCGACCCGCAGCCGGTCGAGAAGTCGAAGCGCGACGAGGTGCGGCGACGAGGTCGCCCAGCCAGTCGACGAGCGGCTCCGCGTCCGGGTCGAGGTTGACGAACACGAAGCCCTGCCAGGTCTCGAGCCGGACCGGGACCAGGCCGAAGGCGTCGAAGCTGAAGTCGTCGAGGTCCTCGGTGTGCTTGGCCCGGATGAGCTTGCCGTCGAGGTCGTAGATCCAGGCGTGGTACGGGCACTGGAAGCGGACGGCCTTGCCGCACGCGCTCCTCGACGACCGCGGTGCCCCGGTGGCGGCAGACGTTGTAGAACGCCGCGGATCACGTCGTCCCGGCCGCGGACGACGACCAGCGGCTCGTCGTCGACCGTCGGCCAGGAAGTACGTGCCCGGGCGCTCCGGCGTCCTCCTCCCGCCCGACGACGACCCAGTCGCGCCGGAACCACTCCGCCGCTCGAAGTCGTGGATCGCCGGGTCGTGGTAGGCCCGCCCGGGCAGCAGCGAGGCGGCCCGGTACGGCTTGCGGACGGCGGCGATCTCGTCGGGGCTGAGCGGCGACGCGAGAGCGGGTCGAGCGGTCAAGGGGGTGGCCTCCGGTGCGGGCTGGAACGAGTCTAGGTCGGGCTGTCGAGGGCCCTGTCGGGTCAGGCCTGGGGACGTCCTTCTTCGGATCGAGGAACGGGATCGCGGCGGTCGTGGCCGGCCAGGTCCCGCCGTCGGGCGCGACGATCTCGAGCGGGTTCCCGGCGCCGGCCAGCTCGATCGGGACCCAGACGTAGCCGATGTTCTTCTCGAGCCGGGGCGACCAGATGAGGTCGGTCACCGTCCCGACCGGCGCGGCCGTCGTGGAGCGCGTCGCACTTCCGGGACAGCTCGAACGGGAGCGCCTCGCCGGCGACCTCGATCCCGACGAGCTTCCGGCTGACGCCGCGCCGGCGGATCTCCTCGAGGGCCGCCTTGCCGATGTAGTCGGCGTCCTGCGGCTCGACCAGCCGCTCGAGGCCCATGATCTCGAACGGGTTGTTGTCGATCGTCATGTCCGAGCCGTAGTTGAAGATGCCGGCCTCGATCCGGCGCGCCTCGCACGGCGCGATCGGGCGGATCCCGTGCGGCTTGCCGGCCTCCATGATCCGGTCCCACAGCTCGCCGCCGCGCGACGGGTCGCGCAGGTAGATCTCGTAGCCGACCTCGCCGGTCCAGCCGGTCCGGCTGATGACGACCGGGATCCCGTCGAGCTCGGTCGTCATCGTCCAGTAGTAGCGGATGTCGAGGACCGCGTCGCCGAACAGCGTGCGCATGACGTCCTTCGACTTCGGGCCCTGGACCTGGACCGGGTAGACCTCCGGCTCGCGGACCCTGACGTCCATCCCGGCGTGGGTCGCGACGCCGCGCGCCCACAGCCCGGCGTCGGAGTCGGCCAGGGCCAGCCACCAGCGGTCCGCCTCGACCCGGAGGAGGACCGGGTCGTTGACGATCCCGCCGTCCTCGGCCGTGATCAGGACGTACTTGCCCTGCCCGACCGCGCATTTCGTCAGGTCGCGGCAGGTGAGCATGTTCGTGAAGGCCGAGGCGTCAGGCCCGCTGATCTCGACGATCCGCTCGACCGCGACGTCCCAGACGGTCACGTCGTTGAGCAGCGCCCAGTACTCCTCGATCGGGTCGGCGTAGTAGCCCGGGCAGGTACATGTGGTTGTAGATGTCGTAGGCGCTGCAGCCGGCCGCCAGGGTCTTCTCGAAGAACGGCGAGCGCCGGTACCACGGCCCGAAGTAGAGCGTGCTGGATCCCGCAGCCCCGGCCGCCTCGACGCCGGACTCGACAGCCATGTTCGGACCTCCTCGACCTGGGACGCGCCCGATTCGGCGATGCCGACGGGCAGCCGGGATTGCTAGTGGATCCTCCGGCGGCGATCCGCCAGGATCTCCCGAGCGGCGTTCCGCCCGGGGAGGCCGGTCACCCCGCCGCCCGGGTGGGTGCTCGAGCCGCACTGGTAGAGAGCGCGGAGCGGCGTGCGGTAGTCCGCATAACCGGGGGCCGGCCGCATGTGGAAGAGCTGGTTCAGGCTGAGCTCGCCGTGGAAGATGTTCCCGCCGATCAGACCGTACTCGTGCTCCATGTCGTACGGCGAGATGACCTGGCGGTGGATGATCGAGCCCTTGAGATTCGGGGCAAGCTCGGCGTAGCCGTCGATCAGCCGGTCGGCGAACGCCTCGACCTCGTCGCGGTGGGGCTCGGCGTGCCACGACTCGGGCACCCACTGGGCGAACATCGAGAAGATGTGCCTGCCCTCGGGAGCGATCGTCGGGTCGAGCGTCGAGGCGATCACGCCGTCGCAGTACGGCTTGGTCGAGCCGCGGCCCTGGCGCGCGTCGTCGAACGCCCGCTGGATGTACTCCACGGAGTGGGCCAGCTCGATCGCGCCGGTGTGGTGAGGCTGGAGGTTGGTCCCGGGGTGGGACCGGAAGTCGGGAAGCTCCGAGATCGCCAGGTTGACCTTCACGGTTCCAGAGCGGGTGTCGAAGTTCCGCACGTCCTCGACGAACTCGGCCGGCAGGGCGTCCGGGTCGACGAGCCGGAGGAAGGTGACCTGGGGGTGGGCGTTCGAGATGACGATCGTCGCCCGGAGCTCCTCCCCGTTCGCCAGGACGACCCCGACGGCCCGTCTCGTCCTCGACCACGATCCGCTCGACCGGGGCGTTCGTGCGGACCGTGCCGCCGTACTCCACGACCGCCTCGGCGAGGTTCCGGCTGAGCGCGCCCATGCCGCCCTCGACGTAACCCCAGCGACCGATCGCGCCCGCCGCCTCGTCCTCGCCGATCGTGCCGATCTCGTGATGGAGGAGGACGTAGGCCGTCCCCGGCTCGCACGGACCGGCCCACGTGCCGATGATCCCGTCGACCGACAGGCCCGCCTTGATCCGGTCCGACTCGAACCAGTCGTCGAGCAGGTCGGCCGCGCTCATCGTCATGATCCGGGTCAGGTCGGCGACGCCCCGGCCGCCGAGGCCGCGGAGCTTCCAGGCGAAGCGGAGCTGGTCGAGCAGGTCGGGCAATGACCGGCTGCCGAGCTTCGGCGGGGTCATCCAGAGCAGGTGCCGGATGACCCTGGCGAGGCCGTCCTTCCAGGCCGAGTACTCGGGGAAGCGGTCCGCGTCGCGCTTCGAGAAGCGCGCCATCTCGGCGTGGAGACGAGCCGGATCGTCGTACATGACGACCCCGGAGCCGTCCGGGAAGCCCATGAAGTAGGGTCCCATCGGGTAGACCCTGTAACCCCGCCTGGGCAGCTCGAGCTCGTTGATGATCCGCGGCGGCATCAGGCTCTGGACGTAGCTCAGGGAGCTCACCTTGAAGCCCGGCCAGGGCGCCTCCGTGACGGCGGCGCCGCCGACGACCTCGCGTCGCTCGAGGACGAGCGGCTTCATCCCGGCCCGGGCCAGGTAGGCCGCGCAGGCCAGCCCATTGTGTCCACCACCGACGACGATCGCGTCCCACGGCTCAGGCATGGCGGCGATTGTGTGGCGGCGGGATTCTATTGCCTGTCGCGTTCCACCTGACGCGCCGGACGGTCGCCGAGGCAGGCGCCGGCGGCGGGCGTCGCGGTCGGACTGGTCATGACGTCGGGTCGTCCGGTTCGGTGGCTGGTCGGCGGTGCTCGCGGCGTGGGTTGTGGCGGCGGCCGGCGGTCGGGTCCTCGACGACGGTGGGCTCGGTCGCCGGCGGCAGTGGGGGAAGCGTCTCCTGCTCGTGGAGGCCGGACCGGATGATCGACTCGAGCTCGGCGACGATCCGCGGGTCGGTCTCGATCGGCCGGTAGGCCGCCAGCCGCCGGTCGACCTCGTCGGTCGCCCGCTGGGCGGCGTCCCGTGCCCCCGCCTTCGTCCAGTTCTCGCGGTTGTCGCGCTCGATCACCGGAGCCGGCAGGTACAGCTCGGTCGGCCAGTGCTCGAGCGTGTGGGGGGCCATGATCAGGTGCTGGTCGGTCATCAGCTGGCGGACGAGGTCGGTCGTCGGCAGGTCGTCGAGCGGCCGGATCTCGCGCACGAAGTGGAGCGCCTGGCCGCACACCTCGTCATCGAAGATCAGCTTGGCCAGCGAGAACACGAGGACGAAGTCGAGCATCCCCGGCCCGGACACCGAGTTGACCCCGGCCAGCGCGGCCAGCAGCGCGCTGCCGAACGTCTCCGCCCCGGCCTGGGCGTCGAGGACCTTCCCGTCCGACAGGGCCATGTACGACTGGGTCGGCAGCCCGAGCCGCTTGGCCACCGCCACGTAGGCCACGTCGAGGTGGAGCGCCTCGATGGCCGCCATCGGCGAGCTGGCGATCTTCATGTGGAACGTCGCCGGCGCGCCGCCGAACAGGACCGGCGCGCCGGGTCGGACGACCTGGGCCATGGTGATCCCGGCCAGCACGTCGACGGTGTGGAAGACCGTCGCCCCGACGAGCGTCACCGGGGCGATCAGGCCCATCAGGGTGACCGGCACGATCTCGACCGGGATCCCGGCCTCGACGCAGTCGATGAGGTTCTGGCAGGAGTCCTCGCTGTACCGGAAGTTGCCGGTCGCGGTGATCGTGAAGATCGTCATCGGCCGGTCGATGAGGTCGGCCCGGTCGCGCCGGAAGAGCTGGAGCATGTCGACCATCCGCGGCACGCCGTGCTCGGTGAACGCCCCGGAGACGACCGGCTTCTTCGAGTTGGTCAGGCACATGGACAGCCGCCAGGCGTCGGACACCTGGGCCTCGATGTCCTTGTTCGTCGAGAACGCCGTCGCCAGGTAGGCGATGTGCTTCAGGCCGTCGGCCAGCCGGACGTACTCGACGAAGTCGGTCGAGTCCGCCAGGCGCGCCTCGCCGGTCCGGTGGTCGAGGACCCGCAGCCCGCTCGAGCCCGGCACGAAGTGGACCCGGTCCCCGCCGAGATCCGCGTGCGGGCTCCCGTCGCGGTCGTACAGCCAGAAGGAGGACGGCGCGCTGGCGATCGCCCGCTCGACCACCTCGCGTGGGAAGAGGACCCGGCCGGCCGGGTCGGTCGGCAGCCCGGCGTCGATCAGCCGCTGGCGCATGACCGTACCGCGGATCTCCATCCCGGTCGTGGCCAGGATCTCCAGCGCCTCGTCGAGGATCCGGTCGATCAGCTCGGCGCTGAGCACGTTCAGGGTCGGCCGCACCAACGCTCCCTCTGGTCGCCGACGCCACTCTCCACGCTCGGCCGTGCGCGGGATTCTCCGGCCGGCAGGTTCTATTGCCTCTCGCGTCCCACCTGATGCGCCCGCGTCGGAGCGGTCGGGCCGGGCCCGGGGACGCGGCTAGCGAGGCCCCGCCGGCTTGGGCCGATGGCGCGGCTCCGGTCTCGGGCAGGACAGGACGTGGTCCATGACGTCGCCGAACCGGGCGGTCGCGACCCCGATGCCCATGTCGGCGGCACCGTAGTAGAGCAGGATCTCGTCGCGCTCCGGGTCGACGATCCAGCCGCACGGGAAGACGACCTTGTCGACGTCGCCCTCCCGCTCGTAGCGCTCCTCGGGCCCGAACGCCCACTCATCGCAGCGGCTCACGACGACCGTCGGGTCGGCGAGATCGAACAGGACGAAGCCGACCCGGTAGATGGGGCCGTCGCCGGTGAGGTGGACGCCGTGGTACATCGTCAGCCAGCCGTGCTCGGTCTCGACCGGCGGCGGCCCGAGCCCGATCTTGCCGGCATCCCACCACGCTCCGTCGCGAGCCTCGAGCAGGACGGCGTGGTCGCCCCAATGGCGGAGGTCCGGCGAGTACGAGATCCACATGTGGGCGCTCCCCCGGAGGGGCGACGGACGGTGGATCATCGCCCAGCGCCCATCGATCCGGCGCGGGAACAGCGCGGCGTCCTTGTCCTCGGGCGGCATCACCGCGCCGAGCCGGCGGATCGACCGGAAGTCGGTCGTCGTCGCCAGCGACACGAGCGGCCCGAGTCGGCTGTAGGCGGTGTAGGCGATCGCCCACTCCTGCCGCTCCTCGAGCCAGGTCAGGCGCGGGTCCTCGCAGCCCCAGATCTCCTCGGGATACCCGTCGGGTTCCGGGACCACGAGGGGCGACGGATCGAACCGCCAGTCCCCGATCCCGTCGGCGCTGCGCGCGACGTGGAGCTGGGAGATCCCACGCCGGTCCTCGACCCGGGTCAGGAGGAGGACCTCGCCGTCGACCCGGGCGGCGCCCGGGTTGAAGACCGTGCTGGCCAGGTAGGGCAGGCCCTCGGCGGTCAGGATGGGATTGCCGGCCGCTCGCGTGAACAGCTCCGGCGTCCTGCGGACGGTCACGCCGTCGCGGCCGCCATCAAGCCAGCGCCGACCCGACCCGTCGCGCGCGCCGCCGGGGATCGCCGGACCGCGCGGATGCGTTCGAGGGCGATGAGCCACATCAAGGTCGACTCCGCGCCCTGGTTCGTGTTCGCCCCGGTTCGGGTAAGCCCATCGTTGCAGGCTCCCTCGCCGGGCAGGGCGACCTGGATCCCCAGGTCGTTGCGGCCGAGGAACCAGCCATAGGCCCACTCCATCGTGTCTCGGTGGCGCGGATCGCGGTCGACCTCGAATGCGGCCTCGGCGGCGAGCAGGAGGGCCGTCGCCTCGATCGGTTGCTGATCGTAACGCGCTTTGGTCCCGCCGCGCGGCCACCAGCCGCGGTTGCCGACCGGCGAGAAGTGGCCCTCCTCGGCCGTCTGGACGGCCACCAGCCAGTGGAGGAGGCCCAGGCCGCGGTCGACCATCCGGCCCCTCCCCAGCCGGCTGCCCGCGCGGATGAGCGCCCGGGGCACGATCCCGCTCTCGTAGGTCAGCGATCGGCGCCGGCCAGGGCCAGTCGGTGCCATCCCCCGGGGCCGGGCCGACCTGCCGCCAGAGGAGCGACGCGAGCTCGGGCAGGGTGCGCGCGGCCTCGGGGTCCCCTCCGCGCCCGGCGGTCTCGCAGGCGATGACGGCGCAGGCGATCGGTCGCAGGTGGGTGAACCGCAGGGCGGCCGGCAGGGCCCGCTCGAAGAGGGCGGTCGCCGCAGCACGGAGCCCACGGTCGCCGGCGCTGCTCGAGGCCTCGGCCAGGGCGAGCAGTGTCCGGGCGTGGGCGTCCTCGGAGCCGACCGGGTCGAGCCACCGGCCGGCCATGTCCCGGAAGTTGCGGAACCGCCCGCTCGCCGGCACGAACGCCGCGTCGAGGAAGGCCATCGATCGCCGAGCGCTGTCGTCGACGGCCGGCCAGCCGAGCACCCCGGCGTGGAGGAGATCGACGAGCAACGCCTCGGGCGACGTCGTCCGTGCAGTAGCCGTGGGTGGGATCGGGAAGCCGGCCGATCGCGTGCTGCATGATCCCGAGGTCCCCGGTCAGCTCGCCGAGGTGGGTCCGCTCGATCGGGTGGATCGGCGCGAGGTCAGACATCGGCGAGCGTCAGCGCCGGCCGAGCGGCCTTCGCCGCGAACGGCGCGACCCCGACGCGGGCGAACAACCGTCGGTACTCCGCGCCGACCTCGGGCCAGATCATCCGGCGGCTGTGCTCGTAGGCTCTCGCGCCGATCGCCGCTCGCCGCTCGGGGTCCCGCAGCAGACCGACGAAGGCTTCGGCCAGGGCGGCGGGCGAGGTCCGGCTCGAGGAGCACGCCGCGGCCGCCGCGAGCAGCTCGGCGGCGTACACGTACGGCGTCGACACGATCGCCTTGCCCGCGCTCATCGCGTACGACAAGGTCCCCGACACGATCTGGTCGAGGTTGGGGTACGGCGTGACGAAGATGTCGGCCGCCTCGAGCCAGCGGGCCAGCTCGCGCCTGCCGACGAACCGGTCGACGAAGATGACGTGGTCGGTCAGGCCGAGCTCGGCGACCTTGGCCATGAGGCTGAGACGGTAGGCCTCACCCTCGGTGCGGATGAGATCGGGGTGCGTGGCCCCGAGGATGACGTAGTGCGAGCGGGGGTGGGCGGCGGCGACCTCCGCCATCGCCGCGATCGCCCGCTCATAGCCCTTCCCGGGCCCGAGGAGCCCGAAGCTCAGGATGATGTCGCGGCCCTCGAGACCGAGGGACGGCTTGAGGGTGTCCGGCTCGACCAGCGGGAGCTCCGGCACGCCATGCGGGATGACGTCGATCCTGATCGGGTCGACGCCGTACGCATCCGACAGGAGGGTCGCGGCGGCGCGCGACATGACGACGGTCGCGGCGACCTTGTCGACCAGCTCGACGAGGACCCGTCGCTGGCGAGGCGTCGGCTGGCGCAGCACCGTGTGGAGCGTCGCCACGGCCGGCGCCCGCAGGGCGTTGACGAACTCCAGGACGTAGTCGCCGTCCTCCCCGCCCCAGATGCCGTACTCGTGCTGGATGGAGACCGCGTCGATCCGGCAGCGGTCGAGCGAACGGGCGACGTGCGGATAGTCCAGCCATTCGTCGCGCCGGAGCCGGTGGTGGACCTCGGACGGATAGGGCTCGGCGTGGTCCGGCGGGGTCAGGGCGACGATCTCGCGCTCGTCGACCGCCCGCGACAGGTCGCTCGTGAACATGGCGATGCCGCAGCGACGTGGCGGATAGGTGGAAACGTACGCGATACGGATGAGAGCGCTCCTGGGTCGGTCGTGCCGGCGACCCACACCCGATGTGTCGAGGGCACGCCGGCGATTCGACGGGCGGAGTCGCATCGAGGGGTCTCCGCCGGGCGCCAGGGTCCGCAGACGCCGCTTCGGCGCTGCGCATCGATCCGACGCGCTGACTGGTCCACGGTGCGCTCGATCGGGCGGTCTGTCAAACCCACCGAACAGGGCCGCGTGCTGCCCACAATCCGGGCGGACACGGAGGTCCCATGAAGCTGACAGAGCTCGACGTCATCCGGCGCTCCCTGAGCCAGGAGATGGCCCAGGAGATGATCACGACCAGCCGGGCCATCGCCGCGGAGGAGGCCTCGTTCGCGGTCCACGCCGAGCCGGGCTCCGGAGCCTCGGTGATCGCGTTCTCCGCGACCGACCGCGGGATCCTCCAGACCCGCTTCGATGTCGCCTCGGCGCCGCCCACCATGCACATCGAGCTCGTCCCCTGGAAGTCGGCTCGCCTGTCCGTCACCCATGCCGTCGACTTCGGCAGGCCCGGCGCCTGGATGGTCGCGATCTCACGCGACGACGGCCCCCGGATCGAGGTCAAGGCCACCGCCGGGGACCAGGGCTGGACCGACTTCCTCAGGGCGGTCCTCGCCCACGCGAACCCGTAGGCGGTCCCCGATGAGCCTGCCGCCCGGGTCGCCGATGGTCCCCGACTTCCGGGCACGCCTCGGATCGGGCGAGTTCCTGCTCGGGACCTGGCTGACGATCCTCGACCCGACGGTGCCGGAGCTGCTGGCCGGTTCCGGGTTCGACCTGCTGGTCGCCGACGGCGAGCACGGGCCGATCGCGACGTCCGACCTGGTCCAGATGTTGATCGCGACGCGCGCGGCCGGCGTGCCGATCCTCTACCGGGTGGCCGCCAACGAGCCCGTCCGGATCATGCACGCCCTCGATGCCGGAGCCGCCGGCGTGGTCGTGCCCCAGATCCGGACCGTGGCCGACGCCGAGAGGGCGGTCGCCTGGTGCCGCTACCCGCCGGTCGGTCTGCGCGGGATCGCGCCGCGACGGGCGTCGGAGTACGGCCGCCTCACCGCGGCGTACCTGCAGGCCGCAGACGAGCTCGTCACCTGCTGCACCCAGATCGAGACCCGCGAGGCGCTCGACGACCTGGACGCGATCCTGGCCGTCCGCGGGATCGACACGATCCTCATCGGCCCGAACGACCTCGCCGCCGCCCTCGGCCACACCGGCGACCTCGCCCACGCCGACGTCGAGCGCGCCATCGCCCACATCCTCGCCCGCGCGCAGGCCCACGACGTCCCGGCCGGCATCTGGACCGCGTCGGTCGCCCAGGCCCGCTCCCGCCGCGCCGAGGGCTTCGCCTGGGCCACCATCGGAGCCGACTACGGCTTCCTGCTCGCCGCCGCCGACGCCGCCGCGAGGGAGGTCCGCCAGCCGTAGCCCGTCCCGGAACCGGGTCCTGGGGCCCTCCCTCAGTCAGGGTCCGCTGCGCCCGGCGGTCGTGCCGGGCCCGAGCCCCTCTTGTCGATAGACCTCCTGGGTGAACTCGTCGAGGAGCGTGCGCCCGCGGGCGAGGGCCTCTTCCGCACCGGCCCGCCCGGGCGCGCCGAAGAAGTCGCGCTCGGTCAGCCGCGCGAACCAGCGCTGGAGCTTCTCCCAGTCGGTCTCGCTCTCCTCGAGCTCGGCGAACCGGAACCGCTTCTTGCGCGTCTCGCGGCGGATCTCGTCCTCGAAACGCTCGACGCTGTCGACGATCTCGTCGTACTCGGCGTCGCGGGCGGCGTTGAAGCGGGCGACGAGCTCGTCTTCCCACGCCGCGGCTCGGTGACACGGTCTCGAGGAGCGACGCTTCGCCGCCGGCGCTCCGGATCCGCTGGCCGAGCCGGTCGAGCTCGCCTCGGAGCTCCGGTCGGTCAGGCAGGACGGCGGCTGCCTGCTGGAGGTAGACGGCGCCGAGCTGGCGGAGCTGCCTCCAGACGTACGTCCGGCGGCCGGACGACTCGGCCTTGATCCGGTAGATGAGGAGCAGCCAGCGCCGCGCCGCTGCCGGTCGATCCTCCATGTCATCGGCCTCCGTCACCCGCCCACGTCGCGCCGGCTCATCCCCCAGGCGCCGATGGCGAGCCCGCCGATCGCGAGCGCGAGGCAGGCGACGATCCCGGCCGCGTCCCAGGCGCCGACCATCGGCTCGCCGAGGTGCGCCGTCAGCGCGAGCTGCGCGACCCAGTCGGGCAGTCGAAGGGCCGGCGCGAGGAGGTCGATGAGGAACGTCCCGATCGCGAAGGCGAGGACGGCCGGCGTGGCGAACGAGGCGCGGAAGACCCCGGCGACGGCCATGCCGATCCGGCCACGAGCGCGCGCCGTACAGCGCGAGCACGAGCGTCCCCAGCGCCGGCTGGACGCGGATCCTCTCCGGCCGAGGCCGACGCCGATGGCGATCGAGGCACCCAGCAGGACGGTGATGACGGCGATCGCCAGCCAGACCGCCGACCCCGCTCGCGACCGCCCAGCGGACCCGCGTGAGCGGCGTCGCGAGCTGGAGCTCCAGCCGGCCCGCCGTCTCGTCCGACGAGCGGCCCGCGACGAGCGTCGCCGCGGCGAGCCCGACGAGGACGAAGCCCAGCTCGGCGAACGCGAGCTGGAGGAACCCGGCCGAGGTCGTGATGTCGATCCCCGGGATGAGGTTCCGGACGGCCTCGGCCAGGCCGGCGAGGACGCGATCGCGTCGGTCACCGACCGGGATGAGGCCGCCATGACGAAGCCGTAGAGGCCCAGGCCGATCCCCCAGGCCAGCGCGGTCGGCAGCAGATCGCCGAACGAGCGGCCGAGCGGCCCGCGGATCCCGAGGAGCGCCCGCGGGAAGCGCGGGCGTCGGCACGCGAGATCGTCACCCCGACATCCCGCCGCGCGAACGCCTCGACACCGATCGCGAGCAGGACCGACCGCAGACGACGGCGACGAGGGCGACCGCCGGCCAGTCGGACTGACCGGCGAGCGGGATGTGGCCGCGCGCTCCACGAGAACCAGGTGGCACCGGCCAGCGAGTCGAACGCCGGCACGACGGTCCGGTAGCTGTTGATGACGTAGCCGGCGAGCATCAGCGCCCCGGCGATGCCGGCCGCGGCGCCGCGCCCGAGGAGCGGCGCGAGGGCGAACGCGACCGAGCCGGCGATGAGCGCCTTCAGACCCGAGCCCGACCGCGAACGCGATCGCCGCGTCCGGCGCGATCGCGTCGCCGGGCATCTTCGCGAAGCCGACCCCGGTCGCCCAGGCGACGAGCGCGACGACCGCCATGCGATGCCGACCGCCGCCACGTGGCCGGCCACCTTCTCGAGGGCGATCGACCGCCGGGAGCGGGGCGTCGCGACCGCGAAGTCGAGGCTGCCGCGGCGCGCCTCGCCGGCGAGGGTGGACGACAGGGCGAGGATCGACCAGAGCCCGGCGAGCAGCGCGAAGTAGGCACCGTAGTGCCAGGACAGGAACCCGCCGAGCGTGTCGACGTTGACCGGGTTGCCGTACAGGCCCCGGAGGATCGGGCGGCATGTCTCCCGACAGCGTCGCCAGCTCGAGCCTGCGTCTCGGGCGTTCCGTAGGTCGAGGCCATCGTCGCGCCGCCGACGAGCGATGATCGCGCCGAGGAGCGCCGCACGACGAGCAGCCCGAGGCGCGAGTCGCGGAGGGTCTTGCCGAAGACGCTCCCGAGGCCGTAGAGCCGGCTGCCGAAGGGGACGTGGGGGGCGGCCGCCGAGACCGGCAGGCCCCGGATCTCAGCGGCCATGGTTGTTCACCTCGACGGCCTCGCGGCCGTACTGGGCCAGGAAGGTCTCCTCGAGGCTCGGCTCGCGGTCTGCGAAGTCGACGAGCTCGTGGCGGGCGGCAGCCTGGACGACGGGCGCCATCGAGCCGGTCACCCGCATCTGGAGGACGCGGTCATCGCGACGACGTCGCTGACGCCGGGGAGCGACGAGAACTCCGACGCCGGGACCGGGGTCGGCGAACCGGAGCTCGACCTGGTGGTGGGCCAGGTCGCGCAGCGCCTCGACCCGGTCGACCTTGACCAGGCGGCCCTCGCGGATGATCGCCACCCGGTCGCAGGTCTTCTCGACCTCGCCGAGGATGTGCGACGAGAGGAACGCGGTGCGGCCCTCGGCGACCGTGTCGCGGAGGAACTCGAAGAACGTCTGCTGGACGAGCGGATCCAGCCCGGCGTCGGCTCGTCGAGGACGAGCAGGTCGGGCCGGTGCTGGAGCGCGATGACCAGGCCGACCTTCTGCTTGTTGCCCTTCGAGTACTCCTTGAACCGACGCGACGGATCGAGGTCGAAGCGGGCGACCAGGTCGGCCTGGTAGAGCGGGTCGACGCCGCCTCGGAGGTTCGCGAAGTAGTCGATCGTCTGGCCGCCGGTCAGCCGGTCGAACAGCGCGAACTCGCCGGGCAGGTAGCCGATCCGGCGGTGGATGGCGACCGGGATCGACCGTCGTCTCGATCCCGAACACCAGCGCCCGCCCGGAGGTGGGGCGGATGAGGTCGAGGAGCAGCCGGATGGTCGTCGTCTTCCCGGCGCCGTTCGGCCCGAGGAAGCCGTAGATCTCGCCCTGCTCGACGGCGAGGTCCACGTCGACGATCCCGCGGTGGGGTCCGTAGAACTTGGTGAGCTTGTCGGTCTCGATGACGGACATCGCGCTGCCCTCCACGCTGGGCTGCGGATCCGCGGACGAGCCACCTCGCAGGCGCATGGCGTCCCTGGCTCGATCTCTCGGCTCGCGCCAAGTAGACGGCGCGGCGGTGGGCGGCGCACAGAGGCGCACGGACCGTTACATGTGACAAACGTCACATGTAACCTGCGTCGCGCCGCCTCCCGGGGGTTCCGTGTGTGGGACCGATCGCGGGCCCGGGTCGCCGGGTATCTCTCCGGTCAGCTCCTCGTCGACGGATCGACGACGCGGCCCATGAACAGGATCGCGCCCGTCTCGACGTCGTGGATGACGAACAGGAAGGGGTGGTCGAGCCGCAGGGTGATCTGCCTGAGGGGCTGCGGTGGTCCACAGCCTCCTGTCGCCGAACCGACGACAGCGGTCGCCGCGGCGGCCACGGTCCCCTTCTCATCGACGTCGATGTTCGCCTGGTGGATGACCTTGGCGATGTACAGCCCGTCCTGCGTGGTGATCCCGGTGAAGTCGGCGCTCCCGGGATCGAGGGCGGACCGCATGCCGAGCTGCCGCAGTGATGGGACAAGGTCGGCCCGGGTCTCGATGCCGAAGCGCGGCATGAAGAGCTCAAGGGCGTATGGGTAGCACGGGCACTGCATCTCGTCTGCTGGGTCGCAAGGCGCGAATGTCCCCTGGCGCTTCTTCTCCTTGTCCAGCGCCGTCATCACCTGCCCGAGCGTGGTCGCCGTCAGCCCGGCCTCGAATGCCGTCAGGTCGTCCGGCAGGATGAGCGTCATCGCGAGCGGACTCGAACCGGCGGCGCCGAGGTAGGGGAGCTCCGTGGCCTGCCACCCGGCGCCGCGGACGTATGGGATCTCCCAGTCGCCCAGCAGCGACATCGTCGGGACCGTGATCCTTGAGCCATCCGACCGCGTGAACGACCTGGCTTTGGTGGCCTCAACAGAGAACTCCTCGCACCAGTTCGCCTTCAGGTAGATCGCGTTGACGAGGACGAGGCGGGTCAGCTCGGTCACGTCTGGTGGTGCAAGGAGCTGGGGGATCCGCTTCGTGGTCTGCCGGCTCACCCAGGCGTTGATCGTCTTCCGGGCGGCATCGGGATCGGCGATGTAGTCGACGAGACCCAACCCGGCTCCGAACGTGGTCGCGATCGCGTCAAGATAGGCCTGCTCGATCGTCCAGCCACGTTGAGCGAAGGCGGCATTCGCGATCCGCAGGGACAGCTCGTGTGCCGTTCCTTCCTCGTCCTTCCACGTCGCGTTCCGAGACGTGAGCGACTGGTCGAGGGAGTTCAATGCCGGCTCCGAGCTCGTCCCAGCCATTCGCGTGCAGCACGGCGTCCATCTGGCTCGCGCGTCAGCCCTCGAGCTCCGGCTCGGGCCATCGCGAGGGCGAGCCCGATGCTCGTCGGCGAGAAGACCGCGTTCTTGGCCTTGAGGTCGAGGGTCGGGTCGGCGAGCATGCCGCGGTACAGGTCGAGCCCGAAGGCGTTGACCGAGACCGCCGGCCATCGTCGCGTTCGCGGGCGTCGGCCGGCGCACGGGCGACGGCGGCCTGTGCCAGCTCCAGTCCGGCGAGCGGAGCTTCGGCGAACGCGACCCATGGCGTCCCGTCCCGGGCGGCCATCGCGACCCAGCCCTGGGTCACGCCGCCGTCGAGCGTGAACGAGATCGGCGCGACGCGATACCAGGTGTACCCGGAGGCGGTGACGGGCCCGCCCACCACCAGGAGCTCCGTTCCGAGCGGCAGGACCGGCTGGTACATGACGGAGTCCGCGCTCACGCGCGGCTCCGACCGGACCAGCAGGCGAGCGGACACCGTGACGGCCACAGAACCCGGGGTCAGGCCGCCCGGGCGTGAGTGTCGGAGTCGCGGCCATCGTGCCGGTCGGCGTCGGGGTCGGCGGAGGGGGGACGCTGGGAGACGGACTCGCGGGGGCTGCCGTTTCACCACAGCCGGCGATGAGGACCACCATCACCAGGCACGCGAGCCGGGTCGACCAGTTCATCCTTCTGGTCGCGGGACTTCTGGCATGCATCTCGCCCACCTGTGGGTGGTCCGGCGGTGGGGTTCGCCAGTGGCTCGACGCGGTCCCGGCGGCCAGGGTGTGGGCCGCGCGTCGTCGCCTCCGCTACCTGGTGGGACGATGGCCGGGTCCTGCATGGTGCGCCAGAGGCATTTGTCGCGAAGCCAGGGGGCGCCCACCCCGTTCTCGCCACGCTCTACTCGAGCTCGACCTCCTCGTGCCAGGCCGGGACGTCCGCGTCGAAGCCCAGCGCGCGGACCTTCGGCAGCAGGGCCGCCTGGGCGTCCGGATCGCCGTGGACGAGGAACACCTTGCGCGGGAACCCGTCGTCGCCGGGCCGCTTGCCCGCGGCGAAGTTGCCCAGCCAGGCGAGCAGCTCGGACTCGTCGGCGTGGGCCGAGAAGCCGCTGATCGAGCGGACCTGGCAGCGGACCTGCCGGACCTGGCCGTCGATCCTGACCGTCTCGGCGCCGGCCTGGAGGTGGGCGCCGAGCGTGCCCTGGCCCTGGTAGCCGACGAACAGGAGGACGGCGCCGGGTCGTCGATGAGGTTGCGCAGGTGGCCGACGACCCGGCCGCCGGTCAGCATCCCGTTCGAGGCGACGATCATGTACGGCCGCTTGGCCCGCCCGATCGCCTGCGGAGTCGCGGACGTCGTTGGTGACGATCTGGTTCGGGTAGTCGAGCGGCGACTCGTGGCTGGCGAGCAGGTCGTGCGTCTCCTCGTCGTAGTAGTCGGGGTGGGCGCGGTAGATGTCGGACGCCTTCGACGCCATCGGCGAGTCGAGGTAGAGCGGCAGCAGCGGGATCTTGCCCGGCCGTGATGAGCCGGTCGAGCTCCCAGACCACCTCCTGGGTCCGCCCGATCGCGAACGACGGGACGAGCAGCACGCCGTCGCTGCTCGGCGACCAGGCGGACCGTCTCGGCCAGGATCCGGACCGACTCGGCCCCCGGCTCGTGCTCGCGGCCGCCGTAGGTCGACTCGACCAGCACGTAGTCGGCGTCGGTCACGATCGTCGGGTCGCGCAGGATCGGCGTCTCGGTCCGGCCGAGGTCGCCCGAGAAGACGATCCGGAGCTCGGGCCCGCCCTCGCGATCGGACGACCCGGAGCCGGATGATCGCCGAGCCGAGGATGTGGCCGGCGTCGACGAACGTGGCATGGATCCCGGGCGCCACCTCGATCTCCTGGTCGTAGCGCGACCCCGCGGAAGCGCTCGAGCGAGGCGCGGGCGTCGGCCTCGTCGTAGAGCGGCTCGTCGAGGTCGATGTCGAGCTTCGGCGGCTGGCGACCGGAGCGCCGCCTCCGGGGTCCGGGGCGATCGTGAACGCCGGTGCGGCGGGCGGCGGCGCCGCCTCGGCGGGGATCGCGGCGAACGAGGCGAACGTCGCCGGGGCGACCACCGGGTCGGCCGCTCCCCCGCCCTCCTGCGGGATCATCAGCGCGGCGTCGTAGCGGCGCCGACCGAAGTGCTCGGGATCGCGCCGCGGGTCCTGGGCCGAGCCGCCGGTCGGTGCGGGCGCGCCGTCGCCGGCGATGGTCGCGGCGGCGGGCGGTGCGGTCGCCGCGAACGCGCGGGCGGCGCGGTTCGATCGGTCGTCGGGACGTGCTCGCCGGTGACCGCCTGCCCGGCACGATCGCTGTCGTCCCCATGGGCGGCCAGCTCGACGCGCCGCCTCGTAGGCCGCGAGGTCGCGTTGATCCTCCTCGGCGGCCTGGTCGGGGTGGCGGCGCTCCCAGCGCATGCCCCGCTTGGCGAACTCCTCCTGGAGCTTGCCCGAGTCGAGCAGGACAAGCCGCGCCAGCTCGATCGTGCCGTCGGTCGCCCAGATCGGGCCCGCGGAAGCCCTCCTTGACGACGTGCGGGATGAGCCCGCAGTGGTCGAGGTGGGCGTGGGTGAGCAGGATCGCGTCGAGCTCGGCTCGGGTCGTAGGCGAGCGGGATCCGGTTGCGGATCGACTCGTTCGGGCTGCCCTGGAACATGCCGCAGTCGATGAGGATCGCGGGCCCGCTCGGTGGTCAGCAGGAACTGGGAGCCGGTCACGGTCGTGGCGGCCCCGAGGAAGTGGAGGTGCATCCTGCGGAGTGTGCCACCCGCGTCGAAGGGCGCGTGCCGCGACCCCGCCGTAGCCCGCGACGCCGCCGCGCCAGCCGCCCGGCCCGCCAGGACCGACCGCTGATGCGGCGACTCGCATCACGGACGGAACCACGCCGCGACGTCGTCGATCCGGGCTCGGCTACCATCCGCCGATGCGCGACCGCTGGCTCTCCGTGGACGTGCTCGTGCCGGCTGCCGGCCGCCGGGCCGCCAACCTCGAGGCCGACGCCACGGGCGCCGAGTGGGCCCGATGATCGCCGACGTCGAGACGCGGTTCGCCGACGCCTGGGAGGCCCACAACCGAGCCGAGGTCGCGGCGATCCTCGCAGCCCGACGACCCGGCCGCGGTCGCACGGCGCGCGAGCGCGGCGCGCGATCGGCGCATCGAGCGGGGCGGTCGCCGCGCTCGACGGCCTGAGGCCGAGATGGAGACCACGGCTCGACGACGAGGGCGCCGGGCGGTCGCCTCGATGCGCGAGACGCTCGACCTGCTCGCCTCGGGCGACCCGCTCCTGACGCTCGCGGTCGGCGGCCCGCCGACGACGACCGACGAGCGACCGCGGCCGAGGCCGTCCTGGCGGCCGACGGACTCGCCGCGCTCCTGCTCCGGACGACCGCCGCCTACACCGGGCGGCCGAGGCGATCGACCTCGGCGGCAGGACGTCGACCGGCTCGGAGGTCCTGGCCCGCCTGGCGACCGAGCCCGACGCCGGCGCCCGGCGACGCCTGTTCCTCGCGCTCGAGCCGCTCTGGCGCGCCGTCGACGGCGACGGTGGCCCGACGCAGCCCGTACCGGGTGGCCCTCCGGGCGAGCGCCGAGGCCTGGCGGCGCGACGGCTCGCCGGTCGACGCCAACGCCCGCGCGCTCGGGGTCGACCCCGCCGACGTCGAGCCGTGGCTCCGGGCGATCCTCGAGGCGTGGCGGGAGCGTCGGCGGTCCGGCGAGCCGACTCGAGCCGTGGGACGAGCGCTACGCCAGCGGCGGCCTTCAGCCCGGGCCTCGGACGACTGAGCGTCCACGGTCGCCGAGCTCCGCCGGATCAACCACGCCTACTACGCCTCGCTCGGGCGCCGACCCGGTCGCGCTCGGGATCCGCTACGACGTCGCCCCGCGGCCGGGCCGGGCCCGCGTCCCGGTGGCGTTCATGCTCGACGTCGACGTCCCGCGCCGGACCGGTCGACGGCTGGATCGCCGGGCGAGCAATGGGTCCTCGCGAGCTACGGCCGGCCGCGCATCCCGGATCTCGGCGAGCTCCTCCACGAGACCGGCCACGCGATCCACTGCCGGGCGATCCGGACCCGGCCGGCGTTCGCCGTCATGCGCGAGGCGCACGACGACGCTGATCGAGGCGCTCGGCGACCTCGCCGCCTGGGACCTCTACGAGCCCGGCCTGGCAGGCGCGCCACCTCGGGCCGGTCGTATCCGCTCGAGGCGGGCCTCCGGGCGAAGCTACGCCGACGTCGTCCGGGACGTCGCCTGGTCGCTGTTCGAGATCGAGCTCCACCGGGCGCCCGAACGGGCCCCGAACGACGTCTGGACCGAGATCACCGGAGCGTACCTCGGGGTCGTCCCGCATCCGGAGTGGTCGTGGTGGGCGATCCGCGGCCAGCTCGTCCAGTCGCCCGGCTACATGGTCAACTACGGGCTCGGCGCGATCGTCACCGCCGACCTGCGGGCGCGCCTGCGCGAGCTCCGCGGCGACTGGCTCGGCCGGCGACCCGGGCTGGTACGACGCGGTCAGCGAGGCGATCTACCGGTGGGGCGGCGAGCGCGAGCCGAGCGACGTCCTGGAGGCGTTCCTCGGCCGGCCGGTCGGCGCCCGAGGCCCTCCTGGCCGGACCTCCGAGCGGCTCGGCCGACCTCGGGCCGAGGCCGGCCGGCTAGCCGAGCGGGATGACCACCAGCGCGTCGACCGCGACCGCCACGAAGAGCAGGGTCAGGTAGGTGATCGAGTAGCGGTAGAGCCGGATCGCGCCGGCCGTCGAGCGCTCCTCGGACGTCGCCCTCCCGCCACAGCCGGTACGGCCTGCCAGATGAAGATCGCGCCCAGGACCACGCGCCGCGACCGAGGTAGATCAGCGCCCATCCGGCCGACCGCGAACAGGACGAGCGAGATCGCCACGAGCAGGAGCGTGTAGAGCGCGATCTGGCGGGTCGTCTCGGGGATCCCGCGGACGACCGGCAGCATCGGCACCCGGGCCGCCTCGTAGTCCTTGCGGATCCGCAGCGACAGCGCCCAGAAGTGGGGCGGCGTCCAGTAGAAGACGATCGCGAACAGGATGATCGCCGGGAGCGCGACCGAGCCGGTCACGGCCGCCCAGCCGATGACCGGCGGGAGCGCCCCGGCCGCGCCGCCGATGACGATGTTCTGCGGCGTCGAGCGCTTGAGCATCATCGTGTAGACGACGACGTAGAAGGCGATCGCGAGCAGGGTCAGGAAGGCGGCCACGAGGTTGACGAACCAGGCCATCACGACGAGCGAGATCGCCCCGAGGACGATCCCGAAGACGACCGCCCGCTCCGGCTCGACCTGGTGGGCCGGCAGCGGCCGGCGGCGGGTCCGGACCATCAGCTCGTCGATGTCGCGGTCGAGGTAGCAGTTGATCGCGTTCGCGCTGCCGGCCGCCAGCGACCCGCCGACGAGCGTCCAGACGACGAGCCAGGTCCACTCGCCGATGTCCATCCCGGGCACGTCGCGGGCGGCGAGGACCATCGCCGGCACCGTCGTGACGAGCAGCAGCTCGATGATCCGCGGCTTGGTCAGCGCGACGTAGGCCCGGATCGTGTCGCGCGGTCGTCGCGCCGGTCGCGCGTTCGCGGTCGGCCGATCGGGCGTCCGCGCGACGCTGCGCCGGCCGCCCGCGGCCAGGCCGGAGCCCGACCGACGGGCGTGACCCGGGCCGTGTAGTAGGCCGTCACCGCGAGCGCGCACCATCAGCGCCCAGACGGTCGCCCCGAGCGCGACGTGGAGCGTCTGGGTCCAGGCCGCCAGCTGGGTCAGGACCTGGAGCCCGCCGACGACCGCCTGGACGAGGTAGAGGACCGCCGCCGAGACGGCCAGCCGGACGAGCATCGGATGCTCGCGCTGGGTCCGCACGGCGGCGAGCGCCACGACGGCCACGATCAGCCCGACGACGACCGCGACCCAGCGATGGAGGACCTCGGTCGAGGTCAGCGTCGGTCAGCGGCGGGAAGAGCGTCCCGCCCATCAGCGGCCAGTCGGGGAAGACGAGCGCCCGTGCGTCGACGCGCGCCGTCACCTGCGACCCGAACAGGAGCAGCGCGTAGGTCGCCGCGGCGCCGAACGCGGCGAGCAGGGTGAACCGCTGGCTCGAGCCGCGCCCGCCGATGCGGGCCGGGAAGGACGACCGGACGAGGATGTAGACGAGCAGCCCGAGGAGCGCCTGGGACGTGGCCAGGTGGGCCGTGACCGACTCGCCGGTGTTCCCTGAGCAGGACGGTCTGGCGGCCGAGATAGGCCTGGAACCCGACGAGCAGGACCGCGCCGAGCGACGGCCAGAGCGAGCGAGCGCCGGTCGCGGTGGTCGACGTACGCGAGGACCGCCTGGGCCACGATGAGCAGGCCCGAGGACCGCCGCGATCGCCCCGGTGGAGCCACTCGATCCAGGCCTTCGTGTCGTCCAGGCGCCGGCAGGACCTGGCCGTAGCAGAACGGCCAGTCGGGGCAGCCCAGGCCGGAGTCGGTGGCGCGCACGATGACCCCCAGGGTCACCAGCAGGAGGGTCCCCGCGACGGTCGTCGCGGCGAGCTTCTGGAAGCGGGTCACCGGCGCATTCTAGCGTCGAACGGCGCGGCTGAGCGGCCGCGGGTAGGATGCCGGCCGTGCACCCCCCTCGCCTCGTCCGATCCGTCGCTCGCGCTCGCCGTGCTGGCGGCGCTCGTCGCCGTCGCATCCGCCTGCACCGCGTCGTCGGGAGCGGCGTCAGCCAGCCGGGCGCCGGCGGCCACCGCCGGCCCGACCGTCGGCGGCAAGCCGCCGTTCATCCCCCAGATCGTCTCGTCGGAGTCGGTCGTCGGGCCGAACCGCTTCCTGTTCGGGATCCTCGACGCGTCCGGCACGAAGACGATCGGCCTCGCCGGACCTCAAGGTCAGCGTCGGGTTCGTGCCGTCCGATGGGTCGTCCGGACGTCACCCGCCCCGGTCGCGGCGTCACCGATCCCGTCCAGGCCCGCGACGTTCATCTGGGCGATCCCGAACGAGCGCGGGCGTCTACGCCGTCGACGTCGACGTTCCCGGCCGCGGGCGTCTGGACGGCCGCGATCGACGGTCGGCGCGACGCTCCCGCGCCAGCGCCGGAGCGGTCCTGCGGCGAGCCCTGCGCCCAGCACCCTGACGATCCCGATGCGACGGTCAGCGTCAGCTTCGACGTCAAGGAGACCGGCGTCGCGATCCCGATCGGCGGCAAGGCGCCGTCGACGAGGACCCCGACCGCGGCGACGTCGGCCGACATCCCGAAGATCGCGACCGACCCGAGCCCGGACCCGTCCTTCTACACGACCTCGGTCGACGAGGCGCTGGCCAAGCACGAGCCGTTCGTGCTCGTCTTCGCCACGCCGGGCTTCTGCGACGAGCAAGCAGTGCGGCCCGACCCTCGACGGGATCAAGGCCGTCGCCAAGGACGAGCCGGGCATCGTCGTTCATCAACGTCGAGCCGTACAAGCTCGAGTACGCCGACGGCCGCCTCCAGCCGGTCCTCGACGCCAGCCGCCAGCTCCAGGCGACCGACGTCGACCAGGGCCTGGGGGATCCTGTCGGAGCCGTGGGTCTTCGTGGTCGACCGGCAACGGGATCGTCCGGGCCTCGTTCGAGGCGGTCGTCTCGCCCGACGAGCTCAAGGCCGCGATCGCGGCCGTGCGCTAGAGGCCCGACGGCAGCCCTCGGGTCGCCGCGGACGACCGGCCTAGCCGGCGTCCTCGAGGCGGTAGACGACGAGCTTGCCGTCCTGGACCCGGAAGTAGACGAGGATCGGGGCCGCCGCCGCCAGGTGCTCGGCGAGGTGACCCGGCGGGAACTCGTCGCCGTTCTCGAGCGTGCCGATCACGAACGTCAGGTCCTCGCCCGCCGACGGTCCGCAGGGTGAAGCCCTGGACCTGGGTCAGGCCGGTCGCGTCGACCGAGGTGACGACCCCGGCGACCGGCGATTCGGGTACCGCCTGTCGAGCTGGCCGCGGCGGCCGCCGTAGGCCGAGCTCGCGCGGGGGCGGCGTGAACGCGGCGACCGGCGGCGTCTCCGCCGCGCCGCCGCACGCCGCGACGACAAGACCCAGGCATGACGATGCCGACGAGGGCCAGCACCAGCGGACGTCGCGACCGCTCGACGCGGCTCGGTCACGCGGCGCCGCCGGCTGCCCGCTGCTCCCGGGGGCGTGGACCGGCTCGCCGGCCGCGCAGCGCGGGCACGTCCCGGCGCCGGGCTCGTAGGTCGGCAGGTCCAGCACCCACAGGGCGCTGAGCGGGTAGACCCGGCCGGTCGTCGGCGAGGTCAGGGTCGTCAGTCCCGCCGGACCGATCGACCAGGACGTGGCAGTCGACGATCTCGCCGCCGGCCGCCTCGACCGCCGGGATCATCGCCAGGAGCGAGCCGCCGGTCGTCAGGATGTCGTCGACGAGGATGACCCGCTCGCCGGGCGGCGATCGTGAAGCCGCGCCGGAACTCGCGCCGGACGACGCCGTCGTCGCCGCGGACCTCCTCGGCGAAGATCGCCCGCGTCCCCAGCTGGCGGCCGGTCTCGAAGGCCAGGATCACGCCCGCCGGTCGTCGGGCCGGCGACCAGGTCGACGTCGGCGGCGCCCTCCTGCGTCGCGATGCGCGGCGGCCCAGAAGCCGCACAGCTCGCTCGTCGCCGGCGGTGTCCTGGAGGACCTGGAACTTCTCGAGGTAGGCGTCCGAGTGGCGGCCGCTCTTGAGCAGGAAATGACCGTCGCGGAGGGCGCCGGAGCGGCGGAACAGCTCCTCGGTCCGGTGGGCGATCGCCGCCCGCGCGGCGTCGTCGATGGCGGCGCGGATGGTCGTCATGTCGGGCCACAGTCTAGCCGGGCCGCCCGGATCGAGTCCGGCCGCCGGGCCGGCTCAGGGCCGGTACTCGACGCCCTTCGCGGACGGGCGCTCCGGGCTTCTTCGGGAGGGCGGTCCCGATCAGCGGCCGGTACGATCCGAGGCCCCGCCGCCGGCACTCGGCCTCGCAACCCGTCGATGAGCCGGATCGGCAGCGTCGGGTCGGCGAAGACGGCCGTCCCGACCTGGACGGCGCACCGCCCCGACGGCCAGGAAGTCGAGCACGTCGCCGAGCTCCGAGACGCCGCCGATCGCGACGATCGGGATGTCCACGACCTGGGCGACCTCGTAGACGATCCGCAGCGCGACCGGCTTGATGGCCGGCCCCGACAGCCCGCCGTAGACGTTGCCGAGCAGCGGACGGGTCCGATCCGGCCGGATGGCGATCCCGGACAGCGTGTTGATGGCCGTGATCGCGTCGGCGCCGGCCCTGCGCGATGGCCCGGGCGATCGGGCCGGACGTCGGCCACGTTCGGCGACAGCTTGACCAGCAGCGGCAGGTCGGTGGCCCGACGGACGGCGGCCGTGACGGCACCCGCCGCCTCGGCGTCGATCGCGAACTGGAGCCCGCCCTTGCCCACGTTCGGGCAGCTGATGTTCAGCTCGATCCCGGCCACCCCGGGCACCCCGTCGAGCCGCCGGGCGACCTCGACGTAGTCCTCGATCGACTCGCCGGCCACGTTGACGATGACCGGCACGCTGCCAGCCGGCCCAGGTCGGGGCGTAGCGCTCGATGACCGCGTCGACGCCCGGGTTCTGGAGGCCGATCGAGTTGAGCATCCCGGCCGGCGTCTCGGTCACCCGGGGCGTCGACGTTGCCGATCCGCGGCTTGAGCGTCGTCCCCTTGCAGCAGATCGCCCCCAGCCGCTCGACGTCGACGACGTCGCCGTACTCGATCCCGTAGCCGAACGTCCCCGACGCGACGAGGATCGGGTTGGCCAGCCGGAGACCGCGCCCGAGCTCGACCGACAGGTCGACCGCGGCCGGGCTCGGACGGGACGCCCGTCCGCGCGCTGACGCCGATGGCGGCGGCTCGCACACCGGCCGGCCGATCGAGCCGGACCGGAGCCGACGGCGGCGCGCCGGCCATGGGCCCCGACACGCCCTGGCGCGGGCCGACCTTCGCGCGGCGCGTCGCGTGGGCCTTGCCGCCGACGACGACCTTCCGCTTCGCCTTCACCAGCCGGCCTCCCAGTCGAGCTCCTCGGCGGCGAAGACCGGGCCCTCCCGGCAGACCCGCTGCGGCTGGCCGGTCGTGCTCATCACGACGCAGCCGAGGCAGGCTCCGACCGCACAGCCCATGTTCTGCTCCATCGACACCTGGAGGAACGCCTTCCGGCGAGCGGCCGGCGAGCCGACCGGGTCGGCCCTGCCGCCGCCGCGCTTCCGCCCGAGCTTGGCCACGCCGAGCCGCTCCCGGCGGCCGGCCGCCTGCCGAGCGAGCGCGGCGAGCATCGGTGCCGGCCCGCAGGCGAACGCCTGGTCCGCCCAGGCCTCGTAGTCGGGGACGAGCTCGGTCACGAACCCGCGGTAGGCCGAGCGAGCCGTCGTCGGTCGCGACCACGTACTCCACCTCGTCCGGCAGGAGGTTCGACGGGTAGACCTCGGCCGCGGTCGCCGCCCCGAACAGGAGGACGACCTGGCGGCCGTCGCGGATCGCCTCGTCGGCGAGCATCCGGACCCCGGCGATCCCGAGGCCGCCGGCGATGAGGAGGAGGTGCCGGCTGCGCGGATCGACCTCGAACGGCCGGCCGAGCGGGCCGAGCATGTCGACCGTGTCGCCGGTCCGCAGCCGGGTGAACCAGTCGGTTCCCCGGCCGACCGCCCGGAAATGGATGGTCAGGATCCCGGTGGCGGGATCGACCGTGTTGAACGAGAACGGGCGGCGGAGGATCAGGCCGGAGAAGTCACCCGGCCGGATGTGGATGAACTGACCGGCTCGCGAGCCGGTCGCCAGCGTCGGAGCGTGATAGGCCTGGAGCCACTGCCGTGGCAGGATCTCGCGGCTGTCGACCAGCTCGGCCGTGGCCAGGCGCATGCTCACGCGCGATCGCGGTCCCCGGTCCCGTCGTCCCCGGCGCGGACCTCGTCCCGGTCTTCGTCCTCCGCCGCGTCCTGATCCTCGTCC
The DNA here is from genome assembly GCA_963837825.1 of uncultured Chloroflexia bacterium. GTDB lineage: Bacteria > Chloroflexota > Limnocylindria > Limnocylindrales > CSP1-4 > Chersky-267. The sequence continues at coordinate 550,848 of CAWIOR010000015.1, forward strand.
TCATCCTCGTCTTCGTCGCGTCGGTCGTCCTCGCCGCCCGCCTCCTCGCCGCCCTCGGCCTCCGGGGCGACCGACGGGAAGGCCTCGGCGAGCGCGTCGGCGAGGTCGCCGAACACGTCGGTCGGGTCGTAGAACTCGACGATCGCATCGGCCGTCAGGAGGTTCCGCCACTCGCCTTCGGCGTCGTCCGGCACGACCTCGGCGCGGAACCCGGCGCCCGCCTTGAGCAGCAGCCGCTCGTCGTCGTCGTCGACGACCACGACGTCGCCGAGCTTCTCGCTCAGCCGGATGGACACGTCGGCGAAGTCCTCGAGGAGGCGGGCCTCGTCACGCTGGCTGCGCTCCTGGAAGGTCAGCGCCAGGTCGTACAGCCGCTGCGCCGCGGTCTGCTCGTCGGGTGGCTCCTCGGCCACGCTCTCGCCGGCGGCCCACTGGTCGGCCGCGGCGGCGTAGGCCGCGTCCAGGCCGACGGCGTCGGTGGCCGGGATCCGGGCGGTCTCGAGCAGGTCCTCCGAGGCGGTCGGCTCCGGCGGCAGGCCGGCGGCCTCCCGGGCGGCCTCGCGAACGCCGCATAGACGTCGGCCGGGTTGTACAGCTCGACGAGCTCGCCGGCGGTCTCGATGACCTCGGTCTCGCTGACCCACTCGCCGGTCGCGTCGTCGAGATAGCGAGTTCGACTCCGGAAGGTCAGGTCCGGCGCGATCGACAGGAAGTCCGGGTCCTCGTCGATGAGGGTCATCCCACCGAGCGCCGAGATCCGCGTCGGCGTTGGCGTCGAGGAACCGCTTCAGCTGGTCGGTCGCGCTGGCGAGGAAGTCATTCCGCTCGAGGGCGGCGTCAGAGGCGAGGGCTCCCAGGAGCTCACTGCGGCTGGCTTCCATCGGTCGGCCTCCCTACGGGTGGTACTCGAGGTCGGTGCCCATCCGCTCGCGGAGGAACATCGAATGGTGGCGCTCGAAGATCCACTCGCCGGCCCGGTGCCCGAGGGCGCGGGTGGCTTCGTCCTTCTCGAGCTTGTCGAGCGTGGCGTAGTCGGGCAGGTCGAGCAGGATGACGTTGTCGAAGTCCCACCCGTGGGCGACGTTGTACCAGCCCAGGAACCTGATCCCGAACTTCTCCTCGTACTCCCTGACCTGCCTCGGGAAGATGGTCTTCATGAAGAACTTGAAGAAGGGATCGCGGCCGCGGCGCACCGAGAAGTAGGTGGCGAGGACGGGCACGGGCGACGATCCTCCTCCAGTGGCGACGGGTCGGCCGCTATTGTCGCACGGGGCCCGTGGCCGGCGGGTCGGCCCCGGGGTCCTTCGGTGTCCGCGCCGAGGCATCCTCCAGCTGGCCGACGGTCGGCGACCTCGGGGCGAGTGGCTGGCGCCGCCCGCGCCGCTCGGCGGCCACCAACCGGAGCAGGAAGATGATCGTCTGGCCGCTGACCAGCAGGAGCGCGATCGTGACGAACAGGAGGGCTGCGGTCACGACGTCGGGCACCCGGCCGACGCTGAGCGGCGTGGCCAGGATGAGGACGACCAGCACGACGAGCTGGATCCGGAAGCAACCTAGGCCCGGACCGCGCTCCGCGTCGAGCGGCTCGCCCTTGTATTCGACCGGTCCCAGGTTGATCGCCCCGCTCGGACGATGCGGTCCAGGAGGGGCGGCGGCGGCCTGAGGGCTCCCGCCGGTCGCAGGCTCCTCGTCGGGCGTCGGAGGCGTCTCGTCGGGCGTGGGGGTCGGTCGGGTCACGAGCCACAACGATACGGGACCGGAGGCGAACCCGCCGTTCACCCCGTGACCGTCACGGGGTCGCCATCCCTTGCACGGTCGGCCCGCACGCCCCGAGTCCAACCGGGCGGCCCGGGACAGCTCGCGTCGCGGCGGTCGGCCCATCCGGAGCTCGAGCCGACGGCGGTGGCCGGGGTCAGTGTGGATCCGCGGCTCGTTCGAACACCGGGAGTCCGATCGGAGCACGGGCAGGAGGGATCGGCACCGGCCGGCCCCGCTCGTCCGCCCGTTGGAACACCCCGAGTTCGTCGCGGGGGGTCCCGAGAGAGGATCCCGGACGGCCGGAAGCGGCCTCCACGTGGTTGCTACCATCGGTCGGTGGCCGATCGCTCCGACCCTCGCCCGTCCGCCGCGTCACGTTTCGGCTGGCATCCCGAGCCGGGGCTCATCGGGGTGGACGACGCCGACGTCGGGCGCGAGGCGCTCACGGAGCTCGGCCGAGCGGCCTGGGGCGCCGGGCTCGACTACCTGTACGACGAGGCGCTCCACCGGGCGGTCGGGCCGCCGACCGGGTACGCCGAGCTGCGCCGGATGTTCTACGCGTCCGACCCGGCCGGCCCGCGCGAGGGCCCGGGGCCGGCGCCGCTCGAGCCCACCCCGTCCGGCGCACTGATCGAAGAGTTCCGGACCCGTCTCGCACCCCACCAGCTCAACGCCTGGCACCCGCGGACGCTCAGCTACTTCACCCCGCCGCCGCTGCCGATGTCGATCGCCGGCGAGCTGCTCGCCCAGTTCACCAACCAGGGGATCGACGTCTGGCACGCCGGCCCGAGCGGGGCGTTCGTCGAGGAGGAGGTCGGGCGCTGGCTGTGCGACCTCGTCGGCTACGGGCCGGAGAGCTTCGGGATCCTCACCTCCGGCGGCGTGATGGCCAACCTGATGGCGATGACGGTCGCCCGCGACATCGGCCTCCGACGCGTCCTGGGTCTCGGCGACCCACCGCGCGGCCGACGCCTCGACGGTGTCCGCGTCTACGCCTCCGAGCAGACCCACTTCTCGATCGCCCGGGCCCTCGACGAGCTCGGCTTCCCACCCGACACGCTCCACCTCGTCCCGGCCGACGAGCGGTTCCGGCTACGCGGCGACCCGGTCGCCCGGGCCATCGCGGAGGACCGCGCCGCGGGGCTCGTGCCGTGGGCGATCTCGGCCGTCGCCGGCTCGACGAACACCGGCTCGGTCGACCGGACCGAGGAGCTGGCCGATGTCGCCGAGCGGGAGGGCCTGTGGCTCCATGTCGACGCGGCCTACGGGGGTGGGGCGCTGCTGTCCGCCCGCGACCGGTCGCGCGTGCCTGGGCTCGAGCGCGTCGACAGCATCACGATCGACCCGCACAAGTGGTTCTTCCAGGCCTACGACATCGGCGGCCTGCTGGTCCGCCGCGGCGACGACCTGCTCGAGACCTACCACCACAGCCCCGAGTACTACCGAGGTGGCGAGACCCCGCCGTCCGACGACGGCCTCGGCGAGGAGGCGGGGCAGCTCAACTACTACCAGCGCTCGCTCGAGGGGACCCGGCGCTGGCGGGCGCTCAAGCTCTGGCTGAGCTGGAAGCACCTCGGAACCCACGGGCTCGGCCGGCTCGTCGAGGCGAACGACGACCTGGCCGCCCACCTGGCCCGACGCTGCGCCGAGGCGGACGACTTCGAGGCGCTCCCTCCGGAGCCCGAGCTGTCGGTCGTCTGCTTCCGGCACCTGCCCGGCGGTGCGGCGGCCGCGGCGCGTCTGGACCCCGGCGCCCTCGACGCCCACCAGGACCGGCTGGCCGCGGCGCTCATCGACTCGGGCGACGCCTGGCTCGGGACGACCCGGCTACGGGGCTCGACCTGGCTCCGGGCCGGGATCGTCAACTACCTGGCGACCGAGGCCGACATCGACCGGATCCTCGACGACCTCCGTCGTCTTGCGAGCGACGAAGCGCGGTCCGACCCATGATCGGCTCCCGTCCTCCGCAGGCCTTCCATGTCGCCGAGCTGAACATCGGCCGCACCGTCGCACCGCTCGACGAACCGGCGATGGCCGACTTCGTGGCCAACCTCGACCGGATCAACGCCCTTGGCGAGGCCAGCCCGGGCTTCGTCTGGCGGCTCCAGGACGAGTTCGGGGCGGCGACCTCGATCCGCGCCTACGACGGACCCGCTGATGATCGTCAACCTGACGGTCTGGGAGACGATCGAGGCGCTCCGTGCGTTCGCCTACCGATCCGACCACGTCGAGTTCCTGCGGCGCCGGCGCGAGTGGTTCGTCCCGCTCGACGGCCCGAGCCTGGTCCTGTGGTGGGTGCCCGCCGGCCACCGTCCGACCGTCGCGGAGGCGAAGGCCCGCCTCGAGTACCTGGCCGCCCATGGGCCGACCCCGGCCGCGTTCACCCTCAAGACCCCGTTCGCGCCGGACGGCTGAGGCTCGGCCCATGCCCGGCGATGCGCTCCTCTTCCTGGCGCTGACGATCGCCGTCTTCGCCTTCGCCGCCTGGGCCGGCTGGAACGTCGCCGGGCGGCGCGAGCGGAAGCCACCGATCCTGCCCGACCGGGTCTGGCTGTGCGAAACGTGCAAGTCGTTCAACGACCCGACCCACGCGACCTGCTACCACTGTCACCGGCCCCGGCCGATCGACGCGCGGGAGGTGGTGCCCGATCCCGAGTTCCACATCGACCAGCAGCTCGGCCGGCAGAAGACGAGCACCCAGCTCGGAGCGTCGAGCCCCTGGCTGGCCGGCGAGGAGCCGCTCCGCGACGCCTGGCTCGCCGAGCAGGCCCGCGCCAGCGAGCGCGCAGCGAGCCGCGCCGCCACCTCGGAGCCGGCGCCGGCGTCCTGGTCCGACGAGACCGCCGCGGCCTCGGGTGAGCCGCCGAACCCACCGGACGAGGCGTCGACAGAGTCCGGATGAACCATCGGGGGTCGACCGGCATCGAATGGTCGAACCCGATCGCCGAGGAGAGGTCGCCCCGCTTGGACCGAGCCCAGGTCGAGCAGGCCCGCGCGGGGACGTCGACGCCTTCGAGGCGATCGTCCGAAGCCGGATCGATGCCGTGTACCGACTCAGCCTGGCGATCCTCGGCGACGAGGCCGACGCCCGCGACGCCACCCAGGAGACGTTCGTGGCCGCCTGGCGCCGGATCGCCTCGCTCCGCGACCCCGATCGGTTCGAGGCCTGGCTCCAGCGGATCGCCGTCAATGCGGCCCGGATGACCGCTCCGCGGCCGGCGGCGACGGCGTCGTCCGCGAGATCCCGAGCCGACGAGCGTGGCCGCCGCGGCAGCGATGAGACCGCCTGGCCAGTCCGGCATCGGACGCTGGAGCGTCTCGGCGCGGCGCTGGAGCGCCTCAGCGCCGATCAGCGGGCCATCCTGGCCCTCCACCACCTCGAGGGACGACGGCCTCGATGAGATCGCAGAGACGCTCCGGATCCCGGTCGGCACGGCGAAGTCCCGTTTGTTCACCGCCCGCCGCGCCCTCGAGAGGGCACTCGCCGACGAGGACCGCCAGATGACCGACGAGCCCTGGGACGACGAACGCCTCGCGGCCGCCTTCGTCGACCGCTACGACCGGCCCGCCCCACGCGAGGTCACGGTCGCGACACTCGAGCGCGTGCGAGCCACTCGCTCGGCGTCCGCGGTGGTGGCCGATCCTCGATCGGGCGTTCGGCGAGCCGCTTCGCTGTAGCTGTGGCCGTCGGTCGCCGTCGTCTCGCTGGTCGGTCTCGTCGTCATGCCGCGAACGTCGTCGGAGCCAGTCGCGAGCGCTCTACCAAGCACGACTCTGGCGCCGGCCGACGACACGCCCTTCCCGTCGTTACCGCCCAGCCCGGCGGTCGCGGGCTTCCCGGCGGTCGTGGCAGGTCTCCAGGTCCGGACCATCGCCGGTGCGCGGGCGCTCCTCGACGACCCTCGACGGTTCGCGACACCGAGCTGGCGGTCGCCGGATGGTATGCGGCGAGCGACCTCGTCCTCCCGTGTCCGTACGCGGACCCGCCGCAGTCGCCGATCGAGATCCGGTGCGGAGACATCCATACGTGGCTGACCGACGACGACCAGCCGATCCTGTCGTCCGATGGCTCGATGCTCAGGATCCCCGACCCCGGCCAGGTCGCTCGACCTGCGCTTCGTGCCGCCGGTCGAACCGATCCGGAGCGGGACGGGTGCGCGACAGCAACAGGTCACGACACCGGTCGCCGTCGTGGTCGTCGGCCACTTCTACGACGAGCGCTACAGTCGCTGTCCGGCCGAGCTGCTCGCGACCTGCGAGCAGACGTTCGTGGTCGACGCGGTCGCCACGTCGACGGGCGTACTGAACGATCCTGCGGCCACGTCCGCCGGCCGTGGCGAAGCGGGCCGGCTGACCGCCTCGGACGTGGTCGAGATCGCCCGACGGCGTCTGGCCGCCAGCGGGGAGGTCCTCGCGGTCGGCCTCGCGTTCGGGTCCGATCCGCCATGGTTCAGCCCGGCTCCGAGCGCCGATCGCCCCGGTCCAGCGACATGGTTCGTCCGCGGTTACCGCATCCTGTCCGACGGCACCACGGATCGACGCGGACCTGGGACGCCGGTCGCAGGTTGGCTTGCGATCGACGACGCGCACGGGCGCGGTCACCGGCACGCTCGACTGACAGCAACCCGCCGGCGACGTCGCATCCCCGCCGCCCTCGCCCGCGCCCGGCTTCCCGGCGACGGTCGAAGGTCTGCCGGTCCGACGGTCGTCGACGCCACGGCGGCCGGCCGGCTGCGGTCCCGGCACGGACGCGCCGTCGCCGTGGCCGGCTGGCTCACCCAGCTGCCGCTCCATCCGTGCCCATCGCCGGTCGGATGCGACCTGCGAGCGCGACACGGTCGATCCTCGCCGGACATCAGACGAGCCAGCTGGTCGAGCTACGGCCCCGGACGGATTCGCCGACGACTGGTCCAGCCGGCCGGTGCCGGTCCTCTATCCGGCGACCTCTTGCCTGGCAGCCCGGCACTGCCGGCCGCCGAGCCCGGACGGTTCGCCGCGGCCAGTCGTCCTGGTCATGCATCGGAGCGACCCGCGGGCGGATCGCGATGGGCCCGAGACCTGCCGTCGGTCGCCGCGAGTTCGTCCTCGACCAGGTCGCCTGGCTGGATGGCAAGGACCAGGGGCCGACCGTCTGGGTCAAGCATCCGGGCTCGACCCGAAGCGCACGGTCAGACAGATCCTGTCAGGATCCTCGGTCCGCGGATCGTGACTGCGCCGGACCCTGGTGGATCGATCTGCGATCGCCGCGGTTCGGCCGTCGCGACCTGCCGTCGGTCGGCGGTCTTCGCCGCCGATCGAGCGACTTCCGGCTCCGAGCCAGACCGGCGTCGTCTGGGTCGTCCGCCTTGACCGGCACGCGACGCCGGGGGTGGCTCGGCGGCGCGAACGGTGAGGGTGTGACGCTCGTCGACGATACGACGGCATGAGCTTCGAGTCGCCATGAGGTGGACTAACACCACGACCTGGATGTCAGCGCCGTGCGGCGGCTCCATCGCGAGCCCCTCGACCACCTCGACGTTCGGGAGCGCACGCAGGATCGCCGGGGTGGAGATGACCTTCCAGGAGCGGCTCCCGCCGCCGAGGACGATCCGGGGGCGGTCCATGACCCGCGAGTCGACGAGGATCGGCAGGTCCGGCGGCAGGCCGAAGACCGTCACCCCGCCGATCGCCATCCCGGTCAGCGCCTGGGTCTCGTCGGCGGCGGCGAACGACGCCTTGCGCGTGCCGAGCCGGTCCCGGACGGTCCGGTTGACGTCGAGCCGGGTCGTGGCCAGCACGACGCAGGCGGCGTAGACCGGCGGGTTCGACTTGCCGATCACGACGATCGTGTTGGCCGACTCGTCGGGCGAGAAGCCGTAGGCGGCGCAGAAGGCGGCGGTGTCGGCCAGGGCCGGGTCGCACGGGAAGAGCTCGTACGGGACGCCGAGGCCGGCGAGGTGTCCGTCGAGCCAGTCCCGGGCCGCGTCGGCCTCGGTCAACCCGGGTCCTCGTAGGCGAGCCGGCCGCCGGCCACGGTCAGCAACACACGACCGGGGAGCTCGCGCCCGAGCAGCGGCGAGTTCTTGCCGCGCGAGGCCAGCGTCCCGGCCTCGACCCGCCACGAGGCCGAGCGATCGAACACGACGAGGTCGGCCGGCGCACCCTCGACGAGCCCGCGCGAGCCCGACCAGCCCCACCCGGCGAGCACCGCCGACGGCCCGCTCGTCAGCGCCGCGATCGCCCGGGCCAGGGTCAGCCGCCCGGCATCGACGGCCGCGAGCGCGACCCCGAGGGCGGTCTCGATCCCCGAGATCCCGTTGGCGGCCAGCCCGAACTCGACCTCCTTGTCGACCCGGGTGTGGGGCGCGTGATCGGTCGCGATCGCGTCGGCCGTCCCGTCGGCCAGCGCCGCCATGACCGCGGCCGCGTCGTCCGGGGAACGGAGCGGCGGGTTCACCCGGAGGGACGGGTCGTACGGCGCCGCCACGAGCGCGCGGTCCGCCCACGGGCTGCGTGACCGCCCATCCCCGTCGAGCGCCTCCCAGGCCCACCGCCGTGCCCCGGCGACCCATTCGTCGGTCAGACCGAGGTGGTGCGGGGTGATGTCGCAGGTCACCGGCAGTCCAGCCGCCTTCGCTCGCCGGACCAGGTCCAGCGAGGCGGCCGTCGAGAGATGGGTCAGGTGGAGTCGCGCCCTCGGCTCGTCGGCCAGGGCGTCGGCCAGGACCGCCAGGTCACGGGCGACGGCCGAGGCCTCGGCGGCGACCGGCCAACCCTTCAGCCCGAGGATCGTCGCGACGAGCCCCTCGTTCGCCTCGGCCCCGTCGGTCAGCGCCGGTTCCTCGGGATGGTCCACGACGACCCGGCCGAGCATCCCGGCGTAGACGAGCGCATGGCGCAGGATGGCCGGCGAGCGGACCGGCGAGCCGTCGTCGCTGAACCCGATCGCGCCGCCGTCGGCCAGCTCGCCGAGGGCGGCCAGCGTCTCGCCCTTCCGCCCGGCGCTCACGGCGCCGTAGACGAGGAGCTCGATCGGCGACCCGGACCGCGCGGCGGCCTCGCGGACGCGGACGAGGACGCTCGCCTCGTCGATCGCCGGCGATGTGTTGGGCATGACGCAGACGGCCGTGAAGCCGCCGTGGGCCGCCGCCGCGGAGCCGCTCGCGACGGTCTCGGCGTCCTCGAAGCCGGGCTCCCGGAAGTGGGCGTGGAGGTCGACCAGCCCCGGCGCGACGACGACGCCGCCGGGGTCGATCCCCTCCCCCTCGGCGCCCTCGAGCCAGACGACGCTGCGCACGATCCCGTCCTCGACGACGATCTCGCCGGGGCCCTCCCGGCCGCTCGCCGGGTCGACCAGCCAGGCCCGGCTGATCTCGAGGTCGGCGACCGTCCGCCCGACCTCCGTCTCGGCAACGGCGCCGGCGAGCACGCCGACCGCCCTAGCCACCGGAGGCCTCGCGGGGGTGGCCGGCCGCGCCGGCCAGGAGGTAGAGGAGCGCCATCCGGACCGCGACGCCGTTCGTGACCTGGTCGGTGATGACCGAGCGTGGGTCGACGGCGACCTCGGGAGCGATCTCGACCCCCTCGTTCATCGGGCCCGGATGCATGATCAGGACGTCGGGCCGGGCGGCGGCGAGCCGGTCGAGGGTGAGCCCGAACCGGGCGGCGTACTCGCGCAGCGAAGGCAGGAGCCCAGCCGCTCATCCGCTCGCGCTGGATCCGGAGGGCCATCACGACGTCGGCGTCGCGGAGGGCCGCGCCGAGGTCGGCGGTCACGGTGAACCGGCCGTGCCCGGGCGTCGCGCCCATCGCCCCGGCCCAGCGCTCGAAGCCGCGCAGGAGCGTCGCGGGTCCGCACAGCCAGAGATCGGCCCCGGCGGCGGTCAGCGACCAGATGTTCGAGCGGGCCACCCGCGAGTGGAGGATGTCGCCGAGGATGACGACCTTCCGGCCGGCCAGCTCGGGGCCGCCGGGCAGGTGCTCCCGGATCGTGTACAGGTCGAGCAGGGCCTGCGACGGGTGGGCGTGCCAGCCGTCGCCACCGTTGAGGATCGACCCCCCGAAGTGCTCGGCGGCGAGGTACGGCGCCCCCGACGTCGGGTGGCGCATCACGATCATGTCTGCGCCGAGCGCCTCGACCGTCCGGATCGTGTCGACCAGCGACTCGCCCTTGCTGACCGACGACGAGGCCGCGGCGATGTTCACCACGTCCGCCGACAGGTTCTTGGCCGCGACCTCGAACGACACCCGGGTCCGGGTCGAGGCCTCGTAGAACAGGATCGTCACCCCCGTCCCGCGGAGGGCCGGGACCTTGGCGATCGGCCGGGCCAGGACCTCGCGCATCGCGTCGGTCGTGCGCATGACCAGCTCGATCTCGGGCCACGACACGACGTCCAGGTCCAGGACGTGGCGATGACTCCAGCGGACCGGGGTGCCGGCACCATCCGGGGATGGGGCGACCGCCGAGAGGTCGATCCCCGTCCCGTCCGGCGCCGTGAGGCTCATCCCGCGACCGGCTCCGCGACCGCGCCGGCGAGACGCTCGATGTCGACCCCGTCCTCGCCGTCGATCTCGGCCAGGTGGACCCGGACGCTCTCCTCGCGCGACGTCGGCACGTTCTTGCCGACGTGGTCGGCCCGGATCGGCAGCTCGCGATGGCCGCGGTCGATGAGGACGGCCAGGCGGATCGCCTGGGGGCGGCCGAAGTCGACGAGGGCGTCCATCGCGGCCCGGATCGTCCGACCGGTGTACAGGACGTCATCGACGAGGACGACCGTGGCGCCGTTCAGGTCGAACGGCAGGTCCGTGCCCTTGACCAGCGGCTGCTGGGCGATCAGCGACAGGTCGTCCCGGTAGAACGTGATGTCGAGCGCCCCGACGGGGAGCTGGGCGCCCTCGTGCTCGGCGATGGCCTCGGCGATCCGGTGGGCGAGGGGGACGCCGCGACGCTGGATCCCGACGAGCGCGAGGCCGGCTGTCCCGGCCTGCTTCTCGACGATCTCGTGGGAGATCCGGACCGTCGCCCGGCGGATCTCGTCCGCCGTCATGATCTGGCGCCCGGTCACCCGGGACCGCCGTCGGCTGGTTGCACGCCCGCTCCTTCCCGGCCTCTCGGACCGGTCCTTAAAGGGACGCGCTGAGTCTACCCCAGTCGCCCGTGGCGGGACTGCCTACGGGATGCCGTAGACGTAGACCTTGACGTCGGTCACTCCGGACCACGATGCGCAGCCGCAGATCTTGAAGAAGTCCGGCTTGTAGAGGTCGATGATCCGGTTCGTCCCGGCGACCGGCCCGTAGTCGCTGATCACCCGCTCCAGGCACCCACCGGCGCCGCACACCCGGACGACCGTGCCGCGGGGCAGGCGCATCGCGGTCGTGCCGTTCTCGTAGAACGTCGCCTTGCCGGTCAGGCTGTACTTCGCCTTCTTGTAGACCTTGGTCGCGCTCGGGTCGGGCTGGGCGACCTCCCGCTCGAGGACCGGGACATTGGCCGCCCCCGCGACCGCGGGCGCGGCGAAGACCGTGTCACCGGTCAGCCGGCCGGCCGAGTCGGAGGCAGGGTCGAGCCGCTCGATCGAGGCCGTCGATCGTGCGTTCGCGTCAGACTTCAGGGCCTGGAACGCCGCTGCCGGCACCGGCTCGTAAGGGGCCGGGGTCCGGGATCCCGCAATTCCGGGAGCGGCGACCAGCGCGAGAGCAGTGGTGAGCACTGCGCCCGCGACGATCGTCTTGGGTCGCACAAGGCATCAACCATAGCCGATTCGGCCCGCTCGTGCCACCCCGGAGTGGGGCATAACCGCTCCGGACCGTACCCGACCGACCACCCGGTGGGGGCTGGGCGCCCAGGTCGGACGCCTGGCCTGCCTCAGCGGACGACGACGATGTCGCCCTGCGAGGATGCCGGATCGCTCTGGATCCGACCGGCATCCGGTCCCTTCCAGGCAAGGACGAGGAGACGGCTGCCCTCGCCATCCTGGCCTGGCGGCGTGGCCCAGGCGATGCGTCCGTCACCGATCGCGAAGCCGGCCAGGGCCGAGGCGTTGCGGAGGAGCGGCTTGCGCGTGTCGTCGACCCGGCCGGTCGTCCGGTCGATGGCGATCAGGCTCAATCGTCCGAGGGCGGCGGTCAGCGGGTCGGCGACCCACGCCCCGACGTAGCGGCCGGTCGGATCCCAGCGGACCTCCCAGTCGCGCACCGGCGCGTCGGTCTTCGTGTCCAGCAGCGGCTGCGGGTCGGGCGACGGGTTCGGGGCCTCGTCCAGGACCGCATCCCAGCCATCGACGACCAGGCGCCCCTGGTCCGGGACGAACATCTTCGCGCCCTCGTCGTAAGCCAGCGTGCCCGTCCAGTAGACGACCCAGCGGCCGGACGGATCGACGACCGGCTGCCAGATCCCGGTGAGCGTCGATCCATCCTGCTTGCCGGTCGCCGGGTCGAGCAGGACCGAGACCGGACTGCCCTGGTCCGGGGCGGGCGAGGCGGCGTTCGGATCCGGCTTCGGTCCTGGGACCGACCGACTGACCAGGACGCGGCCGTCGACCCAGTCCGAGAAGACCGTCCTGTGGTCGGTCGTCAGCGCTCGGGCCGTCTGGTCGCCGAGCTGCCAGACGTAGACGTCCGGCCCATGCGAGCCGTCGGCCGGCCGGGCGGAGAATGCGAGCCACTGCCCGTCTGCGGAGTACGAGGCGTCGCCGCCGACGACGATGACGTCGTCGATGATCGCCAGGGCCGCGGGCAGCGTCGGGGCCGGTGTGCCGGTCGGGCTCGGGGACGCCGACGGGCTGGCGCTCGGCTCGGTCGACGGGCTCGGCGTCGGGGTCTCGGGCGGCGTCGCGGTCTGGCTCGGCCCGACCGTCGCGGTCGGGCCGACACTCGGGGTCGGCGATCCGGCCGCCGTCGGGCTGGTATCCGGAGAGCTGCTCGGCGATGCCGACGCGGTCGGTGGGGCCGACGCCGACGGGCTGGCCGAGGCGGGCGTGGTCGGGGTCGGGGTCGGGCGAGCGATCGGGACGACGATGATCGACCCGCCGGTGGTCGTGGCCGTCGAGTCCACGACGGTCGCCTGCCCCGCCTGCGGCGCGAGGACGATCGAGCCGGGCTTCGACGCCAGCGACACGATCTGCGTCGCTCCGGCGTTGAGCGGCGCGCAGGCGGGGGCCGGAGCGGCGTCCTCCGGGCAGACCGCGTCGACGTTCGCCACCTTGACGGTGTACGAGCCATCGGCTCCCGGCATCGCCCACGCGACGTCACCCGGCGGGACCGCCAACGGCGTCGCCCCGGCGATCGCATTCGACCCGGGCCCGCTCGACGTGCCCGGCGCCGGCGACGACAGGCCGACTCCCGACGAGTCGCCCGATGGCACGAGCGATCGGCCCACGACGACGCCGACGACGATGACGGCCAGCAGGGCGACCAGCGTCTGCCGGCGGAGCCGCATGCGGGGTCGAGCAGCGGCCGACCCGGACCGCCCACGCTCCCGCTCGATGGCGACCGAGGTCCGGGCCCACAGGTCCCGCGGAGGTTCGGGAACCGGGAGCGAGCGAAGCAGCTCGCGGTTGCCGGCGTACGCGCCGGCGATCGAGCGGCACGACTCACAGCCGCGGAGATGCTCGTCGAGCCAGGCCGTGTCGGACGCCGACAGCGAGCCGTCGAGCCGATCCGAGGCGAGGAGCCGGGCTCGCTCGTGTGGCGTCTGGGGGTCGTTGTGCCGGCGTTCCATCAGCGTGCCGTCCCCGATCGACCCGCCGGAGGCGTGCCGCGCGTGGCGGTCCGCGACTCCGCGTCGGCCGCCGCTTCGGCGGCCCGCTCGGCGGCGAGCGCCTGGCGCAGGCTCTCCCGGGCCCGGGTGAGGAGGGCCCGTGCCGCGACGTGACTGACACCGAGCGTGGCGGCCAGCTCGAGCCCGGTGAGATCGTGGAGCTCGGCCAGGAGCAGCGCGGCCCGCTGCCGCTCAGGGATCCGGTCGAGGGCGCGCTGGAGCGGGGCCGACAGGCGGGCGTCCATCGCCAGGTGCTCGGCCGACGGCGCCGACCCGTGCAATTCGCCGGTCCATGGCATGAACCGGACGATCTTCCGGCGCCGGAACTCGTCGAGCGCCACCCGGTGGGCGATCTGGTACAGCCACGCCCGGGCGTGGGCCGGGTCCTCGAGCGAGGCGTGGTTGCGGTAGGCCTTGACGAAGGCGTCCTGGGTCATGTCGGCGGCGAGCTCCGGATCGCGGACCATCCGGTAGAGGTAGGCGTAGATCTCGCTCTGGTGCAGGGCGAACAGCTCTTCGATGAACGCGTCGGCGGCCGTGCGGGCCGTAGGCTGGGTCATCGCGCGGTCCGGGGCGAGGGCAAGCTGACCGGTGGGATGCACGGCCCAGAGACGACAGCCGCCGGTCCCGTGTGACGCCGGCCCATCAGCCGGTCTCGGCCGCTCCGACGGCGGTCCGCAGGAGCTCCTCGACGGCCTCCTCCGGGGAGACCGGGTTCACCGGCAGGCCGGTCCCGAGCTCGAGCCCGGCGATCTCCCGGAGGCGTGGGTGGATCTCCCAGTGCCAGTGGTACGTGGCATCGATCCGTTCGCCGACGGGTGCCGTGTGGAGGACGAGGTTGTGCGGCGGGCCGTCGAGTCCGGCCAGGCGGCCGAGGACCTGGCGGAGCGCCTCGGCGGACGCGGCGACGTCGGCGTCGCTCGCCTCGCCGAAGTCGGCGGCGTGGCGACGGGGCACGACCCAGACCTCGAACGGGGAGCGCGAGGCGAACGGCGCGAAGGCGACCGTCGCGCCGTCCTCCCAGACGAGCCGGTCGCGGAGCCGAGGCTCGTCCCGGACGAGCCGGCAGAACGGGCACTCGCCCTCGCGGATGACGAACCGGGCCGCCCCGCCGATCTCCTCGGCGACCCGGTGCGGGACCTGGGGCAGGTCGTACAGGTCGATGCACAGGTGGTTCGTCCGGGCGCCGGCCTGGGCACCCCAGTTCTGGACGACCTGGACGTAGGCCGTCTGGCCGACGCCAGCGGCCGAGGCGACCGCGTCCCGGCAGGCTTTCAGCATCTCTCCGGCGATCGCCCCGCCGACGGCCTGGAGCGGCCGGTGCTCCCGAGGCGGTGCGACGACCGTCCGCCAGCTGCCCGATGCGCGCGCCTGCTCCAGGGCGACCTGGGCGAGGTCCCGCTCGAGCCGGCGGGCCTCCTCCTCGGTCCCGACGACGTGGAAGGCGAAGTCCTTGAGCGTCCGGAGGCGGACGCCGTCGCCGCCCGGCTCGCGGCAGTTCTGGCAGTCGCCGCCATCGTCGACCTGTCCGGCGGCCAGTCGGAAGCGGTCCCGGTGGAACGTCCGATCGACGACGGTCGCGACCCACCAGCCGGTGATCGCGTCCTTGCGCAGCTCGAACAGGCCGGCCGCCATCGCGTCAGGCCGTCCCGCCGAGGCGGCGCGCGAGGGACGCGGCGAACGGCGCACCGGCCGCCTCGACACTCTGGGTCGACGGCGACTCGTCCGGTCGCCCGAGCTCCCGGGCGATCGAGGTCGACTCGACCTCCGGCATCCCGCACGGGTCGATGAGCTCGAAGGCGGCCAGGTCGACGGTCACGTTCAGGGCGATCCCGTGGTAGCTCACACTGCGCTCGACCCGCAGCCCGAGGGCGCCGATCTTGCGCGGTCGGGGTCCGTCCGGATCGACCCAGCAGCCCGGGTGGCCCTCCCGCCGGTCAGCCTCGACACCGAGGGCGCGGCAGGTGTCGGCCAGCGCGCCCTCGAGGGCCCGGACGAACGGCCGGAGGAGGAGACCGCGGCGCGACAGGGCCACGATCGGGTAGGCGACCAGCTGTCCGGGGCCGTGGTAGGTCACCTCGCCGCCGCGCTCGACGCGGACGACCTCGATGCCGCGGGCCGCCAGCTCGCCGGCCGACGCCCGGACGTGCCTCTCATCGGCCTGGCGTCCGAGCGTGAGCACCGGTGGGTGCTCGAGGAGCAGGAGCGTGTCGGGGATCTCGTCGGCGACCCGCTGCTCGACGAGCCGCTTCTGGAGCGCCCACGCGTCGCGATAGCCGATCCGGCCGAGCCAGCGGACGTCGAGCTGGCCGACGGCGGCCGGAGCGCTGGCCGACGGATCGGCGCTGATGGTGGCCACGTTCGGACGATAGCAGACGGGTCGTCCCGGGCCGCCTCGGCGACTCGCTGACGGTGCCGCCCGGCCGTTGCGGGCCGGGCGGTACCGATCGTTCAGGAGCCGGTCCGGGCTACTTGGGCAGCCAGGCCTTCCACTTGTCGGGGTTGGCATCGACCCACTTCTTGGCGGCGTCCGCGTCGGACATGCCGCCGTCGGTGATCGACGCCGCGACCGAGTTCTGGTCCTCGTTCGTCCAGCTGAAGTTCTTGACCACGGCGTAGGCCGGGCTGCCGCTCGTGGCGAACTTCGTCGAGACGATCTTGTTGAGGTGGTACGGCGGGTAATCGCAGGCGACCTTCTTCGGGTCGGCGTCGCAGCCGTCGGTGTACGGCGGCAGCGGGATGTGGACGAGCGCGACCTTGGCGCTGAACCAATTCGGCTCGTAGTAGTAGGCGAGGATCGGCTTGCCCTGGTCGGACGCCTGCTGGATCGCCTTGTTCGAGGCCGCCTCGCTACCCGAGTAGATGACCTTGAAGTCCAGGCCGAGGTTGGTGACGAGGGCCTCGTCGTTCGTGACGTATGACGGGTCGCCGTCGAGGAGCTGACCCTTGTCGCCCGACTCGGACGTCTTGAGGTCGGCCGCGTACTTGTTGAGGACCTTGGGATCCTTGTCGGCGGTCAGGATGTCCGGGTGGGCATCGGCGAACGCCTTCGTGGTGTACCAGCCGATGATCCCCTCGTTGCCGGTGAGACCGGCATCCTGGGCGACCTTCTTCTCGTCGATGTACTTCGTGACCAGGTCCGCGTGGCCCCAGTTCTCGAGGATCGCGTCGACGTCGCCGGTCTCGAAGCCCTGCCAGGAGATCTCCTCCTTGAGCTCCTTCTTGACGACCTTGCAGCCGAGCTCGTGCTCCAGCACGTAGGCGACGACCGCGTAGTTGGCCTCGTAGCCGACCCACGGGTTGACCGCCAGGTTGACCGTGCCGCACGGGGCGGTGCTCGTGCCCCCGCCCCCACTGCTGGCCCCCGGGGTGCTGCCGCCGCCGGTGCTCGCCGCGGGCGTGCCACCTCCGGACGACGTGCAGGCCGACAGGACGATGATGAGCGTCGCCGCGATCACCGCGAGACGCGTCGGCGTGCTGCCCTTCAGGCTCACTCGTGCTCCTTCCTGGATCGACCGCCCGATGATCGCGGCGGTCCGCTCCTCCACGCTCGCGGCGGCCGGCCGGCAGGGCGCCGGCGGGTCCGCCCGGATTCGGGGTCAGGTCATCCTACCCACTTCGAGGTCACTCCGGCCCGGGCTTCGACCGCCTGACGAGCACTCGGGCCGGCACCCCGAGGATCGCCATCGGCATCGAGACCAGGCCGAGCGGCCGCCCCCCGTTCTGGTCCCGCCCGGGTGAGCGCGCCCCGGCGCCCTGGGTGATCCGGTCGAGGAGCACCCCGAGCAGGACGATCGAGATCGCGGCGGCCATGCCCTTCCCGAAGTCCTCGCCCTGCGAGAAGCCGGCGACCACGTCGTAGCCGAGTGCGCCGGCGCCGACCAGTCCGGCGACGACGACCATCGCCAGGACGAGGACGACGCCCTGGTTGGTCGCCACCAGGAGCGACCGGCGAGCCATCGGCAGCTGGACCTTGAGGATCATCTGGGCCCGACTGGATCCGGCCGCAGTGGCCGCCTCGATGGCGGCCGGCGACACGCCCCGAACGCCGTCTTCCACCAGCCGCGTGACCGCCGGGACGGCGAAGATCACGGCGGCGAGGATGCCCGTGAACCGGGTCGTCCCGAAGAGCGCGACGGCCGGCAGGAGATAGACGAACGCCGGCATCGTCTGGGCGGCGTCGTTGATCGGTCGCATGACCTGGGCGAACCGGTCGCTCCGGGCCGAGCCGACCCCCAGCGCCACCCCGATGACCATCGTGATCGCGACCGCCACGAGAACCATGGCGAGCGTGACCATCGCGTGCAGCCAGAGCTGGAGGGCGAGGATCGCCAGGAGCGAGACCCCGGCCGCGATCGATGCCCGGCGCCCGCTGACGATCAGGCCGGTCCCGACCGCGACGAAGACGAGCAGCCACCAGGGCGAGGTGGTCAAGACCGTCTGGAGCGGCTCCAGGAGGTAGCTGGTGACGATGTTCTTGATCGCGTCGGTCAAGGGGTAGAGGTTCTTCTCGATCCAGGCGATCGCCGTGTTGACCGGCGCCGCAAGGTTGATCCGCCAGTCCTCGGGGAACTGCTCGCCGAGCGGCAGGATGGCCCCGACGACGACGGCCCCGGCCGCGACCGCGATCGTGACGACCTCGAAGCGCCGGCGCCGCACGGTCGGCGTCGGGTCCATCCCCCGCTTCCGGCGATCGGTCGTCGAGCTGGCGCTGGCAGTCAGGCGGTCGAGGACGGTGGCCAGCAGGACGATCGCCAGGCCGGCCTCGAAGGCCGCTCCGACGTTGAGCTTCATGAGGGCGGTGATGATCGACTGGCCCAGTCCGGGAGCGTCGATGAGGGCGGTGATCACGATCATCGACAGGGCCATCATGATCGTCTGGTTGACGGCCAGGCCGATCGTGCTGCGGGCCATCGGGAGCTGGACGTTGCGCAGGACCTGCCAGCCGGTCGAGCCCATCGACGTGGCCGCCTCGACCGTGTCGTGGGGCACGCCCCGGATCCCCAGGGCGGTGATCCGGATCGACGGCGGGATCGCGTAGATCATCGTGGCGACGACCGCGGCCGGGCTGCCGATCAGGAAGAACAGGGTGAGCGGCGCCAGGTAGGCGAACGTCGGCATGATCTGCATCACGTCGAGGACCGGCGACACGAAGCGCAGGAAGCGGTCGCTCCGACCGGCCCAGATCCCGAGCGGGATCCCGATCGCCAGCGAGATCACGACCGCGGCCATCGTCAGGGCCAGCGTCTGGAGGGTCTCCTCCCACAGCCCGAGCAGGCCGAACGCGATGAAGCTGGCGACGACCAGCAGGCAGGTCCGCCAGCTGACGAAGGCCAGGCCCATCGCCCCGGCGATCGCGCGTGACGCCGATCCAGCTGAGGCTGTCGAGGACGAACGAGAACGCGTCGACGAGGATGGCGATCGCCTGCCGGATCGGGTTGAACAGGTACACGAAGACCGGGCTCGTCAGACGGTTCGCGTCGACCGAGTCGCGGATGTCGTTGATCGCCAGGAAGATCGGTGAGTCGTCCGTGTGGGCGAGGGTCCATTGGCCCCGGAAGGCCACGTACAGGACCGCGGCGACGGCGAACAGGATCGCCAGCTGGACACCCTTCGTCAGGCGGATCTCGGCCCGCCGCCCGACCGGCAGGGCGATCGCCGTCACTGGGCGACGTCCGCCCGGTCGGGTCCGGCGATCGCGCTCAGGATGTGGACCCGATCGACGACCCCGACGAGTCGGCCGCCGTCGACGACCCGGATCGGCTTGTCGGTCGCGACCGCGGCATGGACGGCGTCCCGGATGATCGTGTCCGGCGGGAACTCCGGCCCGTCCGCCGGGTCGTCCGGGCGGAGCTCGCGCATCACCCAGCGGAGGGTCAGGACGTTCGCCTTCGGGACGTCCTGGACGAAGTCGGCCACGTAGTCGTCGGCCGGGGCACCGACGAGGTCCTCCGGGCGGCCGGCCTGGACGATCTCGCCGTCGCGCATGATCACGATGTGGTCGCCCAGCTTGAGCGCCTCGGCGAGGTCGTGGGTGATGAAGACCATCGTCTTGCCGACCTCGTGGTGGAGACGGATGACCTCGTTCTGCATGTCCCGCCGGATGAGCGGGTCGAGGGCGCTGAACGGCTCGTCGAAGAGCATGACCTCGGGGTCGACCGCCAGCGCCCGGGCCAGGCCGACCCGCTGCTGCTGGCCACCGGAGAGCTGGTCGGGATAGCGGGCGTCGTAACCACCCAGGCCGACGAGCTCGAGCATCTCCCGCGCCCGGGCGTGCCGCTCGGTCTTCCCGACGCCGCGGATCTCGAGGCCGTAGGCCACGTTGTCGATGACCTTCCGGTGCGGGAGCAGGCCGAAGTGCTGGAAGACCATCGCGAAGCGGCGCCGGCGAAGCTCGCGCAGGCGCTGGGCGTCGGCCCTGCGGATGTCCTCGCCGTCGAGGAGGACCTCGCCGGCGGTCGGCTCGATCAGCCGGGTCAGGCAGCGGACGAGGGTCGACTTGCCGCTCCCCGACAGGCCCATGACGACGAACACCTCGCCGGAGTGGACGTCGAACGAGACATCCCGGACGGCGACGTTGCAGCCGGTCTTGCGGTGGAGCTCCTCGCTGCTGAGCGTCTCGTCCGGCGTGCCGACGATCTTGTGCTCGGCCGGGCCGAAGATCTTCCACAGGCCGTGGACCGCGATCGTCGGTCGTCGCGCGTCCGCGCCCGGCGCGCCCGCGGAAGGACGTCCCGCCGGTCGGGCGACCGGCTCCGTGGTCGCGTCGAACGTCATCCGCGCCTCCTCCTCAGCCGGCGAACCAGCCCCCCGGTCGTGGGTCCGTGTTCTGCCAGATGTGCTTGGCCTCACGGTACTCGTCCAGCCCGCTCGGGCCAAGCTCCCGGCCGATGCCGGACTGCTTGAAGCCGCCCCATTCGGCCTGGGGCAGGTAGGTGTTGTAGTCGTTGATCCAGACGGTCCCGTGGCGGAGCCGGGCGGCGACCCGCTGGGCCCGGCTCGCGTCGGCGGTCCAGACCGCCCCGGCCAGGCCGTAGGTGGTGTCGTTGGCCAGCTCGACGGCCTCGTCCTCGGTCGAGAAGCGCTCGACGGTCAGGACCGGCCCGAAGACCTCCTCGCGGACGATCCGCATGTCCGGCCGGACGTCGGCGAAGACGGTCGGGCGGTAGAAGAAGCCGTCCTGGAGCTCCGGCTCGTCCGGCCGGCGACCGCCGGCCACCAGGCGCGCCCCGTCGGCGATCGCCGAGGCGACGTAGCCCTCGACCTTGGCCCGGTGCTCGGCGCTGATCAGCGCGCCGGCCTCGGTCGCGTCGTCCGTGCCGACGCCCAGGTGGATCCGCTCGGCCCGGCGACCGATCTCCTCGACGAACCGGTCGTAGATCTCGTCCTGGACGATCGCCCGGCAGCCGGCCGAGCAGACCTGGCCGGAGTGGACGAACGCCGCCGTCAGGGCGTTGTCGACGGCCGTCTCGAAGTCGGCGTCGGCGAAGACGATGTTCGGGCTCTTGCCGCCGAGCTCCAGGGCGACCTTCTTGATGTTGACGGCCGCGCCGCGAAGCAGGGCCCGCCCGGCCTCGAGCCCGCCGGTCAACGAGACGAGATCGACATCGGGGCTGTCGGCCAGGGCCTGGCCGACCCTTGCGCCCGGGCCGAGGACCAGGTTGACGACGCCCCGGGGCGCGCCGGCCTCCTCGAGCAGCCGGGTCAGGTGGATCGTCGACAGCGGCGTGTAGTGGGCCGGCTTCATGACCGCCGTGTTCCCGGCCGCCAGGGCCGGGGCGATCTTCCAGCTCATCTGGAGGAGCGGGTAGTTCCACGGCCCGATGAGCCCGCACACGCCGACCGGCTCGTAGACGATCCGGCTGAGCGCGTTCGGCACGCTCGTGTCAACGAGGCGGCCGGCCTCCTTGTCGGCCAGGTCGGCGTAATAGCGGAAGACCCGGGCGACGTCGGACATGTCCCAGCGACTCTCGCGCATCGCCTTGCCCGTGTTCAGGGTCTCCAGGCGGGCCATCTCCTCGAGGTCCCGGTCGATCAGGGCCGCGACCCGGTCCAGCAGGGCGGCCCGCTCACCGGTCGGCGTCCGGGGCCAGTCCGTGGTGTCGAACGCTCGTCGGGCCGCCGCGATGGCCGCCTGGACCTGCGCGTCCGTCGCGATGTCGACCTCGGCCACGACCGTGCCGTCCGACGGGTTGACCACCGGGCTGGTGGCGCCATCGGCGGAGGCGACCCACTGGCCGTCGATGAACAGGCTGGGCACGGGCTCCCTCGGCTGCGGTCTCCGGAGGATTGTGCGCCGGGACACCCCGCGTCAAGACGGCTCGATGGCCGTCCCGCGCGGCGGGCCGCCAGCGGGTCGACGCGAAGTCGGGCTCCGGGAGGGCCGGCCGAGCGCTACCATCGGTCCCCGACCGGACGCTGGACGGCCCGGGCGCGAGGAGGATCCCTGGGGATGAGCGAGCTTCCGGACCGGGCAAGGGTCGTGATCATCGGCGCCGGCATCGTCGGCAACAGCATGGCCTACCACCTCGCCCGGCTCGGCTGGCGGGACATCGTCCAGGTCGAGAAGGGCCCCCTGCCGAACCCGGGCGGGTCGACCGGCCACGCCTCGAACTTCATCTTCCTGACCGACCACTCCAAGGAGATGACCGCGTTCACCCTGGACAGCGTCCGCCAGTACCAGGAGCTGGGCGTGTTCACCCAGAGCGGCGGGATCGAGGTCGCCCGGACCGCCGAGCGGATGGAGGAGCTGAAGCGCCGGATGGCCTCGGCCACCTCGTGGGGGATCGAGGCCGAGCTGATCACGCCGGCCCGGGTCCGCGAGCTCGTCCCGTACGTCGAGCGAGTCGATCATCCTCGGCGGCTTCTACCAGCCGGGCGTCGGGGTCGTCGACTCGCTGCGGGCCGGCACGCTCATGCGCGAGGCCGCCCAGGCGCTCGGCGCGCTGACCCTGGCGCCGATGACCGAGACGACCGGGATCGACGTCGTCGACGGCCGGGTCGCCGCGGTCCGGACGACACGCGGCACGATCCAGACCGAGACCGTCGTCATCGCCTGCGGGATCTGGAGCCCGCGGATCGCCCGGATGGCCGGCGCGTCGATCCCGCTCACGCCGGCGGTCCACCAGATGATCAGCGTCGGCCCGGTCCCGCTGTTCGCCGACACCCTCGGCGAGATCGAGTTCCCGATCGTCCGCGACATGGACACGAACATGTACGAGCGCCAGCACGGCGGCGACCTCGAGGTCGGCTCGTACGCCCATCGGCCGATCCTGATGGCCCCCGACGACATCCCGTCGATCGAGGCGTCGGCGCATGTCGCCGACCGAGCTCCCGTTCACCGGCGACGACTTCGACCCGCAGATGGAGCAGGCGCTCGAGCTCGTCCCCGACATCCTGGGCGACGAGCGGGTCGGGGTCCGCTACGCGATCAACGGGCTCCTGTCGCTGACGCCCGACGGGATGCCGATCCTGGGCGAGACGCCCGAGGTCAAGGGCCTCTGGTCGGCGGCCGCGATCTGGATCAAGGAGGCGCCCGGGATCGCCCGGGCCGTCGCCGAGTGGATGGTCCACGGGACGCCCGAGATCGACCCGCACGCCTCCGACGTCGCCCGCTTCTACGACCACCAGCGGACGGCCGCCCACGTCGAGGCGCGCAGCGCCGAGGGCTTCAACAAGACCTACGGGATCGTCCACCCGATGGAGCAATGGGCGTCGAACCGGAACGTCCGGCTCAGCCCGGTCAACGTCCGCCAGCGCGAGCTCGGGGCGGAGTTCTTCGAGGCGGCCGGCTGGGAGCGCCCGTTCTGGTACGGCGCCAACGAGCGGCTCCTGGCCGAGTACGGCGAGCGGGTCATGCCCCGGGCGGCCGAGTGGGAGTCGCGCTGGTGGTCGCCGATCGTCAACGCCGAGCACCTCGCGATGCGCGAGCGGGTCGCGCTGGTCGACCTGGCCGCGTTCGCCATCTTCGACGTCACCGGCCCGGGCGCACTGGCCTACCTCCAGGGGCTGGTCGTCAACCAGGTCGACGTGCCGATCGGCCGGGTCATCTACACGCCGCTCCTCAACGCCGACCGGCGGGATCGTCGCCGACCTGACGATCATCCGGCTCGCCCACGACCGCTTCCGGGTGGTGACCGGCGGCGGGATGGGGATGCGCGACAAGAAGTGGTTCGCCGACCACCTGCCGGCCGACGGCTCGGCCCAGCTGCACGACCTCACCTCGGCCCTCTACACCGTCGGCGTCTGGGGGCCGCGGGCGCGCGACCTCGTCCAGGCGATCGCCCGCGGACGACCTGTCGAACGAGGCGTTCCCGTTCGGGACGGCCCGGACCGTCGACCTCGGGAGCGTCCGGACGCTGATGTCGCGGATCTCCTACGTCGGCGAGCTCGGCTGGGAGATCTACTGCCCGATGGAGCAGGGCCTCCGGCTGTGGGACGCCCTGTGGGAGGCCGGCGCGGTCCACGGCGTCGTCGCCGGCCGGGATCGGCGTCTACGCCACGACCGGCCGGCTGGAGAAGGGCTACCGGGCGCACGGCGCGGAGCTCGAGCTCGACTTCGACCTGGTCGAGGCCGGGATGGCCCGGCCGAAGGTCAAGGACGCCGAGTTCATCGGCAAGGCGGCCTACCTCGAGCAGCGCTCGCGGCCGCCGGCGGCGGTCCTGTGCACGCTGACCGTCGACGACCCGACCTCGACTCACGGCGTGAAGCGCTACATGATGGGCCGCGAGCCGGTCCTGTCGGCCGACGGCCGGCCGCTGGTCGACGCCAAGGGCCGCCGGTCGTACGTGACCAGCGCCGGCTCGGGCCCGTCGCTCGGAAAGCACCTCCTGATGAGCTACCTGCCGCCCGAAGCGGCCGTCGAGGGCAAGCGGCTCGTCGTCGAGTACTTCGGCGAGCGCTACCCGGTGACGGTGGCCGTGGCCGGCAGCACCCCGCTGTTCGACCCGACGAACGAGCGGATCCGGTCCTGATCCGGGTCGCGTGATGAACGTCCTGGTCTGCGTCAAGCGGGTGCCCGGAGACCGGCGGCCGGGTCAGCCTGACCGCCGACGAGCAGGACATCGACACCCGGTTCCTCGGCTTCACGGTCAGCCCACACGAGGAGTGCGCCGTCGAGGAGGCGGTCCGGGTCGTCGAGGCCCACGGCGGCAGCTCGACCGTCCTGACCCTCGGCCCCGAGGCGGCCGCCGACCAGCTCCGCGACGCGATGGCGATCGGGGTCGATCGGGCCATCCTGCTCGAGACCGATGGCCGCGACTGGGACCCGCTGGCGACCGCCGGCGCGATCGTCGACGCGATCCGGGCGGAGCGCGACGCCGGCGCCGACTACGACCTCCTGCTGTTCGGCAACGAGGCCGCCGACAGCGGCGACTACCAGGTCGGGATCCGGGTCGCGGTCGCCCTCGACCTGCCGTTCGTCGGCGGGGTGAAGTCGCTCGAGATCCGCGACCGGGTCGCCGTCTGCCGGCGGGAGGCGGCCGGCGGCTGGGAGGTCTTCGAGCTGCCGCTGCCGGCGGTCGTGGCGGTCCGCGAGGGGATCAACCTGCCGCGCTACCCGTCGGTCCCGGGCCGGCTCCGAGCGAAGAAGAAGGAGATCGCCCGGATCGTCCCGACCGCCCGACCCGGCGGTCCGACGAAGGTCCGCCTGCGCCTGCCGGCCGAGCAGGAGAAGAGCGTCGAGATCCTGGGCAGCGGCGCCGACGCCGCCCCGGCGGTCGTCGAGCTGCTCGTCCGGATGGGGCTGGTGGCCCGATGATCCTCGTCCTCGTCGAGCACGACGGCAGCCGGCCGGAGCGCTCCTCGCTCGAGGCGCTGACCGTCGGGCGGGGCCTCGCCGAGCGCCTCGGCGTCCCGTTGGAGGCCATCCTCATCGGCCCCGGCGCGGCCGAGGTCGCGGCCGGACTCGGCGGCCACGGAGTGAGCCGGGCCCAGGCCGTCGAGAGCGACCGACTCGCTGCCTATGCGCCGGCGGCCTGGGGCCGGATCGTCGCCCGGACCACGGAGGCGAGCGGCGCCGATCTCGTCCTCGCCGCCGGCACCGACCGCGGCCAGGAGGTCCTCGCCCACGCGGCGGCGATGGCCGACCGGCCGATGGCCGCCAACTGCGTCGAGATCGAGCCCGGGGAGCCGTTCCGGGTGACCCGCCAGCGCTGGGGTGGCAGCCTGCTCGAGGAGGCCACGCTCGACGGTCCGGTCCGCTTCCTGACCGTGGCCGAGCACATCGTCGAGCCGGCCGAGGCGGCGGTCCCGGTCGGCGTCGCCGTCGAGCGGGTCGGCCCGGACGTGCCCGACGCGGACCTCCGCTCGCGGATCGTCTCCCGGGTGGCGCCGGAGGCCGGCAAGGTCTCGCTGGCGGACGCGCGGGTCGTCGTCGGCGGCGGGCGGGGGGTCGGAAGCGGCGAGGCGTTCGCCCAGCTCGAGGAGCTGGCCGGGCTGCTCGGCGGAGCCGTCGGCGTCTCGCGTGTCGTGACGAGCGCGGGCTGGCGACCCCACGCCGAGCAGGTCGGCCAGACCGGGACGCGGATCGCGCCCGACCTTTACATCGCGTGCGGGATCAGCGGCGCGATCCAGCACATCGTCGGCTGCAAGGCGGCCAAGGCGATCCTGGTCATCAACACCGACCGCGACGCGCCGATCATGGCCCGCGCGTCGTACGCGGTCATCGGCGACCTGCACACGGTCGTGCCGGCGATCTCGGCCGAGGTCCGCCGGGTCGCCGGTCGCTGACGGACGGGCTAGCGGGTCGGCTTTCCCTCCGGCTCGGGGCGGACGATCCTGGCGCTGCCGGCGGCCGGCCGGAACGTGCTCTCGTGGCCGTCGTCCCAGAGGACCCGATAGCGCGTGCCGTACGACGCTTCGATGACCTCGAGGATCTCGCCCTCCCTGGGCTTCTGTCCCATCTTCTCGGACTCGACGATGATCCGGTCTCCGGCCAGCGCTGTCATCGGTCACCTCCTCGGCGCCCGGCGAGCCCGCGTCGGCTGCGCCGCCGCGCCTGTTCTCAGGTTCGCCGACGCCGCCGGGCACCGCCAGTGCCATGCGGCCCGACCGGGCCGCCGACGGTCGGCTAGCCGCGCTCCCTGAGCCGGACCGAGATCGACGCCGCCGCGGCGACCACCCGGTCGGCGATCGGCCGCTCCGCCCCGGGGACCGGGAACCGGTACGACGGCCCATGGAGGTGGACGGCGGCGACGACCTCACCGGACGCGTCGGCGATGGGCGCGGCGACCGAGTCGATCCCCTCGTCGAACTCCTCGCGGACCCACGAGTAGCCGTCGCGGCGGATCTCCCGGACCCGCTCCCGCAGGGCATCGGGGTCGACCAGCGTCCGGTCGGTGAACCGCTCGAGGGGGCGGGCCAGGTAGCGCTCGAGACCGGCCGGCGTCCGATGGGCGAGCAGGACCTGACCCGACGAGACCGCATGGAGTGGGACCCGGGACCCGGTCCAGTCGCGGACCGAGACCGGGTTGGGGGTATCGACCTGGTCGACGTAGTGGACCAGGTCGCCATCCGGCACCGACAGGCCGGCGGCCTCGCCGGCCGCGGCTGCGAGCTCGACGAGGGCCGGCCGAGCGATCGCGGTCAGGCTGCGGGTCGGGCGGATCCCGGCGGCCAGCGTCGCCAGCCGCCCACCGAGCCGGTAGCGGGTCTCGCCGGGGACCTGTTCGACGACGCCCTCCCGGGCGAGCGAGGCGAGC
Organism: uncultured Chloroflexia bacterium; assembly: GCA_963837825.1. Classification (GTDB taxonomy): domain Bacteria; phylum Chloroflexota; class Limnocylindria; order Limnocylindrales; family CSP1-4; genus Chersky-267. Next base: position 578,044 of record CAWIOR010000015.1, read on the forward strand.
AGCCGTGCCACGGTGCTCTTCGGCAGCCGGACCCGATCGGCGACCTCGGTCACCCCGATCGGCCCGTCGGCCAGCGCACCGAGCACGGCGAAGGCTCGCTCGATGGACTGGACTCTGGACAATCGGCCTCCTCGTCCGCTACGCTGCAGACTGGTTTTCCATCATACGGCACCGTTCCGTATCGTGGAACCCCTCCGTTGGCGGACGAAGGAGCGGCACCGGGATGACCCAGGACGAGTACGCCGAGATCGACCTCGCGTCGCTGTCGGACGACGAGCTCGCCGAGCAGATGCACAACGACCTCTACGACGGCCTGGCCGAGGAGATCGTCGAGGGCACGAACATCCTGCTGTCGCGCGGCTGGGCGGCGACCAGGGTCCTGGACGATGCCCTCGTGGCCGGGATGAAGATCGTCGGGATCGACTTCCGCGACGGGATCCTGTTCGTGCCCGAGGTCCTCCTCGCCGCCAACGCGATGAAGGCCGGGATGGCGATCCTCCGGCCGCTCCTCGCCGAGACCGGGGCAGAGCCCGTCGGCAAGGTCGTCATCGGTACCGTCAAGGGCGACATCCACGACATCGGCAAGAACCTGGTCGGGATGATGCTCGAGGGAGCCGGCTTCGAGGTGATCGACCTCGGCATCAACACCGACGCCGACAAGTTCATCGCCGCGCTCGAGCAGCACCACCCGGACATCCTGGGGATGTCGGCCCTGCTGACGACGACGATGCCGTACATGAAGGTCGTCATCGACACGCTCAAGCAGCGCGGCATCCGGGACGACTACATCGTCCTCGTCGGCGGGGCGCCGCTCAACGAGGAGTTCGGGGCGGCGGTCGGCGCCGACGCCTACTGTCGCGACGCCGGCGTGGCCGCGGAGACGGCCCGCGCCCTCATCGACAAGCGCCGTGCCAGCGTCGCCTGAGGTCCCACCCGGCGACCCTCCCGGCGACGGCCGGGTCCTGGTCATCGGCTGCGGCGCCCTCGGCCGGGAGCTCGTCGAGCTGGCCCGCCGGCCGGGCTTCGGGCATCTCGATGTGACCTGCCTCCCGGCCGAGCTTCACAACCGCCCGGAGCGGATCCCGGCGGCCGTCGAGCGGAAGATCCGGGCGGCCCGCGCCCGGTACAGGCGGGTCTTCGTCGCCTATGCCGACTGCGGGACCGGCGGCCTGCTCGACCGGGTCCTCGAGGTCGAGGGGGTGGAGCGCCTGGCCGGCGCCCACTGCTACGAGGTCTACGCGGGCCGCGAGGCGTTCGCCCGGCTGACCGACGACGACCCGGCGACGTTCTTCCTGACCGACTTCCTGGCCCGCCACTTCGAGTCGCTCGTCTATCGCCGGGCTCGGCCTCGATCGCCACCCGGAGCTCCTGCCGGTCTACTTCGGCAACTACCGCCGGCTCGTCTACCTCGCCCAGGCGGACGATCCCGAGCTGACCGAGCGAGCACGCCGGGCGGCCGACCGGCTCGGCCTGGCGTTCGAGCGCCGGTCGACCGGCCTCGGCGAGCTGGGCTCGAGCCTGGCCGCGCTGGCGGCCTCGACCGCCCCACCGCTCGCGCCGGCCGACGCCCTGTCCGGAGCGGCCTGATGGCCGCCGTGCTGAGCGTCATCTGGTGGCGCGACATCCCGGCCCAGGTCGTCGCCAAGGACGGCCGCCGGGCGAGCAAGGTCGTCCTCCACCCGCGCTTCCAGGTCGCCATCGACAAGGCCGCCGTGAAGGCGGGCAAGCGGGCGATGGACGACTACATCGCCGAGTGGCGGAAGACCCAGCGGCCGTGCGGCGACGACCTCGAGGCCGAGGCGAACGGCGAGGCGAGCTCGCCTCGAGCACGCCTACGACGAGACACGAGCTGGCCGTCCTGGTCGCCGCCGGCGGTGTCGCCGACGGCCGAGCGACGTCATGACCCGGACGGTCGTCGGCTCGGCCAGCCGCGAGGTCGTCATCGGCTTCGACCAGCCGTTCGTCGTCATCGGCGAGCGGATCAACCCGACCGGCCGGAAGCTCCTGGCCGAGGAGATGAAGAACGGCGACTTCAGCCGGGTCGAGCGCGACGTGCTCGCCCAGGTCGAGGCCGGCGCCCACATGCTCGACGTCAACGCCGGGATCCCGCTGGCCGACGAGCCGGCGATCCTGGCCGCCACGATCCAGCTGGTCCAGTCGCTGACCGACGTCCCGCTGTCGATCGACTCGTCGATCGTGGCCGCCCTCGAGGCCGGGCTGGCCGTCTACCAGGGCAAGGCGCTGGTGAACTCGGTGACCGGCGAGGACGACCGGCTCGAGCGGGTCCTGCCGCTGGTCAGGAAGTACGGCGCCGCGGTCGTGGCCATCTCGAACGACGAGACCGGCATCTCCGAGGACCCCGACGTCCGGTTCGCGGTCGCGAAGCGGATCGTCGAGCGGGCGGCCGACCACGGCATCCCGCGCGAGGACGTCGTCGTCGATCCGCTGCTCATGCCGATCGGCGCGATGCCGACCGCCGGCCGGCAGGTCTTCCGGATCCTCGGCCGGCTGCGCGACGAGCTGAAGGTCAACAGCACCTGCGGCGCCTCGAACGTCAGCTTCGGGCTGCCGAACCGCGAGGGGGTCAACGGCGCCTTCCTGTCGATGGCGATCGCCAGCGGCCTCACCTCGGCGATCACCAACCCGATCGCCGAGGGGGTCCGGCACGCGGTCATGGCCGCCGACGTGCTGATGGGCAACGACCCGGAGTGCGGCCGCTGGATCCGGGCCTTCCGCCAGGCCCCGGCCGAGGGCGAGCAGGGTCGCCGGGTCAACCGCCGCCGGGGCGGTGGTGCCGTCGACTCGCCGGTCAGCGGCTGAGGCTCGAGGCCCGTGACCGAGCCCTCCGACGCCCTGGTCATCTTCACGCCGTCAGGCCGGCGGGGCCGGTTCCCCGAGGGCACGACGGTCCTCGACGCGGCCCGCTCGCTGGGGGTCGACATCGATTCCGTGTGCGGCGGACGCGGGATCTGCGGCCGCTGCCAGGTCAGCCAGGGCATCGGCACGTTCGCCAAGCACGGCATCACCTCGCAGCCCGGAGCACCTCTCGCCGGCCGGTGAGGTCGAGGCCGAGTACCGCCGGCTGAACGGCCTGGCCGCCGACCGCCGGCTGAGCTGCACGGCGGTCCTCCGGGGCGACGCGGTCATCGACGTCCCGCCGGAGAGCCAGGTCCACCGCCAGGTCGTCCGCAAGGGCGTCGAGGTGCGCGACTTCGAGATCGACCCGGTCGTCCGGCTCCACTACGTCGAGGTGACGCCGCCCGAGCTCGCCTCACCGTCGGGCGACCTCGCCCGGCTGATGGACGCCCTGGCCGCCGAGTGGGGGCTGACCGGCCTCGAGGCCGACCTCCAGGTCGTCCGGGCGCTCCAGCCCGCGCTCGAAGCCGGGCGACTACAAGGTGACCGTCGCCGTCCACGACGGCCGCTCGCTGACCGGCATCTGGCCCGGGTCTCCACGACCGGGCGTTCGGCGTCGCGATCGACGTCGGCTCGACGACGATCGCCGGCCACCTGGCCGACCTGTCCGACGGGTCGGTCCTCGCCTCGAACGGGGTGATGAACCCGCAGATCCGGTTCGGCGAGGACCTGATGAGCCGGGTCTCGTACGCGATGATGCATCCCGAGGGCGCCGGCGAGATGACCCGGGCCGTCCGCGGCGCGCTGGCCAAGCTCGTCGCCGGGCTGGCCGACCAGGCCGGACGTGCCGTCGCGCGAGATCCTCGAGGTGGCGGTCGTCGGCAACCCGATCATGCACCACCTCCTGCTCGGGATCGACCCGATCCCGCTCGGCTCGGCGCCGTTCGCCCTGGCCACCGACCGGTCGGTCCGGACGACCGCCGCCGAGATCGGGATCCGGGCCCACCCGGGCGCCCGGGTCTACGTCCTGCCGTGCATCGCCGGCCACGTCGGCGCGGACACCGCCGGGGTGATCCTGGCCGAGACGCCCCACCGGGCCGAGCCGATCCAGCTCGTCGTCGACGTCGGCACGAACGCCGAGATCGTGCTGGGCGACCGGCGACCGGCTGCTGGCCGCCTCGAGCCCGACCGGGCCCGCCTTCGAGGGCGCCCAGATCAGCGGCGGCCAGCGGGCGGCGCCGGGCGCGATCGAGCGGGTCCGGATCGACCGGGCGACCCTCGAGCCGCGGTTCAAGGTCATCGGCTCGGAGCTGTGGTCCGACGAGCCCGGCTTCGCCGACGGCGACCCGCGAGCTCGGGGTCACCGGGATCTGCGGCTCGGGGATCGTCGAGGTCATCGCCGAGCTGTTCCTGGCCGGGGTGATCACCGCCGACGGGATCGTCGACGGCGGGCTGGCGGCGCGGACCCCGCGGATCGTCGCCCGACGGCCGGACCTTCTCGTACGTCCTCCACGACGGCCAGCCGCGGATCGTCATCACCCAGAACGACGTCCGGGCGATCCAGCTGGCGAAGGCCGCCCTGTACGCCGGCGTGCGCCTGCTGATGGACCGCGCCGGGGTCGAGGCGGTCGACGAGATCCGCCTCGCCGGCGCGTTCGGCAGCCAGATCGACACGACCCACGCGATGATCCTGGGGCTGATCCCGGACTGCGACCTGGCGCACGTCCGGTCGGCCGGCAACGCCGCCGGGACCGGGGCCCTCATCGCCCTCCTGTCGGGCGCGGCGCGGGCCGAGATCGAGGCGGTCGTCCGGCGGGTCGAGAAGATCGAGACGGCGGTCGAGCCGCGCTTCCAGGAGCACTTCGTCGAGGCGCTCGCCTTCCCCCACCGGACCGCCCGCTTCGACAACCTGGCCCGGGTCGTCGAGCTGCCGGCCGCCGTCCGGCGCGGGCGACGGCGGCGCGCCCGACCCACGCGAGGCGCGGCGCCGGCGACGGACGGTCCTGGCCGCCGCCAGCGGAGGAGGACCGATGACCGACGACAGCCACGCGCCGACGCTCCGGCGGTCGGGCCGGGCGCCAGGCCGCCCGCCTCCACGCCCACGCCGAGCGGATCCCGTTCCTGACCCGCCAGCTCGCTCCGTTCGAGGTCCTCGACGAGGAGGGCCTGTCGCTCATCGAGCACAACGCCGACACGATCCTCGAGGAGGTCGGGCTCGTCTTCCGGGGCGACGCCGACGCGCTGCGCCTGTTCCGCGAGGCCGGCGCCGACGTCGAGGGCGAGCGGGTCCGCTTCCCGCGCGGGATGTGCCGCTCGATCGTCCAGGCGAGCGCTCCGCGCGAGTTCACCCAGTACGCCCGGAACCACGCCAACGACGTCCGGATCGGCGGGCCGGCCACGGTCTTCGCCCCGAACTACGGCTCGCCGTTCGTGCGCGACCTGGACAACGGCCGGCGCTACGGGACGATCGAGGACTTCCGCAACTTCGTGAAGCTGGCCTACGCCAGCCCGCACCTCCACCACTCGCGGCGGGACGATCTGCGAGCCGGTCGACGTGCCGGTCAACAAGCGCCACCTCGACATGGTCTACGCCCACATGCGCTACTCGGACAAGCCGTTCATGGGCTCGGTGACCGCCCCGGAGCGGGCCCGCGACACGGTCGACATGGCCCGGATCCTGTTCGGCGCCGACTACCTCGAGGACCACGCCGGTCGTCCTCAGCCTGATCAACGCGAACTCGCCGCTGGTCTGGGACGCGACGATGCTCGGGGCGGCGCGGGCCTACGCCGAGGCCAACCAGGCGACGCTCATCACGCCGTTCATCCTGGCCGGGGCGATGGCTCCGGTGACGGCCGCCGGGGTGTGCGCCCAGACCCTGGCCGAGGCGCTCGGCGGGATGACCTTCGTCCAGCTCGTCCGGCCGGGCGCGCCGGTCGTCCTCGGCTCGTTCGCCAGCTCGATGTCGATGCAATCGGGCGCCCCGACGTTCGGGACGCCCGAGCCCGCGCTCGTCCTCTACGCGATGGCCGCCCTGGCCCGCCGGCTCGGCGTGCCGTTCCGCTCCGGCGGCAGCCTGTGCGCCTCGAAGATCGCCGACGCCCAGGCGGCCTACGAGTCGGCCGCGACCCTCCAGCCGACCGTCCTGGCCGGGGTCAACTTCGTGCTCCACGCCGCCGGCTGGCTCGAGGGCGGGCTGGCGATCGGCTACGAGAAGTTCGTCCTCGACGCCGACCAGTGCGGGATGATGCAGGTCTTCGCCCAGGGGATCGACCTGTCCGAGAACGGCCAGGCGCTCGACGCGATCCGGGCGAACGAGCCGGGCACCCACTACCTCGGCAGCGCCCACACCCTGGCCAACTTCGAGACCGCGTTCTACCGCTCCGAGCTGGCCGACAACAACAGCTTCGAGCAGTGGCAGGAGGACGGCTCGCTCGACGCCGCGCAGCGGGCGAACGCCGTCTGGAAGCGGATGCTGGCCGAGTACCAGGAGCCGCCGACATCGACCCGGGCGTCGACGAGGCGCTGCTCGAGTACATCGTCCGCAAGAAGGCGTCGATGCCGGACGCGTTCGTCTGACGGATGCTCTTCCGTCGACGGACCCGGCTGATCGCGAGCCGGAAGGTGAGGCCCTCGTCGGGGTCCTCGACCGCGCCGACCTTCGAGCTCATCCCGCTCAAGAACGGCCATGGACCAGGCGGCGTTCCTGCCGCCGGGCGCCGTCGTCTCGGTGACCGCCTCGCCGGCCAGGCGATCGAGGCGACGATCGAGCTGTGCGAGGAGCTCCAGGCGGCCGGCTTCCGGGCCGTCCCCCACCTGTCCGCCCGGATGGTCCGCGACCGGGCCCACCTCCGGCGAGCTGATCCGCCGGCTCGACGGCGCCGGGGTCGACCGGGCGTTCGTCGTCGGCGGCGACGCGAAGGAGCCCGGCGCACTTCCCCGACGGCCTGTCCCTGCTCCGGGAGATGGCCGACATCGGCCATCTGCTCAGCGAGATCGGGATCCCGTGCTACCCGCAGGGCCACCCGACCATCCCCGACGCACGTCTCCTCGAGGCGCTCGCTGCGAAGGCGCCATACGCCTCGTACATGACCACCCAGCTGTGCTTCGACCCGCAGGCCATCGGGACCTGGCTGGCCGACCGGCGGGCGGACGGGATCGGGCTGCGCGGCCCACATCGGGTTGCCGGGGGTCGCCGAGCCGCAGCGATTGCTGGCGATCAGCGCCCGGATCGGCGTCGCCGACACCCGCCGGTTCCTGGTCAAGAACAGCCGCTTCGTCGCGCGGCTCATCCGGTCGGGCGGGTTCTACCGGCCCGACGGGCTGCTCGAGGGGCTCGCCCCGCATCGTCGCCGACCCGGCGATGGGGGTCGCCGGCCTCCACGTCTACACGTTCAACGCGGTCGAGGCGACCGAGCGCTGGCGCGGACGATACCTCGCCCAGCTCAAGGCAGGCGAGGGATGAGCCCAGTCGGGCCGACCCTTCGCCGGGCGGAGCTGATCGGGCGGCTGGCGGCGGCTCCGGCCCGGGCGGCCGAGCTCGCGAGGGCGGCCGAAGGCCGGACCGCTCCCGAGGGCGAATGGTCCGCGCGCGACATCCTGCGCCACCTCATCGCGGTCGACGTCGAGGTCTTCGGACGACGGCTGCGCGACCTGCGCGAGCAGGACCATCCGCGCTGGTCGTGGGTCGAGCCGCGCTTCGACGATGGGCCGGCGGACCGGCCGCTGACCGTCCTGATCGAGACCTTCTCCGACGGGCGGCGAGCGCTGGTGGCGACCGTGAACGAGCTCCGCCCGGCCGACTGGGAACGATCCGGCACCCACGATACCCTCGGCGTCCTCGACGTCGCCGGGTTGCTCGAGGTGGCGATCGATCACGACGACGAGCACATCTCCGCGATCCGGCGCCTGGCTGCGGGCGGCGTAGGCGAGCACTCCGCGAGGCTGGAGCCGGCCGCCGGCGTCTGAATCCGACCCCGCTTGGCGGCCGCTGCCGCGGTCCTCCTCTCGCCTGACCCTGCCCAGGCTGGGGCCGAGTCTCCCGTGCCCACCGGCCACCGGGACCACCGTCAGTGGCCGATCAGGACGAATGCCGCGGCATCGCGGTGCACCCAGGAACCGATTTCAATGGAAGCCGGCCAACGTCATTTGGTACACCGATGACGGCGTCGAACGCGCCGGTCTTCGGACTCATCTTCACCTCGTGAGGTTCTTCGGATGACAGGTCTCTCAGCTCCTCGCCCGGTCAGGATCGGCCGGGCCCTGACCCTCGGCGCCCTCCTCGTGGCCCTTTCGGCGACCGTCGCATTGGCCGCCAACGGCAACAACGGCACGCTGAAGATCCACGAGCTCGGGACGCCGGCCGGCACGCCGAACAACGACCCGAAGGTTTGCCTCTTCAACGTCGAAGGGTTCGGCCTCGACTCCGGCCAGACCGGGTTCCTTGTCTTCACGACTCAGGGCGGAGATGGCCCTACCGGTGCGGACGCGGGACCCGTTGACTTCGGCCCCGCCTTGGATGGCTACTACGCGTCGGAGTACTTCCAGCTGGACCCCGGTCACTACGAGGCCACGCTGTATGACGACCTGGATCTGACGGTCAAGGCCAAGTCGAAGGTGTTCAAGGTCACCTGCGAGGGCGGCGGAGGCGGCATCGGCTGATCGCCATCCGATCAGGCAGACCGGAGGAGGGCCGACCGGGACATCCCGGTCGGCCCTTCACTCTGCGAGTCGACCCTGAGCTCGTCCCGCACCGAGCTCGCCGCCACCATCACGCTCCGGGCGGTCGGTAGCCGACGTTCGCCTTCGTCGCCGCGTCGACCTCCTCGGCGGTCAGCAGGACGACCGTCTTGACGCTGGCCGCGCCGGAGGCTCCGACGGCAAGGCTGATCGCGGCGGCCTCGACATGGCTCGGGAGGTCGGCGATGAGGTAGACGTCGTCGTCGCCGAAGGCGAAGTAGAACGCCTCGACCTTCCCGCCCCGGCTCTCGGCCAGGCGCTGGATCGCCGCCACCCGGCTGCTGCCGCCCTCCTTCAGCAGGCCCTTGAGCCCCTCCGCCGTGTACGACACCTGCCACAGATACTTGGCCATCGCAGCCTCCTCCAGGCTGACCCCGCGGACGCCCTGGAGCGGCGTCCAATGCGGAGGCCGTCCACTGTGGTCCTGGGCGGACCGATCTGTCCAGCCCGTGCGACCGTGGCGAGCGGGCGGCCAGTACATTGGTAGCGGGGCGAGGCGCTGGACCGACCGCTAGATTCCCGGGCATGCGCCCGCCGCGGGCGATCGGTGAGGCGGGTGGGACGCGATGGCCGAGATGTGGATCTGCGGCGACTGCCGCTCGGCGAACAGCCCGAAGGCGAAGCGCTGTTACCGCTGCGCGGTCCCTCGCGCCACGGGCGAGCTGACGGAGGCGACGGCCGCCAGCGCAATGGTCTCCGCCCAGCAGGCGCGGACCGTCCTCGCGACGGCGACCCGGCTCGGTGTGCGCTACCGGACGACCTGGCCGCTCGCGGTGGCGACCGGAGCGCTCATCCTCGGGACCACGGCCCTGGACGTCGTCCGGACGCGCGATGCGATGGCCCTCATCACGCCGGATGGAGGCGTCATCGATGACCCGACCCGGTTGCAGGGCCTCGTCTCGGTCGGGACCGCCTGGTTGATCGGCTACGTCCTGAGCGGCCTTGCCTGGTCGCTCTGGATCGCCCTCGTCGTGGCGAACGTCCCGGCGTTGACCGCTCGATGGCCGAACCGGACGCCGGCCGGGGCGTTCTTCGCGCTGTGGATCCCGATCATCAACCTCAAGCGCCCGTACTCGGTGGTCAAGGAGGTCACCGCCATCCTGTCCGACGCGGCCGTCGGCCCCGCGCTGCTGGTGATCGCCTGGTGGGTGACCTTCCTGGCATCGTTCTACCTGCCGACGATCGTCGTCTTCCTGCGCGCCCTCGGGAACGACGACCCGACGATCGGCGCGTCGATGGCGACCGAAAGCACGACCCGGATCGCCCTCGTGATCGTGGCCACGATCCTCGCGGCCCTCGTGCTCGTCACCGTCGAGTACGTCCAGCGCGTCGCGCTCGACCGACGCAGCCAGGTGGTCCTCGGTCCCGAGTCCGGCGGCGCCTGACCAGCCGCCCCGGGCGCCCGTCGGCGCTCGCCGACTAGGAGGCGGACCCGACGGCCGGGGGCTCGTCCTCGACCGGCAGGCGGTCGACCATCCTCGGCTCGACAGGGACCGCCGCGCCCGGCCGCGCCGGCGAAACGAACTCCGCGAACGGCCCCTCCGCCGCCATCGGGACCGGCCGGCCGACGGTCACCGGCGCCGGGTGCCCCTCGAGGTGCGAGAAGGTCCCGGGCATCGCCGCGACCGTCCGGACGCGCAGGTACCGGTAGCCCATCCGCCCGGCGAATCCTCGGACCGGTGGCTTCAGCGAGATCGCATCTGCGCCCCCCACCACCTCCGGCCGATCGAGCTCGTAGATCGTGTCGTGGAGCTGGATCCGGGCGCGACCCGCCGCCAGCATGTTGCGCACCCAGTGGACATCCTCCCCGTACGGGAGCGGGATCTCGAAGCCGCCCTCCATCGGGCGCGGCGCCACCGGGCTCCGGTAGACGCGGCCGGAGCTCCTGCCGACGTGCTCGATGAGCCCCCACGGCGAGCGCGGGCCGCCGGCCAGGCGGAGTCGGATCACGAGCGGGTTGAACGATCGGACGACGAAGCCCCGCAGGGACCGCAGGGGCGTCCCTTGCCGATGCCCCCCGGACTCGCCGGCGGGCATCCGCCCGCGGACGACCAGGCGGATGACGGCCACGACGGCCGCTCCGACGATCAGCGCACGCAGCATCCGTCGCATCGCCGATGCCTCCTCTCTCTCGGTCAGCGGGGCGGCAGCGGCATGGCCGGCGCGCCCGGTCGGAGGCGGGTCACGACCGGGGCGTCCGGGCCGAACGCGTCGACCCCGACCCTGACGAGGCCAGCCACCATCACCTCGAGCAGCCGCGGGGCGTGGATCCGGTACACGAGGCGCTGCCGCGTCAGGCTGGTCGTGAAGGCGTCACGAACGTGGTCGGCGATGCTCCCCGCGAGGGTGATCCGGAGGGTCCCGTCCTCGACCCGGGTGCGGACGCGGGCGACCATCTCGAGCGGTCCCTCCACCACGACGATCTGGCGCTCGCCCGGCGCCACCACCAGGTCCACCCAGTTCGTCGGGTCCCGCAGCTCGACCCGCTCGAACGCGGCGACCTGTCGAACCTCGCTCGTGCGTTCGCCTGGAAGGACGCTCAAGGTCATGCCCGGCTCCTTTCGGCCGGATCGACGGCACGGGAAGCGGCCATCCCCACCCGTCCCGGCCCACGATGACGATGCACCGCCCCGCGTTCCGGGTCGAGAGTCCTCCGTCACATTTCGACCCAGCCGAGTCCGTGAGCCGCGATCTCTGCGGCCCCCGGACGGGTGGCCATCCCGGCCGCTAGCTCTCCTTGCTGATCAGCTGGCCGAGCGCGGCGCGGTCGGGTTCGAGCAGCTCGGCGATCCGAGCGGCGTTGACGTTGGCGACGATGATCTGGCCGACCTCGGTGTTGACCTCCGAGTAGATGCCGTGGGCCTTCATCTTCGCCGTCTGGTGCTCGTTGTCGCTGGTGGGGCTCACGTAATGGACGGAGGCCACTCTGTAGCGATGGATCAGGAACAGGTGGATCAAGGTCATCAGGCGCTTTCGGCGCAACGACTTGTCGAAGGTGTTCTGGTCGCGCACCGACATGATCATGCGCCCCCGCCGATCCTGGATGGAAGCGAAGACAACGTTGGCGAGCTTCGCGTCGCCCTTGCCGACCACGGCGAGCTCCAGCAGCTCGGAGCCGGCTCGGTGCGGCAGCAGCTGAACCCGCATCGGCTCGGTCAGCCGGTGATGCTCGCCCCACATCGCCAGCCACTCCTCCAGGAGCTTCTTCGGCACCTCGGTCTGGATCAGGTGCTGGTGCTGGGTCGAGCCCTGGCCCATCGCGTTGGTCGTCGCCGTGCGTCCTGACGATGCCATCAGAGCGGCGTCGAGGCGCGGCCCGCCGACCAGTGTCTGCGGCGTCTTGTACGGCGACTCGACGAGACGGATCTTGCGCTGCAGGCGGGCCAGGGCGAGCATCCCGTCCTGCTTCAGGGCGGTCGCGAACTCCTCGGCGGCGACACCGTCGATCTGGTGGCCGCCGTAGGTGATGAAATTGAAGACGAAACCCATCTTGCCGAGCTCTTCCGGGAAGCGCCGCATCTCGTCGTCGCTCATCCCGGTCGAGTCCCAGTTGAACGACGGCGACAGGTTGTAGGCGAGCATCTTGTCGGGGAAGACGGCGTGGATCGCCTCGGCGAACTGACCGGCGTCCGCAAGGTCGGCCGTCTTGGTCTCCATCCACAAGACGTCGGCAAAGGGTGCGGCGGCGAGCGACTTGGCGATGGCGTAGGGGATCCCGCCGGCGACCTGGTAGTAGCCCTCCGGGGTCGCGGCGAGATCGGGGTCCCAGATGATGTCGACGCCGAGCGACCTCGCTCTCTCCTTGGCAGCGTAGACCGACGCGCCCCGGGCGAACCTCAGCCACTCCTCGGCGTTCATCTGGAGCGGCTCGCCCTCGCTGGCGCGGAGCGCTAGCACGTCGGCTACCGCCTGGCCGTAGGTCTCGAGGCCGGCCTCCGTCTCCCACGCCTCCAGGAACTGCAAGGCCACCCGGTCGAAGGTTGCGTCGACCGCGACGCCGTCGTCCTTCTCCAGGGCCGCCGCGCCCTCCCTCGCGAGACGGGCCAGGCCGCTGCGCTCGAGCCAGGCGTCCGCAGCCCGGTACTCCTCGTCGGAGATGGCGTACAGCAGGTGCCCGTTGAGCTCGCCGACCCCGAGCTCGTGGAAGCACTTCATCAGCGCCAGGTAGCCGACCTTGTAGGAGGGTAGATCGACGTTGGTGGCCCCGAGGATGAACGGCTGGTCGCGCTCGTCGCTGTGACTGTCGAGCAGGTTGGCCAATTCGGCGTCGGTGCGGGCGACGATGATGCCGGGCACCTTCATGATGTCGAGCTGGAAGCGGGCGGCGTTGAGGCGCTTGATCTGCTCGCTCGAGGCCACCAGCACCTTGCCGCCCTGGTGGCCACACTTCTTCGTGCCGGGACGCTGGTCCTCGATGTGGTAGCCCGGCACGCCGACCTCGACGAAGCGGCGGACCAGATTGCGGACGTGCGGATCGCCGCCGTGGCCGGTGTCGGCATCGGCGATGATGAACGGCCTGAAGTCGCAGGCCGGCGTGGCGGCCCGCTGCTTCGCGGACATGCGCGAGCGCAGGTACTGCTGGTTGCGGTCGGCCGTGAGCAGGGCGCGCACCAGCCCCGCGGCTTCGTCTGGGACCTGGCTCAACGGGTAGCTGGCGAGATCGGGACCAGGGTCTTCGGTGATCGATCCCTTGGCCGAGGTCGCCCAGCCGCCGAGGTAGATCGCCTCGATCCCCAGGCGCTTGATCACGACCGCCTGCCCCGGCGAGTACGGACCGAAGGTGGTGATGCTCTTGCGCTCGGCGAACAGCTGGCGCAGGCGCTCGTAGAACGCCGCCGCCGCCTCGCGCGCCACCGTGTAGTCGTTGTCGATGGTGCCGCGCTGCTCGACCACCTGACGCGCCGAGTACAGACGGGTCGATCCGCGCGAATCGAGGGCTGTCGAACCACTTCTGGGTGGCGAGGATCTCCTCATCGAACGGGGTCATGGGTCCGCTCCTGCTGCTAGGTACCGAAGTCGAGCTCCACGGCGTCCCCGCGAGGTGTGAGCGTGCCGATTTCGTCACTGGATCTGATGCTAGCGCTCCGGGTGTTGGCGAGCGTCGCGATCTCCCGGTGGGACCCGTGAACGCGGGATCGTTCCTCGCTCAGCCCGGTAGCGGATCGAGCGGCACGTCCCAGTGCCCATCCAGGATGGTGAAGCGCCGTCGCTCTTCCTCGCGGTAGCGGGCCTGGTCGGGGAAGAGCCGCTCGATGATCTCCTTGTCGGAGTGCTCTTCCATCGCCGCCCAGTCGCGGTAGACGATCGTGACCATCACGTCCCAATCGGCCCGGCCGTCGCCGTGGAAGCGCGGCACCTGGACCCGAACGTCGAGCAGTCGACCGCTCTTCACCTGCTCGCGGAGGACGGGCAGATGGTTGCGCGTGAAGAGCTCCAGGAATTCGTCGTGGTGCCCCCACTTCGTCCGGTAGAAGTAGACGACCTCGACTGGTCGATCGGCCATCGGATGTCTCCTGTCCACGAGGCTGGGCTGTCCCCCCGCTCATTGTCCCCGCGGGCGCGTGTTCGGGATGACCGGCGGCCTCCGCTCTCGGTAGCATCTCCTCGTGACCGACCGCCGGCGCTCGGCCGGCCGCCCACAGGAGCCAGCCCGCATGAAGGTCCTCGTCGCCGATCAGTTCGAGCAGTCCGGTCTCGACGGTCTCGAAGCCGCCGGCTGCGACGTCGTCTTCGACGCCTCCCTCAAGGACGACGCGCTTGTCGCTGCGCTCCGTGAGAGCCAGGCGGAGGTGCTCATCGTGCGGTCCACCAAGGTGACCGCGGAGATGATGGATGCCGGCGACCTCGCGCTCATCGTTCGCGCGGGCGCCGGGTACAACACGATCGATGTCGGCGCCGCGTCGGCGCGCGGGATCTATGTGTCGAACTGCCCGGGCAAGAACGCGATCGCGGTGGCCGAGCTCGCCTTCGGCCTCATCCTCGCGCTCGATCGCCGGATCCCCGACAACGTCGCCGAGCTGCGTGCCGGCCGCTGGGACAAGCGCGAGTTCTCCAAAGCGAAAGGTCTCCACGGCAGGACGCTCGGGCTGCTCGGGTTCGGCAACATCGCCCAGGAGCTGGCGCGGCGAGCGCAGGCGTTCGGCATGGACATCGTCATCTGGGCGCGGCGGTTCGAGGGCGACGCAGGGGCCGATCTCGGGAGCTACGGCCTCGACACCTCGAGCCGCCAGGTCCGCGTCACGATCGCCGCCACGCCGGGGGACGTCGCGGCGCAGGCGGACATCCTCAGCGTCCACGTCGCCTTAGGCCCCCAGACCCGGGGCCTCGTTGACGCGGACCTGTTGGCCCGCCTGCGGCCGGGCGCGTTCTTCATCAACACGTCGCGGGCCGAGGTCGTCGACCACGATGCGCTGGCCGACGCCGTTCGCGATCGCGGGATCCGCGTCGGGCTCGACGTGTATCCCGACGAGCCGACGACCGGGACCGCGGACTTCAGCCTGCCACTCCTCCGATCAGCGAGCGTGTACGGGACGCACCACATCGGCGCATCGACCGAGCAGGCGCAGGAGGCGATCGCCGCCGAGACAGTCCGCATCGTCCGCTCGTTCCAGGAGACCGGGCGGGTCCCCAACGTCGTCAACCTCGCCCGTCGGACGCAGGCGACCCACATGCTCGTCGTGCGCCATCGGAACCGGCCGGGCGTCCTCGCCCACGTGTTCGAGAACCTGCGCGGCGAGGGCATCAACGTGCTGGAGACCGAGAACATCATCTTCGAGGACGCCGAGGCCGCCGTCGCGCGGATCAACATGGACGGCGCCCCGTCCCGTTCGCTGCTCGCTGGCATCGACGCGGGCAACGAGAACATCATCAGCCTCCAGCTCGTCGCCCTCTGAGGCCCCGAGAGCCGGTCGTCGTCGCCATCGTCGCCTGAAGGAGCCCCCGCCATGACCGAACGGATCTTCAACTTCTCCTCCGGTCCCGCCGTGCTCCCGTTGCCCGTGCTGGAGCAGGTCCAGCGCGATCTCGTCGCCCTGCCCGGCGTCGGCATGTCGGTCATGGAGATCAGCCATCGCTCGGCGACGTTCGAGGGGATCATCGGGAAGGCCGAAGCGGACATCCGGAAGCTGGCGAACGTCCCGGCCGAACACCGGATCCTCTTCCTCCAGGGCGGGGCGAGCCTCCAGTTCTCGATGGTCCCGTCGAACCTCCTGACCGAGAGCGGGACGGCCGACTACCTGATGACCGGCTCCTGGGCCGACAAGGCGGCGAAGGAGGCCCGGCGTGTCGGGACCGTGCACGAGACCGGCTCGACCGCAGCCGACAACTACAGCCGCATCCCGACTGACCCCGAATGCGAGTTCACGCCCGGCGCTGCCTACGTCCACATGACCTCGAACAACACGATCGAGGGCACCCAGTGGCAGCGGCTCCCGCAGGTGGGCGACGTGCCGCTCGTCAGCGACGCCTCGTCGGACATCTTCAGCCGGCCGATCGACATCTCGCACTACGGCCTCATCTACGCCGGCGCCCAGAAGAACCTCGGACCGTCCGGCGTCACGCTCGTCATCATCCGTGAGGACCTGCTCGCGCGGTCGAGCAAGGCGCTCCCCACGATGCTCAACTACGCGGTCCAGGCGGAGAACGGGTCGCTCTACAACACGCCGCCCACGTTCGGCATCTACGTCCTCGGGCTGGTGATCGAGTGGCTGCTCGACCTCGGCGGCCTGCCGGCCATCACCGAGATCAACGAGCGCAAGGCCGGCAAGCTGTACGCGGAGATCGACCGGACCGGCTTCTGGCGTCCGACCGCCCAGAAGGAGAGCCGGAGCCTGATGAACGTCACGTTCCGGCTGGCGACCGAGGAGCTCGAGAATGCGTTCGTGAAGGAGTCGACGGCTGCCGGGTTCGACGGGCTCAAGGGCCACCGCTCGGTCGGCGGGATGCGCGCCTCGATCTACAACGCGTTCCCGGAGCACGGCGTGGATCGCCTCATCGAGTTCATGCAGGACTTCGAACGCCGCAACGGATAGTGAGCTCAGCTGTAGCGGCAGACGCGCCGAACAGGCTGCTGAGCTTCATGCCGAAGGGCCAGCCGTCCGTCTGCACTGGATGGGCGTCGGCCGACGCGATCCTCAGGGGCACCGACTCGGCTCGGCGCGGTGCAGCCCCTCAGGCGATGAGCAGCTTTCCCGCGACCACCGTACCGACGACGATGATCAGCGTCCTGAGCGCGAACGGCGAGAGTCGCCGACCGACGTGCGCCCCGAGTTGGCCGCCGACGATCGAGCCGATCGCGATGAGGATGGCAGGCGGCCAGGCGACTGGGGCGACGAGGATGAACAGGATCGCCGCGATGCCGTTGACGGCCGAGGCAAGCACGATCTTGAGGCCGTTGAGTCGCTGGAGCTCGTCGGTCACGAGGATCGCGAGCAGGGCGATGAGGATGACGCCCTGCGCGGCCCCGAAGTAGCCGCCGTAGATGGCGGTCAGGTAGACCCCGGCCAGGAGCGCCGGTCCGCCCTCTCCGTGGCTCCGGCCAGCGGCGATCCGGCGGGTGGCGATGGCGCGCGACAGCCGCGGCTGGACGGCGACGAGGGCGCAGGCGACCAGGATCAGGATCGGCACGATCCGCTCGAAGGCGCTCGGGGGCAGGACGAGGAGCACGACTCCACCGGTGAGCCCGCCGAGCAGGGAAGCGATGACGAGCGGGACCGCCCGCTTTTGCTGGCCGACCAACTCACGTCGGTAGCCGATCGCCCCGCTCGCCGCACCCGGCACGAGTCCGACCGTGTTCGACACGTTCGCGATGAGCGCCGGGTAGCCGAAGAACAGGAGCGTCGGGAAGCTGATGAGCGAACCGGCGCCGACGATGGCGTTCATCGTCCCGGCGATGATCCCGGCACCGAGGATCGCCACGGCCTCGAACGGACTCACGGTGGGAACTCGGTCACCGGGGGCACGACCGGTCGGCGGACGGACGTCGACTCACTCCGGACCGGCATAGGCGCCGGCCGTCTCCGGGAACATGGCCTTGATGATCTTGAACAACGAGATGTCCACCGTGGCATCCATGTGCAGGTACACGGAGGCATCACGCAGGTACTTCTCGATCCCG
The DNA here is from genome assembly GCA_963837825.1 of uncultured Chloroflexia bacterium. Taxonomy (GTDB): domain Bacteria; phylum Chloroflexota; class Limnocylindria; order Limnocylindrales; family CSP1-4; genus Chersky-267. The sequence goes on from CAWIOR010000015.1 coordinate 595,752, forward strand.
ACGTCGAGCATCGCCCCGTGGCCGCCGTGCAGCTCCAGGGCCTGGCGGCAGACCTCGAACACCTCTTCGGAGGCGAAGACCTTGACCATGTTGCACAGCTTGTCGGCGTCCGCCGCGTTCTGGTCGACCGCCCGGGCCGCATGGCGCACGAACGCGCTCACCGCGTCCAGCTTCATGGCCATCCTGGCCAGCCTCAGCGCGACCGCCTGGTGCTTGATGAGGACCCGGCCACCCTGGACATGCTGTTGCACGAAGGCGGCCGTGTCCTCGAAAGCGGCGATCCCGGTGCCGAGGTTCTTGGCTGCCTGCAGGATCTTGCCGGGGCGGAAGTAGACCCCCGCCTTGCCGAGGGCGTCATCCCGGGCGAGGAGATGGTCCTCGGGTACCCGGCAGTCCTCGAAGACGATCTCGCCGTTGTTCATGTAGCGGCCGCCGATCGTCTCGTTGCAGCGGGTGACGGTCAGCCCCGGCGTGTCGCGCGGGACGAGGAAGCTGCTCGTGCCCTGGAGCATCCCGACCGCCGGATCCGTGTTCGCATAGACGACGTAGAGCGAGGCGTCGTACCCGTTGCTGATGTAGTGCTTCCGGCCGTTGATCGTCCAGTGACCGTCGGCGAACGTGGCCCGGGTGTCCATGTTGGCTTCGGGGACGTTGTACGGCAACCAGCGGTCCGACGCCCCCTTCGGTTCGGTCAGGCAGTGGGCCATGAGGAACCCTGGATCCGCCATGTAGCGGGGGAACCAGCGCGCCTGGAGGTGCTCGGGTGCCACGTTCCGCAGGAGCACGGACACCTTCCAGTTCTGGGCCAGCTTGTCGGCGAGACCCGCGTCCCCGCGGCCGAGCTCGGTGGCGATCAGCGCGAACGTCTGCGCCTCCGTTCCCGGGTCCAGCTCCACCCCGCCGTACGGGCCGGGCACCCCAAGCCCGCGCAGACCCGCGGCGTCGGCCTCCTCCAGGATCTTCCGCGGGAGGCGCTCGTTCGGCTCGAAGAGCCATTCACGCTCGCGGTTGGCCCGGATGAACGGGATGACGACCCGGTCGACGTACTCGCGTGTCGTCTGCTGCATGAGCCGTTGCTCGGCGGAGAGCTCGAGTCGGTCCATCGCCATGGTCATGTCCGATCCCTCCCTGGACCTTCCTTGGCTGTCGCGCCCGTCGCGAGGCCGGACGTACGGACCGATCCCGGCGGCGCTACTCGGCGGCCGGGCCCCCGGGCGCCACCTCGGGTCCGATCCAGATCGTCTGGATGTTCGTGAACTCGCGGATCCCGAACGGGCCGAGCTCGCGTCCCCAGCCGCTCCGCTTCACGCCCCCGAAGGGCAGGCGCGGGTCCGAGGCGACCATCCCGTTGACGAAGACCGCGCCCGACTCGATCGTCCGGGCCAGCGCCTCGCCCCGGGAGGCGTCGCCGGTCCAGATGGCCGCGCCGAGGCCATAGTCGGATCCGTTCGCGACGGAGACCGCCTCCTCCGCGTCGGCCACGCGCCGCACGGCGGCGACCGGACCGAAGGTCTCCTCCGCCAGGACGGGCATGCCGTCCCGGACGCCGGCCAGGACGGTCGGCTCGTAGAAGTAGCCCGGCCCGGCCCTCCGCCGTCCGCCGACGAGCACCCGTGCGCCCTGGCGGACCGACTCGTCGACCTGTCGCTCGAGCGTGTCGCGAAGGTCCGCGCGCGCGAGCGGGCCGACCTGGGTGGCCGGGTCGAGCGGGTCGCCCACACGCAGTCCTCCCACCGCCTGCGCGAAGCGCTCCTCGAATTCGTCGCCGACCGCGTCGGCGACGAGGAAGCGCTTTGCCGCGATACACGACTGGCCGGTGTTCTGGTTGCGTGCCCGGACGGCGGTTGCCGCGGCGGCCGGAACGTCGGCATCGGCGAGGACAATGTACGGGTCCGAGCCGCCGAGCTCGAGCACCGTCTTCTTGAGGGCGGCTCCCGCGATGGCGGCGACACGCGCGCCGACGTCGGAACTGCCGGTCAGGGTCACCGCGCGCACCCGGCGATCGCGGATGACCGGCTCCACCGCCGCACCCGGCAGCAGGAGCGTGCGGAAGAGCCCGGGCGGGAAGCCGGCCTCCTCGAACGCGGAGCCGACCGCGAGCGCGCACTGCGGGATGTTCGAGGCGTGCTTGAGGATGGCACCGTTGCCGGCCATGAGCGCGGGGACGGCGAACCGGAAGACCTGCCAGAACGGGTAGTTCCAGGGCATGATCGCGAGGACGACCCCGAGCGGCTCGAACGCGACGAGGCTCCGGCTGGCGCTCGTCGCGACGGACTCATCGCCGAGGAAGCCGGCGGCCCGCTCGGCATAGAACTCGCACGCCCAGGCGCACTTCTCGATCTCGGCCGTCGCCTCGGCGATCGGCTTGCCCATCTCGAGCGTGATCAGCCGGGCGTAGTCGTCGCGCCGGCGGCGGAGATGAGCCGCGAGGCGCCGCATCGCCGCGGCTCGCTCGTCGAACGAGGTCCGGCGCCAGGCCTGCTGGGCCACGTCGGCCCCGGCGATCGCGGCCTCGATCTCGTCCGGCGTGGCCGCCGGGAACCGGGCGAGGACCGTCTCGGTCGCCGGATCGATCGATTCGAGGAAGTCGGTCATCAGCGCAGTCGCTCGCTCATCCAGTCGGCCATGGCCGGCCGGTACTTGTACGTGATGTTGTTGCACACGTGGTTGCCGTCCGGGTACATGAGCAGGGTCGCGTCGGGCGCCTCGCGGGCGATGCGCTCGGCCTGCTCGGGCGGGAAGAGCCGGTCCCGGGCGCCGTGGATGACGAGGAGCGGCTGGTCGACCTGCGCGAGCACGCCGCGGAGCGTCAGGGTCCTCGCCTTCTCGAACGCCTCGGCCTCGTCCTTCGACTTCGTGTAGAAGACGTAGCCGCCCCGCGTGAGCGGGTTCAGGGCGGCCCAGCACTCGGACAGGTCGTACGGGCCGGCCAGCGCGACGAGCGCCCGGACCCGCTTCTCCCGCGCGGCCGCGAGCGGGCCGTAGATCCCGCCCATGCTGATCCCCATCAGTCCGACCCGCCCGGCGTCGACGTCGGAGCGGGTGGCGAGCGTGTCGATGATCGGCCGGACGACGCTCGACCAGTCCGCCCGGATCGGGAAGCGCGGCGCGCTCTCGCCCTGGCCAGGGCCGTCGACCGTGAGCGTGGCCATCCCACGCCGGAGGAAGTCCTGCTCCATCGCGAAGAGCTCCTCCTTCACCGAATCGAGGCCGGGCACGAGGAGCACGACCGGCGGGCGGACGACGTCCCTCGGCCGGCGCAGGTTGCCCGGGATCGTCGTGCCCTCGAACGGGATCTCGAGGCGCTCGCCGGGCGGATCGAGGTGCGGGAGTGCCCTGCCGTACATCGCGCTCACCAGGGCGTTCATCTCGAGGTGCAGGTCCCGGTCCTCGAACCAGAGGAACTTGCCGAGGTGGTAGGACCAGGCCGCCCGCTGGTACGCCTCGGTCGCGCTGACGACGCGGCCGCGGGCGGTCGCCTCCTCGGCGAGCTCCCGGTGCATGTCGCCGACGGCCTTCCAGTTCGGCGCCCAGTCGGCCCACTCGGTCGTGGCGGCCTGGACCCGTTCGAAGTCGTTGACGTCGACCCCGTTGGCCACGAAGCGCGGCTTCCAGTGGGAGGCGGCGAGCTGGACCCGGTTCACCGGTTCAGTGGCCACCGGCAGACTCCCCGCTCTCGAGCCGGGCCGCAAGGTCGGCGAGGAAGGCCGCCGCCGGTGCGCCGTCGACGACCCGGTGATCGACCGACAGCGTGAGCGTCACGACCGGGGCGACCACCACCGCGCCGTCGCGCGCCACGACCAGGTCGCGGACGCGACCGACCGCGAGGATCGCCGCCTCGGGCGGATTCACGATCGCGGTGAACCGATCGACGCCCTGCTGGCCGAGGTTGGAGATCGTGAAGACCGCGCCGACGAGCGCGTCCACGGGGAGCTTCCCGACACGGGCACCTTCCTGGAGCGCCGCACGTTCGCGGGAGATGACGGCGAGCTCCTTCGCGTCGGCGTCGCGAAGCACCGGCACGAGCAACCCGTCGTCGAGGGCGACCGCGATGCCGAGGTGGATGCCGTCCGCCGGGATCAGCCCCTCCGGGTCGTAGCGCATCGCGAGCCGTGGATGGTCACGCAGGGTGCGCGCCACCGCCCAGATCAGCACGTCGGCGTAGGACACCCCGGCGGCGGTCCGGGCCGCGTTCGCGGCCGTCATGTCGACGTCGCAGGAGACCGAGAACTGGGGCACGTCGCGGAACGACAGGGTCATCCGCTCCGCGATCGTCCGACGCATCCGCGACAGCGGGGCGCGAAGGGCCTCGGCGCCCGGTACGACCGGAGCGGCACCCGGTGCGACCGGCACGACCCCCGAGCCCAGCGCGGCATGGGCGGCCTCGACGTCCTCGACCGAGATCCGGCCGCCCTTGGCCGGGCGGACCCAGGCCAGGTCCACGCCGAGCTCCTGGGCCCGCTTTCGGGCCGCGGGGCTGGCGACGATCCGCCCGTCCTCGGGCCTGGACGCGACCGGAGGAGGCACCGGCGCCTCGACGGCGGCCGGCCGCTCCGGCGCGGCCGGCGCCGACGGGACGGCCACCGGTTCATCGGCGGTGGCGGAGATCAGCGCGATGACCTGCGTGACCGGCACGGTCTCCCCGGCGCTGGCGAGCAGCTTGCGAACGTACCCGGCGACCGGCGACTCGACCTCCATCGTGGCCTTGTCCGTCTCGACCTCGAACAGGATCTCGCCGGCCTCGATGCGATCGCCTTCCTTCTTCAACCACCCCACGAGCTTGCCCTCGTCCATGGTCAGGCCGAGCTTCGGCAGGATGACCGGGGTCACGCTCATCCGACGAGCTCCTTCGCGACGCGGACGATGTCCTCGACCTGCGGGATGACGCCGCGCTCGAGATGCGCCGCGTACGGGATCGGCGTCTCGACCCCGGCGAGGCGACGCGGCGGGGCGTCGAGATCGTCGAATGCCTCCTCGGCGACGAGCGCGGCGATCTCGCCGCCATAGCCGCCACGCTTGATCGCCTCGTGGACGACGAGCAGCCGCCGCGTCTTGCGCACGCTCGCCAGGATCGCTTCCCGGTCGAGCGGCACGAGCGAGCGCAGGTCGATGACCTCCGCCTCCACCCCTCCGGCGGCCAGCGTCGACGCGGCCTCGAGCGCGAACAGCACCTCGCGCGACCAGGTCACGATCGTGAGATCGCTCCCTTCTCGCTTCACGTCGGCCTTCCCGAGCGGGACGACGTACTCCCCCTCCGGGACCGGCCCCTTCGTGCGGTAGAGCAGCTTGTGCTCGATGAACATGACCGGATCGTCGTCGCGGATCGCGGCGGTGAGGAGGCCCTTCGCGTCGGCGGGTGTCGCCGGCATCACGACCTTCAGACCCGCGACGTGGGTGAACCACGCCTCGAGCGACTTCGAGTGCTGCGCCGCGTTTCCGCGGCCTGAGCCGCCCTGGGTGCGCACGACGAGCGGCACGCGGGCCTGCCCGCCGAACATGAACCGGTTCTGAGCGGCCTGGTTCACGATCTGGTCGATCGCGAGGCCGGAGAAGTCGATGTACATCAGCTCGACGACCGGCCGGAGGCCGGTCAGCGCGGCCCCGACGCCCGCTCCGACGATCCCGATCTCACTGATCGGCGTCTGGCGGATGCGTTCGGGCCCGAATTCCGCGAGCAGCCCGGCGGTCACCTGGAACGCGCCACCGTGCTCGGCGATGTCCTCGCCCATGACCAGGACCCGGGGATCCCGCTGCATCTCGAGCCGGAGCGCGTCGCGGAGCGCTTCGGAGTAGAACTGCTCGATCATCGCGCCGGGAGCCTCGACAGGGGCCATCTCAGTAGCTGGCATAGATCTCCTCCGGCGTGATCGGCGAGGCGATCGGGCCGGTCTCGGCCCAGGCGATCGCGGCTTCTGTCTCCTCGTCCACCTCGCGATCGATGGCGTCGATCTGGGCCTCGGTCGCCAGGCCGTCCGAGATCAGCCAGGCGCGGGCGTTGGTGATCGGGTCGAACGTCGCCCGCCAGGCCTCGATCTCCTCCTTCGTCCGGTACAGCTGAGGATCGCCGTAGTAGTGGCCCTCGTGCCGGTAGGCCTCGGCGACGATGAGCGTCGGGCCGCCTCCCGCCCGGGCCCGGGCGATCGCCTCGCCGGCGACCGCGTAGACGAGCCGGACGTCCCGGCCGTCGACGTTGACCCCGGGCATCCCGTAGCCGATCGCCCGCGAGGCGATGTCGTCGGTCGCGAAGGCCCTGCCCGCCGGGAGACTCTCCGCGTACTGGTTGTTCTCGCAGACGTAGATGACCGGCAGCTTCCAGATGGCTGCGAGGTTGAGCGACTCGTGGAACGTGCCCTGGTTGGCGGCGCCGTCGCCGAAGAACGAGACGGCGACCTGGTCGGTCCCGAGCTGCCGGGCGGTCAGGGCTGCGCCGGTCGCGATCGGGATGCCGCCGCCGACGATGCCGTTCGCCCCGAGGTTGCCCTTCGACGTGTCGGCGATGTGCATCGAGCCGCCCCGGCCGCGGCAGTAGCCGGTCTCGCGCCCGAGGAGCTCCGCATACATCTTGCCGAGGTCGGCCCGCTTGGCGATGCAGTGACCGTGACCACGGTGGGTCGAGGTGATCCAGTCGTCATCGCGGAGGTGAGCGCAGACACCCGCGGCGATCGCCTCCTCGCCGGCGTAGCTGTGGATCGTGCCCCAGATCTTGTTCTCGCCGAAGAGCGTCGTCGAGCGCTGCTCGAAGCGGCGGATCCTCCGCATCACCCGATAGAGGTCGAGGGCGGTCGCCCGGTCGATGGTCATCTGCTCCTCCTCACGGGTTCAGCATCACCCGGATCGCGCCGTCCCGGCGCTCGGTGAACGTCGCCCATGCGTCGTTGAACTGGTCGAGGGGGAAGTGGTGGGTGGTCAGACTGGCCACGTCGATCGCGCCCGACGCCAGGAGCGGCGAGAGCTCGGCCGGAGACACCCTTCGGGTTGGCCACCGAGCCGAGGACGTCGAGGTGCCCGCGGACGATCGTCGAGAGGTCGATCGGCGGGAACTCGACCCCCTGGCCGGTCGCGCCGCCGAGGACGACCCGGCCCCCGCGGCGGGCCATCGCGATCGCCAGCCCGGCGGCTTCGGAGGTGCCGGCGAACTCGACCACGACGTCGGCCGCCCCGGCGAGGGCGCCGGCATCGCGCTCCTCGACGACCGCGTCGGCGAACCGGGCGGCCCGGGCCAGGCGCTCGCCGCGTCCGACCAGGGTCACCTGCCCGCGCCGCTCGCCCGGGCGAGCTGGGCGGCGCACAGCCCGATCGCCCCGGGTCCGATGATGACGACCGACTCGCCAGCGAGGAGACGGGCCCGCTCGAGGGCCCACAGGGCGACCCCGAGGTTGTCGGTCCATGCCCCGTCGGCCGTGCTGACCGCGTCGGGCAACGGGTGGAGGGCTGCCACCGGGACGCTGGCGTACTCGGCCAGGCCGCCGGCGATCGTGAACCCGACGTGGGCGTGCCCCATCTCCGTCCGGCCGTAGTTCCGGCAGAGGTTGTACAGCCCCTCGCGGCAGCGATCGCAGACCCCGCAGCCGACGTGGACCTCCACCCCGACCCGGGTCCCGGGCGCCGGTCCGCTCGTCGCCGGCCCGAGCGAGGCGATCGTCCCGGCGAACTCGTGGCCCGGCACGTGCGGGAACCTCGTGCCGGCGAACGTCCCGGCGAGGATCTTCCGATCGGTCGCGCAGACCATCGACGCCTCGACCCGGACGAGGGCGTGGCCCTCGGCGGGCTCGGGCGTCGGGAGGTCGCGGAGAGCGAACCGCTCGGGCGCCTCGAAGACGACGGCACGCATCCGCGCCGGGAGCGTCATGGCTCGACGATCACCTTGAGCGCGCCGTCGACCCGCTCGTTGAAGATCCGGAGTGCCTCGCGGAACTCGGACAGCGGGAAGTGGTGGGTGATGAGCCGGTCGGCCGGGATCCGTCCGTCGGCCATCAGCGGGATCACCGATTCCATCGTATTGCGGTTCGCCCGGACCCCGTAGAGGTCGATCTCCTCGAGGACGATCTTCTGGAAGTCGACCTGGGTCGGTTCCTTCGGGATCCCGGTGAAGGCGACCCGACCGCCCTTCCGGACCATCCCGATCGCCTGGCCGACCGAGTCCTTGGAGCCGGCCGAGTCGACCGCGACGTCGACGCCGATCCCGCCGGACCAGTCGCGGACCTGGGCGACGGGGTCGCCATCGTGGTAGTCGACCGTCTCGAAGCCGAGCTCGCGGGCGCGCTCGAGACGCTTCCCGCCGCCGATGACGATCACCCGGGCCGCCCCGAGGGTCCGGGCGCACATCGCGACGAGCAGGCCCATCCCGCCCGAGCCCACGGACGCGACGAGATCGCCGGGCTCGATCCCGGGCCGGCGGACCGAGTGGAGGGCGATCGAGGCGGTGTCACACAGGGCGGCAGTGTCGAACGCCATGCCGTCCGGGATCCGGAAGACGCTCTTGATCGTGTGGACGACGTACTCGGCGTACGCCCCCTGGGTGTAATGGCCGTACTGGCGATGGCCGAGGTCCTCGCGGCCGTAGTTGAAGCACAGGTTGTAGCGACCGATCCGGCACATCCGGCAGTAGCCACAGCCGGAGTGCGAGGTCCCCGCGACGCGCGTACCGACGGTGAACCCGTTCTGCTCGGCGATCGGCCCGGCTGCGACGACCTCGCCGGACCATTCGTGGCCGGGGATGAACGGGTAGGCCCGCGGCCACCGACCGGCGAAGCTGCCCTCGATGATCTCGGCGTCGGTGCCGCAGATCGCGATGGCCCGAACCCGGCACAGGACCTCGTTGGCGGCCGGCTCGGGCCGAGGGACCTCGCGGATCTCGAATTCGTGCGGAGCGGTGAGGACGAGCGCTTCCATGTCTACTCCTCCACGAATGCGGCGACGCGGCAGACGCTGGCCTCGCCCCCCTGCCACCGCCACGGAAAGGCGCCCATGTCCACGCGTCGGCCGGCGACCTCGGCAAGCTCCCCGCCGAGGTTCTCGAGCATCGAGATGTCGTGCCGTGCGGTCGCGTAGTGGATGTACTCGAAGTCCTTGTCCGGGAGCGTCTCCTCGATCGGCCGGCCGGTCATCGTCTCGTACTCGGCGACGAGATCGGGTCGCATCCGGCGGACGCGTGTGTGCAGGCAGTGGTCGATCGAGGCGAGATCCGCGCCGATCCACTTGATCCGCTTGTCGATGAGGAAGTCGATGACCTCGGGCTGCGGGCCCGGATGGCGGTCGAAGTAGGTCACGTCGTCGCGTGTCGGCTTGGTCCAGTTGTACTGGTCCCAGCCGGTATAGAGGACGACGATGTCGCCCTCGCGGATCTCCTCGCCCTCCGGGATGCAGCGTTGGATGTCGGCCAGGCTGTAGTAGCTCCAGGGCCCCGTGATCGGCCGGAGGTCGACCACGAGGCCCGTCCCGTAGAGCTCGCTCAGCTCGATCCGGCCGAGATCGCGGCCGGTCTCGCAGTAGTGGCTCGGCGCATCGATGTGCGTGCCGGTGTGCATGTTCGTCTTCACGAGCATCGTGCTCTTGCCGTCGCGGTGATGGGTCGTGATGTCGGTCACCTCGACCGAGGCGAACTGGGGCCAGGTGGGCATCCGATCGCCCCACGGCTGGGTCAGGTCGACGAGACGTGTCATGGCTGGACTCCGGTGGTCATGGGGGGCCGCCCCACGGTGTGCCTGGCGCGGCCGAGGACGCGCGGATGACGAGCTCGGTAGGCAGGGTCAGGCGGACGTCGCCGATCGGTCGACCCTCCAGACGATCGATGAGCAGATGGGCGCCGGCGACGCCCATCTCCAGCTGGGGTACGCGCACCGTCGTGAGCGCGGGCTCGAGCAGGCCGGCCAGCGGGATGTCGTTGAAGCCGACGATCGAGAGGTCGCCCGGGACGTGGGCGCCGGTCTCGCGGAGTCGCTGGAGCATGCCGATGGCGATGAGGTCGTTGGCGGCGAAGACGGCCGTCGGGTGGGCGGGTCCGGCGATCATGATCCCGAGCGCCCGGTGGCCGGCCTCCTCGGAGAACGCGTCGGCCTCGACGACGAGCTCGGGCTCGTCGGCCGATCCGTAGGCGAGGACGCCGGCCCGATACCCATCGAGCCGGTCGACGCCCGTCGTCGTGTTCTGGGGCCCGGCGATGTGGCCGACCCTGCGGTGGCCAAGACCGGCCAGATACGCGACGACCTCGACGGCCGCGGAGTGGTTGTCGACGACGACCGCCAGGTCCTCCACGCTGTGCGTCGCTCGGTTGAGAAGGACGAACGGGAAGGCCTCCTCGCGCAGCTCGGCGATCGTGTCGTCGGCCATCTGCGAGGACGCGATGAGCAGGCCGTCGACCTGGCGCTCGCGAAGCACGCGCAGGTAGGTCGCCTCGCGTTGAGGGTCGTCCTCCGAGTTGCACAGGATGAGGTTGTAGCCGCGCTGGCGAGCCGCGTCCTCGGCCCCCTTGATGATCGACGAGAAGAACGGGTTCGTGATGTCCGGGACGAGCATCCCGAGCGTCAGCGTCCGCTGCAGCCGGAGGCTGCGGGCGAGGGCCGAGGGCCGGTAGCCGAGGCGGTCGGCGGCCGCGAGGACGCGCTCACGCGTGACCTCCGTGACCGTGGTCCCGGCATGGCCGTTGAGGACCCGCGACACCGTCGACGGGTGGACGCCGGCCTCCGAGGCCACGTCGACGATCGTCGCTCGAGCTCTCGTCGCGCCCATCGGGCTACCGCGTGGCGCCAGTCATACCGCGGCGCCCTCGCCGAGGTAGAGGCGCTTGACCTGTGGATCGTCGAGCAGGCGCTGGCCCTCGCCGCGAAGCTTGATCACGCCGAGCTCCATCACGCAGCCGGTCCGGGCCGCGCCGAGCCCTGATCGCGCGTTCTGCTCGACGAGGAGGATCGTGACCCCCTGCTCATTGAGCTCGCGCATCTTGCTCATGACCGTGCGGGCCGCCCGTGGCTCGAGCCCGAGCGTCGGCTCGTCGAGGAGCAGGAGGCGGGGCGCGGTGACGATCGCCCGGGCCATCTCGACCTGCTTCTGCTCGCCGCCGCTCAACAGGCCGGCCCGGCGGTGGGCCTGCTCGACGACGATCGGGAAGAGACCCGCGGCGGCCCGCAGCCGCTCGTGGGCGAGTGACCGGTCGCGGATGCTGTAGGCGCCCATGAGCAGGTTCTCGTTGACGGTCATCTGCGGGAACGTGCTCCGACCCTGCGGGACGTGGGCGATCCCGCGCCGGAAGAGGAGATCCGGCCGCCAGCCGGACACGTCCGTCCCGTCGAACCGGATCGCGCCCTTGCGCGGCCGGAGGATCCCCGAGATGACCCGCAGGAGGGTCGACTTGCCGGCGCCGTTCGGGCCGATGAGGCAGACGAAGTCGCCCTGTGCCAGGGTGAGGTTCACACCTCGCAGGACGTCGCCGCCGCTGCCGTAACCCGCGTAGAGACCATCGATGTCGAGCAGCACCGTCAGTCTCCGAGGTACGCGTCGAGGACGATCGGGTCCTCGCGGACGGCGTCGGGCGAGCCCTGCGCGATCACGGTCCCGCGGTGCATGACGATGACCGGGTCGCACAGGTTCATCACGAAGCCCATGTTGTGCTCGATGATCAGGAAGGTGACGCCGCGCGCGTTGAGCTCCCGGACGTGACCGGCGACCTTGTCGATCATGACCGGGTTGAGCCCGCCTGCCGGCTCGTCGAGCATCACGATCTCGGGCTCGGCCATCAGCGCGGCGGCGAGCTCGAGCAGCTTCTGCTGGCCGAACGAGAGGCTGCCGGCCTGCTCGTCCCGGAGGCCCAGGAGACCGACGAACTCCAGGAGCGCCTCCGCCCGGTCGCGCTCGTGCCCCTTGATCGCCGCGGTGAAGAGCGACCGGAGGTTCAGCTGGCGGACCGGCACGATCATGTTCTCGAGCACGGTCATCCGCCGGAAGATCCTGGTCACCTGGAACGTGCGCATGACGCCGAGGTGGACGATGTCGCTCGGGCGGCGCCCGACGATCGGGATGCCTCGGACGTAGACCTGGCCGTGGTCCGGCTCGTAGAAGCCCGTGATGCAGTTGAAGAGCGTGGTCTTGCCCGAGCCGTTCGGTCCGATGAGCGCGGTGATGCTGCCCTTCCTACGCTGAGCGAGCAGTCGATCAGGGCCTGGATCCCGCCGAATGACTTCTCGATCCCGGCGACGGCCAGGCAGACCGACGTATCCCGGGCGGCCTCGCCCGCGGCGGCTGCGGTCAGCGGTGCCAGGGTCACGACGACGCTCCCGGGAGCCGCTCCACGGCGGCGTCCGCGGTGCCCGCCGGGCTCCCCCTGCCGCGCCACGTCTCCCAGGAGGTGATGATCCCGTCAGGCAGGAACATCACCACGAGGACGAGGACCACTCCGAGCGCGACCAGGTGGACCTGGCCGGCGATCCCGGACGGGACCAGGTAGATGAGGTACTGCGAGAGCGGCTGGATGATGAACGCCCCGAGGACCGGACCCCAGATCGTTCCGCGGCTCCCGACCAGGCACATGATGATCAGGTTGAGGGTGATGATCAGCTCGAACGCCAGGTCCGGGTCGATGTAGTTCAGGTACTGGGCATGCAGCGCGCCGGCCACCCCGGCGAACGAGACGCTGATCGCGAAGGCCAGGATCTTGTACAGCGACGTGTTCACCCCCGAGCCGTCCGCCTTGCCCTCCTCCTCGCGGATCGCGACGAGGCCCAGACCGAACTTGGTGCGTCGGATCAGGATCGACACGAGGATCGCGACGACCAGCAGGATGAGCATCGAGTAGTAGAACGGCAGGATGACGAGGTCGCCGGGCAGGTCGAGAAGGGGCAGGTAGAGTCCGGCGCTGCCACCCGTGAGACCGCGCCAGTTGAGCGCGATGAGCTGGATCATGTAGGTGAACGTCAGGGTCACGATGACGAACGAGGTGCCCCGGGCGCGGAGCGAGATCCAGCCGAGGCCGGCCCCGGCGACCGCCACGAAGAGCCCGACGAACGGAGCGCTCACGAAGACCGGGATCCCGAAGTGGACGACGAGCAGCCCGGCGACGTACGACCCGAGCCCGAAGAACCCGACGTGGCCGAGCGAGACGTAGCCGGCGAAGCCACCCATGATGTTCCAGCCGACCGACATCGCGGCGTACATGAAGGTGAACAGGAGCAGGTCCAGGTAGAAGCCCTCGTGCACGAAGATCGGGAGGGCGACCAGGAGCGCGAGCGCGGCCCACGGCACGATCCTGCGGGCTTGCACGGGTTACAGGCTTTCCCGGGCCATCGTGCCGAACAGGCCCCGGGGCCGCACGATGAGGACGCCGAACAGGAAGACGTAGAACACGAGGGGCGCCCAGTTGAGCGAGATGGTCGCCGTGGCGACCTGCTCGGCGAGACCCAGGATCATCGCCGCGACGAACGTGCCGGCCAGGCTCCCGAGCCCGCCGAGGACGACGATCGCGAGCAGCTTCCCGATCCACAGCCAGTGGGTCGCCGGGTAGAAGGCGAAGAGCATCCCCAGGAGCGGCCCGGAGGCGGAGGCGATCGCGACCCCGAGGGCGAACGCGATCATCGTCACCTGCTCCACGTTGACCCCGACGAGCGCCGCGGTGCGGGGATCCTGCGTCGTCGCCCGGATCGCGCGACCGAGGTCGCTCCGGGCGAGGAGGAGGTAGAGGGCGCCCAGGAGGACCAGCGCGGCACCTCCCGACAGGAGCCGGACGAGCGGCACGTAGATCCCGCCGAGCTCGAAGCTGTCCTGCGAGTAGGACGTGGTGATCTGCTGGAATGACGACGACCAGAGGCTGCCCTGCAGCCCCTCGAGGATGATGGCGAAGCCGAAGGTGACGAGCACGGTGAGCGTGAGGTCACGGCCGCTCAGGCGGCGCAGGATCCCCCACTGGACGAGCGCGCCGACCACGAAGAAGATCGGCATGACGACCACGATCGAGACGAGCGGGTCCAGGTCGAACGTCTTGTAGAGCAGCCACGAGACGTACGCCGCCATGATGATCATCGCCGCGTGGGCGATGTTGACCACGCGCATGATCCCGAAGATCAGCGTGAGGCCCGAGGCCATCAGGGCGTAGACGCCGCCGGTGAGGATGCCCAGGACGATGCTCTGGCCGAGGAGCTCCGGACTCAACTCGCGTACCCCGTCGTGAACTGGCCCGACCTCGGAGCGCCTCCCGGGAGAGACCCCGGGAGGTGCTCCGCAAGCGGGGGAAGGCTCACCAGTTGGGCTTCGGGTACACCGGGTCCGCGGCCTTGTTCGGATCGTCCGCCGGTGCCACGACGTTCAGCGTGCCGGACAGGTACTGCTCGAGGAGGTAGCTCCCGTTCGGGCGTCCGAGCTCATCCCAGCCGATCTTTCCCTGGATCGTCTGGACCGGGTTGGCGTGGAGCCAGTCGGCGATCTTGGTGTTGTCGAGGGACTGCGTCGCCGTGACCGCGGCCTGGAGGACCTGGCCCACGGAGTAGCCCTCGGCGGCCTCGGTCGAGATGTCGGTCTCGGTCGGGAACATCGCCTTGTACTCGGCCACGAACTTGTCGTTGTTCGGTGCCTTGGAAGCCTGGATCCAGCCGTCACCGGTGAAGATGCCGTTCACCTTGTCGCCCAGCGCCTGCTTGAACGGGCCGACGGTGCCGGGTCCGCTGGTGAAGTAGATCGCCTTGGGCTGGTAGTTGATCGAGGCATACGCCTGGACGCTGGCGACCGCGTCCTCGAAGATCGTCCCGCCGAGGACGATGTCGGCGCCCGACGCCTTGACCGCGGCCGCGATCGACGCGAAGTCGGTCTGGGTCGGTGGGTAGACGTCGTGGTAGACGGTCTTGATGCCGGCGGCCTCGAGGGTCGCCTGGGCGCCGTCCTCGGTCGCCTTGACGAACGGGTCGTCCTGCTGCGGGTAGGCCGCGGTCTTCGGTCGCTGATCGGCCGGCAGGGCCAGGATGTACTTGACGAACGGATCGGCCTGGTGCTGGGCCGTCGCCGGCTGGACGAAGAAGACGTACTTGAACTTGCGGTCGAAGACGCCCGGTGCGCCGCCGGCGCCCTCGACGAACGCCATCTTGTACTTCTCGGCGATCGCCGAGGTCGGGATCGTGAGGGCCGACGAGAACGGGCCGACGAGAAGGTCGACCTTGTCGACCGTGACGAGCCGCTCGATCTGGCTCACCGCCGTGTCGGCGAGGCTCTGGTTGTCGTATTCCTTCAGGCTGACCTGGCGACCGAGCAGGCCGCCGGCGTCGTTGATCTCCTTGACCCAGACCTGGTAGCCGTGCTCGATCCCGGTACCCGGGTCAGACTTGTCGCCGGTGAGCGCCTGCGAGACGCCGACGACGATCGGCTTGTCGCAGGGCGGGAGTCCGCATGCCGCCGAGGGTTCCGTTGACGGGGCGCTCGACCCGGCCGGCGGAGCCGCCGACGCGGACGGGCTCGGGGTCGCGGCGGCCGAGCACCCCGAGAGGGCGATCGCGGCGGCGACGACGCCGACGAGGAAGGTACGGACGCCGGGACCGACGATCGATTGGGACGAGCCGACCATTGCTGCCTCGCTTCCTACGGAGTTAGCTTGCCGGAAATCGATTGCGTGATTTCGGCAGGATATGGCCGCGCACACCCCGGGGTCAAGACGAAACTTTGTCGGCGGCCAGATCTCGTCGCGCCGCCGGGACGACCCGGCTGGAGTCGCTGACGCTTGCCGCGGCAGAGCCAGGCGGTCGCCGGGTGGTCAGCCGCCCAGAGGGGGCCAGCCCGGTGGCGTCAGGATCGCGCGACCGGAGCGTCGCCGCTACAGTTCCCGGGATGCCAGCCTCGTCGCGCCGCAGGGCAGTCCTGCTGATCTGCGCGGTCGCGGTGGCCGTGGCCACGAACTACACGATCCAGGGTCCGGTGCTCGGGTTCATCCGGGCCGAGTTCGCGCTGTCGTCGGCGGATGCGGGCGTGATCGCCACGGCCTTCTTCGCGGGCGCCGCGAGCACGATACTGGCTGGCGGCGCGATCGCCGATCGGATCGGCACGCGGCCCGCGGTGACGCTCGGATTCCTGCTCGTGGCGATCGGCGGCCTCGGCGCGGGCCTGCTGGCACCGAGCTTCCCGGCGCTGCTGGGCTGGCGCGTCCTGGGCGGCCTCGGGTCGGGCTTCGGCTTCGCCGCCGGCGCCGCGTACACCAGCTCGATCTTCGACGATCGCGGCCGCCATCTCGCCCAGGGCCTGTACGGGGCGTCGTTCCTGCTGGGGTCGGGGATCACCCTGGTCTACGTCCCGATCCTGGCCGGTCCGTCCGGCGACTGGCGGCTGGCCTTCACGCTCTCCGCCCTGGCCGTGGCCGCGGTCTGGGTGGTGTGGACGCTCCTCGCCCCGAGCGAACCCCGCGCTCCGGTCGCGCCCGGGGCGAGGGCCGCGCTGGCCGTCGCCCTGGGTGAGCGCAACACGTGGCTGCTGGCGCTCTGCCACATGTGCGGTTTCGGCATGGCCATCGTCATCGGCACGTGGGTCACCCTCTACCTGGTCGACGCCTTCGGGCTGCCCATCGCGGCGGCCGGGTTGATCGGCTCGCTGACGCTCGTCACCGGCATCGCCGGCCGCACCTCGGGCGGCGCCATCCTCGAGCGCGGGATGGCACCGGTCCGAGTGATCCGAGCCGGACTCGCCCTGGCCGTCATCGGGCTCACGGCGATGGCCCTGGCGCCGGCGCTGCCGGTCGCGATCGTCGGGCTGGTCGTCACGGGCCTGGGCGTGGGACTCCCGTACGCGGCCGTCTTCAACGGGGCCGCGGCGAGCGTCCGCACGAGCCCCGCCTCGGCCCAGGCGATCGTGGGCTGGGGCGGCCTGCTCACGGCGGTGTTCGGCCCGCCCCTGGTCGGGACCCTGCTCGACGCGACCGGCGATTTCGCGGCCGGCTTCCTGACCTTCGCCGCGATCGTCGTGGTCGGTGCTGGTCCTGACGTCGCTGATCCGCCCCTTCGACCTGGCGGCGACCGACCTGGCCACGATCGACCCCGGCGCGCGCGCCAGTCTCTGAACGACGGCCGGCCGGCGAGGCCGACCCGCGGTCCTGCAGCACCCAGGACGTCGGCGCGGCCGCGGCCCCCAGCCGAGCGTGTCAGCCAGTGCGCAGGGCGGCGCCGCAGCTCAGTGCTTGGCCCAGTAGTCGTCGCTCTTCATGCTGGCCGCCAGGGCAGCCGGGGTCTCGAAGCCGGGAGCCATGGACGCGGCGTCGCCAGCGAGGACCTCGTGGTGTTCGATGTCGAGCAGTCGCAGCCAACTCTGCTGGCCCATCGTGAGCGCGATGAAGTAGCCCAATTCGACGAGTTCGGGCTCGGAGAAGTGCCGGTACAACCGATCCCAGAACGCGTCGTCGGGCTCCAGCCGCCAGGTGATCGCCTCGGCGTACGCCAGGGCCGCCTTCTGCCGCTCGTCGTACGCGTCCGAGGCCTCGAAGTTCAGCAGCGCGTCGTACTTGCCCTCGGTCAGTCCCTGCGCCGAGGCCTGCACGGAGCGCTGGTTGCCGCAGTACTCGCACTTGACCGTGCGCGACACGTAGACCCGGCAGAGCTCCTTGATCGTGTGGTCGCAGACACCCTCGCGGAACACCGCCTGCCAGGTGTTCGCGAACGACCAGAACACGGCGGGGACGTGAGCCCGGACCGACTGGCTCTCCGGGCGCGGCGTGCCGAACCGGGCGCACGCGCTCCAGCTCGGCACGCATCCCCTCGTCGACCGATGCCGGATCGACGTAGCTGATCCGTTGCCTTCCAGCCACTGCTGCCTCCTCGCGTGGGCCGTGCTCCCAGGCCAAGTCGGGACGGTTCGGTCGCATTCTCCACCCCGACCAGCCTGGCCGCTACCGCTCGACCGGGAAGCCGACGATGCTGCCCCACTCGGTCCAGGAGCCGTCGTAGACCCGGACGTGATCCCACCCGAGGACGGTGGTCATGACGAACCAGATCGAGCTGGCCCGGTGGGAGAGCCGGCAGTAGACGATGACCTCGTCCGCCTGGTCGGGTGCGGCGCCGACCATACGGAACATCCGCTCGAGCTCATCGCGCGGCTTGAGCGTGAAGTCGTTCGGATCCAGCAGGTCACGACCATGCAGGTTGACGGCGCCCGGGATGTGCCCGCGGCACTCGGCGCCGTGGTCGAAGCCGGGGGCAGGCTTGACCCGCTCGCCACGGAACTCCTCGGCGGTCCGCGCGTCGATCAGCACCCGGCCCACCCTGCCGAGGTTCGTCCTGACGTCGTCCCGAGTGACCCTCGATAAATCGTCTCGCTCGGTGCGCAGCGGTCGGTACACGACGGGGGTGATCTCAGGCAGGTCCGTGGTGAGGGGCCGGCCCTCGAGTGTCCAGCGCCGCTTCCCGCCGTCGAGCACGCGGATGTCCGGGTGCCCGAGCATCTCGTGGAGGACCCACCAGGCGTGCATCGCGTAGTGGTTGCGCCCGCCGTAGACGACGAGCGTCGTGTCCGCGTCGATCCCGGCCGCCCCGAGACGCTCGGCGAGCTGGGCCGGGGTCGCGAACTCCCGGTCGGTCGGATGCCACAGCAGGTCTTTCCAGTACCACCAGCGGGCGCCGGGGATGTGGCCGTCGGAGTAGTCATCCTCGTCGAGCTCGTAGCGGATCTGGGCGACCTTCAGCGCGGGGTCTCCCAGGTGCCGGTGGAGCCACGCCGGCGACACGATCGACGATCCGGTCATCCCGCTTCCCGCCTCCTTCACACCTGCTCGACCAGCCGGCCCCGTCGGCGGCAGGGGGACCGCGGCGGCGTCGTGAGGGCAAGTCTAGATGTGGCTCCGCTTCACGCTTGGCTTCCGCGTCGCTCCTGGGCGCGGGCCCGAGCTCAGCCGGTCGGGTCGGCGGTCGTCCGCCGGGGCGTCGCCGGTCCGCCACCCGGTCCACCCCCTGGGATGCCCGCGGTCAGCTCACTCGACTCACGCAGGGCTGATCCCGAAGGGGTCATAGAGCCCTTGTCCGGCCCGGTGAACGCGAGCACAATGGCCGTTCTTCCCGCGAGGGTCGCCAGGGAGGTCTGGCTGGCGCGGAGGACCCTCGCGACCTGACGGGCGGACGAGATGGGCCTCGAGACCACGGTCGGGCTGATCGTGAACGCCAGCGCCTCGCGCGACGTGCGCCGTCTCACGTCCCTGGCGCGCACGATCGACGTCCACGAGCGGGTGAACGTCGTCGCCCGCGTGCTGCGAGGCCTGGCCGGCGGGCCGGTCGGGACCGTCCTGTTCATGCCGGAACCGGCCCACGTCGTCGAGCGAGCGGTGGATCTTCTCGCCGCTGCCGGCTTCCCGGAGGAGAGCCTCGGCTACCGTCTCCAGGCGGTCCAGCTCCCGTCCGGCCCCGAGGCCCTGGACGCGGCGGGGACGGCCAGCGCCGCACGTGCGATGGCGGAGGCCGGCGCGGCCTGCGTCGTGACGATCGGCGGCGACGGGACGAATCGCGCCGTCGCCAGCGGCTGGCCGTCGGCCGTCGTGGTCCCCCTGCCGGGAGGCACCAACAATGCCTTCGGCACGCCGATCGACCCGACGGCCGGCGCCATGGCAGCAGCCCTGTACGCGGCCGATCCCGGGCGGTTCTCGGATCAGGTCCGCCAGGCCTCGCGACTGGATGTCCGCATCGACGGCGGAGACGGGATCGCGTCCGCGCTCGTCGATGTCGTCCTGGTTCGGTCGGGCTGGCTCGGCGCGCACGCGCTGTGGGACCCCGCCCTGCTCGTCGAGGCGGTCGTCACCCGGAGCGACCCGTCGCTGACCGGCCTCGCCGGTGTCGCGGGAATGCTCTGCCCGCTGCCGACCCACTCGGGGCAGGCGATCCACATCACGTTCGACCCCACGGGCCCGGCGGTGACCGCGCCGCTCGGGCCGGGGCAGCTCGTGCCGATCGGCGTCCGCGACTGGCGGCTGGTGGGACCCGGCGAGCGGGTCGACCTCGCGCAGGAGTCGCCGAGCGTCGGGCCAGGATCGGCCGGGATGGACGCAGGGCTGACCCTTGCCTTCGACGGCGAACGCGAGATCGTGCTCGAACCCGGAGCCCACGCGAGCGTCCGCCTGGCGACCGACGGCCCGCGGGTCCTCGACGCGCACGGGGTGCTTGTGGGTCGCAGCGCAGGACGGGGCGCTCGTCGGCCGAAGGGCGAGCTGATGGTCGACCTCCCGCTCCGGCTGATCGCCGACGACGGCGGACGTGAGCCGGCCCGCAACCTGGCGGTCGACGAGGCACTGGCCCGGACGCCGGGCGACGAGCCCGTCCTTCGGCTCTGGCGGAACGACCGGTGCGTCGTCCTCGGCCGCTTCCAGCTGGCGGATGCCGAGGTGGACGTCGCGACCGCCGAGCGAGCTCGGCGTGCCGGTCTACCGGAGGTTCACGGGCGGCGGGGCGGTCTACCACGACACCGGCAACCTGAACGTGACCGTGGTGGCCCGAACGCGAGGATCCGCTCGTCGGCGGCCGGCTCGGCGGCGGGCTGGCCAGACTGTACGGCACCGTCCTCGAACCGCTCGCCGCGGCGGCCCGGGCGGTCGGGATCGCGGCCGACCCGGCCCCGCGAGGGCTGTTCGTCGGAGGTCGGAAGCTCGGCGGGATCGCGGCCTGGATCGGCGGCCGATCCGTCCTCGTCCACGCGACGCTGCTCGATCGATCCGACCTGGTCGACGCTCGAGCGCGTCCTGGCCGGACCGGGCGCCCCGGGTGATCGGCGCTGGCAGCTGACGAGGAGTGTCCGAGCGCCGGTCACGTCACTTGCGCGAGAGCTCGACCGACAGGACGGCCCGGGCTCGCCCGCCGGGCACGGGCTGGCCGACATCATCGAGCGCGCCATCGTCCAGGCCTTCCGGGCGGGGACCGGACACCGCGGAACCCCGGGAGGTCATCGAGGAGGGCCTGCGGACGACCGAGCTGGCCGTCGCGGCCGACCTGCTTCGAAGCCGCTACTCCCAGCCGGCCTGGCACGCCGAGCGGTCGACCGGCTTGAGGGGAGGTGAGCGCTGGAACACGGATCGAGGCGATCGTTCGAACCTGACATGGAGGCGACACGATGCCGAGCAATGAGACCCTGCTCGACATGCACTACCAGCTGGTGCGGATCCGGCTCTTCGAGGAGACCATCCAGAAGGTCTACTTCGAGGGCAAGACACCCGCCTTCGACATCGCGGCCGGGCCCGTGCCCGGGCGAGATGCACCTGGCGGCCGGCCAGGAGCCGGTCGCGGTCGGGGTCGCCGCCCACCTCCGGCCGACCGACGCCGTCACCGCCACCCACCGGCCGCACCACATCGCCCTGGCCCACGGGATGGACATGAAGACGCTCGCGGCCGAGATCTTCGGGAAGGAGACCGGGCTTGGCCACGGCAAGGGCGGCCACATGCACCTGTTCGATCCGGCCACGAACTTCGGCTGCAGCGGGATCATCGCCGAAGGGATGCCGACGGCCGTCGGTCACGCCCTGGCCTTCAAGAAGCAGGGCAAGGACAACGTCGCCGTGTCGTTCTTCGGCGAGGGCGCGGCCAACCAGGGCGCGTTCCACGAGTCGCTCAACCTGGCCGCGCTGTGGGCCCTGCCGGTCGTCTTCGTCTGCGAGGACAACGCCTGGGCGATCAGCGTCCCGAAGGACAAGGCGACGCGCCATCGCCAACAACACGCGACCGGGCGGCCGCCTACGGCATCCCGGGCGTGCTCGATCCCGGACAACGACCCGGTGGCGGTCTACGAGGCGGCCGGCGAGGCGGTCGGCCGGGCCCGGCGCGGCGGCGGCCCGTCGCTGATCGAGGTCAAGACGGACCGCCTGTTCGGCCACTTCGAAGGCGACCCGCAGGTCTACCGGACCAAGGAGGAGATGGCGCTGCTCCAGGAGCGGGATGCGCGTCCGGGCGTTCGAGCGACGGCTGATCGACACCGGCGTCCTGACCGCGACGGACGGCGCAGGCGGCCTGGGACCGGGCGCGGGCCGAGGTCGACGAGGCGATCGAGTTCGCCCGCTCGAGCCCGTATCCGGAGCCGCCGGCCGCGCTCCAGCACGTCTTCGCGTGAGCCGAGAGGAGGTCGACCGATGGCAGTCGAAACGAAGCGCCTGCTGACGACGTCGAAGGCGATCGCCGAGGGCATCGCCCAGGAGATGGAGCGCGACCCGAGCGTCTTCGTCATGGGCGAGGACATCGGCACCTACGGCGGGATCTTCGGGGCGACCGAGGGCCTGCTCGCCAAGTTCGGACCCGAGCGGGTGATGGACACGCCGATCTCGGAGACGGCGTTCATCGGCGCGGCGGTCGGAGCCGCGATCTCGGGCATGCGGCCGATCGCCGAGCTGATGTTCGTCGACTTCTTCGGCGTCTGCATGGACCAGATCTACAACCACATGGCGAAGATCCACTACGAGTCCGGCGGGAACCTGAAGGTGCCCGTCGTCATCACGACCGCCATCGGCGGCGGCTACGGCGACGGCGCCCAGCACTCGCAGACGCTGTACGGGATGTTCGCCCACCTGCCCGGCATGAAGATCGTCGTGCCCTCGACGCCGTACGACGCCAAGGGCCTGATGATCTCGGCCATCCGGGACGACAACCCGGTCATCTACATGTTCCACAAGGGGATCATGGGCCTCGGCTGGATGACCCCGAACCCGCGGGCCACCGGCCGACGTCCCCGAGGAGCCGTACGACGATCCCGATCGGCAAGGCGGACGTGAAGCGGGAGGGTCGCGACCTGACGATCGTGACGATCTCGCTGATGGTCCATCGCGCGCTCGATGCGGCCGAGGACCTGGCCAAGGAGGGCATCGAGGCGGAGGTCCTCGACCTGCGGTCGCTCGTCCCGCTCGACCGCGAGGCGATCGTCGAGTCCGTCGAGAAGACCCACCGGCTCCTCGTCGTCGACGAGGACTACCGGAGCTTCGGGATGAGCGGCGAGGTCATCACCACGGCGATCGAGGGGGCGTTCGACCACCTCGACGCGCCGCCGGTCCGGCTGGCCTACCCGGACGTCCCGATCCCGTACAGCCGGCCGCTCGAGCAGTTCTGCCTGCCGGATCGCGACAAGATCGCCGCGGCCGCCCGGAAGCTCATGGGCCGCTGAGGCCCACCGACCGGGCGGGACGGGCTCTCGCCCGAGGATCGGAGCGGCGCCGCCGGGGCAGCGCCCGGCGGCGCCGTCCGACCTGACCGGCGAGGGCCGGAAGGAGGGTCCGATGCGCCAGGACATCCTCGTGCCGCGTGTCTCCGAGACGACTGAGGAGGGGGTCCTCGTCACCTGGTTCGTCGAACCGGGGGCGCATCGTCCGCGAGGGCGACCTCGTGGCCGAGGTCCAGGTCGAGAAGGTCAGCGCCGAGGTCCGAGCCTCCGCGGGCGGGCGGATCCGAGCTGCTCGCCGAGCCCGGCGGCGTGATCGTCCAGGGCCATCCGATCGCGACCTCGAGACGGTCCAGGAACCCGCCGAGGCCGCGTCCGGCGCCGTCGATGCCGGAGCCGCCGGCCGACCCGCCGTCGCCGTGGCCGCGCCGGCCTGCCGGCGACGCCCGTCGGCCAGGTGATCCGCGTCGCCGGCCGCGCGGCGTCTCGCCCGCGAGCTGGGGGTCGAGCTGGCCTCGATCGCCGGCACGGGACCCGATGGGCGGATCGTCGAGGCGGACGTCCAGGCGGCGGCCGGCGATGGGCGACACCGTGCCGAGCTCGTCGCGCTGACCCCGATGCGCCGGGCGATCGCCGAGCGCCTGCGGACGCGGCCTGCTCCAGGCGGCCCAGCTGACGCTCACCGCAGAGGCCGACGTCACCGCCCTCGCCGACGTGCTCGCTGCGGCGAGCGCGCGGTCGGCGCAGCGGGCGACCTACACCGCCGCGGTCGTGCGGGCCTGCGCCCTCGCGCTGCGCGACCACCCGCGCCTCGGCGCCATCTGGACGGACGAGGGACTCCGGCTGCCCGAGCGGATCGACATCGGCGTGGCCGTCGCGCTCGACGATGGGCTCATCGCGCCGGTCGTACGGGACGCCACCGCGAAGAGCCTGGCAGCGCTGGACGGCGAGATCGCCGACCTCGCCGAGCGCGCCCGCTCGGCCAGGCTCGACGGAGGTGGAGATGCAGGGCGCCGTCTTCACGGTCACGAACCTGGGCGGGCACCGGGTCGACGCGTTCACCCCGCTCCTCGACCCGCCCCAGACGGCGATCCTTGGTCTCGGCCGGGCCCGGCCGCAGGCCGGCCGTCGTCGATGGGGTCGTCGCGGCACGGACCCTCGTCGTGCTCAGCCTGACGTTCGACCACCGGGTCGTCGACGGCGCCCCCGCGGCGGCCTTCCTCGACCAGGTGATCGGGACGCTCGAGGATCCGACCCGACTCGGCTGATCGTCTCAGTGGGCGACGTTCCGAGGCAGATCGGACGGTCGACAAGGGGCCGCCCGGCACGTCCCCTCGAGCGGCTCGGCTCGTAGCGTCCGCTCGTGATCATCGACGGGCCGCCCGCCGCTCCCTCCGCCGCCGACGCCGCCGCCCCACCGGAGCCGGGACCGGGGTCGCCGCCGGAGCCCGTCGTCCTCGACGGCTCGTCCTTGACCCTCGAACGACTCGTCCGCATCGCCCGCTCCGGCGCCCCGGTCGAGCTCGCCCCGGACGCGCTCGCCAGGATCGCCGCCTGCCGTTCGATGCTCGAGGAGAAGATCGCCGCCCACGAGGTGATGTACGGCATCAACACCGGGATCGGCGAGTTCTCGGAGGTCGTGCTGACCGACGAGCAGGTCGAGCAGTTCCAGCGCTACCTCATCTACAACCACGCGGCGGGCATCGGCGAGCCCGCCCCCATCCCGTCGGTCCGGGCGGCGATCGCGAGCCGCATCAACGTCCACGCCCGCGGCTACTCGGGCTGCCGGCCCGAGATCACGCTGACGCTCGTCGAGATGCTGAACCGGGGCGTCACGCCGGTCGTCTGCCAGCAGGGCTCGGTCGGGGCGAGCGGCGACCTCGCGCCGATGGCCCAGATCGCGCTCCTGCTCATGGGCGAGGGCGAGGCGTGGTTCCAGGGACGAGCGGCTGCCGGGCCGGGTGGCGATGGAGCGAGCGGGTATCCCGATCCCGGGCCTCCGGGCCCGCGACGGGCTCGCCACGATCAACGGCTCGAACCTGCTCACGGCGATGAGCGCGCTCCAGCTCCACGACATCGACCGCTGGCTCCGCCAGGCCGAGATCGCCTGCGCGATGTCGCTCGAGGCCCTGCTCGCGAACCTCAAGCCCTACGACGAGCGCCTCCACGAGCTGCGCGGCTTCCCGGGCGCGGTCCGGAGCGCCCGGGCCATCCGCCGCTGCATCGAGGGCAGCGACCTGGCGACGGGTCGAGATCAAGACCAAGGTCCAGGACGCCTACTCGATGCGCTCGTCGCCCCAGGTCATCGGCGCCGCGCACGACGCGGTGGCGTTCGCCCGCGCCCAGGTCGAGATCGAGCTCAACGGCGTCGCCGACAACCCGATCTTCCTGCCCGACGAGCGCGTGACGCTGACCGGCGCGAACTTCCAGGGGACGCCGGTCGCCCTGCCGATGGAGATGGTCGGCGCGGCGGTCACGATGGTCTGCGTCCTCTCCGAGCGGCGGCTCAACCGGCTGACGAACCCGGCCCTCAGCGTCGGGCTGCCGGCGTTCCTGACCAGGGGCGCGGGGATGTTCTCGGGGATGATGCTCAGCCAGTACACGGCCGACACGCTCATCGTCGAGCAGAGGCTCCTGGCGGCCCCGGCGGCGATCCAGTCGATCCCCGCCGCCGGCGACCAGGAGGACTTCGTGTCGATGGGGATGAACACGGCGATCAAGAACGGGCAGATCCTCGAGAACGCGTACGGGGTGCTCGGGATCGAGCTGATGGCCGCGGCGCAGGCGCTCGACTTCCGGGACTTCACCTTCGGCCGGGGCGTCGAGACGGCCCGACGGGTCATCCGGCGACACGTCGCGCACCTGGACGAGGACCGTCCGCTCCACGCCGACCACACGACGATGCAGGCGCTCGTCCGCTCGGGCGAGATCCTCGACGAGGTCGAGGCGGTCGTCGGACCGCTCGGCTAGGCAGGGTCGGGCGCGGCCCTCCGGCGGAACGCCGCGCCGTCGCGTTCACCTATAACGACCCGGTGATCTTCCTGCAGTACGCGATCGACGTCGCCGACGCCTGCCGCGAACGCGGGGTCAAGGCCGTCGCCGCTACCTGCCTCCGAGCGTAGGCGGGCGGTCACAGCCCGCACTTCGATCGAAGCGGCGAGCGGCCGCCAGGCTACGTTGCCTTTGCGGTGCCGGCGCCCTTGGTCTTCGGCTTCTTGGGCTTCTTCGGAGTCTTCGCCTTCTTGTCCATCATTCGATCCTCCGGCTGCGACTGGTAGCACGGATGCTCGCACGTCGGTCGCCGTCCGGCCAGCCTCGCCGCCCGACGCCGGCTCGTGCGACGGGCGGCCGGGGTCTACTCTTGCCCGGTACCAGGAGCCTCAAATGGCAGAACCAGAGCTCGACCGCCTGATCCGGAAGATGAACACGGCACTGACCGCGCTGAGCGAGGCGAAGACGAAGTCGGTCGCGGATACCGCGAGCGACTCGCTGAGCAACGCCGTGAACGACGCCTATCGGACCTACGAGGCCGCCGACAACGCGATCCGCGACTACGTCTTTCGTCTCGTCGGCCATCGCCATTGACCCCGGCGCCAGTCGATGGCCTTCGATCGACGTGGCCCGCGGACCGGGGCAGCGCGTCTGGGCGGCCAGCAAGTCCGCGGCAACCGGGGCGTACCATGCCGCCATGAAGCGGTGGGTTCTTCCACGCACTGAAGGCCCGTTGGGCGAATGGCACTGGACGACTGGCCCGACCCACTCAACCCAGGGCCACCTTCTTGTCGCCTGCGGTCGCTCATTCGTCGACCCCGCTGGCGACGTCGACCACGCCGACAGCAACGATGTCCCCCTGTCGCGCCGGTGCTCGACCTGTCAGGGCATCTACGCGGAGCTCATCCGCCAGCCGTAGCCGCGAGAGGTCCAGCGCGGTCTCGGATCGACCGGCTCAAGCCGCCGACGGTCCGAGTGAACGATCGACCCGGTCGGCAGGAGGCGTATGGGAAGGCGATGGCGGACCACGGGCGCTACTCGAAGACCGAGTCGGTGACCGTCAGGATCGCTCCTCGGACGGCAGCCGGTCTGGCATGGGTGCGCAGGAGCCATTCCAGGTCGCCGAGCGCCCGGGCGACGTCGGCGGCGGCCGTCTCGTGGTGGCCCTCGACCGTGACGAGGATCTCGGTCGTGTCCTCGCGAGCTGCGCTCGCGGCGCTCTGGCGCCAGCACCACCGTCGGGCGCGCACGTCGTCCGCCTCGTCGGCGAAGATGACCTCGCCGAGCTCGGGATGCTCGGTCGTGCTCGAGCCCAGGTCGGCCCACGACTCGTCGCCCCGGGCGAACCGCACGATCGTGACGCCGGAGACCCAGCGCTGGTCGAAGACCGCAACGGGGAGCGCGTGCCGGATACTCACGAGGTTCGCGAGATCCACGAGGGTGCCGATCGAAGACAACTCACCCTGCTTCGTCAGGCGACGGAGCAGCGCCTCCGCCGCCGAGCGGTACTGGGTGGGATCGACGCCGAACCGGCGGAAGACCCGCCGCCAGGCGGCCAGCGTCGGGAGCTCGCTCAGCGGGGTGTCGCCGATCCGGTCGCGAACCGCGACGGCCTCGGCGCGGAAGGCCTCGGCGAGGGCAGGTGGCGTGGGGCCGTTCGCGACGCCGGTCGCGTGGATGACCCCGCCGACGACTGTCGGGAAGCGCTCGAGGATCGCGGGGTCGTAGCGGAAGCGCGCCACCCCCGGAGTCTGGCACAGCGCACGCTTCGGGATGCGCGCGCTCGGTACCCCAAGAAGGAAGAGAAGCCCAAGCGGCGCAAGGACGCCGCCCTCAAGGAACAGAAGCCCAAGGCCCCCGCACAGCCCGCGAGCCCGACGAAGAAGCGGTAGCCACTCCGGCTTCCGCGTCGGGTACCCGGCGCTGGCCAGCGCGCACGGAGACGCCCGACGTGGGGACGACCGGTAACGTGTCTCCGCGGTCAGAGGGATGGTCGGGTTGGCGTCAGACGGCCATGCCTTGATCGGCGAGGGCCGCCTCGACGGCCGCCCGCAGCTCCTCCGGCGTCGGCTCGCCGACGAGGGGCGTTACCCGGTACGGGCCTTCAGTCTCGACCCAGGCGAGGCTCCGATCGACCGAAGTAAGAACGACCGGCAGATCCGCATAGGTCTCGCGGAGCTCAGCGATGAGTTGCTTTCCGCCATCGCTGCTGCCGGCGACCCACGCGTCGTAGATGAGCACATCGGCGCGATCGACAAGCGGGCAGGGAAGGTTCTCGAGGACCGGGCACGGTTCCTGCTGAGGACCCCCGCACAGCTCGACCACATAGCCGGCGGCCCGCAGCATCTCAGCGTGCCTCTCGGCCAGCTGCGGATCTGCGTTGACGACGACCGCTCTCGTCATGCGGGGACTGTCGGGGCTTCGCGACGCGAAGGCAGCGTCAATGGGTCACCATGTGATGGGCCATCTGGCCCGTCACCTTGGCTCGCAGGGTACGTCAGGCGGCATCGATCTGGCGGATCCGTTAAGTCTGCTCCGCGCGCCGCTCGCGCTCTCGCTTTGAATGCTTCGTCATTCGGACCTCGTTCCGGTCGAGCCGCGTGGCGGCTCGCTCTGCGGACAGCATGGGCGGACGGACTGAGCTCGAACCCTGGCCTCGCCTTACACCAGCTCGCGGCGACCGGGCCCTGCGTCGAGGATCGGGGCCATGCGCGCCCGGCCGCAGCCGGCGAGGGAGACGACCGCGCGCTACCAGCTCTTAGGTCCCGTCGCCGTGCGGATCGCCCGTCGAGCCGCCGTGCGGATCGCCCGTCCCCCCGCTCGCGTGGGGGTTGCCCGTCGTCCCGTCGGGGTCGGGCTTGCCGGTGGGACCGCCGGCTTCATGCGGATCGCCGGTCGTGCCGCCGGCATGTGGATCGCCGGTCCCGCTCCCGGAGACGCGCAGGTTGCCCGCTGCCCCACCGGGGCTCGCCGGCTTGCCCGGCGCATCGCCGGCGTGCGGGTTGCCGGTCGTCCCGTCCGGGTGCGGGTTCCCTCTCGCCGGGCCGTCGTGAGGATCGCCCGTCGTCCCATCCGCGTGCGGGTTGCCGCTGATGGGCGGGCCCCCGCCTGGGGCCCCGACACCGTGCTCGGAGGCGGGCGGCTGGATGAGCGCCCGGATGTCGTTGATGAGCAGCGTGGCCGCCGTGCTTGGGAACGCCTGGTCGAGATCGACGACGGTCTTGAGATCCCGCGACGCCTGCGCGACCAGCTCCGATCGGCGAGCCGTGTCGACGGCGCCGGAGACAAGCCCGGCCAGCTCGGAGCGGTATTCGACGAGGACGGCTTCGAGTGCGCCGGGGTTCCGATCGGCTTCGGCCGCGAGGCCCTCGGCGATCCGGTGCTGGAGGCGATCGAGTCGGGCCTGCCAGCCTGAGGCCGAATCGGCGGATGGCAGGGTCGCCATCTCGAGCGACAGCTTGACCGGGTAGAACGGACTGCCGGGCTGGGCCTGGACTGCGGCCGCTCCGACGACGAGGAGGCCGGCGCTGGCGGCGACGGCGAGGCTCAACCCGCGCCGGACAGGACGGCGGTGGACCGACGGGCTGCGGGCCGGCGCGGCCTCGATGAACGCTTCGAGGACCCGGCTGCGAACATCGGACAGCGAGGCTTCCTCGATCGGGAACGAGCGCTCGACGACGCCGGCGAAGTCGTCGGCGAACGACAGCACCAGGGCCGGGTCGGCCGACTCGCCGGACGCGCGGCGAACGAACCAGCTCATGAGCCGACCTCCGCGAGCCGGACGTCGACCAGGTAGGTCGGCTCGAGACGTCGACGGAGGGTCGCCAGCGCACGGAACTGGAGTGCCCGCACGCTGCCTTCCCGCTTTCCCATGAGCGCCCCGATCTCGCGCGGACTCAACCCGGCAAAGAACCGATAGACCAGGACGTCGCGCTGCTCGGACGTCAGCGTGTCGAGGGCCGCCCTCACGGCTCGCCGATCCGCCATCAGCTCGGCCAGGGCGGCCGGCTGGTACCGATCGTCGGCCTCGCCCTCGGCGATGGCCAATCGCTGATCGCCCGCGCGGGTCCGGGCGTGATCGATGGCGACGTTCCGGGCGATCCGGAAGAGCCACGCCCCGAAGGGGAGGCCGCGGTCTTCATAGCGCGGCAGCGCCTCGATGACGTTCATGAAGATGCGCTGGAGCAGGTCCTCCGCGTCCGCCGGCTCGGCGACGCGCAGGAGCAGGAAGCGGTAGAGCCGCCCGGCATAGGTGTCGTAGATGACCGCGAACGACCGACTGTCGCCCGCCTTGGCAGCGGCGAGCAGCGAGGCCAGCGTGTCCCTGTCGAGCTCATCGCCCATGGAAACGCGGCCTGGCTCCGCCTGTTACGCGGCCCGCTCCCCGGGACCCCGGCGTCGTGGTCATGAGGCTCATCGGATCGGATCGGTCGCTCACTGCGCGAAGGGTAGCGTCGACTGACGGCCTGTGGCCGTCCTCGACATGCGTCGCGAGTGGTTTGCGGTGCCGTCGAACACCGATTCGAACCCGTGGCCCCGCCGGCCGGAAGGGAGGGGGCTTGGTGCGATCGAGCACCGAAAAGGCGCACGACCCAGGACCGGTACCAGTACCAATGGGGCCCAGTCCCCGTTGTACGAAGCGGCACCTGCCACGACCCACGACAGAAGCGAGGTCCCTGACGAGCGATGGCATCGGCGTCCTGCCCGTCGGCCCCGAACCGCCCGATCGCTGGGTCGACCGTTCACGCGGTCAGGCGATCGTCGAGTTCGCGCTGATCTTCCCGATCTTCCTGCTGCTGCTCCTGATCGCAGTCGATGCGGGCCGGCTGTACTTCTCGCTCATCCAGGTCCACAACGCGGCTCGCGAAGGGGCGGCCGTCGGAGCGGTCAGTCCCACCGACCTGGCCGCGATCACCGCCCGTGCCCGGCAGGAGACGAACGCCCAGGCCCAGCGAGGCGAGCACGCGATCGCAGTGGCCGTCGCCTGCGCCAGCCCCTCTGGGACGTCGATCGCCTGCTCCAGCGCGCCCGGCGGTGGCCGGAGCCGGCAACACGATCACGGTGAACGTGTCGGAACCGTTCAGCTTCCTGACCCCGTTCGTCAACGGGTTCTTCGACGACGACTTCTCGATGGGCGCAGCGGCGACGGCCGGCGTTCTCGGGTACGCGGCACCGGGCGGCGGATCGGCGCCCGGACCGTGTGGAACACCGCACGCTGACTTCACCGTCAACGTAACCTCGGGCACGACGATCTTCGCGGACCCGTCGGCGTCGACCCCGAACAGCGGGGTTTGCAACATCTCTGGCTACACCTGGCAGTGGGGCGACGGCAAGGACGACGTCGGCACCGCGACCGGCGACTCGCATACCTACGTCGCGGCCGGCAGCTACACGATCACGCTGACCGTCACGAACCAGGCCGGCCCGTCGAGCACGACCCGCACCGTGACCGTTCCGGCGGGACCGCCCGCCACCGACCTGCGCGGTGCCGAGGGCATCGTTCACGTGGGTCAGGAGCGGCAAGACCTACAGCTTCACCGACACGTCGACCGTGGCGGACCCGGTCAACTGCCCGATCACGAACTGGGCCTGGGACTTCGGCGACGGCGTCCTTGGCAACGCCCAGAACCCGCTCCACACCTACACCAACAGCAAGACGCACACGGTGACGCTGGTTGCATCCAACGCGGGCGGCCCGTCGGCGGTCTACTCCCATGCGCAGTGAGGGCGAGATGATCCTTCGCCGCCGGTTCGGGACCACGGCCCACGGCGCCCGCCGCGGGCAGGGTCTCGTCGAGTTCGCCCTCGTCCTGCCGATCTTCCTGGTCATGCTGTTCGGGCTGATCGACGGCGGACGCTACGTCTACCTGAACAGCGTGGTCTCCCAGGCCGCCCGCGAGGGCGCCCGCCTCGCCACGGTCGAGGCGCGCTGGATCGGCTCGACCGACCCGAGCTGCGGAGCGGTCGGCGGGCCCACCTGCCCGGCGACCGTCACGGGCGCGGCGAGCCTGCAGGCCCACGTCGTCGCCGCAGCCAACCGGATGGTCGCCCCGTTCGGATCGGTCGCGGCCGGCAACGTGTTCATCCGCTGCACGGATCCGGCCAACGTCCCGACCGGAGCCTGGACCGGCGTCTCGTGCGCGGACAACGACGCCGACATGGTGGTCTCCGTCCGGGTCGTCATGACCTTCAACCCGCTGACGCCGGGTCTCAGCGGCATCGACACGATCACGACCTCCGGCGCAGCCGCCATGGTCATCAACTAGGAGACCGCAGATGAGCACGCGCCATCCGCGCTCCGCGCTCGCAGCGTGGCCAGATGATCGTCCTGATGGCGCTCGTCCTGACGGCCTGCATCCTGATGGTCGGACTGGTCATCGACGGCGGCACCGCGCTCGCCCAGCGGCGGGCCTCCCAGAACGCCTCCGACTTCGCCGCCCTGGCGGGCGCCCGGGTGATCGCCGAGTCGATCGGCGGCGACGCCGCTGAACGGCACGGACGCCAACGTCCGGGCCGCGATCGCCAACGCCGTCGCGTCGAACGGCGGAACCCCGATCGCCTTCGGCGCGCCGAACGGACCGCGCTACGTCGACGCCGCCGGCAGCCTGCTCGGCTACGTCGGCGGACGGGTCATCCCGGCGACCGCCGTCGGCGTGCGGGTGTCGTCGAGCCGGAGCTGGACGCCGTACTTCCTCGGCCATCGTCGGGTTCACGTCATGGTCGGCGTCGGCCGATGCCACCGCCAAGGGCGGCTACTCCGCCGGCGGGCCGGGCGGGAACCTCTTCCCGGTCGGGATCGCCGAGAGCTTCTTCAAGACGTACCCGTTCTGCACCGGCGCCAGTCAGCACCGACGCCCGGCGAGTCCGTGCTATCCGCAGCACCTGACCCCGGGCACCCTCAACGTCCCGGGCGGCTTCGGCTGGCTGAAGTTCGGCTGCGACGGCTACGGCCTGGGCCAGGACCCGCCGGCGAATGCCGGCGGCTGCGGCAACTCGATCCCGTTCCTCCAGAGCGAGATCGGGCCGCCGGCGAACAGCTACGGCTGCTGCACGGCGGTGGGCCGGCCGGGCAGCCTCGACCGGATCGGGAACCTGCCCGGCAACAAGGTGGCCGCCGATTGCTCGTACTACATCGACAACGAGCATCACGGTGACCGTCCCGGTCTGGGACACGGCCGGCAAGACCGGTCAGAACGCCTGGTACCACATCATCGGGTTCGCCGGCTTCCAGCTCACGGCATGCACCGGCGGCAAGGACATCGAGGGTGTCTGGCGGAAGGCGTTCTTCACCGGGCCGACGACGTCCACGCCGGGGTTCCCCGGAGCCGCGCTCGGCGTGGAGCTGATCCACTGACCGATCGCCGGGTCGACTGACCGATCGCCGGCCGGTCGACAAGACGAAGGCCGGAGGGGGGTCTGTCCTCCGGCCTTCGTCGTGGTTCGGGTGTCGTCTCGTCGATCAATGGTGACCGGAGGCGTTCCCGTTGGCGTGGCTGTTCGGCTCGTGGTCTCCGTGGGCGACCGCGCTGACTGCGCCGCCGTGGTTGTCGTGCTTGCCGCCGACGGCGGTCTTGTCCTTGGCCACGGCCGATACGACCGCGCCGTGGTTGTCGGCCGGCGCCTCGTCCTCCGTCGGGGCGGAAGCTTCGGTCGTGCCGCTCGGCGCCTCGTCTCCGTGAGCGGCCGCGCTGACCGCGCCGCCGTGGTTGTCGTGCTCGCCGCCGACCGCGGTCTTGTCCCTGGCGACGGCCGACACCACCGCGCCGTGGTTGTCCGCCGGCTGCTGGTCCTCGGTCGGGGCGGAGACGCCGGTCGTTCCGTCGCTCGACTCGAGGGTGCTCGTCGCGAGCGGAGCTGCCGCCAGGGCGGCGGTCGCGGACAGGGCCACGCCGATGATCCCGGCGCCGAGCGCGTGGGCTTTCTTCATGAGCTGGATCCTCCTCGAGGGTTGACCGTATCCGGCGATCCTGACAACGGTCGCGCGGCAGTGGTGTTACGGCCCCGCACGCCGAGGGTGTCCTCCGTCACCTAAGCACCATTCCCGACGATCGCTGCCGACGGGCGGCGTTCACGTGGCATCCGCTCAATGCGCCGCTCGTCGCCGAGCTCGCAAGAGGCGCCTAGACGGGGTCGGTCGGCAGCTCCACGCGCACCACGGTCGGACCGCCGGGCGGGCTCGAGACGGCCAGCGCGCCGTCGAGCGCCTGGACCCGGTCACGCAGGCCGGCAAGGCCGCCGCCGGGCTTCACGGTCGCGCCGCCGGCGCCGTCGTCGCGGACCTCCACGAGGAGCCGCCCGGGCTCCCGGCGCAGGCTGATGTCGCAGCGGGTCGCCGAGGCGTGCTTGGCCACGTTCGCGAGCGCCTCGGCGACCACGAAGTAGGCCGCCCGCTCCACGGCGTGGGGCAGCCGCTCGCCCGCGACGACGGTGCTGTCCACGACCGTCGGCACCGGGCAGCGGCCGGCGACGGGACCGAGCGCCGCAACGAGGCCGCGGTCCAGCAGGATCGACGGCGCGGCGCCCCGGACCAGGTCGCGCAGCTCGGCGAGCGCCTGGCGCGCCTGCTCGCGAGCATCGGTGACGAGCGTCTTCGCGGAGGCGGGATCCGTGTCCATCCGGTCCGCGGCGAGGCCGAGGTCGATCGCCAGCATGACCAGGCGCTGCTGCGCCCCGTCGTGCAGGTCACGCTCGATACGCCGGAGCTCCTTCGCCTCCAGCTCCAGGGCGGCCGACCGGCTGCCCCGCAGCCGGCGCGTCCCCGGGACGCCCGTCCTGGTCTTGAGCCAGTACGTCGAGCGGCAGTATGCCAGCGAGCTGCTCGCCGACGGAGCTGGCGGCGTGGGCTACCTGCTCAAGGACCGGGTCGGCGACGTCCGCGAGTTCATGGAGGCCCTCCGTCGGGTCGCCGACGGGGGAACCGCGCTTGACCCCGAGGTGGTCGCCCAGCTCATGGTCCGGCGCCGGCGAGACGACCGGCTCACTGCGCTCACGCCCCGAGAACGGGAGGTGCTGGGCGCCATAGCCGAGGGACGGACGAACGTCGGGATCGCCGCCGCCCTCGGGATCACCGAGGGCGCCGCGGAGAAGCACATCAGCAACATCTTCGGCAAGCTCGATCTGCCCGACTCGGCGAACGACCACCGCCGCGTGCTGGCGGTGCTGGCCTACCTGGACTCGGATCCGTAGCCCGGGCGACCCGCCCGGAGGTGGCGACCGTTCGCGTCGGCAGGTGGAGCGACGTCGCGCCGGACGCCTGACCCCCGGTCGGGTCAGCTCGTCCGGCGGATATCGAGCAGCTCCACGACCGCGGCGACGAGCTCGGCGGGCCGGTACGGCTTCGACATGAACCGATCGGCGCCGGAGCGGAGCGCGGCCTCGCGGTCTGCTGGCAGGACACTCGCACTCAGGATCAGCACGGCCGGCCGCTCCGCCGCGGCGCGTCGGGCGAGGTCGCGAGCGAGGGCGAGCCCGCTGCCGTCGGGCAGGCGGACGTCGAGCAGGACGAGGTCGACCGACCGCCTCGCGAGCGCCTCGCGCGCGCTCGCCAGGTCGACCGCCTCGACCAGGACGGCATCGCGGACGCGAGCCTCGGTGGCCCGCGCCAGGGCCGCTCGGAGGAGCGCCCGGTTCGGGGCCTCGTCCTCGACGTGGAGGACGACCGGCCTCGCCTCAGGCGGCGTGATCATCGGTCGCCGCCCGCGCTTCTCCCTGGTCGCCGAGCGCCGGGGTGAACCGGCCGAGCCATTCGCGCAGCCCCTCGCGAGCGTCGGAGCCCTTGACCACGATGCCCATGATCTGGCCGTTCAGCCGGGCCTTGTCCGCATCCGTCAGCTCGTGGGCGGTGCAGACGAGGATCGGGATGTCGGCCGTCCGCGAGTCGCGCTTCAGCTCGCCGATCACCTCGAACCCGTCGATGTCGGGCATCACCAGGTCGCAGACGACGACGTCGATCGGCTCCGACCGGGCGCGCGCTAGCGCCTCGCGACCGCCGAGCGCCTCGACGACCTCGAACCCCTCGGGCTCGAGGGCGGCCCGAATGAGGGCGACCGCGGCCGGCTCGTCGTCGACCGCCAGGACCCGGACGGTCTCGGTCGGCGACGGCGAGGCTTGGCGGAGCCGGTCGAGGCTGGCGAGCAACGCCTCGCGCTGGACGGGCTTGACCAGGTAGTCGACCGCCCCGAGAGCGAGACCGACCTCGCGCTCGTCGACGACGGTGACGATGATCACCGGGACGTCCCGCAGCGCCTCGTCCTCCTTGAGCCGCCGGAGGACCTCCCAGCCGTCGAGCCGCGGCAGCAGGACGTCGAGGATCACCGCCGCCGGCGTCCGCCGCCGGGCCTCGGCCAGCCCGGCTTCGCCGTCGGGCGCCGAGCGGACGACGTAGCCGACCGGCTCGAGGTACTCGCGGAGCAGCCGGAGCGCGCTCGGGTCGTCCTCGATGACGAGGACCTCGGGGTTACCTGCGGCACCGGCCGACGCCGGGTCGCGGCGGATCGGACCGACCCGAGCCGGCTGCCGACGGGTCGCCGGCGCGACGGCGGCCGCGTCGGCCTGGTCCGCTGCGGCCGGAGCCAGGTGGACCGTGAACCGGCTGCCCTGGCCGGGCGCCGAGTCGAGGGTGATCCGACCGCCGTGGGCCTCGACCAGCCGCTTCGTCAGGGCCAGCCCGAGCCCCGTCCCGCCGGACCGGCCGACGTCGTCGCCGACCTGGCGGAACTCGTCGAAGACCATCGCCTGGTCCTCCGGGGCGATCCCGATCCCGGTGTCGACCACCGCCAGCCACAGCTCGTCGCCGTCCTCGCCGGCCTCGACCGCGACCGCGCCGTCGTCCGGGGTGTACTTGATCGCGTTCGACAGGAGGTTATAGAGGATCTGCCGGAGCCGGCCGCGGTCGGCCCCCACGACCAGCCCGGTCGGCGCCGCCGTCAGCCGGAGACGCTTGCGGTCGGCCAGCGGCCGGATCCCATTGACCACCTCGGCCACCGCGGCGTCGAGATCGAGCGGCTCGACGGTCAGCTCGAGCCGGCCCGCCTCGACCTTGGCGAGGTCGAGGACGTCGTTGATCAGGGCCAGGAGGTGCTCGCCGCCGGTGTGGATGTGCTCGACCCATTCGAGCGGAACCTGGACCGAGTCGCCCTGCGTCTCCTCGCCGCGCATGAGCTCGCTGAAGCCAAGGATCGCGCTAAGCGGCGTGCGCAGCTCGTGGCTCATCGAGGCCAGGAAGTCGCTCTTCGCCTGGCTCGCGTTGCGCAGCGCCTCGACCGTGGCGGCCAGGCGCTCGGTCAGCGCCTCCTGATCGGCGAGGACCGTCCGTCGCTCGGCGACGACCGCGGTCTGGCCGCCGAGCGCCGCGAGGAGCTCGAGGTCGGATGCCCGGAACAGGCTCCGATGGGAGGCCAGGATGACGAGGACCGGGACGGCCTCGGCGTCGGGCGAGGCCAGCGGGACGACCGACACGAAGCGAGCGCCCGTCCGCTCCGCGAGCCGGATCGCGAGCGGGCCGGCGCGATCGGGCGCAAGCTCGTAGCCGGAGGCCGCGATCGCGAGCACGCCCTCGACGTCGGCCCGGGTCACCGAGTCAGGCAGGTCGTCGACCGCCAGCCCGGTCCGGGCGAGCACCCGACCGGTCCCGCTCGCCGGCAGGACGACGAAGCACATCCCGCCGCTCACGCCGGAGGCGAGGTCGGTGAAGCCCTGCCAGATCGCCTCGGCCGGCTCGGCCGACCGGCCCAGGAGCGCCCTGCCATAGGCGACCGTCGAGGTGGCCTGCCAGATCTCCTGGACCCGACGCGGCGGCAGGAAGGCGACGAGGTAGCCGCACGCGGCGGCGAGGGCGAGGACGGTCGCGACGCCAGTCGCGACGGTCTGCGCGTCCGGGCCCAGGACACCCGCACCGACCACGAACAGGGTCGCTCCGAACAGCCCGGTCGACAGGGCCGCGATCGACAGGCGGACCGCGCCGGGCCCGGACCGCCGTCGCGCCTCGGCCAGCAGATAGCCCGCGGCGAGCAGCTCGACGGCCACGAACGCCGCGAGCGGCACGAGGCTGATCTGGGTCGGCAGCCCGCGGATGACGACGAGTGGGAGGGTCGTCGTCGCGATCAGGCCGGCGCTCCCGACGAGGACCCGCCGGGGGACCGTCCGGACGAGCGAGACGAGATGGAGGGCGAGCACCGGCTGCGCGAGCAGGAACGCGCCACCGACCAGGCCGAGCGCCCCCGGGACGGGCCCGACGAGCTGCCGCCAGAGCGACGAGACGAAGAGGACGACGAACGGGCTGAACACGAGCGCGACCCCCCGGCTCACCGGATCGCGCCGCCGGACGTACTCGCCGACCGCGCCGAGGAAGACAAGCCCGAACAGGAAGAGGACGACGAGTCCGAGGATGTCCACGATCAGCGGGTCCGCTGTGAGGTGGCGGCCTCGGCGGCGACGCCACGGCCGCCCGTCGAGCCCAGCTGGGCGGCGATCGACAGCGTCGAGGCTTCGTCCGCGGTCAGGTCGGCGGCGTCGACGACCGCGGTGAACAGCGGCGCGAGCTCCGGGTCGAACTGGGCGCCCGCCTCCCGCCGGATCTCATCCAGGGCGTGCTCGACCGAGAGCGCCGCCCGGTACGGACGGTCGTGGGTCATCGCGTCGTAGGCATCGGCGAGTCCGACGATCCGGGCGCCGAGCGGGATGTCGGCCCCGCGCAGGCCGTCGGGGTAGCCGCGGCCATCCCAGCGCTCGTGGTGGTGACGGACGATCGGCACGA
This sequence comes from uncultured Chloroflexia bacterium, assembly GCA_963837825.1. Classification (GTDB taxonomy): domain Bacteria; phylum Chloroflexota; class Limnocylindria; order Limnocylindrales; family CSP1-4; genus Chersky-267. The sequence goes on from CAWIOR010000015.1 coordinate 634,555, forward strand.
ACGCCCGGGACAGCCCGAGCGGGCGGCAGATCCGCTCGCCGATCTCGGGATGGCGGCGAAGGACGATCCACTCCTCGTCGGTCAACGGGCCGGGCTTGGCCAGGATCGCCTCCGGAACCCCGATCTTGCCGACGTCGTGGAGGAGGGCGCCGTAAGCCAGCGCCTCGAGCTCGTCGCCCGTCAGGCCGACCGTCTCACCGAGCCGGACGACCATCGTCGCCAGCCGCTCGCAGTGGCGCTCGGTCATCGCGTCCTTCGCCTCGACCGCGTTGGCGAGCGTCGCGACGACCGCCTGGGCGGTTTCCAGGCCGAGGATCGCCTGGCGCATCCGGATCGCGCTCCGGATCCGGGCGAGGAGCTCGGGGCGGCGGAACGGCTTCGAGATGAAGTCGTCCGCTCCGGCGTCGAGACCGCGGACCATGTCCTCGATCCCGTTCCGCGCCGTCAGGAGGATGACCGGGACGGTCCGCGTCCGGCGGTCGAGCCGGAGGCGCCTGGTGACCTCGAAGCCGTCGAGTCCGGGCAGGCCGACGTCGAGCACGATGAGGTCGGGGTTGTGCTCGCCGACCATCCGCAGTCCGGCCAGGCCGTCGCTCGCGGTCACGACCGCGTAGCCCTCGCGCTGGAGGACGCCGGTCAGGAGAAGCCGGATCGATGCGTCGTCCTCGACGACCAGCACCGTGGGCCCGGCTCGCTCGATCAGGGGGACGCTGGTCATGCGAGGCCTCGTTCGATCGTCCCGCCCTTCGACGGAACGGCCTCAAGCCTCGCCGACGTACGAGTGCGTCGCTATCGCCCATTCCGGTCCGCCCGGGCTGGTACTTCGGTCAGACACGCAGCCATCGGCCTGGCTGTGCTCGCGACGCGGCGGTCGGGCAGCTTCGCCCCCGAGGATCGTGCAGGGAGCCGCGGCATCTGGCTTGCCCCCGGGTGTTCGCACTCGGCGTCCTGAACCAGGACGTCGACCCGCGGGCGGAACTCCAGTCATGGCAAAGGGACGACGGCGTCGCCTGGCAGCGCGTGACCGGTCTGCCATCGACTCCGGATGATGTTTGGTTCTATGGGAGTGCGGACATCGCAGCGACATCCGATCGCCTGATCATCGTCGGCTGGGCATGGGTCACAGGGGCCGATGGCTCGCGCAAATCCTCGTACTCGAGCCCGCCCATCGCGCCCCGACCCTAGCCTCGAGCTGCTGGGCGCCGGAGCACTGGGCCCCGCCCGCCGACCGTTCGGCCTCGTTCCTCGGGCATCCCTGCGCCGGTCAGGCGGCTCGAGGACCGACGCCGCCTAACTCGGGCAGCAGACCCCGGTGGCAGCCGGCGACAGGGGCCGTTCGCCTCTGGCGCATCCACGACTTCACGCCTAGGGTGGTCGGTCGCGTGGGGTGCTGAAGCGCGGCCGAGATCTCCGACCGCGGCCCGGTCAGAGAAGCCCACCCGGTTCCCGAGCGCGGTGCTGATCAGCGTTGGTATCCGAGTCGCTCCGAGAGGTCGGCAGCACCGGCGATCACGAGCTCCGCGAGCCGCAGACGACTCGACTCGTCGACCCGCATGATCGGGGCCGAGATGCTGAGGCCGGCAACCACTCCCCCGCCCGCATCTCGCACGGCGGCGCCAACGCAGGCCACATCGAGGCTCGATTCCTGATTATCCACGGCGTAACCGCGGAGGCGGGTGGCCTCGAGGTCCCCGAGAAGCGTCGCGAAGTCGGTTATCGAGTTGGCGGTCATCGCCTCGAGCTTCACGCCGGCGAATCTCGCGCGGAGCTCATCGAGCGGCAAAGCGGCAAGCATCGCCTTGCCGACGGCAGCCAGATGAGCAGGCAATCGGAGGCCGGGAGCTGAGCTCATCCGAACGAACTGTCGGCTCTCTTCCTTGGCGAGATAGACGGCATGTCGCCCATCGAGGATCGCCAGGTGGACCGTCTCCTCGGATTGGTCGCGCAAACGACTCACGATCGGCATGCCCTCGGTCAGCAGATCCAAGGATTGGGCGAACCGAGCCCCAAGCTCGAAGGTGCGCACTCCCAGCAGCAGGCGCCCGTCACCGGTAACGCGAAGAAGGTTCTCCTCCTCGAGTGTGTACGCGAGTTCGTAGGCGGTGTTCCGCGGGATCTTCAGAGCCGCCGCCATCGCACCAATTCGAACCGCTTCGTCCGAACTCGCAACTAACCGAAGGATGGCCGAAGCGCGCGAGACGGCAGTTACGCGGCGCATCGGCAGATCATGCTGAACAATGACTCCCCTCAAGGCTCCAATCGCCGCTCACAATGGCCACGCAAGCCCGCGTGTCTGGAGTTCGCAGGACTCTGTGGCCTCCGTACTCCTGATCGCCACCGTCGCAGAGTGCGGGGCACTGTTTGTAATACGGGATTCTGATCCTACCATGTGGACCCTGGCACCTTCGGCGCTTCATACTCGAGCGCGCCACGCAAGCTCACGATTGATGGTCGATCCGGTCTCGGTTGAGTCTTGTTCGGTGTTCCGCCCTCAATTGCTGAGCGATGCATTGCTGATCCCATGACCATCTCGACAACCACCCCGATCGTGGGCATCTGATGCCGGGTCGATACCACGGGGTGTTCCCGATGCTCGTGACACCATTCACGCCGTCCGGGACGATCGACGACGAGGACCTCCGGCGGTTGCTCGACTTCGTACTTGGTGCAGGCGCTCACGGCGTCAGCATTCTCGGCCTGGGCGGCGAGGCCTCACGGCTGAGCTCCACGGAACGTCGCGCCGTGGCCCGGCTCGTGTTGTCCCAAGCCGGCGGTCACCGGGTCATCGTGGGCTGCTCGGCCGACGAAACGACCACGTCGATGGATCTCGCCCGTGATGCAGTCGACCACGGCGCAAGCATCGTCATGCTAGCGCCGCCATCTCGACCGGACTGGGATCGCAATAGGCTCTTGGACCACTTCCAGCGGGTCGCCGAAGGCATTGCTCCGGCGCCCGTGATGATCCAGGACGCGCCGGCTTTTGTCGGGGTCGCCCTCGACGAGACGTTCGCCACGGACCTCGCGAGATTCCAGCCGAGCGTTCTGTATGCGAAGCCTGAGGGACTGCCCGCGGCCGAATGGGCCGTGCGGCTGAGCAGCGCTGGACTCGCGGTGTTCGGTGGCCATGGCGGCGTGTATGCCATGGACGTGTTCGAGGCGGGTGCGGTCGGACTCGATTCCCGGATGCGAAGCGCCCGGCCAGTTCAGTGGTCTATTCGACGCGTTCGCGGCCGGCGAGATCGACAAAGCGTGGCGACTCTTCTCCTCCCTCCTACCTCTCGTCGCGTTCGAGTTCCAAGGGCTCGACTTCTACATCGCCTGCGTGAAGCACATCCTTGTCACGCTGGGGATTCTTCGAAATGACACGCTGCGCGGTGTCCCAGACCCCATGAGCCCGACCACGAGACGCCTGCTGCTCACGCGAGCGACGCGGGCGGGGGTCATACCCGCGGGTCGCAGAAGGCGATAGGGACGCCGGGCGACGCACCAGCACGCAGGCAGGGTCGAGGAGGCCCAAGCCGACGAGTCTCTGGAGCGTCAGCGGCCTTGGCGTGGTCCGGCGACCGTCGTCGAGGCCGTCCCGACCGTTGCCTCGGGCGCGAAGCCTGCGACCCGGAACGCCTCATTCGGGCACGACGAACTCACCGGAGAAGGCGACGAACGCCTAGTACATCTCAGCGTTCACGATGAAGCCGGCATCCACGAGGAGGGTCGCGGACGTGATGTAGCTCGCGTCGTCCGAGAGCATGAACGCGATCACACCGGCGAGTTCTGATGGATTGGCGACGCGATGGAGCGCGATCCGGTCAAGGTAGTACTTGGTGACCTCCGGACGGTCGAGAAGCGGGGTACTCATGTCCGTCGCGACGCCGCCAGGCTCGACGACATTGACGCGTATCCCATGCTCGCCAAGGACCGAGCCGAGCGCCTTGCCGAGCATGCTGACCGCGCCCTTCGTCCCGCAGTATGCCGTCTGGGTGGGTGAGCTGATGTGCGCCGAGACTGAGCTGACCATGCAAATGGCTCCTCCGTGGCCCTCCCGAATCATCTGCTTCGCACCCTCGGTCGCAACCACCCAAGTGCCGCGTACATTCGTCTCAAAGAGCCTGTCGAAGTCCTCGACCGACGTCGCGTCCCAGCTCGCTAACGGGTTGATCGCAGCATTTGAGACGATGTAGTCGAGGCGGCCGCCCCGGTCAGCAACCTCGCTGACCATGGCCGTGACTGCGACAGGGTCACGCATGTCCGCGACGACCGGGAAGCCTTCCCCGCCGACCTCCCTGATCTTCTCCAGCGTCTGGGTGGGATCACCCCCGGGCCGCTGATTGACGCCGACGACGGCCCCCTCAGACGCGAGCCTGATGGCTGTCGCCTGCCCAATTCCACGTGTGGCCCCGGTGACAAGAGCCACCCTACCGGCAAACCGTTTCTCCACGTCGACCTCCCGCTGCAAATCCGGTGCTGTCGGCCGTCAGTCGTCGCCTGCGAGCCTGCGCTCGCCAGCGTGGGGCCGCCTTCGGCAGCCCTAGTGCTTCGCCTCCGCTGAGACTCATCGCCAACCGAACGTCAGAACAGGGCGATCGGATTCCATGGAGAGCCGGTCGCGCCGGGTAGGCGGAGCGGCAGGCCCACAACCATGAATTCCCGGCGTCCTTCCTGGCGGCAGGCCTCGACCAGGTCTTCGAACTGGAGGTAATCGGAGATGCACAGGCCCATCGCGGTCTGCTGTAGCACGTGGATGGGAAACGGGATGTCTTCCGCACGGCTCGGGATGGTCTCGCCATCGCCATCAGGGAGAAATGCGGCGATCTTCCGCTCGTGCATCCAAGGAATGGCATCCGCGTGGAGCCCCGCCCTTCCTTCTCCCTCGGGCGGGCTGTCGTTGTTCCAGCCGCCGAGCTTCAGCCGCCGGGCGTGGTGCCCAGTCCGGAACACAAGGATGTCGCCCTCGCCAAGCCGGACCCCCTGGGCGCGTTCAATCGCCTCGAGCTCGGCCCGATTCACGGCCTCGCCGGGCTCGAGCCACGGGACGCCCCGGTATTCGGCAGCGTCGAGGAGGACACCGCGCCCAACGATCCCGGCGGCATACGCGGCGATACTGCCCCAGTCGGATCCCTTCGAGGTGAGCGTCGAAACCGGCTTGTCGTTGTACAGCCGGCCTCGGTAACCCACATGGTTCAACGCATCGATGTGGGTGTGGCACCCTTCGTGCGTCGCAATGCCCAAGAAGCACATGCCGACGGTCACGCCGCTCCGGCTCGCGGGGATGTCGTGCATCAGCGACATGAGGTTGTAGGCGGGATGAGGATTGTCTGGTCCCGCCGCCTTGTTGATCGGGATCGCCATCGAGACCGTTCGACCGCTGCGAACGAGCGTCGCTGCGGCCGCAACCTTGTCCGGGGTGATGTAGTTGAGAGTCCCAAGTTCGTCGTTCGGACCCCACCTCCCCCAGTTCTTGACTGATTCGAAGATCTGGTCAAAGAGGGCGAGCGATACGGGCTCCGGCAAGGTGAGGGTTCGCGCCATGCGGGTGTGCCTCCGGGCTTCGTGGCGCGAGCGGCTCGACCCGTTGACATGCGCCACGGCCGAATGATAGCGTGTACCCGATATGGTACGGGTGTTCATTATGCTGGACACCTCGCCCACTCAGCGTCCTGAGGGCTCGACGGAGATTGGGACTGAGCGGGGCGGTCGACACCAGTCGGCCGCCCCACATCGATTTGCCACGCTCTCGTCGCATCGGCAGCTGACCGCTTCGCGAGGCGAAGCTGGCCGAGTCGGGCGTGTCGGAACCTTGGAGGAGGGCCGCGAAGTGACCGGAGCCGGTGTGGGTACTCACCCCAAGAGGGCGAGTCGTCGAATCGGGCGCACCTCATGGTGGTGCGCAGCCGGGGTTGTCCTGATCGCGCTCGCCGCCTGTAGCCCCTCGCCGAGTGGCACCCCCGTGGCGACCGCGGGAGGATCTCCGGCAACCGGGTCTCCCGTCGCATCGGCTGCGGAAACAGCGAGTGCCGCAGCACAACCGGAAACCGGCGGCACCCTGGTCATGGCCCGGAACTTGGAGCCCGTGACCTTGAACCCCTACAAGCAGACCGAGAACGGCTCGATCTACGTGAACGTACAGATCTTCGATCAACTCGTTGAGCAGGCACCGGGCACCAAGGAGCCGGCTCCCGGGCTCGCTCAGTCTTGGGATATCAGCCCCGACGGCCTGAGCTATACGTTCCATCTGCGGGAGGCCAAGTTCTCGAATGGCGATCCCGTGACCGCAGAAGACGTGAAGTACTCGCTAGACAAGACCATTGGTGGGCTCTTCGCGTACTTCCTCGCGAGCATCAAGGAGGTCGTCGTCGTTGATCCGTCGACGGTTCGCCTCGACATGAAGCACCCGGATGCGTCGGTGCTCTCGACCCTGACGATCGTGACAGCCTCGATCGTGCCCGAGAAGGTCTACGAGCAGCTCGGCGACGACAAGTTCGGGGAGACTCCCGTCGGAACCGGCCCGTTCATGCTCAAGACTTGGAATCGCGGCCAGAACATCGAGCTGGTGCGCAATCCCAACTACTGGCAGGCCGGGAAGCCGTACCTCGACGGCGTCAACTTCGTCTACGTGGCCGACGACAACTCGCGGATGCTCAAGATCCAGACGGGTGAGGCGCAGATCGCCCAGGCCGTCCCGGTTACCCAGATCGACCGACTCAACCAGCTGCCCGGAGTCAAGGTACTGGTCGAACCGACATACGCCACCTTCAGCGTGTGGCTCAACCTGCTGTCCAAGCCGCTTGACGACAAGCTCGTGCGGCAGGCGCTGAACTACGCCACGCCCAAAGACGTCATCAACAAGGTCGTCTTTGGCGGAACTGGGGTGGTTCAGAACAGCATGATCGCCGCCACTGAGTTCTGGGACCCGTCGGTTCCCGCATACACCTATGACATCGACAAGGCGAAGCAACTGATGGCGCAGTCATCGGTGCCGAGCGGGTTCACGCTGCCGCTCACCCTTGTCGCCGGCAACACCCAGACTGACCAGACGGCGCAGATCCTCAAGACTGAGTGGGCGAAGATCGGCGTCACCCTTGACATCCAACCGGTCGATATCGGCGTCAGGAGTCAGAAGCAAACGGACACGACTTTCGTGGCGCTGCTCTTCGGCCCGAACGAGGTCTCGAGCGATACTCCGGACGACAGCGAGATGTGCACGGTCATGATCGACTACAACCCGGACTTCAAGAGTTACTTCACGAGCTACAACTCCACGCAGGTTTCCCAGCTCTGCCACGATGCCGTTGCCACGGTCGATCCGACGAAGCGCCAGACAATCTACGCGCAGATCCAGCGGCTGGCCCTCGATGACGCGCCACAGGTCGCGATGATCTTCGTTCCGGCGCTCACCGCGGTCAGTGACAAGGTCCACAACTTCTCCACCCTCCCGTCGGGGTGGTGGACCCTCCAAGATGTTTGGCTGACCCCGTAGCAAGGCGGATGTTCGTCAAGACCGGGTTCAGCCGTCGCTGACGTGAGAGTTACGGGGTGATTCGGTACCTGGTACGGCGTGCCCTGCATGCCGTACCAGTGCTGTTCGGAATCAGCCTCGTCGCCTTCCTGCTGATCCGTCTCGTTCCAGGCGACCCGATCCGGATCATGCTTGGCATTCGGGCCACTGACGCCTCTGTCGCCGCCTTGCGGGCGCACTTCGGGCTGGACCAACCGCTGCCCGTGCAGTACCTCACGTTCCTCTCGAACGTGTTGCACTTCGACTTCGGTGAGTCGATTGCGTTTCACACGTCGGTACGGTCTCTGATCCTAGCCCGGCTGGGGCCCACTGTCTGCCTCATTGGGTACGCGACGGTCATCTCGATCATCATGGCCGTGCCGTTGGCGACCCTGTCGGCCGTGAAGGCCAACCGGGTACCGGACCACCTGATCCGGTTCGTGATGATGATCTCGTTCGCCATGCCAGCCTTCTGGCTTGGACTCATCCTGATCCTTGTCTTCAGCGTCCAGTTGGCCCTCTTCCCAACCTCTGGTCTCGGTAAGGGCCCCTTGCCGTTCATCTGGAGCCTGACGCTTCCCGCCTTGACGGTCGGGCTCTATCTCGGGCCCGTGCTCATCAGGACGCTTCGAGCAGGCATGATCGAAAGCCTTCGGGCGGACTACGTGGAGGCAGCCCGGGCCAGAGGTTTGTCCGAGTTGCGCGTCTTGCGTCGATACGTCCTGCGCACGTCATTGATAACGACCGTGACGATCGTCGGCGTCAACCTTGGGTTCCTAATCAGCGGTGCTGTCGTGGTCGAGAATGTGTTCGCGATCCCGGGTGTCGGCAGTCTCATGGTGACCGCGGTTGGGGCACGCGACTTCCCAGTGATCGAAGCCCTCGTACTGCTATTCGGGGCTGCGGTCGTTGTCGTTAGCCTGCTCACCGATCTCACCAACGCCGCGCTCGATCCCAGAATCCGGCGATGACCGCGATCGGCGTCGACCCCTTCCCAGCTCAGGGCGCTGGCAGGACCGTTTCCCATCTCTCACTCTTGGTCGGCGCGCTAATCATCGCAGGGGTCACGGTCGTAAGCCTCGCAGCTCCATTGCTGCACCTCGCCGACCCCGCGGCGACCGACTACGAGGCCATTCTCCAGGCGCCGTCACTTGCTCACATCTTCGGTACCGACAACCTGGGCAGGGACCTGTTCTCGCGCGTCGTGTACGGAGCCCAGATTGACCTACTTCTTGGTGTCGTTACGACCTACGTCTCGCTGCTTATCGGTGTCGCGGCCGGCGCAATCGCAGGGTATTTCGGGGGGTGGCCCGAGGCCGTTGTGATGCGAGTGGTGGACACGCTCCTGGCGTTCCCGTTCATCGTGGTGGTGCTCGCGATCGTCGCGATCATCGGACCCGGCCTCATCGGCGTCTACATCGGCGTGATCCTTGTCAGTTGGACGGTGTATGCCCGCATCACCTACTCGGAAATGCGGCTTCTGCGCGAGCGGCAGTTCATCCTGGCCGCGAGGACACTAGGCTTCAGCGACATCCGCGTGATCTTCCATCACGCGATCCCCAACCTTCTCCGGCCGAACCTTGTGTTCTCGATGTCTGACGTGACCCTGAACATCCTCATCCTCGCATCGCTCTCGTACCTCGGGGTCGGGGTCCAGCCACCAACACCTGAGTGGGGGGCATTGATTGCTGGGGGGCAGACGTACCTGCTCACCGCCTGGTGGATCACGACGCTCCCGGGACTTGTTGTCGTATTCGTCGGTATCGGGTTCAGCCTGCTCGGCGAGGGTGTTGCAGACCGACTGAGTGTCGATGCGGTACCACACGCATGACCGACTCTCTCCTGCACATCGAGCCAGAGCTCACTCGTCCCGCACCGGCAGATCTCGAAGTCCGGGGCCTTACCGTCGCGTTTCCCACCGGGCGGGGCACGATCTATCCAGCACAGGGCATCTCGTTCGAGGTGGCGAGAGGACGGACCTTGGGTCTCGTCGGCGAATCGGGTTCTGGAAAGAGCGTCACACTGCGCGCTTTGATTGGCATGGTGCCTCCCCCAGGTCGAATCGTCCGTGGGCAGGTTCTCCTGGATGGTCGCGATCTCGTCCAGGCCTCGTCGCGGTATCTCCAATCGGTCCGGGGTAGAGACATCGGGATGATCTTCCAGGACCCCACCGCCAGCCTCAATCCGGTCCTTTCAATCGGCGATCAGCTGTCGGAGACGCTCCGTGTGAAGGTCGGCCTGAATCGGCGGGCTGCGATCTCTCGGGCGGCAGAGCTTCTCGACCGCGTCGGCATCCGACCCGCGCGCGCACGGCTGAATGCATATCCACACCAGTTCAGCGGCGGTATGGCCCAACGCGCCATGATCGCGCTCGCGACCGCCGCGAACCCGAGGTTCCTTCTCGCGGACGAGCCGACGACCGCCCTCGATGTCAGCGTCCAAGACCAGATCTTGTCGTTGCTGGAGGACCTTCGGCTCGAAACAGGGATGGGCATGATCATCGTGTCGCACGATCTCGGGGTGATCGCTCGTACGTCCGACGATGTGGCCGTCATGTACGCCGGCCACCTGCTGGAGCGCGGGACAGTCGACGAGGTGTTGCGACAGCCTCGCCATCCATACACACGGATGCTGCTTGCCACCGTCCCGAGTCTCAGGCCTAACGTGGAGCGCAAGCTCCTCCCAACGATTGCCGGGCAGCTCCCGGATCTGGCAGGTCTGGGGAACGGTTGCCCGTTCGCGTCACGTTGCAGCTTCGTGCGACCCGCATGCGCTGATGTTCCGATGGTCCTCGATGCACCAATTCAGGGGCACGGCTCGGCGTGTCCGTTCGTCTGAGGAACCCATGGACGACCTGCTGATCGCTCGCGACCTCACGAAGTCATTCGTCATGAGCGGGGGTCTTCGTGCGGGGCTGCGCAGGCAGCAGCGCAGGCGGATCGTTGCCCTCGATGGGGTGAGTCTTCATGTCGGAACCCAAGAGGTTCTTGGGCTCGTGGGCGAATCCGGTAGCGGCAAAACGACCCTCGCGCGCTGTCTGGTCCGACTCGTCGAGCCGGACGGCGGTGAAGCTTCCTTCCGGGGACAGAACTTGTTTGGGTCGACGGCTCGAGAACTTCGGACCATCCGGCGGCATATGCAACTCATCTACCAGGACCCGTACTCGTCCTTGAACCCTCGGCTTCGGGTTGGCGAGGCGATTGCGGAGCCAGCGCGTGTGCACCAACTCGTGCGGGGCCGCAAGGAGGAGGCCTCGCTTGTCGCCGGTCTGCTCGATGCTGTCGGCCTCTCCCGGAATGACGCGTTTCGCCGTCCGCGCGAGATGTCCGGCGGGCAGCGGCAACGCGTAGCCATCGCGCGCGCTCTGGCCGTCCAGCCCGACCTCCTGATCGCGGACGAAGCGGTCAGTGCGCTTGACGTGTCGGTACAAGCCCAGATCCTGAATCTCTTCGGCACCCTGTCGCGGGACCGCCACCTTGCGATGATCTTCATCTCCCATCAGCTGGCTGTGGTCGCCCAAATCGCCCAACGCGTAGCGATCATGTACCTCGGTCGTATCGTCGAGGTCGGTGAGACTGCCGATGTCTTCACGGCCCCGAAGCACCCCTATACCGCGCTCCTGCTCGCAGCACACCCAACCATCGACGCGCCGAAGGGCCGCCGCTCCCCTGCGCTCCAGGGCGAGATCCCGTCTCCCGATGACATCCCGAAGGGCTGCCGCTTCCGCAGCCGATGCAATCTCGCCCAGGCCATCTGCTCGGAAGTCGACCCTCCGCCGGTCGAGGTCGGCAACGGGCATCTGTCCTGGTGTCACATCCTGCCGAAGCGGGCGGCCCCGATTGAGAGTCCCGACGGACTGGGTGAGATTCAAGAAGTAGGCTTCAACGCCGAGGGCGGTCTCCCGAATCCCACCTGACCGGGTACCACCGGCCGAAGCCCGGCGTCCGGTGTTGGCCCCGCCGGGTGTCGGCCACTGTCACGGCGCGGCGACGAACCGCTGTCGCTGCCGGCCGAGACCGGTAATCCCTAGCTCGACCACGTCCCCAGCTCTTAGGTACGGCTTGTCGGGTCTGCCCAGGGCGACCCCAGGCGGGGTCCCGGTGTTGATGATGTCGCCAGGGTCCAGGACCATGAACTGGCTCAGGTAGCGGACGATCTCGGCGATGCCGAAGATCATCGTGCCGGTGTTCCCCGTCTGGCATCGCTGCCCGTTGACATCGAGCCAGAGATCCAGGTTGCCTGGATCGGCCACCGCGTCGGCCGTGACCAGCCAGGGTCCGGCGGGATTGAACGTCTCGCACGACTTGCCCTTGACCCACTGTCCGCCGCGCTCGAGTTGGAACTCTCGCTCGGACACGTCGTGAGAGATCATGAAGCCCGCGATGGATGCGAGGGCCTCGCCCTCGGATCGGACGTACCGACAGGTGCGTCCGATCACGATGGACAGCTCGACTTCCCAATCGGTCTTCACCGAGCCGCGTGGGATGCGCACGTCATCCTCCGGTCCGACGAGCGTGTTAGTCGCCTTGAAGAAGACGACCGGCTCTGTCGGGATCGGTGCGCCGGACTCGGCCGCGTGATCGGCATAGTTGAGCCCGATGCATACGATCTTGCCGGGCCTGGCCACCGGGGCACCCACCCGGGTCTCAGGCAGCAGCATTGCCGCAGGCGCGTCCCGTAGCGTAAGTTGGCGCAGCTCCTCGAGTCCGCCGCGGCGGAAGAACGCGGGGTCAAAATCGCCAACCAGGTCGGTGACGTCGAGCACGCGGCCATCGCTGAGGAGCACCTGTGGGCGCTCAGCGCCCACAGGTCCAAGCCGGATGAGTCTCACGGTCATGGCCTTTCAGTGCGGAATGGTTCGGTGGCGTCGTCGGCGCGGGCTAGATCGAGGCCGATGACGAGGCAACGTCCAAAGTCCTCCTCGGGCGCGGTGGCCATCTGCCAGGGGGTTACCCGGGACGTAGCGACCGATCGAGTCGCTAGCCCCGGAAGCGACAATTCACATCTACGGGCTCCCACGCGGAACGATGGGCAGCACGAGCCGCGACGGGCGGGCGGCGTCGTGGAATACGGTCTGGCGGGCCGGCCGTAGCTCGATTGCCTCGGCGATCACGCCGCCGGTCTGCGGATTGCGATCGAAGCGCGGCCAGTTGGACGCGGCGATCTCCAGACGAATCCGATGGTCGGCCCAGAACAGGTTCGATGTCGCCTGTAGGTCGACCTCGAGCTCGGCGATCTCGCCGGGCGCCAGCGGGACCGCATGGTCCATGCCCGCGCGGTAGCGGGCGCGCAGGATCCCCTCGGCGACGTTCCGGGCAAACCCGTCGGGCGCGACATCGACGAGCTTGGCGGTCACATCGAAGTCGGGCGCGGTCGAGGCGACGAAGACGAACGCGGCGATCGGCCCGGTCACTTCGACGTCGGCAGGGAGTGGCTCGGTCGAGTAGACGAGAACATCATCCCGCGCCTCGACCGGGCGCTGGTCGAAGGCGCCGGGCTCATGGACCAACTGCCAGCAGCACAGGTTGCCGCCCAAGGTAGGGACCGGATCGTTCGGGTCGGCAATGAACGTGTCCGGTGGGTCGTCGCCATCCGGCGGCTCCGGGCTGAGAACGCCGTCAGCACGCAGGTGGTAGTCCGTGAGGACTGCTCGCGCCAGTGGCCAATCGGGCTCGTCGCGCCAGCGATCCTCGCCCATGACGAAGATTCGGACGGGTACGTCGTCGCCGTCGGCGGGCTCGACCCGCTTGAGCCAGCGATCGAAGAAGCGGAGTTGGAGTCCGGGGAGGTCGATCGCGGCTCCCGTCGAACCGAGTCCGAACGTGACATCACCGGCGGGGTCGGCGAGCGACGGCGCCGCGTGCCGCCACGGGCCGACGACTAGGCGCGATCCATCCCTGGCGGCGGACGTTGCACCACGCGCGCGCATCCCCGAGAAGTTCCCTACTGAGCCACCGACGAATACGTCGTACCAGCCCGCCACATTGAACGCCGGGATCGCGATCCGGTGGTGGGCCTCGCGCGGCGAGAGCGCGCGCCAGAAGGCATCCCGCTCCGGGTGAGCCTGCCACGAACGGTAGATGTCACCGACGTAGGCGTCGTCAAGCGCTGGATCCACAGCACCCGGAAGTGCCGGCAGATGCTCGGCCAGCCGGTCGATCGCCCGGACCAGGCGCGCCGCCCGCGCTGTATCCTCCGGGGCGTGCTTTGCCAGGTGGTCCGGCCCCAGCGAGGCAAGCAACCACGAGATGTTGAACCACTGCGAGCAGGCTCCGCCCTCGCCGATCCACCCGTCGTGAAGGTCCGACGGGGCGATGATCGGGGCGATGGCCCGCAGGTGCGGCGGGGCCAGCGAGGCAGCCGCCCACTGGGCATACCCGACATACGAGCCACCCATCAACCCGACGTCGCCGTTCGACCAGGGCTGTGCGGCAGCCCATTCGACGCTGTCGTAGCCGTCCTCTGCCTCGTGGACGAAGGGGATGAACTCGCCGTCGGAGGCGTAGCGGCCACGAGTGTCCTGGAGGACCGCGATGTAGCCGGCCGCGGTCGCCCGAAGAGGGTCCGGAGTGACCCCGGAGGGCACCGGCATGGACTTGTCGTAGGGCGTCCGCGAGAGCAAGACCGGAAGCAGGCCACCTTCGGCTGGGCGGTAGACATCCGCCCGGAGAATCGTCCCGTCGCGCATCGTCGTCGGGACGTCCCGCTCGATGATGGTAGTCATGAGCGGGCTCATTGCCTTGAGAGCGGCGTAGTGGCTCGTAGCTCGCGGGCGAGTACCTCGGCCGCAGCCTCGAAGGAGATCAGCTCACCGACACCACTCCTCGACCGGCTGCTCAACCTCGCCGCCGCGATCGTCACCCACGGCGAGAGCTTGCGGATGCGCGAGGCGTTCGCCCGCGGCGGCGGCCGCCTATCGGCGTCTCGAGCTCCATCCGGGTGGCGACTTCTGGCGGTCACGAATGAGGACCTCGGCTACGCTCCTCCCGTTGCGGGTTCGGCCAAGGCAATGGCATCGACCTCGACCACGAGACCCTCGATTGCCAGCGCAGCAATGCCCACTGTCGTGCGAGCCGGACGCGAATCTCCAAAGAAGGCTCGGTACTCGTCATTCATCGCCGCGAAGTCGGATACGTTCGTCAGGTAGACGGTAGTCCTCACGATCGAACGTCGGTCTTGCCCGGCGTGTCGCAGCACGTCCTCGACGTTCGCCAGGGCCTGACGCATCTGCTCTCGGAAGCCTCCGGACACGACCTTCGTTCCGGGTGTGATCCCAACCTGGCCCGAAACGAAGACAAACGGACCCGCAACCACGCCAGGCGATAGTGGTACTGACGGATCGATCCCGCTACCGCCGCCGAGCGCCTTCAGGGACACGTGTCGCCTCCATTCTCGCCTCTTGATTCTCAGTGGGTCGTGTCTATCAGCGACGGGATCCGGCGGTGAACGAACCTGGCGATGCCATCAAGGACGAGCTTCGCGGAGGATCGCCGGGGCCGCTCCAGTCGGGGCTGCGATGGGGTACGACATCGCTCGCGCTGGGTTAGTGACAGTCATCTGCACTATCTGCGCTTCGGCGACCTTCCGCTCTCGCAGTAACGGGAGGAAGTTCGTGATCACGTTGCCGTAGCCGCAACCGCCGTAGCACGCTAGTTGGTCGAGCTGACAGATGTCGTTACTGAGCATCACCTGGCCCGCAAGACCCAGCCCACATAGCTCGGCGACGTTGTCCGCACGCAACTCGAGCGGTGCGTAGCCGCCGACAAAGCCGAGGTTGTCGATACTCAACCAAGCTCCCCGCTCGGCGATCTTGAGGACCCACTTCGCGCCGACCCGATCGCCCAAGTGGCTGATGATTACGTGCTCTGGGTCGACGCCTTCCTCTTGCAGGAGATCCAGTTGTTCGAGCGCAAGCTCGCCGAAATGAGTCGTGTGGGTCAAGATGGGGCAGCCAGTCCGCCGGTGCGCACGAGCCGCGGCCCGGAACACCCGCTCTTGCGCAGGACTGATCGAACCCCTCTCTGTCCCGATCTCGCCGATGAAGCCGGGCCTCACGCCACTGTCGCCGACGCCAAGGGTCAGCTCGCGGACGAGTCGCTCCGCCAGCTGGTCCGGCATCTCGTCGAAGACATACTGGGGGTAGCAGCGTTCGCGATACCAGCCGGCCCCCATGACGATGTGAATCCCCGTCGCTTCGCTGATCCGGCGGAGAGCATCCGGGTCTCGCCCGATTCCCTCATTCGTCGGATCGATGATCGTCCCGCCGCCGACAGCTCGATAGGCCTCTACCTCACGAATCGCTACGTCGACGTCGTCGAGGATCCAGGCATAGCTACCGGTCGTCTCGCCCCACAGGGCGAATGCATCGAGTATCAGATGATCATGGCTGAGGGCGAGACCGAGCCTCTCAGGGTCGACCGGACCGCGAACTGTCATGACCTGTGACGTTCCAGCCGGCATCGACGTGGACAAAGCGCGACTCCTTCCGGAGATGCCTACCTGTGGGTCTTGGCCTGCCGCAGCTCCCATGGTCGCGACAAGTCACGCCTGGTTGCCCATGGCCCGATCTCAGCCGTCTATGGTCCGGCCCCCGATGCCACTTCCGCCTGGCAAGGGAGCGTCTCGACGCTCGCCGGATGATCGATCAGAGATCACCGCCCAAATCCGGGCTCCGACGACCTCGGCATCGTCTGGGCCAAGCGATTCAGGCAGGATCGCGACGACACCTGCCTCAGCAAAGGCCTCATAGGTGCAAACGATTGGACTGCCTTCTTGCAGACCATTGATCAGATCGACCGCCGTCACTCCAGCGACTGGTGGGTCGATGTGCAGATCGAGGCGCGGCACGGGACGCTCGCCCGGCCGTGGCTCAACCCGCTCGGCACTCACCCCGTCGATGCCCGCAACTGCTGAGCCAACGTCGTCGAGGCGACTCGACCAGCGTTCGCGCTCAGCGACGAAGTCCCGCGTCAGGTACTTCTCGAGCGCTGCCACGAGACCGGCGATCTCTTCCTTCCCAACCTTGAATCCGCGCCCGATCCCATGGTGTGGGGGACTCGAGACAACTCCGCGATCGATCAAGTGGCGACGCGTCCAAGTTCTCGGATACACGTCCATGTCTTGGTGCTGCAACGCGACCGACGTGATGAGGTCACGTCGTCCGCATAGGATCCCAGACGCCTGCGGGCCCTCGATATGTTTGCCACCGCTGAATGCAACCAGGTCTGCGCCGGCGTCGATGAAGGCGCGCAGATTCGATGCTGGAGGCAGCGCAAGGGAACCGTCCACGATCACGGGCAGGTTCCGCGCGTGCGCGATGGCGACCATAGCCCCGAGAGGCACACTGGGATCCGGGTCGCTGGCTAGATAGAACACGGCGCAGACCGTGTCGTCGATGGCCGCCTCAACCTCGTCCGGGAAGGTCCAGTCGCGGTAGCCGACTTCGACAATCCGCGCACCGGCGGCACGCAACGCATGGTCGTAGTCGTTTCGGTGCCGGCGAAGGCAAACAACGCTGCTTGGCATGCCGGTCGTGTCGGGTAGGCGAGCCATGCGCCGCGGATCAAGCCGAGCAATGGCCGCGGCCGTGGCGAGCGTGAGGCCGGCAGCCGCGCCCGAGGTGACGTATCCCGCTTCAGCACCTGTCGCCTGAACGATGACCTCGCCCGCCGCGTCCTGGAGGTCCTCGATCCGGACGAAGTAGTCCGCCGCTTCCGCCATCGCTGCGACAACATCGGGAGCCAGACGGCACCCACCTACCTTCGTGCTGTATCCGCGGGCATTCACAACCGGTCGCCCGCGCAGCCGTAGTGCGACAGTCACTTCGGTGGCTCGGCCATGCATGCGCATGAAGGCAGATGGCATACTGTGTTCATTATCGTGAACACGTGTAATGCATGCCCGACACGCTACCATTCAGTGCGGAGGGAGTCAACGTTCGCTCCGGTCCATTACGTCGCCGAACCTTGCCATCCAATCGAAGGAGTATCGCGTGTCCGACAGAGTCGTGATTGTGACGGGAGCTGCCAGCGGCATAGGAGCGGCCATCTCCCGACGACTGGCTCGCGACGGTTGGACGGTCGCCGCGGCTGATATCAACGGCCCGGGGGTTAGCTTGCTGGCCGACGACGAGATTCGGGGCGGCCGGAGAGTCCGAGCATACGAGGTCGACGTCACGCTCGAAGCGTCCGTGGACAAACTCGTGGCGAATGTCGCGGCAGATTACGGTCGAATTGACGGACTTGTGAACTGTGCGGGCGTCGCTGGGGTGTCGGCCCCAGCCTGGGAATTGCCGGCTGGCGAGTGGGAGCGAGTCATCGGCGTCAATCTCAACGGGACCTACTACGGGTGCCGAGCCACGATTTCGCTACTTCTATCCAACGGTTGGGGCCGGATCGTGAATATCGCCTCGATCGCGGGCAAGGAGGGCAACCCGAACGCCGTCCCATATTCCGCGAGCAAAGCGGGTGTTATCGGACTGACGAAGGCGATCGCGAAGGAGGTGGCTACCCAAGGCGTGCTCGTCAATTGTGTTACGCCAGCGGTGATAGAGACCCCGATCCTGTCCCAGTTGACGCGAGAGCACATCGAGTACATGACTTCGCGAATCCCTATGGGCCGGGTCGGTCAACCCGATGAGGTCGCCGCACTCGTCGCGTGGCTGATGTCGGAGGACTGCTCCTTCACCACCGGGGCCGTGTTCGACATATCTGGGGGCCGAGCATCGTACTGAGGACCTGATGCCCGTTGAGGTCGTGTACTGCTCAGGCATCGATTGCAGGGCCCGGACTCGGGGTGAGCGGAACATCACCGCCCAGTGGGCACTACAACAAGCGCGATGTCCCTGGGCTCGCGACGCCGAAGGTGGACTTCATGCCCGCCGGGCCCTGACCGTTAGTAGGTCGAGCGTCCCCCCGATAGATCAAAGACCGCGCCGGTAGAGAAGGTGCATTCGCTTGACACCAACCAAGCAACAAGCGCAGCAACCTCATTGGCTCGACCCATCCGACCCATCGGGATGCCATCAACCACCTTGTCGACTTGATACTTCGTCAAGTTCGCGAGCAGGGGGGTGTCAATGTCGGCTGGGGTAACGCAGTTCACGAGGATGCCTCGAGTTGCCACCTCTTTCGCGATCGCCTTCGTGAGTCCAATGACGCCGGCCTTGCTCGCTGCGTACGGCACCGCGTTGGGGAATCCTTCCTTGCCGGCAATCGATGACACGTTGACGATTTCGACCCGATCCCGATGTCAGCATGTACGGCAATGCGGCTCGACAGCCGTTGTAAACGCCGATCAGATTCACTGCGAGGAGGCGCTCGAATTCGCCACGTGGGAGCTCCCAGCACGGGGCTGACGTTCCGATGATCCCTGCGTTATTGACCAGGGCGTCTATCCGGCCAAAGCGTCTATGCACTTCGTCAACCATCGTCAAAACGGACGTTTCGACGCTGACGTCAACGTGGAATCCGTCGAACCCCCAACCTGCGTCGCGGGCGCGGGTCGCTGTATTGGCGAGGGACACGTCATCGACGTCCGCTCCGGCGACAAGCCAACCGCCTGACGCAAGTCTCGCCATGACGGCTTCTCCTATCCCCCTGGCCGCTCCCGTAACGATGACCACCGGCGCACCCATCGGCTTCTCTCTCTGCCTTCAATGGAATTGACCACGCCGACCCACGTTCGCGTGCCCAGCAGGCGATGCGCTGGACGCTACCACCCAACGGCTCGAGGCAGATCGACCGGTCTCCAGTCCAATCAACTACGACCATCGGTGGCAGTCACGGGGATTCCGCCCTGCCCCGACGGTTTTCGGTAGCTGCGTAGGGAAGGTCCAACCCCCATGCCCGTCTACGAAGATCCCGCCTCGGGTGTCACGGTCGGCGGTTCGCTCCTGAGGGACTGGACGGTGGCGATCCTCGCCGCGCTCGGCACACCGTCCGACATCGCCGCGGATGTTGCCGATGTTCTCGTCGCCTCGGATCGGCGCGGGATCGCGTCACACGGCACGGCACGCCTTGCGCAACTACGCCAGCCTCGTCGAGGCCGGGGTCCTCAACCCGAGCGGACGACCCATCCTCGCCGGGACACGACCAGCGCTCGCCCGCTTCGATGCTCAGAACGGATGGGGTCACCATGCCGGCCGGGTGGCCATGGATTGGACGATCCAGGCGGCACGGACTACCGGGGTCGCGACTGCGGTGGTCGCTCACTCGAACCACTATGGGATCGCGGGCTGGTACGCGTTGCGGGCAGCCGAGGCCGGGCTTATCGGCGTGAGCCTCACGAACAGCTCGCCCCTCGTCGCTCCAACTCGCGCCCGGCGGTCGATGATCGGCACCAACCCTATCGCCATCGCCGCCCCGGCCGGGCGATGGGGGACGTACTGCCTCGACATGGCGACTTCGACGATCCCTCGAGGCCGGATCGAGGTTGCAGCCCGGCGTGGCCAGCGCCTGGAACCGGGTTGGGCGATCGACGCCGATGGCCGGCCGGCGACGACTCCGGAGGCAGCCCTCGCGGGCGCCCTCCAGCCCCTCGGCGGGCGCCGAGGCGACGGGAGGCTACAAGGGCTACGGTCTGGCGCTCGCCGTTGACCTCCTGACAGGCGTTCTGTCCGGTTCGGGCTTCGGCCCAGGCATCCTGGGTCTGTTCAGCACGGCCGGAGCGTCCGACCTCGGCCAGGCGTTCATCGCTCTCGATCCTGCCGCGATAGACGAGCCAGGCGCGTTCGAGCGGCGCCTCGAAGCCTACTTCGATGAGCTCGCGGCTGCGCCAACCATTCCCGACGCACCCGGCCGCGTGCTCATCCCGGGTGAACCCGAACGGGCTGCCGAGTGTCGCGCCGAGGTTCAAGGAGTTGTCCTCGACTCCGAACACCACGCGAGCCTCATGGCGCTCGGAGATCGGTTTGGATCCGCCTTCCCGGCCGTCCAACCATTGCCGGGTGGAACGGGGTCCGCAGCGTGACGACTGAACGGGCCGATGTGGCGGTCATCGGCGGCGGGATCGTGGGTCTGGCAACCGCATATCGGCTGCTGGAGCGCCGGCCTGGCCTCCGCCTTGCTGTGCTGGAGGCGGAAGCTGAGCTGGCCAGCCACCAGTCGGGTCATAACAGCGGCGTCCTCCACGCCGGGCTGTACTACCAGCCAGGCTCACTCAAGGCCCGCCTCTGCCGCGAAGGCAAGGCCGCCCTCGAGACCTTCGCCGACGAGCACGGCATCCCCTTCGAGCACTGCGGCAAGCTCGTGGTCGCCTTGTCCGATGAGGAGCTGCCCCGCTTCGAGTCTCTGCGCCAGCGAGCCGAGGCGAACGGCGTCCCGGACCTCGAAGTCGTTGGGCCCGAGCAGATGCGCGAGCTCGAACCGATGGCTGCCGGGGTGCGCGCCCTCTGGAGCCCGACGACGGGGATCATCGACTTTCGACGTGTCGCACTCGCCTACGCCGACGAGGTCCGTGCCCGGGGGGGTGCGATCCACACCTCGCGAGCCGTGACCGGGATCGGCCTCTCGGCGGGTGACCTCGTCCTCGCGACCACGACGGGCGAGCTCGTCGCGCGCGATGTCATCGCGTGTGCGGGCCTCCAGGCTGACCGGGTCGCAGCGATGACCCGCGACCCTGGGACCGAGCGGATCGTCCCGTTCCGGGGCGACTACTACACGCTCACGATCGACGCTCGGCCGCTCGTTCGAGGGCTCATCTACCCGGTTCCCGATCCAAGATTCCCATTCCTCGGCGTCCATTTCACGAAACGAATCGATGGCGAGGTCTGGGCCGGCCCGAACGCGGTCCTCGCGCTCGCCCGCCATGGGTATCGCCGCCGTGACGTGAACCTCCGTGACCTGGCGGGCACGATCCGCGACCCGGGCTTCCGCCGGATGGCCCGGAAGTTCTGGCGAACCGGGCTCGCGGAGCAATGGCGCGATATCTCCAAGCGCGCCTTTGCCGCGGAGCTCCGCCGGTATGTACCGGCCATCCGTGACGACCAACTCGTGTTCGGGCCGTCGGGTGTTCGGGCTCAGGCACTCGACCGCGACGGCACCTTGGTCGACGATTTCCGGCTTGGTGGCAGCCGCCACATCCTCCACGTCCGAAACGCTCCGTCACCGGCAGCGACCGCCTCGCTGGCGATCGGCCGGGAGCTTGCCGAGGCCGCGGTCGAACGGTTTGGGCTGACCCGACCCGCCGGACCACCAAGGGTCGGATAGACACAACGGAGGGATGGAGTGCCCGCGAGCATTCGCGTTGCCTTCGGTCCGTCCGCCAGCCGGTCGACCTCATGCGACAATCGCCGCCAACGTCCTCCGGCCCGCTTCGGGAGACGTCACAGTCCCGCGTCCCACGTCGGGCAGCGTGCCTGCCCGGAAGCTCTATCTCGTGAAGGACAAGCCGGCATCATGCCTCAAGGTCGCCCAACGCCCCCGCTCCCACGTGCCGATGTCGTCGTCGACGCGACCGGCCTTCGGTGCCCCGGGCCGATCCTTCGGCTAGCCCAGGCCGTGAAGGGCGCTCAGGTGGGCGAGATCATCGAGGTCGTGGGCACCGACCCCGGGATCCTGGCCGACGCTCCGGCGTGGGCCATGCAGACGGGTCATACGATCATCGGCGCCTACTCGGACGACGGCCGCCATCGCTTCTGGTTCCGGAAGGCGCACGACTAGCGGGCCGGCGGCCCCTCGCCCGTGACGCACGCCAACACCACCGCCGCAAGTGCGACCGCCGCGGTCATGACCGATCGGGCGGTTTCGGAGGTTACCGGCCGAGGCACCGGCATCGACGACGGGGCCCTTGCGCGCAGGCTCGCCGCCTTTGAGCGAGCGCTGGCCGTGAACCGCCCGGACCCCGCCGATCCGGTCAGTGTCCTGGCGGCCGTGGGCGGGTTCGAGGGCCGCTCTCTGCGGACCAGCCGAGCCGATCGTACAAGTTACCGCCGGACAGGGGCAGGGACCAGGGACCGTCGGCTCGCTGACGCTGGGCGACTTCATTGAGCGCTAAGGAGGTCCCGCATAGGGAGCTGACCATGGGCCCGGTGACGATTACCGCTGCCTAACCGCCGACCGTCCACGGAAGCGGGCAACTTCAGTGACCGCGAACAGCCGAGGCGGTCGTCCGTTGGCTGTAGCATCGTCCACATGGGGTTCCTGCGGCGGCTCCACGGCGCGCCAATGGTCGGCGCAAGCGCAGGCGCGATGGGCCGGTTGACGCTGTATGCCGATGGCCACGCCGAGACCGGCGACGGGGTCTACTGGGTGGAACTTTCGAAATCGCCTTCAGACTTGTTCGTCCTGCTCTGGCGAGACGCGCCGGACGATGACTCGTCGGCCGGCCACCGGGCAGGCGGGCTCGGGCGCTACCGGCTGATCGAGAATGGAGCGGGCCTTCGGTGCGATGGCCACCTTGAGCGCCCCAACGACGGCCATGTCGCCAACGACGGTACATTCATCGTGGCCGACTGGCTCTTCACTGACGAGCTTCGATCACGCCTCCAGATCTTCAGTGCCGACGGCAGCGAGATGGTCCGCCGCGAGTGTCGGGCCAACGTGCTCGCGACCTACATCGAGGCAGATGGCCGATACGCCGCGGCCCATCTCTCGTCAAACCCGGACGACGAGCGCGACGACGAGCGTTTCATCCTCTTCGACTTGACGGGCCGGTCCGAGGCTTGGTCGAAGCCCCTTGAGATAGGCCGTCCCGATGAGGTCGAGTTCGACTTGCCTGGCGGCGCCCTCTGGCTCACGAACCGCTCATTCGGGCGAGTCCGCTACGGGCTGGCAGACGGCTCGGTCAATATCGTCGAGCTCAACGAGCACCTCATGGTTAACGGAGACGGCTTCACGATCCTCGCGATCGTTGAGGGCGAGGTCGCAGCCGGCGTCGCGCAGGATCGACGTGAACTACTCGTCGATGCGTGCCTCCACGCCGCCGACAAGCTCGGCGCTTATCCGAAATACGCAGCACGCGCACTCCGCTTTGCTGGCGAGATCGTCGAGGCAGTCGACCCGACGCGGACCCTCGGCTATTGGGATCGTGCCCTTGTATTGGACCCAAGAGTCGGGATCGGCAAGCGCGCGACAGCTCTGCGCACTAGGTCTCGGTGACAACTGCGTCGAGGATCAGGCCAGG
Organism: uncultured Chloroflexia bacterium; assembly: GCA_963837825.1. Lineage (GTDB taxonomy): Bacteria > Chloroflexota > Limnocylindria > Limnocylindrales > CSP1-4 > Chersky-267. Next base: position 658,169 of record CAWIOR010000015.1, read on the forward strand.
CGCGCCCGTTGTCGTCGGTCGGGGAGCTGGATAGACTAGGAGCCTCTCCCGAGCGGGAGTAACTCAGCTGGCAGAGTGTCTGCTTCCCAAGCAGAATGTCGCGGGTTCGAATCCCGTCTCCCGCTCCACCACCTCGACTCTGATCTCACGATGACACCCGGACTGGGTGTCTTCCCTCGTCTTCCGGACCAACCAGCGGTGCCACAGCGCCGGGGCGCGGACGCCGAGCGAGTAGCACCCGAGGGCGAGGATGGCCCGCGCCCGGGCCTGGACGAAGCTCTGGTCGCGGCGGCTTTTGCCGTGATCCCGGGGTTCCGGTGCAGCGACGACATGACCCAGGTCCCGATCTTGATCCGCGAGGTCGCCGCGGCGAGCGCGGCCGGGATCGCGATGCCGTCCCAGAAGCCGAACCTCGGGCCGCCGGCGACGAGGCGCCCGATCAGCTCATCGGGACTCCACACGGTGTCGAAGCCGATCGACTCGGCACCTCACGAAGGCGGGTCGTTGCGTCTAGGACCCCGCGCCTGCCGGCGCTTGGTCGCGGACGGCGCTCGAGCCCCGGGATCCCCACAGCTCCGCGACGAGCCACGCCAGGAGCACGGCGAGGAGGCCGTTCCTGACCACCAGGGCGAGGATCCACGGCGGCTCGAGGTGCATGAGCGCCTGGTAGTCGACGGTGTAGATCGCGGTCGACAGGGCCGCGATGGCGAGGACGAGCCAGCGCATCGGGACCGGCAGGAAGGGCACGAAGGGCACGAGCCAGATGACGTACTGGACCGACAGGACCTTGCTGCCGACGAGGACGGCCGCGATGGCCGCCACCGACGCCAGGACGATGCTCGGTCTCGGCACCCGGCCCAGCCGGTCCACGTCGAGCCGGAACCGTCGGAGCGCCACCAGGACGACGACGCCGAGCAACACCACGAGCGCGATCGGCGAGGCGGCAACGAGCAGATCGGAACCGCTCGACTCGACCTGGATGGTCCCGAACCCCCTGCCGACGTCCACGGGCTGGCCGAAGAGCACATGGAGGCCCATGAGCAGCCCGGCCCCGAGGCTCTCGATCTGGAGGCCACGGTCTGCCTGGTAGAGGAGCCACTGGAGCGAGTCCGGGCCAGCGAGCGCCCAGGCTGCGGCCATGACGAGGACCACGACCGATGCGCAGCCGACCAGGAGACGCGCGAGCCCGGGCCGGTCGCGCTTGGCGATGGCCCACACGCACAGGACGGGCAGAAGCGCGATCGGGTAGAGCTTGAGCATGGTTCCCAGCCCGAGGGCGACGCCCGCCGCACCGGGCCGGCGGTCGACCACCAGGACCGCGACCAGGACGCAGAGCACGGCCCACAGGTCGTATCGAAGGGCGACGGATGCCCAGGCGACCGAGACCAGCACCGCCCACCACACCAGCGCTGTGCGTGAATCGCCGGTCGCCCGGAAGATCAGCCACCCTCCGCCAGCGGCCAGGACTCCCTCCATGAGGGTGAATCGCCAGAGGTAGTCGACCTCGGTGAGCCCGCCAGGGGGCGCCACGAGCAGCGGCAGGGTCATGGGTGCAAGGGCCAGCGGCGGGTACTCGACGTGGAAGTCGAGGTAGGGGATCGATCCCTGCACCAGACGCAGGCCGTACTCGCGATAGATGGTCAGGTCGCCGGCGAAGCCCAGCCGCGCCGGCTCGGGGACCAGCCAGACGATCAGGACGATCAAGCCAAGGGGCGCGAGCACCAGCACGACGGTCGGAGCGCGACGCGGGTCAAGGCGGGTCAGCACCCGGACATCATGGCCCGCTGTCGGGTCGAAGGCGGAGTCTCTTCAAGCCCCCTTACGGACGATCGTGCGACCGGCGCGGGCGGCTGTCACCCCTGCTCAGGCTCGGCAAGGCAGTACAGCTGCCGCGCCCCGGAGACCCCCTTCAGCTCGTGGGCCCCGGCGTCGACGAACGTCAGTCCCGAGTCGGCGACGAGCTCCCGGGTCGTGGCCGACACGTAGACCTGGCTCGGGCCGGCGAGCGCCATGACTCGCGCGGCGACGTGGACCGCCAGCCCGCGGACGTCGCCTGCAGCGATCTCGACCTCGCCCGTGTGGATCCCCGCCCGGATCGTCAGCCCGAGCGACTTCGCCGCGAGGCAGATCGCTGCCGCCGCGCGGACCGCCCGCTCGGAGCCGTCGAACAGGGCGAGCACGCCGTCGCCCGTCGTCTTCACGAGCCGGCCACGGAAGCGGTCGAGCTCGAACTGGATGCGTTCGTTGTGCATCGCGACGAGCTCCCGCCAGCGTGCCGGACCGAGCGACTCCGCGAGGGCGGTCGAATTCGACGATGTCGGTGAACAGCATGGCGCCGAGCACACGCTGCGTGCTCTCGTCGACTCTCGCGAACGAGCGGACGCCGGCGACGTCGTAGGCGACGAAGGCTTCGTCCCCGACGACCCAGCCGTCGTGGCCGGGCGGGATCTCGAAGACCATGCCCGGGCCGATCTCGCTGGTCGTGCCGTCCTCCAGCCGGTTGGCGAGCCGCCCAGCGATGCAGATGCCGACATGGTGGTACTGGCACAGGCTCGTACCCGCAATGGGCTGGACGTGCTCCATCCAATGCCAGCCGGGTTCGAACACCATCCTGCCGATCACGAGGTCGTCGAGGTTGTAGATGTCGACGTGCCCGAACGGTGTCGGGCGGACCTCGTCGGGATTCTCGAGCGACTTCGCCTGGAGACGGGCCACGGGTCGGTCCTCACGCCACGCGCCATCACCACGCGGGCCTTCCGCTCGGGGTCGCGTGTGGGCGATGATGCGTCATCGGCCGCCCGGGTGGGTGCGCAGGACCGACGGCGGCGCGTTCGCCGCCGGGTCGAGCCACATCGCCGCGGCGTCAGGCGGTCTTCGTCCCGGCCGCGTCGAACGCCATCGCCCGCTGGAGCGCGGCGCCTCGCATGTCGAGCGGGATCTCGACCGGACCGCCCAGCGCTGCTGCGTTGATCGCCGCCTGTGCCGCCTCCTCGACGACGCCGCCGACGAGGACGGCCAGCTCCGGGGTGCGATGGAAGACGAGCACGCCGTGGTTGGCCAAGAGCACCGCCGGGACGCCGGGTCGGGCGGCCCGCCGGATGTTGGCGACCGCCTGCTCGGATCCTCGCGGACCGTAGGCGGCGACGGGCACGCCGTCGGCCAGCCCGAACATCGCGAGCGCCTCGATCCAGCAGCCGATCGGACGATCGGCGACGGCAAACGCGGTGGCGTACGGCGAATGCGTGTGGACGACGCAGCCCACGTCGGGACGGTCCTGATACATCGCCGTGTGCATCGCCACGACGGCGCCCTGGATCGGAGGCAGGTGACCCTCCAGGAGCGTCCCGTCGAGGCCGACGCGGACCACGCCGTCCGGTCCGAGCCCCCTCAGCGAGGGGCAGAGGTGAAGTACATCTCCTCCGCGCCGGGGACTCGGACGCTGACGTTGCCGTGCCCGTTCGCCGAGATGGCCCCGCTGGCGACCACCCTGGCCGCGGCACCCAACACCTCGTCGACGAGGTCCTTGTCCACCTTCGCGCCTCCGTTCGACGTGAGCCGGTCGTCTACCGGCCAATTCCTTCGGGAGGCGCGTCTGGATGCCTTATGGCGGGGACGCCGACCCGGTGCGAGGACGGGAGTATGCACGTGGGCGCACGTCCTGTCCGGACGGGCTCACGACGCCGGTGACCTACCCCTCGATCTCCGGCGTCGAGGCGAGACTGTCCTGGATCCGGTGCAGCTGCTCGATGTACGCGCGCAGGTCCGCCTCGGAGAAGCCGCCCATCCAGGCCTTCTCCTGGCGATGGACGGTTGTCCGGACCGCCGCGATCACCTCGAGCCCGGCCGGCGTGATCTCCACGAGCAGGCTCCGGCGGTCGGCCGGGTTCGCGGAACGGCGGACGAACTCCCGTCGCTCGAGCGAGTCGAGCAGCCCGGTCACCGTGGCGCGGGTGACGATGAGCCGCGCTCCGAGCTCGGAAGGAGACATCGACCCGTGATCGCGCAGGATCCCGAGGGCGAGACCGCCTGCGGCGCTGACGTTGAGCGGGCGAAGGAGTCGTCCGATCTGATCGAACAGCATGTCGGCCGTGCGGATCGTGTTCATGACGGCCTCGGTCGCCAGGATGTTCGCATCCGGCGTCTGCTCGTAGAAGTCGTCGGGCATCTGGATCTTGGACATCCAGCACATGATACGGGGCTTGACAATATGGCGGCTAATCATATAGTTAGGGCCCTAACGACCAGCCACCCAGGCTCGGTCCAGACGAAAGGCACGGCGTCCCCTGATGACGAAGGTGATCGTTCAGCACCACGTGGTCGACTATGACCGCTGGTACCCGGTCTTCACGGAGCACGAGGCCGTCCGTCGAGCGCACGGAGCGACGGGCCACTCGATCAGTCGCGAGGCGGCGGACCCGAACACGATCGTGATCGTGAACGAGTTCGCGACGCTCGACGGCGCTCGAGCGTTCACCCAGGACCCGTCGCTCCCGGCAGCGATGGAGCGCGGCGGCGTCGATGGGCATCCGCAGGTCTGGATCGCTCGACGAGGCCGAAGCGAAGCGGTACTAACACCGACCGGTGAGCGGCTGATCGGCGCGGGCGACCCGGCCGTGCTCCCGGGCGCAGCGTCCCTGACGCCTCGGTGGCGACACCCTGACCGCGGGCGATCCGCTCGTCCGCGACGAGGAAGCCGGGCGACCCACCAGGATGGGACGCCCGGCTTCCTGGGTTCGTCAACCAGCCGTACCATCCCGATCGTCCGCCTCGTCCCTGCCAGCGACGCGGGCTGAGCGGGCCCGGGCTGCACTACAACGTGGGGGCCCGCTGTGCGGGCCGCAGGGCGTCGATGGCCGCTGCCAGGGCCACGAGCATCCCGACCGCGAAGATCGGCCACGGGTACGACCCGGGGAGGCCGCCGTCGATGAGCCGCGGCGCGTCGAGGGTGTACGACAGGACGACGAGGAACCCGCCGCCCAGCCCGGCGGGTGCGTGCCAGCGAGCCAGCGTCAACCGCCCGCCAGAACGCAACCTCGACCCAGCGGCCAGACCGACGCCGACGAGCGCCACGCTGACGGCGACCGGCGACCAGACCGGCCCGACCCACGGGACCGGCAGGAGGAACAGGAGGTCGAGCGTGTCGAGCGACGGCGGCCAGCCGCTGAACACGTGGAGCCACGCGTAGTAGCCGATGTCCCAGACCCCGAAGACGACCGCACCCCAGGCGAGCCGCTCCGACCAGGTCCGACCGACGAGCAGGCCGACGGTCGCGATGATCACGAGGGTCGCCGCCTCCCGCCCCGCCTCGATCACGATGAGGTCGCCCGCCTCGCTGGCAGGTCGGAGCGGAAAGATCTCTCCGACCTGCGACCCGAGCGCGCGCTGCAGGTAGACGACGACCGCCGCCTCGAGGTAGGCCATCGCACCTGCGAAGGCGAGGACGGCGAGCGCGGTCGCGCGGAACGAGAGGCGGTCGGGCATGCCGGCCACGCTAGCACTCGGTTCGATCGCCGGCGCGTGCCCGCCGGCATCGGTCGCGCTCAGGGCAGCGGGCGCCAGGCGCGAGCGAGCAGGAGCGCCAGGGCGGTCAGCACGACGCTGACCGCCACGAATGCGACCCCGATCTCGACGACCTCATGCTTCGTGATCAGCGAGGTCGGCAGCTCCTGGAGTACCTTGTCGAGCTCGCCGGCACTCCCGGCCGGGTAGTACGCCCCGCCGGTCAGGTCGGCGACCTGCCTGAGGGTGGCTTCGTCGATCCCTCGGCGGAAGCCGCCGAAATCCCTGCGCGCCGGCACCGGGCGGTGGACCGCCGATGCCCGGCTCGCCGCCCACGAACCGAGGCGCGCAGGCCGGGTCCGACGCCCCGCCGTCGGCCGTCCCGAAGCCGATCGTGTAGACGCGGATCCCGCGGTCCGCGGCCTGCTGCGCCGCGTCGAGCGGGGCCGGGCCGGAGTTGCTCACGCCGTCGGTCAGGACGACGATGATCTCCGGTGCGTAGGCGCCCTTGGGCACCGGGGCCGGTGGGACGCCGGGCCGTCCTTCGATCTGGCTCGGCGCGACGGCCGGGTCGACCTCGGCGATCGCGTCGATGGAGGCGAGGATCCCGCTGCCGATCGCGGTCCGCCGGCCGGTCGTCAGGCTCTGCAGGGCGTCGAGAAGCATCTCCTCATCGGTCGTCGGCGCCTGGATCACCTCGGCGAAGCCGCTGAAGGCGACGATCCCGATCCGGGTCGACGAGCTCTGGCGCTGGATGAACGCGCCGGCCGCCGCCTCGGCCGCCTGGAGCCGGGTCGGCGGGATGTCGGACGAGCACATGCTCCGCGACACGTCGATCGCGAGGAGGATCGTCGTCCGGCTCGTCGGCACGCTGACGACCGCGACCGGACGGGCCAGGGCGACGACGAGGCCTGCCAAGGCGAGCGCGAACAGGGCGAACGGGAGATGCCGGCGCAGGCTCGAGGAGCCGGGCAACGCCTCGCGGACCAGGGCCAGGCTCGAGTAGCGCACGCCTGCCGGGCGCCTTCGCCGGAGGGCCCAGATGTAGACAGCCGACGAGCCCCGGCAGAAGCCCGAGGAGCAGCAGGAAGCCCGGCCACAGGAGGTCCATCTACGGCCAGCCAGACGCCTGCCGCGCGCCGCCCGACCGGGTCATGGAAGTCGCCCCAGCCAGAGGAGCGAGCACAGCCCACCGAGCGCCAGGACGACGATGCCCGCTCCGGCGAACAGCGACGTCAGCTCGATGGCCTCGGGTCGGACCACGAGCTGCGTGTCGAGCTGGTCGTAGACGGAGGTCAGGTCCGCCTGGTCCGCGGCGGGGTGGTAGGCACCGTCGGTGACCTGGGCGATCTGCCGGAGCAGGGCCTCATTGAGCTGGGTGTGGACCTTGAACCCGTTCAGGTCGAGCGTGGCCCCGTCCGGGCTCCCGAGGCCGACCGTGAAGACCCGGACGCCCTGGTCCACGGCCTCCCGCGCGGCGGCCAGAGGATCCGGCGACTCGTTGTTCTCGCCGTCGGTCAGGAGCACGATCACGGCCGGAGCATGGGTCCCCGCCGGGACCGGGGTCGGCGACGGCGTCGGGGCCGGCGTCCGGTTGCTGTAGTAGTTGGTCGAGGGTCCGTTCCGGGCGATCGCGATCGCATCCAGCGATGCGAGGATGCCCTGGCCGAGCGCGGTCCCCTTCTGTGGCGCGAGCCGGTCGATCGCGGCGAGCACCGTCGCCTGATCGTCGGTCGGCGTCTGGACGGACAGCCCGGAATCGCTGAACGCCACGACCCCGATCACGACGCCGGTCGGCTGACGCTCGACGAACGCATGGCTGGCCGCCTTGGCGGCGTCCATCCGGGTCGGTTTCAGATCGTCGGCGGCCATGCTGCCCGACACGTCGAAGGCGAGGATCACCGTTCCCTCCTCGCGGGGCAGGTCGACGGTCCCCTGCGGTCGGGCCAGGGCGACGAGCATGACCGTCAGTCCGACCAGGAACAACGCCCCCGGGATGCGCGCCCGGAGGCCTCCGCTGCGACCCGGCCGGACGACGGCGACTTCCAGGCCCGCCCGCGTCGCGACGGATCGCCGGCGCCGCCGGTCGAGCGCCCGGGCGAGCCACACGCCGAGCGGGACCAGTACGACGGCGACGAGCATCGGGGGCCAGATGAACGACATCGGCTACCTCCGACGCCGACGCAGGTCCGCCATCCGGACGATCGCCCGGACGAGGTCCTCGTCGGTCGACAGCGACAGGGCGTCGACGCCGGATCGGGCGAACGCGGCGCTCACGCCGGACTCACGCCGCGCGGCCGCTTCCTGGAAGCGACGTCGGAAGCCCGGGTCATGGGTGTCCACGTAGAGCTGCTCGCCCGTCTCGGCGTCCTCCAGGATCAGTGGGCCGACGTCCGGCAGCTCGACCTCGCGTGGGTCGAGGAGACGGACCGCCACGACCTCGTGGCGCCGGTTGAGCAGGCTGAGCGACCGTTCCCAGCCTGGCGCGCAGATGAAGTCCGAGACGATGAAGACCAGCGATCGACGCTTGATCATCTGGCGCCCACTGTCGAGCAACGGCGTCAGGTCCGTGAACGGCGCACCGTCGAGCCGCGGATGTCGGATCAGGTCGTCGATCAGCCGGAGGACCTGGTCGCGACCGCCGCGAGGCGGGATCGTCCACTCCACGTGACTGCTGTACAGGATCGCGCCGACCCGGTTGCCGCGGCGGGTGAGAAGCCGGGCCAGGGTCGACACGAAGTCGATCAGGACGGTCCGCTTCTGGCGGTCGGCGTCGACCGTGCCGAAGTCCACCGACGGGCTCAGGTCGAGCAGGAACCACGCCGTGACCTCGCGATCCTCCACGTACTCCCGCACGTAGGTCGCGTCCATCCGCGCGGACACATTCCAGTCGATCGACCGGACGTCGTCGCCGTGCTGATACTCGCGGATCCCCGCGAGGTCGAGCCCGGCGCCACGGAACAGGCTCCGGTAGTCGCCCTGGAGGAGGCCGTCGAGGCGGCGGATCACCTGCCAGTCGAGGCGCTGGAGGATCCGCTCAGGCGCTGGCGCGGACGTTGGAAGCCTCCCGCAGGGGAACCACCGGAGCCGGGATCCGGTCGAGGACGGTGGTCAGGACGTTGTCGGCGGCGATGTCGTCCGAGAGCGCCTCGAACGTCAGCACGAGCCGGTGGCGCAGGATGTCGCGGACCATGTCGGTGACGTCCTGGGGCAGGACGTAGTCGCGTCCGCGGACGAAGGCCAGCGCCCGCGCCGTCAGGATGAGGTTGATCGAGGCGCGCGGGCTGGCCCCGTACAGGATGTACCGCTCGAGCTCCGCCATCCCGTGGGCCTTGGGCGCCCGGGTCGAGGTCGCCAGTCGGACCGCGTATTCGACCAGGGCCGGGTCGACGTAGACCCGGTCGACCTCCTGCTGGAGCGCCCGGAGCTCCTCGGTGGTGATCACCTCCTGGACCACCGGGGCGGGTCCGGTCTGCCGCTCGACGATGGCGAACTCCTCGGTCGGGCTGGGATAGCCGATGAGGACCTTGAGCATGAACCGGTCGACCTGGGCCTCCGGGAGCGCGTACGTCCCTTCGGTCTCGATCGGGTTCTGGGTCGCCATGACGAGGAACGGGTCGGGCACCCGGAAGGTCTCGCGCCCGATCGTGACCTGGCGCTCCTGCATGACCTCGAGCAGTGCGCTCTGGACCTTGGCCGGCGCCCGGTTGATCTCGTCGGCCAGGAGCAGGTTGGTGAAGACGGGTCCGAGCGAGGTGCCGAACTCGGCGGTCTTCTGGTTGTAGATCCGGGTCCCGACGAGGTCCGCCGGCACCAGGTCCGGGGTGAACTGGATGCGCTTGAACTCACCGCCGATCGACTCGGCAAGGGTCTTGATCGCCATCGTCTTGGCCAGGCCCGGGACGCCCTCCACCAGGAGGTGGCCTCGGGCGAGCAGGGCGACGGCCAGCCGCTCGAGGAGGTGGTCCTGCCCCACGATGACCTTCTTGACCTCGTACAGGACCCGTTCCATCGGCCGGGCCCGATCGGCGCTTGGCTCGTGGTCCACTGGCGTTCACCTCCGCGACTTGGGACGGGACCGGCTGGACCGGCCACCGCGATCGACTAGTACTGGGGCAGGCCGGCCGCACCGGCCGCGACGTTGATCGGGACGGCGAGTCCGATGCCGATGAACACATCCTCCTTGCTCGGATTGATGAGCGCCGCGACGATGCCGATCACCTGGCCGGCCCGATTGACCAGCGGGCCGCCCGAGTTGCCCGGGTTGACCGCCGCATCGACCTGGATCAGGCCGTGGAGCACCACGTCGCTGTCCGGGATCCTGAACGAGCGATCGAGGCCCGAGACGACCCCCGAGCTCAGCGAGCCGTACAGTCCGAACGGGTTCCCGACGACGTATGCCTCGCTGCCGATCCGCATGGCGTTCGGGTCACCCAGCGTCGCCGGCACGAGATCGGACGGTGGCTGCGTGGCCCGCAGCACCGCGATGTCGTTCTCGGGTTGGCGGCCAGTGACCTCCGCCGGCGACTGCGAGCCGTCCGCGAACGTGAGCTTGATCGTGGCCGCGTCGGCGACGACGTGCAGGCTGGTCACGATGTCGCCGTTCTGGTCGACGACGACGCCGCTGCCAAGCCCGCCGCTGGCGCCCTTGACCGAGCCGGTCGTCTCGATCAGGACGAGCGACGGCTGGATGGCCTGGTACGCCTCGAGCGAAAGAGCGGGGGCCGGGGTCGCCGAGGCGAGCGCCGAGGCGATGCTGTCGTTGACGTCGCGCTGGGTCAGCGGCGGCGGCCCCGGGACGAACAGGCCGTACAGCGCCACGGCGACGAAGGCCGCCAACATCCCACCGGCGAATGGGGTCGTCCGCCGGAGCGAGGTTCCGAGGCGGCCGAGCCGCCGCGACCGCTCCGGACGCTCCGGACGCTCCGGACGCTCCGGACGCTCCGGACGGAGTGGATCATCCCTCGGGTCTGGCATCGCGGCAGGACGACTCCGGGTGTCTGCCCGCCCGGAGGGACGCTCCGCGTCGATCGCAGCGAACCCGCCGGAACCGGGTCGAGAACGACGATCGAGGCTCCGTGACGGCTGGACGCCGGGTGCGCAGCCCGACGATCGGACCAGTCTACCGCCAACTCATTCGAGGACCCTGAGAAACGCGGCGGCGCGGCCTGGACTCAGGTCGTCGCCGGATCTGAGGTAGCCGCGACTGCCGCCTCCCAACCCATCGCGCGCCCCTCGGCCTCCAGGGCGGCAGCACCAGTCGCCGCTGCGTCCCCGTCGTCCCGGCACAGCGCGCAGCTCCCAGGCAGTGGAGGCTGGGTAGTGGACGTCGCCCGGCACGGAGAGCTCACGACCGATCGCCACCGACTCCCGGGCCAGCGGTTCGACCGCCTCCACGTCACCGAGCGCCACGAGACCTGGCCGAGCGCGCCCGGGGCGTCATCCGGCGAAAGGGATGGTGGCCGGAGCCACTACCGAGAGTGATCGGCCCACCACCCCGGATGGGTATGCGCGCTCCGGCCGCCACTGTCAAGGCAGCCACCCACGCCGGTGACCCTCAGCGCGTCGTCGCGCGACTCGCGCGGCGATCGACCCGAACGCTCGATCAGCGCCATGTGTCGCCGTAGGAATGGGCGCCATGGAGCAGCCGACCGGAGACGAACCGCTCGAGCGCGAACGGCGCGAGGTCGACCGTTCGCGATGCCCCATCGAGGATCAGCTCGGACATCCCGAGGCCGACGGCCGGCGCGGTCTTGAACCCGGTCCCGCTGTGCCCGCAGTCGACGTAGAAGCCGGCCGGGCCGGCCGGGCCGACGGCCCCCAGGATCGGTCGCTGGTCCGGGGTCAGCCCGTCCTGGCCGCTGTGGGCCGAGCGGAACGTTCCGTCCCGGAGACCCGGGATCCGCCGGATGATCCGGTCGGTGACGCGCTCCGGGAAGTCAGCCGCGGCGGTGTCGGTCTCCCGATCCGGCGATCCGTCGATCTCGTTGTCGTCCTCGAGCCCGACCAGCACGAGCTCGGTCCCCTCCGGCCGGAAGTACATCGAGTTCGCGTCGTCGATGACGACCGGGAACGGGACCGGGACGCTCGGCGGCGCACCCAGGTAGGCGGTGTCGTGCCGCCAGACCACGACCGGGATGGTCATCCCGGCGAGCGCAGCAACCCGGGCCGCCCATGCGCCGGCGGCGTCGACCACGATCGGCGCCGAAAAGGCGCCCTTGCTCGTCACGACCCCCGTCACCGCCCCGCCGGCGACCGGGATCGCCGCGACCTCGGCGCCCTGGACCAGCCGCGCTCCACGCTGCTTGGCAGCCCGCAGGAAGCTCCCGGCGGTGGCCGCTGGATCGGCGTAGCCGGACTCCGGCTCGTAGGCGCCGACCTCGCCGTCCTCGACCGCCAGGATCGGTACCAGCTCCCGGATCCGACGCGCGTCGACGACCTCGGTCGGGATCCCGATCGCCTGCTGGTCGGCGACGTTCGCCTGCAGGTGCTCGGCGTTGGCCGGCGCGACGAGCTGGAGGAAGCCGGTCCGGGTGAAGCCGCACTCCCCGCCGACCCGCGCATCCCAGTGGCGGAACCAGGCCAGCGATTCCCAGGCCAGGCGCGCCTCGACGAGGAGGTCGTAGTGCATCCGGACGAGACCACTCGACCGCCCGGTGGCTCCGGCGGCGATCGTGCTGCGCTCGACCACGACTGTGGTGGCGCCCCGCGAGGCGAGATGGAAGGCGAGGCTGGCACCCTGGACCCCAGCTCCGATGACGATGACGTCCGCCGTCTCGACCATGATCAAGCGACCTCCTCCAGGGACCGAGCGCACCGTCAGCCTAGCCCACGAGACGCCTCCACTGGTCGTCCCCCGGCGTGACAAGAGTCCGTCGCGCCGTTCGGTCGGGGTAGAGTGCCGGTGCGTTCGCCACCAGCCGGACATCCGCCCCAGGGACCGGCGACCCGGAGGATCGATGACCACGACGCCGTCGACGAGCCCCGACCGCCCGTCGTTCCCACGCCTGTTCGAGCCGCTCCGGATCGGGAGCGTCACGCATCCGCAACCGGATCGTCTCGTCCGGCCACGACACGGTGATGGCCGTCGACGGCTTCGTGACCGACCAGCTGATCGCCTACCAGGCGGCGCGGGCCGCCGGCGGTGTCGGGCTGATCGTCGTCCAGGTCGCCGGCGTCCACGAGAGCGCGCGCTACACCTCGCACATCCTCATGGCGACCGAGGACGCCTGCATCCCCGGCTACCGCCGGCTCGCCGAGGCCGTCCACGGCCACGGCAGCGCGATCGTCGGCCAGATCTTCCACGACGGCCGCGAGCTCATGGAGTCCCAGGACGGCACGCTCCCGGTGGCGCTCGCCCCGTCGGCGGTCCCGAACGAGCGGTTCCACGTCATGCCGCGGGCGATGCCGATCCCGCTCATCGAGGAGATCCGGGCGGGCTACGCCTCGGCGGCCCGGCGGCTGCGCGACGCGGGTCTCGACGGGGTCGAGATCGTCGCGAGCCACGGCTACCTCCCGGCCCAGTTCCTCAACCCGCGGGTGAACCTGCGCACGGACCGCTACGGCGGCAGCCCGGAGAACCGCCTCCGCTTCCTGCGCGAGACGATCGCCGCGATCCGCGACGAGGTCGGGCCGCGAGCCGGTCGTCGGCCTGCGCATCTCGATCGACGAGATCACCCCGGAGGGCCTGACGCCCGGACGACGTCCTGCCGGCGCTCGCCGCGCCTCGACGCGGACGGCCTGCTCGACTACGTCAGCGTCGTGGCCGGGACCTCGGCGACGCTCGCCGGGTCGGACCACATCGTGCCGCCGATGACCGTGCCCGAACGCCTACACGGCGCCCCTCGCCGCCCGGGCGAAGGCCGTCGTCCGCGTCCCGGTCATGGTCGCCGGCCGGATCAACCAGCCGCAGGAGGCGGAGCGGGTCCTCGAGCTCGGCCAGGCCGACGCCTGCGTCATGACCCGGGCGCTGATCTGCGACCCGCTCCTGCCGGTCAAGGCGGCCGACGGCCGGACCGACGAGATCCGGGCCTGCGTCGGCTGCAACCAGGCGTGCATCGGTCACTTCCACGCCGGCTACCCGATCTCCTGCATCCAGTACCCGGAGAGCGGCCGCGAGCTGCACGTACGGCCGGCTCGTCCCGGCCGGCCACGCCCGCGACGTCATGGTGGTCGGTGGCGGGCCCGGCGGGCTGAAGGCCGCGACGGTCGCCGCCGAGCGCGGCCATCGGGTGACCCTCTACGAGGCCGCCCGCCGGGTCGGCGGCCAGGTCCTGCTCGCCGAGCGGCTCCCCGGCCGCGCCGAGTTCGGTGGCGTCGTCACGAACCTGGCCGGCGAGGCCGAGCGTGCCGGCGTGCGCATCGTCACCGGGACCGCCGTCGACCTCGACCTCGTCCGGCGCGAGCACCCCGACGTGGTCATCGTCGCGACCGGCGCCGGGCCGCGCCGGCCGCCGATCGAGCTGAGCGGGGCGCCCGTCGTCCTCGACGCCTGGCAGGTCCTGCAGGGCGCGGAGATCCCCGAGGGCCGGCTCGTCGTCGCCGACTGGCGCTGCGACTGGATCGGTCTCGGGATCGCGGAGCTCCTCGCCGGACGCGGCCGGAGGGTCACCCTCGGGGTCGACGGCTACATGCCGGGCCAGCGGATCCAGCAGTACGTCCGCGATGCGATGACCGCGGCGGTGGCCCGGGCCGGCGTCGAGGTGATCCCGCTCGTCCGGCTCTTCGGCTACGACGGCTCGGCCGTCTTCTTCCAGCACGTCCTGACCGGCGAGCCGGTGATCGTCGAGGACGTCGCCGGCGCTCGTCCTCGCCCAGGGCCACGACCCGGTCGACGGCCTGCTCGACGGCGCTCGAGGCTCCCGGCGCCTACGACGGCGAGGTCCACGGGATCGGCGACTGCCTGGCGCCCCGGACCGTCGAGGAGGCGGTCCTCGAAGGCCTGCAGGTCGCGAGCTCGATCTGAAGCATGCGAGGGGCGATGAGCACAAGGTTCACCGCACGGGCGGCCATGCCGCTCGGGGAACCGTGACCGGACCGGCGCCGGATGTCGCCGTCGTCGGCGGGGGGATCGTCGGCGCGGCCGCCGCTGCGTTCCTCGCTGCTGACGGGGTCCGGGTCACGCTCTACGAGCGGGAGGGCCTGGCGGCCGGCGCGTCCGGCGCGAACTCCGGCGTCGTCCAGCGGCCGTTCGACCCCGCGCTCGTGCCGCTGTACGCGCGAACGGTCGAGCTCTACCGCGAGCTGGGCGACGCGGATGCGGGTTTCCGGCTCCCCGACCGAGCCGCGGGCCTGCTGCTGGTGACCCATCGCGAGGCGGCGGTTCGACGGATCGCTGCCTCGCTCGCCGAGTCCTTCCCCGATCTCCGGCCCGAGGTGCTCGTCGGCGCGGCTCTCGAGCGCCTCGAACCCGCGCTCGCCCCGGGACTCGCCGCCTGCCGGGTACCGATCGGCTTCCCGGTCCCGCCCTCGGCGTCGACCTATGCCTACGCGACGCTCGCCGAGCGTCTCGGCGCGCGGGTGCGGCTCGGGAGGTCCGTCGGGCCGGCGTTCGCGGCGGGCCGGGTCGTCGGCGTCTCCATCGACGGACGGGTCGAGCCGGCCGGCGCCGTGGTCGTGGCGGCGGGGCCGGGGACGTCGGCGGTCGTCGACCCGTCGGGTCGATGGGTGCCCATCCGGCCGCTGTGGGGTGTCGTCGTCGAGGTCGACCTCCCGGACGCGCCGGGCCACGTTCTCGAGGAAGCCGAGATGGACGTGGCGCTCGGCACCGCAGACATCGTCGCGGATCCCGATGCGACAGGCCCGGCCGCGGACCCGGCGATGGTTCCCGGGTTCAGCCTGGTGACGGCGACCGGGGCGAGCGCGGTCGGATCGACGTTCCTCGACCTCGAGCCCGACCCGCAGGCGTGGATCGTCCCGATCCTGTCCCATGCGACCCGGTTCGTGCCGGGCGTCGCGACGGCGCCGATCCGGAGCGTCCGGGCCTGCGCGCGACCGCTCGCCGTCGACGGACGCCCGCTCATCGGTCAGGTCCCGGGCGTCGGAGGGCTGTTCGTCTGCTCCGGCCACGGACCGTGGGGCATCTCGACGGGTCCCGGATCGGCGCGTCTCCTGGTCGACGTGATCCTCGGCCGGCCGGTCACCATCGCGGCAGAGCTCGACGCGGCTCGGTTCGGCGCCCCGCCGGTCGGTTGATGCCGAACCTCGCCGACCGCGTCGAGGACGCTGCCGGATGGCCGCCCGACACGCGTCGTTCGGCACTCGCGGTCCCGTCCGCTCGGGCGTTGGATTCGTGGCGGAAGGAGCTGGCCATGCCCCGAGCAACCTTGGTGGACGAGCCGCGCGCGGACCCGGAGAAGCCCGGCGAACCGGGCCTCATCCTCGGCCGGCCGGTCGAGGATCGGAGCTTCGAGGCGGTTGAGGCGGGTATCGGGATCGTCGCCGGGCTGGCGATCGGCACGGCGGTCGCGGGGCCGATCGGCACCGCCGTCGGCGGTCTGGTCGGAGCGGCAGCCGGGATCGTCGCCGGCGAGGCGGTCGAGCGAGCCGCCGGGCGGGCCGCCGAGACGACCGACGTCGGCGGTCCGGAGACGCCGGATCGGACCTGACGCCCGTCAGCCTCCAGAACCGACCGCGGACGCCGACGCGACCGCCAGCAGCTGCTCGCGGAGGGTCCGGCCGAGCCAGGCCTGGTACTGGCCGTCCGTCCAGCCCCGGGCCCGGAGCTCGCGGTAGACCTCGAGCATGCTCAGCGCCAGCAGGATGTCGTGGGCGGTCTCGGGGGTGAGCCCAGCGCGGAGGAACGGCCGAAGCGGACGGACGACCGCCTTCAGGCGCTCGGCCCGCTCGGCCAGGACCTGCGCGATCTCGGCGGCGACCTCGGGGTCGGCCCGCATCGCATCCTGCTGGATCGCGAGCGCCTCGGCACCCGTCGCCCACTGGTGGCCCATGAACGCGGCGTAGGCGTCGAGACGGGCGCCGGGTTCCTTCGTGGCCAGGACCTCGCGCACCCGGGCACCGGTCTGCGCGGTCGCGAACCAGGCGTTCCGGATCTCGCCGACGATCGCCCGCTTCGAGCCGAACGCCCAGTAGATCGTCGGGACGGCGACTCCGGCCGCGGCGGCGATCTCGGGGATCGTCGTGGCCGCGTAGCCGCGCTCGAGGAACAGTCGCCGGGCCGCGTCGAGCATCCGGGTCCGGGTCTCGGCGCGGTCCCGCCGGCGGCGACCGCCGCGGTCGGTTCGCGATGAGGACTTGACAACGCTCACGCCACTAGAGTATCACTTCAGTAGGGAACTATAGCTCCACTCTAGTAGCGAGGTGATCCGATGGCCGCGACCAGCATGACCGTGGGTGAGATGAACATCGCGACGTTCCGTCGAGCGATCGAGGCCGGCTGGAACCAGGGCGACCTCGACACGGTCGACGAGCTCTTCGCGCCGGACTTCGTCGAGCACCAGGTCGGGATCGGCCCCGGGCGGGACGGCGTCAAGGGCTCGATCCGGTCGCTCCGGACGGCGTTCCCCGACCTGCACCTCACGTTCGAGGACGTCGTCGCCGACGGCGACCTGGTGTGGGCCCGGATCAGCGCCACCGGCACCCACGAGGGCCCGTTCATGGGTGCCCCGGCGACCGGCCGGCCGATCCGGGTCGACGTCATCGACATCGTCCGGCTGAACGAGGGACGGATCGTCGAGCACTGGGGCGTGGCCGACCGGCTCAGCGTCGCCCAGCAGGTCGGGATCGTTCCCGCCGGACCGCGCTGATCAGCGCGACGGGTCGTGGGCGTGGCGGACGGGCCCGGGACCGGTGCCGGCGAGCGGACCCCGCAGACCGGGCCGGCCCTCCCGGCCGAATGGCCACCAGGCGGCGTCGCCGAGCAGCGTCGTGATCGCCGGCACGAGCAGCGAGCGGACGACGAACGTGTCGACCAGGACGCCCACGGCCACGGTCACGCCGACCTGGAACAGGATCGTCAGCGGCGAGGCGACCATGGCCAGGAACGTGCCGGCCAGGATCACCCCGGCCGAGGTGATCACCGCGCCGGTCCGGGCCGACGCGGCGCGGATGCCGTCGCGCGTGCCGCGCGTCTCCGCCTCCTCGCGGACGCGGCTCATCAGGAAGATGTTGTAGTCGGAGCCGAGGGCGACCAGCAGGACGAACACCATCAGCGGCAGGAAGTAGTTCAGCCCGGCATGGCCGAGCACGGTCTGGAACCACCACGAGGTCAGGCCGAGCGTGCTCAGGTACGACAGGAGCACCGTCCCGACCAGGTAGAGCGGCGCGACCAGGCTGCGCAGGAGCACGACCAGCACGAGGAAGACCCCCACGATCGTGAGCAGCGCGACGCGCAGGAAGTCGTCGTTGATGGCCGTCTGGAGGTCGACCTGTTCGGCCGTGGACCCGCCGACCTCGGTGATCGCCGACGACCCGATCAGGCCGCCCGACTCGGCCAGGACCGCGCGGACCCGACCGACCGTGGCGAAGGCGGCGGGCGAGTAGGGGTCGTCGGCGGCGATGACGTACATCCGGGTCACGGTCGCGGCCCGCCGACAGGTAGGCGGCGACCGCCTGCTCGACCGCCTGGCCGGCCTCGCCGCTCGACCCGAGCGGGATGAGGTAGTCGTCCGGGCGCGCCGCGAGGGTCGTCGACAGGCTCGTCAGCGCCGCCGGCAGCCGGGCCGTGAGGCTCGCGATCTCCGCCTGGAGCGCCGCCGCCTTCGGCCCGCCGAGGCCCGCCCGCAGCTCGACGATGGCCGCCGGCAGGCGGGCGAGGTCGGCGCGAGCGGTCGTGAACGCGGCGCTCGCCGCCACGTCCGGGAAGCCCCGCGCGACGGCGTCGAGGTAGTCGCCGGCGGCGCCCAACCGCTCGGTCGTGGCCGGATCGATGAGCCGCTGCAGAGCGGTCGCGGGATCGGCCGGGATGGCGAGCTGCCGGGCCATCGCGCTGAGCTGCGCCGACGGCCGGAAGGCGTCCGGGCGTGCTGCCGTCGCCGGACGGCGCGATGACGCTCTCGACCCGACGGACGCCCTCGGTCGCGAGCAGTCGGTCGGTCGTCGTCCGCAGTCCGGCCAGGGCCGCCGGAGCCGTCAGGTCGCCCCCGTCGACCGTCACGACGGCGACGAGGGGCAGCAGCTGGCCCTTGTCGAAGTGGGCGGCCACGACCTCGAAGCCGATCTTCGAGTCGGCATCCGCCGGCAGGTCGGCGAGCACGTTGAAGTCCTGCCGGACGCCCGCCGACGGCCACCGCCGGGACCGCCAGGGCGACGAGGACGGAGATCGTCACGACGAGCGGCCGCCGGGCGATGGACCGCGCCAGCCGGGCGAAGAACCCGCGCTCTCCGTCGGCCGAGGCATCGCGCTCGTGACGCGGCCAGAAGAGGGAGCGGCCGAAGATCGCCAGCAGCGCCGGCGCCAGCGTGAGACCGGCGAGCAGAGTCACCACGATCGCGATCGCCAGGGCCGGTCCGGTGGTCTGGAACATCACGAAGCGGCCGATCGCCATCGAGCTCAGCCCGACCACGACCGTCGCGGCACTGGCGGCGATGACGGCCCCGATGCGTCGCTCGGTGGCCAGGATCGCGTCGGCCCAGCTGGCGTTCGCCGTCTCCTCGCGGAAGCGGGAGATGAGGAAGATCGTGTAGTCGGTGCCGACCCCGAAGACGAGCACGATCACGAACGTCTGGATGAGCGATGAGATGCGCCAGCCGGCCTGGGCCAGGGAACCCAGGATGCCGCTCGCCACGAGGTACGCCGCGCCGATCGTCAGCAGCGGCACGAGGGCCGCCACGGGCGCGCGGTAGATCAGCAGCAGCACCAGCACGACCAGGGCGATCGTCACGATCGTCGTCCGATCGGTCGCCGCGAGGATCGAGGCGAGGTAGTCCTTGCCGATCCCGACGCTGCCCGTGACGTTCGCCTGGAGGCCGTTCGGCAGCGTCTGGGTCAGGTGGTCGCGGATGAGCCCGGCCGCCTCGTTGGCCGCGGGCTGGAAGGCGGCGGCCGTGAGCTGCACGCGCAGGAGCTGGACCTGTCCGTCGGCGCTGGCCAGCATCGCCGCCAGCTCGGGGTGGCCGGTCACGCCGACGACGCTGGTGATCCGGCCGCGCAGGTCGTCCGGCGCCTGGGCGGTCAGCCAGGCCGCCGTGGCGTCGACGTAGGCCTGGTCGGCCTCGGTCAGGCCACCGGACCGGGAGAAGGCGATGGTGGCGGTGCCACCGGACGCCTCATCGGGGAACGCCTCGGCAAGCTGCGCCTTCGCCCGCATCGACTCGGCGTCGGCCGGCAGGAAGGCCGATTGGTCGGCCGATCCCACCCTCGACAGGGAGGGGGCGAAGAGGACGGCGCCGAGCGCGCCTGCGGCCCACAGGACGACGATCGGGTAGCGCAGGCGGAAGACGAGTCGGCCGAGGAGCTCGAACATGCTGTCGCCTCCCGGGACCGGGCAGCCATCGCCACCCGATCCGACTGGCCTGACCACGGTAGGTTCGCCACCCACGGGCTGTCATGGTCCGGATGGCCCGTCTCGCCCGGACCGCCGTCCTGCCCGGTCCGGCTGCCGGCCGACGGCAGGAGCAGCTGGACCCCGAACGAGCCCAGGTCGCCCCGGCCGCGATCCCATCCGCCCCGGATCCTCGCCCGGCACCGGGCGTGCCCGTGGGCTTCGCGCGCTGCGTCCACCTCGGGCCGCAGGCGCCGGGCGTCCGCCCGTCCGAGGTAGCCGACCGGGCGGCCGCCGATCCAGACGCTGACCGCCTGCGGGTCGACCGGGTGGGCCGGCTCGGGGACGAGCTCGGCGACCGCCTCGAGGTCGACCCCTCCGTACGAACGCCGGCCGGCAAGCGCCAGGAGCTCGTCCTGGTGGTGCGACTCGCCCACCGCGTCGATCCACGTGTCACCGGCCAGCGACACGGCGACTCGTGGACCGACCGTCCCCCTGACGCGTGACCGCGTGGCGGCGTGGGGGGCGCCCTCTCCGAACAACGCCCGCAGGGCACTCGGCCCGCCACCACGCTGGCAGCCGAAGCAATACCAGCGACAGCCGACCCGGTCGATGTGGAGCGACGGGTGATCGTCGGGATGGAACGGGCAGCGGTAGTAGGCATCACCGTCGGCGAGGGCGACGCCTTCCCGCCGCCAGGCCTCGGCGAAGGCGCGTTGCTCCTGGGCGGTCCGGGGCACGACGATCCCCCGCGGGTGGGACCCGAGCGGGCGTGCGGGCGTGCGCGAGAGCAGCGCCGGTGGCACGAGCGCCAGTCCGTGCTCGTCGGGACCGAGGTTCGGTCGCCAGGCGTAGCGCATCCCGGAGGCATGGAGGCTCGGCGGCGCGATGACCAGACCGCCCTCGGCCTTGAGGTCGAGGCCGGGGGCCAACACGGACGAGGGCGGGGCAGCGCCGCCCAGGGCGAACCACATGTGGCGGCCGCCGCCGCCGGTCGCCGACTGGATCGTCTCCGGCAGGGGCCCGAGCTCGGCCTCGAGCCGTTCGAGCGACGCCTCGCCACCATGACGCGGGTCGACGTCGAGGACGACGAGGTCGGAGATCGTGCCCGTCACGATCGCGATATTCGCTCGAGGCCAGCGCCGCCACCAGCCGGCGATCTCGGGGGCCGACGCCCGTCGGGCCATGCTCGCCTCCCAGCGGATCGCGGGATGCTTGCCGGCGGCCGGGCAATCGGACGACCCGCACGAGCAGCGGCCCGCGATCGGGACGTGGACCGGGACCACCGACCAGCCGCGTGCGGCGTAGTCGAGGGCCGCGGCCAGACACGACGACTCTGCTTCCACCGCAGGTCCCTCCGGTCGCCCTTCGGCGGCCTCCCCGAGAGCATCGCGCTCCGGCATCGCCGCCGCATCGGCCATCCCGTCCGACCCACCACGACCTTCGGCCCGCGTGGGCCACGACCGGCTCGCTGGGCGAAGGTGGCGCATCATTGACCCGTGCTCGCAGCCGTACCGCCCGAGCTGCTCGCCGCGCGGTCCCAGATGGCGTTCACCCTCGGGTTCCACATCGTCCTGGCCTGCCTGGGCGTCGGCGCTCCCGACGCTCGTCCTGATCGCCAACGCGATCGGCCTTCGTCGGAACGATCCAGCCGCGCTCCTGCTGGCCCGGCGCTGGTCGACGGTGATGGCCGTGACGTTCGCGGTCGGGGCCGTGACCGGGACCGTCCTGTCGTTCGAGATGGGCCTGCTCTGGCCGGTCCTGATGGGCCGCTTCGGCGGGGCGTTCGGGATCCCGTTCGCGATCGAGGGCCTGTTCTTCTTCCTCGAGGCGATCTTCATCGCGATCTACATCTACGGGTGGCGCCGCCTGTCGCCGCGGGCGCACCTCCTGAGCGGTCTCCCCGTCGCGCTGGCCGGGATCGGCGGGACGTTCTCGGTGGTGGCCGCCAACGCCTGGATGAACCAGCCGGCGGGGTTCGTCCTCGGACCCGATGGGCGCGGTGACGGCCGTGGCACCGGTCGAGGTGATCTTCAACCGGGCCACCGTCTACGAGGTCCCGCACATGCTCCTGGCCGGCTACATGGTCACCGGCTTCCTGCTCGCCTCGGTCTACGCGGTCGGTCTGCTGCGCGGCCGCGCGGACCGCTATGTCCGGCTCGGGTTCCTCATCCCGTTCGTCGTCGCCGCGATCGCCGCGCCGCTCCAGGTCGCGGTCGGGGACGTCGCGGCGCGGGGCGTCTTCGAGGACCAGCCGGCCAAGTTCGCGGCGATGGAGCTGATCACGACGACCGGCCCGCACCAGCCGGAGACGATCGGCGGGATCCTGGTCGACGGGCAGGTCGTCGGCGGGCTCCAGATCCCGGTACGTGGCGTCGCATCCTGGCCGGCTTCAGCCCGGACACCGTGATCACCGGCCTGGACGCGATCCCGGTCGACCAGCGCCCCCCGGCAATCGATCGTCCACCTGTCCTGGAACGCGATGGTCGGGATCGGGACGGCCCTCGTCCTGCTCGGTCTGTGGGCGCTCGTCCTGCGCTGGCGCCGGCGCGACTACGCGACGGCGCGCTGGTTCCTGCGGGCGGCCGCGGCCTCCGGGATCGCCGCCGTGATCGCCCTCGAGGCGGGCTGGATCGTGACCGAGGTCGGGCGCCAGCCGTGGGTCGTCTACCGCTTCCTGCTGACCGCCGACGCGGTCACCCGGGCGCCCGGCGTCCAGACCACGTTCGTGACGGTCGTCGTCCTGTACACGGTCCTCGGCGTGGCGACCGTGATCGCGTTGCAGGCGCTGCCGGCGTCGCTGGGCCGGCCAGGATGCTGCCGCCGGCGGCCGAGCCTACGTCGACGTCCCGGAGGAAGCGGTGCCGTACGGACCGCGCCACTCGTCGGGCGGCCCCGACCGATGACCGCGCTGCAGGCCACCGCGATCGTCCTGTGGCTCGGGCTGACCGCCTATGCCGTGTTCGGCGGCGCCGACTTCGGGGCGGGGTTCTGGGACCTCGCGGCCGGCGGCACCGAGCGGGGCCTCCGTCCCAGGGCCCTGATCGCCGATGCGATCGGGCCGGTCTGGGAGGCGAACCACACCTGGCTCATCTTCGACCTGGTGATCCTCTGGACGGCCTTCCCGGCGGCGTTCGCCGCGATCATGTCGACGCTGTTCGTGCCGCTCAGCCTGGCGGCCCTCGGGATCGTCCTGCGCGGCGCCGCGTTCGCCTTCCGGCCCGTCGCGACCGGGCTGACCGGGCGGCGGCTGGCAGGTGCGGTGTTCGCGATCTCGTCGGTCGTGACCCCGTTCTTCCTCGGGGCGGCCGGCGGGGCGATCGCGAGCGGTCGGGTCCCGGTCGGCAACGCGGCCGGCGATCCGTGGACGAGCTGGCTCACCCCGACCTCGTTCCTGGTCGGCGTCCTGGCGGTCGCGACGTGCGCCTACCTCGCGGCGGTCTTCCTCGTCGCCGACGCGCGGCGCCAGTCCGGGACCGAGCTGGTCGCGCTACTTCCTCCGGCGGGCGACGGCCGCCGCGATCGTCGCCGGCGCGCTGGCGATCGCCGGGATCGGTCGTCCTCCGGGTCGACGCCCCGCTCCTCGCCGACGAGCTCACCAGCCGCGGCTGGCCACTCATCGTCGCCTCGGGGCTGATGGGCGGTCGCCGCCCTCGTCCTGCTGCGCCGGAACGCGCCGCGAGGGACCCGGGTCGCTGGCGGTCGGGGCGGTCGTGGCGGTCGTCTGGGGCTGGGGCGTCGCCCAGTATCCGGACATCCTCCCGGGCGCTCCTGTCGCTCGAGGCTGCCGCCGCCCCGACCGGGCTCGCTCGACGCGCTGCTGGTCGTGTTCGTGGTGGCGGCCGTGATCATCGCGCCGTCGCTCGCGCTGCTCTACCTGCTCGATCAGCGCAGCCGCCTGGTCGGCCACGGGATCGGATCCGACGCCCGTGGAGACGGCTAGATCGCCCGCATCCGGTTGTTCTTCGGGTTGTGCTCGACCTCGGCCAGCCCGAGCGCCTCCATGAGCGGCGGGATGTACATCCCGAACCGGCCGCGCAGCCCCTTCTTCAGGCCGTACCAGCCGCCGACCGGGTTGTCCGGCGAGCGCCCCCACGCCTCGACCGTGCCCTCGGCGGCCGGCTTCTGCTCGTCGGCGCTGCCGAGCGGCATCCAGTCGCCGTGCGCCTTGAGCATCGCGTGGAGGTCGTCGAGGCAGCGGAGCTGGTAGCGCAGGTCGGTCGTCCCGACCGCGCAGACGAGCGCCGGCGGGTCGGCCGCCTCGTCGCGGTACATCGGTGAAGTCGGACGTCCCGGGTGGCGTCTTGAGTCGCCAGGGATCGTCCTTGGTGCCCGCGCCGGTCGCCATCGGCTGACCCTCCTCCGCTTCATCGGTAACAATCCTGCTACGGTAACAGGTGCCTCGACGGCCCACAATCGGGTCGTCCGGCGGATGCGGACCCGTCCCCCCGGGCCTATCGTTCGACCGGAACCGACGAGCGGACATCCTCCGAGGGGGGATTCGTGAGCGGATGGGGCACGGTGGGGCGAAGGATCGGCGCGCTGGTGGGCGCCGATTCGGACCGTTGGCGCATCCGGCGATCGGTCGCCTGGGTCCTCCTCGCGACGCCGGTCCCTCTGTTCGCCGTGATGATGGCCCTGGGCGCCTTCGAGAGCGGGACCTACCACGCCCTGATCGACGAGGACGGGCCGATCGAGTGGGGCCAGGTCTTCCTGATGGGCGGGGCCGCCGTGGCATTCGGCGTGGCGGCCGATGCGCGCCCGCGCGGCCGGGCATCGCGGGTCGGCCGCCATCTACCTCGTGGTCGCGGTCGGCGCGTTCGTGGCGACCGGCGAAGAGATCTCGTGGGGCCAGCGGCTCCTCGGCTTCGCGACGCCGGAGCCGCTCGAGCCGATCAACCGCCAGGGGGAGTCGAACCTCCACAACATCGTCGGCGTCCAGCGCCTGTTCAACCTCGGCGAGATGGCCGCCGGCCTGTACGGCCTGGCGATGCCGATCCTGTGGCAGGCGCCGATCGGTCCGCGCCCGCCTCGGCCGGTGGCTCGATCCCCGGCTCGTCCCGCCGCTCTGCCTGACCGCCCTGTTCCTCCTGCCGTTCGCCTACCGCGCCGTGCGGCTGACCGTGCTCCCCCAGGTCGGCGAGCGGATCGTCGAGCTGGGCGAGGTCGCCGAGCTGGCGTTCTACGTCGGGGTGCTGGTGATGGGCGTGGTCACCGCTCGGGCCCTTCGGGCGACGACGCCGACGCGAGCCTGAGCCCCTCGGGCGGCGTCAGCCGTCCCCGGCGATCTCCCGCTTCCGGCGAGCCACGAACGCATCGAGCGCCTGGCGCACGGCGGGGTCCATCGGCGGCTCGACGTACTCGGCCAGGAGCTGCTTCCAGATCCGGTTCGCCCGCTCGGTCGCGGTCCGGGCCCCGTCCTCGTGCCAGGTCTCGAAGTTCCGCCAGTCGGACAGGAGCGGCCGGTAGAACGCGGTCTCGTACCGCTCGAGGGTGTGGGCCGAGCCGAAGAAGTGCCCGCCGGGGCCGACGTCGGCGATCGCGTCGACCCCGAGGCTCGCCTCGTCGACCTCGAACGGGACGAGCACCTCGGCGATCATCTGGAGGATCTCGGCGTCGACGATGAGCTTCTCGAACGAGGCGGTCAGGCCGCCCTCGAGCCAGCCCGCGCCCTGGTAGAGCAGGTTGACCCCGCCCATCACCGCGCCCCACACGGCCATCTCCGACTCGTAGGCCGCCTGGGCGTCGACGACCGATCGAGCCGGTCACGTTCGATGAGCGCCACGGCAGCCGGTAGCGGCGGGCGAGCTGGCCCGTGGCGAAGGCGGCCTTGACGTACTCGGGCGTGCCGAAGGCCGGCGACCCGGTCCGCATGTCGACGTTCGAGGTGAACCCGCCGTAGACGACCGGCGCGCCCGGCCGGACCGCCTGGGCCAGGGCGATGACGAACAGGGCTTCGGCGTTCTGCTGGGCGATCGCTCCGGCCAGCGTCGCCGGGCTCATCGCCCCGGCCAGGGTGAACGGGGTCGCCACGACGGCCTGGCCGTGGGTGGCCAGCTCGATGACGCCGTCCGACATCGGCCCGTCGAGCCGGAGCGGCGAGTTCGTGTTGATGATCGTCATCAGGCTCGGCCGGCGGAGCGAGCTCGTCGCGGTCGATCCCGCGGGTCAGGCAGGCGATCTCGATCGCGTCGTCGACGACGGTCCGCCCGAAGCCGAGGCAGTGCCAGGTCTTGTCGAGCAGGGTGGCCAGGGCGTGGTACATGTCGAGATGGCGGGTCTCGACCGGCAGGTCGGTCGGCTCGAGCGGGCCGCCGCCCTCCTGGTGGACGATGTCCAGGCTGCCGATGAGCCGGACGTAGTCGATGAAGTCGGCCATGTTGCCCGGCCGCCGGCCGCGCTCGATGTCGGTCACGAAGGCCGGCCCGCCGACGGCGCAGAAGACGAGGTGCCGGCCGCCGAAGCGGACGTCGCGCGCCGGGTTCCGGGCGTGGAGGGTGAACTCCGCCGGCGCGAGAGCGACGAGCTCCTCGACGAGCCCGTCGTCGAGCCGGACGATGCGCCGGTCCCGATCGACCGCCGCCCCGGCCCGGGCCAGGACGTCGATCGCCGCGGTCGCCGAGGACCTCGACCCCGATCTCGCGCAGGATCCGGAGCGAGGCGAGGTGGATCGCCTCGACCTGGTCCGCGCTGAGGATCTCGACCGGCCGGAACGGGTTCTCGACCGACCGCCACGGGCAGCTGGGGCAGGCCCTCGGGGGCCCGCCGCCCGCGCCGCCGGACGCCGTCCGCGGTCATCGTCGCTCCCTCACGGCAGGCACGATAGACCGGGCCGGGCCCGGGCCGGCCGGCGGTCCCGCCAGCCGCTCCGGCCTATCATCGCGCCATGAAGGTCTCGAACCGCACGGTCGTGATCGTGTCGATCCTGGTCGTCGCGGTCCTCGTCCTCGCCCCGCTGCTGGAGGTCGTCGGCAGCCTTCGGTTCTAGGCGCTCGGGGCCGGGCCCCGGTCGGCTCCGGCTACTGGATCGGGATCCCGTTCGACAGGGTCGTCCAGCGGATCGCCGAGTGGCCGACCTCGCCGAACGGCCGATCCGCGGCGAAGATCGGCGGCCAGGCCGGATCCTGCCAGTGCTGGTAGGCGATCTCCCACATCGGACTGGGCGACGGTACCTGGACCGCGGAGTCCCACGGCCAGGCCGCCGGGTCGAACCAGTACTCGCCGCAGGACGTCGACCGCGTCGCGGAGGGTGGCGCCCTGCTTGCCGACGTACGTCCACAGGTCGGTCCCGCGGAGCTCGGCCAGGCGGGCCGACGCCGATCTTGTACTGGAGCGCCTCCTGGGTGTAGGACATCCCGCCGCTCTCCGCGTCGGACCTCGTCGGGCAGGTGGCCGTCGGACGGGACCGCGTCCATCCGCGCCCGCCACTCGTCGAGCGCCTTGGCGAAGCCCTCCGGTCGCCGAGGTAGTCGGTGATCGCCGCGCGGGAGAAGTCGCCGGCGTCGCCCCAGTTGCCGTCGCCGCGTCGGCAGGTCGGCAGGATGAGGTCGTGGAGCCAGGCCCGCAGCGCGGCGTCGTCGGCGGCGGTCAGGACGCCCGACGGCCGGATGAGGTCGGCGGCGAAGACGAACCCGGGCACGACCCGGGCGACGATCAGCGACGTCTGGCAGCCGCCGTCGGTCGGGCAGGCGTTGACCAGCTCGGTCGTCGTGTTGACCCAGGCCATGGATGTAGGCCCGCGCGCCCTGCGCGTAGCGCACGTCGCCGCTGACGGCGTAGGCCAGGCCCAGGCCGTAGGCGGTCGCCGTGTCGTCGACGAACGGTCCCTCGGTCCCCGGGATGTCGAGGTTCGCCATCGGATGCGGCGCCGCGGAGGGCGGCCTCGGCGTCGGCCAGCAGCTCCGCCTTCGCCGTCGCCCACGGCTCGAGCCCTGCGCGGCCTTGGCGGCCCGGTCGGCCAGGTCGGACGGCAGCACGAGGTAGCCGATGGCGGCGCTTCCCGGGCGCGGGCAGCACGGGCGTCGGCTCGGCCGTCGGCGAGGGCGAGACCGATGGCGCCGGGCGGCCCGGGCGGCCAGCCCGCCGCCGACCAGGGCGACGCCGGCGAGGACGATCGCGGCCGCCGCGACGATGCCGGGCGCGGCGTGGCCGGGGTCGTCGGCGGGCTCGTCCATCGGCGATCGGCTGCGTGCCATCAGGGCCGCATTGCGCTAGCGCGTCCTCGACACGCTCGTCGACGCGGGCGTCGCCCGGAGCCGGAGGAGGCCTGGCTGGCGTGCGGCCGTGCCGACCAAGAGCGACTGCCCGGCCGCTGAACCTCGCCGGCCGAGGTCGCTACCCTAGGCATCTGCGGCCGTCCGGCGGCCCCCGCTGGGCCGAGGAGGGCATCGTGGCCGAGCGGATCCTGCTCCTCGTGGGCACGAAGAAGGGCGCGTTCATCCTCGAGTCCGACGCGGCCGCCGGTCGTGGACGATCCGCGGCCCGATCGTGCGAGGGCTACCCGATCCAGGACATCAGCCGCGACCCGGCGACCGGGACGCTGTACGCCGGCGGCGGCTCGCCCTGGTACGGCCCGACCGTCTTCCGGAGCGACGACCTCGGCGCAGACCTGGACCCAGTCGAG
The DNA here is from genome assembly GCA_963837825.1 of uncultured Chloroflexia bacterium. Lineage (GTDB taxonomy): Bacteria > Chloroflexota > Limnocylindria > Limnocylindrales > CSP1-4 > Chersky-267. The sequence continues at coordinate 686,732 of CAWIOR010000015.1, forward strand.
CGACGGCCTGACCTACGGCGACGACGGCCCGAAGATCAGCGCGGTCTGGAACGTCACCGCCGCCCACGGCGCGGTCTACGCCGGGGTCGGCGCCGGCCGGCCTGTTCCGGAGCGACGACGGCGGCCGGACCTGGGCCCACGTCGAGGGCCTGACGAACCATCCGACCCGCCCGACCTGGCAGCCCGGCGCCGGCGGGCTCATCCTCCACACGATCGTCCCGCACCCGACCGACCCGGACCGGATGTGGGTCGCGATCTCGGCGGTCGGCACGTTCGAGACGCGCGACGGCGGGGCGACCTGGGAGCCGCGCAACCAGGGCGTCCGGGCCGACTTCCTGCCCGATCCGCTGCCCGGTGACCGGCCAGTGCGTCCACAAGCTGGTGATGGCGGCCGGCGAGCCGGAGCGGCTCTACCAGCAGAACCACTGCGGCCAGTACCGCTCGCTCGACGGCGGGCTGACCTGGCAGGACATCGGCGCCGGCCTGCCGAGCCAGTTCGGCTTCCCGATGGTCGCCCACCCGCGCGACCCGCACGACCGTCTGGGCGATCCCGCTCAACGGCGCCGAGCAGGGCCGCTACATGCCCGACGGGCGAGGCGGCCGTCTGGCGGACCCACGACGGCGGCGAGAGCTGGATCCGGGGCGACGCCGGCCTGCCCCAGCGAGACGCCTACCTCGGCGTCCTGCGCGAGGCGATGGCCCGCGACGAGCTCGACCCGGTCGGGGTCTACTTCGGGACGAGCACCGGCCAGCTGTACGGGAGCGCCGACGGCGGCGCGAGCTGGGCGCCGATCGTCGACGACCCTGCCGCCGATCTGGTCGGTCGAGGCGATCGTCGTCTGAGCCCGATGGCCGCCGTCATCCTGCCCCGCTCGCTGGCCGCCCTGGTCCCGGGCGTCGAGCGCCGGACGACGGTGGCCGGGGCGACGGTCGGCGAGGTCATCGCCGCGCTCGACGCCCGCTGGCCGGGGATCGCCGACCGGCTGTGCGACGCCGGCCCGTCGATCCGCGAGCTACATCAACGTGTTCGTCGACGGCGAGCGGGCGACGTCGCTCGACCAGCCGGTCGGCCCGGACGCGACCGTCCACGTCATCCCGGCGATCGCCGGCGGCTCGGGGACCGTCGGAGACGGGCCGCTACGGGATCCAGCGGGCGGCGAGGCGCTCGGCGAGGCTCCGGCCGGTCGGCGGCTTGCCCGTCCGCTCCGATCGCGCGTCGAGCCGGAGGAGCGACTCCTGGACGTAGCGGACCCCGAGCCAGCGGAGCGGCTCGGGCTCCCAGCGACGGCGAGCGGTGGTCGACCAGCGGCAGCTCGGTGAGCTCGGTCCGGGCGCCGGTGATGAGGTCGGCCAGGACCCGCCCGGCCAGGTTCGCCGTCGCCACCCCGTGGCCGGTGTAGCCGCGGGCCGAGGCGATCCCCGTCCGCCGGTCGTAGGCGAACGTCGGCAGCCAGTCGCGCGGGAAGCCGAGCGGGCCGCCCCAGGCGTGGGTGAAGCGGATCCCGACCAGGCTCGGGAACCAGGCCTCGACGAACCGCCGGAGCATCGCGTGGGTCCGCTCGTCGCGGTCGAAGCCGCGGCTCGATCCGCGAGCCGTAGCGGTACGGCGCGCCGCGCCCGCCGAACAGGATCCGGCCGTCGGCGGTCCGGGTCAGGTAGTCGATCGACAGCCGGTACGACGCCACGCACTCGCGGTTCCGCCAGCCGATCGTCGCCCACTGCGTCGTCGGTCAGCGGCTCGGTCAGGACGATCAGCGAGTACGTCGGCAGGAGCGGCGCGGTGCCACGGCCGGAGCTCGGTCAGGTAGGCCTCGCCGGCGAGCACGACGGTGTCGGCCCGGAGCTCGCCCGCGCTGGGTCCGGAGGGCGGGCCGGAGCTGGCCGTCGCCGGCCCCGGGCTCGACGTCGACGACCGCCGTCCGCTCGTGGATCGTGCCCCCCGCGACGCTCGACCGCCCGGGCCAGCCCGCGGACGAGCTTGCCCGGGTGCATCGACGCGTACTGCGGTCCCGAAGATCCCGCCGAGCGCGCCCTCGACCCGGACCCGCTCGGCGGCCGCCGCGGCGTCGAGCCGCTCGTAGTGGTCGGCCCGGCCGGCCGCGACCGAGCGCCTCCCAGTGCGCGTCCATCGCCGGGACCTGGCTCGGCCCGCGGGCGACGACGAGGCTGCCGCCCTTGACGTAGTCGGCGTCGATCCCCTCCTCGCGCAGACCCGGCCGATCTCGTCGACGCCGCTGTCGACGGCGTCCTCGATCGCGCGTCATCGCCGGCCCGCCCGAACCGCCGCTCGAGGTTGGCCGACGAGACCTGCAGCCCGGCCGCGCACCAGCCGCCGTTCCGGCCCGGATGCGCCGAACCCGGCGATCTCGCGCTCGAGGACGGTGACCTTCAGGCTCGGGTCGCGGCGGAGGAGCTCGTAGGCCGTCCACAGGCCGGTGTAGCCGGCGCCCAGGATCGCGACGTCGGCGTCGGCCGAGCCGTCGAAGCGACGGCCGCGGCGTGAGGTCGTCGTCGCAGGTCTCGAGCCAGAAGCTGGTGGCGCCGTAGCCGAGCGGGTCGATCGTCGTCATCCCCGAGCGTGCCATCCCAGGCCGCCAGCGGGTCGAACGCCTCGGTCCGCTCGACGACGGCATCGGCGCCGAGCCGGCCGCGGCGGGCCGGCCCGATCGGCTCGCCGAGGATCGACGGCCAGCCGCTGCCGGCGATCCGCTCGAGCGTGGCGACCGCGGCGGTGACCGTCGCCGCGGGCCATCGTCAGGGCCGGGCCGCGCGGCCGGAGCGGACCGAGCGAGCCGGACGCCTCGTGGGCGACGGCCGCCGCGGCGCGGGTCGCCGGCGACGACCTCGGCCATCGCCTCGCCGCGGGTCGCCCGGACGATCAGGCCGGACGGGCCGGCCAGGGGCAGCGGCCGCGGCGAGGATCGACGGCCAGGCGATCGCCGCCCGCGTGCCGGGCGCCGGCTCCTCGAACGCGAGCGGGTGGTCCGGGCAGGGCCGCGCGCCGGACGGCGACCTGGGCGATCGCGCGCGGCGGTCGGACCACGCTCCTCGAGCAGCCAGTGCGGCAGCGCGCCGACGAGCAGCCGGCCCGGCGGGACGCCGTGGAGCCGGGCGAGGAAGACGCCGACGAGCTGGAGGGCGAGCGCCCGGCCCGCCCGGGTCGTGGCGTCCGACGGCACCCCGCGGGCGAGGTCGGGGCCGACCACGAGCGGACCGGGCCCGACGAGCGACGGTCGCCCCCGAGCGGGCGAGCAGCCGGTGGGCGAAGGCGTGGTCGGCCAGGGCCCGGTCCGGGTCGACGTTCCCGTCGACGATCTCGGCGACGACGTCGGCGGCCACGACGTCGATCCGCTCGAACGCGGCGACGACCGCCTGCTCGGGGGCGGCGAGCGGGCAGCGCGACCGTCGCCAGCCGAGCATAGGCGCGCCGCTCGGCGGCCGCCCCGTCGACCGCCTGGCGGAGCTCGGCCAGCCCGCGCTGGCTGCCGGACGGCGCCGGCTCGGCGGCGACGTCGCCGGTCGGCGGACCGCCCGGGACCGGCCGGGGCCGCCAGAACGGGACGTCGATCGCCCTCGTCGTGGAGCCGGTCGGCGAGCTCGCGGATCGCCGGGACGCTGACCTGGATGACGTCGACGCCGGCCATCGCCAGGGCGCCGCCTCGCGTCGTGCCCGACGCCGACGCTCGGTCGACCCGAGCGGGGCGCCGATCCACGGCTTGTCGGCGTCGCCGATGACCGCGAGGAGCTCGAGCCGGGCGGTCCGGTTGGCGTCGATCCGCTCGAGCGCCGACAGGCCGAGCGCCCGGGCCATGACCTCGACCGCGGCGCGCCGCTCGCGGTCGCGCAGGACCTCCGCCTCGAGCCCGAGGTCGACCGCGCCGGAGGCGACGTCGAGGGCCAGCTCCTGGGGCGTCGTCTCGTACTCGAGGAGGGCCGCGGCGAACGGCAGGACGACCCCGCCGGCCAGCCGGTCCGGGCCGCCCGGCCACGTAGCGGTCGACGACCTCGGCGGCGAGCGGCCGGCCGGATCGGTCGAGCCCGGTCACGCCGAACATCCGGAGGAGCGCCCGCTCCTGGCCGCCGGTCGTGCAGATCCGGGCCCGGGCGCCCCACGCGCCGGCCAGCGTCTCGGCCAGCTCGACGAGCCGGTCGATCGGGCCGAGGTCGCCGGGCCCGCTCATGCCAGGCCGGCCCGCGGCGCGGAGAAGGTCGAGCGTCCGCTCGACCGGCAGGCCCGGGACGACGATGCCGTCCCGACCCGTCGACCGTGTCGGCCACGAACAGCGAGTCGATCACGGCCTCCTCGGTCGCCTCGACCGCGGCCATGAAGAACGCGGTCGAGGAACTCGTCGTGGAGGTGGGTCGTGCGTCAGCAGCCGCGTCGGCCGGGCCGCGCGCGATGCGGTAGCCGGTCGAGAAGGCCAGGAAGATCTCGCCCGAGCCGTGACCGGCGGTCGAGCCGGTCCGGGCGAGACCGAGGCCCGCCCGCCGGGCGAGCCGCTCGAGCTGGTGGGGCAGGAGCGGCGCGTCGGTGGCGACGACGACGACGCAGCTGCCGCGCTCGTGGGTCACGCCGGCTGGCCGCCTCGCGCGTCCCGCCGCCGGCGGCCGGCCAGCCCTCGGCGACCAGGGCCTGGCCGACCCGGACGCCGTCGATCGTCAGGCGCTCGAGCCAGCCGAAGTTCGTCATCGCCAGAGCACCCGACCGTGTACTCGGCGGCGCCGTCCCCGGGCGCCGCCTCGTCGCCGGCCGGTCGACCGGCCGGACGACCGCGCGAGGCGCTGCCGATCCCGCCCTTGAGCTCGAAGCAGATCATCCCGGTCCCGGCCCCGACGACGCCGAGACCCGGGCGCGCCGGCCTCCGACGCCGCGCGGCGCCGTCGATCGCGGCGGCGACGTCGGCCGCGTCGACCTGGACCGTCCGCGAGTCGTTCAGGTCGCCGTCGTCGCACTCGGCCACGACCGGCATCAGCGCGTCGTCGATCCCGGCGCGCGGGATCCGCTCGACCAGCGCGGCGATCGCGCCGTCGTAGACCCGGCCGATGGCCATCGAGCTCGTCAGCAGGATCGGCGACTCGATCACTCCCCACTCCTGGATCGTCGTGATCCCGATCGCCTCGCCGGCGCCGTTGAGGACGGCCGCGCCGGCCGGGACCTGCGCCTCGAACAGCTCCTCGGCCCGGAACGGGACGATCGCCGTGACCCCGGTCCGGGCGATCCCACGACCGGCCGGCGGGCCGGGCTCGTCGCGCCAGACCGTCCGGTGGCCGACCGCGACGTTCGCCACGTCGACGATCGAGTTCGTCGGCCCGGGCGGCAGCAGCCCGATCCGGACACCGAGCGTCTCGAGCGCGCGGGCGGGGCGCGGGCGGCTGCGAGACGTGGGCGGCACGCGGTCCTCCGTGGGCGGGCCGGCCGCGGCACCCGGGCGGCACACCCGGTCGCCCAAGGATACGGACGCGCGCCCCTTCCCGTCAGATGACCTCGGGCCATTCACTGGTACCCTCGGTCGGTGGGCTTCGAGGTCGCGCCGGAGCGGGTCGGTCGGCGGTCGATCGGATCGGGGGGATCCCGACCGACCTCAGGGCCTGGATCATCGCAAGGCGTCGCTGAACCGCACCCCGCCCGACCGCGACCTAGTCGACAAGGCCGGCCAGACGCACGCCCGCCAGGAAGCCCCGGTAGGTGACGACCGGGTCGTCCGAGGCGAACCGGGCGCCCGTCTCGCCGACCCGCTCGGCGCCGGGGACCAGGCAGGCGTAGTCGGCCTGGAGAGGAGTACTGGTAGGTAAAATGAGACAGAGAGCGTACGGCAGGAGCTAGAGGAGCGAGGAAAAAGAAGAATAGAAAGAAGGAGTGATAGGAGCGGTAGACGATCACGTAGAAGAGATAAATAAGAATGAATAATAGAGATTAAGGAGGGAGAGAGAATAGGAAAAGGAAAAAGAAAAGAGAGAAAAAGGATAGGATAGAAGTGATGGGAAGTAAGAGAAAAATAGAAGAGGGGAAGAGAAGGGGAGAAAAGATAAAGGGACGACGGGAAGGATATGAAAGAAAAATGAAAGAGAGAGAGAAGAGTGAGAGTAAGAAAGGAAAGAGAAGAGGAGAGTGAGAGGGATAGAGCGTAACGATACAAAAGAGCTAAAAAAGGAAAGAGAAAAGGAAGAATAATGGAGAAAAGAGAAGAGAGAAGAAAGAGGAAAAGAGGGGAGAGAAAAGAAAAAGGAGAGGAAGAAGAGAAGAAGAGAGAAGAGAGAGAGATAGAAAAGAACAATAGATAAGGACGAGAAGAGACGACGCTGTAAGGGAGAGCGAGCAGGGCGGACGTCCGATCCAGGACGGCTACAGAGAAGAGACGAAGAGCGAAGACAGGCGCCACAGCGGCCAGGAGAAAGAGTGAGCCCGCGACGAGACTAGGAAGAGGCACACGGAGACGATAGCGAAGGCGAACACGACAACAAGAATGGGCGATGAGATAGAGGGAGAGTCGATGCCGACAGAGGACTACGGAACAACGGAGGGTAGGACCGAGTCGCTGCGAGCGCGGGCTACAATGGAGGGCAGAGAACGAAAGGGAGAAAGGCGCCGACTCGAGATGTGACCAGATGAAAAAAGATAGTGAGATAGGAAGGAAAGAGGAAAGAGAGAAGAAGGAGAGAGAAAAGATAAAGGAAGATGAGGGTGTGAGGACATCGTGACGAGCTCACTAAGTGAGAAGACAAGCTGGGCGTGACGCTCGGCGCACCGGGGAAGGGGCAGAGAAAGAAAACGGCGGCTGAGAGATAGAGAGAGAGGGGAGAGAGAAATAAGAAGAAGATTAAGAGAGAAGAGGGTGAGAGAGCTGACGAGAGGGTGAAGAGGTGAAAGGAAGATAGTAGAGAGGAGAGAAAGAGGTAAAGATGGAAGAGAAGATAGAGATGAAAGAGATGAGAAATACGAGAGGCGGAAGAGCGGCGCGATAGGAGCGGCCGGTACGCGCGAGGCGCGCGAACGGTGAAGGCAGAGAAGACCAAGAGTGGCTGGGACGAGCCTGCTGGGTCAGGGGATAGAAAGATGGTAAAGAGAACGAGGTAAGACAGAAGAAGGAGAGGAGAGAATGAAGGAGAGAAAGAGTAAGTGAATGGATAAAGTGGAGAAGAGAAGAAAAAGAAAGGAGGAAAGAGATGAGAAAAGAGAAGAAGAGAGGTAGGAAGAAAAAGAAGAAAAGAGGAGAGAGAAGGTGGAGAGACGAGAGGCGGGGCAAAAGGGGACGGACAAGGAAGGTCCGAGAGGCAGGAAAAGGAAAAAGAAAAGAAAGGAGGAAGGGAGAAGAGAGGAGAAAGGCGTCGGTGGAGGTGAGAAGGGAAAGAGGAAAGCGCAGGCACAAGGTGATGGGCGCGGGAGGACTGAAAATGGTCAGCTCCGGGATGATAGAGATGATCGACGAAGGCGCCAGTGGTCCCGGAGGAGCCCGTTTACCGCCGAGCGGCCAGCGGATCCCGCGGTGGCGGTGAGGCTGGGCGCAGAAACTTAGGGATCGCGACACCCTCGATCGGTGAGGCTCGCAGGCCCGAGATCGGCGGTCAGGCTCTCTGGTGAGCGCGTGTCGGTCTGAACGCCGCGATGCCGCGTCTGGATCATAGCGAGGCGTCGCTGAACCGCACCCGGCCCGACCGCGACCTCAGTCGACGAGGCCGGCCAGCCGGACCCCGGCCAGGAACCCGCGGTAGGCGACGAGCGGATCGTCGGCGGCGAACCGGGCGCCCGTCTCGCCGACCCGCTCGGCGCCGGGGACGAGGCAGGCGTAGTCGGCCTGGAGCGCGTTCTGGTAGGTGACCTCGACGACGTACGGCGGGTCGAGGACGAGCGGCCGCATCTCGCCGGCGATCGCCCGCCGGACGGCCCGCTCGGCGCCGGCCCGGACCCGCTCGCGGGCGACGGTCGGGTGGACCGACGCCGCGGCGTGCCGGCCGAACCCCTCCTTGACCACGACCCGCTCGGCCCACGGGAACCAGTCGGCCATCTCGGCCGCCAGGACGTCGTCCCCGGCGACCAGCCCGACCGGCACGCCCCACGCCCCGAGGGCGATCGCGTTGATCGCCGCCTCGCCGGCCGGCCGGCCGTTCAGCGTCGAGCGGACCGGCCGGAACGAGTAGGTGTGGGCGATCGTGCCGAGCGAGGTTCCCGGCCCGGGCGTGGTAGCCGACGAACAGGGCGACGCCGAACCCGCGATCCGGCCCGGCGCCGGCGACCATCGACCAGGCCTTCTGGCCCTGGAGGAGGGTCGCCCGCGGGTCGAGCCCGACCTGGCTCAGGTTGTACATCCCGCCGTGGCTGTCGTTGACGAGGACCTCGGTCGCCCCGCCGTCGAAGGCGCCGGCGATCGCCGCGTTCGCCTCGCCGGTCATCAGCTCGACCGCGGCCGGGTAGCCCGGGTCCTTGCGGCCGGTCGGGTCGGGGTGGCTGATCCCGGCGATCCCCTCCATGTCGACGCTGATGTAGACCTTCACGACCCCTCCTCCGTCGGCTCGGCGGCCGACGCCCTCGATCGGCTCGGGGCCGTCCGGGCCGGCGCCCCGATCCAGACGTGGCCGTCGGCGAACCGCTCGGCCTTCCAGATCGGCGCCCGCGCCTTCGTCTCGTCGATCGCGTAGCGGGCGGCGGCGAACGCCGCGTCGCGATGGGGCGCCGCGGCGACGACCAGGATGCTCACCTCGCCGAGCGGGACCGGCCCGAGCCGATGGACGATCGCCAGCCGGACGACGCCGAAGCGCTCGGCGACCTCGTCGGCGATCTGCGCCGAGGACCGCCTCGGCCATCGACTCGTGGGCCTCGTACTCGAGCCCGTCGACCCGCCGGCCGGCGTGGCGCGCCGCCTCCGCCTCCTGGCCCGGCGCCGGCGTCCCCGGCGTCTCGCGGGTCCGCCCGGCGAACACGACGACCGCGCCGTCGGCCGGCGTCGCCAGCCGCGCTCCGAGCTCCTCGCCGAGCCCGGTCGGGAACGGCCTCGGCGCGCAGCTCGATGACCCGGATCGTCGGCCCGGCTCGGCTCCGTCGCGCCGCCGCTGACCGGCGGGATGCAGGCCAGCTCGTCGCCGTCGGCCAGGACCGTGTCCGGGTCGGCGTACTCGCCGTTCCGGGCGAACCGGACCGACGGTCGCCCGGGGCGAGGACCGGGAACCGCTCGACGAGCGCCGCCCAGGCCGTCCTCGATCGTCGCGCCGTCGGGCAGCTCGAGGGCGACCTCGCGCGTCCCGGCGAGCTCGCGCTGGATGGCGAACAGGCGGACCCGGAGGCGCATCGTCGTCAGCCGCGGTACGAGGCGACGAGGAGCCCGTCGCCGACCGGCAGGATCGTGGCGCTGAAGCGCGGGTCGCGCAGGACGGCGGTGTCGAAGGCGCGCAGGATCGCGTCGGTCGTCGTCGCCGCGTCGTGCCGGCTCGGTCGCCGGACACCTCGGCCGGACCACAGGACGTTGTCGGCGACGACGAGCGCGCCCGGCAGCGAGCCGCGGCACGAGCGCCTCGAGGTAGGCCAGGTACTCGTGCTTGAGCGCGTCGATGAAGGCGAGGTCGAACGGGCCGAGCGAGGGCCGGCTCGGCCGCGCCGGCGGCGAACGCCTCGAGCGCCGGCCGGTTGACGACGACGATCCGCTCGTCGGCGATGCCCGGCCTGGCGCCACCAGCCGCGGGCGAGGTCGGTCCGCGCCCGGTCCGGGTCGATCGTCGACGATCGTCCCGTCGGGCGGCTGGCCGAGCGCCAGCCACAGGGTCGAGTAGCCGTAGGCCGTGCCGACCTCGACGATCCGCCGCCGGCCGGCGGCCAGGACGGCCAGGACGCGGCCGGCCTCGCGGTCGAGGATCGGGATGCCCTCCGGCTCGGCCGCCGCCTCGATCGCCGACCAGCGCCGGGTGGATCGGCGCGGCCGATCGACTCGATCCAGTCCCGGTCGGCCGCGCTCGGGACGTAGCCAGCCTGCGCGTGCTCATCGACGCTTCTCCTCGCTCAGACCAGCAGGCCGGCGCCGAAGTAGAGGCCGGCCGCGACGATCGTCGCCGGCCGCGATCGATCCCGACGTTGATGTAGAGCAGCCCGGTCGCCGACTCCATCGACCGGGTCCGGGCGGTCTGGATGGCCGCCCACGAGACGACCAGCGGGAAGACGAGCCCGACGAGCAGGCGGAGCCAGACGAACAGCGCCCACGGGCCGGTCAACGGCGCGAACGGGCCACCGCCCGACCCGCCGCCGAGCGCGACCGAGACGACGAAGAACGCGAGCTGGAGGGCGACGATCGCCAGCAGCAGCCGGGCGAACAGGACCAGCGGCGCCTCCGGGCAGCTTCGGCGTCACGAGGTACCAGTGGCCGAGGATCATCGCCGCGAAGACGCCGCCGGTCGCCGCGGCCAGCAGCAGGCTCTGGCCGAGCAGGGCGACGAGCGCCGGGGAACCCGCCGCCCCAGCCGAGCGCCCCGAAGACGAACGCCCCGACGCCGGCGGCGACCCCGGCGATCCCGAGCCAGGGCGCCCGGCCCCGCCGGGCGAGGACGATGGTGTAGGCGGCGGCGAGGACGGTGAACGCGAGCAGGCAGGCCCGCCGGGCGCCGTCCCAGGCCGGGTCGATCGCGACGGCCGCCGTGCCGCCGGCGACCGGTCGGGAGGGCGCCGTCGGACAGGTAGGCGAGCAGGCCGAAGAGCGCGGCGCAGGCCGAGGTGAAGGCGAGGTAGCCGCGGGTCGCGTCGGTCCGGAGCCGGGCCAGGACGACCGCCGCGAAGGCGCCCGACCCGAGCGCGGCGAGGACGGTCCAGTTGATGAACGCGAGGTTCTCGGCGATCCGCTGGGCAGGCACGGCCCGAGTGTAGCCGCGCGCTCCGGCGCGGTGCCGCCGCGGGCTACGATTGCCGGCGCGGAGGTGACCGATGGCACTCGGGCGCGACACGACGATCACCTGGTACGGCCACGCCTGCGTCGAGCTCGACCTCGCCGGGCGGCAAGACGGTCCTCATCGACCCATGGTTCGGCAACCCGCTCGAGCCCCAGGCCGGCCGATCACGGTCGAGCGCTGCGACCTGCTCCTCGTGACCCACGGCCACGGCGACCACATGGGCGAGGCGGTCTCGATCGCCAGCCGGCTCCAGCCGGCCTGGCCGTGCATCCACGAGATGAGCCTGTGGCTCGCCCGGCGGCTGCCCGGCGGCGGCGAGGCGGCGATCGGGATGAACAAGGGCGGCACGGTCTCGGCCGCCGGGCTCAAGGTGACGATGACCCAGGCCGACCACTCCGCCGGCGACTGGAACGCCGACGGCGGCGTGCCGCTCTACCTCGGCGAGCCGGCCGGCTTCGTCGTCGAGATGGAGAACGGGTTCCGGGTCTACCACGCCGGCGACACGGCGGTCTTCGGCGACATGCGCCTGATCGGCGAGCTGTACCAGCCGGACATCGCCCTGCTGCCGATCGGCGGCCACTTCACGATGGGCCCGCGCGAGGCCGCCCTGGCGGTCGACCTGCTCGGCGTCAAGCACGTCCTGCCGATCCACTACGGGACGTTCCCGATCCTGGCCGGGACGCCGGACGAGCTCCGCTCGGAGCTCAAGGCGCGCCGCCTGACCAGCGTCACGGTCCACGCGCTCGAGCCCGGCGGGTCGCTCGACTAGCCGCGGGATCCCGCGCCGGCCGACCCTCAGCCCGTCCCCCCCGCGAGCTCCCCGAGGGCCGCTTCGAACGCCCGGAGCGTGTCGGACGAGAACAGGACGAACGTCGCGCGCTCGATCGTCGTGTCGCCGGCCAGGTGGTCGCGGGCGGTCTGGAGCGCGATCCGCGCCGCCTCGGGGAGCGGGTAGCCGTAGATCCCGGCGCTGATCGCCGGCAGGGCCACGGTCCTGGCACCGGCCTCCGCCGCGAGCCCGAGCGCCGAGCGCGTAGGCCGAGGCGAGGAGGGCCGCCTCGCCGTGGTCGCCGCCGCGCCAGACCGGCCCGACCGCGTGGATCACCCAGCGCGCCTGGAGGTCGCCGGCGGGCGTGATGACGGCGCTCCCGGTCGGCGTGCCGCCTGGATATCCTCGCCGGAGCTCCTCCATGATCGCCGACCCGCCGGCCCGATGGATCGCCCCGTCCACGCCGCCGCCCCCGGCCAGCGCCGAGTTCGCGGCGTTGACGATCGCGTCGACGGCGAACGTCGTGATGTCCCCGCGCGCGAGCGCCAGGGTCCGCGAGCCGATCCGCAGCTCGTCCACGAGCGCGACCTAGCGCCGGTCGGTTGCTGGGCGACTCCGCGCCGCCGACCGGCTACTGGTAGACGATCACCAGCTGCGGCTGTGGTTCGAGGCGGCTTCCTTCGTGTTGAAGTAGACGCTCGTCGTCCCCGAGCTCTTGAGCGCGAAGCTGTAGGTCGCTGCTCGGGCGTGATCGGCGTCGTCAGCGTGAACTCGACGTAGGCGTTCGCGGTTCCCGCGATGGCCGAGCCGATCGAGCTGCCGGGCGGTACCGGCGCGTTGTTCCAGGTGATGCCCGCTCTCCGTCCAGCCGTTGCCGACCAGGTAGACGCTCTGGGTCATGTCGGCGCTGGCGCGTCGTCACGAACAGCCGGAGCTTGACCGACGACACCGTCCCGCTGAAGGACGGGACGTTGAACTGGTAGTACGGCCGGTAGGTCGGGGTGGCGAGGGTCCCGTCCTCACGCGTCCGGATCGAGGTCCAGGCGTGCCGTAGTTCGCCGTCGGGCTGCCGGAGTTGACGTGCGCATCGGCGACCGGGCTGAGGGTGATCGTGGTCGGGCTCCCGCCGGTCACCGTGAGCGTGGCGGTGGCCGGCGCCGAGTCCGCTGGCTGCCGTCGGTCACCTTGTAGGTGAACGAGTCGGAGCCGGTGTAGCCGGAGGTCGGGGTGTAGGTGACGGTCGCCGGTATCGGTGTTCGGGGTCCCTGCCGCGCAGCCGGCTGGCGCTGATCGAGCCCAGCGAGCCGTGGCTCGGGCCGGTCACGATCGCGAACGTCAGGTCGCAGGTCTCGACGTCAGTGCCGGTCAGGGTGACGACCTTGGCCGTGTTCTGTGGCGTCGAGGCGCTCGTCGGCGTCGGCGGTCGGGACGGTCGTTGACCGGGTTGACGGTGATGTGACGCGGTCGCCGGCGCGGAGTCGTTCGTCCCGTCGTTGACCTTGTAGGTGAACGAGTCGGCGCCGTTGTAGTTCGCGGTCGGGGTGTAGGTGACGGTGGCCGAGTCGGTGTACGGGCCCGGTCCGGCGCAGACGTCGGCCGCCGATCGAGCCCAGTGAGCCGTGGCGCCGGCGGGCTCACGATCGAGAACGTCAGGTCGCAGGTTTCGGCATCGCCGCCCGACAGGTCGACCGTGGCGGGCCGTGTCCTCGGTCGATCGTCGGCGACTGGTCGTCGGCGGTCGGCGTGGTGTTCGGCGGCGGTGATCGTGATCGTCACCGTCGCGTCGGCCGAAGTCGACCGTCCCGTCGTTGACCTTGTAGGTGAACGAGTCGCGACCGGTTACCCGCTCGTCGGCCGTGTAGGTGACCGTCTGCGGTGTCCGTGTACGGACGCCGTTCGCGACGCATGGCTTGTTGGTGACGTCCCGCCGCCGAGCGAGTGTGCCGCTCGACGGCGGGCTGACGACCGTGAACGTCAGGTCGCACGTCTCGACGTCGGCGCCGCGCGAGGGTGATCGACGTTGCGGTGTTCCGGTCGTCGAGGCGCTCGTCGCGCTGGCCGACCGGCACGTCGTTGACCGCGGTCACGGTCAGGGTCGCGGTCGCCGGCGGCCGAGTCGGTCGTCCCGTCGTTGACCTTGTAGGTGAACGAGTCGGCGCCGCTGTAGTTCGCGGTCGGGGTGTAGGTCACCGTGGCCGAGTCGGTGTTCGGGCGTGCCGCGCGCACGCACGCCGTCTGCCCGAGATCGAGCTGAGGGAGCCGTGGGCCGGCGGGGTCACGATCGAGAACGCCAGCTCGCAGGTCTCGGGATCGGTCGCCGGACAGGTCGACCGGGCCGGCCGCGTCCTCGGTGATCGGTCGCGCTCGTCGGCATTCGCGGTCGGCGGCGTGTTGGACGGGCCGATCGTCTGGGTGATCACGAGCTGCGGCGGGATTGGCCCGCCTCCTTGCTCGAGAAGAACGCGCTGTTCGTGCCCGATGCTCTTGATCGCGAACGTGACCAGGCCGTTGCCGGTGATCGAGGACGTGCTGAGGGTGATCTCGTTGTAGGCGTTGCGGTCGGGACCGACGACGGATCCGAGGAGGGTGCTCCCGATCGTCGGGGCGTTGTTCCAGTTGATGCTGCCCGTGCCGCTCTCGATCCAGTTCGGGTTCGTGACGTCGGGTAGACGCTCTGGATGTTCGAGCTGGCGTCGGTCGCGTACAGGCGGAGCTTGACCGCGGTCACCGACCCGGTCAGGCCCTGGTCACGTTGAACCGCAGGTAGGTCCGATAGGTGGTGCTCGCGACCGGGTTCTCCTCACGTGTCCGGAGCTCGATCGCCGGGTCCCGTAGTTCGTGCCGTCGCCGACGCCGACTTGACCTGGGCGTCGGCGTCCGGCGTCGAGGGTGATCGTGGCGGTCGGCGCCGATCGACCGTGATCAGGTTCGTCTGGGTCGACGTGTCCGACGCCCGTTGCCGTTGGTCGCGGTCAGCGTGACCGTGTAGGTGCCGGGCGCGGTGTAGGTGTGGCTCGGGTTCTGGCACGGTCGAGGTGTTGTTCCGCCGGACCCGGGTCGCCGAAGTCCCACGCCCAGGTGAGCGTCGCGTGCCGGTCGATGGTGTCGGTGAACTTGACCGTCAGCGGCACGGTCCCCGACGTCGTGCGTGGCCGTGAACGCCGCCTGGGGATCAGGCGCGCCGCCGACCGAAGCGTGTCGTGGTCATGCCAGTAGAAGTCGGTCGTGTCGTTGAAGGCGAGGACGACGAGCCCGGTCGTCGAGTTGACGTTCTGCTTCGTCGAGGTCGACGTTGTTCATCTTGCGCGCTGGCGTCGTCGCGGATCACCGTGCGTGCCCGAGGCCGGCACGGGAACGAGATCGACGAGACGGGCGACGTCTTCTCGAAGATGTCGCCGCCGCTCTGGCCGGTCGTGCCGGCGGTGCGGGCTCCGGTCATGAAGACGTGGAGGACATTGCCGGAGGCCTTCTCCTCGAGCTCGAGGATCGGCCGGGTGTTGCTCCCGACGTTGTCGATCCCGACGACGAAGTTGCTCCACGAACCGGTCGGTGGTCCGACGGAGGAGCTTGATCAGCGGGTTCGAGCCGGTCAGGCTCGTCTTGACGACGCGTAGACCTGGCCGGACGAGTCGGTCTTGATGTTCATGTGGTCGTCGGCCTGGCTCGGTCCCGGACAGCGCGGTCTCGGCCGGTCCAGACGGTCGTGTCGGCGGCGCCGTCGACGTGCCAGGCGAAGTAGTCCTTGTGCGTCGGCCTGGTTGCTCCAGAAGACGCCGATCCGGTGCTCGCCGCCGACGGTGAAGGCGATGATCGTCGAGATGTCGTCAGCGTCGGTCGTGACGCCGACGCCCTGGCTGCCGACCGGCAGGATCGGCCGGCGTCGACCAGGACGGCGTCGTTGCCGTTCACGGTGTGGTTCGTGTAGACGAGGCGGTTGCGCCGCGGACGTGTTCTGGGTCCAGGTCGCCCAGAGCATCCCGGTCGAGTCCTTGGCGATGACCAGCGTCTCGGACCGGATGCTCGCTGCGCATCGTCGCCGGGAAGCCGTTGTCGAGGCTGTAGTGTCGGTCGAGCCGTTGTAGCTGAACCGGTAGAGCCGGGCGTCGTCGCCGACCGGTCCGCGGCTCCTCCGTCGGCTGAAGTTCTGCGACGCGACGTAGAGCTTGGTCCCGTCCCACAGCGTGTCGGCGCGGGTGCCGTTCCGGTTGTCGAGGGCGACCCCGGTCGAGACCCAGGTGTCGGTGCTCGGGTCGAGCTTGTAGATGAAGAACCGCCGCCGGTCGACGGCTGCATGCTGCGCCCACCAGAAGCCGTCGTTGTACCAGAGCTTGCTCTCCGGCTTCGAGCCGGTGACCGCGCTCGCCGCCGGTGTCGGCGAAGTCCTTGTGGCCGATGTCGGCGGCGGCGACCGACGGCGGCGCCGGCGACGAGCGAGCAGCAGCAGGCTCGCCACGAGCGCTCGGCCGAGCCTGGTGAGCAACGGGTTCATCGACGCCCCCCGGCGCGGGTCGCTCGGCACGTCGGGCCCCTCTTCCCCCCGGCGCCCATGTCAGGCGCCGGATCGCTTGAAGACGGCAACGACCGTCCACCACATGATCTTCAGGTCGAGCCCGAGCGACATCCGCTGGAGATACTCGACGTCGAGCCGGAGGCGCTCGTCGAAGGTCGCTGCGTTGCGTTCCTTGACCTGCCACAGGCCGGTGATCCCGGGGACGACCTCGAGCCGCTCGGTGTGCCACAGGTCGTAGGTGCTGGCCGCGAACGAGGTCGGGCGCGGCCCGACCAGGCTCATCTCGCCGCGCAGGACGTTGAGGATCTGGGGCAGCTCGTCGAGGCTCGTCTTGCGCAGGAACCGGCCGACCCGGGTGATCCGCGGGTCGTCGATGATCTTGAAGTCGGGCGGCGGCAGGATGTTCAGGTGCATCAGCGACGGCCTTGAGCTCCTCGGCGTCGCGGACCATCGTCCGGAACTTGTACATCCCGAAGCGGATCCCGTGCTGGCCCGTCCGCTGCTGGGTGAACAGGATCGGCCCGGGCGAATCGAGCCGGACGGCCAGCGCGCAGACGAGCAGGACCGGGGCGACCAGCGGCATGATCGCCAGGCAGACGATCAGGTCGAAGGCGCGCTTCAGCGGCCGATATCGCTCGGAGCGGGCGACGACCGGGACCGCGGCGTCAGCTCGAAGACTCACGACGATCCGTCAGCGGGGCATCGGGGACCAGATGGGGACGCAGCTCGATGACGTCGGCCGGCAGCTCGACCGGCCGGCCGATCCCGACCGGGACCGGCGACCGACGGCAGCGGCGTGCCGTAGAGCGCGGCCAGGAGGGCGCCGCTCGTCAGGCCGTCGGCCGGGAACGTGGCGATCGAGGCGCCGTCGCCGACCGCCTCGGGCTGGCGCGCCCGGAGCCGCCCGACGAGGCGCTCGGCGGCCGGGCCGGTCCGTCTCCGGGCAGCAGCAGGTTGACGTCGCCGTGCTCGGACCAGACGCGATCGATCCGGCGCAGGTACGGCGCGATCGCCGCGGCGCGCGGCGGCGGCATCCGATACCGGCCGCGCCGGGCAGCCGGACGATCGCCAGCGGTCGCTCGTGGCGGCGCGCGCGGGCGAGCTCGCGGTGGACGATCCTCCCAGCCGGTCTGCGCTCGAGCGACGGCGCGACCATGCCGGGCCGGCCCGATGGTCGGCCAGCCGGGCGCGGTCGAGGAAGATCGCCGAGGAGAGCGAGCGGGACGGCCACGACGGCGGGCAGGGGGTCGCCCGTGGCGACAGCCCCAGCCGACGAGCGCCGCCGGCGATCGCCGCCACGACCGCGACGATCATCAGTAGTCGCCGAGGAGCGTGGCCTCGGTCAGGCCGAGCGCGGCGGCGGGCGCCGTCCGCCCGGCCGACGACGGCCGGCATGCCGTGCGACGGCCGGGACGGTCGAGCCGACCTCCTCGGGATCCATCCGACCCCGGCCGAAGCCGACGTAGGTGAAGCCGGCCCGGGCCAGGACGTCGGGCGCAAGGGCGTTCCGGCCGTCGACGATGAGCGCCTGGCGCATCGTCGCCGCGGCGGCGTCCCAATCGAGACCGGCGAACTCGGCCCACTCGGTGATCGAGCGCCGCGGCGTCGGCGTCGGCGAGCGCCTCGAGCGGCCGAGCCGACGACGATCAGGCCGTCGACCATCGCCGCCGCCCGCTCGCGGGCGCGCTCCATCGGGTCGTAGGCGACGACCGTCGGCCCCGCGCTCGATGAGGAGCGCGGCGACGGTCAGCGCCGGCGCCTCGCGAAGGTCGTCCGTGCCCGGCTTGAAGGTCAGCCCGAGCAGGGCGATCCGGCGGCCGGCCAGCTCGCCGCCGGTCAGCTCCGCGAGCCGATCGACGAGCTCGGTCGCGCTGGTCGTGGTTGATCCGGTCGACCGCGGCGAGGAGCGGCGTCTCGACCCCGATCCGGGCGGCGTTGCGGACGGTCTGGGTGACCTGGTGGGGCAGGCACGAACCGCCGTAGCCGACGCCGGCCTTGAGGAAGCTCCCGCCGATCCGGGCGTCGTAGGCCATCGCCCCGACGACCTCGTCGACCCGGCCGCCGTACGCGTCGCACAGGCGGGCGAGCTCGTTGGCGAACGAGATCTTGGTCGCCAGGAAGAGGTTGGCGCCGAGCTTCGACAGGCGAGGCGTCGACGCCGCGCATGACGATGATCGGCGCGTCGACCCGGTGGTAGACGCGGCGGATCGTGCGGACGCCGTGCCCATCCGGGTCGCGGATGACCCCGGCGACGACCCGATCCGGGCCGAGGAAGTCGGCGACGGCCTGGCTCTCGCGGGTGAACTCGGGGTTGAGCATGACCGGGACCCGCGGGCGTCCGGCCTGGTCGCGGATCTCGTCGACGATCGAGCCGAGCTGGCGGACGAAGTCGGGCGGGATGGTCGAGCGGACGACGAGGACGGCGTCGTCGGCGCAGGAGCGGGACGACCTCGGTCAGGCAGCGCAGGATGCGTGCCGGTCTGCCAGTTGCCCTCGGGATCGGTCGTGCCGACCGCGACCATCGCGACATGGGCCGACGCGAGCGCCTCGGCCGGGCGCCCGCTGAACCGCAGCGTGCCGGCTGCGGCGTAGGTCTGGACGAGCTCGTCGAGACCGGGCTCGTGGAGCGGGACCTGCCCGTTCGAGCAGGCTGTGTCAGCCGCTCCGGGTCCGCTTCGAGGCCGATGACCTCGTGATCCCAACGGGCGAGACCCGCGGCGGTCACCAGACCGACGTACCCGAGCCCCACGACCGTGATCCGCACTGTGCCCTCCCCCGAGGCATGACGCTCGACCCGAACAGCTCACCCTGCTCGCCGATACATCCCTCGTTCCCTGGATGCGACCTCCCCGGTCGCCGGTGTCGGAGTGAGCGCCTGTTCGAGATCTGCCGGGCGTCCGGAACGCGCATGGTGCGACGGGCCGTGCTCGCCTGGGACAGAAGAACGCGAAGGAGATAAGACCGGTTTGCCCGTCCGGAGACCCGAGCCTCTCTCGGACGCCTCCACCGACTCCCGGAGTCTACCGACGCCTACCTTGCGGTCGCAATAACAAACAGGTTGTTGATCGTCCGTTAGTACTGTTCGGAACGGCCCCGGACCCGTGTATCCGGTGCGCCGACGCACCATTCGGGCCACCGATGGTCCTATCGTTCCACTCCGCGCGGATGCCGCTAGGATGGGTGCCCGCCGGAGGCCGGTACCGTGGAGGACCGACCATCGACCTGGCGATACCGATCCTGTTCGTCATCTCGGCGATCGTGTTCGGGCCGCTCTCCGCGTGGCTCGCCGTCGCCCGTGAGCGCAGCGCCGCGATCTGGTTCGCCTACGGGCTGCTCCTCGGGCCGATCGCCCCGGTCCTGATCGCGCTGGCGCCGCCCGGTCGCTGCCGGGTGTGCGGCGCGCGCGGCCGCGGCTGGCTCGACCGTGCGTCGCCTGCGGCTCGCCGCTCGACGGCTCGGCACGGGTCGCGGTCGCGATGTCGACCGACCGCCCAGCCCGGGGCATCGGTCGGCCGGCGCCGGCGACTCGGCCCCGACCGCGACCGCCCGGAGCGGGGCGAACCTGGCCGCGGTCGGAGCCGTCCCGGCGACGGCCGTCCATCCGGCGCCGGTCCGTCGCGCCGGCGCCGCGGCCGCCACGTCTCGAGCCGGAGCTCGGGCGAGACCGAGATCCTGGCGACCGGCGTGTTCGTCGGCGGGTCGGTCCACCTGTCGCTCGGCGCGCGCTACGCGATCGCCCGGCGGAAGCGGACGTTCGAGGTCCGCGGCCCGGTCGACATCGCCCCGGGCGTCGCTCCGCCTCGAGCACCCGATGGCCGGGCTCGACGCGACCGTCGTCGCCGATCGGCTGGTCGTGACCGAGAAGACGACGGGTCGGCCGAAGTTCGTCATGGTCTTCCAGTCGCTGACCGTCCAGGACGGGCGTCGACCTCGAGTCGGCGTTCGGCGCGAAGCGCAGGCCGCGGACCCGTCCGAGCGCCTCGTGAGCAGCGCGGAGCGCTCCGCCGATGACCGACCCGACGCTACGCGCCGGCGGCCCGTCCGCGCCGCCGGCCGAGCGGTGGCGGGCTGGCCGCGAGCGTCGCGCCGGAGCCGTCGCCGCGGTCCTGTCGATCGTCGTCGTCGTCGCCCTGCTCGCCGCCCGCCTGGCGTTCGCCGGCGCGGGCGGCCGTCAGCCCGACGCCGAGCCCGACGGTCGTGCCGACCGCTGTCCCGACCGCCAGCCCGCCGCAGGTCGACACGGTGCGCCATCCGGACGCTCCTCCAGGTCGACCGCAACCTGCTCGACCAGGGCAGCGATCCTCCAGGGCGAGCTCGAGCCCCTGCCGGTCGATGCCCGTCGACGTGCGGGGCCGATGAGCCAGACATGAACATCCAGCTGGTCGCGGGCGACGCGCGGCCCAGCGGCTCGCGGCCACGCCGGCCGGGGCGCCGGTCGCGGCCGAGCTCGGCTCGACGTCTACGCGACGCTCGCGGCAGACGATCGACGCGACGACGGGCGTCTCCCTCAACGAGCGAGGCGACAGTGGCGGCAGGCTGCGCAGGAGGCGTCGCGACGCTCGAGCCGCTCCCCGCCCTGGACGCCGAGCTCGAACGCTCCTCCTGGCCGGCGGGCCGAGCCCGAGCGCGTCGGTGGCGCCGTCGGTCGGCCCGTCGTCGGAGCCCAGTCCGTCGGTCGTCCCCATCGGCGCACGGCCCCGGTCGCCACGCCGACGCTCGCCGCCCACCCCGTCCCCGACGCCGACCGCCGACGCCGCCGCCGCCACGTCGGCCCGAGCGCCGTCGCCGGGCCCGAACGCGCTGCTCGAACCCGGGCTTCGAGGCCGGGGTCGGATCCGGATCGCCCGTGGGCCTCTCGGTGAGCGACCGCGGCCGCGTCGGCAACCGGTCCGGCCGACCGCGCACGCGCCACAGCGGCGGCGTCTCGGCCCGGATCGACATCGCCGTGCCGAGCAACAGTCGCGCCTGGATCGCGCTCCAGCAGGGCGGCCTGACGATCGAGGCCGGCGCGAACTACCGCGTCTCGCTCGTGGGCCCGGTCGACGACCACGCGACAGATCCGGATCCGGATCGCCGACGGCCGGCGGCCAGACTGCTCGGCAACGGGACGGACCTGTTCACGATCGGGCCCGACTGGGCGTCGCTGACGTTCGACATGTCGCTCGTTCCTCGGCAGCGACAGCGCCGATCTTCGCGATCGACGTCGGCGGAGCGGCGAGACGGTCTGGGTCGACGACGTGTCGATCGCCCGGATCCCGCCGGGCGACCCCGTAGCGCGGCGTCGGCACGCGAGCGTCAGCCCGACCGAAGTCCCTCGCTGCCAGGCGATCTGGGCCGCGCAGCCCGTCGCGCGCGCCGACCGTCGGCCGGTAGCCGAAGGTCGCGCTCGGCGCGGCTCGTGATCGCGCCCGTCCGGCGCTGGTCGCCGGGCTGGGCCGTCGCGCCGCTCGATCGATCGGCTCGACGCCGAGGACGCTCGGCGATCGTCGCGATCGCCCGGTTGACCGTCAGCGACTCGCCCGCCGCCGATGTTGTAGACCTCGCCGACCCGCCCGCCCTCGAGCGCCCGGAGCGGTGCCCTCGCACCGCGTCCGTGATGAACGTGTTCGAGCGGGTCTGCTCGCCGTCGCCGAAGACGGTGATCGGCCGGCCGTCGAGCATCGCCTCGATGAACCGGTGGTAGGCCATGTCCGGCCGCTGGCGCGGGCCCGAAGATCGAGAAGTAGCGGACGATCACCGCCGGGAACCCGAACGTCTGCGACGTGGGCCAGGATCAGGTGCTCGGCGGCCAGCTTGGTCACCCCGTACGGCGAGATCGGCCGGAGCGGCATCGACTCGTCGCCGACCGCCTCGAGCCCGTAGACCGACGAGGTCGAGGCGTGGAGGAAGCGCCGGACGCCCGACCGTCCCGGCAGGCCTCGAGCAGTCGGGCGACGCCGAGGACGTTGCAGTCGAGGTAGGCCTCGACGTCCTGCCAGCTCCGGGGCAGCCCGGGCATCGCGGCCTCGTGGATGACCGCCTCGACGCCGTCGATCGCCGGGACGAGCGGGTCGCTCCGGAGGTCGAGCTCGTGGAAGCGTGAAGCCCGGCCGGCCGAGGAGCCGGCGCCAGGTTGCGCTCCTTGATCGCGCCGCGGGTAGTAGTCGGTGAACGCGTCGAGGCCGACGACCTCGTGCGCCGTCGGCCAGCAGCCGCTCGGCGACGTGGGAGCCGACGAACCCGGCGACGCCGGTGACGAGGATGCGCATGGCCGGCAAGCCTAGCGGATGACCCGGATGTCGTCCCAGTCGAGCGCGATCCCGGCCCCGCCACTGGGGGTCCGCAGGCAGACCCGGTCGAGCGGCGCCTTGCCGCCGTCACGCCAGGCGATCTCCGCGGACCGCGAGGAGCTGGCGGCCCGCGGCGTCGAGGAGCCGCCAGTCGTAGGTCCGGCGGGCGACGTGGACGACGACGATCGAGCGGTACCAGGCACCGGCCCGGAACCGCACGGTCGTCTTGACCTTCGCCGCCCCGCGGTAGTAGGCGAACGAACCCGCCCTGGCCGAAGCGGACGCTGGCCGCGTCGACGACCGAGCCGCCGCGGACCTCGGTCAGGACCGCGTCAGAGCCACCGATCCGGGACAGGCGGACCCGGACGATCGACCGTCACGGTCCCCGCTCGATGTCGCCGGGAACGACTTGCAGGCGCGGACCTCCTGGCCCGGCGTGGGGGCGGCGAGCGAGGCCGTGTTCGACTTGCTCGACGGCGAGCCTGCGGATCGTGAACGCCCTCGGCCGGGTCGCTCGGACGGAGCTCCCAGCCGATGTTCGGGGCCGGCCCGAGCGGCCACGGGTCGAAGTCGTCCTCGAAGACGAGCTGGGGCCCGGTCGGCGTGCGGCCCTGGCTGGTCCCGGCGGCGATCCCCGCCGCCGAGGTCGATGACCCCGTGGAGGTAGCGGCTCGTGACCGGGTCGTAGGCCAGGACGACGAGCCCGGAGTCGCGGCCCGACCGGATCCTTGGTCGTGCGTCCCGCTGCCGGTCGCGGTCGCCGCCGGGTCGGCGACGAGCGGGCTGCCCGGTCCCGACGGGAACGACGGGGAGTCCGGCCGGGTCCGCTTGAAGTCGATCGCGCCGCCGCGCTTGGGCGTCGTGGCCATCACGTAGACGATCGCCGGTCGAGCGCGTCGAGCGCGACGAGCGGCGAGGTGTGCTGGTCCTGGATCCGGCCGAACAGCGTGCTCGTCCAGGTCGCCGTCCGGCGTCGCGCTCGAGGAGGAGGATCTGGGGCGAGCTGGCCGCTCGAGCTCGGGTCGTCGTCGAGGGCGGTCTTGACCGTGGCGAACAGGCGGCCGTCGGCGGAGGCGACGGCCTTGAGCTCGCCGTTCGCCATCCCCCGGCCCGAGATCGCGATCTCGGGGGCGCTCCACGTCTCGTCCGGGTCGCCGTCCTCGTGGCTGGTCAGGTAGAACGCACCGTCGCCGCGGCTGCTCCACAGGACGCCGACCCGACCCGGGCCGTAGGCCACGACTGGCGGCGACGTCGTCGGCGGTGACCAGGCTGCCGGGAGCCGGCAGGGCGAACGGCTGGCCCCAGAACAGGTCGTCGCCGGTCGGTCCGGTTGACCTTGACCTGGCCGTCGTCGGCGATGTAGGTCGTCCACAGCTTGCCGGTCGTGTCCTGGGCCAAGACCATCGAGTCGACGCCGGCGTCGGTGATCCGGATCGGGAAGTTCGGGCTCGAGCGTGAAGGTCCGGGTCGTGGCGTCGAAGCTGTAGCGGATCAGGCGGGCCGCGCCGGATGCCGACTGTCGAGGGCGCGGCGCTGACGATGTAGAGGTGCTTGTCGCGGGCGTCCCACAGGCAGTCCGGCTGGGCGTTCGGGCGCTCGTCGATGAGGGTGCCGGTGTCGCGCCAGGACTTCCCGCGGTCGACCAGCTCGTAGATGTGGTACGTCCGGCTGCGCGGCTCGAGCATCGCCGCCCACCACGACCCCTCGGCGACCCACAGCTTGGACTGCGCACCGTGGCCGGTCGGCGACGATGGGCCGCCCGGTCCGACGACCTGGTCGAGGTAGGTGGCGGCGACCGGCTCGGACGGCAGGGCCGGAGTCGGGCTCGGCCGGTTCGAGCTCGGGCTCGCGCTGGCGCCCGGCCCGCCCTGGGTCCCCGGCGTGGTCGCAGCGGTCCAGACGATCGCGACGGTCAGGGCGGCGATCGCCCCGAGGCCGAGGAGCTTGATCCGGTTCGACATGCGCTCCGATCTCCGCGCCCCGCCCCCGACACTCGGACGGGCGAATGGCGGCGGCGAGTATACGTCCCGGCCGGTCGCGACCCCGGGACGCGATGGACCGTGACCGGTCGTCGCCTCCTATAGTGGCCCGATGCAGCAGGTCATCCTGTTCTCCGGGCTCGCCGGCCTGATCGGCGGGCTCGCCGCTGGTCGCGTCGCGCTGGACGTTCGGCGCGGGATCCGCCGGCAAGCGCCTGGTGCTCGGGGTCATCCCCGGGCTCGCCGGCGCGGTGCTCGTCGGGGTCTGGCAGACGGACCTGATGCCGGACCAGATGGAGTCCGCCCTGCTGCCGTTCCTGCTCGGGATCGGGTCGTTCGCCATCGGGCTGCTCGTCCTGCTCGAGCTCCGGGCTCGTTGACGGGCTGACCGGCGGATGACCGAACGTTCCGCCGGCAGGACCGGCCGACTTCGACCTGCACGGCGCCGTCGGCATCCGCCTGACCGGTGCCACGCCGAGCGACCTGGCGGCGGTCCGCCGCCAGCTCGGGCCGATCGAGCGGGCGCTGACCCGCCCGCCCGAGATCGAGATCGAGTACGTCGATCGGCTGCCGGCCGACGGTCCGCTCCGGTCGATCGGCCGCGACGACGCCGCGTTCGACCGGTCGACCTTCGTCATCCTGCGCGGGCGGTTCAAGGCGCCCGTCCGGGTGGCCGATCCCGCTCGACCGCGTCGGCGGCCCGTGCCGGATCGTGGCCGAGCGTGGGGTCGGGACGATCCCGCTCCTCGTCCCGATCGTCAACCTCACCGCGCTCGGACGAGGCCTCCTGCCGATCCACGCCTCGGCCTTCGTCCACGCCGGGCTGGGCGTGCTCGTCACCGGCTGGGCCAAGGGCGGCAAGAGCGAGGTCCTGCTGGCCTTCGCCGCGCGCGGTGCGTCGTACGTCGGCGACGAGTGGGTCTACCTGGCCGACGACGGGAGCCGGATGGTCGGGCTGCCCGAGCCGATCCGGCTGTGGGACTGGCAGCTCCGGGCGATGCCCGAGTTCGCCGCCCGGCTGACGCGCGGCCAGCGCGCTCGGCTCGCCTCGACCCGGGCCCTCGGGGTCGGCGCTCGGAGGCGCGGCCGGGGCACCGGTCGTCCGTTCGACCGCCGGCGGCCGGACGCTCCGTCGCGCTGCGCCCGTACGTGGATCGGCAGCTCGACGTCCAGATCCCGCCGGCGCGGCTGTTCGGTGGCCGGGTCCTGGCCGACGGCGCCCCGCTCGACCGGGTCGTCTTCGTCGAGAGCGCGACGATGAGCCGCGGATCACGGTCGAGCCGATCGACGGCGCCGAGATCGCCCGCCGGATGGTCCACTCGATCCGCCACGAGTGGCTCGACCTGTGGACCGCCTACCTCAAGTGGCGCTACGCCTTCCCCGAGCGGCCCAACCCGGTCCTCGAGGGGCTCGAGGCGACCCTTGGCCGAGCGCCTGGACCGGGCCCTCGCGGGCCGGCCCGCGGTCGCCCTCCGCCACCCCTACCCGCCGGACATCCCGGCGCTCGCGGATGCCCTGGCGCCCCACCTCGGCTGACGGCGCCGGTTCGGTGCCGAGGGGCAACGGTTCTTCGCCGATCGGGCCATCCGGAGCCCGCCGAAGGTCCCATCAGCGCGGCCGAATCCGTACACTGGTCTCTCCGCGCCGCTCAGTCTCCAGTCCATCCGACGCGAGGGTCAGGGGGAACCGTTGCCCACCGACCGCGAGACGCTCGCACGTGCGCAGCCGCGGTCGCGACGCCGACCGATGGTGACCGTCGCGCTCGTCGGGCCCGACGGCGCCGGCAAGTCGACCGTCGCCCGGCGGGTGGTGGCCGAGCTGCCGTTCCCGGCCCGACGCGTGTACATGGGCGTGAACCTCGAGGCCAGCTCGACGATGCTCCCGACCACCCGCCTGGCGCTGGCCGTGAAGCGCGCCCGCGGCGGTCGACCGGACATGACCGGCCGGACGGGCTGCGGGCCGGGCGATCCGGAGCCGGCGCCGACGCGGCCGGCTGGCCGGGCTGCGGGCCGAGCCTGCGGATGGCGAACTGGATCGCCGAGGAGTGGTACCGCCAGGCGATCGCGGCCGTCCACCAGCGACGCGGCCGGGTGGTCGTGTTCGACCGCCACTTCTTCTGCGACTACTATGCTCACGACGTGGTCGACCGCCCGGGACGATCGCTGGCCGGCCGGGTGCACGGGTTCAACCTTCGTCGGCTCTACCCGAGACCCGACCTGGTCGTCCTCCTCGACGCCCCGGCGGAGGTCCTCCACGCCCGGAAGGGCGAAGGCTCGATCGAGACGCTCGAGGCGCGCCGACAGGAGTACCTCGGGCAGGCCGGTCTGTTCCGGCGGTTCGTCGTCGTCGATGCCAGCCAGCCGACCGAGGCGGTCGTGGCCGCCGTCCGAGCCCGGATCGTGGAGTTCGTGCGCGGCGCCCCGGGGGTCCCGGCCGCGGCCGTCGTGCCTGGAGGTGGTCAGTGAGGATCCTCGTCGCCAGCCCGATCGACCCCGACGCCCTCAGCCGGCTGCAGGCGGACAACGACGTGGCGGTCGCCTTCGGGGCGCCCGAGGACGAGCTCCGCCGGCTGGTGGTCGACCGGGAGGCGATCGTCTTCCGGAGCGGCGTCGCGATCAGCTCGGAGGTCCTGGCCGCCGGTACCGACCTCCGCCTCCTGGTCCGGGCCGGCTCGGGCCTCGACAACCTCGACGTCGCCCAGGTCCGGCGACGCGGGATCGAGCTCCGACGGATCCCGGGGCCTGGCGCCCAGGCCGTCGCCGAGCTGACCTTCGGGCACATGCTGAGCCTGGCTCGCGGGATCGCCCTCGGTGACCGACTGCTCCGCCAGGGCCACTGGGCGAAGACCGAGCTGGTCGGCTACAACCTGACCGGCAAGACCCTCGGCATCGTCGGACTGGGCTCGATCGGCAGCCGGGTGGCGGCCCTTGGGATCGCCTGGGGGATGCACCCGGTCGGCTGCGTCGAGACGCCCAGTCCGCACCGGGTGGAGGAGTTCGCAGCCCACGGGATCGTGCTGACCGAGCTCGACGAGGTCCTCGCCGCGGCCGACTTCCTGACCATCCACGTCCCGCTCAACGACCGGACCCGGGGGCTGATCGGGCGTGCGGAGCTGGCCCGGCTCAAGCCGGGGGCGTTCGTCGTCAACGTCGCCCGGGGCGGGGTCGTCGACGAGGCTGCCCTGTACGACGAGCTCCAGCCCGGCGGCCGGGTCCGGGCGGCCGGCCTGGACGTCCATGTCAACGAGGGCGAGGGCAAGGTCTCGCCGCTGGCGAGCCTGCCCAACGTCGTTCTCACCCCTCACATCGGCGCGTCGACCGTCGACGCCCAGCGCGAGATCGGCCGGGAGGTCGTCGCGATCTTCGAGGGGTACCACCCGGCGAAGGAGGATCCGGCCATGGGCGATGCCATCGCCGAACGAGCATGAACCGCGCAGATCGCAAGCGAGCAACGCTCCGCGCCGGGCTCGCCGAGCCGCGGGCGGTCGTGGCCGTCGGCGCCCACGATGCCCTCAGCGCGAAACTCATCGGCAAGTACGGGTTCGACGCGGTGTGGGTCAGCGGCTTCGGCGTGGCCACGATGGCCCATGCCCTGCCCGACCTCAACCTGACGACGATGACCGAGGCCCTGGCCGCCGCGGTCCGGATCGACGGGGCCACCGAGTTGCCGGTCATCGCCGACGTCGACAACGGCTTCGGTGGCCTGGGCAACGTCGTCCGGACGCTCGTCGAGTACGAGCGGGCGGGGATCTCGGCGATCTCGGTCGAGGACAACCTGTTCCCGAAGCGGAACAGCCTGTACACCGGCGAGTCGAAGCGTGAGCTCATCCCGCGCGACGAGCAGGCCCGCCGGATCAGGGCGGCCAAGCGCTTCCAGGACGGCGACGGGTTCATGCTCATCGCCCGGGTCGAGAGCCTCATCGCCGGACACGGCGTCGAGGACGCCTGCGCACGGGCCGACGCCTACGTCGAGGCCGGCGCGGACGCGATCCTCATCCACTCGCGGGACAAGACGCTGGCCGAGATCGAGGGCTTCCTCGGCGCCTGGAAGGGGCTGGGCTCCGTCCCGCTGGTGGCCGTCCCGACCCTCTTCCCGACGTTCACCTCGGAGCAGCTCTACGGCAAGGGCTTCAACCTGGTGATCCTGGCCAACCACCCGATGCGGGCGGCGGTCAAGGCGATGGAGGAGACCCTCGAGGGGCTCGCCCGGGCCGGTCGGGCCGCCGACGTCGACCCGACCATCGCGACCGTCGACCACGTCTTCGATCTGGTCGGCACCAAGGAGGCCATCGCCCTCGAGGACGAGGTCGGAGGCGGCTGACGGTCGATGGCCGAGCGTCCCGCGACGCCGCCGACCCATCCGGCGGTCGTCGTCGCCCTCGACTGCATCACCGGGCTGCAGACGGCCCGGATCCTGGCCGCCCGCGGCGTGCCGGTCTTCGGGGTGGCTGCGGACCGGCGTCACTTCTGCGCCCGGACCCGGGTCGTCCGGCGCGTCGTCGAGAGCCCGACCTCGGGCGACGCGCTGATCGCGACCCTCGAGCGGCTTGGCCCCCAGCTGGGGGATCCGGCGACCGGCGGGCCCGCGGTCCTCGTCCCGTGCTCGGATGCATCGGTCCTGGCGATCTCGGCCGGACGCGACCGCCTGGCGCCGTGGTTCCGGTTCGTCCTCCCCCCGCACGACGTCGTCGAGCTGCTGATGGACAAGATCCGGTTCACCGAGCATGCCCAGGCCCACGGCCTGGCGATCCCGACGACCCGGATCCTGCGCAGCCGGGCGGATGCCGAGGCCGCGGCCGTCGAGCTCGACTACCCGGCCGTCATGAAGCCCGGGCTGAAGACCGCCCGCTGGCAGGCGGCGACCAAGGCCAAGGTCTTCCGGGTCGAGGACGCGGCCGAGCTGTTGGCGACCTACGACCGCTGCGCCGAGCTGGACCGATGTCCTCATCGCCCAGGAGTGGGTCGACGGCGGCGAGGCCGACCTCTACTCGTCGAACGTCTACTTCGACCGCGCCTCGCAGCCCGCAGGTCACGTTCATCGCCCGGAAGATCCGCCAGTGGCCGGTCGAGACCGGGACGAGCTGCCTCGGGCAGGAGGTCCGCAACGACGCCGTCCTCGACGAGTCGATCCGGCTGTTCGGGAGCGTCGCCTACCAGGGTCTCGGCTACCTCGAGATGAAGCGCGACGCGCGGACCGGCCGCCACTTCATCATCGAGCCGAACATCGGCCGGCCGACCGGACGCTCCCCGATCGCCGAGCGGGGCGGCGTCGAGCTGATCATGACCGCCTACCGCGACGCGCTCGGCGAGCCGCTCCCGACGGCCCGGGTCCAGCGCTACCGGGGCGTCAAGTGGATCTACTGGCGCCACGACCTGCAGGCCTCGATCGTGGCGGCCCGACACGGGCGCCTGTCGCTGCGCGGCTGGTGGCGGTCGGTCCGCGGCCCCAAGATCGAGGCGGTCGGCTCGTGGCGCGACCCGGTCCCGTTCCTGGTCGACGGCTGGCGGACGCTGACCGCCGTCGGCGGCCGGCGCCGGCCGACGTGCGGTCCGCCCGACCGGCCGGGCCCGATCCCGTTCGCGGGGAGGCCTGAGTGGCCGCGACCCGCGACGCGGCGGCAGCGGTCGCCGCCACGCCGGTCTTCGGCGGGATCGTCCGCGCCCTCGAGGCGGTCGACCGGGATCGGCCCGACATCCTGCCGGTCCTGACCTACCACCGCGTCGCCGAGCCGGACGACGACCACTACCCGGGCCTGATCAGCGCCAGCCCCGACTGGGTTCGCCGAGCAGGTCGAGGCGCTCGGCCGGCGGTTCTCGTTCGTCGGGCTCGACCGGTCCTCGACCGCCAGGCCGGCGGGCGGCCGATCCCGCCCCGGTCGATCCTGCTGACCTTCGACGACGCCTACCGCGACTTCGCCGAGTCGGCCTGGCCGGTCCTCAGGGCTCGCGGGATCCCGGCCGTCCTGTTCGTGCCGACGGCCTTCCCGGACAGCGGCCTGCGCGTTCTGGTGGGACCGGCTCTACGCGGCGCTCATCCGGACCGACGCGGACCGAACCGCTCGAGACCGCCGGCGGGGCCGCTCGCCATCGCCACCCGGGCCGACCGGGCTCGCGGCGTTCCGGACGCTCCGCGGGCAGCTCAAGCGGCTCGCCCACCCGGCGGCGATGGCCGAGGTCGACCGCCTGGTCGACGGGCTCGGCGGTCCCGCCGCTCGGGTCGTCCGTCCTCGGCTGGGACGAGCTGCGCCGGCTGGCCGCCGAGGGCGTCACGCTCGCCCCGCACTCGCGCGTCCATCCCCTGCTCGAGCGGGTCGACCCGGCCGAGCTCGATGCCGAGATCGACGGCTCGCGGACGGACCTCGTGCGCGAGATCGGACTCGCCCCGGCGGCCTTCGCGTATCCCAGCGGGAGCCACTCGGACGCCGTCGTCGCGCGGGTCCGAGGCGCTCGGGATCCAGGCGGCGTTCACGACGGTCCGCGGGGTGAACGACCTTCGCCGGGCGGATTGGCTGCGGCTCCGACGGATCAACGTCGGCGGTCGCTCGAGCCCGGCGCTCATCCGGGCGCAGGCCCTCGGCTGGCTGGCTCGCTGAAGCGGGCGCCGATCGAGTTGATGGTAGGCTGCGGGCTCCGAGGACCGTGCCGTCAGGGACGGTCGGCGGCGCCCGCTCGATGGAGGAACCTAGGTGGAGCTCTCGGGCTACTTCGCGGTCGCGCGACGCTGGTGGTGGACGCTGCTCGTGGCCGCCTGGGTCGCCGGGCTCGCCGGTTTCTACGTCGCGAGCCGGATCGCAGCCGACCTACGAGTCGCAGGTCAAGCTGCTGGTCGGGCCGATCAACACCGACGCCGACACGCTGCGGGCGTCCGGCCAGCTGGTCCAGACCTACGCCCAGCTCGTGACGACGCGGATCGATCCTCGAGCCGACGCTCGCGCGAGCTCGGCCTGACCGACAGATCTCGTCCGAGCGTGCTCGCGGCGAACACCCGGGTCACCGCCAACGACGTCACCCGGGTCCTGACGATCCGGGTCCAGGACGGCGAATCCGAGCGGGCGGCCGACCTGGCCAACGGGATGGCCGACCACGATGATCCAGATCTCGAGGAGCGGGGTCAACCGTCCGGAGGGCGCCCTGTCCTATCATCCAGGAGGCGGTGCCGAACCCGAACCCGGTGGCGCCCGCAGGTCTCGCTGATCGTCCTCCTGGCGACGGCCGCGGGGATCCTCGCCGCGATCGTCCTCGTCCTCCTCATCGAGTACCTCAGCCGGAGCATCCGGACCCGCGAGGAGCTGGCCCGGCTGGCCGGCGCGCCCGTCCTCGGCTCGGTCCCCGCTCCGGCAGGGGGAACCCCGACCCGAAGCGACCTGGTCGACGAGGCGTCGTCCGCGGCGACCGTCTACCGGGTGCTCGCCGCCCGGATCGTCTACGGCGACCCGAGCGAGATCCTCCACAGCGTGGCCGTCGTCGACGCCGAGTCGGAGACCGGCGTCGGCGGTCGTCGCGATCAACCTCGGCCGGGCCCTGGCCCGGCTCGGGCGGCGGGTCGTCGTCATCGACGGCGGGAGCCGCGGCGAGCCTGGCCGCGCTGTACGGGGTCGAGCCGGCTCCCGGGCATCCGCGACATCCTCGAGCCGCGAGGTCCAGCCGCGGTCGGCGATGCGGATGATCGGCGAGCGGCTCGCGCTCATCCCGGCCGGCTACGAGGGCGGCGACCTGATCGACCCCGAGCGGGCCGAGGCCGTCGTCCACGAGCTCCTCGCCTACGGCCGACGTGGTCATCGTCGCGACGCCACCCGTCCAGGCCGGTCCCGGCGGCCCTGTCGTGGGCCCGGGCGGTCGACGGACCGTCCTCGTCGCCCGCCGCGACCACGCCCGACGCGAGGACGTCGCGGCCGCCGCCGAGACCCTCGTCCACGTCGGCGGCAGCCTCATCGGGACGATCCTCGCCGAGCGCCCGGCGCCGCTGGCCGGGCTGTTCGGTCGCGGTCGCTCGGGCTCGTCGCGGGCGCGTGTCGCCGTCCGCGCCGATGGCGAGCCCGATGGCGACGCCGATGGTCGAGCCGGTCGCGACCGCCACGCCGACGCCCGGCCCCGGACCGCGCCCAGCTCGTCCGCGACCGTCCGGCGGCGGGCCGTCGCCTACGACACCCGTCGTCGGCTCCGCCCGACGATCGTCCGGGCGAGTGCGCCGGCCGACGCCGGTCGAGCCGCCGAGGTGCCGCAGTCGCACCGGTGACGCCGCCACGTCGCCCGGTCGGAGCGTGCCGACGTCGCCGTGGGCCGGCCGATCCTGCCGACCGCCGGCTCCCGAGCCCGCGTCGATCGGCAGCCGGTCGGCCATCGGCCAGGCCGCGTTCGAGTCGATCGACGGCGTCGCGGAGCGACCCGACCGACCACGCCCTGAGGCGACCCGGGGGTGCGCGTCCTGGTCACGGGCGGAGCCGGCTACATCGGGTCGGAGACCGTCCGGCTGCTGGCCGCCCGGGGTCACGAGCCGGTCGTGCTCGACACGCTCGAGCGCGGCCATCGGGCCGCGCGTCGAGGCCGCGCCGCTCGTCGTCGGCTCGGTCGCCGACGGCGGCCTGGTCGAGGCGACGATCCGCGAGCACGGCGATCGAGGCGCGTGATCCACTTCGCCGCCCTGAAGTCGGTCGAGGCGTCGTTCAGCGACCCGGCGGGCTACTTCGCGACGAACGTCGGCGGCTCGTTCGCCCTGCTCGGGGCGATGGCCCGGAGCGGGGTCCGACGGCTCGTCTACTCGTCGTCGTGCGCGGTCTACGGCACGCCGTCCGACCTGCCGGTCCGCGAGACGAGCGAGCTCCGCCCGGAGAACCCGTACGGCGAGACCAAGCTCCTCGTCGAGCGAGCCCTGCGCCTGGTTCGCCGGCGCCGGGTTCAGCGCGATCAGCCTGCGCTACTTCAACGCCGCCGGGGCCGCCTTCGACGGGCGCCACGGCGAGGACTGGACCGATGCCCCGAACCTCGTCCCGGTCGTCATCAAGGCGGCCCTCGGTCTCGGGCCGCCGGTCCGGATCCTCGGCTCCGACTATCCGACGCCCGACGGGACCGCGATCCGCGACTACATCCACGTGGCCGACCTGGCCGACGCCCACGTCGCTCGCCGTCGAGGCGCTGGCCGACGGCCTCGCGGGCACGGTCCTCAACCTCGGGACCGGGGTCGGCTCGTCGGTCCGCGAGGTGATCGATGCGGTCGGCCCGGATCGCGGGCGGACCGTGCCGACGATCGAGGCGCCGCGACGGGCCGGCGACCCGGCGGCGATCTGGGCGGACGCGTCGCCTCGCCGAGGCGGTCCTCGGCTGGCGGGCGAGCCACGGCCTCGACGCGATCGTCGAGACCGCCTGGCGCTGGCACTCGACCCACCCCGACGGCTACGGCCCGGAGTCGGCCGAGACGCCGGTCGCCGTCGCGGAGCGGCGATGAGCGCCCTCGCCGTGGCGACCGGCCCGAGCCGCCCGTGGTCGGACGATCCGGCTACCGGCGGGCGACCGGCGCGCGACGCCGCCGCGCTCCGGGTCGCCTACGTCATGTCCCGGTTCCCGAAGCTGACCGAGACGTTCGTCCTGTTCGAGATGGCCGCCGTCGAGCGGCAGGGCGTCGAGATCCGGCTGTTCCCGCTGCTCCGCCAGCGCGAGGCGACGATGCACCCGGAGGCGGCGCCGTACGTCGCCCGGGCGACCTACCTGCCGTTCGTCTCGGGCGCCGATCCTGGCCAGCCAGTGGCACTTCCTCCGGCGGTCGCCGCGACGCTATCTCGGCACGCTCGGGGCGATGCTCGGCGGAACCTGGCGGAGCCCGAACTTCCTGCTCGGCGGGATCGGGATCTTCCCCAAGGTCGTCCACGCCGCGCGGCTGATGGAGCGCGACGGGGTCGAGCCACGTCCACTGCCACTTCGCCACCCATCCGGCCCTCGCCGGCTGGCATCATCCACCGCCTGGTCGGGATCCCGTACTCGTTCACGGCCCACGGCTCCGACCTCCACGTCGATCGGACGATGCTCTGCCAGAAGGTCGCCGAGGCCGCGTTCACGGTCACGATCTCGGACGACAACCGGGCGGTCTTCGAGCGCGAGTGCGGCGGCCCGATCGGCACCCTCGAGGTGATCCACTGCGGGGTCGACACCGAGCGTCTTCCACCCGATCCCGCGGCGTCGCGGACGCCGCGGCTCCGCTGGCGATCCTGTCGATCGGCACGCTCCACGAGGTCAAGGGCCAGACCCATCTCGTCGAGGCCTGCCGCCGCCTGGCCGCCGAGGGCGTCCCGTTCCGCTGCCGGTTCGTCGGGGAGGGGCCGGACCGGCCGGCGCTCGAGCGCCAGGTCGCCGCCGCGGGCCTGACCGACCGGGTCGAGTTCCTCGGCCGCCGGACCCGCGACGAGGTCGCCGCGCCTGATCGGCTCGAGCGACGTGCTCGTCGCGCCGAGCGTCCCGACCAGGGGCGGCAAGCGCGAGGGCATCCCGGTCGTGCTGATGGAGGCGATGAGCGCCGGGCTGCCGGTCGTCGCCAGCGCCCTGTCGGGGATCCCCGAGCTCGTCGTCGACGGCTCGTCCGGGCTGACCGTCCCGCCCGGCGACGCGGCCGCGATCGCCGCGGCGCTGCGCCGCCTCCACGACGATCCGGAGCTGCGGGTCCGCCTCGGCGTCGCCGCTCGCGAGCGGGTCCTGGCCGAGTTCGACGTGGACCGCAACGCGGCCCGGCTGGTCGAGCGGTTCGCGGCCGTCGCCGCGCAGGCGACCCGTCCGGGCCGCTGGCCGAGGCGAGCCCGATGACCCGGCTCGCGTTCTGGCTGGCGCTCGGCGACGATCGCCTACACCTACGTCGGGTTCCCGCTGCTCGTGCTCGCCCGGGCGTCGCTCCGGCGGCGACCGGTGCGGTCCGCGCCGATCGAGCCGAGCGTCAGCGTCGTGATGGCGGCCAGGAACGAGGCGGCGGCGATCGCCGCCCGTCTGGACAACCTGCTCGCGCTCGACTACCCGGCCGACCGGCTCGAGACGATCGTCGCCTCGGACGGATCGGACGACGCGACCGTGGAGATCGCCGCGGGCTACGCCGATCGCGGCGTCCGCGTGCTCGGCGCTCGATCGGGTCGGCAAGGCCGACGCGCTCAACGCCGCCGTCGCGCGCGGCCGACAGGCGAGATCGTCGTGTTCACCGACGCCAACTCGATGTTCGAGCCCGGGGCGCTTCGCGCGCTCGTGGCCCCGTTCGCCGATCCCGAGGTCGGTGGCGTGGCCGGCGACCAGCGCTACCTGCCGGCCGGCGGAGCCGACCCGGATGCCGCGCGGCGAACGGAGCTACTGGGACCTCGACCGGCGGGTCAAGCTGGCCGAGAGCGCAGCCGGGCAGCACGGTCTCGGCGACCGGCGCGATCTACGCCATCCGGCGCGAGCTGTTCGAGCCGGTCCGACCGGCGTGACCGACGACTTCATCACCTCGACGGCAGTCATCGCCCGCGGGCCGGCGGCTCGTGTTCGCGCCCGACGCCGTCGCCTGGGAGCCGGTCGCCGGGTCGAACCGGCTCGAGTACGGCCGGAAGGTCCGGATCATGACCCGCGGGCTGCGCGGCGTCGCCGCCACGACGGGCGCTCCTCGACCCGCGCCGGACCGGCTTCTACGCGGTCCAGCTCGCCTCGCACAAGATCCTCCGCCGGGTGATGGCGGTGCCGCTCCTGATCGTCGCCGCGCGGCGCGCCGCTGCTCTGGCCGCAGGGCGCGCTCTACCAGCTGACGACGCTCGGCGCGGCCGCGGCTGGCCGGCGCTCGGGGCCATCGGCCTGGCAGCGCCGCGGTCACGGCTCGGCCGCCAGCGGCCGGTCGGCCTGGCCGCGTTCTTCGTCCTCGTCAACGTGGCCTCGCTCCAGGCGATCTGCAACCTGCTGACCGGGCGGCGGATCGACCGCTGGGAGCCGCGCCGCGACCGTGCGACGGCGACACGGACGGCTGCGGCCGGCGCGCCGCCGAAGCGGCGCCGGACGATCCCGGCCGCCGGTCCCGAGCCGATCGAGATCGGAGCCGGCCGATGAGCGAGCGCAGCGTGATCGTCGGGCCGCCGACCGCCGGCCGTCGCGCCCGAGGCGCCAGGTCGACCCGCGCTTCCGGTGGCCGCCGGTCATCGTCACCGTCCTCGCGATCGTGGCTGCGCGGCCATCGGCGCGATCGGCGGCGGACCGCCCGGAGATCGCCATCGCCGGCCTCGTCGCCCTGCTCCTCGGGCTGGCCGCGCTGATCCGACCCGAGGTGGCGACCCTCGTCGTCATCTTCCTGCTCTACAGCAACGCCGCCGTCATCGCCGTGACCCGGTTCGGGGCGCCGCGTCTTCGTCGGCGCGATCGTGCCGATGA
Source organism: uncultured Chloroflexia bacterium (assembly GCA_963837825.1). Taxonomy (GTDB): domain Bacteria; phylum Chloroflexota; class Limnocylindria; order Limnocylindrales; family CSP1-4; genus Chersky-267. The sequence continues at coordinate 723,481 of CAWIOR010000015.1, forward strand.
TCCTCGTCGTCCCGCTCGGCTACGAGCTGCTGATCAGGCGCCGGACCGATCATCATCACCCCGGCCTTCCCGTGGATCGCGCTGTTCCTCCTCGTCCAGATCGTCGGCACGCTGTTCGCCCGCGACATGATCGCGGCCACCGACGAGCTGGTGACGTTCCTGCTCGAGGGGATCGGGCTCTACCTCCTCGTGGTCAACGTCGTCCGGACCCCGTCGGCGATGCGCAACGCGGTCTGGACCCTGCTCGCCGTCGGGGCCTTCCTCGGCGGCCTGTCGGTGTTCCAGGCGGTCACCGGGACGTACTCGAACGACTACTTCGGGTTCGCCCAGTCCGACGCCACCAACGATCTCGGGGTCGCGGTCCAGGGCCTGACCCGCCTGGCCGGCCCGATCGGCGAGAAGAACCGCTACGCCCAGATCATGCTGATGCTCGTGCCGCTCGCCCTGTTCCAGGGCTGGAGCGAGCGACGGCGCATCCTGAAGCTGGCGGCGTTCCGGTCGCGATCCTGGTCTCGGGCGCCGTGATCCTGACGCTTCTCGCGCGGCGCGGCAGTCGGTTTCGCCCTCGTCATCGTGATCATGACTGCTCCTGCGCTACATCAAGCCGATCCAGCTGTTCGCCGTCCTCGTGCTGGCCGGCTCGCTGCTGATCGCCGTGCCCCAGTACGCCGATCGGTTGACCACGCTCGGCGCGATCGTCGACGCCGTGACCGGCGGCGACGCCTCGAACACCGCCGACAACTCGATCCTCAGCCGGGCGACCGAGAACCTCGCCGCGCTGAGCGTCTTTGCCGACCACCCGATCATCGGCGTCGGACCGGGCCAGTTCAGCTCGTACTACCGGCAGTACGCGGACGACATCGCGATCAGCGTCAGGACCACCGATCGGCAGGCCCACAACCTCTACCTGGCGACCGCGGCCGACACCGGGATCCTCGGGCTCGTCTGCTTCCTGATGGTCCTGTTCACGACGCTCTGGGAGCTGGCCAAGGCGCGCCGCAAGTGGCTCGGCAGACGGACCGACCTGGCGAACATGGCGACCGCCTTCAGCCTGTCGGTCGTGACCTACATGGCGACCGGCATCTTCCTCCACCTGTCCTACGCCCGCTACTTCTGGCTGATCATGGCCCTCGCCGGCGGCGGCCGCCGATCGCCCTGCGCGAGCCGGACCCCGAGGATCGGCCGAGCCCGAGACCGCACCGGCAGGACGTCCGTAGCCGGGTGAGCGCATGAGTCCTGGCCGCGTCCTGCGCCACGGGCCGGGCCGGACCGCCTCCGGCTGGCGGTCGCCGCGCTCGGGATCGTCGTCGCTCGTCGCCGGCGTCGCCTGGCTCGCTGGTCGGTCAGCCGGGTCCCGGACACGGGTCCGCCCGGAGACGGATGGCCCGATCCCGTCGCCGGTCGCGCGGCACTGCCCCGCGTTCCGGCCACGTCTACGTCGTGGTGCTCGAGAACCACTCGTATCGGCGACGTCGTCGGCGACCCGGCCGCGCCGTACCTCAACAGCCTGATCGCGCGGGGCGGTCTCGCGACCGCAGTGGTTCGGGATCGCCAGGCCGTCCCAGCCGAACTACCTGGCGCTGTTCGCCGGGGAGACGCTCAACGTCCAGGACAACCTCCACCACGACTTCCAGGAGCGGACGCTCGCCGACCAGCTCGAGGAGCAGGGCTGACCTGGCGGGTCTTCGCCGAGAACGTCCCGCTCGGGCTGCTACACCGGCGCGACCGCGAAGGACGGCCCGGACGGACCGGGCACGTACGCCCGCAAGCACGCGCCGGCGATCTCGTTCCGCCAGATCAGCGGGAACCCGGCCCGCTGCGCCAACATCACCGACTTCAGCCACTTCGCGACCGGCGCGGCGAACTTCAACCTGATCGTCCCGAACCTGTGCCACGACATGCACGACTGTCCGGTCGCCGCCGGCGACGCCTTCCTGGCCGGGTTCATCCCGCGGATCATCGACGCGCCCGACTGGGGGCCGAACGACCTGCTCGTGGTCACGTTCGACGAGGGCCACACGGGTGACCAGCCATCGGCACGATCGTCGTCTCGGACGCGTGCCCGCCGGGCTTCCGGTCAGTCCGTCCGGCACGACCACTACTCGCTGCTGCGGACGCTCGAGGCCAGCTGGGGCCTCGGCTGCCTCGGGAACGCCTGCACGGCCAACGACCTCGCCGAGTTCTTCTCGCCGGGCGGGCCCGCGGCCGTCGTCGTCACCGTCCCCGTCCCCCGAGCCCGCCGTTCAGGCGACGGCCCCGCCGCCCCGGGAATCGAACGGCGCGGCCCGTGACCCGAGGGGGTGGGCCGCGCCGTAGGACGCTCTGAGGTCAGTAGGCGAGGAGGAAGGCGTCGACGTCGACCCGCGGCCGGCCGCGGGTCCCGGCCACGACCACCTTGATCGTGTGGAGACCGGGTGTCGAGAAGGTCTTGTTGAAGACGATCCGCCGCGGCAGCAGCCGGGCCGCCCGAAGGTCGATCCGGGCCGAGGACACGAGCGAGCCGTCGATGGAGACGTTGGCCACACCGCGGCCCGGTCCGGCCGCCAGACCCAGGAGAACGAGCGGCCGGTGGCCGTGAACGTCGCCCAGGCACCATTCGTCCGGGAGTACTTGAGCGAGCGCCCCGAGGCGGTCGGGGTGACGGAGCGCCAGCTGCCGTGGAAGGCAACCCTGGCCGTGGCCGTCTGCTGGTAGCGCGCAACATTGAAGGCGGTCCCGACCGTGTAGCCGGCGTGGCCGAGCTTGTCGACCGCGTAGACGCGGAACTTGTAGCTCCTGCCGACCGTGGCGGTCAGGGCCGCCGAGCGGCTGAGGGCGTCCTGAGCGGGACGTTGACCCAGGTGGCGCCGTTGTTGGTCGACTTCGCGAGCCGGTAGCGGCGGATCCCGCTGGGGTCGCTCCCGGCCCACGAGACGGTCATCGGGATGGTCGTGCCGATCGCCGTCCTGACCTTGAACGACTGGTTCGGGCCGGTGACGGTGGGCGGCGACGCATCGGTCACGTGGACGTAGGCGGGACCTGTCAGGGTGCTACCCGCCGGCGTTGCCCGCGGTCAGCTTGACCGTGAAGTTGCCGGGCAGGGTGTAGACATGGGCCGGGTTTCGAGGGCCGAGGTCCCGCCGTCGCACGAAGTCCCAGGCCCAGGACGTCGGCACGCCGGGTCCCGCCAGGTCGAAGCATCGGTGAACGTCACGCTGAGCGGCGTCCCACCGCCGAGCGGGGTGCCCGTGAAGTCGGCCGTCGGGATGGTCGTCGACGGGTCGGGGCGACTGATCGTCGTCCCGGCGCGGTCGAGGCTGGAGCCGCTGCCGTTGGTGGCGGTCAGCTTGACGATGAAGCTACCGGGCGCCGGCGTAGGTGTGGCTCGGGTTCTGGACGGTCGAGGCTGGCTCCGTCACCGAAGTCCCAGGACCAGCTGGTCGGGCCACCGGTCGACGTGTCGGTGAAGTTCACGCCCAGTGGCGCCGTCCCTGAGGTCGTGGATGCTGTGAAGTCGCGGTCGGGGCCGGGAGGACGGTGACGTAGTCGGTCTTGACCTCGGGGTCGCTACCCAGGATGTTCGTGACGGTCAGGCTGACCGTATAGCTCCCGGCGGTGCTGTAGATATGGCTCGGGCTCGGGAGCGCCGAGGTGTTGTTCGCCCCGGAGGCCGGTCGCCGAAGTTCCACGCCCAGGTCGCCGGCGTGCCGGTCGAGGCGTCGGCGAACGCGACCGTCAGCGGCCTGTGCCGGAGAGACGGGGTCGCGCTGAAGGCGGCGACCGGGACGGCCGGGCAGACCGATCCGGCGCAGCCATGGAGGTAGCGCCGGATGATGGGGGTCTCGGTCCGGTCCGACGCGAGGACGAGGATCCCCGAGGCGACAGTGGCCGCCTGCTTGCTCGACGTGGCGTCGCTGATCGCGGGATCGGCCGAGCTCTGATGAACGCTGTCCCGCGGATGGAGCGCCGAAGTCGAGCGTGCTGAGCGAGGCGGTCCGCCGGGTGATGAACCCGCCGTCGACCTGGCTGGTCATGAACACGTTGGCTTCGTTGTGCTCCTCGTCGATGACGAGGATCGGCCGGGTCGCCGATCCGGGCTCCCGGTCGCGTCGTCGACGGTCTTCATGGCCTGCCACGTTCGGCCGGTCGTCCGGCGGAGGACGCCGATCAACGGCTCGGTGGTCGTGCCCTTCGTCTTGACGGCCGCGAGAACCTGACCGGTGGAGTCGGCCTTCACGCTCATATGGCCGTCGGCCTGCGGCCGACCCGCTGTAGGCCGTTTCACGCGCCTGCCAGGTCCCGTCCGGGCTGGCGTCGAGGTGCGCCTGGAAGTAGAACGCCTCGTCGCCGACGGTCTGGTTGCTCCAGAACACGCCGACACCGTTGTTGATCGTGACGATCGCCGCGAGGTCGCTGTGCGTGATCCCGCTGACACCGCCGGCCAGCTCCTGGGGCGCGGTCCAAGATTGACGCCCGTCGCATTGACCGACGAGACGACCCGGACGTGCGAGGTCGTCGCAGGCGACGGGTCGTCCTGGGTGTAGGCCACCCAGATCCGCGCCGTTCGGGCGCCTTGGCGATCGTGGCGGCGTCGGTGCCACCCTGGGCCACGACCTTGAACGATGTTCGTGGGGTTGCCGGTATCGAGGTCGACCGGGGCGTACGTGTGGGTGCCGGCGTTGTAGGTGAACTTGTAGACGCGCAGATCGCCGTTCGGAGGGATGTTCGTGCCCGACTCGTGGGACGACACGATCCACAGGGTGTTGCCGTCAGAGAGCGCGTCCCCGTGCGACTTGGTTCCGCTTATCAACCTGCGTCGCGGTGCCGCCGGTCGTCCAGGTCTGGGTCGTCATGTTAAGCTCTGGATCCGGTAGCTCGTGTCCGCCGCTCCGCTCTTGTCGAAGAGGAATCCGAACCAGCGCCCGTCATTGAACCAGACCTTGCTCTGATTGCGACTGACGGTGACATCGTCACCGCCGGTCGAGAAGTCGGGGCCGGCTTGTATGGAAGTCCTGGTAGCCGGGACCGGGACCGCGGGCGCGGCGGCGACCGGGCCGGCGGCGACCAGGCCGATGACAAAGATCGCGATCAACGACGCGACCGAGGCCCGCCGTCCTGACTGCGAGCGGCGGAGGCGGTGAGCGAAGGACGACATCAAGAGTACCCCCTGCGGCACTGGAAGGGATGAAGCGAGGAGCGCAACTGAGGTGACCGATGGTACCCGACGTGTCGAACGATGGTCCTAGTCGAGCATGGAATTCGGTGACGGGCCGCACCGCCCGTGAGCCGTGGGTCGAGACCGCCTCGGGTCGCGGGCTTGAGGAGCGCCCCACGGCCAGCGCGCCGAGCCGCTCGGTCAGCCGCAGGTTCTCGCGGTAGTCGATCGGCACCTCGACGAGCGACGGGCCCGGGGACGTCGAGCGCCCGCATCAGGGTCGGGTAGAGGTCGGCCGCCGAGCGAGCCGGAACCCGGCGATCCCGAAGCTCTCGGCGAAGGCGACGAAGTCCGGGTTGCCGAAGTCGACCCCGAACGGCCGCCCGAACTCGTTGCGCTGCTTCCAGTCGATCAGCCCGTAGCCGTCGTCGCGCCAGACGACGACGGTCACGTTGGCCCCGATCCGCGTCGCCGTCTCGAGCTCCTGGCTGTTCATCAGGAAGCCGCCGTCGCCGCACAGCGCGACGACCTGCCGCTCGGGGTGGACGAGCTTGGCCGCGATCGCCCCGGGCAGCGAGATGCCCATCGCGGCGAAGCCGTTGGAGATGATCACCGTGTTCGGCTCGTAGGCCTGGTAGAGCCGGGCGACCCAGACCTTGTGGGCGCCGACGTCGGAGACGACGATGTCCTCCGGCCCGAGCGCCCGGCGCAGGTCGGCGATGGCCCGCTGCGGCTTGATCGGGAAGCCGTCGTCGGCCTCGTACGCCTCGAGGTCGCGAGGAGCGCCTGCCGCAGGTCGGCGTTGACGAGGATCTCCTTCGCTGCGTGGCGCTCGGTCGCGTCGCGCCCGCCGATCCCGAGCGGCAGGACCGCCGCGAGGAGGCGCTGGAGCGTGCCGTCGATGTCGCCGATGAGCTCGACCTCCGGCCGGTAGTCGGCGTCGACCTCGGCCGGCTGGGTGTCGATGTGGACGATCCGCTTGGTCCCGTCCGGGTTCCAGCGGGTCGGCGCGTACTCGACCAGGTCGTAGCCGACGGAGACGACGAGGTCGGCCCGGTCGAAGCCGGTCAGGACGTGGTCGCGGGCCTGGAGCCCGACCGCCATCAGCGACAGGTGCGAGCGATCGTCGATCGCGCCCTTGCCCATGAACGTCACCGCGACCGGGACGTGGAGGCCCGCGGGCGAGCGCCCGGAGCGCGGCCGACGCGCGCCGCCGGAGGACGCCGTTGCCGGCCAGGACGATCGGCCGGCTCGGACGCCGCGATGAGCCGCGCGGCATGGGCGATCGCCTCGTCGGTCGGCTCGGGGAAGTAGGCCCGGGTCGGCTCGAGCGGGCGGGTCGCGTCGCCCGACTCGGGCGGCATCGCGGCGAGGTTCTCGGGCAGCTCGATGTGGGTCGGGCCGGGCTTCTCCAGGTCGGCCACCCGGAACGCCTTGCGGACGATCTCGGGGATCGCGTCGATCCGCTCGACCCGGGTGTTCCACTTCGTGACCGGCTCGAACATCCGGACGATGTCGACGACCTGGTGGGCCTCCTTGTGGAGCTTGTCCGAGCCCGCCTGGCCGGTGATCGCGACCATCGGCGCGCGGTCCAGGAAGGCGTCGGCGACGCCGGTGACGAGGTTCGTCGCGCCCGGGCCCGAGGGTCGCCATGCGCGACCGCCGCCCGGCCGGTCAGCCGGCCGTGGACGTCGGCCATGAACGCGGCGCCCTGCTCGTGGCGGGTCGTGACGTGGCGGATCCGCTCGGAGCGGCTGAGCGCGTCGAGGACGTCCATCGTCTCCTCGCCGGGGACCGAGAAGACGTACTCGCAGCCCTCGGCCTCGAGGCACTCGACGAGCAGGTCGGCGGCGGTCCGCGCGGCCGCGGGGGGACGGGCATGGCGCGGAGTGTACCCCGGCGGCGTGGCCCGGCGGCCACGGCGTGGAAGGATCGCGAGTCGGTCAGCCCGGTCGACTCGACAACCGGACCTGCGGACGGAGCCGGCGACGTGCGTCGAGGTGACGGGCGACCCGACCCTCGAGCGGTGGTCCCACAAAGGCCGGCGCCAGCGCCGGATCCGAGCTCGTCCAGGGTCGCTCGGCAGTGGCCGGCCGAGGGTCCTCGAGGTCGTCGAGGAGGACTGCGAGGAGGACGAGGGTGATTCCGAGGCCGATCACGAAGACGATGCCCATCGGCAGGGACAGGAGGGCGAGCAGGTAGCCCGCGAACGGGATCGACCAGCCGACCCGGCCGACGATCGACGAGGCCGGGGTCGTCGCCGGGTCCGGCGTCGAATCCGCGTCGCCCTTCGTCTCGACGTACGGCTGGCCGTCGCGGCTCAACAGCCCGACGATCCGATGGGTGAAGAACGATGGACCCGGGTCGGCCCGGATCGTCACGACGTCGCCGATCCTGAGCTGGGCGGCCGAGACCGGTTCGACGATCACGGCCGCGCCGATCGGGATCGTCGGCTCCATCGAGCGTCCGCCGATGATCAGCGTGTCGCGCCCGGTGAGAGCCACGCCGCGCCCGAGGAAGAGGCCGATCAGGACGACCAGGACGAGCGTGACGATCGCCGCGTCGGTGACGCGGCGGGCGAGGACGATCGGGCGATTGAGGGTGTCCATGGCAAGGGTCGTCCACGGCCGGGCCGCGACAGGTGTATCTCAGTGGCCGGGGGCCACGGTCCGCCATGGACCGGGAGCCCCACCCGGCGCGGTACCTTCGTCTCGGCCGATCGGTCGCTCCAGGGGCGGAACCGTGCCGAGCGAGCCGGTCAGCGGGTCGGCGACTCCGGATCGCCCGCCGGGCGAGAGCCTTCCACCTCGTAACGCCGGTCCCGCCAGGCGAGGGCCGCCTTGAGGCCGTCCCGTCGGACGATCTCGTCCCACTCGCGCTGCTCGGGCGTGTCGGCGGCGTTGATGATCGCCCCGAGGTCGAGCCCGGCCTCGACCGCCGGCGGAACCCGGCGGCCTCCATCGCCCGGTTGAGCATCGGCTTCGTCGGGCGCCATCACCTCGGGCGGGGTCCGGGCGAGCCGGTCGGCCAGCGCGTCGACCTCGGCGGCCAGCCGGTCGGCCGGGACGACCCGGTTGACCAGCCCGATCCGCTCGGCCTCGGCCGCGTCGATGAGGTCGCCGGTGAGCAGCAGCTCGCGGGTCTTCTTCTGGCCGACGAGGGACGGCATCAGCAGGGTCACCGGCGCCGAGCCGTAGCGGATCTCCGGCTCGCCGAGCTGCGTCCCCTCGGCCGCCACGACGAGGTCGCAGGCCATCGCCAGCTCGAGGGCGCCGGCCAGGCAGTAGCCGTGGACCTGGGCGATGACCGGCTTCGGGCAGTCGCCAGACGCTCAGCGTCACCGCGACGTCCCGCGGCGAGCAGCGTCGCGCCAGCCGACGGGCCCTCGATGCGCCGCTCGACCTCCTCGGTGAGGTCGTAGCCGGCGCAGAAGGCCCGGCCGGCACCCTCGATCACGACGACGCGGACGTCCGGGTCGGCGGCGGCCTCGGCGATCGCGCCGATCGAGCGCGTCGACGAGCTGGCCCGACGAGGGCGTTGAGCTTCGCCGGCCGGTCGAGGACGAGGCGGACGCCCCACGGCGTCGGTCGGCAGGAGGACCGGCTCGGGCTCGGCGTCGACGCGGCATCGGCCTCCTCCAGGACGACGAGGGCGTCGACGGCCACGCGCGCCGCCGGCGGAGGCGATGACCGGGTTGAGGTCGACCTCGACGATGTCCGGGCCGTGCCAGCCGAGCGGCCGAGGGCCACGATGATCGGCGACGATGCGCCGCGGTCGACCGGCGGCCGGCCCGCGGACGCCGCGCAGGAGCGCGGCGCCCGCGCAGCTCGTCGAGCATCGCGAGCGCGCGGCCTCGCGTCGAGCGGCGCCAGCCGGATCGGCGACGTCGTCGAGGACCTCGGCGAAGACGCCGCCGAGCCCGACCAGGACCGCCGGGCCGAACTGGGGGTCGCGGTGCAGCCCGACGATCAGCTCGACGCCCGGGCTCGGCCATCGGCTCGACGAGCACGCCGCGGACCGTCGAGCGCCGCGGCGCCGCGGCCGAGCTCGAGCAGGTCCGGCGGCCGCCCGGACCGCGTCGTCGCCGACGAGGCCGAGCGCGGACGCCGCCGATGTCGCTCTTGTGGGCCAGGCCGACGCGCGTCGAGCTTCAGCGACCACCGGGCCAGCCGAGCGCGCCGCGCCGCGGCGACCGCGGCGCCGGCGTCCGGCGCGGCGACGCCGCGCGTGACCGGCGAGGCCGGCGTCGCGCAGCAGCGCGAGGCTCTCGCGCTCGGACAGGACGGCGGCCGCGGGCCGGGACGGGCCGTCGAGTCGGCGTCGGGTCGTGGCCGTACGGCGTCCGGTCGGCGGCCAGCGCCGGCCAGGCGGGCCGGCCCGGCCCGTCCGCGCCGGCGCTCGGCGTGCCGGCGCTCCCACCGGGCGCCGCGGCGATCGCCGCTGAACGCCTCGCGCGCGCCGCGCAGGAGCGGGATCCCGCCGGCCGCGTCGAGCAGCGCCTGCGACCTCGGGCGTCGGCTCGCCGCGAGGTCAGCGAGACGTAGACCGGCAGGATCTCCGGGCGGTCGCGCGGTGGCCGCGAGCAGGGCCGGTGACGCTCGGTCGCGAGTCGCGACCTCGCCGGGCAGGGAGCGGTACGGGAAGTCGTGGACGAGGCCGAGGACGTCGTAGGCGCCGGACTCGGCGAACGCCGCGAAGCACGGCCGCGTAGCGCCGCCTCGGCGTCGCCGGCGCCCCACGGGTCGAGCGGGTTGCCGATGTAGCCCATCGTCGGCAGGTCGCGCAGGATCGCGCGCGCGGGCGGCTCCGGGACCGGCGGCAGGTCGAGCCCGGTCCGCGGCGCAGGTCGGCGATGAGCGATGCCTCGCCGGTCGACACGGTGACGATGCCCGTCCGGCCCCGGCCGACCCCCGGCCGAGGCGGCGGCAGCCCGCGATGCAGCTCGGCCGCCTCGAGCAGCTCGTCGAGGTCGGCGCAGCGGACGACGCCGGCCGCGTCGAGCGCCGCGTCGGTCACCCGGGCCTCGCCGGCGAGCGAGCCGGAGTGGGCGACCGCCGCCTCCTGGGCCTGGGCGCACCGCCCGACCTTCACGGCGAGGATCGGCTTGCCAGCTCGAGCGCCCGGTCGGCCAGGGCGAGGAACCGCTCCGGGCGCTTGAACCCCTCGACGAACAGGATGACCTGTCGGGTCTCCGGGTCGTCGAGGCAGTGGGCGAGGTAGTCGCAGACGTCGAGGACGACCTCGCGCCGCAGCCGATGATCCGCGACGAAGCCGATCCGGGTCCCCGAGTGGATGAACGCGTCGGTGACCGAGCCGGACTGGGCGATCCCGGCGACGCCGCCGCGGCGGCAGCCACGGGTTGACGTCGCCGATGTAGGCGGCCCTGTTCGTCGTAGGTCGACGATGCCCATGCAGTTCGGGCCGAGGAGGGCGATGCCGTGCCGGCGGGCGATCTCGCGGACCTCCGCTGCATCGCGGCCGCCGCCTCGCCGCCCTCGACGACGCCGCCGCCGGGGATGATCGACGGCCGGCACCCCGGCGCCGCGGCCGCCTCGCGTGCACCGCCGTCGCGCGCAGCGGGTTGAGCGCGACGATCGACGGGGTCGGGGACCTCCGGCAGCGCCGTCGAGCGCCGGGATAGCACGGCTGGCCGACACGCTCGTCGTACTTGGGGTTGACGAAGTGGCAGCGGGTCGCGCTGCCGATGGACGCGCAGATTGTCCCGGACGGTCTTCGCGATGTCCGAGCGCGGCGAGGCCCCGACGACGGCGATCGAGCGCGGGGCGAAGAGCGGCCGGAGGTCGATGGCCGGGCGGGCGCGCGGCGCCGGCCGGCCCGGTCGAACGCCGGCGGCGCTCGACGTCCGGGACGCGATACCCGCTCACCCGACCACCCGGCCGACGCCGCGCTTCTCGAGCGCCCGGGCGATGATCCAGGCGCTGGATCTCGCTGACGTCCCCTCCCAGATCCGGTCGACCCGGAGCTCGCGGAAGAACCGCTCGGCCGGCGTTCTCGCGCATGTAGCCGCGGCCGCCGAACACCTGGACGACCCGGTCCGCGCAGCGGAAGGCCGCCTCGGACGCGAACAGCTTCGCCAGCGACGCCTTGGCGTGGACGACCTTCGGGTCGGCCCCGCCGTCGGCCAGCCAGGCGCACTCGCGGGTCAGCAGGCGGGCCGCCGACGCGTCGGCCGCGGAGTCGGCGAGCGGGAAGCTGACCCCCTGGAAGTCGTAGATCCGCTGGCCGAACTGGACGCGCTCGGTGGCCCACTCGACGGCCAGCGTCGAGCAGCCGCTCCATCGCCCCGCTGCAGCGGGCGCCGATGTGGATCCGCTCCTCGACGAACCACTCGTTGGTCAGCTCGTCGGCGGCGCCGATCTCGCCGAGGATCGCCGGCCGGGACGCGGACGTCCTCCAGCACGAACTGGGGGTGCCGGTCGGCGAACGTGTGGGTGTAGTCCGGGTCGTGCTTGATGCGGAGGCCCGGGGTGTCGTAGTCGACGAGGAAGAGGGTCGGCCGGCGCGCCGTCGCCATCGACGACGTTGCAGTGGAAGATCATGAAGTCGGTGTCGTCCGGCCCGGTCACGAACCACTTCTCGCCGTTCAGGACGTAGTCGCCGGTCGCCGGGTCGCGGACCGCCGTGGCGGCCAGCGTCCGCGGCGTCCGAGCCGGCGCCGTCCTCGGTGATCGCGTAGGAGCCGGAGCGCTCGCCGCGCAGCGACGGGTCGAGGTAGCGCCGGCGCTGGTCGGCGTCGCAGTGGATCGAGCGACGTTGTAGGCGCCCGGGATGTACGACCAGAGACCGCCGGTGACCTGGCCGAGCTGCTCGTGGACGACCACGTGCTCCATGGCCGTCCAGCCCTGCCCGCCGAGCGCCCGCGGCAGCGAGCCGCCGTGGAGGCCGCGCCGCGATCGCGGCCCGGCGGAGCTCGCGGCCCGCTCGCGGGCAGCCGCCCGCCGGCCCGCTCGAACTCGACCTCGAGCGGCTGGAGGACGTCGCGGACGTAGGCGCGCGCGCGCGCCTGGAGCTCGAGCTCGGCCGGCGTGAGGGTCAGGTCCATCGGCCCGATGGTGGCCCGCGCGCCGGACGGCGGGCCGAGCCGTCCCGAGCGACGGGACGCGCCAGGTCGGAGAGGCGAGACAATCCGCCGGACGTGACACGGCACTGCGACGACGGAGAGTCCCCGACCCGGAGGTTCGTCTTCCGGACGCCCTCGCGCTGGCGGGGCTGCTGGGGCTCGGTGTCGGCCTGCCGCTCCTGCTCGGCACGTTGTCCGGCGCATCGTCATCCCGCACAACGACGACCCCTCGATGCGCCGGGTCGCTCTCGGCCTGTCTCGAGACTCGGGTCGCCTCGAGCTGAACGGCTGGACCGCGATGATGCTCGATCGGCCAGATCGCCTTCGTCCAGCCGTTTCTGTGGGCGATCGGCGGCGGACCGTGGGCCTTCGCCGCCGGCCACGGTCGTCCCTGGCCGTCGTGGGGATCGTCGCGGGCTACATCCTGGTCCGGCGCATCCTGTCCGTGCCGCGGGCCACGGTGGCCGTCCTCGGTGTGCTGCTCTTCCCGGGCTTCCTCCTGAACACGACGTCGTTCATGACCGACGTGCCGGCCTGGGCGGTGTCGACCGCCTGTCTGGCCCTCGGAGCGGCTGCGCTCGACCGGACAGCGGCACCGGCCGATGGCGCTGGCTCATCGCCTCTCTCGTGCGTCGGCTGCTTCGCGTTCAGCATCCGCGAGTTCGCCATCGCCGCTCCGGTCGCGGTCCTGGTCGCCGCTGCGGCATCGCGGAGCCGGCTCGCGCCAGCCCGTACTGGATCGCCGGCGCTGTCGCTGCTTGTCGGCATGCGCGGCGGCCTACCTGTTCGCTGTCCACATGCCCGGACGGAACGAGGTGCAGCTCGACCTCCTCTCGAGCTCGAGGATCCGGGGGCCTGAGCCGCGGCATTCGCGACGCTCGCCCTCGTCCTGTCGCCGGCGCTCGGACTCGCGGCCGCTGCGTGGTGGCGTCGCTGGCGGCTTCCGGAGGTGGTCGCTCGGAGGCGTGCGTCGGGGTGCTCGTCTATCGTGAGCCCCTGGTCACGCTCGCTGCGCACCGGCTGCGTCGTCGAGAGCTGCTCCTGGGCAACCTGCTCGAGCCGACCGGCAACCTTGGCGTCGGCGACGCTTACCGGGGGTCGCCCGGTGCTCTACCTCTCGCCGACGTGGCAGGTGCTCAACACGATCGCGCTGCTCGCCGCCATGGGACTGTGCGCGATCGCGGGTGGGCGCGGCCGGAGCGTACCTGCGACGGGCTCGGCGGCGGACTCCAGCGACGGGCATGGTCTTCGGAGCATTCGCCGTCGACGTCGGATCGACGAAGGGGCTGCTGGCGGTCTTCGCGACGCTCGACGCCGGAGGGGATCTTCAGCTGGGGCTCCGTGGTCACACACGTTCGACCGATACCTCTGGCTGCTCGCCCTGCCGCTCTACGCGCTGCTCCTGACGCGGCCGGCTCCGGCCGCCAGCCGATCGACGAGACGAGCGCGGCCGGGGTCGGGCGGCGGAACGATCGGCGGGCCTCGCCGTCGGGCGGCCGTCGACAGACTGGCCACCGGAGCGTCGGCCGTCCTGCTCGCCGGCCTCGCGGTGACAACGGTCGTCCTCCTCGCCAACGCCAACGCGTTCGAGGCCGCCCGCTGGCGCATGGGCGAGCTTGCCGTGGCCCGCGGGCATCCAGGCGGGAACCGTCGATGCCGGGCTCGAATGGGTTTCCTTCCATGCGACGGGCGTCGCCACGCCGTACGCGAAGGCGCCGCCCGGGTGGAGCCGCTTCGACGCGTGGTGGCCATCGTTCCGCCTGTGTGCGATGGTCTCGGCGTCCCCGCTCGACCGGCCGGACCTGAGCCTGATCGAGGCCGACCCGGCGGCCTACCGCCTCCTCCTGTTCGGCGGGCCGACCGAGCCGCTCTACCTCTATCGCGCGGCGGGAGCCGACTGCCCGTGATGGGGCGTCGGCGATCGCCAGGGGATTGAAGCCCGCACGGCCAGGCCCGGACGCGTCGTCGAGGCCGGGCGCCGCGGTCGGATCAGCCGCCGAGGATCTTGCGGCGGCGCTCGTACTCCTCGTCGTCGATCTCGCCCCGGGCGAAGCGCTCGCGGAGGATCTCCAGCGGGTCCGGACCGCGGGCGGCACCGCCGTGGCCGCGTTCCGCCCGCAGGAACCAGCGGATCGCCAGGATCAGCAGGGCGAGGACCAGTGCGACGAACAGGACCCACAGGAGGACCCAGACGAGCGCGACGACCCCGAACCCGCTGGATCCGTAGAACTCCATCACCGAACCCTCCTCCGCGAGCCTTACTGCGGCTGGGCCACGACCATGATCCGGAGCTCGGTCATGTCCTCGATCGCCCAGCGGAGACCCTCGCGGCCCAGGCCGGAGTCCTTGACCCCGCCGTAGGGCATGTGGTCGATCCGGTAGGTCGGGACATCGTTGACGATGACCCCGCCGACCTCGAGGCCCTCGAACGCGCGCCAGCTGTGGGCGAGGTCGTTGGTGAAGACGCCGGTCTGGAGCCCGAACATCGAGTCGTTGACCCGGGCGATCGCGTCGTCGAAGTCGCTGAACGGGAAGGCCACGACGAGCGGCGCGAACGCCTCGTTCGAGCAGACCTGGGCGCTGACCGGGGTGTCGATCAGGATCGTCGGCGGGAAGAACGTCCCGTCGGCCTTGCCCCCGAGGAGCAGCTTGCCGCCGAGGGCGACGGCCTCGTCGACCCAGCGCTGGGTCCGCGACGCCGCGGCCGCGTCGACCATCGGACCGAGATCCGTCTGCGGATCGGCCGGGTCGCCCAGCCTGAGGTTCCGGGCGCCCTCGACGAGCTTCGCCATGAACGGCT
Organism: uncultured Chloroflexia bacterium; assembly: GCA_963837825.1. Taxonomy (GTDB): domain Bacteria; phylum Chloroflexota; class Limnocylindria; order Limnocylindrales; family CSP1-4; genus Chersky-267. Next base: position 738,496 of record CAWIOR010000015.1, read on the forward strand.
CCCAGACGTCCTGGTGGACGAACATCCGCTGGACGCTGATGCAGACCTGGCCGGCGTAGCTGAACGCGCCGATGAGGATCCGTCGGACGGCCCAGTCGAGGTCGGCGGTCCGGTCGACGATGACCCCCGCGTTCCCGCCGAGCTCGAGGACGACCTTCTTCTTGCCGGCCCGGGCCTTCATCCGCCAGCCGACCGATGGGCTGCCGGTGAAGGTGAGGAGCTTGAACCGCTCGTCCTCGACCATCCGGTCGCCGAGCTCGCGGGTCATCGGCAGGATGCTCACCGCCCCCTGGGGCAGGCCGGCCTCGGCGATGATCTCGCCGACGGTCAGCATCGTGAGCGGGTCCTTCGACGGCGGCTTGAGGACGACCGAGCAGCCCGCCGCGATCGCCGGCGACAGCTTGTGGCAGGCCAGGTTGAGCGGGAAGTTGAACGGGCTGATCGCCGCGACCGGGCCGATCGGGAAGCGCCGGGTGACCCCGAGCCGGCCCCGGGACGCCGGCATCAGGTCGAGCGGGATCGTCTCGCCGGTCATCCGCTCGGCCTCCTCGGCCCCGAGCCGGAAGGTCAGGACCGCCCGGTCGACCTCCACGAGCGCGTCACGGATCGGCTTGCCCGCCTCGGCGCAGATGAGCGCGCCGAGCTCCTCGCGCCGGGCGGCGATCCCGGCGCTGATCGCGCGGAGGATCCGACCGCGCTCGTAGGCCGGCAGCCGGCGGGTCTCCTCGAACGCGGCGACCGCCGCGGACACCGCCTCCTCGTACTGGGCCTCGGTCGCGTGGAACGTGGCGCCGGCCGGGTGATCCGGGTGGGCCGGGTTCGTGACGGCGAGCGGATCCGGGGAGTCGACCCAGCGGCCGGCGAGGAGGATCGGATGCGGGCTGGTGATCGTGGCGGTGGCCATCTCGGGTCTCCTGGCGGGGCGACGGGCGGGCGTCCCAGGCTGCGCACGGCAAGGTCGGGTCCATGATACGCGGCGGCCGAACCGCGCCCGTTCCGCCGGTCCCTGTATCCTGCCGGCGACCGGTCGGTCGCCGTCCGTGGGACGCAGCCCCGGGACCAGCCTGCCGCCGACGCGAGGGACGCCATGGCTCGAACCGTCTCGACCCGGAAGCTCGGCGACGCGCTCCGGGTGAAGCCCGGCTCGAAGGTCCGACTGACGGAGTTCGACGCCGACCAGACGTTCGGGCACGACAAGGCCGGGGCGGTCGAGACCGCGGACGCGCTCGAGGCGCGCCTGACCTCGCTCCAGGAGCGCCTGTGGGCGGAGGCCAGGCACCCCGTCCTCATCGTCCTCCAGGGGATCGACGCGGCCGGCAAGGACGGCACGATCCGCCATGTCATGGACGCCTTCAACCCGCAGGGCTGCAGCGTGGTCGGCTTCAAGGTCCCGACTTCGCTCGAGCTCGCCCACGACTACCTGTGGCGGGTCCATCCCAACACTCCGGCGAAGGGGACGATCTCGATCTTCAACCGCTCCCACTACGAGGACGTCCTGGTCGTCCGGGTCCACGAGCTGGTCCCGGAGACGGTCTGGCGCCCGCGCTACCGACACATCAACGAGTGGGAGCGGATGCTGACCGACGAGGGCACCACGATCATCAAGTTCTTCCTGTGCATCGACCGGGACGAGCAGAGGCAGCGCCTCGAGGCCCGCCGGGACGACCCGACCAAGAGCTGGAAGTTCTCGAAGACCGACCTCGCCGAGCGGGCGCTCTGGGACCGGTACGTCGAGGCCTTCGAGGAGTGCCTCGAGCGGACGTCCACCAGCTACGCCCCGTGGTACCTGGTCCCGGCCAACCGGAAGTGGTTCCGCAACCTGGCCGTCTCCCGGATCGTGGCCGAGACGATCGAGGCGCTCGATCCGCAGTACCCGCCGCCGGAGCCCGGCAGCCAGGACCTCGTCGTCGAGTAGCGCCACCGTCCCCCGTTCGGCCCGAACCGCACCGGACCAACGGGGCATCGACGCCGCCGACGGTCCTGTCTACGGTCGGGGTCGAGTGGATACATACCGCCGCGGCCGCTTGCCGCTGATCCGGTTTGTGGCGCCTTCGCTCGTCGTGGCGATGGTGCTCGGCTTCAGCGCGCCCTTGGTCACCCCCGTTGCGGCGGAGTCCTGCACACAAACCAATAGCTCGCACACGACTTCGCTCAACGGCGGCACCGTGAGCCCTCCTTCCGGATTGACGTCCCAGACGTTCACGTTCTCTGTTGTCTACAGTGACAACCGCGGCCGCACGCCATATCAGGACGCTGTGACCGTAACCGTATCCGGGGCCGGAACGTATCCCATGACCACGGTTGGCGGGGACTACAGCAGCGGCGTGACGTACACCTTCGGGACGAAGCTACCGGCTGGAAACCACACCTACTCCTTCAGTACGACCGGTCGCACAAGGATCCGGAAACCCGGAACCTGCACCGTCGTCCTGAGCGCAGTCAGCCCGACCAGCGTCAAGGTATCCGCTCCCACCCCCAAGCCGAAGCCGAAGCCGAAGCCGACGGCGAAGCCCACGCCCAGGCCGACGCCGAAGCCAACGCCGAAGCCAACGCCGAAGCCGACGCCGAAGCCCACGCCGAAGCCGGCGGTCGTGACCCCGACTCCGGGATCGACCCCGACACCAACGGCGACCGACGCGCCCACCGCCACCGCGTCGGCGGCGCCGACGCCCACCGGCGGAGGAATCGGCGCCATCGGCGGGGACCGGGGGCACGGGCGGTGGCGGGTCGGGCGGATCGGATGGCGGTGGCGGGTCGGGCGGGCCCGACCTGACCGGCGCGGAAGTCCCGGGTGGCCTCGGGCTGTGGATGACCGCGGCCCTGCTCGGCGGGCTCGGGTTCATCTTCCTGTTGTTCACGCGTCGTCGGCGCCGGCCGGAGGAGGCCCTCGACGCCGGCGGGGCGATGGCGCTCGCGGCCGCCGGGCCGCTCCCGGTCGTGCCGCCACCGACGGCGCCGCGGCCCGCCCCGGTCCTGCCCGACACGCCGGACGAGGAAGCTCACATGCCGCGCTGGCGCCGGCCGTCGGTCCAGTCGGCCCGCAAGGCCTCGAGCCGCGGGATCGAGCTGCCCCACGTGCCCGTGGCGTTCCGGGACGCGGCGACCGACGTCGAGCGGCGGCGCATCCGCTACCGCCTGGTCCGGGTCTCCTCGATCCCCGACGAGATCATGGGCGACGAGGTCGCCCGGCTCGACCGCGGCGACGAGGTCGAGCTGATCCGGTCGGCCGGCGCCTACTGGCTGGTCCGCACTCCGTTCGGCGCCGAGGGCTGGGTCCACCAGATGACCCTCGAGACGAGCGCCCCCGAGCCGGACGACGACGCCCCGATCGACGACGCGCCCATCGACGACAACGAGCCGCCGTTCTGACCGACCCGGGCCCGCCTAGCCCTTGCCGCCGAAGAGCGTCCCGAACACCCCGCGCAGGAGCGACTGGCCCGCCCGCGAGGTGACGACCCGACCACCGGTCCGGATGGCCGAGTCGATCGACCGCTGGCGAGCTCGGTCGGCCGCCTTGCGCTCCCGCTCCGCGGCGGCCTCGGCGCGCGCCTGGGCGCGGGCCTCGCGCTCGGCCGCTGCGCGCTGACGCTCGAGCTCCCGGGCCTGGCGCTCGATCTCGCGCTGCTGCTGGGCCGGGTTGAGCATGACCGGCGGCGGGACCGCATTCGGGTCCGCGCCGGCCCGCTCGGCGGCGACCTGCTTGGCCGCCACGATCCGGGCCGAGATGATCTCGTGGGCGCTCTCCCGGTCGACCGTCTGACCGTACTTCGCGGTCAGCTGGCTGGTCGCGATGCGACCCTGGAACTGGACCGGGTCGAGGGCGGCCATCAGCGAGTCGGGAGGCACCAGCCGGGTCGCGGCGAGCGGCGTCGGGACGCCGCGGGCCGACAGGACCGTGATCAGCGCCTCGCCGATCCCGAGCGACTGGATCGTCTCCTCCACGTCGTAGAACTCGGTGATCGGGAACGTCCGAACGGTCTTCTTGAGGTTGTCGGCGTCCTGCGGGGTGAACGCCCGCAGGGCGTGCTCGACCCGGTTCCCGAGCTGGGCGAGGACCGAGCTCGGGATGTCGGCCGGGGTCTGGGTCGCGAAGTAGACGCCGACCCCCTTCGAGCGGATGAGCCGGGCGGTCCGCTCGACCTGCTCCATCAGCGCGTCCGACGCGTCGTCGAACAGGAGGTGCGCCTCGTCGAAGAAGAAGCACAGCTTCGGCTTCGGCAGGTCGCCCGCCTCGGGCAGGCTGTGGTAGAGCTGGGCGAGCATCCAGAGCATGAACGTGCTGAACAGGCGCGGCCGGTCCATGACGTCGGACAGCTCGAGGATGCTGATGACGCCGGCCCCGTCGGGCGTCGTCCGGAGCAGGTCGCCGACGTCGAACTCGGGCTCGCCGAAGAAGACGTCGGCGCCTTCCTGCTCGAGGGTCACGATCGAGCGCAGGAGGACCCCCAGCGAGGCGCTCGACATCCCGCCGTACTCGTCGAGGATCGGCTTGCCCGCGTCCGAGCCCAGGTAGCGCAGGGTCGTCGACAGGTCGGCCAGGTCGAGCAGCGGCAGCTCGTTGTCGTCGCAGTACTTGAAGACGAGGCTGAGGATCGACGTCTGGGTGTCGTTGAGGTCGAGGACCTTGCCCAGCAGGAGGGGCCCGAAGCTGTGGACCGTGGCCCGGACCTGGGCGCCGAGCTTCCCGCTGAGCGACAGGAACTCGACCGGGTGGCCGGCCGGCTCGAACGTCCAGGCCGAGGCTCGTGCAGCGCTCGACGAGCTTCGGGTTGGTGGCGTCGCCGGGGACGGCCAGGCCGGTCAGGTCGCCCTTGATGTCGGCCACGAAGCACGGGACGCCGGCCCTGGACAGCTCGCCGGCCATGACCTGGAGCGTCTTCGTCTTGCCGGTGCCGGTCGCCCCGGCGATGAGCCCGTGCCGGTTGAGCATCGACAGCCCGACCTGGACGCGGACGTCCGAGGCGACCTCCGTCGCCGAGCATCGGGCTGCCGAGGACGACGGTCGGCTCGCTCGCGGCGTAGCCGGTCGCCATCGCGTCGCGGAAGGCCTGGTCCACGGGCTGCCTCCTTGGTCCGACGAGCGACGACCGGTGGACGCCGGACCGGACGGTCGGAATTGAATCGTGCGGGTCCCGAGCGTACCATCCGGGACACGATCCGGGCCGTCCCGGATGGCCCCCGCCCGACGCGCCCATGAGCGGCTCCCCGCGGGCCGGCTCGAGGAGGACTTGAGATGCGGATCGAGGAGGTCGAGGGGATCGGCCCGGCCCACGGCCAGACGCTGGTCGAGGCCGGCGTCGCCACGACCGAGGCCCTGCTCGAGCGGGGCGCGACGCCGGCCGGCCGGAGCGCCCTGTCCGAGGCGACCGGGATCAGCGGCACGCTCATCCTCGAGTGGGTCAACCACGTCGACCTGATGCGGATCGATGGGGTCGGGTCGGAGTACTCGGACCTGCTCGAGGCTGCCGGCGTCGACTCGCCGCCCGAGCTCGCCCAGCGCAACGCGGCCAGCCTGGCGATCACGTTCCAGGAGGTCGTGGCCGCCCGGCCGGGCATCGTCCGGCGGATCCCGACCGAGGCCGAGGTCGCCGGCTGGATCGCCCAGGCCAGGACCCTGCCGAAGGTCGTCACCCACGGCGGCTCGTCGAGCGGCGGCGGCCCGGCGGCCGAGCCGGTCAGCACGGCTCCCGACGCGGGCGCGCCGGCCACGTCGCCGGCCCCGGGGCCGTCATCGTCCGCTCGGGCGGTCGTCGGCCAGGCCAGGGCGTCGAGCGAGGGATTGTGGGCGCGGATCAAGCGCCTCTTTGGCGGGTAGTCGAAGACCGGGAGGGATCTGACATGCGGATCGAAGAAGTCGAGGGCATCGGGCCGGCCCACGGCCAGAAGCTCGCCGCGGCGGGCGTGGCCACGACCGACGACCTGCTCACCCAGGGGGCCAAGCCGGGCGGTCGGGACAAGCTCGCCGAGGCGACCGGGATCAGCGGCAAGCTCATCCTCGAGTGGGTCAACCACGTCGACCTGATGCGGCTCGACGGGGTCGGGTCGGAGTACTCCGACCTGCTCGAGGCGGCCGGCGTCGACTCGCCCGCCGAGCTCGCCCAGCGCAATCCGGCCAACCTGGCGATCACGTTCCAGGAGGTCGTGGCCGCCCGGCCGGGGATCGTCCGGCGGACGCCGTCCGAGGAGACGATCCAGGGCTGGGTCGCCGAGGCCAGGAAGCTGCCGAAGGTCGTCGAGCACTGACCCGCGATCCCCGGGAGCCGCCGGGGAGCCGAGACGACCCGGGCCGGTCCCGCCGCCCGGGTCGTTCTGTGTCCGGGCGGGTCAGCCCCGGAGGTCCGCGGGTACGACCCGAGGACGCGGACCATCGTGGTCACCGAACGGAGCTCGTCCAGCGCGGCCACCGTCGGCCGGGGCCGTCCGGTCGGCGTCGAGATCGACCCAGAAGACGTACTCCCAGGCGCGCTCGCGGCTCGGCCGCGACTCGATCGTGCTCATGTTCAGGCCGTGCGTCGGCGAACACGGCCAGCACGCGCAGGAGCGCGCCCGGCTCGTTGCGCACGGCCAGGACGAGGGTCGTCCGCATCGCCTCGCCGCGCCGGCGATCGAGCCGCGGGAGCGATCGCGCCGGGCCGGGCGACGACCAGGAACCGGGTCCGGTTGTCGTCCACGTCCTGGATGCGGTCGGCCAGGACCTCCAGCCCGAACAGCGCCGCCGCCCGCGGCGACAGGACGGCCGCCGAGCCGCGCTCCGCGCGGTCGACGATGAGCCGGCCGGCGCCGGCCGTGTTGTAGGTCGTCAGCAGCGCCCACGGCCGGGTCCGCAGGAACGCCTCCGCCTGGCCGAGCGCCTGGATGTGCGAGTAGACCCGCTCGATTCCGTCGAGCCGCTCGCCGGGCAGCGCGGCCAGGCACAGCCGGACCGGGACGACGACCTCGGCCCGGAGCTCCAGGTCGTGCTCGAGGAGGAGGTCGTAGTTCTCGCGGACGGTCCCGTTGACGCTGTTCTCGATCGGGACGACGCCGGCCGACCGATCGGCCCGCCTCGACCTCCTCGAAGACCTGGCGGAAGCCCGGCAGGCCGACCCGCTCGACCTCGCCGAAGGCCGCCCGGACGGCGTCCTCGGCGAACGCCCCCGGCTCGCCGGAGAACGCGATCCGCGTGCCGGCCGGGACGGCCTCCGGCTCGGTCACCTCGGCGTCAGCGCTCGAACCAGGCGACCGTGTCGTGCTCGGCGGCCTCCTCGTCGAGCTCGGCCCGGCGCGGCGCGTTGGCGACGGCGGCCGCCTTCGCCCGGCGCCGGTTGCCGGCCGCCTCGGTGGCGCCCTGCCAGTGGACCTCGGCCAGGAGCTGGTCGATCGCGCCGATGTAGGCCTCGATCGAGGCGGCGATGATGTTCACGTCGCTCGACGTCCCGGTGTACTTGCCGCGTCGCGCGCTCGCCCTCGGCCGACGACGGCGGCGCGATCCGGACGGTCACCAGGCCCTCGGCGTCGGGGCCCTCGGCGACCGCGTGGACGTCGTAGGCGATCAGCCGCGGATGGCCGGTCAGCACGCCCTCGAGGGCGGCGTCGACGGCGCGGAACAGGGCGTCGACCGGGCCGTTGCCCTCGGCCGCGCCGTCCCACTGGTGGTCGCCCGAGCCGATCACCACGGCGCCCCGGCTCTGGACGTTCGAGCCGGACGAGACCGTCCAGCGCTCGAGGTGGAGGGTCGGGCTGGCGGTCGTCGGTCATCGGGGTCACCTCCGGGGCTTCGCGTCGACGACCGGAGGCTCGGGCCGGGCCGTCGTGAAGTGGCGCTCGTCGCGCCGGCGGAGCTCGGCGCCCGCCTTCCAGATCGCGTACTCGAGCGAGTCGGCCAGGGCGCCCGCCGAGGCCGCGATGATGTTCGTGTCGCTGCCCATCGTCGACCACGTCCGGGCGCCGTCGGCGCGAGTCGATCACGACCCGGGTCCGGGCGGCCGTGGCCGCGCCGCCGTCGAGGATCCGGACCTTGTAGTCGACCAGGTGGACCGCGTCGAGCTGGGGGTAGAACGCGCCGAGCGCCTTGCGCAGGGCGGCGTCGAGGGCGTTGACCGGGCCGTTGCCGTCGGCCGCGGTGTGGAGGATCTCGCCGTCGACCTCGACCTTGACGGTCGCCTCGGCCAGCAGCTCCCGCCCGTCGCGCTGCTCGACCAGGCAGGTGTAGTCGACGATCCGGAACGGCGCGCGCGTAGTCGGCGGCCTGGCGCCGGACGAGCAGCTCGAAGCTCGCCTCGGCGCCCTCGAAGGCGAGGCCGTCGGCCTCGAGCTGCTTGATCAGCTTCGACAGCTCGCGCGGGTCGACGCCCTCGAGCCGGTGGCCGAGCTGCTCGGCCCGGAGCTTCGTGTTCGCCCGGCCGCCGAGCTCGGAGACGACGAGCCGGCCCTCGTTGCCGACGACCGCCGGGTCGACGTGCTGGTAGCTCCGCTCGACCTTGGCGACGGCCGCGCCGTGGACGCCGCCCTTGTGGGCGAACGCCGACCGGCCGACGTAGGGCTGGTAGTCGAGCGGGGCGACGTTGGCGATCTCGGCCACGCTTCGCGACAGCGCCGTCAGGTCGGCCAGGTCGCCGCCGCCGGCCGGGACGAGCACGGTTCGACGTCTTGAGGGCGAGGTTGGCCAGGATGCTGACCATGTTGGCGTTGCCGCAGCGCTCGCCGTAGCCGTTGATCGTGGCCTGGACGTGGCGGATCCCGGCGCGTCACCGCGGCCATCGAGTTGGCCACCGCCAGCTCGGCGTCGTTGTGGGTGTGGATGCCCCAGGCGACCGGCGGCGCGGCATCGGCGTCCGCCTCGAGGGTCGCCCGGACGTCGGTCGACGATCCGGAGCAGCTCGTCGGTCAGCGTCCCGCCGTTCGTGTCGCACAGGACGAGGGTCCGGGCGCCGGCCTGGCGAGCGGCCCGCAGCGTCGCCAGGGCGTAGCCCGGATCGGCCTTGTAGCCGTCGAAGAAGTGCTCGGCGTCGTAGACCGCCTCGCGCCCGCGGTCGACGACGAAGCCGATCGAGTCGGCGATCATGTCGAGGTTCTCGGCCGGGGTCGCGCCCGAGGACCTCGATCGACGTGGAGCAGCCAGCTCTTGCCGAAGATCGTCACGACCGGCGTCTCGGCGGCGACGAGCTCGCGCAGGTTCGGGTCGTCCGCCGGCGCGGTTGGAGCGGTGCCGGGTCGAGCCGAAGGCGGCCAGCCGGGCGGTCGTCCAGCGCTGCTTGCGCGCGGCCGCGAAGAACTCGATGTCCTTGGGGTTCGAGCCGGGCCAGCCGCCCTCGATGTAGGGCATCCCGTACTCGTCGAGCATCCGGGCGATCCGGAGCTTGTCGGCCAGCGACAGGATGATGTTCTCGCCCTGCGTGCCGTCGCGCAGGGTCGTGTCGTAGAGGACGACCGGTCGGTCGTCGTCGGGCCGGTCGGGCCGGCGGCGGGTCGGGGTCGGGGCTGGGTCATCGCGTGGGGCTCCATCGGGGCGGGTCGTCGCAGGTCGGATCACGAGGCTCGGGCGGCCACCGTCTCCGGCGCCGCCCGGCGGATCGCGATCCGGTCGACGATCGCCTCGGGTCATCTCGATGGTGCCCGACCTGCGGTCAGGCCGTCGGCGTCGCCGCCGTCGACCGGCCACAGGTCGGCCGTCCGGAAGCCGTCGTCGAGGGCCCGCCCGACGGCGGCCTCGATCGCCTCGGCGGCGGCGGCCCGCCCGAGCGACCAGCGCAGGAGCATCGCCCCGGACAGGATCGTCCCGATCGGGTTGGCCAGGTCGCGCCCGGCGATGTCCGGCGCGGAACCGTGGATCGGCTCGTACAGGCCGTGGAGGCCGTGCGCGGTCCGGCGCGCCCCGACCGACGCCGACGGGAGCATCCCGAGCGAGCCGGCCAGGACCGACGCCTCGTCGGACAGGATGTCGCCGAACAGGTTCTCGGTCACCAGGACGTCGAACGCCGGCCGGCGACCGGACGATCTGCATCGCGCAGGCGTCGACCAGCCGATGGTCGAGCTCGACGTCGGGGAACTCCGCGCCGACCTCCTCGGCGACCCGCCGCCACAGCCGCGAGGTCGCCAGGACGTTCGCCTTGTCGACGCTGGTGACCCGGCGGCGCCGGCCGCCGGGCCAGCTCGAAGGCCAGCCGGACGACCCGGGCGATCTCGTCCTCGGCGTACGGCAGGGTGTCGCTGGCCGACCGCGCTGCCGGGCGCGCCGGTCGCCTCGGTCCGCGCCCCGAAGTAGAGGCCGCCGGTGAGCTCCCGGACGATCAGCATGTCGACCCCGGCGAGCAGCTCGGGCCGGAGCGGCGAGGCCGGCGACGAGCGTCGGGTGGACGGTGACCGGACGGAGGTTGGCGAACAGCCCGAGCCCGCCGCGCAGGGCGAACAGGGCCTGCTCCGGGCGGACCGGCGAGGTCGGGTCGTCCCACTTCGGGCCGCCGACCGCGCCGAGGTAGACCGCGTCGGCACGCCGCGCACGACGCGACGTCCTCGGGCCGGATGGCCACCCCGTGGGCGTCGATCCCGGCCCCGCCGACGACCAGCTCGGTCCACTCGATGGCGAACCCGTCCGGCCGCGCCGACGGCATCGAGGACCCGTCGCCCGGCCGGCCAGGACGTCCGGCCCGACGCCGTCGCCCGGGATCGCGGCGAGCCGGTAGACGGGAGCGCCCGCGGCGCCGTCGGTCACGGGAGGTCCTCGGCCCGGGCGCGGGTCACGAACGCCGCGTCGACCCCGTTGATCTCGGCCCCGTGGAGCTTGTTCGTGGCGACCAGGTAGGCCTCGAGCGAGGCCTCGATGATGTTCGTCGACAGGCCGTGGCCGCTGACGACGAGCGCGCCCGGGCCCTCGTCGGACGAGCGCCGGCAGCGGACCAGGACCTGGCCCTGGGCGTCCTCGCCGGCGGACACCGCCTTGATCTCGTACTCGGTCAGGACCGGCCGCCAGCCGAGGACCGGCTGGATCGCCTTGTCGACCGCGCTGAACAGCGCGTTGACCGGGCCGTTGCCGGTCGATTCGGCCGACCGGACGTCGCCGCCGATCGACAGCGAGACCGTGCCCGTGGCGTTCCCGCCGTGCGAGCTGGTCACGCTCCAGCCCTCGAGCGCGATCGAGGCCGGGACCTCGGACGTCCGCGCCTCGACGAGCGCCAGGAGGTCGGCGTCGGTGACCTCCTTCTTCGCGTCGGCCAGGGCGATCGCCTGGCGATAGACGGCGTCGAGCGCCTCGCCCTCGAGGTCGTGGCCGAGCTCGCGCAGCTTGCCCTGCAGGCCGCGCCGGCCGGACAGCTTGCCGATCGTCAGCTGGCTGCCGGCCAGCCCGACCGACTGCGGGGTCATGATCTCGTAGGTCAGCGGGTTCTTGATCACGCCGTCCTGGTGGATGCCCGACTCGTGGGCGAAGGCGTTCCCGCCGACGACCGCCTTGTTGGGCTGGACGGCGAACCCGGTCAGGTAGCTGACCAGCCGGCTGGCGGCGGTGAGCTGCTCGGTCTGGACGCCCGAGCCGAGGTCGGGGAACTGGGTCGGGCCGGGTCCGGAGGGCCATGACGACCTCTTCGAGCGAGGCGTTGCCGGCCCGCTCGCCGAGGCCGTTGATGGTGACCTCGACCTGGCGCGCGCCGGCCTGGACCGCGGCCAGGGTGTTGGCCGTCGCCAGCCCGAGGTCGTTGTGGCAGTGGACGCGAGATCGTGGCGTCGCGGCCGACCCGGTCGACGACCCGGCCGACCAGCGTGCCGAACTCGGCCGGGATCGCGTAGCCGACGGTGTCCGGGATGTTGACCGTGCTCGCCCCGGCCCCGACGACCGCCTCGTAGACGTCGAGCAGGTAGTCGACGTCGGTCCGGCTGGCGTCCTCGGCCGAGAACTCGATCTCGGCGTCGCGGCCGAGCGCCTTGCGTCCGTAGCGGACCCACTCGACGGCCTGCTTGAGCGCCTCGTCGCGATCCATCCGGAGCTTGTGCTTGAGGTGGATGTCGCTGGTCGCGATGAACACGTGGAGGTGAGGGCGCTCGGCGATCCGGATCGCCTCGACCGCCCGCTGCGGGTCGCCGTCCCGGCAGCGAGCCAGCGCGGCCACGGCCACGCCCTTCGTCTCGCGGGCGATCCGCTGGACGGCCTCGAAGTCGCCCGGCGAGGCGGCCGGGAAGCCGGCCTCGATGACGTCGACCTTGAGCCGGACGAGCTGGCGGGCGACCTCGAGCTTCTCGGCGGCCGTCAGCCCGGCGCCCGGCGCCTGCTCGCCGTCGCGCAGGGTCGTGTCGAAGATCCGGACCGAGCCTCCGGCGGCGGCCGCGCGGGCGCTCACCGGCTCGACTCCGCGACCCGGCGCGGCGTGCTGGCCGCGGCCTGGGCCTGGCCGGCCTTGACGACGACCGGGTCGAGGAAGGCCATCTGGCTCCGGAGCTCCTCGCCGACCCGCTCGATGAGGTGGTCGTGGTCCTGCCTGGCGCATCCGCTCGAAGTCCGGTCGACCGGCCTCGTTCTCGGCGATCCAGCGGCGCGGCGAAGGTGCCGTCCTGGATCTCGGCCAGGACCTGCTTCATCGTCGCCCGCACGTGGTCGTCGATGATCCGCGGGCCGCTGACGTAGTCGCCGAACTCGGCGGTGTCGCTGACGCTGAAGCGCATGAAGTTCAGGCCGCCGCGGTACATCAGGTCGACGATGAGCTTGAGCTCGTGCATCGTCTCGAAGTAGGCCAGCTCCGGCTGGTAGCCGGCCTCGACGAGGGTCTCGAAGGCCATCTTGACCAGGGCGGCGGTGCCGCCGCAGAGGACCGACTGCTCGCCGAACAGGTCGGTCTCGGTCTCCTCGGCGAACGTCGTCTCGAGGACGCCGGCCCGGGTGCAGCCGAGGGCGCGAGCGTAGGCCAGGACGCGGGCCCGGGCCGTCCCGCTCGGATCGCGGTGGACGGCGAACAGGGCGGGCACGCCGCCGCCGGCCTGGTAGACGCTCCGGACGAGATGGCCGGGGCCCTTCGGGGCGACCATCCCCACGTCGACGTCGGCCGGCGGGTCGATCCGCTTGAAGTGGATGTTGAAGCCGTGGGCGAACATCAGCAGCTGGCCGGCTCGGAGGTGCGGTCCGATCTCGGCGTCGTAGACGGCCTTCTGGGCCGTGTCCGGGACGAGGATCATCACGACGTCCGCCGCCTTGACCGCCTCGCCGACGGTCATCACCCGGAGCCCGGCGTCCTCGACCATCGTCCGGCTCTGGCTCGCGGGGCGAGACCGACCACCACGTCGACCCCGGACTCGTGGAGGTTCAGCGCGTGGGCATGGCCCTGGCTGCCGTAGCCGATGATCGCGACGGTCTGACCGGCCAGGGCGGCCGGATCCGCGTCGTCGTCGTAGTACATCTTCGCGGTCATCGCTTGATCGCCTCCTCGATGGATCCCGAGCCGCGCGCCATGACCACGGTCCCGGTGCGAACGAGTTCCCTCACCCCGTAGGTTCGCAGGAGCGCGACGAGCGCGTCGATCTCCGCCTCCGTGCCGGTCGCCTCGACGACGACCGACGTGTCGGAGATGTCGACGACCCGGGCCCGGTACAGCTCGACGATCCTGACGATCTCGCCCCGGTTCGCATCCGAGGCGCGGACCTTGACCAGGGCGAGCTCGTGCTCGACCGTGGGCTCGTCGGTCAGGTCCTGGACCTTGAGCACGTCGATCAGCCGGTAGAGCTGCTTGATCGCCTGCTCGACCAGGACGTCGTCCCCGTGGAGGGTGATCGTCATCCGGCTGATGTCCGGCTGGTCGGTGTGGCTGACCGCGAGCGACTCGATGTTGAAGTTGCGCGCCCGCATCAGGCTCGACACGCGGTTCAGGACGCCCGGCTTGTCGAGGACCAGGACGACCAGGACGTGGCGATGCTGGGCGCCCGTCCCCGGCAGCGCCCTGGCGGGCGGCGTGGCGTGGGCGGGCGCCCCGGACGAGGCCGGCTCGGTCGCGCTCACTCGTCCGCCCCTCCCCAGTTCTCGATCAGGTCGGACAGGCCCTTGCCGGCCGGCATCATCGGGAAGACGTTCTGCTCCTCGGCGATCTCGAACCAGACGAGCGCCGGCCCGTCGACCGCCCGGGCGGCCCGGATCGCGTCGTCGACCTCGTCCGGCCGGGAGGCCTTGAAGCCCGGGATCCCGAACGCCTCGGCCAGCTTGAGGTAGTCGGGCCCGAGCAGGTGGGCCGAGTGGTAGTTCCCGGCATAGAAGATCTCCTGCCACTGCCGGATCATCCCGAGCTTCTTGTTGTCGAACAGGGCGATCTTGACCGGGATCCGGTCCTGGACCAGGGTCATCAGCTCCTGGAACGTCATCTGGAACCCGCCGTCGCCGGTGATCGCCCAGGTCTCGCGGTCCGGCCGGCCGAGCGCGGCGCCCATCGCCGCCGGGACGCTGAAGCCCATCGTCCCGAGGCCGCCCGAGCTGACGTGGCTGTTCGGGCTTCGGAAGCCGGTGTAGCGGGCCAGCCACATCTGGTTCTGGCCGACGTCGGCCACGTAGGTCGCCCGGTGCTCGGTCAGCTCGCCGATCCGCTCGACGACGTAGTCGGCCGACAGGAGCCCGTCACGCCAGGCACCCGAACCGTGCCAGCTCGACGCCTCCGACTCGCGCTTCCATTCGGCCAGCTGGGCCAGGTAGTCGGCCCGCTCGGCCGGCTCGGTCCGCTCGACCATCGGCAGCAGCGCCCGGAGGACCCGGCCGGCGTCGCCGACGATCGGGACCTCGACCGCCACGTTCTTGCCGATCTCGGCCGGGTCGATGTCGACGTGGATGATCCGGGCATACGGAGCGTACGTCCGGACGTTGCCGGTCACCCGGTCGTCGAAGCGCATCCCGAACGCGATCAGCAGGTCGGCCGACTGGATCGCCCGGTTGACGTGCTTCCAGCCGTGCATCCCCATGTAGCCGTAGGCCAGCGGGTGGGTCTCGTCGATCGCGCCGATCCCGAGCAGGGTCCAGGCGACCGGGATGCTGGTCTTCTCGGCGAACGCCCGCAGGTCGTCCCAGGCCTCGGCGTGGAGGACGCCGTGGCCGGCCATGATCACCGGCCGCTGGGCCCGGGCGATCTCGGCGGCGGCCAGCTTGAGCTGGCGGGGGTGCCCGTCGAAGGTCGGCCGGAAGCCCGGCAGGCCGGCGACGATCTCGGCCTCGGAGGGGTGCGCGGCGGTCGTCTCCTGCTGGAGCGCGTCCTTGGTGATGTCGACGTGGACGGGCCCGGGCCGCCCGGTCCGGGCGATGTGGAACGCCTCGGCGATGACCCGCGGCAGGTCGTCGGCGTTGCGGACGAGGTAGTTGTGCTTGGTCATCGGCAGGGTGATCCCGGTGATGTCGATCTCCTGGAAGGCATCCTTGCCGATGAGCGCCGCCGGGACGTTGCCGGTGATCGCGACGATCGGGACCGAGTCGAGCATCGCCGTGCCGATGCCGGTGACCAGGTTCGTGGCTCCCGGTCCCGAGGTGCCCATGCACACCCCGACCCGACCGGTGACCCGGGCGTAGCCGTCCGCGGCATGGGCGCCGCCCTGCTCGTGGCGGACGAGGATGTGGCGGAGCTCGGGGTAGTCGCCCAGGATGTCGTAGAGCGGGAGGATGACACCGCCCGGGTACGAGAACAGGACGTCGACCCCCTGGCGGATGAGGGCCTCGCAGACGACGTCGGCGCCGATCCGGGTCCGCTTCCGGGGCTTGACCTCGTGGAGCATCGCCGACCGCGCCCGCTCGACGGCGGCTGCGGTCGGGGAGCCGTCGGCGGGCACGTGGCTCCGGCGGGCGCGTCCGCCCGGGCTCGGCGGGGCGGAGCTCTGGCCGGGGCCGTCCGCCGGCGGCGCGCCGCCGTCCGGCGTCCCCTTGGTCATCGTCATCGCGTCAGGCCCCTCCGTGGTGTCGTCCCTGTCGGTCCCGTCGACTGTCGGCGCTCCCGGGATCCTCCCGGCCCGAGAAACGACAAGACCCCCGCCTCCCGGCGAGGGTCCCTTCGGTTCTCGGTGGCGCTGCCCGCTTACCTCCGCGATCCTCCGTTCTCCCGCCGGGCGATCCGGCCGATAAGGCCATCGAGCCCGATAAGGAGCGAGCGAAGAAGAGCGAGCGCGGATACCTCGACGGCGCGGGCGTCGCTCAGCGGCAGGTGCGCGCGGCGGCCGTCGGTCGTGACCACGATGGCGACCCGCTGGCGTTCCTGGCCGTTGAACAGACCCAAGTCCGTCTCCGTGAGCTCGCGTCGGCCACATCGGGGCCGACGGTGTTCGCGCAGTCTACCAGCCTTCGTCGATTCCGCAACCACCCCGACCGCACCCGGCCGCACCGGCTCCGGTCGATCGACCCGCGGCGCGGGCCCGTCGCCGGCCGGAGCGACCGACGTCCCTTGCGGGCGACCTTGCTGCACGACCTGCCGGGAGGGCGCATACTCCAGCGAACCCGTGCTCGGGTCCCAGTCCGCTGCGCGTCCCCAGGCGCGTGGCCCCAGTCCTCCTTCGCCGGACGCCGCGACCCCCGTGCCCACGGTCGCCGCGCCGCCCCCCGAAGGTCAGCTCTCCGCTCGTCGCGCTGGCCGCGCGGCGTCCTGGTAGGGAGGAGGCAAGAGTTTGCCGCGGTCACCAAGAGGCGCCCAGAGGGCGTCCAGTCGAGTCTTCACCTTCGGTCCGTGCCGACCCACTCAGGCACGCGACCCGCAGCGGCGAGGTGACCGATGAACCGGATCGCCTCGCGTACCCTGCCCCTCCGTTCGCGTCCGTCCCGCATCGTCGAGGCGAGCGCAGCGGCCCTCCTGGCGATGGCCCTCCTGACCGGCCTCGGACCGGCGCTCGACGGCGTCGGGCTGCCGGGCATCCGGGCGACCGACGCCGCCAGCGGCCCCCACCTCATCGCATCCGCCGCCGAGATCGCCAGGCTCCCGACGTCGGGCGCCGCGTGGCAGAACCTGAAGGCGGCGGCCGACTCGAGCGCCGGCACGCCCGACCTGTCGAACCAGGACTCGAACACCGACGTCAAGGTCCTCGCCAAGGCGCTCGTGTACGCCCGGACGAAGGTCGTGTCGTATCGGACCCAGGTGATGGCCAGCCTCAGGGCGGTCGTCGGGACGGAGGCCGGCGGGCGGACCCTGGCCGCGGGTCGCGGGATCCCGGCGTACGTCATCGCGGCGGACCTGATCAGCCTGCCGACGTACAACCCCACGTTCAACAGCGGGACGTTCCGGCCGTGGCTCAAGAGGCTGCTGACCGAGGATCTCCAGGGAAACACCCTGATCAGCACCCAGGAGACGCGTCCGAACAACTGGGGGACCCACGCCGGCGCCGCTCGAGCGGCGATCGCCATCTACCTCGGCGACAAGACCCAGCTCGCCCGGACGGCTCGCGTGTTCAAGGGCTGGCTCGGCGACCGGACGTCGTACGCCGGGTTCGACTTCGGCGACGTGTCATGGCAGTGCAACCCGGCAAAGCCGGTCGGGATCGACCCGGCTGGCTGCATCAAGGGCGGCGTCCTGATCGACGGCGCCCTCCCCGACGACATGCGTCGCGGCGGGACGTTCCGGTGGCCGCCCGCCACGACGGGATACGCGTGGGAGGGGATGCAGGGGGCGGTCGTCGAGGCCGAGCTGCTCCAGCGGGCCGGCTACCCCGCCTGGTCGTGGCAGAACAAGGCCCTCCTGCGGGCCGCCAAGTTCCTCTACAACCGGGCGCACTGGCCGGCGGATTCGAACGACGACTGGCAACCGTGGCTGCTCGACTACCGCTACGGGACGAGCTTCCGGTCGTCGGGCAAGACGCACTTCGGGAAGAACTTCGGCTGGACCGACTGGCTGTACGGCCGGCAGGTCAAGGGTTCGGCGGGCCCGTCGAACGGCTGGCACCGCTACGGCGACTCGAGCAACCTGGTCGTCTACCGCGGCAGCTGGTCGCGCTCGTCATCGACTCGTCACATCGGCGGCTCGGTCATGGCGTCGCGGCGAGCCCGCTCGAAGGCCGTCGTCAAGTTCACCGGCGACTCGGTCGTCTGGCTCGGGCCGAACGGGCCGAGCCAGGGCCGGGCGGCGGTCTACATCGACGGCAGGCTGGTCAAGATCGTCAACCTCCACAGCCCGATCCGGCACTACCGGGTGAGGCTGTACACCGCCAAGTTCAGCAAGGTCGGCACCCACTACCTGTCGATCAAGGTCCTGGGGACAGCCGGTCACCCGGTCGTCGCCATCGACGGGTTCCTCATCCACCGTTAGTCCGCCTGCCCACGGCGCCGGCGTCGTGGCGTGAACACAGGACGACCGCCGTTCAGGCGGTCGTCCTGTGTCTGCGGATCGAGGCCCCGCTGGGCCTCGGGTAGGTCCTACCAGCGATGGCCCAGAAGCGGTTCCATGGCCGTCAGTACCAACGCATGCCGGCGCCAAGGCTGAGGGCGATGGTCGCCAGCAGCGCGATGGCAGTGGTGAAGCGCGCCAGGTTCGCCTTCACGTCGTTGCACCTCGTCTCCGAGATCGCGCCTCAGGTCCGGCGGCCGGGCGGCCTCGAGTGGCTCGAGGTCCCTGGCTTTGCGTCTCCGCCTCGCGACGGGTTTGCCCTGGACGGCCCTGTGGCGGAGGACGATCGTCGCCCTCGATCGGAACGCTAGGGCCAGGAGAGGCCCAGGACGAATGACCCATCGGTACCGGTCGGCGCCCGATTCCGGGGGAGGTTCCACGATGCACCGCCCGGAGCGCCTCAGGTCGGGCGGAGCCCCGCCGGGTCTGGGTGGCGGCGCATCGCGGCGACGATCGCCAGCGCGATCCCCGCTCCGATCAGGACGTCGCCGATGCTGAAGACGTTCGCGAACGGGACCACCGGCGGCAGGGCGAAGATGTCGGTCAGCGGGGCGAGCGCCGGAGCGGCCAGGACGGCGCTGTTCGAGTAGCCGTCGGGCGGGAGCTTCCCGGCCGCAGCCAGGGCCGCCGCCGAGGCCGGCATGTACCCCCCGTTGGCGGCGATCGCCACCAGGTTGCAGGCCGCCCCGAGGGCGACGATCGGCAGACCACCGATCCGGATGTTGGCGAGGAGGACCGCGAACACCACGACGGTCGACGCGACGTACAGCGGGGCGCCCAGGTCGCCGATCCGCTCGCTCACCGGGGCGGAGAAGATCACCACCTGGGCGGCGAAGCCGACGACCGCCAGCGTGCCGAAGCGGAACTTGAGGGCGGCCAGCCCGCCAGGCCGACCGCCGAGGGCGAAGCCGACGACGAGACCGGCCAGGACCGCGTAGAGGATGAACATCGAGGCCTACCCCGCCCGGCTGCGGACCGGGAAGACGATCGGCTGGACCGCCGGACGGTCGACGGCCGGAGGTGGCGGCAGGACCATCGGGAGCGGGGTCACCCCCAGCAGCCGGGCGAGGTGGTCGGCCGGCAGGGGCCGGGCGAACAGGAAGCCCTGGCCGAACTCGCAGCCGAGGGTTCGCAGCCGTTCGAGCTGGCCGGGCTCCTCGATCCCCTCGGCCACGATCCGCAGCCCGAGCGTCTGCCCGAGCGCGACGATCGCGTGGGCGAACGCCCAGGTCTCGGGATCGGCCGCCCCCGACACGACGAAGTCCCGGGCGATCTTCAGGATGTCGACCGGGAACCGGCGCAGGTAGCCGAGCGACGAGTAGCCGGTCCCGAAGTCGTCGACGGCGATCCGGATCCCGAGCGCCCGGAGGGCCTCCAGCCGGGCGATGGTGGTCGTCGTGTCGCGGAACATCGCGGTCTCGGTCATCTCGAGCACGAGGTCGGCCGGGTCGAAGCCGGTCTCCCGGAGAACGGTCTCGATCTCCTCGACGATGTCGGTCCTCTGGAGCTGGAGCGGCGACACGTTGACGCTCAGCAGGAGATGCGCCGGCGCGCCGGCCGCCCGCAGCCCGACGACCGTCCGGCAGGCCTCGGCCAGGACCCACCGTCCGAGGGCGAGGATCGTCCCGTTCTCCTCGGCCAGGCTGATGAACTCGTCGGGTTGAGTCAGGCCGCGGATCGGGTGGCGCCACCGGACGAGCGCCTCGACGCCGATCGTCTCGCCGCTGTCGAGGGCGACGATCGGCTGGTAGTGGACGACGAGCTCGTCGCGGGCGACGCTCCGGGCCAGCTCCGCCGACAGCTCGTGGCGGGCGACGATCGTGGCGTGCATCGCGGGATCGAACACGGCGAAGCGGCGCTTGCCGGCGGCCTTGGCCGTGTACATCGCCACGTCGGCGTTGCGGAGCAGGTCGTCGGCTCCGGCGTTGACCCCGGGCCCTCGGGCGCTGGCGATCCCGATGCTCGCTCCCACGACCGTGTCCTTGCCGAGGATCGGGAACGACATCCCGAGGACGTCGATCAGCCGACGGGCGACGGCGATCGAATGGGTCAGGTCGGGCCGATCGACGACGAGGATGGCGAACTCGTCACCGCCCAGCCGAGCCGCCAGGTCGCCCTCGCGGATCGTCGTCCGGATCCGGCCGGCGACGGCCACCAGGAGCTGGTCGCCGGCCGCGTGGCCGAGCGTGTCGTTGACGACCTTGAAGTCGTCGAGGTCGAGGAACAGGACGACCGGGACCCGGTCGTCCTCACGATCGCGGAGCCGGAGGGCGACCTGCTCGGCGAACAGGGCCCGGTTCGGGAGGTCGGTCAGCGGGTCGTGGTAGGCCTGGTAGCGAAGCTGCTCCTTGAGCCGGCTGAGCTCGGCCAGCGACTGCTCGAGCTGACCATTCTCGAGCGCGACCGCGACCTGGTTGGCGAGCGTCTCGAGCAGGCGCAGGTCGTCGTCGCCGAAGCTCGTCCCCTCGGTCAGCCGGTTCGCGATGGTGATCGTGCCGATGGTCGTCGACTCGCCGACGAGCGGCGCGATCATGGCCTGGCGGATCGCCATCGTCCGGCCGCCCGGCGTCCGGTGGGGCATCGCGAAGAACGCCCGCCGCTCGACCGCAGCGCGCGTCCGGACGGGGTCGCCGGCGGCCAGGTCCACCGGGGCCATCAGCTCGGCGTCGGCGTCCTGGAGCGAGGTCGTCCGCAGGCCCTGACCACCGTCGCGGGTCGATTCGAGGAGGATCTCGGCCAGTTCGGCATGGAACATGTCACGGGCGTGGTCGAGCAGGGCGACGAGGGCGAGGTCGAGCTCAGGCGAGTGCTGGAGGATCCGGCTGGACTGATAGAGGAGCTCGAGCCGTTCGTGTTTCTCGCGCTCCGAGACGTACGCCCGGTAGGCGACGAACAGGGTGATCAACGGGACGGCGAGCAGGCCGAGGGCGATCGGCGAGGTCCACATCATCGTCACCGCGAGCAGGGCCAGGCTCGTGTTGGCCAGGGCGACGAGGCCGCCGAACTCGATCATCTCCGGGAGCTTCTGGAACTGGGGCGCGCCGCCGCTCAGGACGATGACCGTGGCGATCGTCACCGCGCCGATCACCGCGCCGATGAGCGTCGCGACCATCGCGGCCAGCCAGTCGATCGGGACAGGCTGCCCGCCGAACCGCCCGATCGCCCGGAAGACGGTCAGGGTCACCACCGCGACGAACGCGTAGTTGGCCAGGTTGAAGGCGACCTTGAGCGCCGGCTGCCGGGAATGGAACGTGAGCGCCACGCCGGACCCGACGAGCAGGGCGATGAGATACTCGGTCGGCGGCAGGAAGAAGAAGCCGATGACCGACGGCAGTTCGCTCAGCGAGAAGGAGTGGCTCTCCCGCCTGAAGTGGACATCGATGACCTTCGCCTCGGTCAGGAAGAAGCCCACGGCGAGCAGGGGCCACGGGATCGCCACCGGAGTCGGCAGCGAGGGGAGCCCCCGGATCGCGACGAAGTACCCGACGACAGCCGCGGTCGCCAGCCCGAGGCTGAGCAGCCACACCCGGATCACGGCGGCCTGGCTGGCCAGGCGCGACCGTACGGTCCCGATGACCGCCTCGGGCGGTCGAGGTGCGTGGCCCACGTTGGGATTGTCCTCTTCGAGGATGGCAGCGGCGGGTACCCCTAAGTACCGCCCGTCGACGGTACCGATGGGGGAGGACCGTCGGTCAGGAGCTCGACACTCGACCCAGACCGAGCCCCAGGACCGAGCCCCGGCGGCCTCCGAGCAGCCCGAGGCGACGCCTCTGGTACCCTCCTGCGCATGCCTGCCGAGCGACCCCGCACCCTCGTCGAGAAGATCTGGGACGACCACGTCGTCGCCGACGAGCCGGGCGCCCCGACCGTCCTCGGGATCGACCTCCACCTCGTCCACGAGGTGACCAGCCCCCAGGCGTTCACCGGGCTCCGGGCGCGCGGCCTGGGGGTCCGCCGTCCGGGACAGACGGTGGCCACCGCGGACCACTCGATCCCGACCCACGATCGCAGCCTGCCGATCGTCGACGTGCTCGCCGCGGCCCAGGTCCAGCAGCTGACCGACAACTGCCGCGAGTTCGGCATCCCGCTCCATGGGATCGGCTCGCCGAACCAGGGGATCGTCCACATCATCGGGCCCGAGATGGGCCTCACCCAGCCGGGGATGACGATCGTCTGCGGCGACTCGCACACGGCGACCCACGGCGCGTTCGGGGCGCTCGCCTTCGGGATCGGGACGAGCGAGGTCGAGATGGTCCTGGCCACCCAGTGCCTGCTCCAGCGACGCCCGAAGACCTACGAGGTCCGGGTCGACGGGCGGCTCGCGCCCGGGGTCGGGGCCAAGGACATCATCCTGGCCCTGATCGCCCGGATCGGCGTCGGCGGCGGGACCGGTCACGTCTTCGAGTACACCGGTGAGGCGATCCGCGCCCTGACGATGGAGCAGCGGATGACGGTCTGCAACATGAGCATCGAAGGCGGTGCCCGAGCCGGCCTGATCGCCCCCGACGAGACCACCTTCGCCTACGTCGAGGGCCGGCCGTTCGCGCCGCGAGGACGGGCCTGGGACGAGGCGATCGCCGGCTGGCGGCGGCTCCCGACCGACGACGGGGCGAGCTACGACCGGTCGATCACGATCGATGCGAACCGCCTCGAGCCGATGGTGACCTACGGCACGAACCCCGGGATGGGCATCCCGATCACCGCCCGGATCCCGTCGCCGGAGGACCAGGCCGACCCGAGCCAGCGCCGTGCCCTGGAACGCGCCCTCGAGTACATGGACCTGGTGCCGGGCGAGCCGATCCTCGGCCGCCGCGTCGACGTCGTGTTCATCGGCAGCTGCACCAACGGCCGGATCAGCGACCTGCGCCTGGCCGCCTCGGTCCTGCGCGATCGCAAGGTGGCCGATGGGGTCCGGGTGATGGTCGTCCCGGGCAGTCAGGAGGTGAAGAAGGAGGCCGAGAACGAGGGCCTGGCCGAGGTCTTCCGGGCCGCCGGCGCCGAGTGGCGGGAGGCCGGCTGCTCGATGTGCATCGCGATGAACGGCGACCAGCTGGACCCCGGCCAGTACGCCATCTCGACCTCGAACCGGAATTTCGAGGGACGCCAGGGCAAGGGCGGTCGGTCCTTCCTCGCCTCGCCGCTCACCGCCGCGGCCGCCGCCGTGACCGGGGTCGTCACCGACCCGCGGACGCTGCCCGGGATCGAGGCCGCGGTCGGTCTGGGGGGTCGCTGAGATGGCCGCGCCCTACGGATCGTTCAGCAGCGCGGTGATCCCGCTCCCGGCCGAGAACGTCGACACCGACCAGATCGTCCCGGCTCGCTACCTCAAGGTCACCGACAAGGACGGTCTGCGCGACGCGCTGTTCCACGACTGGCGCTACGACGCCGACGGCGGGCTCAAGGAGCCGCTGTTCGTGATGGACCGGCTGGCGATGGCCGACCGCAGGATCCTCCTCGTCGGCGACAACTTCGGGACCGGCTCGTCGCGCGAGCATGCGCCGTGGGCGCTCGTGGCCTGGGGGATCCGGGCGGTCGTCTCGACCGGCTTCGCCGACATCTTCCGCAGCAACTGCCTGAAGAACGGGCTGCTCCCGATCGTCGTCGACCCCGAGAAGCACCGTCAGCTGTTCGAGCTCGTCGAGGCCCAGCCGGGGGTCAGCCTGACGGTCGACCTCGAGGCCCAGGTCGTCCACCTGCCGGGGGACGAGGACCTCCCGTTCGACGTCGACCCGTTCGCCAAGCAGATGCTCCTCGCCGGGACCGACGAGCTGGGCTGGCTGCTGGCTCGGGAGCCGGCGATCGCCGCCTACGAGGCGGCTCACCCGGCGCGGGTCGACACGCTCGCCGGCGCGGGCCAGGCACGCCGGCCGTGACCGCAGCCGATCGCCACCGCCATCGGAACGTGCCCGAGTTCGTCGGCGACATCGACGCCGCGGCGCCGTACCGGCCCGAACGCCGCGTCTGAGTCGCTCGGAACCGGCCCGAGGACGCCCTTCGCCGTCGTCGTCGATACTTGACCGGTGAACCTCATCGACGTCGGGATCGTCGTCCTCCTCGGATTCGGCCTCGTCGCGGGCTGGCGCTCGGGCTTCTTCCCCCAGCTGCTCGGGCTCGTCGGAGCCGCGGTCGGCGGCGTCGTGGTCGTCCTGGCCCTCCCGTTCGCGCACGACGTCCTCGAGAGCATCGACCCCGCCCTGCGCGCGATCGGGGTCCTGGTCAGCCTGCTCATCGCGATCGGGATCGGCGAAGCGATCGGCTCGGCCATCGGCGCGGCGATCGGGCGGAGCCTGGGCGAGGGCGTTCTCGGCGGCATCGACCGGCTCGCCGGAGCGCTGGCCGGCCTGGCCCAGGGCCTGCTGGTCGTCTGGCTGGTCGGTGGCCTCCTCGCGGCCGGTCCGGTCCCCCAGATGGCGGCGCAGGCCCAGCGGTCGCTGTTCATCCGGACGATCACCGACGTCCTCCCGCCGCCGACCGCATATGTCGACGAGCTGGCCGGATGGCTCGACGCGACCGGCCTTCCGGAGGTGTTCATCGGCCTCGAACCGTTCCCGGCGGCGCCGGTCGACCGGCCCACCGACGCCGAGGCCGAGCGGATCGCCGCGGCCGCCGAGAAGAGCACCCTGGTGGTCCGGGCGACCGCCTGTGGACGGGTCTCGACCGGGACCGGGTTCGTCGTCGGAAGCGGTGGCTACCTCGTCACGAACGCCCACGTCGTGGCCGGCTCGAAGGCCGTCGTGGTCGCCTTCGACGGTGGCCGTCCGGCCGATGCCGACGTCGTCCTGTTCGACCCGAAGCTGGACATCGCCGTGCTCCTGGCGCCGACGGTCAAGGCGCCGCCGCTGGCGTTCGCCGCGAGCGACCCGGCCCGCGGGACGGTCGGCGCCGCCCTCGGCCATCCCGGAGGCTCGCCCCTCCGGATCATCCCGGCCGCTGTCTCCGACAGCTACGCCGCAGAGGGTCGCGACCTGTACGGGATCGGCCGGGTGACCCGGCGGATCGTCGAGCTGCGGGCGGACATCGCGCGTGGCGACAGCGGCGGTCCGCTCGTCCTGCCCGACGGCACGGTCGGTGGCGTCGTCTACGCGGAGGCGCTGAGCGACCCGACGGTCGGCTACGCCCTCGCGCCGGTCGCCGTGGCGACCCGCATCCGACCGGCGCTCGACTCGACCACGAGCGCCTCGACCGGGGCCTGCACCCGATGACCGCCGGCGGGCCGGTCGCGTCGTCCGCCGACGCCCTCGCCCGGCTCGCCGAGGAGGCGTGGGACGGGACCCTCGCCGCCCAGCCGCTGATGGCCACGTCGATCGGCGACCGGCGGTTCGACGACCGCCTGCCCGACAACCGGCCCGAGGCGGACGCCGCCGAGCGACGGCGCCTCGCCGAGCTCCTCGATCGGGCCCGGGCCATCCCGGCCGCCGACCTCGGGCCGGCCGACGAGGTCACCCGGACCGCCCTCATCGCCTTCCTCGAGATGCGGCTCGACCTGACCACGGCGGCGCTCGAGCGCTGGTCGATCGACCCGCTCGAGGGTCCCCAGGTCGGGTTCCTCAACATCCCCTCGTACCAGGCCGTCGAGTCGCCGGCCGACGGCGACCGGCTGCTCGGGCGGTGGAGGGCGATGGGCCCGTTCGTGGACCAGCACGCCGCGAACGTCCTGGCCGCCGTGTCCGAAGGCATCGTCTCCCCGGAGGGCCCGATCCGCAAGGTGATCGATGAGCTCGACGACCTGCTCGGGCAGCCGGTCGAGGCGTGGCCGCTGCTGGCTCCCGCCGCGGCCGACCGGCCAGGCTGGTCGGAGACCGATCGACAGCGCTTCGCGACGGCGCTCGAGTCGGTCGTCAGCGAGGAGATCCGTCCGGCGTTCCTGCGCTATCGGGACGTCCTCGTCGAGCGGGTCCTCCCCCGGGCGCGGTCGAACGACCGGCCGGGACTCGGGGCCGTGCCCGGCGGTGACGAGGCGTACCGCCGGCTGGTGCGCGCCCACACGTCGCTCGACCTGGCCCCCGACCGGATCCATGCCATCGGCCTGGGCGAGGTCGAGCGGATCGATGGAGAGCTCGAGGCGGCGGCCGCGCGGGCCCTCGGGAGCCGCGGCCGCGAGGCTGCCCTCGACCGGCTGCGCCACGACCCGGCCCTCCACTTCGCCACCCGGGAGGAGGTCTTCGCGACCGCCGCGAGCGCCCTGGCCCGGGCCAACGCGGCGATCGCCGACTGGTTCGGGATCCTCCCGCGAGCCGGCTGCGAGGTCGTCGAGATGGGCGCCCATGAGACGAAGCACTCGACCATCGCCTACTACCTCCAGCCCGCCAAGGACGGCAGCCGCCCGGGCCGCTACTACCTCAATACGACCGCCCCGGAGACCCGCCCGCGCTACGAGGCCGAGTCGCTCGCCTTCCACGAGTCCGTCCCCGGCCACCACCTCCAGCTGGCCATCGCCCAGGAGCTCACGGGGCTGCCGGCCTTCCGGCGCCACGAGGGCTCGACCGCGTTCTTCGAGGGCTGGGGCCTGTACACCGAGCGCCTGAGCGACGAGATGGGGCTCTACTCGGGTGACCTCGACCGGATCGGGATCGCCTCGTTCGACGGGTGGCGCGCCTGCCGGCTCGTCGTCGACACCGGGATCCACGCCCTCGGCTGGTCGCGCGACCGAGCGATCGGGTTCATGCTCGAGCACACCGCCCTGGCCGAGAACAATGTCGTCAACGAGGTCGACCGGTACATCACCTGGCCGGGCCAGGCCCTCGCCTACAAGCTCGGCCAGCTCGAGATCCGCCGCTTGCGCGACGAGGCCCGGGCGAGGCTCGGGGCCGGCTTCGACATCCGGGCGTTCCACGATGCGGTCCTGTCCAACGGGGCGCTGCCGCTGTCGGCGCTGCGAGCCGTGATCGAGAGCGCGCTCTCTCCGAGCTGACCGCGGGCCGCGGGCACGACCGGCCCGCGCGGGTCAGACGACGTGGGCCTCGCCGACGAGGCGGCCGGTGCCGAACCGGTCGAGCCCGAGCGACGACACGTCGACGGTCGTCGCGACCCCGTCGACCACGATCTCGGCGATGAGCTTGCCGACGATCGGGGCGTGCTGGAAGCCGTGACCGCTGAACCCGTTGGCCAGGAGGAGGCCGGCCAGCCCCGGGACGGGTCCGATGATCGGGTGCCGATCGGGGGTCATCTCGTACAGCCCGACCCAGCTGTGGGCGATCGCCGCATCCTCGAGGGCGGGCAGGATCCGGATCGCGGTCGGCAGGAGCTGCTCGGCGACGAACCGCTCGTCGACCCTGGTCTCGAAGGTCGGGCGCTGGGCCGGGTCGCCCATCCCCATCAGGATCCCCTCCCCCTCGCGGTGGAAGTAGAAGCTCGTTCCGGCGTCGATGACCAGCGTCCGGCGAGGCGGGACTCCCTGGAACGGGCCGGTCACCAGGACGACCCGCGGGATCGGCTCGAGCGGCAGGTCGACCCCCGCGGTCGCGGCCAGGAGGCCGGCCCATGGTCCGGCGGCGTCGACGACCGTCCCGCTGGCGACGGGTCCACCGGTCGTTTCCACGCCGGTCACCCGACCGCCGTCGGTGACGATCCGGGTGACCTCGACGCCGGTCCGGATGGTCGCGCCGGCACGCCGGGCCGCCGTCGCGTAGCCGAGCGTCAGGCCGGACGGATCGGCGATCCCGTCCTGAGCGCAGAAGGTGGCGCCGATGACGCCGTCGACGTCGAGGCCGGGGACCAGCCCGGCCGCCTCGCGGGCGGTCAGCAGCCGGACGTCGACGCCGAGGTCCCGCTGCATCCCGGCGGCGGCCTGGTACTCCGACCACTCCGCCTCCTCCCGAAGGAGGAACAGGTAGCCGTCCTGGACCACGTCGAGCGGCAGGCCGTGGGTCGCGCTGAAGCCGATGATCAGCGGGATGCTGGCGAGCGAGAGCTGGACGTTCACCCGGCTCGAGAACTGGTGGCGGAACCCGCCGGCGCACAGGCCGGTCGAACCGGTCCCCAGCTCGGCCGCGCGCTCGAGGAGGAGGACAGATCCCGCCCCAGCGGCCGCCAGGTGATAGGCGACGCTCAGCCCGACCGCGCCGCCCCCGACGACGACGACGTCGGCGGTCAGCGGGAGGCTGGACCGGTCCGGCTCGCTGGTCATCGCGCCTGCATCGTAGCCGTCGGGCCCGGCTCGTACACTGGAGTCTCGCCGCCAGCCGACCCATCGAGGACATCCACGATGACCGACCACCCCTTGCCGTACGACCAGCCGACCGACCCGGCCAAGCGCCACTCCCACGCCCTTACCGACGGGCCCGACCGGGCCGCCGCGCGGGCGATGCTGAAGGCGATCGGGTTCACCGACGACGACCTCGCCAAGCCGCTCGTCGGCGTCGCGACGACGTGGATCGAGACGATGCCCTGCAACTACAACCAGCGACGCCTGGCCGACTTCGTCAAGCAGGGGATCCGGGCCGCCGGCGGCACCCCGATGGAGTTCAACACGATCTCGATCAGCGACGGGGTGTCGATGGGCTCGGAGGGGATGAAGGCGAGCCTGGTCAGCCGGGAGGTCATCGCCGACTCGATCGAGCTGGTCTGCCGGGGGCACCTGTTCGACGGCGTCGTCTGCCTGGTCGGCTGCGACAAGACGATCCCCGGCGCGGCGATGGCACTCGGCCGGCTCGACATCCCCGGGGTCGTCCTCTACAACGGGACGATCTACCCGGGCACCTACAAGGGCAAGCGGAACGCGACCGTGGTGACCGTCTTCGAGGCGATCGGCGCCTACCGGGCCGGGAAGATCAGCCTCGAGGAGCTGTACGAGGTCGAGAACGTGGCCTGCCCCGGCCCGGGCGCCTGTGGCGGCCAGTTCACGGCCAACACGATGAGCACGGTCATGGAGTTCATCGGGCTGTCGCCGGCGGGGCTAAACGGGATCCCGGCCGAGGACCCGGCCAAGGACGAGGCGGCCCGGCGGACCGGCGAGCTGGTCATGGACCTCGTCCGCCGTGACATCCGCCCATCAACCTTCGTGACCCGGGCCGCGCTCGACAACGGGATCGCCTCGGTCGCGGCCACGGGCGGCTCGACCAACGGCGTCCTCCACCTCCTGGCGATCGCCCACGAGTTCGGGATCGAGCTCGACATCGACGAGTTCGGCACGGTCGCCGACCGGACCCCGATCGTCGCCGACATGCAGCCCGGCGGCCGGTTCACCGCGGCCGACATCTACGACGCCGGCGGCGTGGCGCTCGTCATGCGCGAGCTGCTGAAGCGGGACCTGCTCCACGGCGACGCCCCCACGGTCGACGGCCGGACCATCGCCCAGATCGCCGCGGCCGTCCGGGAGACGCCGGGGCAGGAGGTCGTCGTCCCGATCGAGCGACCGATCAAGCCGGTCGGCGGGCTGGCCATCCTGCGCGGCAGCCTGGCCCCCGACGGCTGCGTGGTGAAGCTGGCCGGCCACGAGCGGCGCAGCCATCGCGGCCCGGCCCGGGTCTTCGACTCCGAAGGGGCGGCCTACGAGGCGGTCCGCGACCGGCGGATCGTGGCCGGCGACGTCGTCGTCATCCGCTACGAGGGCCCGGTCGGTGGACCCGGGATGCAGGAGATGTTGAGCGTGACGGGAGCGCTCGTCGGCGAGGGCCTCGGCGATTCGGTCGCCCTCATCACCGACGGCCGGTTCTCCGGCGGGACGCACGGGCTGATGATCGGGCACATCGCTCCGGAGGCCGCGCTGGGCGGCCCGATCGGGCTGGTCGAGGAGGGCGACCCGATCGTGATCGACGTCGACCGGAAGGCTCTCGACCTCGACGTCCCGGCCGACGAGCTCGCCCGCCGCCGGGCCCGCTGGTCGCCCCCTGCCCCGCGCTACCCCGGCGGGGTGATGGCCAAGTACGCGGCCCAGGTCAGCTCCGCCTCGGTCGGCGCGGTCACGACCGGCGAGCGGATGGCGGCCGGGCTGCGCGGACGGTGAGCCGGCGGCGCAGGATCGCCGGGCGGGGCATCATGACAGCGTGAATCGATCGACCGACCCCGGCCACCCCGCCGTGCCCGACACCGGGCCGCGGACATCGTCGCCGCACGAACCCGACCCGGGCCCGGCCGCCGTGACCTCTCATCCGGGCCGGCCCATGCCGTGGCCGCCGACCGAGCACCAGCGCGGCCTCGCGTCGCCGTACCCGCCGGGTGGTCTCGACCCGGACCCGGACGCCGGCCGGCGCGAGGACCGCTTCTATCTGCGCCTCCTGATCGCGATGGTCCTGCTCATCGTCGTCGGAGGGTTCGTGGTCAGCCTCATCGGCATCCTCCTCGGCTTCGCCGGCAGCGCCGGCTGACCGTGGCTGCGCTCGACCGGGGCGGTGACCGGCGACCGTCGGACCTGGTCGAGGACGCGGACTGGGAGCGAGCCCACGCCGAACTCGTCGAGGACCTCCGCGAGCTGATCCGGATCCCGAGCGTCAACCCGCCGCCGGCGCCGGGCGACGGTGAGCTCCGGGCGGCCCGGCGGGTCACGGCGGTCCTGGCGGCGGCCGGCGTCCCGTCCGACATCCTCGAGCCGGTGCCCGGACGCGGCTCGGTCGTCGCGCGGCTCCACGGGGACGGCAGCGGGGGCGACCCGCTCCTGCTCCTGTCCCACCTGGACGTGGTCCCGGCTGCGCCGGAGGGCTGGTCGCACGACCCGTTCGGCGCCGACCTGGCCGACGGCTACGTGTGGGGCCGCGGCGCGGTCGACATGAAGGGGATGGTGGCGATGGAGGTCGCGGTCATCCGGCGCCTCGCGGCCGAGGCCCTGGCCGCCGGGCGGGACCCGGCCAGCGACCCGATCCCCGGTCTGACCCGCGACGTCCTGTTCGCGGCGACGGCCGACGAGGAGGCCGGCGGGCTCCACGGAGCCGGCTGGATCGTCGACCATGACCCGGATCGACTCCGGGCGGCGGGAGCCCTCAACGAGTGCGGCGGCGTCTCGGTGGCGTTCGCCGGGCGGCGGTTCTATCCGATCGGGGTCGCGGAGAAGGGCTACGCGAACTTCCGGATCACGATCCGCGGCACCTGGGCTCATGGCTCGATGCCACGGCCGGACAACGCCGCCGTCTTGGCGGCCGCGATCGTCAGCCGCCTGGCCGAGCCCGGGCCGCCCCGCCTGACGCCGGCGATGAGCCGGTTCTTCGCGGCGGTCGCCGACGAGCTCGGCGGCCCGATCGGCGACCTCGTCCGCCGGATCGCCTCACCCGACGGTGCCGAGAGCGAGGCCGCCATCGCCGCCGTCTGCGACGAGATGTACGGTCGGGCCGCACGAGCGCTGCTCCGCGACACGGCCTCGCCGAACGTCATCCGGGCCGGGGTCAAGTACAACGTCATCCCCGGCCTGGCCGAGATCGAGGTCGACTGCCGGACCCTGCCCGGCACCGACGAGGCGGCCATGCTGGCCGAGCTCAGGCGACGGATCGGCGAGGAGCTGTGGGCGCACTGCGAGGCCGAGTGCTTCCTCGCCGCCCCGCCGGTCGAAGCGCCGCTCGACACGGACCTGTACCGGATCCTCGAGGCGACCGTCCGCGACCACGACCCGCAGGGCATCCCCGTGCCGGTGATGGCCCCGTTCGCGACGGACGCCAAGCAGACCGCCCGTCTGGCGGTCCCGACCTACGGCTTCTCCCCGCTCCGGCTCGCCCCCGACGAGCGATTCCTCGAACGGTTCCACGGCGTCGACGAGCGGGTCGGGCTCGACGCGCTCCGGTTCGGCCTGCCGGTCCTGTACGACGTCGTCCGGCGGTTCTGCGGCTGATCGGAGGTCGCGATCCAGGCCGAACGGCCGTGGTCGGTGACCGTGCGCACCGCGATAGAATCTCGGGGTGATCCGCTGGTGATCAGCCGGTCTTAGGATGGGCCTACCGCCGCGTTGGTCGGTGGAGGTCGAGCATGCGTCGGGTCCTCGGGATCCTCATCGCCGTCGTCGTCGCCGGAGCCCTGGTCGGGCCGGTCGCGGCTGCCCGGCCGGAACCGCGGGTCGCGGTCATCGTCGGGCCGGTCGGCGGCCTGACCGACTTCTACCGTTCGGTCGGGGCGGCCGCGGCCCGCCAGGCGCGGCGCTGGACGAGCGACGTGGTCAGCGTCGTCTCGCCGGATGCCACGTGGCCGGCGGTCAGACGAGCGCTGCGCGGCGCGACGATCGTGATCTACCTCGGCCACGGCAACGGCTGGCCGTCGCCCTACCGCGATGCGCTCTACCCGCCGACCCAGAACGGGCTCGGGCTGAACCCGGTCGCCGGCGGGGACGACAGCGCCCACCAGTACTTCGGCGAGGCGTTCCTGGCGCGGGATGTCCGACTGGCCCCGGGCGCGGTCGTCCTCCTCCATCACCTGTGCTATGCGAGCGGGAACTCCGAGCCAGGCCTGGCCGAGGGGTCGCTCGAGGTCGCCAGGCAGCGGGTCGATAACTACGCGGCCGGCTGGCTCGCGGCGGGCGCCGGCGCGGTCATCGCCGACACGTACGGCGATCCCGGGCCGTACCTGCGCGGACTGCTCGGCACGGACGAGACGGTCGATCGGATCTGGCGCCAGGCGCCGACCTCCCACGGCCACGTCCTCACCTTCCCGAGCATCCGCTCGCCGGGCAACGTCGCGGCGATGGACCCGACCAGGTCGGACTCGGGCTTCAACCGCTCGATGGTCTCCCGGCCGGGCCTCGACGCGACCGAGGTCCGGAGCGGCGCCGGGCGGGTCGCGACCCTGCCGATCGGTGGGGGGACGATCCAGCCGCCGGTCCTGTCGCTGGCGTCGCTCGGCGTCACGTTCCGTACCCCTGGCCTCGTGGCCGCCGGGACGATCCCGAGCGGGCTCGTCGCCGGGACGCGGGCCAACCTGAGCCTGCCGGTCAAGCTGCCGGCGGGGGTCAGCCTGCCGGACCGGCTCGAGCTCGGGGTGCGCTGGGATCCGCTCTCCATCGACACGGGCGGCTCGGGCTCATCGGGCTCGTCGGCCGGCCCGACGCCGAGTCCCAGCCCGACGCCGAGCGCCAGCCCGACGCCGCGGGGTCGGCCGGTCCCCGGTGACCTCCCCGCCCCGACGCCGGCGACCGAGCCACCCGGGATCGAGCCGGTCGCCCCCGAGGTCCTCGGGTCGGTCGTCACCCCCGTCCGCGCACTGCTCTATCGCGGACGACTCCTGGCGACCCTCCAGCTCCCGGCCACGCCCGGGACCTACCGCCTGGTCACCACCGTCCACGGCGCCGACGGGGTGGCCTACGATGGCGCCACCCAGGCTCTCGTACCCGCGGTCGCCGTTCGGGTCAGTCGGCCGCTGTCGGTGGCGTTCGGCGTCGTCCCGAACCTGTCCGTCGAAGCCGGAGCGCGGGTCTCGCTGGCCGTCCGGGTCGTCAACGACGGCGCGGTCGCCTGGGCCGACCGCCCCGATCCGACCGCCCTGTCCGAGGATGTGCTCGACCCGCGGGTCACCCGCGCCCACCCGAGCGCCCGTCTGGTCGCCCGCTGGGTGCCGCTCGCGACCGCCGGTCCGGACACGCCGGGACCCCTCGAAGCCTCGGCATCCGTGGCGGTCGATCCGGGCTCCCAGCTGACCGTCCAGCTCGCACTTGTCGCCCCGGCTGTCCCGGGGTCGTACCTGCTCGTCCTCGACATCGACAGCCCGCTCCACGGCTCGCTCGCGGCCTCGGGCGTCGTGCCGGGCCAGGTCCGGGTGACGGTCGAGCCGGCGGCTACTCCCGAGGCGCCTTGATCAGACGCCCACGGCGGGAGATCGCACCGGTGGCCAGGGCCGCCACGCCCATCGCGATCAGCTTCCGCTCGGCCGGCGGGAGCGCGCGCACCGCCGACAGGAACTGGTCCGCCCGGCCGCGGTCGACGACCCGAAGGAGGGCGTGGCCGCGCTGGGTCAGCCAGAGCGATCGCTGACGACGGTCCTCCTCCTCCCGGCGCCGTTCGACCAGCCGCCGCCGGACGAGACCGTCCACCAGCCGCGACGTCGCCGATGGTGAGCGACCGAGCGCGTCCGCCAGGTCGGCGACGGTCGTCGTCCCGGTATCGGCCAGGACGTAGAGCGCGGCAAGCTGGGTGAAGCCGAGCCGCAGCTCGCCGAGCTGCCAGGCGAACCCGACGACGAGCTCGCGCCAGAGCGCCCGGCCCATCGCGACCCGCTCGGAGATCTGGCGCGGGTTCTGGATCGACGTCCCGGCAGCCAGGACCGGCGCGCTGAGCGCGGCCTCGAACGTCCGGGCGATCGCCCGGCGCGGCGCAGCACGACGCATCGGTCGCGGGCCGCCGCGCGGGCCCGGGCGTTGAGCGGTGGGGTCGGTGGCCATGACGGCAGGGTACGGCCCAGGACGGATGCATGCAATGTTGCACACGCTCGACGCGTGCAGGTCGTCCCGGGCCGTACCCTGACCACGGCGAGCCGCGTGGCGGTCGCCGCACGCGCGTGCCCGACAGGAGCCAGATGCCACCGCTCGCCTTCGTCTTCCCCGGTCAGGGGTCCCAGTCTGTCGGGATGGGCCGAGCGCTGGCCGCGGCGAGCCCGGCGGCGGCGGCGGTCTTCGCCGCGGCGGACGCGGCCCTGGGCGAGTCGATCTCGACCCTCGCCTGGGAGGGCCCCACGGAGGTCCTCGACCGGACGGAGAACGCCCAGCCGGCCCTCCTCGCGACATCGATCGCCTACCTGGCCGCGCTCCGTGAGCGCTGGTCGGCGCTCGACGTCCCCGCCCTGCGGCCGGCCTTCTTCGCCGGTCATTCGATGGGCCAGTACAGCGCGATGGTCGCCGCCGGGGTGATCGAGCTCGGCGACGGCGTCCGGCTCGTCCGCGAGCGGGGCCGGCTGATGCAGGCCTCCGGCGCCGGTCGCGAAGGTCGGATGGCCGCGCTCATCGGCCTGGACGACGCCCGGCTGCCCGAGCTCGTCGAGCGTGCCGGCGCCCACGGCGTGTTCGGGGTGGCCAACCGGAACTCACCGGGGCAGGTCGTCGTGTCGGGCGAGCGGCGAGCCGTGGAGGCCGCGGTCGAGCTGGCGCGAGCGCTGGGCGCGAAGCGGGCGATCGAGCTCCCGGTCTCGGTCGCGGCTCACTCGCCCCTGATGGCCGAGGCCGCCGACGGGATGCGGGTCGCCCTGGCCGGCGTCCGCTTCGCCGATCCCGCCGCACCCCTCCTGGCCAACCGCGACGCCCGGACGCTGACCACCGGCGAAGCCGCCCGGGGCGAGCTCGTGGAGCACCTGACCACGGGCGTCGACTGGGTCCGGGCCGTCGAGGCGATGACCGAGGCCGGCGTCGGCACGTTCGTGGAGGTCGGTCCGGGTCGCGTCCTGACCGGCCTGATCAAGCGGATCGCCCCGGCCGCCGAGGCGATCGCGACCGACGCCCCCAACGCCCCGGACGGCCTGGCCGTGCCGGGCATCGAGATCCCCGCCTGACCAGCCCGAGGAGAACCACCACGTGCGAGCCCCCGACCACACCCGCCGCGTCGTCGTCACCGGTCTCGGCGTCATCAGCCCGGTCGGCAACGACCGGCAGACGGCCTGGTCGAACCTCCTGAACGGCGTGTCCGGGATCCGCGAGATCACCAAGTTCGACGTGTCCGGCTACGAGCAGAAGGCGGCCGGCGAGGTCCGTGACTTCACGGCCAGCGAGTGGATGGACGCGAAGGCGGCCCGGCGGTCCGAGGCGAGCCTCCACTACGGTGTCGCCGCGGCGAAGCAGGCCGTGGCCGACTCCGGGTTCGAGATCAGCGACCAGAACCGGACCGACGTGGGGGTCGTGTTCGGCTCCGGCGCCGGCGGCCAGTCGCTGATGATCGACAACTACGCCAGCCTCCGCGAGCGCGGGCCGCGAACGGTCGCCCCGACGTTCATCGCCAACGCCCTCGTCGACTCGTGCTCCGGGATGATCGCCATCGAGACCGGGGCGATCGGCCACAACATGTGCATCGTGTCGGCCTGCGCGACCGGCACCCACAACGTGGCCGAGGCGGCCGAGACGATCCGCCGCGGCGACTGCATCGCGATCATCTCCGGTTCGACCGAGATGCCGCTCCTCGAGGTCGGCCACGCCGGCTTCGGGAACATGCGCGGGCTGGGCAACCCGCGGCCCGGGGAGCCGCTCGCCACCGTCTCGCGCCCGTTCGACCTGACTCGCGACGGCTTCGTCCTGGGCGAGGGCGCCGCCTCGCTCTTCCTCGAGGACCTCGAGCTGGCGAAGGCGCGCGGGGCGCGGATCTACGCCGAGATCGTCGGCTACGGCTCGGCCGCCGACGGCTGGGACATGATCCAGCCGGTCGAGGCCGGCGCCGGCTCGGCGCGGGCGATGAAGATGGCCCTCGAGCGGCGCGGCGTCCCGGCCGACGAGGTCGACCTGATCAACCCCCACGGCACGTCGACGCCGCTCGGCGACAAGCGTGAGGCGGAGGCGATCTGGACCGTCTTCGGCGACCACACCCCGGACATCGCGATCAGCGCGACGAAGTCGATGACCGGTCACATGATGGGTGCCGCGGGCGCGTTCGAGGCGTTCGCGACGGTCCTGTCGCTGGCCGAGCAGATCGTGCCGGCGACGCTCAACTACCGCGACCCGGACCCCGAGTGCGACCTGAACATCCCGACCGAGACCCAGCCCCGCCGGATCCGTTACGCGCTGTCCAACAACATCGGCCTGGGCGGCCACAACGGCGCCGTCATCTTCGGCCGCTACGACGGCGACTGAGGAGCGGGCCGCCGGCCGGACCCCGCGACCTCGGTACAATCGGACTCCGCTCGCCGGAGAGGTGACCCGCGTGCCCAGCCAGGATCCTGCCCGCCGCGCCGTCGTGACCGGTCTCGGGGCCGTCATGCCGATCGGCAACGACTTCCCGACCTATTGGCGCAGCCTCCAGGCCGGGCTGACCGGGACCCGCTCGATCGTCAGCTTCGACGCGTCGGCGTTCGAGGTCCGGATCGCCGCCGAGGTCCTCGACTTCGACCCGGCCGCCCACATGGACCCGAAGATGGCCCGCCGGATGAGCCGGTTCATCGCCTTCTCGATGGCGGCCGGCAAGGAGGCGGTGGCCGACGCCGGGATCGATTTCGGCGCGCTGACCCAGGAGGAGCGCGACCGGGTCGGCGTCGTGGTCAACACCGGTGGCGGCGGGATCGAGCAGATCATCGACGGGACCCACGTCCACGATTCCCGCGGGCCGCGCTTCGTCAGCCCGTTCGCGGTGCCGGCCCTGTCCGGCTCGATGGGCGCCTGCATGCTGTCGATGGAGTACGGCCTGACCGGGCCGGTGATGACCCAGGTCGCCGCCTGCGCCACGTCGGTCATCGCCTTCCACGACGCGCTCCGGCTCATCCAGACCGGCGAGTGCGACGTCGTCCTGGCTGGTGGCTCGGAGGCCCCGGTCCTGCCGATGGCCGTCGCGGCGCTCGGCAACATGGGCGCCCTGTCCCGGCGGAACGACGACCCGGCCCACGCGTCGCGACCGTTCGACCGCGACCGGGACGGGTTCGTCCTCGGCGAGGGCGGCGGGGTGGTCGTCGTCGAGTCCCTCGAGCACGCCCGCCGGCGCGGGGCGACGCCGGTCGCCGAGATCCTCGGCGGAGCGCTGACCGCGGACGCCTTCCACATCAGCGCCCCGGAGCCGACCGGCCGCGGCCAGACCCGGGCGATGACCAACGCGCTGCGCAACTCCGGGGTCACCACCGACGAGGTCGACTACATCGTCGCCCACGGGACATCGACCTCGCTCAACGACGTGACCGAGACGCGGGCGATCAAGGCCGCCTTCGGAGCCCAGGCATACCGCGTGCCGATCAGCTCGCCCAAGTCGATGATCGGGCACCTCGTCGGGGGCGCCGGGATCGCCAGCGCCCTCGCCGCCCTCGGGGCGATCCGCGACGGGGTCATCCCGCCGACGGCGAACCTCGAGCACCCCGACGACGAGTGCGACCTCGACTACGTCCCGCTGGTCGCCCGGAAGGCACGGGTCGAGACCGCGATGATCAACGGCTTCGGGTTCGGCGGCCAGAACGCCGTCGCCGTCTTCCGGCGCGTCGTCGACTAGGCCGGGCGGTGTCGCCCGAACGACAGGCGGTCTGTCTCTCGACGGGCTGACGGTCCGACCGGGTCGGGGTACGGTTCGAACCGACTTCAGAACGAGCCCGACCGGGAGGACCGCCGAGATGACCGCCAAGCCGACCGCTGAAGACCAGCCGTTCACCGTCGTCCTCGACGATGACGAGGCGACGACAGCCGAGGGCCGTTGGCGCACGATCGATGCGGGCCCGACCTGGGCCAAGCATCGGGTCACGATGCGGCTCGAGGAGGAGGACACGAGCGGCCACGTCCACGATCCGCTGTCGATCTCGATCAGCCTCCGCTTCGAGGACGACGTCGAGGGACACGCGCTCAGCCTCCGTTTCCCGAACGCTCAGAAGGCCGACGAGTTCCGCAAGCGACTGATCGCGGGTGGCGTCCTCGCCGGCGCGCTGGTCGTCGGAGTGACGGCCGCCCAGCTGTCGGCCAGCGCCCCGTCGTCGACGTCGGTCGCGGCCCCTGCGCCGATCGCCGCGCCGGCCCCGATCACCGCACCGAGGGTCAACCCGCGGATCCCGGCCGAGGACCTCGCCCCGGCGGTGCCGCTCCCGGCGCCGGCGGTCAACCCGCGGATCCCGGCCGAGGACCTCGCCCCGGCGGTGCCGCTCCCGGCGCCGGCGGTCAACCCGCGGATCCCGGCCGAGGACCTCGCCCCGGCGGCCGCGACCGGGTCGACCGCCCCGGCCCCGACCGACGAGTCCGCGGTCCAGCGCCATCTCGAGCAGCACAAGTAGACCACCGACCTGCCCGAGGCGACTCGGGCGACCCCACTCCCAGCGGCGGACCGCCCTCCGGGGCGGTCCGTTCGCGTCCGGCGGCCCCGGGCGTCAGGGCGCCGGGTCGACCACCAGCGTCCCGGTCATGCCGACTTCGGCGTGGCCGGGCACCGAGCAGATGATCCGATAGGAGCCCGGTCGGTCGATCCGGAACCGGATCCGGGCGGTCTGACCGGGGCGGGCGGGCACGTCGACGTTGGCCAGGCCCTCGACCATCCAGTCGTGGAAGATCGGGTCCTCGTTGACCAGCTCGACGATGACGAACCGGCCCGCGGTGACATGGACCTCGGCCGGGATGAAGGTGGTCTGGCGGGCCACGATCCGGATGCGCGTCGCGGAGGCGTCGATCGCCCGATCCGCAGCGGTCACGCCGGCGACGATGCCGAGCCCCAGCAGCGCCACGACCGCCAGGAAGGAAGCGTCGCGCAGCCGCGCGAAGCGACCGGGCCGTCGCGCGCGCACGACCACGTCCGGTCGTGCGTCGAAGCCGCGCAGGCGGAGCGAGTTGGACACGACGGTCACCGACGAGAGGGCCATCGCCCCGGCGGCCATCGCCGGGTTCAGGGTGATCCCGAACGCCGGGTAGAGGACACCCATGGCGACCGGGATGAGCACGACGTTGTAGGCGAACGCCCAGAACAGGTTCTGCCGGACGACGGTCATCGTCCGGCGCGACAGGGCGAGCGCGGCCGGGACGAGCCGCGGGTCGCCGCCGATCAGGGTGATGTCCGACGCCTCGATGGCCACGTCCGCTCCTGCCCCGATAGCGACCCCGAGATCGGCCCGGGCCAGCGCGGGCGCGTCGTTGATGCCGTCGCCGACCATCGCCACCCGACGTCCGCGGGCCTGGAGCGCCTCGATCGTCGCGGCCTTGTCGCCGGGCAGGACCTCGGCGAGGATCCGGTCGGGGTGGATCCCGACCTGGCGGGCCACCGCTTCGGCGGTCGAGCGCTGATCGCCGGTCACCAGCCAGACCTCGATCCCCGCCGCGGCGAGCGCGCGGATCGCCTCGCCGGCGTCCGCCCGGACCGGATCGGCCACGACGATCGTCCCCTCGAGCCGGCCGTCGACCGCGACGAGGACGCTCGTCCGGCCCGCTCCGGTCGCGCCGTCGGCTCGAGCGAGCGGCGCCAGGTCGACCCCGCGCTCGGCCAGCAGCCGGGCGGTCCCGACGAGCACGTGGCGCGGCGGCCGCGCGTCGACCTGCGTCTCTCCGACCGAGCCCTCGACCCCGTGCCCGGCAAGGGCCAGGAAGCCGGTAACCGGGCGGAAGCCGAGCTCGCGCAGGCGGCCGGCCGCCAGGATCGCAACGCCGATCGGATGCTCGCTCCCCTTCTCGAGCGAGGCGGCCAGGTCGAGCAGCTCGGTCGCGTCGAGGTCGCCCACGGCGACGACATCGGCCATGGCGGGTCGCCCGAGGGTCAGCGTGCCGGTCTTGTCGAAGACGACGGTGTCGACCCGGGCCGCCATCTCGAGCGCCGCACCGCCCCGGACGAGGATGCCGGCCTCGGCGCCGCGTCCGGTCCCGACCATGATCGCCGTCGGGGTGGCCAGGCCCATCGCACAGGGGCAGGCGATGACCACGACGCTGACGAAGGCGATCAGGGCCAGGGTGATCCGCGGCTCCGGTCCGCCGAGGTACCAGACGACGAACGTCGCGGCCGCGAGGGCGAGGACGAGCGGGACGAAGACACCGCTGATCCGGTCGGCCAGGCGCTGGATCGGGGCCTTGCTGCCCTGCGCCCGGCGGACCAGCTCGACGATCCGGGCGAGCGCGGATTCGCTGCCCACTCGGGTGGCCCGCATCACGAACGTGCCGGTCGTGTTGAGCGTCGCTCCGATGACCTCGGCGCCGGCGACCACCTCGACGGGCATCGCCTCGCCGGTCAGCATCGACGCGTCGACCGCCGAGGCGCCGCTGACGACGATGCCGTCGACCGGGACCTTCTCGCCCGGACGGACGCGGAGCAGGTCGCCCGGCTGGACCTCGGCCAGGTCGACGTCGATCTCATCGTCGCCCCGGACGAGCCGGGCGCTCTTGGCGCCGAGACCGACCAGCCGGCGGACCGCCCCGGTCGTCCGGCCCTTCGCCCGGGCCTCGAGCCAGCGCCCGAGGAGGATCAGCCCGATGATGATCGTCGACGAGTCGAAGTACGTCTCGAGGTGGAGACCGGCCTCGTGGACGACCTCGGGGAAGAGCGTCACGAAGACGCTGTACACCCAGGCCGCACTCGTGCCGGCCGCGACGAGCGTGTCCATGTCGGCCGAGCGGTGACGCAGCGCCCGCCAGGCCGCCCGGTAGAAGCGACCCCCCGCCCAGACCTGGATGAACGTCGCCGGTAGCAGGACGATCCGGTTGATCGCCTCCATGGGGATCGTCGTCTGGGGCCAGAACATCGCGGCCATGATCACGGCCGCGACCGCGATCGAGACCCCGGCCCGGAGCGCCAGGGACCGCTGTTCGCGGGCCCGCTCGGCGTCCTCGGCGGCGATCTCGGCGGCCAGCCCGGGTGCTGCGTCGCCGGCACCGGCGTCCGGGACGGCCGCCCGCCTGAGCTCGTAGCCGGCCGCCTCGATCGCCCCGACCAGGTCGGCCCGGTCGGCGACGTCCGGGAGGTAGCGGATCGTGGCGACCTCGGTAGCGAGGTTGACCACGGCGTCCTCGACGCCGGGCGTCCGGCCGAGGAACCGCTCGATCCGGTTGACGCACGAGGCACAGGTCATCCCGGCGATCGGCAGGCTGACCTCGACCGGGGCCGCGGTACCGCCGTGCGGCGAGGGCGGGCCGGTGACCGTGGGCTTCGACATACTCCCCAGGAGTATACCATGGCGTCCCGCCACGTCGGGTCCCGGCGTCGTCCCGCGACGCTACACTCCGATCCGAGGAGACCGGGGCGGCAGTCAAGGAGCAGGAGGTCGCGTGATCGGGATCGCCGTCGTCGAGGCGCCCTGGGGCCCGATCCACCTGGCCGCCGACGCCGGCGGGCTGGTGGCGCTCGAGGTCCTGACGACCCGCCCGGCGTTCGTCGGCTCGGTCGAGCGTCGGCTCGGCGAGGCCCCGGCGCGGTCGGTCGGGTCGGCAGTCGCCCGACGCCTCGCGGCCGCGGTCGAGGCGATCGAGGCCCATCTTGCCGGCCAGCGGACGGCCATGGCCGGCCTGCCCTACACCCTCCGCGGGCTGACGGCCTGGGATCGCCTCGTCCTCGAGGCGGTCCGACGGATCCCGTGGGGCGAGGTCGCGAGCTACGGTGGGCTGGCCCGGGAGATCGGTCGGCCCGGGGCCGCCCGGGCGGTCGGCGGAGCGGTCGGGCGCAACCCGATCGGTCTGGTCATCCCCTGCCATCGCGTGATCGCGGGCGACGGATCGCTCGGTGGCTACGGTGGCTCGTGGCTCGGCGAGCGCGAGGTCCTGCTCGCGATCAAGCGTCGTCTGCTGGCTCTCGAGGCCTCCGACCCGCTGAGCGGGCGTGTCGCCTGGACGACGTTCGGGGCGCGGCCCGGATGACTTCCCAGCGAGGGGTCCGGGCCCCTAGACTCGGAGATGCGACGGTCCGGTCGCGATCCCGACGAGGAGAACCCGATGGCCGAGCAGGACGAGCCGCGGCAGACCGAAGATCCGGCTGCGCCCCCGGCGACCGAAGACGACACCGAGGGGCATTCGCTGGGCGGCTACGAGTACGCCCGCCAGCACGCCAAGGAGATGGCCCGCGACGCCGACGCCTGGGCGACGAGGGAGGCCCTTCGCAAGCAGGCCAAGTCCAGGAACCCGCTCGACCGACTGCGCGGCCGCTGAGCCGCATCCGGCCGCGGTGAGCGTCCTCCGCGCCTACCGCGGGCTCCTCTCCAACGGGCCGCTCGTCCGGCTGCTCGCCGGCGAGTTCGTCAGCTCGATCGGCGACTGGCTCTACCTGGTCGCCCTGCTCATCGTGGTCTACCAGGCGAGCGCCGACCCGCTCCTGCTCGGGCTGGTCGGCGCGGCCCGGATCCTGCCCTACGTCGTCCTGTCGATCCCGGCCGGCATCATCGCCGACCGCTTCGAGCGGCGGCTCGTCCTCCTCGTCACCGACGTCGCGCGCGGCGCGATCATGCTGGCGCTGGCCTGGCTCGTCGCGACGGACGGGCCGCTCGCCGCGATCGTCGCCCTGGCGATCCTGGCGACCTGCTTCTCGTGCTTCTTCGGCCCGACCATCGGCGCCTACCTGCCGAGCCTGGTCCGGGACGAGCGCGAGCTCGGACCGGCCAACAGCGCCTGGTCGACCCTCGACAACCTGGCCTTCGTGATCGGTCCGGCGATCGCCGCTCTGCTCATCACCGCCAGCGGGCTGACGCTGGCCTTCCTGCTCAACGCCGTATCGTTCGCGGTCATCGCAGTCGTCCTGTGGCGGCTCCCGTCGGAGCGCGCCGAGTCCCGGACGGCACCGGCGGCCGGTGAGGCGGTGACGGCCGAGCTCGTGGCGGAGGCTCAGGAAACGGCGCCTCTCCCTGTGCCGACCGGCTCGCTCCGAACGAGCCTCGCTCCCCTGGCGGGCCTCGCCGTGATCGACACGGTGGCCGGCTTCGTGTTCGGCGGCCTCGGCGTGCTGACCGTCGTGCTCGCCATCGACCGGCTCGGCATGGGCGACGCCTCCTCGGGGGAGGCGGCCACCGGGTACCTCAACGCCGCGCTCGGGGTCGGCGGGCTCCTGGGCGCGGTGGGATCGGGCGCGTTCGTCGTCCGGCCTTCCCTCCGCCTGCCGCTCGTCGTCGGCTCGATCGGCCTGGCCGCGGGCGTCGCCGCTCTCGGGCTGGCCGCCAGCCTCGGCCCGGCCCTGGCGGCGATGGCGCTCGCCGCGGCGGGAAGCCTCCTTACCGAGGTCGTCAGCATGACGATCTTCCAGCGGATCGTGCCCGACGCGATCCGGGGCCGTGCCCTCGGGACGATCGCCACGATCTCCACCCTCGCCTACGCCGCCGGTTCGCTCGTCCTGCCGGTCGCGGCCGGAGTCGTCGGGTTCGAGCCGGTCCTGCTCGCCTCGGGGGCCCTGGTCGTCGCGGGTGCCGTGGTCGCCGCCCTGCTCATCGGCGCGAGCGGCGATCGCGGGCCATCGGCGGACGTCGTATCGACGGCCGCTCGGGTCGCCGCCCTGCCGGTCTTCGCCGGCGTGCCGGCCGCCAGGCTGGCCGCCGCGTTCGCCCGGGCGAGCGAGATCGGCGTGCCGCCGGGGACGGTCGTCATCCGCCAGGGCGACCCGGCGGACCGGTTCTACGTGATCCTCGACGGCACGTTCGACGTCGACCAGGTCGAACCGGGCCGGCCGACGCCGAGCAGGCTCCGGACGATGGGCCGG
Organism: uncultured Chloroflexia bacterium; assembly: GCA_963837825.1. Classification (GTDB taxonomy): domain Bacteria; phylum Chloroflexota; class Limnocylindria; order Limnocylindrales; family CSP1-4; genus Chersky-267. The sequence goes on from CAWIOR010000015.1 coordinate 782,921, forward strand.
GACGAGGTCTTCGGTGAGCTCGGCCTGCTGACCGGTGCCCCGCGCAGCGCGACGGTGACCGCTGCGGGATCCGGGCGTCTGCTGACCCTCGACGCGCCGGAGTTCCTCGAGCTCGTCGCGTCGGGTTCGGAGGTCGGGCCGCGCCTGCTGGCGCTCCACCGGGGCGGAACGACCCCCGGCTGACAGCGGGCGTGTCGTCCATCCGACCACGCCAGCGTCGCATCCGAGGATGCCGGCTGGCGCGCCACGGTGTAGGGTTCCGACGCGGGGCGGAACGGACCGCAGCCGGCCCCGGCCCGTTCGATCGAGTGGCTTGCGGCCGGCAGGAGGCTTCGATGCCAGACCATGACGAGACCGGTCCCAAGGGGATCAAGAGCGCGCGGGCGGACGGCGATGACGACGTCGAAGGCCACAACCTGAGGGCGGCCAGGGCGAACGAGCCCGACGGCTACCGGATGGCCCGGGTCGACGACGCCGAGGACGACGTCGAGGGACACGCGGGCATGGCTCCGCGAGCCGACGGCGGACCGGATGAGTTCGGGCGGCTGCGCCACAAGGCGGCCCGGATCGACGGCGACGACGAGGACGTCGAGGGCCACTTCAGCCACCTGAAGAGCCCGAGCAGCCGCGGCGAGTAACCTGCTCGCCGGTCCGGTCAGCCGCCCGGGCCGAGCCCCGTTCGAGACGGCCGCCAGGATCGCCTTGACCTCGAACGGCGTGGCGCCTGGGTGCTTCGCCCGGATCAGCGCCGCCAGCCCGGCGATGTGCGGCGCGGCGAAGCTGTTCCCGGTCGCGACCATCCGCCCGCCGTCCTTCCAGGCGACCTCGACGTCCACCCCGTAGGCTCCGAACTCGACCGGCGGGAGCGGGTTGTAGAACCACGTCCACGGGTCGGCGACGTCGTGGGCCGCGACCGACACGACCGACGAGAAGAGCGACGGATAGCTCGGGCCCGGGACGTTGTTGGCGGCGCTGACCAGGAGGACGTTGGCGAAGTACGCCTGGTCGACGATCTCGTGGAAGGCGGCGAACAGGGCCTCGCTCTTCGACGACAGGCTGAGGTTGATCACCGTCGCGCCCTCGGCGATCGCCCACTCGAGGCCGGCCGCGAAGATCGTTCCCTTGCCGCGGTTGTCCGGGCCGAGGACCCGGATCGACACGATGTCGGCGCCCGGAGCGAGGCCGTGGATGATCCCCGCGCAGGCCGTCCCGTGCCCGACGACGTCGATCGCCTCGGGATCGTCGACCACGACCGGATCCTCGTCGCCGGGCTCGACCCGGACGCTCCGGATGAGCTTGCCGCCGACGGCCGGATGATCCCGTTCGACCCCGGAGTCGACGATCGCCACGGTCACGCCGCTCCCGTCGGACCCGCCGAACGCCGCCTCGCGATCCATGCCCGAGATCGGGACGAGCCGCTCGAGCTGGCTCGCGCCGATCGCCGACGAAGGGCTCGCTCCAGGCCGGCAGGTACGGATCGGTCAACGGTCGGCGGGGCGAGCGGACCGGCGCGGAGCGCCCGCGACGGCGGGCGCGCGCGTCGCGCTCGGCCTGGCGGGCCAGTGCGCCGAGCAGGTCGGTCACCAGCTCGAGCTGGTCCGGATCGCTGTCGCGGATCCGGGCGACCTGCTCGACGAGCCCCCACAGCCGGGTGTCGTCGTCCCGGCCGAGCCCCTCGGTGCCGGCCCGGACGAGCTCGTCGAGGGCGGCGTCGGACGGCGGACCGGACGCCGTCGCGACTGGTCGTGGAGGGTCGCCCGAAGGAGGGACCCGATGTCGCGCTCGACCCGACTCGCCCGGATCGCGACGGCCGCCTGCCGGGCGAAGACGCCGGCGAGCTCGATGTCGCGGAGTGAGAACGCCGCCTGGCTTCGCTTGTCGAGGACCTCGAGGACGCCGATCGTGCCGTGGTCGTCGACGAGCGGGACGGCCACGATCGATCGCGGCACGTAGGCGGTCTTCTCGGCCACGCTTCGACCGAAGCGTGGGTCGCTGGCCACGTCCGACAGAGCGAGCGCCTGACCGGACGTGTAGACGTACCCGGCGATGCCCTGGTCCGGTCGGATCGCCACGCCGATGACTCCCTGGCCCTGCTCGCCGGCTGCGACCTCGAATACGAGCCGGTCGCCGGCCGGGTCGTACAGGGCGATCGACGCCGCCTCGGCCTCGAACAGGGCGACCGTCGCCTCGACCACGGACTGGAGCACGGCTCGCGCGGAGCCGGTCTCCAGGCGCCGAGCGACCTCGCCTCGCAGGGCGATCGCCCGAAGGAGGTCGAGCGCCGCCGGCCCGAGCGGCGGCCCGGGATCGTCAGCCATGCGCGGTCACCGTTCTGCGGCGCGGGCGAGGCGGTCCAGGTCGGGGATGATCAGGAGGTCCCGCTCGAGGCGGACGAGGTCCTGGGCGGTCATGTCGGCGAGCAGCCGGTTCACCGTCTGGCGGGTCCCACCGATCATCGCCGCGAGGTCGCTCTGGGTGAACGGCCAATCGAGCCGGACATCGGTCGTGGCGTCCGGCTGGCTCTCCCGGGCGAGCCGGACGATCCGGCTGGCCAGCCGTCCCGGAAGATCCAGGAAATGGAGCTCCTCGACGTGGCCGGTCAGCCGGCGGAGCTCCGTCACGAGGCCGGCGAACAGCGCCCGGCGGAGCTGCGGCTCGGTCTCGACGAGCTCGTCGAAGCGGTCTCGGCGCAGGACCAGGGCCTCGGTCGGCTCGATGGCGACGGTCGTCGCGGAATGGGGCGCCCCATCGAGGAGCGCCAGCTCGCCGAAGAAGTCGCCCCGCGACAGGGTGGCGATGATCGCGCCGTCCTCGCCCTCCGGAGAGGGCAGGACGATCTTCACCGAGCCGGTTTCGATGATGTAGAGCGAGTCGCCCGGGTCGCCCTGGTGGAAGATCGTCTCGTTCTTGCGATAGCGCCGGACTGCGCGACGACGAGACGCACAGCGCGAGGGTCTCATCGTCGACTTTGGCGAACAACGCGCAGCGACGGAGCGCCTCGATCGCGAAGCTCGACTCGGTCATCGTCCCTCCCGCAGGCGGCACCGGCCGGCCCGGAGAGCTCATCGTAGTCGGCGCCGGTGTGGCAGTCGAGGACGGAATCGACGGAGCGACGCCCCTTGGCGCCGCTCCGCGTCGAGCCTTGTCCGGGTCGAGACGCACGGTCCGCGTCTCGAGACCTGTCACTTCTTGTGCGGACGCCCCGCGTCGGATCGCGACTCGTGGGCCCGCAGGTTGCGCTGGATGTCCTGCTCCCTGGCCCGGGCAAGCTGCTGGTTCAGCAGGGGGTTGCCCATCATGTGGCCCTCGGTGTCGTCCTCGGACGCCCGGCGGGCGAGCTTCGCGCTGTGGCCCTCGGTGTCGTCCTCGGACGCCCGGCGGGCGAGCTTCGCGCTGTGGCCCTCGGTGTCGTCCTCGGACGCCCGGCGGGCGAGCTTCGCGCTGTGGCCCTCGGTGTCGTCCTCGGACGCCCGGCGGGCGAGCTTCGCGCTGTGGCCCTCGGTGTCGTCCTCGGACGCCCGGCGGGCGAGCTTCGCGCCGTGGCCCTCGGTGTCGTCCTCGGACGCCCGGCGGGCGAGCTTCGCGCTGTGGCCCTCGGTGTCGTCCTCGGACGCCCGGCGGGCGAGCTTCGCGCTGTGGCCCTCGGTGTCGTCCTCGGACGCCCGGCGGGCGAGCTTCGCGCTGTGGCCCTCGGTGTCGTCCTCGGACGCCCGGCGGGCGAGCTTCGCGCCGTGGCCCTCGGTGTCGTCCTCGGACGCCCGGCGGGCGAGCTTCGCGCTGTGGCCCTCGGTGTCGTCCTCGTCGCCGATCGCTCTCAGATTCTTCGGCATCATGGCCTCCCTGTCGGTACCCGGACTTCGGCTCTTCCAGACGAGCACGATCATCTTGCGCCGCCGATCGACCCGCAGTCCAGCGCTGCGTGCGACGCCCGGAGTGTCGCGCAAGCGACGTTCTCCACGGCGGAGGCCGATCAGTTCCGGGTGACCGGCCTCATCGGGTAGACGCCGACGACGACCGGCGAGACGGGGTCGAGCTGGAGCTCGTAACCGACCTCCCCGCCGCGGAGGAGCTCGCCGAGCATCCGGCCCTCGCGTTCGGGCAACCCGACGAAGACCCGACCGGTCTCGAGCTCGATCCCCGACACGTCGTCATCCTCCGCGGCGATCAGGAAGCGGCGCCGGATCTCGTGCATCGGGACGTACGCCCGGCTCTTGATGAACCGCCGGAGCTGGGCCGTCGTGCATCCGCCCTGGCGCTCCTGCACCGCCGACGAAAGCCCGCCGGTGGCCGGTGCAGCGGACGTTCGCTCGGGCGGGACGCCGCGCGCGACCGCCGGGTCGACCGGCATGACCGGCACGACCGGCGGCGCCACCGAGCGGGCGGACTCGGGTGGAGCGCCGACCTCGGCAGCCTCGACGGGCTCAGCGGCCGGCTCGATCCGACCCGGCTCGGGAGCCGGTCTGCATGCCGTCCGAGCTCGACGGTCCGGCGAGCCCGGGTGCGGCCGCCGCCGCCGGACGCCCGGGGCGGGTCGGATCGTGGGGGCGAGGACCGCCCCGATGCTCCGGATGACGGGGTCGACCGCCCCGGCCCGTCCGCCGGCTCATCGCCCGGCCGACCGGTGTGGGCCGCGGGCAGGCACGGCCTGACTCGCCGGGAGCTCGTCGTCGCTGGAGCGACGGAGGAAGGTCGTGTGCATCGGATCCGAACGCGGTGGGCAGGCGCGCTCGTGGTGGCGCGTCGGTCCCCCGATGATACCGCGCCCGGCTCAGACCCCGTCGACGACGTACAGGTCGAGCGGCGCCCGGTTGAGGACGATCGGTCCGTCCTCGCCGCAGACGACGATGTCCTCGAGCCTCGCCCCGAAGCGACCTTCGATGTAGATGCCCGGCTCGACGCTGAACGCCATCCCGGGCCGGAGCGGCTCGCCGTTCCCGGCGACGAGGTAGGGGTCCTCGTGGCCCTCGAGGCCGATCCCGTGGCCGGTCCGGTGGATGAACTGCTCGCCGTAGCCCTCGGCGTCGATGATCGACCGGGCGGTCGCGTCGATCCGCTCGCACGGGATACCCGGACGGACGGCCTCCGTGGCGCGGGCGTGGGCGGCCCGAAGGACGGCGAACAGGTGAAGGAACGCGTCGTCGGGCCCGTTCGCCGGGTCGCCCCCGGTCACCCACAGCGTCCGGGTGATGTCGCTGCCGTAGCCGCCGAGCGTGCCGCCGATGTCGAGCACGATCGGGTCCCCGGCCTGGATCACCCGCGCCGACGCCTCGTGATGAGGCGATGCGCTGTTCGGCCCCGAGCCGACGATCGCGAACTCGGCGAGCTCGTGGCCTTCAGCCAGGAGGCGCTCGCGGACCTCGCCGGCGACGTCCGCCTCGGTCCGTCCGACCAGCCGGCCGGCGGCGATCCGCGCCACGACCCGGTCGGCCGCCTCGGCGGCCAACCGCAGGAGCTCGATCTCGTCCGGGTCCTTGATCATCCGCAGCTCGCGGAGGGCGATCCCGGCGCTCTCCAGTCGGGCCGACGGGATCCGATCGAGGATCCGGAGCACATGCATCGCCCACAGCCGATCGCTGACCGCGAGGCGATGGAGCGAGTCGACCGACCTCCCGAGCGCCCCTCCGATCGACCGCCCGACGAGCGCCACGGCGTCGTCGGTCTCCTCCCACGGGACGACCTCGACGAAGCCGCCGACCGCCGCCGGGCAGCCGCGGGCCGGCATCGCCTCGAGGCGGGGCACGACCAGGGTGGCCGGACCGATCGCCGGGACGACGAGCATCGTGAGCCGCTCGAGCGGCATCGCCGCGTACCCAGCGAGGTACTGGAGATCCGGGCCGACCCCGATCAGCAGCGCATCGATCCCGGCGGCCCCGGTCAGCCGGCGCGCCCGATCGATCCGCTCGCCGAACCGCGCGGGCGGGATCGTCGGGCGAGCCACGGCGGTCCTCATCGGCCCCCCGTCGCGACGTCAGGCCGGACCGGGCGAGCCGGCGCCGGCTCAGGCTCCGGCAGGCCGAGCCAGGCCGCGATCGTCCGTGGTCCGTCGTCGAACAGCTTGCTGTAGGCGAACACGCGAGTCGCCCCGGCCGCCAGGGCGCGCTTCCGGGCGGCCAGATCCTCGTGCGGGCCGACCGCGACGACCGGCACTCCGGCCGAGCCGGCGACGGCGATCCCGGCGTCCGGGTCGTCGCCACGCAGCGCGAGATCGACGATCGCGGCGTCCGCCCCCGCCAGCGACCCGCTGAAGCGCTCGAGCGTCGATGCGGGGACCGGCTCCGCTCCGGCGGCTCGAGCGATCGACGACAGCCGGGTGGCCCAGATGAGATCGTCGGCGAGGACCGCGAGCCGCGGCGGCCGGCGGTCGGTCATCCGATGACCTCGAGCAGGTGGCCGAACAGGTTCCGGGCCTGGACGAGGCCGACCACCCGGCCGTCCTCGACGATCGGGATGTGACGGAAGCCGCCGACGGCCATCTTGTGGAGCGCCACCGCGGTCGTGTCGTCGTGGCGGAGGACGACCGGGTCGGGGGTCATCAGGGCGTCGACGACCATCCCCTCGAGCGCCCGTCCCTGGAGCTTCAGGATCGCGTCCTGGTAGGTCACGATGCCGCGCAGTCGGTCGCCCTCCACGACCAGCAGGCACTCGAGCCCGTCGTCCTTCATCCGGGCGATGGCCGCCTTGGCGCTCGTGCCGGCGGTCACGGTCGGCGGCGGCTCGATCCTCAGGGCGTCGAGGTGCTCGCCCAGGAGGGCGCCGTGGAAGTCCGCCGCGTCCTGGGGCACGTCCATCGCCCGCAGGTCCGCGCCGCACGCCTCGCAGCTGTCCTCGCCGGCGAAGTTGTCGTGGCCGCAGCCGGGGCAGCGGATCATGCCGTCACCGTCCAGGTCTCGCCGCCGTCGAGCAGGGCCTGCAGGTCCCCGGGGCCGCGCCGGGCGACCGCCTCCTCGCGTTGGGCGGTCAGGAGCTCGTCGTGGGTCGCCCCCTTGAAGTCGCGGATGACCCCGACCGGAACCGGGAACTCGGGCCAGTAGATCCGGCTGAGCATGAATGCGATGAGCGGGTCGCCCTCGTCGTGGACGAGCAGGTCCGCCTCGCCGATCCCGTCGACCCCGAGGGTCACGACCTCCGGCTGGTGCCCGTTGAGGCGGATGCCCTTGTCCCGGTCCTTGCCGAAGATCATCGGCTTGCCGTGCTCGAGGACCAGCATCCGGTCCTCACGGACCTCGCGGTCGGTGAACTCGCGATGCGCGCCGTCGTTGAAGATGTTGCAGTTCTGGAGGACCTCGACGAAGACCGAGCCCTTGTGGAAGCCGGCCCGCTCGAGCGTCTGCTGGAGGTGCTCGGTGTGGGTGTCGACCGACCGGGCGATCAGGCTGGCCTCGGCGGCCAGGGCGATCGACAGCGGGCTGATCGGGTGGTCGATCGTGCCCGACGGGCTCGACTTGGTGATCTTGCCGAACTCGGACGTCGGCGACGCCTGGCCCTTGGTCAGCCCGTAGATCCGGTTGTTGAACATCACGACCTTGATGTCGACGTTCCGGCGCATCGAATGGAGGAGATGGTTGCCGCCGATCGACAGGGCGTCGCCGTCGCCGGTGATGACCCAGACCATCAGGTCCGGCCGGGCCGCCTTGAGCCCGGTCGCCAGTGTCGTCGCCCGGCCATGGATCGAGTGGAAGCCGTAGGTGTTCATGTAGTACGGGAGCCGGCCGGAGCAGCCGATCCCGCTGATGAACACGATGTTCTCCCTCGGATAGCCGAAGTCGGGCATCACCTTCTGGGTCTGGGCGAGGATCGAGTAATCGCCGCAGCCAGGGCACCAGCGGACCTCCTGGTCGGACACGAAGTCCTTCCGGGTCAGCGGCACGGCCGCCTGGAGCTGTTGGAGGACCCGGTCGTTGTCGGGGCTGAGCGGCGGCTGGGCGGCGGTTCCGCGATCGGTCATCGGTCGGCCTCCAGCTGGTCGAGAAGGCGCACGGCCTCCTCCTCGATCTCGGCGATCCGGAACGGCTTGCCGCGGACCCGGTCGTAGCCGATCGCGTCGACCAGGTAGCGCGCCCGGACGAGCAGCAGGAGCTGCCCGAGGTTGACCTCCGGGATGAGCACCCGGCGGTAGCTCCGAACGACCTCGCCCGTATTGCGCGGGAACGGGTTGAGGTAGCGCAGGTGGGCATGGGCCACGCTCCGGCCCTGGGCGTGGAGGCGCTCGACGGCGCTCCGGATGGCGCCGTACGTCGAACCCCAGCCGAGGATGAGCAGCTCTCCCCGCTCCGGGCCGAACACCTCGAGTTCCGGGACGTCGTCGGCGATCCGGGCGATCTTGGCCGCCCGCAGCTCGGTCATCCGGTGGTGGTTGTCCGGGTCGTAGCTGACGTTGCCGGTCATGTCGGCCTTCTCGAGACCGCCGATCCGGTGCTCCAGGCCGGGCGTGCCGGGCACCGCCCACGGCCGGGCCAGGGTGATCGGGTCGCGGGCGTACGGCTGGAAGCCGGCCCGCTCGGTCCGGTTCGGGACGGAGATGTCGGGCAGGTCTCCGACGGGCGGGATGAGCCACGGCTCCGAGCCGGTGGCCAGGAACGCGTCCGACAGGTAGACCACCGGAGTCATCGAGCGGAGGGCGATCCGGACCGCCTCGAACGCGAGGTCGAAACAGTCGCTCGGGGTCGCCGGGGCCACGACCGCGATCGGCGAGTCCCCGTTCCGGCCGAACAGGACCTGGAGCAGGTCGGCCTGCTCGTTCTTGGTCGGCATCCCGGTCGACGGCCCGGCCCGCTGGACGTCGACGACGATGAGCGGCAGCTCGACCATCACGGCCAGGTTCATCGCCTCGCTCTTGAGGGCGATCCCGGGTCCGGAGGTGCCGGTCATCCCGAGTGCGCCACCGTAACTGGCACCGATCGCCGCGCCGATCGCGGCGATCTCATCCTCGGCCTGGAAGGTCGTCACCCCGAACTGCTTGTAGCCCGACAGCTGATGGAGGATCTCGCTCGCGGGGGTGATCGGGTACGACCCGTAGAAGAGCGCCCGACCGGCCTTCTGGGCGGCGGCAACGAAGCCCAGCGCGGTCGCCTCGTTGCCGGTGATGTTGCGGTAGGTCCCGGGCGCCAGATGGGCCGGCGCCACCCGGTAGTGGGTGTGGAAGATCTCGGTCGTCTCGCCGAACGCATAGCCGGCCTTCAGCGCCCTGGCGTTCGCCTCGGCGATGATCGGTCGCTTGCCGAACTTGTCCTCGATCCAGCGGAGGGTCGGGTCCATGCTCCGCTCGTACAGCCAGAACATGATCCCGAGAGCGAAGAAGTTCTTGGTCAGGTCGACCTGCTTGCTGGTCATCTCGAGCCCCTCGAGCGCCCGTGCGTTGAGGGTCGAGATCGGGATCTCGAAGACCGTGTACGACTTGAGCGAGCCGTCGGTCAGCGGGTTCGCCGCGTAGCTCACCTTCTGGAGGTTCGGGCCGGTGAACGCGTCGGTGTTGACGATGAGCGCGCCACCGGCCGGCAGGTCGCCGATATTCGCCTTGAGCGCGGCCGGGTTCATCGCCACGAGGACGTCGGGCTCGTCACCCGGGGTGTGGATCTCCGAGCTCGAGAAGCTGATCTGGAATCCGGACACGCCGGGCAGGGAGCCGGCCGGCGCCCGGATCTCGGCCGGGAAGTCGGGCAGCGTGCTGATGTCGTTGCCGAACACCGCAGCCGTGCGGGTGAACTGGGTCCCGGTGACCTGCATCCCGTCGCCGGAGTCGCCGGCGAAGCGGATCGTGACGCGCTCGAGGTCCTGGACCGGCAGCTCGCGCTCCTTGGTCGTCGTCACGCGCCCTCGGACTCCTTCATCCGCTGATGTGGCCGGGGCGGGAGGTTGAGGAGCTCCTCCGGGAACGCTTCGGCCAGGTAGTTGAGGATGTCCTGCTGACGGACCATCCCGACGACCCGGCGGTCCTCGTCGACGATCGGCACGTTGCGGAAGCGACCGTCGGCGAACAGGACGATCGCGTCCCGGACGGTCTGCTCCAGGCGGAGCGTCCGCGGCTTGCGGTTCATCAGCGTCTCGACCGGCGCGTCCGGATCGATCTGCCCGCCGACGATGATCCCGAAGATGTCGCGCTCCGTGAGCACGCCCAGGAGCCGGCCGTCCGTGTCGGTCACGACGACCGAGTCGCCGGCCCCGGAACCCTCCACCAGGCGGAGGCATTCGCCAAGCGGCGTCCCCGGTGCGACCGTCAGCGGATCGCGGCGGTTGACGACCCGGAGCGTCTCCGCGGCCAACGAGGGGACACGCGCCGAGACGGCACGTTCGGTGAGCTCAGCCACGCCCGAAGTGTAGACCGTTCCCGGACAGGTGCCGCCGACCGATGGGGTCTGCCAGATCCGCGACGACGCCGGACGGGCTGACAGGCCGTCCTGCTAGGCTCCGGCGGTGGATCGTCAGCGGCTCGTCGGGGTCGGGCTGGTGCTCGTCTCGGCGGCCTCGTTCGGCTCGGGCGCGCTGTTCGCCAAGCCCGTCTACGGAGCGGGTGTCGAGTGGCCGACCCTGCTCGCCTGGAGGTTCCTCATCGGCGCCGGCCTGTCGTGGGCCTGGCTGGCCCTGTCGGCCGGGAGACGGGCGGGTCTCCGACGGTTGTCGAGGCGGCGGGTCGCGATCGCCCTCGGGCTGGGCGTCCTGTACCTCGGGAACTCCGGGACGTACTACGCCGGCCTGGAGACGGTGTCGGCCTCGCTGGCCGCGCTGATCGTGTTCGTCTACCCGGCGATCGTGGCGGTCCTGTCGCTCCGGGTCGGGCACCGGCTGGTCGGCCGGCGACCCTGGGTCGCGCTGGCGATGGCCCTGGCCGGGACCGCCCTCGCGCTCGGCGGGATCCCGGCCGGGACGGTTCCGCCGATCAGCGGTCTCATCCAGGTCGTCGCCTCGCCGATCATCTACGCCGTCTGGATCGTCCTGTCGGCCCGTTTGTCCGGCGAGCGCTCCGATCGGGTCGGTGGCGAGGCGGACGACGGCGCCGACACGGCCGCGGCGACCGCGCTGATGATGGTCGCCACGGCGATCGGCTTCTGGGGGCTGGTCGTGGCGACCGGCCGTCCGTCGCTGCCCGGGGAGGTGCCCAGCGCCGCCTGGCCGGGGATCCTGGGCATCGGGGTCGTCTCGACGTTCGTGGCGATCCAGACGTTCTACGCCGGGACGAAGCGGATCGGGGCGGCCCAGGCGTCACTCATCTCCACCTTCGAGCCGGTCTGGACGATCTCGCTCGCGGCGCTCCTGCTCGGCGAGTCGCTCGGGCCGCTCCAGCTGGTCGGCGGGGCGCTGGTCATCGCCGGCGTCGTCCTCGCCCAGTCGTCGCCGTCGACGCTGGGCCGCGGTGTCACGCTCCGGGTGGCCGACGAGTAGGCTGCGGGCGCCTATCATCGGACCCATGGGCCACCCGCTCTGGCCGATCTACGACCTCCGGCTCCGAACGGACCGCCTCGAGCTGCGTCTCCCGAACGAGGACGAGATCGTCGAGCTGTGCCGGGTCGCCAAGGCCGGGATCCATCCGCCGGGCGAGATGCCGTTCGGGATCGCCTGGTCGACCAAGCCGAGCCCCCGCTTCGAGCGCGAGTTCATCCAGTACCACTGGGGCGCTCGCGCGACCTGGACCAGCGATGCCTGGAACCTGGAGCTGGCGGTCTTCGTCGACGGGCGGCCGATCGGTCACCAGGGGCTGGTCGCCCGGGACTTCGCGGTCATGCGGACGGTCGGCACCGGGTCCTGGCTGGGCGCGCCGTACCAGGGCCGGGGCATGGGCAAGGAGATGCGCGGCGCGGTCCTCGCCCTCGCCTTCGACGGTCTCGGCGCGGAGGTCGCCCAGTCCGACGCCTTCCTCGACAACCTGGCTTCGGCCGGGGTCAGTCGAGCGCTCGGGTACGCCGAGAACGGCTTCGGGCGTCTGGCGCCGGAGGGCGTCCCACGGGACACGCGGCGCTACCGGATGACCCGCCAGGCGTGGCTGGCCCGACCGCGACCGGCGATCTCGATCGAGGGCCTCGATGGCTGCCTCGACCTGTTCGGGGCCGCTGCTCCGGACCGAACACGATGATCGACCGGCGCGACCTCGTCGACGTTGCGCTCGAGCTGCTCGTCCTGCCGAGCTTCAGCCGGATCGGCTACGACATCCGGCGGCGCCTGTACGGCTGGGACGACCTCGGCCGGACGTCGCTCCGGGGGCGCACGGTCCTCGTCACCGGCCCGACGTCAGGGCTCGGCCGGACGGCCGTCAGCCACTTCGCCGCGATGGGAGCGCGGGTCCTGCTCGTCGGCCGCGATCCGGAGCGACTCGAGCGCACCCGGACCGAGCTCGTCGCCTGGTCGGGCAACCGCGAGGTCGCGGCGTACCAGGCCGACCTCGGCTCGCTGGCCGCGGTCGGCGCGGCGGCGTCCGCCATCCTCGACCGCGAGACCCGTCTCGACGTCCTGGTCGACAACGCCGGGGGGATCCACGGCCAGCGGCGGGTCTCGCCCGAGGGCTTCGAGCTGAGCTTCGCGACCATGGTCCTCGGCCCGTTCGTCCTGACCAGCCGGCTCCTGCCGCTGCTCACCCGGGCAGCGGGCCCGGGCGCGCCCAGCCGGATCGTCGCCGTCACCAGCGGCGGGATGTACGCCCAGGGGCTCCACCTGGACGACCTCCAGTACGCCCTCGACCCCTACGACGGAGCGCTCGCCTACGTTCGGGCGAAGCGCGCCCAGGTCGTCCTCGTCCGGGAGTGGGCCCGCCGGCTTCGTGGCCGCGGGGTCATCGCCAACGCGATGCACCCCGGCTGGACCGACACGCCCGGCCTGGAGGCGTCGCTGCCGGCGTTCCGCGAATTCCTCGGTCCGTACGCGCGGACGCCCGAAGAGGGCGTCGACACGATCGTCTGGCTCGCCGCGAGCGACGAGGCGCGCGGCCGGACCGGGCGTCTCTTCCTCGACCGTCGGACCCGGCCGTTCGACCGGGTGCCGCTGACCCGGGCCTCGGCCGAGGCACGCCGTGCCCTGTGGGACCGGGTCGTGGCCCTGACCGGCGAGGCGCCGGAGCTCGACTGAACGTCCGACGGTCGGGTCCGACCCGCACCTCGACCGCCTAGTCGGGGAACGCCTCCGGACCGCGCTGGGCGAGCGCCTGGGCCTCGCCGGGCGCGTCGGCGGGCGGCAGCCACGAGTACGGGTAGCGTGGGTCGTCCATGCCCGCGGCCTGCTTCGTGATCCGGAGCGGGCGGAACGTGTCGACCATGACCGCCAGCTCCTCGGTCCCCTCCTTGCCGATCGACGCCTCGACCGTGCCCGGGTGGGGGCCGTGGGGGATCCCGGCCGGGTGGAGGGTGAAGCTCGCGATGTCCACCCCGCGCCGGCTCATGAAGTTGCCGGCGACGTAGTAGATGACCTCGTCGCTGTTGATGTTCGAGTGGTTGTACGGCGCCGGGATCGCCAGCGGGTGGTAGTCGAACTTGCGCGGCACGAACGAGCAGACGACGAAGTTGTGGGCCTGGAACGTCTGGTGGACCGGCGGCGGCTGGTGGACCCGACCGGTGATCGGCTCGAAGTCGGCGATGTTGAAGATGTACGGCCAGAGGTAGCCGTCCCAGCCGACCAGGTCGAACGGATGGGTCGCGTAGTGGTAGGCGGTCCGCCGCCCGCGGGCCTTGACATGGACCCGGAACTCGCCCTCGTCGGTCCGGGCCGGGACGGCCTTCGGGACCCGGATGTCGCGCTGGTAATAGGGGCTGTGCTCGAGCAGCTGGCCGTACTCGTTCCGGTAGCGCTTGGGCGGCTCGATCTCGCTCGGGCACTCGAGCCAGAGCATCCGCTGGGGCGAGCCCTCGTCGGGCGCCAGCCGCCAGGTCGTCCCGATGGGGATGACGATGTAGTCGCCGGGTCCGTAGCGGAGCGGGCCGAAGACGCTGTCGAAGAGGCCCTTGCCCTCATGGACGAAGAGCAGCTCGTCACCCTCGCCGTTCCGGTAGAAGAGCGTTTCGGGCATCGGATCGGCCGGACGCACGATCCCGAACGTCAGGTCGGCATTGAAGAAGAGCGGGACGCGGCCGGTGATGGCGTCGCCCCTGGCCGGCAGACCGGCGGTGTTGATCAGGCGATGACGATGGACACCGTCGTCGGCCTCCTCGACCTTGATCGGCCCGAGCGGCTCGATGCGATGGGTCCTCGTCGGCGGCACGCGGTGGTAGAGCAGCGAGCTTCGTCCGACGAAGCCCTCCACCCCGAACAGCTCCTCGGCGTAGAGCGAGCCGTCGCGCGCCCGGTGCTGGGTGTGGCGCTTGTGCGGGACCCTGCCACGCGAGACGTAGAACATCGCCGACCTGCCTCCCCTGCCGTACGGGCCAGTCTACGGGCTGCCCGTCCGGTGGGCGTCTCGACGGACCGGTCGCCGCGTCGTCCGGGTCGAGCGCGCCTAGCGGCCGACGGTCGGGCTCCGGCGCTCCATCAGGACGACATCGCGCCAGCGACCGGTGGCGTCCTGCCCGACTCGCCGCTGGACGCCGATCCGGCGGAAGCCGGCTCGACGGTGGAGGGCCAGGCTGGCCACGTTCTCGGGCAGGATGCCGACCATCACCGTCCAGACCGCGGCCGCCTCGGAGGCCTCGACCGCGGCCTCGACGAGGGCCCGACCGACGCCGCGACCCTGGGCGTCGGGGGCGACGAAGACACTCAGCCAGGCGACACCCTCGTAGACGCGCCGCGCAGAGTAGGGCGACAGGGCCACCCAGCCCAGGACCCGGTCGCCGTCGACCGCCACGAGCCGGCAGTCGGCTCGATGACCCGCGTTCCAGGCGTCCCACTCCGGCGCCTCGCGCTCGAGCGTCGCGTTCCCGGTGGCGATGCCGGCGGCGTAGATCGACCGGACGGCCGGCCAGTGGCCGGGGCGCATCCGTTCCACCCTGACGGCGGTCATCCCGCGGGTCCCGCCGGGCGCTCGACGATCGGCGTCCGGAGCTCGCCCAGGCGGTCGACCCGGGCGATCACCTCGTCGCCCGGCAGGAGGTATCGGCCGAGCGTGTCGTCGCGGACCTCGAGCAGGCAACCGGTCCCGACCGTGCCGCTACCCAGCAGGTCGCCCGGCCGGAGGCGCGCGTCGGCCGACGCGCGCTCGATCATCTGGCCGAACGAGAAGTGCGCGTCGGCCCAGCTCCCGCGGGTCACCGCCACCGTCCGACCCTCGGTGGTGACGACCTCGACGGTCATCGCCAGCGCCGGCCCGGCCGCCCCGGCGGCGCGCGCGTCGTCGAGCTCGTCGGGCGTGACCAGCCACGGCCCGATCGTGGAGGCGAAGTCCTTGCCCTTGGCCGGCCCGAGCCGGACGGTCGTCTCCTCGCGCTGGAGGTCGCGCGCCGACCAGTCGTTGAAGATCGTGAAGCCGCCGATGGCCTCCTCGGCGCGCTCGGCCGGCAGGTCCCGGACCGGGCTGTCGACGAGGGCGCAGACCTCGAGCTCGAAGTCGAGCTCCGCGCTCCCCCGCGGCGCCCAGACCGGGTCGCCGGGCCCACGGATCTCCGAGACGTTGCCGAAGTAGAAGATCGGCAGGCGGTACCACGCCTCGGGGACCTCGCCACCGCGGCGCGCCCACATCGTCGCCACGTGGCGCTCGAACGCGTAGAAGTCGCGCAGGCTGGGCGGGCGGAGGATCGGCGGTCCGAAGGCGAGCTCGGCCGCATCGACGATCGCCTCGTCATCCTCCTCGGCGGGCACGAAGTCGTCGAGCAGCTCGCCCAGGGCGGCCACCCTGAGGCCGGCGGCGAGATGGGCGTCGAGGGTGGAGATCGGATGGCGGAACAGGGCGTCGTTGTGCGGCCGGCGCGGGTCGGCCGCGACCAGGCGCCGTCTGGCGAGCTCGAGATCGAGCCACTCGCTGGCCTCGGCATCGACGGCCGCGACCAGCCGGAACGGCGTCCCCGGCGGGGCATGGCGCTCGCGCGCATGGGCGACCTTCACGATTGCAGTCTAGCCAGCCGGCGTCCAGCGCCCGGACCGGCTGCGGCTGTCGCCCGCCCGACGCCAGGGCGAGGATAGCCACCCGGGGCAAGTCGGTCAGAGGTTCCCGCGCTTCTCCTGCTCTCGTTCGATCGCCTCGAACAGGGCCTTGAAGTTGCCGACCCCGAATCCGCGCGAGCCGTGCCGCTCGATGATCTCGAAGAAGAACGTCGGGCGGTCCTGGACGGGGCGGGTGAAGATCTGGAGGAGGAAGCCCTCCTCGTCCCGGTCGGCCTCGACGCCCAGCTCCTCGAGCGTGTCGATGGGCACGCCGACATCGCCGACCCGGTCGGCCAGGGTCGCGTAGTACTCGTGCGGCAGGCCGAGGAACTCGACCCCGTTGTCACGCAGCCGCCGGACGGTCCCCACGATGTCCTCGGTCCGCAGGGCGATGTGCTGGCAGCCCGGTGAGCGATACCAGTCCAGGTACTCCTGGATCTGGCTCTTCTTCTTGCCGGTCGCCGGCTCGTTGATCGGGAACTTGATCCGCCCGTTGCCGTTGGTCATGACCTTCGACATCAGGGCGCTGTACTCGGTGTGGATGACCTTGTCGTCGTAGTGGATGAGCTGGCTGAAGCCCAGCACGTCGCGGTAGAAGTCGACGAACCGATCCATCTCACCGAGCCCGACGTTGCCGACGCAGTGGTCGACCTCGAGCAGCGACAGGCCGCCGGCCGGCCGGGCCGGGTTCCTCACCCGGCGATACCCCGGCGCGAAGGCCCCGTGGTAGTCGCGCCGGTCGACGAACGAGTGGAGAGTCTCGCCGTAGGTCCGGATCGAGGCCGTCCGGAGGACGCCGTCCTCGCCGCCGTCGAGCTCCGTCGGCGGGAGCGCCGAGACGGCCCCGCGCGATGTCGTCTCGCGCCAGGCGCCCTCCACGTCGTCGACCGCGAAGGCGATGTCGTGGACGCCGTCCCCGTGGGCCCGGACGTGCTCGGCGATCTCGCCGTCCGGTGTGAGCGGAGCGGTGAGCACGAACCGGATGTCGTTCTGGACCATGACGTACGAGGCCCGGTCGCGGACCTTCGTCTCGAGGCCCGAGAAGGCGACCGGGCCGAAGCCCCACAGGGCCCGATAGTAGGCCGCCGCCTGCCGGGCGTTGCCGACCCAGAACTCGACGTGGTCGATCCCGTTGAGCGGCAGGAAGTCGCCGGCCTTGGCATAGGCGTCCCGGTCGATCCTCGCCCCAGCCTGGTTCTCCGCCCCGCGCGACGCGGGTCGGGATGCCGTGTCGGTCATCGCAACGTCCTCCGTGGCGACCGTTCGGTGCCGTGGCGACCCAGTATGGAGCGGCCGCCCCCGACCGTCTCCGTCCGCCGAACGGCCGCCGTCCCACCGGTACGAACGAGCGATGGCCGGCTCGACCGGCCATCGGGCAGGCTGGCCACGATGTCAGCCCCGACAGCCGTACCGCCGAATGCCCGGAACGGGTCTCCGGGCGCGCTCGGGCTCGACGAGGGCGCCGCCCAGCTCCGGCTGTTCCTCCGCCTGGTGATCCCCGTCGCGGCCGCCTTCGCCGTGGTCGAGACGGTCCTCGGGCTGGCGTACGGGGAGGTCGCAGCGATCGTCGGCGCGATCGCCCTGGTCGCCTTCGCCGGGTGGGCCGGAGGTTGGTGCCTGCCGCGGGTCGGCCGGGTCCCGATCGAGCCCCTCGCATTCCGCCTGGCGGTCGCGATGTACCTGCCGATCGTGACCGGCGGGCTCCTCCTCCGCGACGCCGTGGCGATCGCCACCCTGCTGCCCGTCGCCGTCGCCCTGCCCTACCTGGGTCGGCGGACGCTCGTCGAGCTCGGCCTGCTCGCCCTTGGGGTGACCATCCTGGCCGGGGCGACCAACGAGCTGCTCCCGACGGTCGAATCGATCCCCTGGGGGATCCGCACCGGCCTCAACCTGGCGTCGATCGCGACGGTCTTCGGCCTGGTGGCGTTGCTGGTCGGCCAGTTCGCCGCCCGTCTCCGCTCGACGACCCATGAGCTGGCCAACGTCATCGATCTGTCGACCCAGCTCGCCCAGACCCTCGACCCGCGCGAGATCGGCGATCTCACCGCGCGCTACGTGGCGCTCGCCACGGGTGCCGACGAGTGCGGGATCTGCTACTGGGACGAAGCCACGGATCGGATCCTCACCTACGGCTACTACCCGCCCGAGCGGCGCGCCGGCGTCGGCGAGATCTACCTGCTCGCGGACTACCCGGCCACCCGCGCCGTCCTCGAACGGCAGCTGACGATGATCGTCGACGACACCGATCCCGCGGCCGATCAGGCCGAGGTCGCCTACGTCCACTCGATCGGCCAGCGGTCGATGGCCACCCTGCCGCTGCTGGCCAAGGGGCGGGCGCTCGGCGCCATCGAGGCGACGTCCCGTCAGCCGGCCTTCTTCGACGAACGTCGCGTCCGGCTCGCCCAGACGTTCGCCGCCGAAGCCGGGATGGCGTTGGAGAACGCGAGGCTCTATGAGGAGCTCCGACACCAGGCGTTCCACGACAGCCTGACCGGACTGGCGAACCGGGCGCTCTTCCGCGATCGGGTCGAGCACGCCGTCGCCCGCCGGCCCGGCACCGAGCCCGGCCTGATCGCGGTCCTGTTCCTCGACCTCGACGACTTCAAGACCGTCAACGAGAGCCTCGGCCACGTCGGCGGGGACCAGCTCCTGGCCGCGGTCGGCGAGCGCATCCGGGCCTGCCTGCGGGCGAGCGACACGGCCGCCCGGCTCGGCGGCGACGAATTCGCGATCCTCCTCGAGGACCTCCGCGACGAGTCGGAGGCCACGCACGTCGCCCAGCGGGTCATCGACGCCCTGCGGCCGCCGATCCGGATCGCCGGCACGGCGGCGGTCATCGCCACGAGCATCGGCATCGCCGTCAGCCCACCCGGTCAGGACGGCGAGACCGAGCTGCTCCGCAACGCCGACTTCGCGATGTACCAGGCGAAGCACCGCGGGAAGGGCCGCTACGAGGTCTTCCGCCCCAGCCTGCGCGAGGCCGCCAGCGAGCGGGCAGCCCTCGAGGCGCTCCTGACCGGGGCCGAGGAGCGGGACGAGCTGAGGCTCTACTACCAGCCGATCGTCGACCTGGCCGACGGCTCGATCGTCGGGCTGGAGGCGCTCGTCCGGTGGCAGGCGCCCGGGCGCGGGCTGCTCATGCCGGCCGACTTCATCGGCCTGGCCGAGGAGTCCGGGGCGATCGTCCAGATCGGGCGCTGGGTCCTCGAGCGGGCCTGCCGCGAGACCCGGGGCTGGCAGGCGGCGTTCGACCTCGACGGCCTGACGGTCGGGGTCAACCTGTCGGCACGCCAGTTCCAGCATCCCGACCTGGTCGCCGAGGTCGGCGCTGCACTCGCGGCGAGCGAGCTCGAACCGTCCCGGCTCATCCTCGAGATCACCGAGTCCGTGCTCATGCAGACCACGACCTCGACGATCGGCAAGCTGGCCGACCTGCGCCGGATCGGGGTCCGCCTGGCGATCGACGACTTCGGGACCGGCTACTCCTCGCTCGGCTATCTCGAGCGCTTCCCGGTCGACATCCTGAAGATCGACAAGACGTTCATCGACGGGATCGGGGAACGCGGCACTCGGCCGGTCCTGGCCCGGGCGATCGTCCAGCTCGGACGGGCGCTCGACCTCCAGGTCGTCGCCGAGGGCATCGAGCGCCAGGAGCAGTCGACCGTCCTTCGACGGCTCGGCTGCACCCGCGGCCAGGGCTACCTGTACGCCCGACCGCTGACGCCCGCGGAGCTCGAACCGCTGCTGGCGCGTCGGACGATCGCCCTCCCGGGCCAGCGGACCGGCCGGGCGGGTGGCGAGCCGATCCCGATCCGGCGGTCCCGGGGCGTGGCCTGATCCGATCGCCGTCGAGCGGCGGGGGACTCGTGCGACACTGGGCCGGTGGAGACGACCGAGAGCGTCCGCCCGCTGATCGAGCGGCTTCGGGCGGCGTCGGCGGCGATGGCGGCGCTCGGCCCGGCGATCGAGGCCGGCCGGCCCTGGCCGCTCCACGTCGTCGAGGACGGCGCCGAACCGGAGTCGGCCTGGGGCCCGACGGAGGTCCTGGCCCACGTCTCGGAGATGCTCCCGTACTGGCTCGGCGAGGTCGAGCGGGTCCTCGACGGCGCCCCGGGGCCGGTCCCGTTCGGGCGGACGGTCGCCGACCGGGTCCGGGTGCTGGCGATCGAGCGCGACCGGACGCTCCCGCCACGGGAGCTGCTCGACCGGATCGACGCGTCGGTCGAACGCTACGCCCGGCGCCTGGCCGAGCTCGGACCGCTGGAGCTGGCCAGGCGCGGGCTCCATCCGACCCGCGGCGCGATGACCGTCGCGGACGTCCTCGAGCGCTTCGCGGTCGGCCATGCCGAGGGCCACGTCATCCAGTTGCGGGAGGCCCTCGAGGTCGGTCCGGAGCGGTCCGGCGAGGAGCGGGTGCGCTGACGGCCGGCCGGCCGGCGCGCCGACCCGCAGCCGGTGCCATCCGACACCTCCCCCGACCGAGGGCCGAGGCCCGTACGTTCATCTCATAGGCCCACCCGCGGGCCCGGCCTAGGTTGGTCCCGGAGGCGAGATCGCCTCTCGATGGGCCACCGTCCAGGGCAAACCCGCCGCGAGGCGGGGACGCAAAGCCAGGGATCTGCACGCGCGGGGACGCGCAGACCGCCCGGCCGCCGGGACCCCGTCGCAACCGTGCCCGAGGTGGAGTCGTGGACGCGAACCTGGCGCGCCGCACCCAGGCCGAGGCGCCGCGAGGCGACCGAGGCACGCACCATGGGCGTAGGGATCAGGTGGGAACCACGTGAAGGCTCTTGTCCGGTCGCAGGTCCTCCGGGTCCTGCTCGCCCTGGTGGCGCTCGGCTCCTCGGCCATCGTGCTCGAGGCCGGCCGGCGCTGGTAGCCCGTCCGACGGCCGATGGCCGTCAGCGGCAACCGATCGGACCGCCGGGAGACCGGCGGTCCGCTGTTTCCACGAGGGGCGACCGCCTGCCCGGCGTCATCGCGCTAGAGTCCGCTCAGCGGCCGCGGACGGGACGGCTCTGGCTGGGCCGCCGACGAGGAGACGCGGACCGTGGCGACCGATCGACCGAGCCCGGCTATGCCCCGGCCGGGCCACTCCCTGGGCGAGTTCACACCGGCGGCCCACACGCCGAGCAACCCCTACCACAAGGTCCAGCAGGGGCTGGGCGCCCAGGACCGGATCGCGGTCGCCATCACCGGCGCGATCGGGACGATGTACGCGGTCTACGTCCTGGCCCTGATCATGGCCGGCTGGATCCTCGTCCAGGCCGCCCTCGGCGGCGGCGCGTTCGACCCCTATCCGTTCGCGTTCCTGCTGTTCCTCGGCAACATCGTCCAGCTCCTGCTGATGCCGCTCCTCATGGTCGGCCAGAACCTGCAGGGCCGGCACACCGAGGCACGCGCGGACGAGGAGTTCCGACGGGTCACCAAGATCTTCAACGACATGGGCGTGACGATGCGCCACCTGGACGCCCAGGACGCCGAGCTGGTGCGCCAGACCCGGCTCCTGGTCGCCCTCGTCGAGACGATCATCCCGGAGGACCGACGGGTCGCGATGCTGGGGGCCGACCCGCTCGCTCCGGACGCGGCCTCGGGCGCCTAGCCTCGGGCGTCTAGCCTCGGGCGGCCGGCGCGTCGAGGACGTGCAGCCGCAGGAACGCGACGATCCGCGTCCAGGCGTCCCGCCGGTTCTCACGACGCTCCCAGCCGTGGGCCTCGTCGTCGTACCAGTGGACCTCGTGGAGCTTGTCCTCGATCGTCAGGGCCTCGGCCATCCGCTCGGTCATCAACGGGACGACGCGCCTGTCCTTCCGGCCGTGGAGGATCAGCAGCGGGGCCTCGATCCGCTCCGCCCGGTAGACCGGCGATCCGCGCCGGAACCCCGGCGCGCGGGTCGGGTCGTCAGGGTCGCCCATCATCCGGCGCAGGTCGAGCCGGCCGAGCCGGTCGCCGTGGCGGTAGCTCTCGGCGATCTCGGAGTCGCCGTACAGGTCGACCCCGGCCCGCCACAGTCCGGGCTCCTCGACGAGCGCGCTGAGCACGAGATACCCGCCGTACGACCCCCCGTGGATGACCAGGCGGCCGTCGGACCACGGCTGGTCGGCGGCCCACCGCCCGGCGTCGATGCAGTCGTGGACATCCGCGTGACCCCACTCGTCGACGTTGCCCAGGCGGAACGCCCGGCCATACCCGGTCGAGCCGCGGAAGTCCACGTCGAGGACGGCGAAGCCCTCCCGGACGAGGATCTGCTTGAACGGCAGCCACCCCCGGTAGCTCTGCCAGGTCGGGCCGCCGTGGAGGTGGACGACGGTGGGGACCCGCTTGCCGCCCCGCTTGCCGGTCGCGGCGGCCGGCCGGAACAGGTTCCCCTCGACCCGGAGGCCGTCGCGGGCGGTGAAGGCGATCCGCTCGGCCTCGACGTAGCGAGCGGCTCGGAGGACGGCCGGGAGGCTGTCGGTGACGCGTCGCGGGCGCGTGCCCTCGGCTGCCACGCCCGGGACCGGGAGGAGCCACAGGTCCTGCGGTCGCCGCTCGCTCTCGCCGATCGCGGCGACCCAGGCACCGTCGACGGCCCAGCTGATGGCGCGCCAGACGCCGGGCCACGGGTCGATCCGGACACCCGGCCCGGCCGATGCCGCCGGGCGGGGGTTCTTCGGCGGTCGACCGCGGCCGCGCTTGGCCGGGGTCGCGCCGTCCAGCGGAGCGACGACCAGGTCGGTCAGCCCGTCGTGGATCCGGAGATGGACGAACCGTCGCCCGTCCGGCGAGGGGATCGGGACGTGGCCGAACGAGCCGCCGGGATCACCGTGCTCGTGGGGGTCGACCGTCAGCAGGGTCCGCGTCCGGAGCTCCGGGTCGAGCCGGACGACCTGGAACCAGCCGTCCGCGTCGGACAGGATGAGCAGGCCGCCGTCGGGCAGCCAGCGCGGGCTGCATTCCCAGGCCGACCCCGGCGCGATCCGCCTTTCCTCGTAGCTGGCCACATCGACGACCGATACCGCGGACCACCAGCCGTGATCCTCGCGCTGGCCGGCCAGGGCGATCCGGGTCCCATCGGGCGACCACGCGAACTCGTCGACATCCAGGCCGACCGGCGTGATCGCGACCGGTTCGGCCGGCTTCGGGTGGGCCGCCGGGCGGCCGCGCCGAGGGACGGGTGCGTCGATCGTCCAGACCTGCGTCCAGCCGCGCCGTCGCGAGGTGAACGCCAGCCGACGCCCATCGGGTGCCCAGCGCGGATGGCCGTTGCCGGCGGGATGCTCGGTGACCTTGACCTGGCGCGAGCCGTCGGCATCGATCACCCAGATCGCGCCGTCGCGGACGAACGCCAGCCGACGGCCGTCGGGTGACCACTCCGGCTCGGAGATCGCCTGCTCGGACGCGGTGAGCTGGACCGCCGGGCCGCCGCGGAGCGGCATGACGAACAGCTGTCGGGCGCCGCCGGCCTCGGCCGTGTAGGCGATCTGGCGGTCGCGCGGGTGGAGGCGGTACTCCCGTGGTGGGTCGAACGCGGTGGCGCGCTCGATGGTCAGGAGCTCGCTGGTCGCGGGGCGAGGCTCGGCCGCCGGCGGGCGGGTCTGTTCGTCGGTCATCGGCGGGCGGCGGATCCGGCGGCTTCCGCGCTCGCCTCGAGCTGGTCGCCGAGCTCGACGGTCCGCCGGTAGGCCGCCCAGACCGCCTCCGACAGGACGGTCCGGAGCCGACCGGACTCGAGCTCGTGGAGGGCCGCTGCGCTCGTCCCGCCCGGCGAGGTCACCATGTTGCGCAGGACCGCCGGGTGGTCGCCCGACTGCTTGGCGAAGATCGTGCTGCCCTCGAGCGTCTCGATCACCAGGTCGTGCGCGACGTGGCGCGGGAAGCCCAGGTGGACGGCGGCATCGATGAGCGCCTCCATGACCAGGAAGACGTAGGTCGGACCGGTCCCGGACACCGCCGTGGCCATCGCCACGAAGCGCTCGTCGTCCACCTCGAGCTCGGACCCGAGGGCGTGGAGCAGAGCCCTGGCCTGGGACCGCTGGTCGGCGGTCGTCTCGGGGGTCGCGTACCAGACGGTCATCCCGTGACCGAGCCGAGCCGGCGTGTTGGGCATGCTCCGGACGATCCGGCGGTGGCCGAGGAACCCCTCGAGCGCGGCCGTGGTCGCCCCGGCGATGACCGACAGGATGAGCTGCTCGTCACGGAGGTGCGGCTTGAGCTCCGCGCCGACCCTGGCCAGCATCTGCGGTTTGATCGCCAGCAGGACGACGTCCGCCCCCGTCACCGCCTCGGCGTTGCTGGCCACCGTTCGGATCCCGTACGTCCGGGCCAGCTCCTCGCGCCGCTCGGGTCGGGGGTGGCTGGCGATGACCCGCTCGGGTGCCACGAGCTCGCCGCGGAGCAGCCCGGCGATCATCGCCTCGGCCATCACGCCCGAACCGACCGTGGCGATCGTGCGCTTGGAAAGGGGGGACATGCACGGGAGTATACGGTCCCGCACCGCCCCGGCGACCGCGGCCGCCGGTGCCTACGCGGTGGCGCGACCGAGCAGGAAGAAGCGCGCCGTCGCGGCGATCTCGACCGCCGTGAAGCCCGCCGTGGCCAGCGCCGCCGCGAGATCGGCGGGCCCGTGGATGACCTTCACGATCCGGAACTCCCGGCCGTCGGCGAGGCGCCGCCGGACGATCCCGGCGGCCGCCTCGGCCTCGGTCCTGGGCGGCTGGTCGACGGCCCCGGAGGACGGATCGGGCCGCGAGTCGATGAACGCGAGCAGGCCGCCCGGCTTCAGCCAACGCCGGGCCAGGGCGAGGAACGGCGCGAGCCGCTCGGCGGTCAGGTGGCTCAGCCAGAAGCCGAGGAACAGCGCATCGACCTGCCGATCCGGCTCGGACCACGCGTCCCGTACGTGGATGTGCGCCCGAAGCCCATGGGCCAGCAGCCGGTCGCGGGCCCGGTCGAGCGGCCCATCGGCGGCGTCGTAGATCGACAGCTCCCCCTTCGAGGCCAGGAGCGGGCTCCACCAGCCGGTGCCCGCGGCGAGCTCGACGATCTCCCCGGACAGCGGCAGGCCGTCGAGCCAGCGCGTGGCCTGGTCCAGCTCGGCGTTCCAGGCCTGGTCATGGACGGGCCCGCGCTCGTAGCGACCGCGGCGCAGGTACCAGTCGTCGTACTCCGCCGCCCGCGCCTCGTAGTAGGCGACCATCTCGGCCGACTGGTCGCCTGCGGCCGGGGCGGACACCCTCGCCCGCTCTTCCAGGGCCGCCCTCAGCCGGAACCGCAGGAACCCGTTCTCCCCGGCGCGGCCGACGCAGTCGGGGCACAGCCGGGCGAAGCCCTCGATGTCGTCCGGCCCCCGGGTGACCCAGGGGCGCCCGCACCACAGGCAATCGAACGTGGACCGGAAGGACATCGCCGAGGCCGGCGAGCCGGGCCGGCGATGCGGCCCGGCCATGGGTCAGGCCGGCTTGAGCCGGTCGACCTCCGCACGGGCGGCCGCCTTGTCGGTGAACCACAGGGCATTGACCGGCGTGTAGGCCGCCCACTCGGCGGGCACCGACTCCTCGGGGAAGATCGCGTTGACCGGGCACTCGGGCTCGCACGCGCCGCAGTCGATGCATTCGTCGGGATCGATGTACAGGATCCGGTCGACGCCTTCCTCGAAATGGATGCAATCGACCGGGCAGACCGAGACGCACGACTGGTCGAGCACGTCCACGCACGGCTCGGCGATGGTATAGGTCATCCGATTACTCTCCCTGGCGCTGCGCCTCGAGCGACCCACGCGACGCACCGTCGCGTGCCGCTCAAGAGGGTATCACCGGCCCCGCCTCAGGCGCCGGGCGTGACGAACCGGACCGGCACCTGCATCCCCTTCGCCCAGTGACCGGGGATGTGGCAGCCGAAGATCAGCGTGGCCGGGGCCGTCGGGACGGTCCACCGGACGTCGACCCGTTCACCCGACCGGACGATGACCCGCACTCCCTCGAGACCGGGCGCGACGCTGACGACCGGGGTCGGCCCGGGTGGCGCGCCGACCGTCGCGGCCTCGGCGATCTCCCAGGCGTCCTGGACGGCGGCGTCGCCGATGACGACCTCGTGGATCTCGAGGCCGGCGTTGACGACGTGAAGGAGGACCGTCTCGCCCGGCACCACATCGACCGTCGGCGGATCGAACCGATACTCCCGGGCGATGACGTTGACCTCGCGGGGAGCGGCTGCCGTGCCCGGCGAGATCGGCGGCGTCGCGGCCGGCGCACCACCCTCGCAGGCGCCGAGGACCAGCGCGAGGACCGCCAGGAGGAACGGCGCGACGCAGCGGCCGGGGCGACTCATCGACGCGGAGTCTAGGCGGCCGTCGGCTGCTTGACATCGGCCGGTGAGACGCGCCACAGTGCGCGCCATCTCGGACGTTCGGACCAGCCGCTCGTCGGTGCGCGCATCCTGCCCCACACCGAGGTCGATCATCCGCGTGCAGCCCGCGCGGCCACCCGAGGAGACGCTTGGCGACCCCGACGCTCACAGCGGCGACGAGAGGCCCCGACGCCGGCCAGGCCCCCGGGCGGTCCACCGCGCCGGCGGTCCGTCTCGAGGGCGTGCGCAAGCGCTTCGGCGACGTCGAGGCCGTCGCCGGGATCGACCTGGAGATCGCCGATGGCGAGTTCTTCTCGATGCTCGGCCCATCCGGCTCGGGCAAGACGACCACCCTCCGGATGATCGCCGGGTTCGAGCTGCCGACCGCCGGCCGGGTCCTTCTCCACGGCCAGGACGTCAGCCAGAAGGCCCCGTTCGAGCGCGACGTCAACACCGTGTTCCAGGACTACGCCCTGTTCCCCCACATGTCGGTCGGGGACAACGTCGGCTACGGGCTGATGATCCGGAAGGTTCCCCGGGCGGACCGCGACGAGCCAGGTCGCGGACGCGCTCCGGATGGTCCGGCTCGAGGGCTACGAGAAGCGCAAGCCGTCCCAGCTGTCGGGTGGCCAGCGCCAGCGCGTCGCCCTCGCCCGGGCTCTCGTGAACCGCCCGCGGGTGCTGCTCCTCGACGAGCCGCTCGGCGCGCTCGACCTGAAGCTCCGCGAGGAGATGCAGATCGAGCTGAAGGCCATCCAGCACCAGGTCGGGATCACGTTCATCTACGTGACCCACGACCAGGAGGAGGCGCTCACGATGAGCGACCGGATCGCGGTCTTCAACCACGGCCGCGTCGAGCAGGTCGGCTCCCCCGCCGAGGTCTACGAGCGACCCGCGACCGCGTTCGTGGCCGGCTTCGTCGGGACCTCGAACCTGCTCGGCGGCGAGGTCGCCGAGCGGATCGTCGGCCGAGCCGGGACGTTCACCGTCCGGCCGGAGAAGATCCGCCTGGCCGATCCGGCCGATCCCGTCGCCGAGGACGAGACGAGCGCCACGGGATCCATCCGCGACGTCATCTACCTCGGCTCGGACACGCGCTACGTGGTCGCCCTCGACGCGGGCGGCGAGCTCGTCGTCACGGCGCAGAACCTGACGATCTCGTCGATGGAGGCGCTCGCCGCTCAGGGCAGATCGGTCCGCCTGATCTGGAAGCGGCAGTACAACTTCCCGGTCGGTGACTGACCGGGGTGGAGGAGGAGTAGAGCATGGGTCAGCGCAAGGTGCTCGTCGCGAGCGCGATCTTCGCGATCGTCGCGGCGGCCTGTTCGGGGTCGACCGCGACCCCATCCCCGGCCAGTCAGGCGCCCGCCAGTCAGGCGCCCGCCAGTCAGGCGCCGGCGAGCGCGCCGGCGAGCGAGACCCCGATCGCCGCGATCGGGCCGGGCGAGGGCGAGCTGGACCTCGTCGCCTGGGCGGGCTACGCCGAGAGCGGCTAGAACGTCAAGGAATACGACTGGGTCAACCCGTTCATCGCCAGGAACCCCGACTGCTCGAAGGTCAACGTCAAGACCGCCGACACGTCGGACGAGATGTACACCCTGATGGCCCAGGGCCACGGCGTCTACGACGGAGTGTCGGCCTCCGGCGACGCATCGAACCGGTTGATCGACCGGGCCGAGGTCGCGCCGATCGATCCGGCCCTCATCCCGGACTTCAAGGACCTCACCCCGTTCCTCCAGAGCCCGCCGAACAACACCGTCAACGGGTTCCACTACGGGGTCTCGCACGGCTGGGGCGGCAACACCCTGATGTACCGGACGGACAAGTTCGCCGCGGCCCCGACGAGCTGGGACGTCGTGTTCGACCCGGCCAAGATGGCCAGCTACAAGGGCAAGGTCACGGCCTACGGCGGCACGATCTACATCGCCGACGCGGCGCTCTATCTCAAGACCCACAAGCCGGAGCTCGGGATCACCGACCCCTACGAGCTGACCCAGGAGCAGTTCGACGCGACGATCGCCCTGCTCAAGGAACAGCGGCCGTTCGTCGGCAAGTACTGGGCCTCGTTCTCCGACGAGATCGACAACTTCACCAACGGCGCGTCGATCGTCGGGACGACCTGGCAGTACCAGACCAACACCCTCAAGGCGTCCGGCGTGCCGGTCGAAGCCGTCGTCCCGACGGAGGGGATGACCGGCTGGTCCGACACGTGGATGCTGTCGCGCTACGCGAAGCACCCGAACTGCATGCTCAAGTGGATGGCCTGGATGGTCACACCCGAGGTCCAGGCGCAGGTCGCCGAGTACTTCGGCGAGGCGCCGGCCAACCCGAAGGCGTGCGACATCCTGAACAAGGGGTACGGCTCGTACAAGATCGACAACTTCTGCGACGCCTACCACGTCACGGACCAGGCCTTCTACAAGGCGATCAGCTTCTGGAAGACGCCGATCCGGGACTGCGGCGACAGCCGCGGGACGACCTGCGTCCCGTACGACCAGTGGCTGGCGGCCTTCACCGACGTGAAGGGCTGACGGCGGCCCACGACCGACCGACCCGAGGCCGGGCGATCCGTCGCGGATCCCCGGCCTCGGCCCATCCCGTTGCCCGGAACGCTGCCTGATGACGACCGGAGAGCTCGCCCGCCCGAGCCTCGCCCGCCGGCTGTTCGGCTGGCTCTACCGACGGCCCCGGCTCCAGCTGGCCGGCCTGCTGGTCGCGCCCGTCGGCTGGTTCGGGATCGTCTACTTCGGCTCGCTGGCCCTGCTCTTCGCGTTCGCCTTCTGGTCGCTCGACCCGCAGACCGGCAGCGTCGACCGGCAGTTCACGCTGGCCAACTTCGAGCGGATGATCGAGCAGGGCGTGTACGGGACGATCGTCCTGCGGACGGTCGCGATCGCCGCCGTCGTGACCGTGGTCGACGCGATCATCGCCTTCCCGATCGCCTACTACATGGCCCGCGTCGCCTCGCCCCGGCGGCGGGCGCTCCTGTTCATGTCCGTCCTGCTGCCGCTGTGGGCGAGCTACCTGGTCAAGGTCTACGCCTGGCGGGTGATCCTGGCCCCGAGCGGGCTGCTCGACTGGGGCCTCCAGCAGGTCGGCTTCAGCGGGGCCAGCGACCTGTTCGGTCTGTCCGACCTGTCGATGACGATCGTCTTCATCTACATCTGGCTGCCGTACATGATCCTGCCGATCTATGCCGGACTGGAGCGGATCCCGAGCTCCTACCTCGAGGCGTCGGCCGACCTCGGCGCCCGCGGCTGGATGACCTTCCGGCGGGTGGTCCTGCCGCTCGTCCTGCCGGCGCTGGTCGCCGGCTCGATCTTCACCTTCTCGCTGACCCTCGGCGACTACATCATCCCGGAGCTCGTATCGAACAGCCAGTTCATCGGCAACGTGGTCTTCAGGAGCCAGGGCGTGGCCGGCGACATCCCGTTCGCAGCGGCGTTCGCGCTCGTCCCGGTCGCGATCATGGGCGTCTACCTGCTGGTCGCCCGCCGGCTCGGGGCGTTCGATGCGCTCTGAGGACGATCGATGAGCCGGGTCCTGCTCCGGGTCGCCACCGGGCTCACCCTCGGCTTCCTGTACCTGCCGCTCCTCGTCATCGGGCTGTACGCCTTCAACGCCCAGCGGGTGCAGGTGTGGCCGATCCAGGAGTACAGCCTCAAGTGGTTCGGCGAGGCGGTCGGGAACCAGAGCGTCCGCGACGCGTTCACGCTGTCGCTGACGGCCGGGCTCCTGGCCACGTTGCTGGCGATCGTCCTCGGGACGCTCGCCTCGTTCGCCGTCCACCGCTTCCGGTTCTTCGGCCGGGAGATGATCTCGTTCGCGCTCGTCCTGCCGATCGCCCTGCCCGGGGATCATCACCGGGATGGCCCTCAACGCGACGATCCACAACTTCGAGGTCCCGTTCGGGACGCTGACGATCGTCGTCGGCCACGCCACGTTCTGCGTGGTCGTCGTCTACAACAACGTCATCGCCCGGCTGCGCCGGACGTCGCGCTCGATCGAAGAGGCGTCGATGGACCTGGGCGCCGACACCTGGCAGACCTTCCGCCACGTGACCTTCCCGGTCCTGCGGACCGCGATGCTCGCCGCGGGCCTGCTCGCGTTCGCCCTGTCGTTCGACGAGATCATCGTGACGACGTTCACGGCCGGGACCCAGGAGACGCTCCCGATCTGGATCTTCAACCACCTCCGGCTGCCGAACCAGCGACCGATCGTCAACGTCGTCGCGTTGGTCCTGATCCTGCTGTCGATGATCCCGGTCTACCTCGCCCAGCGGCTGAGCTCCGATACGACCGGGGCCGCCTCGGTCGGCCGCTGACGGGCCGTCCGGGCAGTCTCACTCCCAGCGCCGGCCGACCACGGGCCCCGCGCCACCCGCCGCTCCGACACCGTCGCCGACGATGACCCGATCCGTCTCCCGGCCACCGCGCCCCGTCGCCGTCGAAGCGACCCCGAGGGCGACGACGACCGCCATCGCCAGGACCAGACCACGGATCCGCCACATGGCACGCCACTCCCACGTGCCCCTGGCGATCCGCACCGTCGCGGCCGGCGCCGCGATCCGGGGATCGGACGGTCAGTCTCGCAGCGGCCGCTTCACTGCGACTTATCGACCGGCTCGACCGGTCACATCGACGGGACGTAGGCCGGGTCGAGGTACTTCTCCGGATCGTCCCGGAACTCGAGCAGGCAGCCCCGACCGCAGAACCAGTAGACCTTGCCGTCGTGCTCGATCGAGAGCTGGGACGTCGTCGTGTCGACCGTCATCCCGCACACGGGGTCGGTCGCGGTCTTCGTCTGGTCGTCGGTCATCGGTGCGGCTCCCGTTCGCTGATCGGCCGGCTCGGGCCGTACTCCCGGGGAGTATACGCGCACCGAGCGCGCCGGGCCCGCCCGGCGTAGCATCGTCCGATGGACCCCGCGCTCGTCGCCGCCGCTCGCGCCACCCTCCTGGCGGAGCGCGCCCGCCTGCGCGAGGAGCTCGATGAGGGGATCGAGTCGCCCGGCCAGATGACCTACGGATCGCAGGCCGCCGCGGCCAGCCAGGTCTTCGCCCAGCAGCGCGACCTCGCCCTCCGCGAGAAGGCCGAGAAGGAGCTCGAGCTGGTCGAGGCAGCCCTCGGGCGGCTCGACGACGGGACGTTCGGGCGGTGCCTCCGGTGCGGCGGCGAGATCGCCCCCGGCCGGCTCGAGGCGCTGCCGTGGGCCGCCTACTGCATCGCCTGCCAGAGACTCGTGGCCGAGGGGCGATGACCGACCCCGGGGAGGGCCGGCTCGTCTCGATCGACGACATCCGGGCGGCGGCCCGGATGCTCGAGGGGATCGCCCTGCGGACCCCGCTCGTGGCGTTCGGGCCGCGCGAGCCGCGCCGCCTGCTCAAGGCCGAGTCGCTCCAGCCGATCGGGGCGTTCAAGATCCGGGGCGCCTACGTCGCGGTCGCCAGCCTGTCGCCCGAGGCGCGGTCCCGGGGCGTCATCACCTACTCGAGCGGCAACCACGCCCAGGGGGTCGCCCGGGCGGCGCGCCTGCTCGGCATCCCCGCCATCGTGGTCATGCCGTCGGATGCGCCGCCGGTCAAGCGGAGCCGGGTCGAGGCCGACGGCGCCGAGGTCGTGGTCGTCGGCACCGCCAGCGAGGAGCGGCGGCTCGTCGCCGAGCGCCTGGCCGTCGAGCACGGCCTGTCGATCATCCCGCCCTACGACGACGATCGGATCATCGCCGGGCAGGGGACGTGCGGCCTGGAGATCGTCGAGGACCTCCCGGACGTGGCCGCGGTCCTCGTGCCGATCGGTGGCGGCGGCCTCGCCAGCGGGGTCGCGGTGGCCGTCCGCGCGCTCCGCCCGGACTGCCGGGTCATCGGCGTCGAGCCGGAGCTGGCGGCCGACGCCCGCGAGTCGCTCCAGGCCGGCCGGATCGTCGAGTGGCCGGCCGAGCTGGTCAGCCGGACGATCGCCGACGGGACCCGGACCCAGTCACTCGGACGGCGGACGTTCGCCCACCTGATGGCGCTCCTCGATCGGATCGTGACCGTGTCCGAGGCCGAGATCGCGGCCGCGGTCCGGATCGCGGCCGAGGAGGCCCGCCTGGTCGTCGAGCCGTCGGGTGCGCTGACCGTGGCCGCCATCCGGTTCCGGGCGGCGGAGGCCGGCCTGACCGACCTGACCGGTCCCGTCGTCGCTGTCGTCAGCGGCGGGAACGTCGACCCGGACCGCTACCGGGAGCTCCTGGCCAGCCCGCTCCCGGGCTGACCCCCGGCCGGCCTCAGCTCTGACCGCGCTCCCGGGCGAGCCGCTCGGCCAGCCGCGATCTCCCGCTCGCGGATCGCCGCCCGCGCGGCGTCCTCGCGGGCGTCGGCCGCTCGAACCTCGCGCTCCTCGCGACGCATCCAGCCGACGACGATCCCGAGGATCGCAGCCAGGAAGACCAGGTCACCGACGACCCACATCAGCGCCCCGGCCATCTGCTGGTCGTCAAGGACCGACGGGCCCCAGTCGCGGCCCAGCGTGGCGTAGTGGTGATAGAGCGGCGCGGTCGCGCTGACGATGGCCAGGCCGAGGAACGAGTTCTGGGGCATCTGGAGGAACGTGTACAGGATCCGGACCGGCTCGCGCATCCGCCACGGGCTCGGATCGAGGCCGACGACCGGCCACCAGAACAGGCAGGCCGTGACGAGGTAGACGCAGGTGCTCGAGCTGGTGGACGGTCGGCTCCTCGAGCGAGCGGTCGAAGATCGGCGAGAAGTGGGTCCCCCACATCGCGAAGGCGAACAGCAGCCAGGTCACGACCGGGAAGGTGACCGCCCGGACCGGCCACGAGTGGAGGATCGGCAGGATCGACCCGGCGCCGGGTCTCCGGGCGGACCGTCCGCAGGAGCAGGGTGATCGGCGCCCCGAGGGCCAGGAGGGGCGCGGCCACCAGCGATCAGCAGGATGTGCTGGACCATGTGGACGCTGAACAGGGTCGTGTCGTAGCGCTCGATCGGCGACTGGAGGGCGAGGACGATCGCGCCGAGGCCGGCCAGCCAGCAGACCGTCCGGATCCGCGGGACAGGGTTCGTCGGGTGGGCTCGGCCGACCTGCCGGACCGCCCACAGGTAGCCCGCCGCGGACAGGCCGAGCGGGACGATGACGGTCGGGTCGAACGACCAGGCCAGCAGGACGTCGGGCAGGACCGGCGCCGCGGCCGGCGGTGCCGTGGGCCGCGGCGCGACGGGGCCGCGCCGAGCCAGGCCGAGGCCGGACCCGCCCGCGGCGACGAGCCGGACGACGGACGACTGCCTGGCGACGGAGGGCCCGGATCACCGGCTCATTCTGCCCCGGATCGGACGCGGACCGGCCCGGCGACATCGACCGGCACGACACGGTCAGCGGCGGCTCCCGCTATCATGGGCGCCGGTCTTGTCCGCCGCCGCCCCCGAGTCTCGAGGACACCACCCCATGTCGATGCCCTGGCTCACGCGCTCGCGCCTCGCGGCGATCGTCGCGCTGGGCGCGACGGTGGTCCTGGTGGCCGGCTGCGGCTCGTTCGGTCCACCGCAGGCGGTCACCCAGCAGGGCCGCGACATCGAGTGGCTGTACTACTTCGTGCTCGCGGTCGCCCTCGTCATCTGGGCCCTGGTCGACCGGTCTGATCCTGTTCGCGGTCGTCCGCTACCGCCGGAAGCCGACCGACACCGAGCTGCCGCCCCAGATCCACGGCAACAACGTGCTCGAGATCATCTGGACGGTCATCCCGACGATCATCGTGGCGGTCATGTTCGTGTTCTCGCTCAGCACCCTGAACACGGTCGACGCCGTCGCGGGTACGACCGACATCCGGATCCGGGCGGTGGCCGCCCAGCTTCCAGTGGTCGTTCGAATACCTGTCCGCCGACGGCCAGAAGGTCCTGTTCGAGCAGCTCGCCCCGGAGATGACGATCCCGGCGGGCAAGACCGTCCACCTCAGCCTCCGCTCGAAGGACGTCAACCACGCCTTCTACGTCCCCCAGTTCCTGTTCAAGCGCGATGTCATCCCGGGCCGCGAGAACGTGTTCGAGTTCACGGTCGACGCCGAGCGACGCGGGCCAGACGTTCCGGGGCCAGTGCGCCGAGCTGTGCGGGACGTTCCACGGGTCGATGCTGTTCACGGTCAAGGCCCTCAGCCCGGCCGACTACGACACCTGGCTGGCCGGCGAGATCGCCAAGGCGAGCCAGACTCCGGCTCCGGCCCCGAGCGGCCAGGTGCCGGCCAGGTCACGCTCGACCTGGCGGCCAAGGACGTCGAGTTCGACAAGGCGACGCCTCGAGGCCCCGGCCGACCAGCCGTTCACGATCAAGTTCCAGAACAACGACCCGAGCATCTCCCACAACGTCGCGATCCACGACGCCTCCGGCCAGGAGGTCTTCAAGGGCGAGATCTTCGCCGGCGTCGACGTCCGGACCTACCCGATCCCGGCGCTCAAGGCCGGGACCTACACCTTCTCGTGCACCGTCCACCCCGCGATGACCGGCACGCTGACGGTCAAGTAAGGAGCATCGATGGCGACCACCGCGCTGACGCCCGCCGCCACCGGGACCCGGTCGGGCCTGTACGACTGGCTGACGACGACCGACCACAAGAAGATCGGGATCCTGTACCTGGTCAACTCGTTCGTGATGTTCTTCATCGGGGGGATCCTGGCCCTCGTCGTCCGGGCCGAGCTCGCCCAGCCCGGACTCCAGTTCCTCAAGGAGGACGTCTACAACCAGGCGTTCACGATCCACGCCTCGTTGATGCTGTTCCTGTTCATCATCCCGATCCTGGCCGGCTTCGGGAACTACGTCGTCCCGCTCCAGATCGGCGCGCCGGACATGGCCTTCCCGCGGATCAACGCGCTGTCGTTCTGGATGCTGCCGCTGGCCGGGATCCTGATCCTGACCGGCTTCGTGACCGGCGGGGCGGCGGCGACCGGCTGGACCGCTTACACCCCGCTGTCCGAGGCCAAGTACTCGGGGGTGGGCCAGGACCTGTGGATCGTCGGCGTCATCCTGATCGGGACGAGCTCGATCCTCGGGGCGATCAACTTCCTGGTCACGATCTTCAAGATGCGCGCGCCCGGGATGACGATGTTCCGGCTGCCGATCATGGTCTGGACGATCCTCGTCACCAGCACCCTCGTCCTGATGGCCACCCCGGTCCTGACCAGCGGCCTGATCATGCTGTTCATCGACCGGAACTACGGCGGCCACTTCTTCGACCCGGCGACCGGCGGCAACGCGATCCTGTGGCAGAACGTGTTCTGGTTCTACTCGCACCCGGCCGTCTACATCATGGTCCTGCCGGCGATGGGGATCATCAGCGAGGTCCTGCCGGTGTTCAGCCGCAAGCCGCTCTTCGGCTACAAGGCGTTCGTCTTCGCCACGGCCGGGATCGGCGCCCTCGGGTTCAGCGTGTGGGCCCACCACATGTTCACGACCGGGGCGGTCTACCTGCCCGTTCTTCAGCTTCATGACCTTCCTCATCGCGATCCCGACCGGGGTCAAGATGTTCAACTGGACCGCGACCATGTACAAGGGCCAGCTGACCTTCTCGACGCCGCTCCTGTTCGCGCTCGGGCTTCCTGACGATGTTCCTGATCGGCGGGATCAACGGCGCGTTCAGCGCGGCGGTGCCGGTCGACTTCGCGCTCCACGACACGTACTGGGTGGTCGCCCACCTCCACTACGTCCTGTTCGGCGGGTCCGTCTTCGGGGTGTTCGCCGGGATCTACTACTGGTTCCCCAAGATGTTCGGCCGGAAGCTGAGCGAGGGCCTCGGCAAGATCCAGTTCGTGATCATGTTCATCGGGTTCAACCTGACGTTCTTCCCGATGCACATCCTGGGGCTCGAGGGGATGCCGCGGCGGATCGCCAACTACGCGCCCGGACGCGGGCTGGAGCGACCTCAACCTGCTGGCCACGATCGGCGGCTTCACGATCGCGCTGAGCATGCTGCCGTTCCTGTGGAACGTGTTCGTGACGCTGCGCAACGGTGAGCCGGCCGGCGACGACCCGTGGGAGGGCAACACCCTCGAGTGGGCGACCTCGTCGCCGCCGCCGCCGTACAACTTCGACCGGCTCCCGGAGATCCGCTCCGAGCGGCCGGTCTTCGACGCCCGCCACGGCCTGGCCGGGGAGAGCCCACTGATGACCGCCGGCTCGACCGCGGCCGTGCCGCCGCCCACGCGGCGGAGGGCCACGCCCGCGAGGGCGGGATCAGCAACGTCATCCTCGGGATGCTCCTGTTCATCACCAGCGAGGTGATGTTCTTCGCCGGGCTGTTCGCCGCCTACTTCAACGTCCGGGCGACCGCACCCGGCCTGGCCGCCGGAGGGGTTCACCGACAAGCTCCACTGGCTGCCGACGGCCGAGCAGCCGATCCCGGTCGTGACCGTCGCCACGATCCTGCTCGTGATCGAGCTCGCTGACCTGCCAGGTCGGCGTGTGGGGGATCCGTGCGCGGCGACCAGCGTCGGGCTCGTGCGCGACATCGGGGTGACCGTCCTGCTCGGGGCGATCTTCCTGCTGATGCAGGCCTACGACTACACGGTCCTTACAGCGAGGGCGTCCGGCTCGACGCCGGCACGTTCGGGACGACCTACTACACCCTGACCGGGTTCCACGGGGCGCACGTCCTGGGCGGCGTGATCATGCTCTCGGTCGTCCTCTACCGGGCGATGGCCGGCCAGTTCTCGAAGGACCACCACGACATGGTCGAGGCGACGTCGATCTACTGGCACTTCGTCGACGTCGTCTGGATCGTCCTGTTCTCGACGCTCTACATCATCCCGAACCCGGCCTGACGGAGGACACGATGGACCATCCGATCGCCCACCCGCGCAACGTCGTGCTGATCGGCCTCACTGTTCGCGCTGATCGCCGTGGTCTATCTCGTCCTGAGCCACGACGCCGGCGGGGCGACGATGATCATGGCGCCTGGCGATCGCGATGAGCCTGGCCTTCTACGTCCTGGCCGCCGGCTCGCCGCGCGGCTGATCGAAGCGGCCCGACCGGCGACCGGACGCCGACCGACCCGATGGAGCAGATCTGGAACTCGCTCCTCGACCTGATGGCCCGGTTCGTCACGCCGGACTGGGGGGCGCTGATCGCGCTCATCCCGATCGCCATCCTGGCCCTCATCGTCCTGTTCGTCGGCCTGGCTCGTGTGGCGGACGACGGCCGCTCGGGCCGAGGCGGCGCGGCAAGGGCCGGGTGCGACCGCGTCCCGCCGGCCGGCGTCCACATGCCCGGGCCGTCGCTCGCTCCGATCTTCGGCGCGGTCGGGCGTGGCCCTGCTCATGTTCGGGCTGGTCTTCGGCGGACTGATCATCGTCCTCGGGTTCGCGCGCGCTCGTCCTGACCCTCCTCTACTGGGGCGCCGAGGCGATGCGCGACTACGACCGCGCGGCGGGATCCGGGACGACCCTCCCGGCGGTGGTCCACGCCGGGCCGCCGCCCGGCGTCCACATGCCCGGGCCGTCGTTCCGGCCGATCCTCGCCGCGATCGCGGTCGCCGTCCTGTTCTACGGCCTGGTCTTCGGCGGCTGGCTCCTCGCGATCGGCCTGATCATGCTCGTGCTCAGCCTCGTCGGCTGGCTGCGCGACGCCCGGGCCGAGTACGTCCTCGCCGAGCGGGCCGACGCGAACGGGCCACCTCGACAGCCTGCCGGCGCCCCGGGTCCCGAAGGGGACGTTCGCCCTGTTCGGGGCGCTGTTCGTCCTCGGGATCATCCTCAACAGCGGGATCATCCCGTCGGGTGAGGCGAGCGGCGCGAGCGGCGCTTCGCCGGCCCCCGGCGGGTCCGCCGCCCCGGGCGGGTCGGCCGCCCCGGTGGATCCGCCGCCCCGGGCGGGTCGGCCGGGCCGAGCCAGCCGGCCGCCGACCTGACCGTCATCGCCGAGGGCATCCAGTACGACACGGCCAGCCTGACCGCGACGGCCGACAAGCCCTTCACGATCGCGTTCGTCAACAAGGACGCCGGCATCCCCCACAACATCCAGATCGCCGACGGGTCGGGAGCGTTCGTCTTCGAGGGCGACACGATCAACGGCGTCAGCCAGATCGTCTACAACGTCCCGGCTCTCAAGGCGGGCGCCTACAAGTTCAGCTGCAAGTGGCACCCGAACATGGTCGGCGACCTGACCGTCAAGTAGGAGTCTCGCCACGCCCCGTCTCCCACGCCGCCTCCGGCACCGTCGGCCAGCCGTCTTCCTCCTGCTCGCGGCGATCGTCGCCCTGGCCGTCGGCTGTGGTCCGCCGGGGCCGACCGAGGTGGTCGGCGACGCCGGACCCGGATCACCGGCACCGGCGCTGGCCGGGACCACACTCGACGGCGCCCGGTTCGACCTGGCCAGCCTCCGGGGCCGGCCCGTCGTGGTCAACTTCTGGGCATCCTGGTGCGTGCCCTGCCGGACCGAGTTCCCGCTCTTCAGGGATGCCCTCACCGATCACGCCTCGGCCGGGCTGGCGATCGTCGGCGCGATCTTCAACGACGATCGCGGACAACGCCCGGAGGTTCCTGGCGACGACCGGGGCCACGTGGCCCAGCGTGACCGACCCGGACGCGTCCATCGCCCAGGCCTGGCGGGTGGTCGCGCCACCCCAGACCTACTTCATCGGACGGGACGGGATCATCGCCTCGCGCCAGATCGGCGAAGTGACCCGGGCCGACCTCGATCGCCAGCTCGCCGCCATCCTCAAGTGACCGGTGCCGGCGCGCCGGCGATCGCCGTTCGCGGCCTGCGCAAGTCCTACGCCGGCCGGGCCGTCGTCGATGGCATCGACCTGGACGTGCCGACGGGCTCGATCATGGCCCTCCTCGGGCCGAACGGCGCCGGCAAGACGACGACGGTCGAGATCCTCGAGGGCTACCGGCGAGCCGACGCCGGCGAGGTCCGGGTCCTCGGCCTCGACCCGGCTCGCGACGGTCGAGCCCTCCGTGCCCGGGTCGGCCTGATGCTCCAGGACGGCGGGATCTACCCGCAGGCCCGGCCCGCGCGAGATCCTCCGGCTGTACGCCCGCTTCTATCGCGACCCGGTCGACCCGGACGCGCTCCTCGAGCGGGCCGGCCTGGCCGACGTCGGCCGGCACCCGGTACCGGGTCCTGTCCGGCGGTCAGCGGCAGCGACTGGGCCTCGCGCTGGCGCTCGTCGGCCGCCCGGAGCTCGTCGTCCTGGACGAGCCGACCGCCGGGATGGACCCGGCCGCGAAGGCATCGACCCGGGAGCTGATCGTGGCCCTCCGGACCGCGGGCGTGACGGTCCTCCTGACGACCCACGAGCTGGCCGACGTCGAACGACTGGCGGACCGGGTCGCGATCATCGACCGCGGCCGGATCGTGGCTCGCGGGACGCTCGCCGAGCTCGCGGCGGGCTCCGGCCCCAGCCTCCGGGTCCAGCTCGCGGAGCCGCTGTCGGCGGCGGACCGCACGGGGCTCGAGACGGCTCTCCGGTCGAGCGGACCGGAGGCGGGTGAGGCGCGCCTGGCCGACGACGGGGGCGTGGGTCGCTACCGGGTCGACCGGGCGGAGCCGGGGCCGCGGCTGGTGGCCGGCCTCGCCGGCTGGGCCGCGGAGCGCGGATTGCTCATCGTCGGAGCTGCGGACCACCGGCGCGACGCCTCGAGGAGCGCTACCTGGAGCTGACCGGCGAGCGCGGGCGGGACGAGTCGATGAGCCTGCCGCGGGGTCCCCGGTCGCGGGCGGGAACGCCGCCCCGGCCGCTCCAGGCCGCGATCGCCCAGGTCGGCATGGAGCTCCGCCTGCTGTCGCGGCGGGGCGAGAACGTGTTCGTGACCGTCGTCATCCCGCTCGTCCTGCTCGTCTTCTTCTCGGTCGTCCCGGCCGTCGACCGTGGTGGCGTGACGTTCCTCCTGCCCGGGCATCCTTGCCCTGGCGATCATCTCGACGGCCTGGTCAACCTCGGGATCTCGACGGCGTTCGAGCGCTCCTACGGCGTCCTCAAGCGTCTCGGCGGCTCGCCGCTCCCGAGGTCCGGCCTCATCGCCGCGAAGATCGCGACGGTCGTCGTCGTCGAGGTCGGCCAGGCCGTCCTCCTCGTGGGCGTCGCGGCTGGCCGCCCTCGGCTGGTCGCCGGGCGCCGGAGCCAGCCCGGCCGTCTGCCTCGCGGCCTTCGCGCTCGGGACGCTCGCCTTCGCCGGGCTGGGACTGCTGCTGGCCGGAACGCTCCGGGCCGAGGCGACGCTGGCCATCGCCAACGGCCTGTTCCTGGCCCTTCTCCTCCTCGGCGGGGTGGTCCTGCCGGTCGACCACCTGCCGACGCTCCTCGCCGGCCTCGCCCGGATCCTGCCGGCCGCGCCACTCTCGGAGGCGCTCCGGATCGGCCTGGGGGGCGCGACCGGGGATCCGCTCGGGCCGCTGGCCCTGCTCGCGGCATGGGGCATCGGAGCGACGCTGCTGGCCGTCCGCACGTTCCGCTGGGACTAGCCGAGCGGCCCGCTCGGCGATCGGTCAGTCGCCCGTCTTGCGCTCCTCGGCGAGCTGCTTCTCCACCTCGCGCTGGATCTCCTCGTCCCGGTGCTCCTTGACCCGTCGGCCGACGTAGAACCCGACGACCCACGGCCAGGCGAGGCTGACGAGCGCGCCGACGATGACCGCGATCCCGAACGAGCGCGACAGGTCGCCGGCCGTCCCGGCCAGGAGCACGAGCAGGAGGTACGTGACGACCGCCCCGAGGACGATCCCGATGATCCGTTGCATCGCGCCTCCCTCCATCCGGCGAGCGCGGTGCGCCCGGCCCGGGAGCCGCAGCCTAGGTGTCGGCGCGGGTCCGCGTCAACGAGCGCGTCTTCCCTGCGACCGACCGGCGCGCGATCAGTCTCGTCGTCCGCCTTGGCCGTCGAGGGGTACGCGACGCTCGGCCCCGATAGAAGAACCCCGGGTTGGTCGGGACCCGGGGTTCAGGTATAGGCGTTGGTTGCGGGGGACGGATTCGAACCGCCGACCTTCGGGTTATGAGCCCGACGAGCTGCCGCTGCTCCACCCCGCGACCTGTAACTCTAGCGTCCGAGACCGGAATCGTCAACGGACGAGCCGATCGATCGGATCGGCCCGGCCCCGATCGCCAGGCCGGCCGCCAGCGCGACGAGCGTGACGACGACGAACATCCAGAACGGCAGCCGGATGTCGATCTCGGCCAGCCGGCCGGCGACCAGGGACGAGACGATGAAGCCGACCGTGCCGGCGGCCCCGAAGAGACCCTGGGCGGTCGACGATCGGCCGGGCGGGCTGCCCGCCGCGACGACCGCGTACAGCGCGGGGAAGAGGATCGCGAAGCCGGTCGCCTCGACCAGGATCAGTGGCAGGGCGAGGAGGGGATCGCGGATCTGCGTGTAGCAACCCCGGAGAAGACGGTCATCAACGTCCCGGCGACGATGAACGCCAGCCCGCCACGACGGTCGACGTACCGACCGGCGACCGGCGAGAAGAGGAGGATCGGGATCGCGAACGTCGCGAACGTCCCGCCGACGAGGTCCAGGCCGGCTCCGAGCGAGGTCAGGAAGAGCGACCAGATGACCTCGTACGTGCCCTGGGCGAAGGCGCCCCCGGCATTGATCACGATCGCCGCGACGAGCAATCGGTTGGCCAGGCTGCGGCTGACGCGCCGGGCGGGGCGATCGGCCGGGCCGAGCGCGGTCCGCGGTTCCCCCGGCACGGCCAGTGGCGAGCCCGGCAGCTCGGCCACGCCCTCGGCCGGGATCCCGCCGGCGACGTGGGTCCGGCGCCCCTCCCTGACCGCGACGGCGATGACGAGCGACGCCGCGACGGACGCCACGGCCGCCAGCCAGAAGACGAACGCCTCGTCGCCGACGATCGACGCCCCGAACCCGCCGATCGCCGGTCCGAACAGGAGGCCGGCCATCTGCGCCGCGCCGTACAGGCCGAACGCCTCGCCCTGGCGATCCGACGGCGTGGCGTCGACCAGGAACCCGCGCGCAGCCGGGTCGTAGGCCGCCGTCGCCAGCCCGGCCAGCGCACGCAGCACCACGAACGCGACCGCGCCCGACACGAACAGCGGAAGCGGGAGGAGGGCGGCATTGGCCAGCAGCGCCGCGACCATCAGCGGCTTGCGGGCGGTCCGGTCGGCGATCCAGCCGAAGATCGGCTCGGCGATCAGGCGGGCCGCCGGCCAGGCGGCGACGATCAGGCCGAGGGTCGCGAAGTCGATCCCCCGCGACGAGAGGTAGAGCGGCAGGATCGGCAGGAACGCGCCGAAGCCCAGCCAGACGACGAACTCGGCCAGCAACAGCGGCAGGATGGGCCGCCACCGGACGAGCCAGGCGGATGCGCGGGAGGCGGTCTTGGGAACGGCCATCGGGTCTCGGGTGGGCGGTCGAGCGGTGGGCCGACATCGTAGCCGTGGAGCCTGGGCCGCGGCGCCCGCATCGCGCGGCTCGGGACGGGCCGCCCGACGGTGCCAGGCACCATCGAAGCCGGCCGTATCATCGTCCGGTGCCCAGTCCGGCCCTGCTCGCCCTGTCCCTCGTCCTGTTCGTCCTGCTCCTCCCGCCGACGGACCGGCTCCGTCGCGCCGGCTGGCCGCCGCGCGCCCTCGGCGCCTACCTGATCGCGATGCTCCTCCTGGGCCTGCTGGTCGCCGAGCTGCCCGGTCCGGCCCGCTTCCTCGTCCCGATCCTCATCGTCGGCTACCTCGCGCCGTTCGTGACCGCGCGCGCCGGGATCGACCGGCTGCGGAGGGCGCGCAGGCCGGACGTCAGCGTCGAACCGCCGATCGTCAAGCAGGTCCACGGTCCGTCGCGCGACGTCCCGCCCCACGAGCCGGACCGACGACGGGCGCCGAGGAAGGCCGGACGTCCCGGACCGAGTGACCTTGTCCTCTGGTCGACGATCCGCCGGCGGATCACGATCGTCGGTCGGAGGGTGGCGCCATGACTCGGGCGCTCGTCGTACATGGCGATGAGAGGATCGCGGCCGGCGAGGCGGAGGCGCTCCGGTCCCTGGGCTACGAGGTCGATCGTTGTCCCGGTCCGACCCGGCGGGCCTGTCCACTGGTCCGTGGCTGCCCCTGCCCGCGTGCCGAACGGGCCGACATCCTCGTCTACGACCTCGATTCGCTCCGCTTCCAGGAGGGCCGTCGGGAGCTCGGCGAGGAGCTGCGCGAGCTGTATGCCGACAAGCCGCTGGTGGTCGTGGCGGGCGGGTCGGAGCCGGGCGCATTCGAGCCGGTCGAGGCCGGCGACGGGGTGGTCTGGCTGTTCGGACCCGCGAGCGCCGACCGACTGGCGCTGATCGTCGAGGACGGCCTCGCGGCGCACTGAGTCCCGCCACGCGGCGGGGCGTCGGATCGCCCGACCGTCTCACCGCTTGCTCCGCGTCTCCGCGGCGCCGTACAACCGGCCCGCCCAGTACGACCGCCTGGCCGACGCGCTGGTCGAGGAACTCGACCGGGAGGCTGGTCTCCCGGGTCGTTGACGGCGATGATGTCGCGATGACGGTGCGCTGCGACGCGTGCGGAACGGACAACCCGCAGACCTCCCGGTTCTGCGGCAACTGCGGGGCCACGCTCGGCGCGCGATGCCCGGCCTGCGCCGCCCCGGTCGTCCGCGGGTTCCGCTTCTGCGGTTCGTGCGGGACCGAGCTGGCGACCGACGGAGGGCGGCCACGGGTCGTGGGCGAGGTCACCGGCGAGCCGTTCGCGAGCCGGACCGGCGAGCCGATCGCCGTCGTGCCGACGGCCGAGCGACGGCTCGTGTCGATCCTGTTCGTCGACCTCGTCTCGTTCACCGCCCTGTCCGACGGCCGCGACCCCGAGGAGGTCCAGGAGCTCCTCGCCCGCTACTTCGAGACGTGTCGGGGGATCATCGCCCGGTACGGTGGGGCGGTCGAGAAGTTCATCGGCGACGCGGTCATGGCGATGTGGGGAGCGCCGGTCGCCCACGAGGACGACGCCGAGCGCGCCGTCAGGGCCGCGGTCGAGCTGGTGGCCGCCGTCGCGGCGGTCGGCGAGCAGGTCGGCCTGCCCCGCCTCGCCGCCCGGGCGGGCGTCGTCAGCGGCGAGGCGGCGATCACCGTGGGCGCGGTCGGCCAGGGGATGGTCGCCGGCGACGTCGTCAACACGGCCTCCCGGCTCCAGGCCGCCGCCCGGCCCGGGACGGTGCTGGTCGACGAGGCGACCTACCGCTCCGTTCGCGGCTCGGTGACGTTCGAGCGGGCCGGCGACCGCTCGCTCAAGGGAAAGCGGCTGCCGGTGCCCGCCTGGGAGGCACACCAGGTCGTCGCTCGTCGCGGTGGCGAGGGTCGGAGCGTCCTGCCCGAGGGACCCCTGGTCGGTCGCGACAGCGCCGTCGCCATCGCCAAGGACCTCCTCCAGGCCGTCCGGGAGGAGCGCTCGCCGCGGCTCCTGTCGATCTTCGGTCAGGCCGGTCTCGGGAAGAGCCGGATCGCGTGGGAGCTCGAGAAGTACGTCGACGGCGTGGTCGAGAAGATCCGCTGGCATCGCGCCCGCTCGCCGGCCTACGGCGAGGGGCTGGCGTTCTGGGCCCTGGCCGAGATGGTCCGCAGCC
This sequence comes from uncultured Chloroflexia bacterium, assembly GCA_963837825.1. Lineage (GTDB taxonomy): Bacteria > Chloroflexota > Limnocylindria > Limnocylindrales > CSP1-4 > Chersky-267. Next base: position 827,778 of record CAWIOR010000015.1, read on the forward strand.
GCGCCGAGATCGCCGAGGGGGACCCGCCGGCGGTCGCCCGGCGACGTCTCGCGGCCTGCCTGGCCCGGTACGTCCCCGACGAGACCGAGCGGCGCTGGATCGCGCCGCACCTGGCGGGCCTCATCGGCGTCGGCCCGGCCCCGGGCGGCGAACGCGAGGAGGCCTTCGCCGCCTGGCGGACGTTCTTCGAGCGAGTCGCCGAGACCGGGACGACCGTGCTCGTGTTCGACGACCTGCAGTGGGCGGATCCGGGCCTGCTCGACTTCATCGAGTACCTCGTCCAGGGTTCGACCGGCCGGCCGATCCTGGTCGTGACGCTCGCCCGGCCGCCGCTCCTCGAGACCCGACCCGCCTGGGGCGCCGGTCAGCGCAACTACATCGGGCTCCACCTCGACCCGCTGTCACGGCCGGCGATGGCCGAGCTGCTCAACGATCTCGCCCCGGGCCTGCCCGCCGAGGTCGCTGAGCGGATCCTCGACCGGGCCGAGGGCGTCCCGCTCTACGCGGTCGAGATCCTCCGGATGCTCGTCGACCGAAGCGAGCTCGAGGCGGTCGACGGGATCTACGAGGTCCGCGGCCGGCTCGAGCGACTGGCGGTCCCTGAAAGCCTCCAGGCGCTCGTCGCGGCACGTCTCGACGACCTCGTCCCGATCGATCGGTCGCTCATCCGCGACGCGGCCGTGCTCGGCCAGGCGTTCCCTCCGGCGGCCCTGGCGGCGATCGGAGGAACGACCGCCGAGGCGATCGAACCCCACCTCGGCCGCCTGGTCCAGCGCGAGCTGCTCGTCCAGGAGACCGACGAGCGCTCCCCGAGCCGCGATCGCTACCGGTTCGCCGAGGCGCTCGTCCGGGAGGTCGCCTACGGGACGCTGTCGCTGCGCGATCGGCGCGACCGGCACCTGGCCGCCGCGACCTACTTCGAGTCGCTCGACGACCCCGACCTGGCCGGCGCCGTCGCCAGCCACGTCCTGTCGGCGTACCGGTCGGGGCCGCCGGGTCGACCCGACCGGGGGCTGGCGGTCAAGGCGGTCCGCGCCCTGCGAGCCGCGGCCGATCGGGCCGCCGCGCTGCACTCGCCGGAACAGGCGCTCGGGTACGTCGAGGGCGCCCTGTCGGTGACCGACGACGATGCCGAGCGAGCCCAGCTCTGGGAGCAGGCCGCGATCGCGGCGCAGGCGGCGGCGCGACTCAAGGACGCGGCGACGTACGCGCGCCAGGCGGTCGATTGGCACGCCGCCCGGGGCGATCGCTCGGCACGGGCGAGGACCACGGCTCGGCTCGGTTCGATCCTCGCCGTCGAGTACGAGACCGAGGCGTCCATCGCCGTCGTCCGGGCGGCCCTCGACGAGCTCGTCGGCGACGCTGCGCTGCGCGACGATCCGGAGGTCGTCGAGCTGATGGCCGGTCTCGCCCGCGCGTATCTCCTCGACGGCCGCCTCGAGGAGGCCGTGGCATGGGCCGATCGAGCGCTCCAGGACGCGGAGCGCCTGGATCTCCGCCCGACCGTGGCCGGAGCCCTGGCGACCAAGGGCGCCGCCCGACTCGAAGGCGGACGCACGGCCGAGGGCATCGGGTTACTGCGAGCCTCCCTGGCGATGTCCGAGGAGCACGGGCTGGTGGTACCCGCGCTGCGGGCACGGAACAGCATCGCGGTGGGTCTCCTGACCGACGATCCGCGGGCCGCCTTCGAGATCGCCGACGTGGGGCTCCAGACCGCTCGACGCTTCGGGCTGCGCGACGTGGCGGTGCGACTCGTGAGCAACTGGGCCGGTGCAGGGCTCGACGTCGGCGCCTGGGACCGCGTCCTCGCGACGGTCGCGGAGCTCGACCGCGACGATCTGCCGGTCCCGGACCGGGTCGACCTCGGGTCGGTGACGGCGACGATCCTGACCTGGCGCGGCGATCCCGGGGCCGTCTCCCGTTTTGCGTCGATCGCGGCGCTCCTGGAGACCCAGCCGGACCCGCTCGCCTCGGCCGTGCTGCTCGGCCGCAGGGCGATGGCCCTGCTGTCGCTCGGCCGGGCCCCGGAGGCGCTGGGCGACGCCGAGGCGACCGCGCTCGTGCTGCGGCCGACCGGCCTGTCGACGTCCGTCCTGGAGAACACCGTGCTGCTGGCGCGAGCGGCGCTCTGGACGGGTGACCGGGACCGCCTCGCCGGGGCGATCGACGAGGTCAGGGCACGCAGGATCCGGGGCCGCTGGCTGACCGCGGTGGTGACGACCCTGAGCGCCGGACTCGATGCGCTGGACGGGAATGTGATCCGGGCAGCCGATCGCTACGGCGATGCCGCGACGAGCTGGCGGACCCTCGACGTGCCGCTCCAGCTGGCCCTCTGCCAGGTCGAGGCGGCCCACCTCCTGCCGGCCGGGTCGCCGGATGCGGCCGGCGCGGCCGACGAGGCGAGGACCATCCTCGGCGGCCTGGGCGCGACGTCGCTGATCGCCCGACTCGACGGCGGGCTTGCCGAGCCGGCCTCGGCGGTCCTCGACCGCTGACGACGGCGCTCGACGCGTCGACCGCTGACGACGGCACTCGACGTCTAGCGGCTCTGCTTGACGATCAGGATCCCGACCGACGGGTTGTCCGGATTGAGGGTCACGAGCACGTTGAGGTGCCGGATCGACAGGGTCGCCTGGTGGTTCACGACGAGCGTGCTGACGTGCCAGTCCGGGGTGATCAGCCCGAGCGCGTCGACCTCGCCCGCATCGGGGTTCCGGGCGTCGTCCATCATGACCCTCCGTGGGTCGTGGATGAACGCCTCGGAGTCCGGCGAGCTGCTCTTGTAGCGCTTCCCGAGGACCCTGATCGGCGTCCACGAGCGGTCCGCGGACGCGACCTTGGCGAAGTCCCGCAGCTCGACCCACGGACTGGTGTCGTTCGGCTGGCCGTCGCCGTAGGACGTGGTGTCGTCACCGAGCATCTCGAACCCTCCTCTCCGCACCGCGGATCGTGTGGCGCCGCGTCGGCCACGGAGCGTAACCGGTCCGTGTCGCCCAGCGTCGCGAGTCACGGTCCGGATCGCTCGCCGACACGAGACGACCGCGATGACGTGGTGAGCCGTGTGGGATTCGAACCCACGACCGACCGCTTAAAAGGCGGCTGCTCTGCCGCTGAGCTAACGGCCCGGGCCGAGTCTAGCACCGGGCCGGACGCGCTCCGGGAGCTCCGCGTCCGGTCCGTCGATGGCCGATACTCGTCCGATGAGCGGGCCGCGGATCGCCCTGACGTTCGACGCCGAGCACCCCGATCGGCCCCGCTGCCGGCCGGGCGTCCAGGACGAGCTCGTCGATGCGCTCGACCGGCTCGACGTCCGGGCGACCTTCTTCATCCAGGGTCGCTGGGCGGAGGCCTACCCGGCGACGGCCCAACGGATCGTCCGGGCAGGGCACCTCGTCGGCAGTCACGGCTTCTACCACGTCCGCCTGCCGCTCCTGTCCGACGCGGGGCTGGCCGAGGACATCCGGGCGGCGCAGGACGCGATCGAGACCCACGCGGGGGTTTCGCCGCTGCCCTGGTTCCGCTGCCCGTTCGGGGCGGGGCAGGACGACCCCCGGGTCCTCGGCGCGATCCGGGCCGCCGGCTACCGGAACGTCGGGTGGGACGTCTGGGCCGAGGATTGGGAGGCCGACCGGACGGCCGCCGCGATCGAGACGGAGGTGGCGGCCGGGGCCCTCGGCCACGGCGACGGGGCGGTGATCCTCCTCCATGCCTGGCCGGAGCCGACGCTCGACGCCCTGCCGGGCCTGGTCGGCCGGATCAGGGTCGCCGGCGCCCGGCTGGTGACGCTCGACCAGCTCCCGGCCGAGCTGCCGGTCCTCGGGGCCGGGCCGATCGTCACGGCCTGACGGCCCCGTGGCTGCCCCGGAGTTCGGCGGCTATCATCCGGCGGTGGCCACGTTCTACACGATCGATCGCGCCAACGACAGGCTCCCCGAGCTCGACGGGATGCTCACTTTGCTGCGCGCCCAGCGCGACGAGCTGCGCGAGTTGAAGGCGGCGTTCGACGCGGCGCCAGCCGGCGACGACCAGCGCCGCCTCCGGCTCCGGATGCAGGGCCTGGTGGACCAGATGCAGGCGGCCGTCGCCCAGATCGACACCTGGGGGATCACCCTGCGCGACATCGACACCGGCCTGATCGACTTCCCCGCCCTGGTCAGCGGCCGCCAGGTCTGGCTGTGCTGGCGCCTCGGGGAGGGGCCGGTCGAGTGGTGGCACGAGCTCGACGACGGGTTCGCCGGCCGGCGGCCGCTGATCGAGCTGCGGTGATCGTGGAGACCGTCCCGGAGCGCGGCCGGCGGAAGGCCTACCGGCCGCTGCCCGCGGCGGAGCGCCGGGCCGCGCTCGCGGCCGGCCTCGCGGCCTACGATCGGGGCGACTGGTTCCTGGCCCACGAGCTGCTCGAGCCGGCCTGGATGGGCACGGCCGATCCAGCCGAGCGCGCCCTCCACAGCGGGCTGATCAAGCTGGCTGCGGCCGGCGTCCACGCCAGCCGCGCCAACTCGAGCGGCCTCGCCAAGAACCTCATCGGGGCGCGTCTCCGTCTGGCCCCGCTGGTCGGCGCGGAGCCACTCGAACGACCGGCTCGCGACATCGACGTCGCCGGGCTGGTGGCGGCGATCGACGCCCGTCTGGCCGCCGAGGCGGTTCGGCCCACGACCGGCGATCCGCCACCGATCCCGCGCCGCACGTGAGCCACGACCATGGGGCCCGCCCCGGCGCCAGCATCGACGTCCGCGAGCTCGACCGGCGCCGGCGCGAGGTCGACGGACCGTCGGGCGGGCCGCTCGTCGTCGACGTGCGGGAGGTCGGTGAGGTGCTCGCCGGACGGATCGATGGGGCGGTCATCCTGCCGCTGTCGCAGTTCGTCGCGCGCTTCCGCGAGCTGCCGAGCGATCGGCCGCTGATGATCGTCTGCCAGTCCGGCAACCGGTCGGGGCTGGCGGCCGCGTTCCTCGCCGCGAACGGCTACCCGGATGCCACCAACGTGGCCGGCGGGATGATCGCCTGGCGGATGGCCGGGCTGCCGATCAGGACCGGCCCGCTGGTCGCCGGAGCGGGCGAGCCGCCCTCCGGCTAGTGCCGGCCGCGACCGGTGATCCGGGCGAGGATCGCCCGCGAGCGCTCCTTGTGGGCGAGCGCCCAGCCGATCAGGAGCAGCAGCACGAAGTCGACCGTCCCGACCCCCGCCGCGTTCAGGTAGCCGAGCTGCTGGCCGATCTCGCCGCCGATCTTGAGGGCCGGCACGGTCGCCCCGAACAGTCCCGAGCTGGAAGAACGGGGGCTGCGGGGCGAGGTTCGCCCGGGCGCTGCCGACCACGGCCGGCTGGTCGGAGGTCGTCCCGCCGATCAGGAAGGCCTGCGAGCCGCTGGCGACCGCCGATGCGCCGACCACGCCGGTCGGCAGGTCGGTCGCGGCGAGATGCTGCCAGCCCGGGATGTCGCCCTTCGCGTCGGGGACGGCCCAATACGTCTCGGAGTGGAGGCCGGATGCGTCCTCGCCGCCGACGAGGTAGAGCACGCCGTTCGCGGAGAAGCCCGCGCCTCGGGCCCGCGGAGCGGGCAGCTCGATCGTCGCCGCGGCCGCCGCCTGTGGCACCTCCCAGGCGACGATCTGGCCGAGGGTGTCCTTGGCCTTGCTCACGTCGCCGCGCAGGACCGCCTTCGTCGGGCCGTTCGCGTCGCGCCCGCCGTAGACGTACAGGAAGTCACCGGACAGCGCGGCCGCCGCCTGCGACAGTCCCGCCGGAAGGGACTGCTGAGCCTTCCAGGCGGTCAGCTTGCCGGTCTTCGGGTCGAGGGCGGCCTTCCAGACCGTCGGCTGGAGCGCCGTCCCGTCCGTCCCCCCGATGAGGACGAGGCCGTCACCGGCGGCCACGATCGCCGCCGACGCCCGTGGCGCCGGAAGCTTGAGCGTGTCGTCGGCCGCGAACGGCTGGATCTCGCCCGTCTCGAGGTTCTGGCTCGCAACGAAGACGGTGTCGGTCGGCTTGCCGTCCGGGCCACTGCCGCCGACCACGTAGACGACGCTGTTGAAGACCACGGTTGCGGCCGCGGTCCGCGGCGCCGGCAGCGCCGGTCCGGCCTGCCACGGGCCGAAGTTGCCCGAGTAGAGCGGGGCCACGAACGTCGTGTCCGTGGCGGTCTTGCCGTCGGTCCCGCCGACGTACATCAGCTTGACGCCGACCTGGACGGCCGTCCCGTCGGTCCGCCCGGCGGACAGGGCAAGCTGCGGCGGGGAGGCGTCCCAAGGCAGGGTGGCCCCGGTCGGGACGGGGCAGGGCAGCGTCCGGTTCGAGGGCGGGCAGAAGTTGACCGGCGAGTAGATCAGGACTCCCAGGTCGATCGTCGGGAAGACCGTGAAGTAGTACGCCCGATCGGGCAGGTAGCCGAGCATCATGGCGATGACGACGAACCAGAAGGCGGCCTTGATCGACGCCCAGCTCCAGCCGTCCGCGTCGAGCCAGCCGAACAGGACCCGACGCCGACCGGTGCTGCCCGAGCTGAGCGCCTGTCCTGCCATCTCCCTCCATCCCACCGCCGCTCCCGGTCATGCCGGGGTCGCGGGTCGTCCTACTTGACCGTGAGGTCCCCGACCATGTTCGGGTGCCACTTGCAGCTGAACTTGTACGCGCCGGCGGCGAGGGCCGGGACGTTGTAGGTGATCTGGGCGACGCCGTTGACCGTGTCGCCCTCGAACACGAACGTCCCGCTGCTGTCGGCGATCTGGATGTTGTGGGGGATCCCGGCGTCCTGGTTGTCGAAGGCGATCTGGAACGGCTGGTTCGCCGGCGCCTCGAGCGTCGTCGTCTGGAACGCGACCCCGCTCGCGACCTCGGTCAGGACCGTCCCGCCGGTCCCGCCCGACGGGGCCGTCGAGGGCGCCGTCGAGCCCGACGGGGCGGCGGAGCCGCCGGCGCCCGGCGACGCCGCGGCCGGCCGGCTCCAGCAGTCCGGCACCGGCGTGGCCGACGCGGGCGGTTCGAACTTGGGATCGCGCCAGCCCTTGAACGTCTGGACCTTGCCCGCGCTCTCGATCGGCTCGTTCGTGCTCGGGTCGCGGACCTCGTAGGTCGTGTCGCTGGTCGCCCGCAGGAACGCGACCAGGTCCTTGACCTGGAGGTAGTTCAGCGGGCCGCCGTTCGTGTCGGCCCAGATCGGCATCAGGCTCTGGGCGTTGCCGCAGACGTACCGGCCGCCGACGGCCAGGACGTTGTTGAGGTACGTCGCCGTGAGGTGCGTCGTCAGCTTCATCTGGTCGTTGAGGATCGGCCCGATGCCGCCCTCGCCGTTCACGCCGTGACAGCGCGAGCAGTTCGTCTCGTACAGGTTGTAGCCGCGCTCGACCGAGGTGACGGACTGGGCCTCCGTCTCGGCGGTCAGCCGGCTCGTGTCGGCGACACCCGGGATCCCCAGCTCGTAGAAGTAGTACAGGATCACGAACAGGACGACGACCAGGACGGCCAGGAAGCCGATCCAGCGGGCGTTCCCGCTCTGGCGGACGATCCCGGCCGCCCGCTCGGGCGTCAGGGCCAGCTGGTGGGCGCTCGGGGGCGCGGCGAAGCGCTCGACCGGGGCGGGCTCGCTCGGTGGGCGCCGGGCCGGCAGCCGCTGCTCCGGGTCGGTTCCCGGGTCGGTCGGTCATGCGTCTCCTCGCGGATCGTCTCGGTCGGTCACGTCGATCAGATGCAGCCGACGGGCGACTTCGGCGGGATGAGGCCCGGCTGGCCGAGGGCGATCGGGAGCGGGCCGAGGGTGATCTTCAGCGTGTCGACCCACAGGGACTGGTCGTCCTTGACGACCGTCGCGAACCGGTCCATCCCGCGCGGCGCCGGGCCGAAGGCCGGACCGAGCGCCTTGATCCCGAGCCGGTCGTAGCGCGAGCCGTGGCACGGGCACTCCAGCCAGAAGTTCTTCAGGCACGGGTTCGGCTTGCAGCCGAGGTGCGGGCAGCGCTGGTACAGCGCCCGGACGTTGAGGGCGGTCCCGTCGCCGGTCTTGTCCTCACCCGGGACGAACTCCTGGCGGCTGGTGTCGATCAGCACGACGAACGACTTCGCCTCCGGGAAGTAGGCCGGGAAGCCCTGGTCGATCGGGAGGGTCGAGTTCGCCGTCTTGACCTCCTTGAGCGTGCCGACCCGGACCTGACTCCGGCTGCCGCTGGCGATGCTCGGCCACAGGAAGCCGAGCGACCCGGCGCCGACCTCGAGCAGCCACAGCCCGATGGCGGCTCCGATCGAGGTCCGCAGGAGCGTCCGGCGCGACAGCCCCTGGACCTGCTCGTGACGGAGCGACTTGATCGCCTCCTTCGAGAGCGCCTGGGGCCGGGCGGCGGGTTCGACCTGGTAGTTGCTCATCGACCGATCCCTAGAGGTTGAAGTGGAACGCGAACGGCGTCACGAACGGGGCCTGGAACGAGTAACCGGCGCCCCGGAAGAAGATCCCGACGAAGGTCAGGACGAGCCCGACGACGCAGAAGATCGAGAACAGGACGACGGCCGTCTTCCGCTCCGACGGCCGGAACTTCTGCAGGTCGCCCCGGTCGACATATGGCATCAACGCCGCTCCGACCAGCACGAACGTCGGGGCGAGGACGCCGGCGACGACGGGATGGAAGTACGCCAGCAGCTCCTGCAGCCCGAGGAAGTACCAGGGCGCCTTGGCCACCGCGGGGGTGACGCTGCCGTTGGCCAGCTCCTCGAGCGGGGCGTTCACGAACAGGCCCATCGCCAGGAGGAAGACACACATCATCCCGGCGGCGAGGAACTCGATCGTCAGCAGGTGCGGCCAGGTCATCACCGTGTCGTCGGGTTCCTTCTGGACCCGGACGACGGCGTCCTGCTTGACCAGCGCGAGCAACCGGTACGGTCGCGCCGACATCGGCACCCGCTGCTTGTCGATCTCCGTCCGTCGGGTCGGGTCGACCGGCAGGACGACCCGCGGCTCCTGCGGCGTCTTCACGTCAGACATGACTCACCCGGGAACGACGATCCACGCTGCCGATACATAACCTCCGGGCTCCTAGGACGAGCTCAGACCGAGGCGAAGCCGAGCACGCGACCGAGCGCACCTGGCGGTGCGTGAGGGCGCGCGCGCAGGCGACAACGAAGGTGTGAGCCGTCATAGGGGCCCGGAGATCCCGCCGTCTTTGCGGATGCGCCAGAAGTGCACCGCAAGGAAGACCGCGGCGACGAGCGGGAAGACCATGATGTGGAGCACGTAGAAGCGCAGCAGCGTGTTCTGGCCGACCTCCAGGCCGCCGAGCAGGAGGAGCTTGGTCGGCGTGTTGAAGACCGGCACGTAGCCGCCCATGTTCGAGCCGATCGTGATCGCCCAGTAGGCGATCTGGTCCCAGGGCAGCAGGTAGCCGGTGAAGCTGAGCATGATCGTCAGGAACAGGAGGACGACCCCGACGACCCAGTTGAACTCACGGGGCGGCTTGTACGCCCCGTGGTAGAAGACCCGCATCATGTGGAGGAAGACGAAGAAGACCATCAGGTGGGCGGCCCAGCGATGGATGTTCCGGGTGAGCAGCCCGAACGTCACCTCGGCCTGGATCGACAGGATGTTCGAGTAGGCCTGGGTCGCCGACGGGACGTAGAAGAACATCAGGTAGACGCCGGTCACGGTCAGGACGAGGAACAGGAAGAAGCTCAGGCCGCCCAGGCAGAACGTGTAGGCGAACCTGACGGCGTGCTGGCGGACGCGGACCGGGTGGATGTGGAGGAAGACGTTGTTCATCACCGCGTACGCCCGCGACCGCTCGTCGGACGGGTACGCCTGACGGAACAACGACCGCCAGACCGGGCTTCGACGGATGGTCTGATCCACCCGCTCGAGGAAACTCACCTGGCTCCTCCTGCCACGCCCGCGGTCCCCGCGAGCTGGGCGTCACGGTACGACTCCTTGTAGAGCCGGCCGTCGGTCGAGATCTCCTGGAGCTCGAACCGCTCCATCGTAATGGCGTCGAACGGGCACCGCTTGACACACAGGGCGCAGCGGATGCAGCGCTCCTCGTCGAGGATCATCGCCCCGCCCTGCTCCCAGCCGTAGGCCTCCTCGACCTCCGGCAGGAGCCCCTCGGTCTTGAGCTGGTTGACGTCGACCATGTGGATGACGCCCTCCGGGCAGACGTCGGCGCAGGCACCGCACAGGACGCACCGGAACGGGTCGAACCAGATGTTGAAGTTGCACATCAGGCAGCGGGTCGACTCCGCGACGGCCTGATTGGCGTCGTAGCCCAGCTCGACCGGGGTGGTGAAGTTCACCTCCGGGTCGGTCGACGGCATCCGCGCCTCGAGCGGAGCCATCGGGATGTGCTGGCGAGGCAGGACGTCGTAGAACTCGGGCATGTCGTGGCGCCACGAGCTGGTGATCTTGACGTTCGCCGCGACCGAGACGTCGGCCTGCCCGGTCAGGTAGCGGTCGATCGCGTAGGCGCACTTCTTGCCGTGGCCGGCCGCCTCGATGAGGGTCGTCGGGCCGGTCACGAAGTCGCCGCAGGCGAACACTCCGCGCACGTTCGTGGCATAGGTCGCCGGATCGACCTTGACCCGGCCGCGGTTGACCTCGAAGCTCGACTCGACCGGCAGGAACGTCAGGTCGGCGGCCTGGCTGACGGCCGGGATGACCGTGTCGGCCTTGATCGCGAACTCGGAGCCGGGGATCGGCACCGGCGAGCGCCGCCCCGACGCATCGGGCTCACCCAGCCGGTTGCGGATGAACCGGACCGCGCTGACCCGACCGTTCTCGCCGAGCACCTCGATCGGGCTGGCCAGGAACTCCATCCGGACGCCCTCGCGCTCGGTCTCCCCGAGCTCCTCCTCGTCGACGACAAGCTCGGAGCGGGTCCGCCGATAGGCGATCGTGACGTGCTCCGCGCCGTGCCGGAGACTCGTCCGGGAGCAGTCCATGGCGGTGTAGCCACCGCCGATGACGACCACGTCGCGGCCCGGGTCGAGCTCCTGGCCGAGGTTCGCCTTCTTCATGAAGTCGACCCCGTAGTCGACCCCCTCGAGGTCGCCGCCCGGGACGTCGAGGGCCACCGCGTCCATCGCGCCGGCGGTGATGGCCACGGCGTCGAAGTCGCGCTGGAGCTGCTCGAACGTGATGTCGGCGCCGATCGTCGTGTTGAACCGGAACGTCACCCCGAGCCGCTCGACGAGGCGGACGTCCATCTCGATCGCCTCGCGTGGGAGACGGAAGGCCGGGACGCCGATGAGCATCGTGCCGCCGGCGTACGGGAGGCTGTCGAAGACGGTCACGCCGAACCCCTTGAGCGCGAGCTCGCGGGCGACGGCCAGCCCGGCCGGACCGGCCCCGACGACGGCGACCCGCTCGGGACGCGGGTCGATCGCCGGCATCGCGTCGGGGATCCCGGACGCCTCGTGCCACTCGACCAGGAAGCGCTTCATCGCCCGGATGGCCAGCGGGCGGTCGATGTCCCCACGGCGGCAGGCGCGCTCGCACGGCGCAGAGCAGACGTACGAGCACATCGCGGCGACCGGGTTCGGCTCGCGCGACAGGATGTAGCCCTCCTCGAACCGCCCCTCGGCGGCGAGGTTGAGATACCCCCGGCAGTTGGTGCCGACGGGGCACGCTTCCTGGCACTCGATGTTGCACTGGAGCCAGGAGGCGTCGACGGGCTGGACGAGGAATTCCTGGTTCGGGTCGATAGCCAAGCGGCGGTCGTGCCTTTCCCTGCGATCGGCTCGGACAGGCGGGGTGGTGCGACGCGAGGCGCCGACCAGGCCGAATTTACCATCGCCGGCCGGGGCGCTGCACGAGCAGAGCCGAACCGTCCGTGCCGGTCCGCCCGAGTTGACGCACTCGGCCGTCGCAGCTACCCTCCGCTGGGAGTCCGTCCGGCCCGTCCTCCCGGGCCACGGCGAGCGAGGATGACACGTGACCGCGAGTGAGTTCGCGTTCCTGGCGCTCGGCCTCGTCCTCGGGGTCGCCAGCGGAGCGGCCTTGTCGATCGTCCTCCGAGCGCGGCCGCCCGCGCCGCGCGAGATCCGGGTCACGGTCGAGGCCGACGCGGTCCCGCGGCGCCCACCGGCGACCCTGTCCGGCCTGGCCGCTCCCGGGATGACCGCGGCGCCGGTCGCTCGAGGCGGGCCGGCCGACCCGGCGATCCTGCGGGCCGACGACACGATCCGAACGCCCGTTCGGTCCGGACCGGCCGCCCGCGAACCGATCCCGATCCCGATCCGGCCCGAGGCGGATCCTCCCTTCGAGGCACTGCGTGACGGCGCCGCCGAGCCCCCCACGCCGCGCCGGGTCGCCCGATGACGGCCCCGGACACCTGCGCCGACGAGCGCCGCATCGCCGACGAGCGGTGCGCCCTGGCCGATCGCCTCGGAGAAGCCGCCCAGGCCGCGGCGGATCGGGCCCGCGAGGTCCAGCGCGCCTACGACGAGCACGTCGGTGCGGAGCGAGCGAGCCGCCGCGGTCGCCGATCCTCGGGCGGTCCGCGCCTCGAAGGAGACGGCCTGGACCGGGTTCCGCCTGGCGAACACGGCAGCCGTCTCGCGCGAGGACATCGAGGCCGCGGCGCGGGATTGGCTCCAGGAGATCGACCGGATCAATCGGACCGCCCACGAGGCCGAGCAGGAGGCGACGCGGGAGCACGAGGCCGCGAGCGCCCTGGTGGCCGATCTCGAGCGGCTGGGCCTCGAGGCCGATGCGGCGCGGATCAACGCCGAGTCGGCCGCCGCAGCCTGCGTGTCCGCGCGCGAGGCGCTCGCCGTGTGCGAGGAGCTGGCGCTGGCCCGCCAGGCCGCGCCGGTCGTCGCGGCCGAAGGCCCGGGGACGGCGAGACCCCGCCTGTACGGGGGCGTCGGCCTCGAGCCGGGCGGCCGGCTGGCCGACGAGGAGGCGCCGGTCCGCGACTTCGGCGATCACGAGCCGGCCGTCCTCAAGCTGCTCCGCGGCGACCGGGACGCGATGGACCGGGTGGTGACCGGCCTGGCCGGAGCCGCCCCGGCCGAGCGACGGCACTGGCAGCTCGCTCTGAGCGGCCTCGTCGACGCGATCCTCGCCCGGGCGATCGAGGCCTCGGCGCTCGAGTTCCCGACCGACCATCCCTTCTGGGCCGCCTTCAGCCAGGCCCAGTGCCGCGACGTCGCGACCGCCCTCGCCTCGTTCGGCTACCGCTTCGACGGCCTCGGCGGGTTCGTGGACGGACGGGCGCCGAGCCAGCGCGACCTGTCGCTGGCCGTCGGGTACGCCGGGTTCGACCCGATGCGCATCCGGCACTGGCCGAACGAGCACGAGACACCCGAGCTGTACCGCGGGATCGCCGTCGCAGCGGGCGAGTTCCTGGCCGGGGCCGCCGGCGGCCTCACCCTCGGCGAGATGGTGGCCCTCCTGCGCGAGCGGGCCGAGGGCCTGACCGACCTGTGGAACGCCTGGGGTCGGATCCGGCCGCTCCTCCTCCAGCCCTGAACCGGCGCCCCCGGACGGGTCGGCAGCGCCGAGCGAGCGTCACTCCGGGATCGGCGCCTCGTCCTCGTCGTCGTCGATGATCGCCAGCCGGAAGTCCTCGGCTGCGGCGACGCCGATCCGCGCGCCGTCGCCGGCCGCCCAGTCGCCGATCCGGCGGGCAAGACCGTCCGGGTCCCGGATCTGGCTCGGATGGGCCCGCAGCGCGTCGACCTTCCGGCCGATGGTCGCCGAGACGTCGACCCAGGCGGTGGGGGCGGTCGTCCAGAACAGGTAGATCCGGCGGACCCGGTGCGGGAGCAGGCCATCGCGGGCGAGCCACGGGAAGGCCATCGGGTTGCGGGCGGCCGGGTAGACGGCATCGATGGCAGCCAGTCCGGCGGCCCGGTGGTCGGTGTGGTTGATCCCCCCGTCCGGATAGACGATCACCTCGGGGTCCTGGGTCAGCACCGCGTCCGGCCGGAACGTCCGGATCTCTCGGACGAGCATCTCGCGGAGCGGCAGGTCGTTGGCCAGCGCGCCATCCGGCTGGTGGAGGAAGGTCACCCCCTCATAGCCGACGATCTCGGCCGCCGCCCGTTGCTCGGCCTCCCGGATCGCGGTCAGGGCGAGCGGGTCGAGGTCGTGGTCCTCGCCACCCTGGTCGCCGCTCGTGCAGCAGACCAGCCAGCCGACGGACCCGGCGTCGATCCAGCGGGCGGCCGTCGCGGCCGGTCCGAAGTCGGCATCGTCGGGGTGGGCGACGATGACCATGAACCGGTTCGGCCGCCACTCGTGCGGCTCGATCGTCGCCGGGGCGGCCGGATCGGCCGGCGGACCTTCGCTCATCGCCCGATGATCATCGTGTCGCGACCGCCTTGCACAACCGTCGCGGATTCGTACAATCTTGGCCGAGGCTTCGCTCGTCTCCCCCCACGGGCGAGGCCTCCCTTCGTGTCCGACACCGGATGGCGACTCGGCGACCCGGCTCAGCCGGCGGCCGCGGCCTTCGCCTCGGCGAGCGCGGCGAGGACCTCGGCGGCGTGGCCGTCGGCCTTGACCCGCGGCCAGACCCGGACGATCCGCCCGTGCGGGTCGACCAGGAAGCTGGACCGGACGATGCCCATGTACTCGCGCCCGTAGTTCTTCTTGAGCGCCCATGCCCCGTAGGCCTCGGCCACCGCATGGTCCTCGTCGGACAGGAGGGGGAACGGCAGCGCGAACTTCTCCCGGAAGCGGCGATGACTGGCGGCGCCGTCCGGGCTGATCCCCCAGACCTGGGCGCCCGCGACCCGGATGTCGTCGTCGAGGTCGCGGAACTGGCACGCCTCGGTCGTGCAGCCCGGGGTGTCGTCCTCCGGATAGAAGTAGACCAGGGTCCAGCGGTCCCGTTGCTCGGACAGCCGGTGGACCTTCCCGGTCTCGTCGGCCAGCGCGACCTCGGGTGCTCGGTCGCCGACGCCAGGCGTGCTCATCCCGGCAGCCTAGCAGAGGCCGGCTCGGCGACCGTCTCGATGACGAGCAGGAGACCCGTCCGGAGCGGACACCCGCGCCGTCCGCTCGGCCCGGACGTTCGACAGCCCGCGGGCCGGTCCGATCGGCAGCGGCTCGTCGTCGAGCGTCCAGGCCAGGCCGCTCGTGGCGACGCCGTCGACGCCCGATCCGAGCGGCAGGAGCGAGACGAGGTCGCCGACCCGACCGCTGAGGTCCCGGCTGCCCGGGCCCCGGACGAGCGAGACCCGGGTCCGGTCGTCGAGCAGCACGACCGACAGGCCGGCCAGCTCCGGCAGGGCGAGGAGCCCGACGTTGGCCAGCAGGTGGTCGGGGCGCCCGCCCAGCCCGCCGACGATCGTCAGCGCGTCGGCGCCGCGGGCGAGCGCGGCCCGGATCGCCAGCTCGGTATCCGACTCGTCCTTGGCCGTCGGGGCCACCTCGACCGGGACGCCCGCGGCACGCAGCCGATCGAGCCCGTCGGGCGCGATCGAGTCGAAGTCGCCGACCGCCAGGTCGAGCCGGAGCCCGAGCCGCTCGGCCGTGTCGGCCCCGGCGTCGGCGGCGACGACCAGGCCGACCGCCGTCGGCCCAGCCCGGCCAGCTCCGGTCGAGGGCGAGCCCGGTCGGGGGGCGACCCGGCGGCCACGACGAGGGCGTCGCATCGACGCGGGCTCAGCCGCGGCTGCGCGCGGATCGCGTCGGCGCGCGGCCCGGAGCGCCCGAAGCGCCGGTCCAGCCACTCGACGGTCGTGGCGGCGGTCTCCGCGGCGCCGGCCGCCCGGAGCTCAGCCGCATCGCCCAGGACCGACTCGATCCCGATCGGCCCGGACCCCGGCGGCGACGGCCATCCGCATGTCGTCGGGCGTGTCGCCGACGTAGACGCTCGACGACGGGCGGCGGCCAGCCCGAGCGCCTCGAGCGCCGCTCGGAGAGGGGCGGGATCGGGCTTCTGGGCGGCGTGGTCGTCGCCGTAGACGATCGACCCCGAACAGCTCGGCTCGATGCCGTGGCGTCGGAGCTCGGCGCCGACCCGATCGCTCCGACCGGCGGTCACGATCCCGAGCGGGTGACCGGCGCGCGGCGAGCCGCTCGAGCGCCCGCGGACGCCGGGGAAGAGGGCCGTGTCCGCCTTCGTCGAGCGCGGCCCACCAACGGGTCGTTCGCCTCCTCGAGCCGGTCGGCCGGGACCCCCAGGCGCTCGTACATCACCCGCCAGTCGGGTGCGAAGTGGCGCCGATAGATGGCCGGGTCGAAGGGCAGGCCGAGGGCCGCCATGACCTCGACGTTGGCCTGGTAGATCGCGCCCAGCGTGTCGGCCAGGGTGCCGTCCCAGTCGAACAGGATCGCGTCCATCCGTTCGATGCTACCCGACCGCCCGATGGTAGACTCCCGCCGTGTCCGAGCCCGCCGAACATCCCGGGATCCAGCGCGTCCGGGACGCCGCGGCCCGGAAGGGTGTCGACCCTCGAGATCCGGGTCTTCGACGAGTCGACCCACACCGCCGAGGAGGCGGCCGCGGCCGTCGGCGCGGAGATCGGCCAGATCGTCAAGTCGCTCGTGTTCGTCGCCCCGGCCGACGACGGCGAGCTCGAGCCGATCCTGTGCCTCGTGTCCGGGCCGAACCGGGTCGACCTGGCCCGACTCGCGGCGGTGACCGGCGAGAAGGACATCCGCCGGGCGCACCGCCCGCGAGGCGAACGAGCTGACCGGGTTCACCATCGGCGGGATCCCGCCGATCGGCCATCGCCGGCCGGTCCGGGTCGTGATGGACCCGGACCTCGGGCGCTACCCGGTCGTCTGGGCGGCGGCGGGCACGCCGACGGCCGTCTTCCCCGTCTCGCCGGCGACCCTCCGGACGCTGGCCAACGCGACGGTCGCTCCGATGGCCGAGGAGCGGCCGCCCTCGACGCCGGCGCTGGAGTCGAGCTCGCCCCGCCGGGATGACGACCGAGCCGCGTCACGCGGCGGTCGACTACCCGGGCGGGATCCGGGTCCGCTTCCGCTGGGGCGGCAGCGGCGACGGTCCGGCGGTGTTCGCCCTGTCCGAGAGCGGCGGCCCGCTGACCGATCACGGCCCGATCGTGTCGCCCAGCCTACGAGCGGATGTGCCGGGCGGAGCTCCGGGTCGAGACCCCGGCCGGCCCGTGGACCGCCCGGCTGGCGGCCGCCGCTGTTCGACGACCCGGCCGCCCTGCTCTGGGACGCCGAGGGCCTGCTGGTCGTGAAGTACGGGTTCACGACCTACGGCTTCGAGGCGCGGACCGGCGAGCTGCGCTGGACGCATCGCTCCGGCACGCCGCTCGCTGGTCGTCCTCGGCTCGTCGCGCCTGCCCCACGTCATCGTCCAGGCCGAGGTCGAGACGTTCGCGATCGAGCCGGACGGCGAGGTCGCCTGGCGGGTCGCCCATTCGGACGTCGTGGTCGAGGCCGAGCTCGTCGGCGGTCGGCTCGTCCTGACCAGCTACGGCGGCCAGCTGACGGCGCTCGACCCGCGGACCGGGAGGGCCGCCGCCGGCCTGATTGTGGACGGGCGGTGGACAAGCCCCGCCGCAGCCGCCCATTCCGTGGATGACGGCCATTGACCGCGGGCCCTCGCCGCCCGTAGCGTAGACATCAGCCCGGAGGGGCCGAACAGCGCTAACGGCGGCGATCGCATCAACGCCCACGCGCCGGGTAGGTTCCTCCGGGCCCTTCTGTGTCCGGCGCCGGTATCATCCCGGCTCGTGGAGCCCCTGATCGTCGTCGTCGCGGGTCTCGTCGCCCTCGGCGGGGGCACGCTCGTCCTCCGCTCGTTCGGTCCGGGCTACCGGGTCGGACGACTCCTGGCCGCCACGCCCCGGGCGACGATCGAGCAGGCCGAGGCGTACGCCGCGGACGGCGCGAGCGCGCTACCTCCGGGTCGACGGCCGCCTCGACAGCGCCGAGGATTTCCCCGACGAGCACGCCCGGCCGCTGGTGTACCGGCGGCGCCGGCTCGAGGCGAAGCGCGGCGGCCGCTGGATCGGTGGTCGATGAGGACGTCCAGGTCGTCCCGTTCGAGGTCCGTGATGGGCTGGCCGCGCTGGCCGTCGACGGCGCGCGTCTCGGCGAAGGGCTGGTCGTCCTGCCCCGCGAGTCGGTCGGGACGGCAGCCGACGCCCCCGACCGGGTCCCCGCCGGCACGTCGCCCGACGACCCCGCTCCGGTTCAGGGTCGAGCAGGTCTCGGCGGTCGAGCACGCGACGGTCCTCGGGGTGCCCGAGCGGCGCGCCGACGGGACGACGGTGCTGACCGCGGGCCTCGGTCGACCGCTCATCCTGTCGACGCTCGAGCCGACCGAGGCGATGCAGCTCCTGGCCGGCGGTCGCCGCGGCCGACCGCTGGTGGCGCTGGCTCTGCTCGCCGCCGGGCTCGGCCTGCTCGCCGTCGGCCTCGGCTGGGCGGTCTTCGACGCGTTCGCGGCGACGGTCGTCCCGCTGGCCGTTCGCGCCGCCACGCCGACGGCCACCGCCGGGGCGGCCGGCGACACGCGGAGCGCCGGCGAGGGACCCGGGCTCGTGGGGTCGCCGCTGGCGGCGATCGGGCTGGTCGCGCTGATCGCCGTGCTGAGCGTCATCGCCACGCTGATCTACGTCCGCGCGACGTCCGACGACGGCCGCCGCGGGGTCGGTCGGGGTTGAGCCGTTCGGCCTTCGGGTGACGCGTACGTTCGTCCTATGGAGAAGAACTGTGAGGTTCCGTAGGCTGGCTGCGCCAGTTCACATTTCCTCATGAAGACCTGCCAACGTTGCTCATCGAACGGCCAGCGGATGCGACTCTCTCGGTGACGAAGGCGGCTCGATTGCTCGGCGTCCACCCGAACACGATCCGGGCATGGAGCGATCAGGGCCGGCTGCGCTACTACCGGATCAACCCGCGCGGTGACCGGCGCTACCGGCTGGGCGACCTCCAGCGCTTCCTCGACGCCGCCGAGGGGACCCCGATCGGGCCCGCAGAGCCGAACGACCCGGCCTTCCCGGCCGGACGCTCGGCGACGAACGGCCGGCGGCGGTCGGCGCGACGCCTCCGCGGGCCCCACCGGCCGATCGCGAGCGGGCCGCCGCCGCTCGCGGCGACCGTCGCTGCCGGATCCGCCGCCACCGACTACGCCCGGATGGCGACCTGGGCCGCCCAGCTCCAGTCGATCCAGCAGCTCGGCAATCGCCTCAACCGGCTGACCAGCGAGACCGAGATCGGACTGGCGATCGCGACCGAGCTGCGCGACCTCATCGACTACCACAACGTCCGGGTCTACCGGATCGGCGGCGACGACCTCGTCCCGGTCGCCTTCCGGGGCCAGGTCGGCGAGTACGTCGACGAGACGCCCGACCAGCTCCGGATCCGGGTCGGGGTCGGGATCACCGGCTGGGTGGCGGCTCACGGCATCGCCCAGAACCTGCCCGACGCGGCGAACGACCCGCGGGCCCAGACGATCCCGGGCACCGAGGACGACCTCGACGAGTCGATGCTCCTCGCCCCGATGGTCTTCGACGACCAGGTCCTCGGCGTCCTCGTCCTGTCGAAGCTCGGGCTCGACCAGTTCTCCGACGACGACCTGCGCCTCCTCGAGATCTACGCCAGCTTCGCGGCCCAGGCCTTCGTCAACGCCGATTCGACCCAGCTCCTGCGCGAGCGGTCGGCCGCCCTCGAGCGCCAGCTGCGCAACCAGAGCGAGCTGCTCCAGATCACCGAGTCGATCCTGACCACCCTCGACCCCGTCGGCGTGCTCGACAAGATCACCGACCGGCTGGGCAATCTCGTCCACTACGACAACATCTCGATCGAGGTCTACGACCGGCGGGCCAACGTCCTGACCCCGCTGACGGCGCGAGGCGTCAACGCCGAGGAGTACCTCCAGCCCTGGGAGCCCGGCGAGACCGGGCTGGCCACCTGGGTCCTCCAGCACAACGAGCCCCAGCTGGTCGTGGACGAGCTGGCCGACCCGCGCGTCCTCCAGTTCGACTCGACCGGCCCGGTCGACGGCAGCCTGATCGTCGTCCCGCTGCGCGGCCGGGAAGGCGTGGCGGGCGTCCTCACGCTCGAGCGGCTCGGCCGGGAGAACCGGTTCGACGAGGAGGAGTTCGAGCTGGTCAAGCTGTTCGCCGCCCAGGTCTCGATCGCCCTCAACAACGCCGAGATCCACCGGGCGGTCGAGATCCGGGCCCGCTCGGACGACCTGACCGGCCTGCTCAACCACGGGACGTTCCAGGAGTTCCTGGTCCAGCGCGTCCGCGAGGGGTCGACGTTCAGCCTGATCATGCTCGACCTGGACGACTTCCGGACGATCAACAACGAGTACGGCCACCAGGCCGGCGACCGGCTCCTGCGGGCGATCGCCGACGCCCTCCTGCACGCCGGTCGCGAGACCGACCATGTCTTCCGCTACGGCGGCGACGAGTTCACGTTCATCCTGCCCTCGACCGACGGCGCGGGCGCGCTGCGGGTCGCCGATCGCGCCCGCGATGCGGTCCGGCGGGTCGCCGAGCAGCCGATCTGGACGACCTCCGGGACGGTCGTCTCGGCCTCGGTCGGGGTGGCCACGTTCCCGGTCGACGGCACCTCCGCCGAGGAGGTCCTGCTGGCGGCCGATCGCGCCTGCTACGTCGCCAAGCGGACCGGCAACGGTCGGATCGCGACCGCCGCCGAGGGTCTGGCGCTGGCGGCCGAGGTCTCCCTCCAGGCGCCGACCCCGGTCGACCCTCCGTCGGTCGAGATCGCCGGGGACTGACCGCCGTTACCGGGACTGGCGCGAGGGCGTCACACTGGGGCCGATGATCGCGTCACGGAGGGCCCCGCGCCGTCCGCCTCAGCGCGAGCCTCGCGATCGCGCTGCTGCTGGCCGGGTGCGGCCTCGGCGACATCCCGACCCGGCCGGCGCGGGCGACGCCGCCCCCGACGGCGAGCCCGTCGCCGAGCCCGACCCCCGTCCCGACCCCGACCGTCCCGCCGACGCCCACCCCGCGCCCGACGCCCACCCCGCTCGTCTACACGGTGAAGGCCGGCGACAACCTGCTCACGATCGCCAAGCGGTTCAAGACCACCGCTCGGAGCATCGCCTACTGGAACCGGGCCAGGTACCCGAGCCTCGACCCCGACAGCCCGAAGTACGACCCGAACCGGATCGAGGTCGGCTGGAAGCTGACGATCACCCCCGGCGTGACGATCGACGATGCGGTCGAGTCGCCGCCGGGCGCCTCGCCGACGCCGGAGCCGACCCTCAGCCTCGGTCCGGCCGAGACGCCGCCGGCCGACGGAACGGGTCTCCTGGTGACCCACGGCTCGCGCCAGTCGAACGCGGTCGCCCTGACCTTCGACCTCGGCGGGCCGACCGAGCCGCGCCATGCCGATCGTCCGCTGGCTGATCGACCACCGCATCCCGGCCTCGTTCTTCGCCCCCGGTCAGCTGGCCGAGGGCGACCCGACGGCGCGGTCCGTCCTGGGCCTCGTCGCCGCCCACCCCGACCTGTTCACCGTCGGGGACGGGACCTGGAGCGGGCTCGACCTGACCGGGCTGCCCGGCGCCGCCGATCGTCGACCAGCTCAGTCGGGCCGAGACGGCGATCTCGGCCACGACCGGGACGACGACCAAGCCGCTCTTCCGCCCGCCGGACGGCGCCCAGAACGCGACGCGTCCGGGCGGCGGCCGCGTCGGCCGGGTTCCCGTACACCGTCCTGTGGGACGTGGACCCGGACGACCTGACCGCCGGAGTCCGGCGGCGGCCCGACCGTCGACGACATCGTCACGAAGATCGCGGCCCGGAGCCAGCCGGGCTCGATCGTCCGACTCCATCTCGGCGGACCGAACACGCTCGAGGCACTGCCCGGGATCCTCGACGCGCTCGGCGGCGTCCGGCCTCCGGCCGGTGACCCTGGCCACCCTGCTCCGACTCTGACCGACGGCGCTATCCTCCGGGGTCATGGACCGACCGCGGATCGTCGTCACCCTGGCCGTCGCCGCGCGGCAGGCCGAGCCGGACATCGCCGCCCGCAAGAACGCGCCTCTATCTCGACGGCATCGAGCGTCACGGCGGCGAGCCGATCGCCCTCGACGCGACCGCCGGCCCGGCTGCCCGGCGCGAGGCGTTCGCGACGATGGACGGCCTGCTGATCTCGGGCGGGGCGGACCTCGACCCCGCCCGCTATGGCCAGCCGAACCGCGGCTCGGTCAACGTCGAGGCGGACCGCGACCAGCTCGAGGCGGAGGCCTGGGCGGCGGCCGGCGCCGCGCGGCGTGCCCGTGCTCGGCATCTGCCGCGGGTTCCAGGCGATCAACGTCTTCTCCGGGGGCAGCCTCCTCCAGGACGTCGCCGGCCACGTCGGGGCCGCCTGGGGGCACGGCCCGGCGAAGATGCACGCGATGCGGCTCGTGCCCGGGCTCGCGGCTCGCCCGGATCCTGTCGCCGGCCCGGGTCGTCGGCGCGACCGAGGTCAACACCTACCACCACCAGGGCGTCCGGGCGGCCGACCTGGCGCCGGGCCTCGTCGCCAGCGCCTGGGCCTCCAGCCCGGCCGGCGACCTGGTCGAGGGCTTCGAGGCGGCCGACGGGCGGTTCGTCCTCGGCGTCCAGTGCCATCCCGAGCGCCAGGAGTCGACGCCGGCCGAGTTCGAGCGGCTGTGGTCGGTCTTCGTCGACGCCTGCCGGGGGCCGCTCGCCGCCCGCGGGCGCTGAGCCCCGCTACAACCGGCCGGCGGCGATCACCCGGTCGAGGAACTGGCGGGTCCGCGGCTCGGTCGGCTCGCGGAAGATCCGGTCGGGCGGTCCCTCCTCGAGGATCCGCCCGCCGTCGAGGAAGCAGACCCGGCTGGCGATGTCCCGGGCGAAGCCCATCTCGTGGGTCGCGATGAGCATCGTCATGCCACCCGCGGCGAGCTCGCGGACGACGCTCAGGACCTCCGCCACGAGCTCCGGGTCGAGGGCGCTGGTGATCTCGTCGAGGAGCATCAGGTCGGGCTGCATGGCCAGGGCCCGGACGATCGCCACCCGCTGCTGCTGGCCGCCCGACAGGCGGTCCGGGAACTCCGCCCGCTTGTCGGCCAGCCCGAACCGGTCGAGCAGCTCGGTCGCCTCGGCCTCGGCCTTCGGCCGGCGGCGTTCGAAGGACCCTGCGCGGCGCGAGCGTGACGTTGTCGAGGACGCTCATGTGGGGGAACAGGTTGAACGCCTGGAAGACGATCCCGATCCGGCGCCGGACCCGGTTCGACGTCGACCCCCGGGGCGGTGATCTCCTGGCCCTCGATGAGGATCCGCCCGGCGTCGATCGGCTCGAGCAGGTTGACACAGCGCAGGAGCGTCGACTTGCCGCTGCCCGGACGACCCGATCAGGCAGACGACCTCGTGGTGGTCGACCGGAGGTCGATCCCGCGCAGGACCTCCAGCCGCCCGAACGACTTGTGGACGCCCTCGATCCGGACCGCGCTCGGCCGCCCGGGCCGCTCATCGGGCTCGCCACCGCGGCGCCCGCCGCGCGGTCCCGCGCGACCAGCCAGTCGGTAAGCCGAGCGAGCGGGATCGTGACCACGATGAACACCATCGCGGTCGCCATGTAGGGCGTGAAGTTGAACGCGCCGGCCTGGCGGATCTGGGACTGGCGGAAGATCTCGACGACGCCGATGAACGAGACCAGGACGGTGTCCTTCTGGAGGCCGATGAAGTCGTTCAGGAGCGGCGGGATGACCCGCCGGACGGCCTGCGGCAGGATCACGTGGCGGAGCGCCTGGAACGCGAGTCAGGCCGAGCGACCGGGCCGCCGCCTCCTGGCTCGGGTGGACCGATTCGATGCCGGCCCGGTAGACCTCCGAGACGTAGGCCGAGTAGATCAGGGTCAGGGCCACGACCGCGTAGAGGAACGCATCGACCGGCACGCCGGCGAGGCCCAGCCCGGGATCCCGAACCCGAGGATGTAGATGACCAGCACGCCCGGCAGGGCCCGGAAGATGTCGACGTAGACCGTCGCCAGGAGCCGGACGGGGAAGAAGACCGGTCCGGGCAGGCTGCGCAGCACCGCGATCACCAGCCCGAACGCGAGGATCAGGACCTCGGCGAGAGGAACAGCTGGACGTTGACCCAGAACGCCCGGACGATGCCCGGCCAGGAGTCGGCGAAGACCTTGCCGTTGAGGAACGACGTCTGGACCGCTGGCCAGCCCGGGGCGTTGACGACGATCCAGCCGACGACCGCCGAAGAAGACGACCGTGCTGACGACCGCGATGAGGGTCGAGCGGAGCGCGCCCGACCGGTCGTGGACGAGCGCGCGGTCCCGCGACGGACCCCGGATGCCGATGAGCTCTCCGGAGTCGCCCGGGCCGCCGCCGGGAGGACCAGCCACGTCGCTGCCGAGCGGGGCCGTCGCGCTCAGGGCTTGAGGACCGGGGCGTGCCGCTGAACGGCAGCCACTTGTCGGCGAGGCCCTTGAGCGTGCCGTCGTCGGTCAGCGCCTCGATCGCGCCGTTGACGCAGGCGGTCAGCGCGCTGCCCTTGGTCAGAGCACGAGCGCTGAAGTGCTCCGGCGTCGCCCTGGTCGAGCTGGCCGACGATGACGGACCCGCTCCAGCTGGACGTTGACGATGAAGTCGGCCGTCGGCAGGTCGACCACGATCGCGTCGATCTGCTTGGTCTTGAGCGCCTCGATCGCCGCGTCGTTCGTGTCGTAAGACCTCGGGCTCCTTGGTCGGCTTGATGACGTTGACGATCGCGTCGTAGCTCGTCGTGCCGACCTGGGCGCCGAACTTGGCGCGCCTGGAGCTCGGCGATCGTCGTCGCCTTGGCGAACGGCGTTCGACTTCAGGGCCACGACCGTCTGGTTGCCGAAGTAGTAGCCGTCGGACAGGTCGGCGGTCTGGGCCCGCTCCGCCTTGTACGACACCTGGTTGATGTCGAAGTCGAACGTCTTCGGCCCCGGGGCGATACGAGTTGGCGAACGGCACGACGACCCAGCACGACGTCGTCCTTCGACGAAGCCGAGCTTGTCGGCGATCGCGTAGGCGACCGCGCTCTCGAAGCCCTTGCCGCTGTTCGGGTCGCCCTGCGACGGGTCCCACGGCTCCGTGTTGCCACCGGCCTTCGCGGCGAAGTACGGCGGGTAGGCCGGGTTGTCCGTGCCGATCGTCAGCTTGCCCGCGGCTTCACCAGGCGTCAGGTTCGGCCTTGGCGCACGCGTCCGGCGGTCGGCGGTGGCCGGCGCGGCGCTCGCCGGGGCCTGGCTGGCCGGCGGCCGAGGTGGCCGGGGCCCGGTGTCGGGCTTTGCCCGGCGCCGGTGCAGGCGGCGACCGCGAACAGGGCGGTCAGCGCAAGGGCGCCCGCCCGGCAGGCGTGCTCCGCATGGGTTCGATCCTCCTCCAGTTCCGGGGACCGGGAGAGTGTAGTCGACCGCCCAGACAATGCCTGAAGCGGCGCCGGGAGGAGGATTCGGCGCCGCTTCAGGGGACGGATTCGATGGGATCTAGGGTCGAGACGCGGGAACCGCCAGCGATGCGACGGCGCTCATCAGTGTGGCCGCCGGGGAGCGCCGTCGAAGGCGCCCCACGAGCCGCGTCTGGGCGAGCCGCCGGAGGAACAGGAGCCGGTTCACCTCGATGAGCTTCCAGCGCAGGTCGCTGACCTGGATGCCGCACAGGAAGGCGGTCAGGTTGGCGGCCTCCTCAGGCTCGCAGGCCCCTTGAGGAGGAGATGCCGGTAGGTCGCCAGGGTCGCCGTGTCCCGCCACGGGAAGGCCGGCTCCGGCGTCGCCGCTCGAAGCGCCCGCGGCGTGGAGGTGGCCGAGCCAGACCCGCCCGCGGAGGCCGCCTCGCCCGCCGACCACGGCGCCGCAGCCCGGGACGGATCGTCCCGAGGCCCTGGTACCGCCGGCTGCGCCGCTGCTCGGCCATGGCCCACGTTCCCTGGCTCTCTCTGGCTCGTCCGCCGCCCGCGGGGAGTCCGCTCCGGTGACGTCCGGAGGGGTCGCCCGATGGACTGACTGTCCCGCGCGAAGTCGGGACACGTTTCGATGGGCCTATCGTCCCGCCTGGGGCCGGTACTTCCGGCTCGGCCTGCGCCGGCGGCTGTCCGGCGAGCGACCGGGCTAGACTGCCGCCGTGAGAGTCCGGACGTTCGAGCTGCGCCTGGTCGCCGATCGGCCTGACCGCGCTGTGGTTCCTGGGCGCGCTGTACGTCGTCCTCGGCTATCGGCCGGGCGGCCCGATCGACGGCCTCGTCGGGGCGGCCGCCGCCCTGCCCGATGGCGATCGCCCTGGCGGCCGTGTTCTGGCCGCCGGTCGCGCGGGGCGATCGCGCCTTCAGCCGGGATGGTCTGGCTCGGGCTGGGCGCCGGTCTCCTGCTCGTGCCGTCGATCGGCGGCGTCCTCAACCAGCTCCTGGCGCGCGGCCCACAGACGCTCCTGCCGTCGCTCGAGGCGGCCTATCCGTGGTTGCTGGCGCTCGGCGCGACGAGCCTGTTCGCGGGGCTCGGGATCGCCCGGCGGCTGCTCGGCGAGACGGCCCTGCGGCGCCATCGGCTCGTCCGGGGCGCGGTCATCGCGGTCGTCCTGACGGTCGGCAGCGGGGCGGTCTTCGTCGGTGGCGGCGATCGCCAACGACCTCGCCCTGCGCGACCAGCCCGCGCTCGAGCTCGCGCTTCGGGCCGACCGGCGGCGAGGTCGAGCCGCCGCACTGCGAGGCCGCCCTCGCGGCCGGGACGACGGCCGACCTCGACCTGCACCTGTCGGCCGACGTCGACGGCCGGCCGATCGGGGCGGTCGGGCTGACCGGCGAGCGTGCCGGGGTCGACGTCCGCTGGACCGCCGACGTCGCCTCGAGCGTCACCCTCGGGCGCTTTGGGGTGGCCCGGATCGGGACGCGGGCGTGGACCCGCGACCCCCAGGCGGGCTGGGTGGCGGCCGCCCGCCTCGGCAGCCGATGACGCGCTGGTCGACGTCCAGGTCCTGGCCACCGCGCTGGACGAGGGCATCCGCGCGACGGCCGAGAACCGCGGGGTCGAGTTCGTCGAGGGCGCCCGGGGCCGGCACTGCCGGGTGGCCGTCGACGGACCGACGTTCGTGGCCGCGTTTCCCCAGGTCCGCTGGCTGGTCGGGGGCGATACCCTTCGGCGATGGCGCGGCCAGCTCGACTACTGGGTGTTCACCGACGGCGAGCTCGGTCGGGTGGCCGGCAGCGTCAGCGGGCCGGCCGGGAGTTACGCGGCCGGTGGGCATCCAGGGCACGATCCGGGTCGAGCTCGACGCGACCGACCGGGACGCCGTCCGATCGATCGTCCCGCCGGTCGGCTGACGACGGCCGATCGATGATCGACGACGAGCGCGACCGGCTGAGCGCCAAGCGCGACCGGACCGCCCGGTTCTACCGGGTCGTCACGTTCCTCGAGAGTCGCGGCGAGCGCGGGGCCACGCCGGCCGAGATCGCCCAGGCGGTCGGGATGTCGAAGCGGACCGCCTACCGGGACCTCATCGCCATCCAGGACGAGCTGCTCGTGCCGATCTGGGAGGAGGACGGCCGCTACGGCCTCGACGAGAAGGGCCTCCTGCCGGCCCTCCGCCTGACCCAGGCGGAGGCGATGGCGGTCTTCCTGTCGGCTCGCCTGATGGCGCGCTACGCCGACGCCTACGATCCGGACCTCGCGGCCGCCTTCCAGAAGCTCGCCGCGGGACTGCCCGACGTCCTGGCCGCCCACGTCCTGCGGACGTTCGACCTCCTGTCGCGACGGGCTCCCGACGACGCCGCCGAGCGGACGATCAACCAGCGGCTGACCCGGGCCTGGGCGGAGCGCCGGGTGGTCGAGATCAGCTATCGCGGCGGGACCTACGACCCGACGAAGGGGACCCGGACGACCCGTGTCCGCCCGTACCTGATCGAGCCGTCGATCGCCACCCGTGCGCTCTACCTCATCGGCTGGGACGAGACCCGGGGAGCGATCCGGACGTTCAAGCTGGAGCGGATCGAGGCCGTCGCGCTGACCGCCGAGACGTTCGAGGCGCCGCCCGAGGGGACGATCGAGGAGACGTTCGCGGCGGCCTGGGACATCATCGCCGACCAGCCGGTGGTCGAGGTCGTCCTGCGCTTCTCGCCGACGGTCGCGGCCCGGGTCCGGCGAGACGCGCTGGCACCCGAGCGAGCGGCTCGAGCCGGCCGCCGACGGCTCGCTGACCTGGCGGGCCCGGGTATCGGGCACGCTCGAGATCCGGAGCTGGATCCTCGGCTGGGGGGCGGACGTCGGGTCGTCGAGCCGCCGGAGCTGCGGGCCGAGGTCGCCGGCGATCCTGCGCGCGGCGGCGGCTGCCTACACGGCGTGACACACGGCGTGACGGATCGCGTCCGGTCGGTTACCCTACCTATCCCATGCAGAGTGCCCCTGCACGCGGCCGGCGTCTTCTCGCCGTGGTCGCGGCCGTCCTCGTCCTGGCCGCCGTCACCGTCACCCAGCCCGCTCCTGCCCAGGCGTCGACCGAGACGTCGATGGAGAGCTCGCTGCTGACGTGGCTGAACCGCGACCGACTGGCCCACGGGTTGCGCGCGCTGCGCCTCGACGGCCGCCTCGTCCTCCTGTCCGGCGATCGGGCCGGCTGGATGGCGTCGCGGAACCTCCTCACCCACGACAGCGTCGACGGGTCCGCCTGCAACGCGCTGACGACGCGGTCGATCTACTGGTACCGCTGCGGCGAGGACATCGGGTACACGACCGCGACCTGGGGGACGGCCTCGGCCAAGTACATCTACAGCCTGTGGCGCCACAGCCCGCCCCACTGGGCGCTGATGATGTCGTCGAGCTACAACTACGTCGGGCATCGGGGTCGCCCGCCGGTCGAACGGACGACCTATGCCTCGATCGTCTTCCTCGAGGGCCCGGACCGGACCCGGCCGATCGCCAGGATGCGGACGAAGTCGGTCAGCGGCAGGACGGTCCGCTACACCTGGAGCGCGACCGACCCCCGGCTCCAGACCCACACTGCGGGGATCAAGAACTACAACGTCCAGCTCCGGGTCGACAACGGGGCCTACGTCCAGATCCGCAGCGCGACCACGAAGACCTCGCTGAGCCTGCTCAACAGGGCCCGCGGTCATTGGTACACCATCCGGGTCCAGGCTCGCGACAGGCGCGGGAACCTGTCGGCCTGGTCGCACGGCCTGCGCGCCTGGGTCCCCTGACCCGCGCTTGATGCGCCGCCATCCGTTCTCGGCGGTCAACCTCATCAGCGACCCGATCCACGGGTACATCGAGCTCACCAAGCGGCTCGAGCCGGACGCCGCCGCGGCCGTCGGGCTGCCCGAAGAGAGCGTCGCGGAGGAGGACCTGCTCGACACGGCCTGGCTCCAGCGTCTGCGCCGGATCAGCCAGCTCCAGAGCGCCCGGTGGGTCTTCCC
The DNA here is from genome assembly GCA_963837825.1 of uncultured Chloroflexia bacterium. Taxonomy (GTDB): domain Bacteria; phylum Chloroflexota; class Limnocylindria; order Limnocylindrales; family CSP1-4; genus Chersky-267. Next base: position 857,063 of record CAWIOR010000015.1, read on the forward strand.
GACCGCCGAGCACAGCCGGTTCACCCACGGCCTCGGGGTGATGCACGAGGCCGGCCTGTGGGCCCGCCACCTCTACCCCACCCTGCGGACCGCGCTGGCCGACGCTGGAGCCGGGGGTCGCGCCGCCGTCCGAGGGGCTGGTCGTCGAGACGCTCCGCGTCGCGGGCCTGCTCCACGACGTCGGCCACGGCCCGTTCGCCCACTTCTTCGACGATCACGTCCTGGTCGACTTCGCGGCGCCGACCGACGCCCGTCGACCGGCGGCCAAGGCGCTCAGTCACGAGGACCTTTCGCAGCTCATCATCGAGCGCGAGCTGGGTCGGCTGATCGGCGGGCTGCGCCGGGCTCCCGGGATCCTGCCCGAGCGCGACGCCTTCGCCCCGGGTGAGGCGATCGATCCGCACTGGGTCGCGTTCCTCATCTCGAAGCCCGCCCTGGCCGATCCGGCGATGCCGCGCTGGGTGCGCTGGCTCCAGCCGCTCCTGTCGGGCGTGTTCACGGTCGACAACCTCGACTACGTCCGGCGGGACGCGTACCTGACCGGGGTGGCCGTCGGGCCGGTGGACGTCGAGCGCCTCCGGCGCTACTCGTTCATCGGCGAGCGGGGGCTCACCCTCTACGAGCCGGGCCTCGGCGCCCTGGAGATGTTCCTCACCGCCCGGTTGTTCATGTACCGGTCAGGTCTACTTCCACCGGACCGTCCGGGCGATCGACCTCGACCTGGCCGAGGTCTTCGGGCCGAGCATCCGGGCGATCTTCGGCGACCGCTCCCCCGCCGACGCCCTGTCGGCCTATGCCGACCTGGACGAGTACGCCTTGCTCCACCAGGCTGCGCTGTGGGCCCGCGACGAGGCGGTCTCGACGACTCCGCGACCCGGCGATGGGACGGTGACGGCGGCCGTGGCCGAAGCCTGGCGACGGATCCTCCTGCGCCGGCCGCGCTGGCGGGCGGAGGCCGAGGTCCGAGCGGAGTACGAGGCCGATGCGTTCCCGACGGCGCTGGTCGAGCGGCTCGGCCCGAGCGAGCCGGGCCGGGTCGCGATCGACCTGGCGATCGTCGACGCCCGACCGGCCGAGGCGACGGCGACCGATTCGCTCCTGGCGGTCGAGGGGTTCGACGGGCGACCGGCCGCGCCGCTGTCCGAGTCGCTCGCCCGCCTGCCGGCCTACTCGCTGATCGCCCGTCGGTACCGGCGGACCTAGCGGGCGACGGGCCGGCTCGCGCTCAGGGCCGGGGCGCGGGCGACGGTGTCGGCGTCGGGAACGGGCCGGTGGTCCTGCCGTTGGGCAGCGGCGGGAGGACGAGCTGCGGGTCGACCCGGGCGATCTCCCAGCGCGGGTACTTCGTCCGCCGCGCGACGTCCGGACGAAGCTCGAACCGCCTCGTCTCGAGCGGGCTGAACAACCCGAAGTGGACGTGGCAGCCGGTGGCGAAGCCGGTCGAACCCTCCCAGCCGATCTGGTGACCGGCCCGGACCCACTGGCCGGGCTTGACCGACACCGCGTTCAGGTGAGCGTAGATCGCCCGGTACCCGTCGCCGTCGTCGATGATCACGGTGATCGGGAGCTCGTACCACAGCTGCTCCCGCTCCATCCGCCGGGTATGCGGCCCGAGCGACCCGATCCAGCCGATGAACGGATCGAACTTCCGACCGGCGGTCAGGACCAGGCCGTCGTGGGCGGCCACGACCTTGTCGCCGCAGAACGAGGCGATGTCGAGCCCGTCGTGGAACCGCCCGCCGCCGACGACCAGGGCGCCGAGGGGGCTCGGGCCGAACGGGCCGGTCACGACGCCGTTGGCCAGCGGCCAGCGGTAGCCGGTCAGGTGTCGTGGGTCCGGCGCATGGGGTCCCTCACCGAGGAGCCCCCGGGCGACGGCCGGTTCCAGGCGCGTGAGCGGCCCCGTCGGGGCAGGTGACGGCGACGAGGTCGGGCCGGATCCGGGGGAGGTCACGGCCGAGACCGGGGCGGGCGACATGGTCGGCGACGCAGCCGGCGGCGACGCGGCCGCCGGGAGGACCGCCCCGGCCGGGAGCGCCGTCCCCGGCAACGGACCGATCGTCACGTCGGCGAGCAGGCCGCCGATCGCGAGCGACGCGGCGGCGAGCAGGGTCAGCAGGTGGCGGCGCACCGGGCGTTCTTACAGCAAACAGGTGCCGACCGCAACTTCCGTCGGGAGCCGATCGGGCGGTCAGCCGCAGAATCGGACGATCGTGCGCTCCAGGATGTCGCCGACGGCGACGAGCTCAGGCAGCGAGACCCACTCGTCGGGGGCGTGGAGGTTGCCGCCGCTGGCGCCGATCGAGAGCGTCGGGATGCCGGCTGCCTGCATGAGCGCGGCGTCCATCCAGGCGTTCTCGCCGACCGCGACCAGCGTCGACGCCGAGTGACCGCGCGGTTGGCCGTCGCGAGCGCGTCCCAGAGCGGCTCGTGGCCGCGACGCCAGGAACGGATCGCGGTGCGAGCTTGACCACGACCTCCGCGCTGAAGTCCGGGCCGCTCCGCCGCGATCGCCGCGAAGATCGCCTCGATGTCGCGCACCCGATCGGCGATCGTCTCGCCGGGCTGGGTGCCGATCTCGATGCCGAGCGTGGCAGCTCGCCGGGTAGGTGGCGTAGTCGCTGCCGCCGGCGATCGTGCTCGCGTGGTAGACGGTCGCGCCGTTGAGCGGATGCGGGTTCGGCCGCCCAGCCAGCACCCAGGGCATCGAGCCGCCGCACGACCTCCGCGGCGTGCGCTGATGGCATCGATCCCGAGATCGGGCGCGGACCCGTGGGCGGCCCGCCCGTGGACGACGATGTCGAGCCAGCCGAAGCCCTGGTGGGTCACGATCGCCCGACCCAGCCCGAACGGCTCGACCACGATGCGAGGCGTCCATCGGGTGCCGCGTCACGAGATCGAACGAACCCGGCCGACGTCGCCTCCTCGTCCATCACGAACGCGGCGACCACGTCGCCACGCAGGCGCACGCCCCGAGCGGACGAGCGCCTCCAGCACCAGGACCATGATCGCCGACGTGGCCCTTGTCGTCGGCGGCGCCGAGGCCGATCATCCGGTCGCCCTCGACGACCGGCGCCATCGAGCGCCCGGGCCAGCCCGCGTCGCCGACGGTATCGATATGGGCGTTGAGGCCCAGCGACGCGCCCGCCGCCCGAGCCCGCGCCAGCCGGGCGACGACGTTCGGCCGCCCGGCCGAGACTTCGTCGACGACGACCTCGACGCCCAGCGGGCGCAGCCGCTCGACGATGAAGGCGGCGACGGCGCCCTCGCCAGGCGCGCCCGGGATGAGCCACGGGTTGCGCGAGTCGATCCGGATGAGATCGGCGAGGAGCGTCTCGAGCTCGCGCGCGGGCGATCGGTCATGCGCTCGGTTCGGCTCCTCGCGGTCGAGCCGCGTCAGCCGAGTTGCCGGCGGTCGCCTTGACGGCGTCCTCGAAGGCGGCGAGCGTCTGCGTCGATGTCGGCCTCGGTATGGACCGTGGACACGAACCAGAGCTCGATGTTGCTGGGGTGGACCATCACGCCGCGCTCATGGAGCGCGAGCGCCAGGGCAGCATACGGCGGGCGAGTTGAGGTGCGCGCGCCGCGTCGCGATAGTCGCACGATCGGCGTCTCGCTGAACCAGAACTGGAACATCGGGCCGACGCCCTGGATCTGGACCGGCACACCGGCACGCTCGAAGATCCCGGCCATGCCCGTCGGTCAGGCGCTCGGACCGGGCGAACAGGCGCTCGTGGGTGCCCGGCTGCGCGAGCACGTCCAGCGACGCGCTGGCCGGCGGCGACCGCGACGGTGTTCGCGTTGTAGGTGCCCGGCGTGCAGGACGTGCCCATCGGAGACCTGGTCCATGATCTCGCGCCGGCCGCCGAGCGGCCGCGACCGGGAAGCCGCCGCCGAGCGCCTTGGCCATCGTGGTCAGGTCCGGGCGTCACGCCGTAGTAGCGCCTGGGCGCCGCCGAGGGCGACGCGGAAGCCGGTGATGACCTCGTCGAAGATGAGCACGATGCCGTGCGCCGTGGTGATCTCGCGCAGGAACTGCGAGGTAGCCGGGCTGGGGCGGGATGACGCCCGGTGTTGCCCATGATCGGCTCGGTCAGGATCGCGGCGATCTCGGTCGCCCTGCTCGCGCGACCAGCTGCTCGACGGCGGCCTGGTCGTTCCAGGGCAGCACCGCGAGCGTCTGCCCGATGACCTCCGGGATGCCCGGGCGAACCGGGCAGCGCGATCGGGCGCACGCGCGGTCCGGCCGCCGCGAGGTCCGGATGGTGGCTCCACTCGAGCTGGTCGGCCCAGCCGTGGTACTGGCCCTCGAAGCGGACGACGACGTCGCGTCCGGTGCAGGCGCGCGCGAGGCGCGTCGCGTGCAGGACGACCTCGGTGCCCGAGTTGCCGAAGCGGACCAGCTCCACGGACGGCACCGCTGCCACGATCTTGCGGGCCGCGTCGGCCTCCAGCTCGTAGGGCAGCGCGAACATCGTGCCGATCTCATGGATCGCGCGGGTGACCCGCTCGGTGATCTCGGGGTGGGCGTGGCCGTGGATCATCGGTCCGAGCGCCAGCAGGTAGTCGATGTACTCGTTGCCGTCGACGTCCCAGAGGTGCGATCCCTGCGCCGCGGGCCGACGACCGGCGGACCCGGGCACCCAGCCGGCCTGCGGGCCCGCGGGCACCGCTGTTGACGCCGCCGGCGATGACGTCCTGGGCCGCCAGGTACGCGGCCTGGGAGCGGGTCGTGATGTACGGTCATGGGGTGTTCCTCCTTGGTGTGCGGATCAGGCGACAGCGACGAGCGCTGGCGATCCGGATCGGAGCGCGGCGAACGGGTCGAGGCCGGCCAGCCGACGGCGGGCGAGGACGAGCGCCATCGAGACGGCGCCGTGGAGCACGGCCGCGTCGCCGAGCACCGAGGCGACGAGGCGCGGCGGATACGGCACGCTCGGCGCGGAGCCGCCGCATCGAGCGGGTCGAACAGCGGCGGAACCCGCGTCGGTCAGGCCGCCGCCGAGGACGATGACCTCCGGATCGAGGAGCGCCGCCGACGGCGACGACGAGATCACCGAGGCCGTTCCAGCGACGTCGGCAATGACCCGGCGCCGCGACCGGGTCGCCGGCGGCTGCCAGCTCGAACGACCTGCTCGGGCGTCGGTCGACGGCTCCGCGGCGCCCGCACCCGGCCGCGGCCAGCGCGTCGCGATAGCGGGCCGGGATGGCCCGCCCGCTCGCCCGGTCCTCGAGGCGGCCGGGCGCCGAGATACGCGATGGCGCCCGCGGCGTGGGAGGCGCCGCGGACCGGCCGGCCGTCGACGATGACGCCCGGCACCCGAGGCCGTAGCCGAGCGACAGGAAGACCACGTCGCGGCAGCCGATCGCCGCACCCGGCCGTCGCCTCACCGATGGCCGCCAGCAGGTCGTCGTTGTCGATCGCCACGGGCCGGTCGAGGCGATCCTCGAGCTCCGCCGGCCGAGGCGCGAGCCCGGTCAGGCCCGGCAGGTCCGGCGCCAGCAGGACCCGGCCGGCGCCATGGTCGACGATGCCCGAGATGCCCGCCACGACCGCCTGGACCGCGCCCGGCGGCAGACCGGCCGGCCGACCTCGTCGACGAGGGCCACGAGGTCGTCCACGAGCGCGTCGCGGATCGTCGGGATCGCGGACCGGTCGGGCGAGCCCGGCCCGCGATCGACCCGGCCAGGTCGGCGAGCGCCGCCCGCAGCGTGCGGCCGCCCGCGTCGATCCCGACGACGCACGGCCGAGCGCTCGTCGAGCTCGACGATCCGCGGCGGACGACCGACGCCGGCGGGCTCGAGCGGTACCTCGCGGAGCGACGCCGTCGCGACGGAGCTGGTCCACCGCCCGGCCGACGGTGGCCGCCGACAGCCCGGTCGCCGCGACGAGCTCGGCCCGCGACGCGCGCGGCCGCTCGAGCGAGGACCTCCAGGATCGCGATCGTCGGATCGGCCATTTCGCTGCACGTGAACAGTATTCTGCGATCCGCTGCGGGACCGCATGGACGCGTTGAGCCAGCGCGATCCAGCGCAGTCGGGCGGTGGCGTGACACGCTCGACGGCGATGTTATCATCACGCATGAGCGGAAGCTCGCGGCCGGGCGTGCTGACGACTCGGCGATTGCACGGGTCGCGGCGCGATCGGCGACCTTGGCAGAGCGTCGGGCCAGCCATGGTCCGTCGGGCCCGGCGCCGAGCGCAAGGAGGAGGAGTACGAGATGACGCTCTGCCAGACCCGGTCGACTGCTGACTCTGGGGGCCGCGGTCGCGTTCGTCGCGAGCGGCCTGCGCCGGCCAGGGTGCGACGACCACCAGCACCGGCCCCGACGACCGCGCCGACCACGGCGCCGTCGACGGCGCGGCCAGCAGCGTCGCCGCTCGGCGGCCGCCTTCGACTGGAAGAAGTACAGCGGGACGACGATCACGTTCCTGGCCAACCAGCACCCGTGGACCGACGGGATGACGCCGCTCGTCGACCAGTTCACCGCCGAGACCGGCATCAAGGTCAACGTCCAGCCGTTCTCCGAGGACCTCTACTTCGACAAGATGGAGCAGGCCGTGCGCGCCGCCGAGGGCAGCGCCGACGTCTACTTCCTGCCCATGGACTCGACCGCGCTACACCCAGTTCAACGCTGGCCTGATCGAGCCGCTGACGCCCGTACCTGAACGACCCGACCAAGACGGCGGCCGACTACGACCTGGCGGACTTCCCGCAGGGCTTCCTCGATCCGGGGATGTACCCGCCCGGTGACGCATCGCGCCCAGCTCTACGGCATCCCGATCTCGTTCGAGACGTACATCCTGTTCTACAACAAGGACCTCGTCGACGAAGTACCTCGGCGGCGTCATGCCCGACCACGTTCGACGAGCTGATCGCCGCGGCCGCAGAAGATCACCAAGGACGGGGCCGCGGACGGCGTCGTCGGCGCGGTGATGCGCGGCATCCGGTCGGACACGATCATGGACACGCTGTCCGGCGTCGTCTACGACGCCTGCGGCGCGAAGGACGCCCCGCCGCCCTACGGCCTGTGGTTCGACGGCGCCTGGGACAAGCCGCGGCTGACCGACCCGGCGCGTCTGCGCCGGGCCTGACCAACTACGCCAAGCTGCTGGCGGCCGGGCCGGCCAACAAGTTCGCCATCGACTGGCCGGATGCCAACACGCTGTTCTCGCAGGGCAAGGCGGCCTTCTTCATCGATGCCAGCCTGTTCGGGCCGTCTACGAGGACCCGACCCTGTCGCTGGTCGCCGGCAAGGTCGGCTATGCCGCGCTGCCGCCGGCCTCGGCCGACGGCAAGTCCTACACCGGCCACTGGCTGTGGGGCCTGGGCATCCCGAAGAACGCCGCGAACAAGGACGCCGCCTGGTACTTCATCCAGTGGATGACGAACAAGGCGAACACGGCCAAGATCGGCGCGACGACCGGCGGCGCGCCGCGGCTGTCCTCGTACAGCGACCCGGCCTACACCGGGCACGCTGGTGCCGGAGTACGTCGCGGCGGTCAACGACGCGATGCCGACGTCGCGCACGACGGTCGTGTTCAAGGAGGGCTGGAAGGACGGCGCGCTCGCCATCGTCGACGGGATGCTCGCGATCGCCAACGGCGCGGATCCGACGGCGGCCTGCGCCAAGGCGCAACGAGGCCCTCGGCAAGGCCGTCAACAAGTAGTCATGGCGAGCGCGTCGGCCGGTGGCACGCCGCTGACCGACGTGCGTCCGAACGCCCCGCCCCGCACCGCGCGGGCGGGGCGTCTCGACTAGCCGCGTGCCGGACGCCGGTGACCGCCCGGCCGGTCCGCCGCGGCCCGCGCGGCCACGACCGCGGCGGTCGCTTCCTCGATCCCGCTGGTCGATCGTCATGGGGCTGACGTCGCTGCTACCCGACGCTCTACTCGCTCTACATGAGCTTCTTCGACTGGAACTGGGGCAAGCAGTTCAACTTCGTCGGGCTCGACAACTACCTGGCGCTGCTCGGCAGCGAGCGCTTCCACACCGCGCTCTGGAACACGTTCGTGTTCACCGTCGGCGCGGTCGCGGTCGAGCTCGCTGCTCGGCCTCGGCCTGGCGCTCGTCGTCCACCGGCTCCGGCGCGGCGTCGGGCATCTTCCGCACGCTCCTGCTGGTGCCGCTGATGGTCTCGGGCATCATCGTCGCGCTGATCTGGAAGATCCTCCTCGACCCGACCGCTCGGGATCCTCAACTACGGTGCTCCACGCAACTCGGCATCGCGCCGCTCGGGTTCCTGGGCGACCCGGGCATGGGCATGGCCTCGATCGTGCTGATCGACACCTGGTGGCAGACGCGCCTTCGTGTTCATCGTGCTGCTCGGCTGGTCTCAGGCGCTGCCGCAGCGAGCCACTCGAGGCCGCCGAGGTCGACGGCGCCGGGGCGCTCCAGCGGCTGCGCTACGTGACGCTGCCGCTGCTGCGGCCGATCATCCTGGTCATCCTGCTGTTCCGGACGATCGACTGCCTGAAGGTCTTCGCCATCATCTTCGGCACCACCGGCGGCGGCCCGCTGACGACGACCGAATCGGTCCAGGTCCTCGCCTACCGGATCGCCTTCAAGCAGCAGGCCATGAGCCTGTCGATGACGATGATGGTCATCTTCGCGGTCATCGTGCTGGCCATCGTCGCTGGTCTACCAGCGGCTTCGGCGCGACGGCCGGAGGCCGGACGAATGAGCGGGCCGTCCTGGCCCGGTCGCCGGACGCGCCGCCGGCGTCGGCGACTGGCGTCGCCTACGCCATCGCCATCGGCGCGATGGTCCTCACGCTGTTCCCGCTGTACTGGCTGTTCGTCGATCTCGACGAAGAAAGCCGCGGGACGCATTCAAGACGCCGCCCGACCTCATCTACATCCCGGACTTCAGCAAGTACCTCGCGATCTGGAGCAAGGCGCGACTTCGGCCAGGCGTTCGTGAACAGCGTCATCGTGGTCATCCTCGGTGTCGCGCTCGCGCTCGTGATCGCCACACCCGCCGCCTACGCGATCGTCCGCTTCAGGGTCCGCGGCGGGCGGCTGGCTCAGGCTGTGGCTGCTACTCGCCTACGCCATCCCAGAGTTCCTGTTCGTCATCCCGATGTACGTGCTGTACCAGCAGATCGGGCTGTACGACACCCAGATCGGCCTGGCGCTCATCTACCAGGTGTTCGCGGTGCCGTTCGCGGTGTGGCTCATCCAGTCGTTCTTCATCGAGGTGCCGCGCGGACCTCGGGGACGCCGCCCGGGTCGACGGCTGCTCGGAGCTCCAGTCGCTGCTGCGGATCTACCTGCCGCTCGCCGCGCCCGGGCATCGCCGCTACGGCATCCTGGTCGGCATCAACATGTGGAACGAGGTGACGATCGCCCTGTCGCTGACGTTCGACGAGCGCCGAGACGGTGACGATCGCGGTGGCAGGCTATCGCGGCTACGCAGCGCTCCGCTGGCAGGAGATGGCGGCCGCGGCGATGACCGCGATCGTGCCCATGCTGTTGTTCGCGGTGCTGGCGCAGCGCTACCTGGTCAAGGGCCTCACATTCGGAGCGGTGAAATGAGCGAGATCATCAACCTGCGCGGGCCGTCGAGCCCTCGTCACCGGAGCCGGTCGCGGGATCGGCCGCGCCATCGCCTTGCGGCTGGCCGCGGACGGCGCGGACGTCGTCGTCAACGACATCGACCCGGCGACCGCCGCGACGACGGCCGACGCGGTCCGCGCGCTGGGCCGTCAGAGCCGCGATCGCGGTCGGCGACCTGCGCGGAGCGGCGGCGGTCTCAGGCCGTCTGCGATGCAGCCGAGGCGGCGCTGGGCGGCATCGACATCCTCGTCAACAACGCCGGCATCTCGCTCTACCGGTCGATCGTCGAATGCACCGAGGACGACTGGGATGCCCACCTCGACATCATGGCCAAGGCCACGTTCCTGACGATGCGCCGTCTGGCACCGCCGATGATGGAACGCGGCTGGGGTCGCATCGTCAACCTCGGCTCGTACGTCGCCCAGGTCAACTGCACCACGAAGTACTTCGGGCCCTACTGCGCGGCCAAGTTCGCCGTCGTCGGACTGACCCAGGTGGCGGCCCAGGAGTTCGCGCCGGCGGTCACCGTCAACGCGGTCGGACCAGGCGATGTCGAGACGGAGATGATGGCCGCCGAGTGGGAGCTGGAGGGCGAGCGACGCGGGATGCCCGCCGGCGACGGTCAAGGAGGAGTACCGAGAGCGGCTGATCCTGGGGCGGCTCGAGCGACCCGAAGACATCGCCGGTGCCGTCTCGTTCCTGTGCTCACCGGCCGCGGACCAGGTCACGGGCAGCCACCTGATCGTGAGCGGCGGACTGCCATACCACCGATGAGCGACCCGACGGCAGCTCCCCGACCCGCCGGATCCCCGCCGAGGACCTGATCCGCCAGCACGCAGCCATCGCCGACGAGCTGCGGGGGGCGTTCGACGAGGTGCTCCCGATGGGGAAGTACACGCTGGGCCGGCAGCTGGCGGCGTTCGAGGAGGAGTTCGCCGCGCTACTCGGGTGCGCGCCATGCGGATCGGGATCAGCAGCGGTACGGCGGCGCTCCACCTGGCGCTGCTCGCTCTGCGGCGTCGGGACCGGGCGACGAGGTCGTCACCGTCCCGAACACCTACGTCGCGACGGCCTTCGCGATCACCTACACCGGGGCCACCCCGGTGTTCGTCGACGTCGAGCCGGAGACCGCCGAACCTGGATCCGGATCGAGTTGCCGGAGGTGCTCAGCGAGCGCACGAAGGCGATCCTGCCGGTCCACCTCTACGGTGCGGCCGCCGATGTCGATGCGATCCGTGCCCGCGGCGCCCGGCATCCCGGTCGCTCGAGGACGCCGCGCACGCCCACGGGGCGACGCTGCGCGGACGACCGGTGGGCAGCCTCGGGAGAGATGGCTGCGTTCTCGTTCTACCCCAGCAAGCTGCTCGGGCGCCCTCGGGGACGGCGGCGCCGCTGACCACGAGCGATGACGAGCTGGACGCGCGGATCCGCCAGCTGCGCTACATGGGCCAGCGCGGCGTCAAGCACGAACACCTGGTGCTCGGCTACCAGGAACGGCTGGACGAGCTCCAGGCCGCGTTCCTGCGGGTGAAGCTTCGCCACCTCGACGCGCAGATCGAGGCGCGCCGGCGGATCGCCGTCCGGTACCGGAGCTGCTCGAGGGGACGCCGGTCCGACCGCCGGCGCACGATGCCGACGGGCCGGCATGTCTACTACATGTACACCATCCAGGCGCCGCGGCGCGAGGCGCTGCGTGGCCTTCCTCGCCGAGCGTGGCATCGGGACCCAGCTCATCTATCCCAAGCTCGTTCCCGACCAGGACGCCTACCGGGAACACCCGTGGCGGGCCGGCTCGAATCGAGGTGGCTCGTTCGCTGGTGCCGACGCTCCTGTGCCTGCCGATGTTCGCCGAGCTGACCGACGCCGAGGTCCACCGGGTCGGCCAGGCGGTCCGGGCGTTCTACGGACTGCCCTGAGCCGCCATGCGCCTGGTCGTCCTCGGTGGCAGCGGCGCGTCGACACCTGAGCTGTTCGACGCGATCGCGGCCTGGCCGGGCGGAGCGGATCGCCGGCCGGCGGTCGACGTGGTCCTCACCGCTCGCAACGCCGACAAGCTGGAGCTGGTGGCGCGCGAATGCAGGCGTCGTGCGGCCTCGATCGGCGGGACGCCTATCGGTCCGGACCGACGACCGACCGCCGCCGGGCCCTCGAGGGCGCCGACGCCGTCCTCAACCAGGTCCGAGTCGGCGGACTGGCCGGTCGCGCCTTCGACGAGTCGTTCCCCCGCGAGTTCGGGCTGCCGGGCGAAGAGACGATGGGCCCCGGCGGGTTCGCCGATGCCGTGCGGACCGTGCCGGCGCTCCGCACTGCGTGGGCCGACGTCGCATGCCACGGCTCCCGACGCCCTGGTCGTCAACCTCACCAACCCGGCCGGGATCGTCGTGGCGGCCGCCCGACGGGAGTTCGCTCTGCGGATCGTCTCGGTGTGCGACTCGCCGATCAGCCTGACGGCCGCGATCGCCGAGCGGCTCGGCCGGCCGGCCGAACGAGTTCGCGCTCGCTACGTCGGGATGAACCATGTCGGCTGGTATGTGCCCGAAGCGGCAGAGGAGCTGTCACGCCTGAGCGACCTCGCCCTCGGACAGGATCCCGGTGACGTCGAGTCCCAGGGCGCGGTCGGGGCGGCGTACGTGCGCTACTACCTCCACCCCGATCGCATCCTGGCCGCCCAGACCGGCTCGGCCACCCGCGCCGACGCGCTCCGCGAGCTCGAGCGGGAGCTGCTGGTGACGTACGCGTCCGGCCGACCGGGCGGACCCCGCCGCGGAGCCGGCTGGTATGCGCTCGGCGTCGTCCCGCTGCTCGACGGATGGATCAACGGGGCAGCGGGTCCGCTCATCGTCGGCCTGCCGGGTGCCGACCGGCGCGGAGGACCGAAGCCGCCTGCGCGGTCCTGGAGCTGCCCGTCGATCTGACTCTGCCCGGCGAGTTGCGACCGCGGCCCCCGGTCGAGCTCCCGCCGAGACCGACGGCGCTGTTGGCCGCTCACGCGGAGTACGAGCGCCTGACCGTCGACGCGATCCTCGCCGGGTCCTCTCGAGCGCGCCTCGTCCGGGCGCTCGAGGCCAACCCGATGGTCCGCGACGAGGACCTGGCGGAACGCCTCCTCGATGCGATCCTCCGCCGCTCGCCAGGCGCGGAGGTTCCGGCGTGAGCCGTTCGATCGATGCCGTCGCCGCGGTCGACATCGGCGCCACGAAGACGAGTATCGTGGTCCTGCCCCACCCGTTCGTCGACTGGCCTCCGCAGTCCGCCCCCGGCACGGTCCGCGTCCGGACGATCCCCACCGACCCGACGCCGGCCGTCACGCTCGACGCCGTGCGCGACGCGGTGCGAGCCGGCCTGGCGGATCTCGGTCCTGTCGGCCGAGCGAGGTTGCTGGCGATCGGTTGCGCGGCTCCCGGGCCGCTCGATCCGGGCCGGGGCATCGTCATCCACTCGCCGAACCTCGGTTGGCGGAACGTCGCGATCGGCGCCCCACTCGGTTCGGCGATGGGCGTGCCCTGGAGTCTCGATGACGACGCGAACCTCGGGGCACTCGGTGAGGCGATGCTCGGGGCCGGGCGCGGCGAGTCGATCGTCGCCTACCTCACCATCAGCTCCGGGATCGGAGCGGGGCTCGTGGTCGACGGGGAGCGCCGGTCGGGGGCCCACGACCTGGCCGGCGAGGTCGGCCATCTCGTCGCCGAGATCGCCACCGGGTCGGATGTACCGCGCTGCGGGTGTGGACGGCTCGGTCACGTGGAGGCCTACGCAAGCGGCAACGGACTCGTCGCCCGGGCTGCCCGGCGATGGCCGCACGGCCGGCTCCCGGATGGGCGTCTCGCGCCCCTCGGAGCGGCGGCGATCCTCCGAGCCGCTCGACGGGAACCGGCGGTCCGGCCGCTCGTGCGCGAGGCGGAGCTCGCCCTCGGGCAGGCCATCGCGGCGATCGCCGCCGTGCTCGACCCCGGTGTCATCGTCGTGGGCGGCGCCGTCGGCCTGGCTCATCCCGGGCTACGTTCGCCGCGCCGCGGCGGTCGCCGCCCGGCGCACGCTCCCCGCGACAGCGCGGGTGTTGCGCGTCGTCCCCGCGGCGCTCGGACCGGAGAGCGTCCTTGCCGGCGCCGCGATCGCGGCCGCTGACCTGGTAGCGAACGGACCGGCTAGGTGAGCCGTGCGCGGTCCGTCGTCACCACGATCGACCAGTGGGAGGTCCAAGATGCCTGAGCTCTTTCAAACGGTCTATGGACGCGGCCTCATCCCTGAGCTGAAGACGTTCGTCCATCGGCCCTACCTCGTGGTCACGATGGAGGACCTCTGGCCGCGCTTCGCCGCCGACTTCGACGACGGGCCTCGTCGGGCCGCTGCTCGTGACCGATCCTGGAGCGGATCGGCGCTCGAGCGCGATCGTCGACGGGCTGCCCCTCTGCGAGGCGGTCATCGGTCTCGGCGGGGGGCAGGCCCTCGACGTCGCCAAGTACGTGGCCTGGAAGCGTCGCCTGCCGCTCTTCCAGGTCCCGACCGCGCTGTCGGTCAACGCCGCCTGGGGTCACCGCGCGGCGGTCCGGGTGGAGGGAGTCGTTCGCTACGTCGGGTTCGCCGTCCCGGAGGCCGTCTACGTCGACTTCGACGTCGTCCGGAGCGCGCCGGTCGATCTGAACCGCTCGGGCGTCGGCGACATCCTGTGCTACTGGACCGGCCACTGGGACTGGAAGATGGCGGCCGAGGTCGGCAAGGTGGAGGCCGCGCTGGCCGTACGACGAGCAGCTGGTCGCCGAGGCCCGGGTCGCCCTCGACCGGGTGATCGACGCCGCCGACGAGATCCATGCGGTGTCCGACGCCGGGATCCGGGCGATGGCCGAGTCGCTCCGCTGGGGCGGCGCGGCGTTCCACAACGCGGGCTGGAACCCACGTCACATCGAGGGCGCCGAGCATTTCGTCTTCTACAACCTCGAGTATGTGACCGGGAAGCACTTCCTCCACGGCCAGCCGGTGACCCTGGGCGTGCTGCTGATGAGCGACCTCCAGGGCAACGACCCCGAGCGGATCAGGGCGATCGCCGACCGGATCGGGGTGCGCTACCGGCCCGAGGAGATGGGCGTCGACCTGGGACGACGTCGGCGAGGCGCTGCGGACACTCAAGCCGTTCGTCGAGAGGGCGGGCCTCTGGTACACGGTCGCCAGCGAGCGGCCGATCAGCGAGGATTGGATCGCCCGGATGCGCGACTGGCTCGGCGGCTGACCCGGGACGACCCGGGACAACCCGTCCGGCTCAGCCCGGTCGATCGGCCGGCCAGGTGCCCATGACCTGACGAAGGATCGCGAACTCGCCGATGTGGTACGCGTTGTGGTCGGCCACGACCCGGATCTCGCGCAGGATCGTGTGCCCGGGGGTGTCGGGCAGGACCGCCAGCAGATCGGTCCCTGGATCGGTGACGAGAGCGCGGAGCGCCGCCTGGTCCGCTCGGAACGCCTCGACCGTCGCCACGAGCTGCTCCTGGGTGGCCGTCGCGTCGGGTGCGGGCCAGTAGCCGACCGGCCAGTCGGGTGAGACGTGGCGCGGGTCCCGAACGTACTCGAGGATGTCCCACTGGGTGATCCGGAGGTGCTCCAGGAGCTGCCACGGGGTGTACCCGACGTTCGGCGGCCGGACGTTCAGCGCACGCTCGGGGAACTCGGCCACCGCCTCGTCGAACGACATGTGCGCGTCCTGGGCATCGAGGATCGCGAGCGCCTCGACCCGGATGTCGACGTGGTCCATGACGGCCTCCTCTCCGGAACCGGCTGCTAGCGCGCCGCAGACGTCCATCATGCGGGCGTGCCGCCGTGGCGGCGACCACGCGCCGCGAATCCAGCGCGACGGCCGCGGACCCTTGGGACGTGCCATGCGACGGCGACCAGAGGGCCACTGATCGTCCCGCCGCGGTCCGTGTGGCCTCACCGAAGACACCGACCGGCCCTAGCCCGCGGATCGGAGCCGGCGATACGGTCGAACCATGGGGGCTACCCGCGGATCATCCGAGCCGAACCGGGTGGCCGATGGATGAGATGACTGTCGCCGCTGCGATCTGGCTCCCGCTCGCCGCCCCGCTCGTCGGCGCAGCGCTGCTGGCGCTGCCGCTCGCGTCTCGCGCGGGTCGTCGCTGGTGGGATCCGATCACGCTCGTCACGCTCGGGCTGGCGGCCGTCGGGCTCGGTTGCGCCGTGGCCAGCTGGCCGGTCGTCGGCCAGGCGGCGCGGTACCCGGTCTCGCTCGGCCCACTCGATCCGGGCGAGACCCTGGCCGGGGCCGGCTGGTCGGTGGCCCCGGTCGCGATGGGCGGCATCTTCCTGGTCGTAGCTCTGCGCGCCCGAAGCCGGCTCCTGGTCGGGTTGGCCCTCGTCCAGCTGGCCATCGCGACCCTCGCGCCGGTCACGGAGCTGCTCGAGGCTGCGCCCGAGGACCGCCGGTCCGGGCGCGCTCGCCGTCGACCCGCTGGCGATGACCCTGCTCGGCGTGTCGGTCATCGTCGGCGGGCTGATCACGGTCTACGCCCTCGGCTACGAGCCGGCCCACCTGCACCACCGCGGCCTGAGCCCGCGGCGGACCGCCGCCTTCCTGGCCTGGCTCCTCGTCTTCGTGGCGGCCATGGACCTGCTGGTCCTCGCCGACGACCTCCGGCTCCTGGTCGTCGGCTGGGAAGCGACGACCCTGTGCAGCTTCATGCTCATCGGCTTCGACGGCGATCGGGCCGCGGTGCTGGCCGCCCGCCGCGCGCTGGCCTACAACCTGCTCGGCGGGATCGCCCTCGGAGCGGCCGTCCTGCTGGCCGGACCGGGCGGCCGGCTGTCGGACCTCGTCGCCGGTGACGTGGCGGCGCGCTGGGCGCTGCCGCTGATCCTGGCCGGCTGCATCGCCGCGGCGGCCACGAAGTCGGCGTTGGTCCCGTTCCACCCGTGGCTGCTCGGGGCGATGATCGCCGCTGCGCCGGTGTCCGCCCTGCTCCACGCCAGCGCCATGGTCAAGGCCGGGTCCTACCTGCTCCTCAGGCTCGCCCCACCGATCGCCGCCGACGGCCTGCTCGGGCCGGCGCTCGCGGTGCTGGGCGGCTTCAGCTTCGCCGTGACCGCGATCGAGGCGCTCCGCCAGCGTGACCTCAAGCGGATCCTGGCCCTGTCGACGATCTCGACGCTCGGGCTCATCGCCGCCGCGGCCGGGCTCGGGTCACCCGCTGCGCTGGCGGCCGGGGTGATGCTGCTGGTCTTCCACGCCGTGGCGAAGGCGCTGGCGTTCCTGTCGGTCGGGGCGATCGAGCAGGTCACCCGGACGCGCGACCTGGAGGCCCTGGTGGGCTCGCTGCGGACCGTGCCGCGGCTGGCGGGGCCGCTGGTGATCGCCGCCGTGGCTCTCGCGCTGCCGCCGTTCGGGCTCGTGGTCGCCAAGTGGGCGATCCTGGAGATCGGCGCCCGCGAGGTCCCGCTGATGGTCCTCCTGGCGATCGGCGGCGCGGCGTACCTGGCCCTCTGGACGGCGGTGATCGGCCGGCTCATCGTCCGGCGAGCGGGCGTCCCGAAGACCGCCCAGCCGGGTGGACCGCTGCCGCGCCGGGAAGGTGCCCCGATCGCCGTGCTGAGCGTGGCCTCGATCGCCGGTCTGCTCCTCGCCGCGCCGATCGCCCGCGGCTTGGCCGACCCGGCCGGTCGCTCGGCGTTCGGGATCGACCCCGGGCTGGCCACCGGCTGGTCGATCGCCCTCGACGGCGGGGCGTTCGCCGTCCCCGTGGTCGCCGCTCTCGGCCTGGCGGCCGGCGCCCTGGCGATCGTCGTCGGGCGCCGGATCCGGACCGTGGCGCCGGCGCCCTACCTGTCCGGAGCCGGCCTGGCCCATGGGCCGGCCGGGTCGTTCCACGGCGGTCTCGGTGGCCCGATCGTGGCCCGGAGCGGCGGGTTCTACTGGGGCGGCGAGGTCGGCGTCGCGGGAGGCCGGTGTGGCCGATGAGGCCGGCGCGGAGCAGGATCGGCTTCCCGCGGCCGGCCCGACCGACGGCCTCGGGACGGCTGATGGTCGCCGTCGGATGGCTCCTCGTCGCAGCCGTCGGGCTGGCCGCGCTGCTCGGCTCAGCCGGCCTGAGGCTCGGCTCATGACCGCCGTGGAGCCGCTCGCGCGTCGCCCTCGCCGTCGGCGGGACGCTGGTCGCGCCGCTCGGCGTGGGGCTGCTGCTGGGCGCCGACCGGAAGGTGACCGCCGCCATGCAGCTCCGGATCGGGCCGCCCCTCCTCCAGCCGCTGTACGACCTGACGAAGCTGCTCGCCAAGACCAGCCCGGCGACCGATCGCCTGATGGCCGGGCTCGTGGTCGCCCATCTCGTGCTCGCGGCCGGGGCGCTCGGCGATCGTCCTGGCCGGCGGCGACCTGCTCGTCGCCGTGCTCGTGCTCGGGGCCGCCCAGGTCCTGTTCATCCTGGCCGCCGCGTCGGTCGAGTCCCCCTACGCGCAGCTCGGCGCGTCGCGCGAGCTGGTGGTCCTGGTCGCCACGGAGCCGCTGCTCATCCTGGTCGTGATCGCCTATGCCGTCGCGGCCGGGACGTTCTCGGCGGCGGCCATCGCCGGCGGATCGACCCTCGTCCTCAGCCTGCCCACCCTCGGGCTGACCCTGGCCGTCCTGCTGGCGGCCACGCTGCGCAAGTCGCCGTTCGACATCGCCAGCTCCCACCACGCCCACCAGGAGCTGGTCAAGGGCTCGACGACCGAGATGGCCGGTCGCTGGCTGGCCATGGCCGAGCTCGGTCACTGGTACGAGGCGGCCCTCGTCGTCGTCCTGATCGTCCTCGCCGCCGGTCGGCTGCCGGTCCTCGCGCCGATCCTCGTGGGCGTGATCTACGTCGCGGTCGTCGTCGCCGACAACAGCCTGCCCCGGGCCACCTGGCGGATGGCACTCGCCATCGCGTGGGGCCTCGGCGGCGTCGCCGCGGTGGTGGCGCTCGTGACCGCGGGGGCGGTCGGTGGAGGGATCGTGCCGTGAGGGGTCCGCTCGCCCTCGCCCGTGCCTGGGTCCGTCGGTCGAGGATGAAGTCGCCGTGGCTCATCCACTTCGACTGCGGCGGCTGCAACGGCTGCGACATCGAGGTCCTCGACACGCTGACCCCGCGCTACTCGGCCGAGCGGTTCGGGGTGATCAACGTCGGCGACCCGCGCCAGGGCGACGTGCTGGTCGTCACCGGGCCGGCGAACCGCCGGAACGCCGGCGTCCTGCGCGCGGTCTACGACCAGATGGCCGAACCCAAGGCGGTCGTGGCGGTCGGCTCGTGCGCCGCCCACGGCGGGATCTTCCGGGGCTCGCCGAACGTGCTCGGCGGGGTCGGCGACGGTCATCCCGGTCGACGTCTTCGTGGCCGGCTGCCCGCCGCCGCCGTGGAAGATCCTCGACGGGATCATCGAGGCCGTGCCGCGCCTGGCGGAGGTCCGCCTCGCCCGCGACGCGGGCGGCGGCCCGGGTCAGCCGAGCCTGGTCGTCCAGCCACCCGGCGGACGACCGTCGCGAGTCGACATCGCGAGCCTGACACCGGGCCCCTGCCGGAGGCTGCGCCATGAACGACCTTGCCGACTGCCGGACGATCCCGTCCGACGAGCTGCTCGCCGAGGCCCGCCGTCTGCGCGACGGGGGGTGGCGGTTCGTGACCGCGACGGCCGTGCCCCGGCCGGACGCCTGGACCGTGCTCTATCACTTCGAGCGTGACGAGCGGCTGTGCCACCTGCCGGGTCGAGATCGGCCTGACCGAGCCGGTCCCGGCGATCGACGAGGCGTATCCCGCCGCCTTCCTGGTCGAGAACGAGATGAGCGAGCTGCAGGGTCTCCGGGTGACCGGCATGTCGATCGACTACGCGCGGTCGCCTGTATCGCGATTTCGACGGTCCCGAAGGCTGGGTCCACGTCCACGCGCCCGGCTCCGGCGAGGCCGTGACGCCGGTGAGGGCCGGTCGGGAGCGCGAGCGATGACGACGACGGTCGTGCCGTTCGGCCCCCAGCACCCGGTCCTGGCCGAGCCGATCCAGCTCGAGCTCACGCTCCAGGACGAGGTCGTGACCGGCGCCGTGCTGGGGCTCGGCTATGTCCACCGCGGGATCGAAGCGGAGGCGGAGCGTCGCCCGTTCGACAAGGACCTCGCCCTCCTCGAGCGCGTCTGCGGCATCTGCTCGGTCGCCCACGGCGTCGCCTACGCCCAGGCGATCGAGGCCATGGCCGAGGTCGAGGTGCCGCGCCGGGCACGCCTGCTGCGCCTGTTCTTCTTCGAGCTGACCCGCCTCCACTCGCACCTCCTGTGGCTCGGGCTGGCCGCCGACGCGATCGGCTTCGAGGCCCTCTTCCAGAGCTGCTGGCGCGTGCGGGAAGGCGTCCTCGACCTGTTCTCGGCCACGTGCGGCGCCCGGGTGATCATCGCCATCACGGCCCTCGGAGGGGTCCGGGTCGACATCCCGGACTCGATGCTGGCGGAGGTCCGCGAGGGGCTCGACCGCGCCGAACACGGGCTCGAGGGGATCGCGCCGTTCCTCCTCGGCGACGAGGCGGTCGCCCGTCGCCTGACCGGGGTCGGCATGATCAGCCGTGACGACGCCGTGGAGCTGGGGGTCGTCGGCGCGATGGCCCGGGCGTCCGGCGTCGCGGTCGACGTCCGCCAGTCGGGCTACGGAGCGTACGACGAGCTGCCGATCGTGCCGATCGTGGAGACCGGCGGGGACGCACTCGCCCGGGTGGTGGTCCGCTGGCGCGAGATGGCCCAGTCGCTCGAGCTGTGCCGGGCGGCGCTCGATCGGCTCGAGGGTCTCCGGGGACCGCTCCGGGCGCCCGTCCCGACGGTGCTCCGGGGCGAGGCGACGAGTCGGGTCGAGGCGCCCCGTGGCGAGCTGTTCTACTTCGTCTCCGCCGACGGCGACCGGCACCCGACCCGGGTCCGGGTCCGCACCCCGACCTTCGCCAACCTGCCGGCCGTCCTGCGGATGATGCCCGGGACGCAGATGGCCGCGGTCCCGGTGGCGCTCCTGTCGATCGATCCCTGCCTGTCCTGCACGGAGCGCTAGGCGACGTCGCCGCGCGGGGCGGACGCGGATCGGGCGATCTCAGCCGCCGGAGCAGACCAGGTCGGCCTCACCCAGGCCGAGGGCCGCCCGGGCCTTGGCCTCGTCGTCGACCGCGAAGGTCATCTCGACGAAGCCGGGCCGACGCCCGACGGTCATCACCCCGACGATGTTCACCCCCGCCGCGGCCAGCTTCTCGCTGACGTCGGCCAGCCCGCCCGGCCGATCCTCGACGTCCAGCACGATGAGCTCGCCCTCCATGAATTCATGGCCGAGACCGCGGAGGACCTCACGGGTCGCCTCGGGGTCGGTCGTCGTCATGAACATCGAGGCGCACGGACCGGCGCCGACACTGGCGACATGGTGGATGTCGATCCCACGGGCACCCAGCGCTCGGGCGAGATGAGCGAGCTCCCCCGGATGGTTCTCCATCTGGATCACGAACTGGCGTCCCATCGCCGTCACTCCTCGGTCTGCGGGCCTCCCAGACCCACGCGTGTCACCGTCCGGCCCCGCGGGCCACGACGTCCCGGGAACGCGACGGAACGCCGGCTTGACCGACGGTCCAGCACCCCGAGCCTGCGGGCCCGGCGCGGCCGCGTCCAGTGCCGATCCGCCCGTCGATGGCCGGGCCGCGGACCGAAGGTCCCGGCCTGGCTGGGACCGCCCGAACCCCGCGCCGACGGCGATGAGTACGGACGAGAGGGGAGCGGAGCGGTCCCGGCGGGTCCGGGCGCCTCCGTCTTACGCCCGGCTTACCGGGCGTGACGGCCCGACGGTGGTCGCCGGTCGGGCGGGAGGGGATGCTCGATCCATTCGGCGGACGACGCGGTCCCTCCTCCGGACCGCCGCCCGCCCCAGGAGTCAGCGCAGATGTCCACTCGGATCCGTTCCTTCGGCCTTCGGCGGATCGCCGTCGTCGTCCTCGCCGCCGGCCTCGTCGGGGTCGTCGCCGTGCCGACCATCCTGGCCGCCCCCGCGCCGGCCGCGCCTGGCGAGGCCGCCGCCTCGCTCGACCTCGCCGCCCAGCCGGCGCGGCTCGGCCGGGTGATGCGCGGCGACGTCACCGTCCTCAAGCGCGACGGCTCGACGATGACCGTCCACTTCGAGCGCGGCGAGATCACCGCCGCGAGCGGGACGTCGGTCACCCTCAAGGGCGCCGACGGCACCTCGACCACGTTCGCGATCGGGTCGGACACCCGGATCCGCGCCCAGCGCCAGGCGGCCTCGGCCGACGCCCTCAAGGTCGGCGACTTCGCGATGGCCCTCGGCACCAAGTCCGGCTCCGGCTACGACGCCCTCCTCATCCGCGTCCGGGCGCCCAAGCCGGCGAACTGACGCGGACGCTCGCGGACCGGTCGGGGGGCCGGTCCGCGACGCGACGGCCCTGCCTCGGCCGAACGGCCGATCGCCGGCCGACCTCGAGCACTCAGCCGTGCGGATCGGCGACGATCACCCCATCGTCCACGGCCCAGCACAGGCGGACCCGGTCGGCGGCGCGCCACTCGCGCTCGGAGCCGCCGACCTGCTGGCGGACGACAGCGGGCTGCCCGTCCGGGAGCGCCAGCTCGTACTTGCGGATCGAGCCGAGGTAGAGGACGTCGGACACGGCCGCCTCGATCGCGTTCGTCCCCGGCGCGATCGCGTCGTCCGGGCCGACGATCCGGAGGCGTTCCGGCCGGACGACGAGCGCCGCCGCCGACCCGCTCTCGAGCGCCACCCGCCGCGCAGCCGCCGGGCCCACCCGCCAGCGCCAGCCGGCACGGGTCAGCCAGCCGCCCTCGCCATCGAGCTCGAGGCGGCCGCGCAGGATGTTCGATTCGCCGATGAAGTCGGCGACGAACAGCGAGATCGGCCGGTCGTACAGGTCCTCGCCGCGTCCCAGCTGCTCGATCTTGCCCTTGTTGAAGATCGCGATCCGGTCGCTCATGACGAGCGCCTCTTCCTGGTCGTGGGTGACGTAGAGGACCGTCGCGCCGAGCTGGCGGCTGATGTGCATGATCTCGAGCTGGAGCGCCTCGCGCAGCTTCTTGTCGAGGGCGCCGAGCGGCTCGTCCATCAGCAGCAGGCGTGGCCGGAAGACGACCGCGCGGGCAAGGGCGATCCGCTGCTGCTGGCCGCCGGACAGCTGGCGCGGGTAGCGGGCGGCGAAGCCCTCGAGCTTGACCAGCGCCAGGGCGTCGGCCACGAGGCGCCTCGTCTCGGCCTTCGAGGTCCGCCGCATCTGGAGCGGGAAGGCGATGTTCTGGCCGGCCGTCATGTGCGGGAACAGGGCGTAGTTCTGGAAGACCATCCCCACGTCGCGCCGATAGGGCGGGACCCGGCTCATGTCGAGGCCATCGATCTCGATCGTGCCGCTCGACTGGGTCGTGAAGCCGGCGATCATCCGAAGGGTCGTCGTCTTGCCCGACCCGGACGGGCCGAGAAGGGTGACGAACTCGCCCCGCCGGACCTCCAGGTCGACGCCGTCGACGGCCAGGACGTCGCCGAAGAGCTTCGCCAACCCGCGCAGCTCGAGGGCCGGTCGATCGCCGGCGGGCGCCGCCGTTCGGGCCATCTCCGCAGCGCGCAGTCCGGCGCTCACGTGACCGGGCTCTGGCGGCGGACGACGAAGGCGAGCGCCAGGATCGTGGTCGTCACGGCCAGGACCACGGTCGCCACCGCGGCCACGCTCGGGTCGACCACCTCGCGCACCTGCTCCCACATCACGACCGGGAGCGTCCGGAAGCGCGTCGTCGTCAGGAAGATCGCCATGACCACCTCGTCCCACGAGGTGAGGAACGCGAACAGGGCCCCAGCGAGGACGCCCGGCAGGATGAGCGGCAGGGTGATCCGGCGGAACGTCTGGACCGGCCCCGCTCCGAGGTTCTGGGCGGCCAGCTCGAGGTTCCGGTCGATCGTCCGCAGGCTGGTCGTGACACTGACGATCACGAACGGGATGGCCAGCGCGGTGTGGGCGATGACCAGCCCGAGCAGGCTGCCGGTGATCTTCCAGCGCACGTACAGGGAGAACATCCCGATCGCGATGATGATCACCGGGACGATCAGGGGCGACAGGACGAGCCCGTTGACGAGGCCCCGCCCGGGGAACCGGCCGCGGACCATCCCGACGGAGGCGAGCGTCCCGAGGATCGTCGCCAGGATCGCCGTGACGACCGCGACCTGGACGCTGTTGACGAAACCGGACGTCCAGGCGGTGCTGGTGAACGCCTTCTCGTACCACTGGAGCGACCAGCCCGGCGGCGGAAAGGCGAGGATCTGCGACGACGAGAAGCCCATCGGGACGACGATGAGCGTCGGCAGGACGAGGAAGACGATCGTCAGGAGGCCGATCCCGAGGAGCAGGATCCGGGTCGGCCGGCGCCAGGACTCCGTCATCGTGGCCTCACGACTCCTCGCCGATCGCCCCGTACACGTCCCGGATCCGGACGACCCGCGAGGCGAGGGCGAGGCAGATGAGCGTCAGGACCATCAGGATGACGGCCATCGCGCTGCCCATCCCCCAGTCCAGGCGGGTCTGGACCTGGTCGGCGATGAACCGGCTGATCATCGTCTCGCGCGGGCTGCCGAGGATCGTCGGCGTGATGTAGAACCCGAGGGCGAGGACGAAGACCAGGAGCGACCCCGCCGCCACGCCGGGCAGGCTGAGCGGGAGGAAGACCCTCCGAAAGGCCGCCGCCGGCGGCGCCCCGAGGTTCGCCGCCGCCCGGGTCAGCTCGGGATCGATCCGTCGCATGACCGTGTACAGCGGCAGGACCATGAACGGGAGCAGGATCTGGGACATCCCGATGATCACCCCGAGCGTGTTGCGCATGAGCGTGATCGGCTCGCTGATGATCCCCCAGTTCATGAGCAGGCTGTTGATCACCCCGGTGTCCCGCAGGATCACCTCCCAGGCGAACGTCCGGACGAGCAGGCTCGACCAGAACGGGACGAGGACGAAGATGAGCAGGACGCCGGCCACCCGGGGCGGGACGATGTTCATCAGGTAGGCGTACGGGTAGCCGATGACCAGGCAGACGACGGTCGAGACGACCGAGATGTAGAACGTGTTGCCGAGGACCCGGACGTCGGCCGCCGAGGCGAAGAAGGCCTGGTAGTTGGACAGCCCGGCACCCGGCGGATCGGTCACGCTGCGGACGAGCCATCAGGACGAGCGGGACGAAGAAGAACGCGGCCAGGAACAGGATCGTCGGGGCGACGAGCCACGCCCAGCGGTTGACGATCGAGCCGCCGCGCTGGCGGCGGCTCGATCGCCCGGCGGCCTGGCTGGCCGCGGTCACCGATTCAGCTCCGGACGGCGGACATCGGCCGAGCTACTGGGTCTTCCAGGCGTTGTAGCGGTCATCGAGCATCTTCGCGTTGTCGACGAGCCACTGGTCATCGAAGTAGGCGGTCGTGTCGTTGACGTTGGACACGGCCAGGTCCGGCACCTTGTCGGCCGCCGGCTTCGAGTTCTTGTTGGTCGGGCCGTACGGGATGAACTGTGACGGGGCGGCGTTGTTCTGCGCGCAGGTCGCCCAGGCGATGAACTTCATCGCCTCGTCCTTGTTCGGCGAGCCCTTCGGCACGACGAAGTAGTCCGAGGTCAGGAGCTGCTGGTTCCACTGGATCTCGACCGGCTTGTTGTCGAGATGCTTGGCGCTCCACGCCCGGCCGTTCCACATCAGCGACATCGTCACCTCGCCGGAGTCGATGAGCTCCTGCGACTTCGCGCCGCCCGGCCAGAACACGAGCTGGTCCTTGATCGTGTCGAGCTTCTTGATCGCCCGGTCGATGTCGAGCGGGTAGAGGTCCTTCGGGGCGACACCGTCGGCCATCAGGGCGACCTCGAAGATGCCGCCCGCCGAGTAGTCGTACATCCCGCGCTTGCCGGGGAACTTCTTGAGATCGAAGAAATCGGCCCAGCCCTGGGGCACCTGGCCGTTCGTCTTGTCGGTCCGGTAGGCGAGCACGACGCCGTAGGTGATGTCGGCGACCCGATACGTGCTGGCGAAGCCGGGCAGGATCTCGTCCTTGTGGATCAACGTGTAGTCGAGCGGCTCGAGCAGGTCCTTGTTCGAATCGAGCCCGAAGTCGTTGCCGACGTCGACGACGTCCCAGGTGACCTGGCCGGACTCGACCTGCGACTTGATCGTCGCGTTCGCCGAGTCCTCGCTTTCCTGGAACTGGACGCCGGTGAGCGCGGTGTACGGCTGGAGCCAACCCTTGCGCTGGGCCTCCTGGTAGACGCCGCCGTAGGAGGCGAAGGTCAGCGTGGTCCCCGCCTTCGTCTCCGGCTTCGTGCACACGTCGGCGGCGGCGCTCGCCGGGGCCGACGCCGGGGCGCTCGCCGACCCGGCGGGGGTCGCAGCCGCCGATTGCGCGGCGCTGGGCGATGGACTGGCGCCGCCTCCGCACGCGGCGGCCAGCAGGCTGACGACCGCCAGGACGGTCGACAGGCGTAGCCACGGTCTCATCGGACGCTCCTCCTCCTCAGGTAGCCACGGACCGGCAGACCGGACGGCCCCTCATCCCTCCGGCCGCATCGGGATGCGGCGAATACTAGCGCCGCGAGGTCGCGCGGTACACGGGTCGCCGACACGCCACCGCAGCTCCGCCCAGATGGAAGTACCAGCACATGCTCCGTTCAGCAGCGTATGGGCTCGCGGATCGGCGAGGTGGCTCGCGCCCGCTGGATGACGACGCCGCGGGTCGAGCGTCCCAGCGCTCGATAGGACGCCTGGGTGGTAGCCCCGATGGTGCCGGAGTCCACGATATGTGGACCTCGCGTCCCTAGGTGTCCATGCAGACTTCGACCCCGGCGATCCGCACCCGGATAGCGACGACGGTGGCCCGGACCGGGTCGAGGCCTCGTGCCGAGGACCTGCCGCTCCTCGCCGGTATCGTCTGCACGGCGGTCGGGGGCATCGTGCTGCTCGGCTGGTGGCTCGGGGTCGACGCGCTGAAGTCGATCGTGCCCGGGCTGCTGACCATGAAGGTCAACGCGGCTCTCGCGTTCGTGCTCATCGGTGTCGGTCTGGCGTTCCGGACGAGGCCGACCGGCAGCCGCCTCCACCGGCTCGGCGCCGCGCCCATCGCGCTCGCGATCGCGCTGAGCGCGATGGTGGGCAGTCAGTACCTGCTCGGCCGCGACCTCGGCATCGACCAATGGCTGTTCCGCGAGCTCCCCGGGCAGATCGGGACCGTCCAGCCGAACCGGATGTCGCCGATGACCGTGATCTGCTTCATCTCCGTCGGGCTGGCCATCCTCCTCGCCGCCCGACCCGCCACGCGGCGGGTGGTCCCGGTCCTCGTCCTCGCTTCGCTGACCATCGCCGCGCTCAACGTCCTCGACGTCATCTTCGCGGCGAACACACCGTCGATCCTCGCCGGGTCGACGCAGATGGCCCTCAGCACCGCCATCACGACGATCGTGGCGAGCATCGGCGCGCTGGGCCTCCTGCCCGGCGGCGGGCCGCTCGAGGTGTTCGCGGGCGCCTCGTCGTCGGCCCGCCTGGCACGTGTGCTCGTTCCCGCCGCGCTCGTCGCGCCCCTCGTGCTCGCCTGGCTGCGCCTGCTGGGCGAGGAGCGCGGCCTCTATGGGAGCCGGTATGGGACCTCACTGATGGTCCTCGGGACGTTCGCGTTCATCGCCGCGGTCATCTGGCAGAGCGCCCGCTCCGCCCGGCGGACCGAGGCCTCACGGCTGGCGGCCCTCGAGGAGCGCGATCGGTTCTTCGACGTCTCGATCGACCTGCTGGCGACGGCCAGCGCGGATGGCTACTTCATCCGCCTCAACCCGGCCTGGACGGGCGTCCTCGGGTACGAGCTCGACGAGCTCCAGTCCCGGCCGTTCGTCGAGTTCGTCCATCCCGACGATGTCGAGGCGACCCGGCGCGAGGTCGAGCGCCAGGTCAACGAGGGCAGGTCCGTCCTCGACTTCCAGAACCGCTACCGCCACCTCGACGGCTCCTACCGCTGGCTGGAGTGGACGTCGTCGCCCTCGGCCGACGGCTCGTTGCTCTACGCGGTCGCCCGCGATGTCACCCAGCGGAGGCTCGAGGAGGAGCGCCTTCGGGCGCCGGCCATGGCGCTCGCCCACCGGCTGGCCGCGGCGCGAGACCGGATCGAGACGCTGATCGGGGAGCGGGCATTCGGACCGATCTTCCAGCCGGTCGTCGACCTGTCGACCGGAGCCACCGTCGGGTACGAGGCGTTGACCCGGTTCGCCGATGGCGCCCGACCCGACGAGGTGTTCGCGGCGGCGCTCGAGTGCGGCCTGGGGATCGAGCTCGAGACGGCGACCCTTGCGGCCGCGATCGAAGGGGCCCGTCGGCTGCCGCGTCGGACCTGGCTGAGCCTGAACGTCTCGCCATCGCTCCTGGCCGACGTCGAGACCCTCGATGCGGTGCTCGGGCTGCGCGCCCGGCCGATCGTCCTCGAGATCACCGAGCACGAGCCGATCGACGCCTACGGGCCCCTGCGCGACGCGGTGCTCCGTCTCGGTCCCGGGATCCGGGTAGCGGTCGACGACGCCGGGGCGGGGGTGGCCAACTTCCATCACCTGGTCGAGCTCCGGCCGGACTTCGTGAAGATCGACTCGGATCTCGTGCGCGGGGTCGAGGCCGACGTCGGTCGCCAGGCGGTCGTCGCAGGCATCCTCCACTTCGCCGCCGCAGCCGGCTGCCAGGTCATCGCCGAGGGCATCGAGACCGATGCCGAGCTGGCGACCGTGACCGAGCTGGGAGTCACCCTCGGCCAGGGCTACCTCCTGGGGCGGCCGGCACCGGTGGAGGCGTGGCTGGGCCGCCAGGCGAGTCCGTTCGGCATCGGTCGGTCGGTGGGCAGGCGGTCCCGCGCCGTGGGGACGGCGGATCTCGCGACGCGTTCGGAACGGGCCCGGCTGCGGTCGGTCCGATGAGCGGCGTCGCCCCGCTGCGATCGGTCCGGTCCGCGCTCGCCATCCCGCTCGTGCCGTGGCCCGCGACGGACCTCGACCTGCCCGGTGCCGGCACGATGACCGACCGCGACCACCGGCTCTACCGATCGCCAGGCCCGCCGGGCCAGTACCAGGCCCAGGCCACTGGCCACGAACCAGCGGGCCCGCGACACCGGCGTTGAGAGCAGCAGATCGAGTCGCCTCTCGTGTTCGTCCGAGGCGAGCCCACTGACGGCGGTCGAGGACCTCCGGTCCGAAAAGTCCTTGACGTTGCCCGGACGCGGGACCACGATGGCCGGGCCCCGCAGAGGCTCGCTCGTGGAGGACTCGTCATGGCCTGGCGGTTGGACGGCACCTACTTCGAGAACTGCAACTGCGAGGTCGGCTGTCCCTGCACCGTGGCCGACTTCTCGGCGCCGGCGGACCACGAGCGGTGCCGGTTCCTGATGGCCTTCCACGTCGACTCGGGCAAGATCGACGACGTGGACGTCAGCGGGCTGACGGTCGGCGTCTTCGGCGATACGCCCGCCATGATGGTCGAGGGCAACTGGAAGGTCGGGCTGTTCATGGATGCCAAGGCATCGGAGCAGCAGGGAGCCAAGCTCGCGGGCGTGTTCTCCGGGCAGATGGGCGGGCCCATGGCCGGCCTCGCTCCGTTGATCACGGAGATGCTCGGGATGGAGTCGGCGTCGATCGAGTACCGCAGCGACGGGCGTCATCACAGCGTGAAGATCGGCGACGGCGTGGCGATCGAGGTCGATGACGTGGCTTCGCCGCTCGATCCCGCCGCCGATGCGCCGAAGCTGACCGGCGTGCACCACCCCGCCAACTCGTCGCTGACCGTCGCGCGGGCGACCGCGTCTCGCATCTCGGCGTTCGGCTACGAGATCGCGCTCGTCGGGCAAGAGCGGGTTCTCGGCGCCATTCTCGTGGGCGGGGTAGCCAGCTCTCGGACCATCTGGCGCCTGACACCGCAGGCGGCCGTCCTCCTCATCATCGCCGCGATCGCCTGGGTCGCGATCGTCGCGTGGTCTCGGCAGGGCGGGGCGATGTCGGGCACCATGGGGCTGGAACTGCCGGCGTTCCTGGTCGCCTGGACGGTGATGATGGCCGCGATGATGCTGCCGTCCGTGGCGCCGGTCGCCTCGCTGTACGCCCGGTCCATCTCCGGGCGCCGCGCCCTGCGCCTGACCTTGTTCACCGGCGGCTATCTGGTCGTCTGGGCGTCTGCGGGCGTGCTCGCGTTCGCGCTCGGCGCGCTCATCGCCGGGCTGGCCGAGGGGGATCCGCGACTCGGGACTGCGGCGGGCGTCGCCGCGTACCTGGGCTGCGGCCTGTACCAGCTGTCGCCGCTCAAGTACCGGTGCCTGGCGCACTGCCGCTCTCCGCTGTCGCTCTTCTTCCACTACAGCTCTTACCAGGGCCCGCTGCGCGACCTCCGCGTGGGCGCGCATCACGGCGCCTACTGTCTGGGCTGCTGCTGGGCGCTGATGGTCGTCCTGCTCGCCCTTGGGGCGATGAGCGTCGTGCCGATGCTCATCCTCGCGACGGTGGTCCTCACCGAGAAGCTCTGGTCAAGGGGCGAGGCCTTCTCGCGGCTCGTCGGGGTCGTCTGCCTGGGTCTGGCGGTCGCGACGATCTGGATCCCCGGGCTGGCGCCTGGGTTCATGGCAAGCATGCCAAGCATGTAGCTCGGCTGGTACACAACCGGCGGGGGTCGGACTTGATGGGCATCGGCACCCTCCCTCCGAGGGCGCGGTACCCAGTCTCATCTTCACCAAGGAACGTCACGAAGGCGGTCCAGAACTGCCCAACGGCCTCCCACGCAGCGATCGCATCCGCCCGCATGAGCCCGTCGGGTAGTCGGGCCGATCCATCGGCAGCGACGGGCCGCTGCTGGTCCGCGCTCGCCTGGTCCTGATCAGCGGCTGCAGGCTCCCTGGCGGCCCGTTCAGGATCGCACGGTGACGCGCAGCCGCCGATGCTTAGGCAGCCCGTCGCTGATCGCGCGGGTCTGGAAGAGGAGTCTCGAAGTGGCGACATGGGACGCGCGGGAATGGCTGGCAGGCCTGATGGGCTGCGAGCGAAGCGACCTTGCCGTCCGGAGTGTCGATCGCTACGGTCCCACCGAGACACAGGTGCGGTACGAGAGCCGCGATGAGGCAGTTGCTCGTCTGATCGTCGGCGGGCCGATCGTTCCCATGGGTGAACAGGAGGGCCAGGGGCATTGGGTCGTCTCCGTGCGCATTGGC
This sequence comes from uncultured Chloroflexia bacterium, assembly GCA_963837825.1. Classification (GTDB taxonomy): domain Bacteria; phylum Chloroflexota; class Limnocylindria; order Limnocylindrales; family CSP1-4; genus Chersky-267. The sequence goes on from CAWIOR010000015.1 coordinate 887,829, forward strand.
TCCGGCTCGGAAGACGTCCACAGCATCGAAGTGCCAGAGGCAGACGAGATCGTCTACTAAGTCGACCACGATGCGATATAGCTAACCTGCATCCCGGAAGGCTTCACCTCACGTGGACGTGGATCGCGAATTCGTGCGCCGGGTCTACGACCGGTGCGGCGGCAGCCTCGATGTCGAGGTCCGCGGCGAGGAGATCGGCCACGAGCTCGGTCTCGACGAGCGGCAGACAGCCGAGCTCGTAGCACGCCTGACGCGCACCGGCTTCCTGCGGGACGTGGCCGCTCACCTTCGGATCAAGATCACGATCCGAAGCATCGCGCTTGTGGAGCGCGAAGAATAGCGATCGGCAGCCGGGTTGCCAGCACCGGTGCCCCATCCGCACCAGCGGGGTAGGGGCTGGATTTCGCCTCCGCTTCAGCGTGCATGACAAGTGGCTACTGGACTCGTGATCTCCGACGGCGTAGACCTATCGCGGAAACCGGTGCACCCACGGCCGAGAGGCTGGCGGTGTTGAGAGCGGTCCGGCATCTGTCACGGAGATCGCCGTGGTGCCGGAGGCCCGGACAGACAGGCAGTGGATCGGGTGGCGAAGCGCACCAGACCGACCGCCACGACCTTGGAGGGCGTAATGGCCAACAAGAAGGCAAAGAAGGACAAGAAGACCAAGAAGACCAAGAAGACCAAGAAGGCGCAGTCGTCGAAGGGCGCGCCGGCCACAGAGCAAGTGGTCGCTCAGCCCCCGAGCCCCCGAGCCAAGAAGACCTAGCAGCTCCCTTCTCCCGCCGCCCGAGAGGCACTCCGGCACGACTAGGCGAAGCGACGCGCACCGGCGTCCGGCGGCTGGGCGGCTGTGACACGATTAGGCGCTCCGAATGAGTGTCATTCTCGCGCCCGTAGCTCAGTGGATAGAGCGACTGACTTCGGACGAGCTCCCGCCGAGCGCTGTGCCTCCCCGAGTGGCGACCCGAGCGTAATGGGCCCAGTTATCTCGTGTACGAAAGCGGTGTCCCGAGCCGCTGACCCTATCCTCTGAGGACCGGGCCAGGGGCAAGGGTGGGACACCACTGGACGGGCAGGCCGCAGAGCTGATGGACCCCGAGTCCGGAGTTATTTCTGGCCGCCCCTGCGACTCACCCGGGTGCGCTTCGAGCGCGGATCCGTTGTTGTCGTGTCGCCCGCCGGTGTCCTCGGAGACGGAGAGGAGGGCGCCATGCGGAGCATCGGACTCGACGTCGGCAAGCGCTTCGCCGAGGTCGCCATCAGCGAGCCTGGGCGAGGGACCCGCTCGGGCGGCCGGATCAGCGCCTCAGCGGAGTGCCTGCGAGCGTTCGCCGCGACGCTCGGACCCGACGACCAGGTCGTCCTCGAGGCGACGACGAACACCTGGCCGATCGTCGAGCTTCTCGAGGGCCATGCCGGCCGGGTCGTCGTGTCGAACCCACTTCGGACCCGGGCGATCGCCGACGCCAAGACGAAGACCGACACGATCGACGCGGCGACGCTGGCCGAGCTCCTCGCCGCCGACTACCTGCCGACGGTCTGGCAGCCGGATCCCGAGACGAGAGCGCTCCGTCGCCGGGTCGCGGGTCGGGCCGCCCTCGTCGCCGAGCGGACCAGGCTCCGCAACCGGATCAGCGCCGTCCTCATGCGCAACCTCGTCGGCTGTCCCTGGAGCGACCCGTTCGGCCGGAACGGACGGTCCTGGCTTACCACGGTCGAGCTGCCGGTTGACGAGCACGAGCTCGTCGACCGCACGCTCCGGCTCCTCGACGGCCTGGCAGGCCGAGATCAGCCTCGCCGAGGCCGGGATCGCCGGGACAGTCGTCGACGATCGGCGGGTCCGGCGGCTCCTCTCGATCCCGGGCGTCGGGCTCCAGACGGCGACCGGCCTGGTCGCCGTCATCGGCGACATCGGGCGCTTCCACCGGCCGAACAAGCTCGTCAGCTATCTGGGCTCGACCCGATCGTCCGCCAGTCGGGCGGCCGGCCGGCCTACACCGGCCACATCAGCCACGCCGGCCAGGGTCACGTCCGGGGCCTCCTCGTCGAGGCCGCCCTCGGCGCCGCGCGGGTGCCGGGCCCACTCCACGCGTTCTACGGGCGGGTCGCTGGCCGACGCGGTCACGCGATCGCGATCGTCGCCGTCGCCCGCAAGCTCGCCGTCCTGGCCTGGCATCTCCTGACCCACGACGTCGATTACCGCTGGGCGCCGGCCCGGCTGACAGCCACCAAGATCCGGGCGGTCGAGCTGGCCGCCGGCGCGCCATCACGGCGTGGTCGGGTGCCTGGCTCTGGCGACGCCCGGGGCTGGCGAAGCTCGAGCGCGAGATGGAGCGAGCGGTCCTCGCCCAGGCGGAGGCCGCCTATGTCGCCTTCGTCGAGGCTCGTCAGGAGACGGACGCGGTCGCCGCCAAACGGGGAGCGACTCGGTTAAGCCAAGGCCTGAGCCCGGCAAGGCTGCGCGGCGGAGTCAATCCCCGATCTCCGCCCTTCGCCACGGGGTCGACCGCGTCCGGGCCGAGGATACGCCCACCGCTTGACACTTTCATCCGTCCGCTCCGCAAGGTCATCGCCTCACGGCCGGAAGCGCCTCGAATGGGCGTTCGAATTTCGAGTGCGCCCACGGCAACGCGTCACTCCGTGCGGGTATCGCGTCCGGTCCAGAACGGGACCTCCGACGCCGGCGCGGCCTCGTATGCTGGACGAGTCGGGGGTTCGCCCGGCTCAATCTCTGCCGCCACGTCAGTTCGCCGTGAACCGATCCTTGTCTCAAGGGGGAGATGATGCGACGGGTGTGAAGGCCTCCCGCACGAGGCCACCCAGCGAAGGGTCCAGCCGATACAAGTAGCGCGGACCACCCTTCCGGTCGAAGGTCACGACCGCATCCCCATCAGTCGAACCGCCCAGAACGAGCACGGCGTAGACCCGCTGGCCCGGAGCAGGCACGGGCAGCATTGTTGGGCGTCCGCCAGGGATCCACTCGAGGCCCGGGGCCTCGTTGTCGATGAGGGCATCGACCTCTGTCGACGATAGCGGACCAGACACCAAGATCGCGGCGGGCAACGCGACGTCGATCCTCGGCCATACAGACGCGGCGAGGTCCTCTCCCGAGAGAGTTCCGCCTCCCGTTGGGAAGTACAGAGCGAAGCCGTCGCCCGGATACGGGTTCGGGCGAATTAGGCTGAGCAATGTCCTCACGGTCCCGGCCGGGATGCTCACCAAGTAGGCTGGCTTAGATGGGACTCCGAAGGCTGCTGCGATTGGGTCGGAGGACGGGTCGGGAGGAGGGCCGGCGGACAGAATTGCCCGATCTTGATGATCGCCCACGTAGTCACCAATGAGGATGTAGACGCACCTGATGGTCGTCGCCCGAACGGCCGTCGAATGGAGCCCCTCGGCCATGCAAACGGACTCAACAGGCCCACCGCGGGTAATGGCCTCCACAATCTGGTCGTCATCGAGCGGCCCGCTAATCAGAGTCGCGGCTTGTGCGCCTTTCTCGATCAGATCGATCGCGGTGCTTCGAGCGCCCCCGCTGGCGCCGGCGAGCCCCTCGCCCCGCACCCTGACCCCGCTGCCGAACGGGAACGTCCAACCGAACGCGGACGTGGCGATCATGCAGGCTGGCGCGATCGCAATCACCACGCCGCCGAGCAACCGTCGGCGAAGACGCTGCCGTCGCACGGCGAAGCCCAGGGCCGGAAGCGACAAGCGACCGAGTCGAGGTCGCATGCGAACGAGGGGCTCGAGGCCGTCTTCTCCGCCCGCAAGCTCGCGACGAGCCTCGTCGACGGCAGCTGCGGCTTGCTCGACCAATCGCGCGTCGGCGTCGGGTATGGCCTCGATCATCATGCCAGTGGCGCTCGCCTGATTGGCGGTACCGGGCGAGTCAATGCGGGCGGCCAAGCGCGCCTTTCGGGCCCTGGCGACCGGATCGACCGGGCGCCACCCGTTCAGGCCGCTCCGCAGCTCGGCCACAGACCCGAAGCGCAAGAGGCTGGCTAGGCGCATACGGTCGCATGGTCCTCCACTCGGCTTCCCAGCCCGTCAGGGCTTCAGCGAGGGACCGAGGTACCTGCGCCCTCCCGTCGATGCTCTGCCACTCCTGGGCATGCTGGTCGGCAAAAAACGATAGGACCTCGAGCGCCGGGGCGAGTCGGGCCCGCGATGCGACGGTTCTGTAAGCCAACACGGCGGAAATTCCGCCGCTCACGGCGACCACAACGCCCAGCCAGACTCCGCCCGGCAGGAAGGCGAGTATTAGTGCGCCAGCAAGTGCAAAGGGTGCAAGCACAAGGCGCTGCCGACGCCTGATTCGGGCCCACTCAGCCGCAAGGAGCAGCTGGATTTCGTCCGGTTGAATTGGGTCCGGCGAAGGCCAGTCGATTACTCCGGACGCTCGTTCATCGTCCATGCGTTATCGGCACGTAGTACCTCCGCACAGGGCCCGATGCCCGGGGCAAGAACTCTGCGATCCAATTGCGCGATCGGCATGGGAGACGTGCGTCCCGCCCAAGAGCATGGATGGCAACCGCCGAGCGCCGCGATCAGTTACCACGCGAACTGTGGCACAAACTGGGGGTTGCCCGTCTCCAGGAACATGATGGCCCCGGCAAGGACTGAGCCGAGGATCATCCCGAACTCGAGACCAGCGCCCATCGCCAGGACCAGCCATTCCCGATCGGCTCGTCGAGTCCTGACGGTTTGGCATGCGATCAACGACCCGACGGCAATCAGCCCGCCAATCGTGACGACGCGCAGCACCGACCACGTGCCGAGCGTTCCGTCAGGTTCGCGCGGACGTGCTTACCCCGTCCGACCTGCCACCAATGCGATCAGTGGGACACCGACGCGGCGGTCCGGCACGTCGGCGATCCTACCGCTCAGCCAGGGCCGAGCGCGAGGGCAGTCGGCGCGGGCGCGGCGAATCCCGGGCCTGCCGAGGTGAGGGACCCTCGGGCCCGGCTGGGTCGGCGAGCGCGCGGGAGGCGATGGCCGCGAGATCGACGGCCGGCCAGGCGGGGCCCGGCCGGGCGATCGCGAAGCCCTGGGCCAGGATCGGCAGGCCGGTCCGGGCCAGGAGCGCCAGATCGGCCGGCTGCTCGACGCCCTCGGCCACGCTCTCGGCCCCGATCTCGGCGGCGAATCCGGCGAGGGCGCGCACGAGCGCCTGGCGAGCCTCGTCGTCGCCCAGTCCGCGCACCAGCTGGGCATCGAGCTTGACGAAGTCGGGGTGCAGCTCGGTCACGTGGCGCATCGACGCGAAGCCGGCACCCGCATCGTCGATGGCGAACCGCGCCCCGCGGTCGAGGTACGGTCGCATCGCCGCCCGCATCGCCGGATAGTCGCGGATCGGCTCATCCTCGGTCACCTCGATGACCAGCCGTTCGAGGGAGCCGCTGCCCAGGGCTCGCGTGACCAGCGGATCGGCCAGATCCTGGGGGCGCACGTTGACCGACAGGAAGGTCCCGACCGGCAGGCGGGCTCGGGCGGCGGATTTACCGGCGCGGCGGATGGCGAGAGCCTGGAGCTCGGCCGAGAGCCCGACCTCCACGGCCTCAACGAACCAGGCGCCCGGCGACCGTGGCGGGCCGACCCGGAAGCGGGCCAGGGCCTCATAGCCGACGATCCGCCACCGATCGACCGAGACGATCGGCTGGAAGACGGACGGAAGGTCATCGGGGTGGGTCAGGAGGTGCTCGATCCGGTCACGGATCCGGCGTCTGGCGGCTTCCTCGTCCCGCTCGGCGCGGCGCACGATCGCCGCGGCGAGTCGGCCCGTCGAGGCAAGCTCGTCGAGTTGGTAAGCGCTCAGCGGTTCGGGGTCATGGCGGTCGCCGGCGAGCAGGATGCCGACCAGCGCGTCGCCCTCCCGGAGCGGCACCGCGAGCAAGGCGTGGGCGCCGCGGTCGCGGAGCAGCTGCCGACTTGCCGGCGTGGCCGGCAGGTGCTCGAGGGGCAGCCGGACCGGTCCCGCCGCGGCGAGCTCGCGGAGCGCCGGTGCCTCGTCCTCCGGCACGAGCGCCGGCAGGGGCCCGCCGAGCTCGGGTGGACTCCAGGCGGCGAGCCGGTTGGTCTGTCGGCCTCGAGCAGGTAGATCGCCGCCGCCACTAGCGACCAGGCGAGCTGAGCTGGGCAAAGCCACTCGCCGGCGGCCGCCGCCGAGGCGGCGCCGACGGCGTGGCGCGCGGCCTCGTCGAGGACCTGGAGGCGGACGGACTGTTCCTCGGCCAGCGATCGTTCGGCCGTCGCGTCGTGGAACGTGACGGCGGTGCCTCCGAGCGGCCCCTCCTCGCCGGCGAGCGGGCGCACCGAAACCCGGGCCAGGACCCGTGCGCCATCGGGTCGGACGAGGCTCACCTCCCCGTCGCCCCGGGGGTCACCCAGCGGGGAGCCGATAAGCACCCCGCCCATGGACTCGACGAGGTCCGCCCCCAGCCGGCCCAGGAGCTCGTCGCGGTCACGCCCGAGGATCCGCGCGGCTGCTGGATTCGCGAGCACGAGACGCGCGCTCTCGTCGAAGATGAGGACCCCGTCGACGGACGCCTCGATCGTCCGCCGCAGGCGTTCCTCGGACGCGTGGGCCAGGGCGTCCGCCCGTCGACGGCCGGCCTCGCGTTCGAGGGCGCCGGTCAGGCGCTGCGCCTCGTCCCACAGCCAGCCCGTCGTCGCGCCGGCGATCGTGAAGGCGCCCAAACGCACCGTCCAATCCAACGGCCCGAACGGGCCGTTGGAGGCCGCCGCGTTGGTCGGCGCGAGCGGGCCAAGGAGCAGGCCAGCCGCCAGACCGCTCACGAGACCGGCGCGCCAGCCGTCCGCCAGGACCGCGAGGGCCACGGCGATGAAGCCGAAGTAGGCGAGCGGATCGGGCACGCCGCCGGTCAGTCGGACCGCCACCCAGACTGCGACGAGCGTGGCTGCCGAGCCGAACCAGAGCCTGGTCCGGGACAGTCTTCGGACGGTCCGAGTGTCGATCGACAGCGGGTCGGGCATGTCGTGATCGAGCCTACGGCCGATCGGGCCAGCGGCCCATGACCAGGTAGTGCGGGTGGTTGACTAGTACTTGACCTCCATCCACGGGTGCGGCGGGTGATCGGCCCGCATTCCGTTTACAGGCCCTTAGGCTCTGTGTATGGAGGGAGAGGCGGCCGAGCGGGCCGTGGCTCGCACCGCCGTCCGGGCCGACGACGTGGGCCGACACGATGAGCCGTTCGCAGAGGTCCCGACGGCCGGCTCGTCAGGCTGGCTACCGTCGCCTAGAGACCGTCAAGACCACGGACGTGCTAACGACGAGATAGGTGGCGGCGACGATCCCTGCCAACGGGACGAACGGGAGCAGGAAACCGCCACTCGTGAAGACCCAGGTGATCTCCCCGCTGACCAATGCCGGGCCGAGCAACACGAGCGGCAGCACGAGGAGAACGCCGACGATCAGCATGGCCGTCCGCTTCTGGGTCAACGTCCATCGCTCCGATGCCAGGACGAACCACAGCCCCAGCACCGGGCCGATGACGGGCATGACAACTGCGCCGACCGTGAGCAGGATGAGCGCGCGTGTCTCGACGCTGAGCGCGCGCGATCCGACGACCGTTGGCTCCGTCGTGCGCGTCTGGCCGCCGCCCATCAGACGATCCGGTCCAGTCTCGGCGGCGACGATCTCGTCCGGCGAGCCGAGTCGCTCGAGCACGTTGCGCACCGTCGCCTCGTCGGTGCTCCCCGCCTCGGCGAGCGCGAGCTCGATGTGCTCGCGGACATCGGCGACGAGCTCGGCCCGACGATCCGGCGCAAGGTGCGAGGCGGCGGCCTCGAGGTTCCCGACGTATCGCGGACCACGATCTCCGGATCCATCCCGTCACACCTCTTTCTGGGTCGCGCCCGGCAGGAGCGCGTCGACCGCATCGCGGAAGGTCGTCCAGTCGGCGACGAAGGTGTCGAGGACCTGGCACCCCTCGTCCGTGATCCGGTAGTAGCGGCGGGGCGGCCCGGCGTCCGACTCGCGCCAGATCGTGGACACCAGGCCATCCCGCCGGAGGCGCGCCAGGAGCGGGTAGATCGTTCCTTCGCTCGTCACGAGGCCCCGCGCCCCGAGGACACGCACGATCTCGAAAGCGTACGACTCCTCATCGCGGATGAGCGCGAGGACGCAGTGCTCGACGACCCCTCGGCTGAGCTCTGGGAGGAGTTTCCGTGCCGTGCCGGGTACCATGCGACACATGGTAGCGGTCGTGGGCATCGTGTCAACCCATCCTCCCTTCGGGACCCGCCGGGGGCCACTCCGCTGGGTACGCGGTGTGCCATCCTTCGACGCATGGGGGCTCGTCGACACTGGCGGGTCGCGACCCGATCCACTCCTTGCTCCGTCCTGGTGAACGGGTCCTCTGGCAGGGGCAACCCCGACGTGCCGGCCTTCAGCCTGCGCGGTGCCTGGTATCTCATCCCCTTCTCGCTGTTGTGGGGCGGCTTCGCGCTCTACTGGGAGATGGAGGTCCTCACCTCGGAGGCCGGGCTGCTCTTCTCTCTCTGGGGCGTCCCCTTCGTCGTCATCGGCCTGTACCTGATCTTCGGCCGGATCCCCGTAGCCCGGCGCGAAGCGCACCGGACGTACTACGCCGTGACCGATGAGCGGGTCCTCATCGTGACCGGGGCGTTCAGTCGGCGGATCATCGAAATGGCGCTGATCGACCTGCCACCCGCCCAGCTCGAGGAGCGCTCGTCGGGGCTCGGGACGATCACGTTCGGCACTGCCATCGGCGGTATCCGCTTGCCGCCCGGTTGGACGACGATGGGGACCTACGCCCAGGCGCCGGCTTTCGTCTCTGTCCACGATGCGGCCCGGGGTCTATCGGGTCATGCAGGAGGTCAATGCGAGGCCCGTCGTAGGTCAGACCTGTGGCCGGGGATCCGACGGTCTGAAATGGCGAGGCTGAGACGTGGCGCTCCTGGTACCTGCCCATCTTCGGGAAGCTCAGGCGAAGGACGAGGTCGTCCGTGTGCCATGCGCAGGCCTGGCTCTCGTCTGTGCCGGTGGCCGCGCTCGAGCCGCCGCCGGTCTCCCAGCCCTTCGCCGCAAGCTCGCGCCGGTAGAACGTCAGCACCTCATCGAGCGAGCCGTCGGTCCCGAGTTGCCGACGGATCTCGGCTGCCACCCCGGCAAATGTCGCTCTCGGTGCCACCCTTGCTGATCAGGACCGGCCCGGGTAGTAGAGCGAGGCCTCGGGTCGCTGGCTGAGGCGGTCCGGGTCGCTGACGATCAGCCTGGGCCAGGAACAACAAGGACCGCGATCGCGATCGGAAAGAGCGCAGCCAGGGCAGTTGATCGGAGGAGTCGCGGGCGCAGCCTGGGCGTACTGGAGGACACGATCATTCCACCCTGGCTGTCAGCCGAGAGGACGAGCGGCTCGTGCTCTTCGCCCCTCCCCGGTCCACGGTCGGATCGTCCGCCTCGTCGCGTTTCAAGGCTTCGGACCAGCGGCCACGAGCAGCGTCCTGGCAGCGGCCTGACCGCTCGGGTCCTCGCGGACCGAAGCAAGGACCATCGAGCCGCCCGCGAGTGCGAGCCCGACCGGCCGGGCTCGTCCGCCCAGGTCGATCCGGGTCGGACCGAAGCCCCGCAGCGAGGTCACCGACCCGCAGGTCGATCGCGGAGCAGGCGACGTCGCGGCAGGTGGCCCAGGCAGCCAACTCCCCCTCGCGACTCGCGGATAGCGACAGCGTGAGGGCCGGACGGCCGGTCCAGCTGCCGACCCGTGTCCACGTCGCGCCCCCGTCGTCGGACGCCACAACCCGGACCTCGCCGCCCGCCCCCGCCCTCACGGCTTCCAGAACGATGAACTCGGCGCCGTGAGTGACCAGGCGCGAGGGCGTCGTCGGCTCGGCCTCCCGCCAGGCCTCGGTCCAGGTCTGCCCGCCATCGGGGGAGACGACCGCCCCGGCGGCGCGGCCATCGTCGTACACGAGGACGACGTGGTCGTCGACCGCTCCAACGGCGAGCGCGGCGTCGTAGAACTGGGCATTCGAGTAGAGCTCGCGGGTCGTCCGACCGATGATCAGCGGATCGCCGGTGGGCGCATCGGCCTCGTCGAGGCGTTGGACGATCACGTCACCGGTCGCGCCGTCGGTGAACGCCACGAGGCGTACCCGGTCGGAGGCCACCAGGGCCGGGATCCCGACCAGCCCGACGTTCGGGCGCGACAGGCGGGCCGGCTCGGTCCAGGTCGTTCCCCCGTCGAGCGATCGACGAACGACGAGCCGCTGCGACGCGACCTGCGGACCTTGCTCCGCCCAGGCGGCCCAGAGCGACCCGTCTGAGCCGAGGACGAGCGCATGCCGCGCGGCAATCCGGCACGCGAGCCGAGATCGAGACCGGGCCACCCGACGTGACACCGCCGTCCCCGGAGATGCGGACCGTCATCACCCCCCAGAAGCCCTGGATCTTCTCGCGCGACAGCAAGACGATCCGCTGCCCGTCGGAGGCGAGATTGCCGTCCCACGTGTCGCCATCGATCAGCTCGGTCGCCGACGCCGACCACACGGGCCGGGCGAGGCGATCGCGGAGGTATGCGGCTCCGGCCGACAGCCCGACGACGAGGATCGCGACGACGAGCCAGACGATCACTCGGGTTCGCCGCGGCCGCCATCGCTCGGGTTCCGCATCCCAGGCGACTGGCGGAGGACCCGCTTGGTTCGTCATCGCGCGTTCGTGAGATGCGGTCATGAGTCGAACGCTGCCGGTCGAGAGCGACCGAACACGCGCATCCGCCTGATCAGGTTCGAGTCCTGGCTTCGTCCACACGATGGCGCGAGGCTGACCGTGGTCGACCGGTTTCGCCATGACCCAATCGTCCAGATCCCGCAGGTCGGCCAAGCCATCGTCGACCGATCACGGTGGCTGATCGCGAAGGTGGCGAGGTGGCTCTCCTGGGTGCTGATCAGCGCCTGGTGCGTTCGCGGGTTAGTCTCTGAGTCGACGAACGGAACCACGCGCCCGTAGCTCAGTGGATAGAGCGACTGACTTCGGATCAGTAGGTCGGGGGTTCGAATCCCCTCCGGGCGCGCCAGCGATCTCGGCGCCAGTTGTTCGGCTGCTGCTACATCTCCTCGACCGCGGCAGCGTCAGAGGATGCGACCGGCGTCTCGAGGATCGTCTGCAGGCGCCGGAGGTTGGCGCCCACGTCCCTTCTAAAGCCGGCCGCGACCAGCGGTTCCGCGAGAGAGAAGACGCCCGAAACATCCATCTCGATCGTCGCGGTGAGCCGGGTGCCGGCTGTTGTCGGCTCGACGATGTACGACGCCAGGAGCGCTGGGCCCGATGTCGTCCGGAAGGCGACTCGCCGTCCCGGCTCATAGTCCACGTACTCGTTCTCGCCAGCCACCTGCCGGCCCATGAGCGTGCGCACGAACGCGTGCCGCGTGCCTACGCCCGGCAGGCCATCGGAGAGCCGCCTGATCTCGACGATGCCCGATTGCCAATGGATGGCGTTCCGCTGGTCGGCCACGTAGGCGAACACGTCGTCGCTCGGCCGGTCGATCATGACGCTCTTCTCGACCCTGATCATGCTGCGCTCCCTGATAGATTGGGACGCTAGAGTGGTGCTCTAGCTGGAGACTCAGTAATATCGACACCATCATGGAGCCTGTCAAGCCCCCAGCCCCCGCGAGGTCAGATCGTCGCGAGCGAGCTCGAGCGACCCGGCTGCGCATCACGAAGGCGGCCACGACGCTCTTTGCGAGCGCGGCTACACCCGCACGACCATGGCCGACGTCGCCGCCGCGGCGGGCGTGGCCGTGCAGACCGTCTACTTCGTGTTCCACACCAAGACTGAGCTCAGGAACAGCACCTATTTCTTGGCGGTGATGGGAGAGAACGATCCTGCTCCGCCCGAGATGCAGGAGTGGTATCGCCAAGCCGTCTCCGAGGCCGACGCCACGAGCGCGGTCCGGCTGGTGGTGGGTGGGGTCGCCGAGATCCTGCGCCGGGTCGCGCCCCTTGACCAGGTGGTTCGATCGGCGGCCGCAGGTGATCCCGATGCGGCCGCGTTCCTCTCGCATAACGAGGGCATGCGGGTCATCGGCGACGAGGCAATGGTCTCGTTCCTGCACCTGAAGCGGCCGCTGCGCCACGATCTCACGGAGGAGCGCGCGACCGATGTGATGCTGTTGCTGCTGAGCCCCGGCGTCTACCTCGAGCCCTCGCCGTCGAGCGAGGCTGGACGCACGCCGAATGGGTCGTTTGGATCTCCAGAACACTCGTCGAGCAGTTGTTCGAATTGCCGCGGCGCGACCTCGAAGCGCCGGGGTCGAGCTGATCTCCCGTCCGCTCGGATCCGCAAGCCACACCGGGGAGCACACTCGTTGTTGTTCCTGTGCGCCCAACGCCCTCCGGGGCGCGCCAGGTCCTCCTCTGGTCGCTGTCAGGGCGTCCGGACAGTGAACGTGGCCGACGGCACTTGTCCCTGCACCGGCCGGGGCGGATGCTCGAGCGCCGCACGGGAGGCTCTGACGCGCGACCCAAACCCTGGCCGCCGGGACCGCGCCGAGCCACTGGCGAGACCCGACCCGCCCGGAGCGGGGTGGGTCATGAACACATCGGATCGAGATCCGCATCGAGGCGCCTGTCGAGCACGTCTGGGCGTTCTACTGCGACACGTCGCACTGGCACGACTGGATGCCGCGGGGCAAGTCTCGGACTTCAGCGGGCCGGTGGACCAGGTCGGGACGACGTACGTCCGACGATGAGGATGATGGGCTCGAGATGAAGTGACGATCACGGTCGCGAGGTGGAGCCGCTGCGGCTCATCCACGAGCACACCGACCACGGGCCCGATGGACAACTTCTTCCGGTTCGAGCCCGAGGGCGACGGACCCGCCTGGTCGTCGACTCCGACTGGAGATGCCGGGCCACTGGCCCGGGTTCACCAGAGGAGCCTCGTGAACTAAGGGCCTGGGCCGAGCGGAACATCCACGTCTAGATGCTTGCCGATTTTAAGGCGTCTCGCCGATGGGCGAAGGTCCTCGGCGCACGCCTGACCGCCCGCCACCCCGATCGCTTCAGGCGACATCGCCATCAACGTCCGCCGCGGGTACGAGGTCCAGCGAGACAGGGCATGGCACTCGACTACTGACTTCGCCCGGCTGCTGAGCGAGGGCAGGCACGGGGGAGGCCGGTGCCCCTGCTGGTCAGGGCTCCTGGGGTCCGAAGACCGGTGTGGCCGGGTGTCGCCCTGTGGATCCTCGGCTCGGTGATGGGTCGGCTGATGTTCGGGTGAGACTCACCCGTACTTCGTCGAGCGACGACTGAGCGGTCGAAGCGGAGGCGCAGCGGCGTCCGGGGGCCGTTTGCCTCTGGTCCGGTGGCTCCGTCCTCCGCCTAGATCAGCGGTTGGGCGGGAGGCTCTGACACGCGGCCCCTATACGGGCCGCCGGGACCGCGCCGAGCCACTGGCGAGACCGACCCGCCTCGGCCCTTCTGGGGAGGCGCAGTCATGGGTCACATCAGCAGGACGATCCACGTCGAGGCGACGCCGGAGCAGGTGTTCGATCTCTTCGCGAACGTCGAGAGGATCCCGGAGTGGCAGGTGCCGGCGCCCGAGGTGAAGGACATCACGGGCACGCCCGGCACCGTCGGCTTCGGCTGGACCACCGCCACGACATTCGCCGTGCCAAGATGGAAGGCGCCCATGAAAGATCACCGCGGTCGAGCGGCCGCGGTCTTTCGAGGTGAAGAACACCGGCAACATGGCCGCCACGGTGCGCGGGCGCTTCGAGCCGGCGGCCGGCGGCACGGATGTTACCCTCGAGAGCGAGTACGAGATGCCGCTCGGCTTCATCGGTGACGCCGCGAGCAAGCTCTTCTTCGAGAAGTCGTTCGCGGAGTCCTGGGACAAGTCGCTCGAGAAGCTCAAGGCGCTCGTGGAGACTGAAGCCCCGGCCCACGTCTAAGGGCAGGGTTCGCCACTGCCAGACAAAAGAGGCGCGGCGGCCGCGCCAGTGGCGGTCCCGGCCGGTGTCAAGGTCCGGCTAGAGGGGCTCCAGACTCGGCACGACGAGCCAGCCAGCGGCCCGCCCGGCGTAGATCAGCTGCTCGGTCGTCAGGCCCGACCGCGCACGCAGGTCGGCGAGGTGGCGCTTCACGGTGCTCGGCCGGATGCCCACGAGCTCGGCCGCGTCCGCAACGGATCCGCCAGCGGCGACGAAGGCGGCGAGGACGTCCATCTGGCGCTGCGTCGCCTGCGGCGAGAGGGCGCCGCGCAGGTACCCGTCCCTCATGCCAGACGCTCCGCCGCGGCGAGCCACTCATCGCGGCCCTCGATCGGTTCGATGCGTGGCTGCACCAGCTTGGTCCTCCGAGCCTGCACGCGCGGGGCGAAACGGCATCGGAACCGAGAGGTCGCTAGCGGCGGCGTTGGCTAGCGTCAACCGACTCGAGCACGAGCGCCTTCATCGGGCAACAGTCGACCGCCCGCTGGGCGTCGTGAAGGAGCGCGGGGTCGACCGGCACCGGACGAAGGATCGGGTAGCGCCACTCGTCCAGCTCGATCAAGTCAGGAAGAAGGTCCCCGCACAGGCCGTAGCCGTCGCAGCGGATCCAGTCGACCCGCAGCCTAACCTCCATCCTAGGCGGCCTCGATCCGCGACCCGGTGATGGAGCAGCGTCCCGTCCGGGCATGCAGGCGAAACTCGTCGCCGAAGACGTTCAGCGCGCTGGCCATCAGCTGGACCGCGCCGTCCGGGTGGTGGCAGGCACCCCGTCCACCGATCTGCGACGTCCACCGCTCGATGTGCTCGAGCTCGTCGGCGCCGGCCCGGCCGGTGGCGACCCTCGCCGTGGCGTCACCGAGGGCTCGCAGCCCGTACAGGCACGGACCGCACTGGCCCGCACTCTCCTTCGCCAGGAACCCCATGATCTCAGCGGTCGCCGACACGCCGCAGACATCGGTGGGGAGCAGACCCACGATGCCGCAGCCGAACGTCAGCCCCACGGACCGCATCACCGCCGGATCGAGCGGGAGATCCCAGGCCACGCGGGCGGGGGCCCATGTCCCGAAGTAGCCCCCGAGCACGACCGCCTGGGTCCGATCTACCCGGGCGCCGGCTTCAGTGGCGATCTCGCCGATCGTGGTACCGAGCTCGATCTCCCGGACGCCCTGCTCGCGGATCGAGCCGGTGACGGTGATCAGGGCCGTGCCCCGCGACTCGAGCCGGCCGACTGACCGATACCACCGCTCGCCGAACCGAGCGATGAGCGCGGCGTAGGCCAGGCTCTCCACGTTCTGGACGAGCGTCGGGCGGCCTGCAACGCCGTGCTCGGAGACGCGCGGAGGGGTGGTCGTCGGCCGGGCGTCCCAGTTGTTGATGTAGTGCACGGCCGCGGACGCCTCGCCCGCGACGTAGCCGATCGGCGCCTGAACGAGACGAGTCCGAGGCTGGAGCTCGCTCCTCCGCTCCTCGATCGCCCGGCGAACGGCCGCGACCGCGGACGCATGCTCCTGACCGACGTAGAAGACGATCTCGTCGGCGCCGACGGCCTCGGCGGCCAGGATCGCACCATCGAGAACGAGGTGCGGCCGGTGGGACATCAGGGTCCGATCCTTGAAGCTCGCCGGCTCGCCCTCCGCGCCGTTCACGACGACCACTGCCGAACCGCGCTTCCGTTCGGCCAGCGCGCGCCACTTGCGCCCGACCGGAAAGCCGGCGCCACCTCGACCGAGCAGGCCGCTCGCCTCGATGGTGGGGATGAGATCGCGATGCTCGTCGCCGCGCGGCAACGCGCCGAGCCTCGCGAGGTGAGCGTCGAGGCGCTCGGGTTCGCCATCAAGTCGAGGACCGGCCAGGAGTCGTTCGATCGATCGGTTCGAGGTCAAGGACTCCTCCGCTCGGGGGTCGCGGCCGAGATGCCGGCCCCGACCGATGCGCTCGCCGCGGCGGCGGTCGGCGAACCCAACGGTCACACATCGTTGAGGCACTCGACAGGGAGAAAGGTTTCCCCCGTACCGAACTGGACTTCACTCGTGGCGGGATGCCGGTCTCGTCGCGCACGCGCCCGAGGCCCTCCGGACGCGCCAGCTCAGCTCCGGACGTGGACGGCCAGGAGCAGGTCCTTGGCGTGCGCGACAGCGCTGCGGGGCTGGAGTCGCCGAGCTGACGCGACCCAGGCGCTCGATCCTCAGCGCGCGGCCGCTAGTAGCGCCGTCGCGAGGTCGTGTCGTCCTTCTTGGGCTTGGGCTCTCGCCCCGGACGCGGCGGTCGCGGCGCGGTTCCGGGCGCCATGTCGGGCGGGCGGACCCACGGTCCGCGTTCCGCGGCCGCGCGGACCGCCGCGGCGAACTCCGCTGCGATCGGCGCCGGGATGCTCCCCTGCCAGGCTCGCTGGATCTCCTCGATCCGCTCCGTCTCGGCAGCGCGCCGCTCGCGCTCGGACTTCGAATGCTTGGTCATCGTTCCTCGATCCGTGTCGTCCCGGGTTCGGGGCGGTCCGACAAGATCGTACGCGTGTTGGCACGATGGCGCGCAGCGATGCGGCGTCTCAAGGTCCGCCGGGACCCCGGTGGCGGTCTCGGAACGCTCGACCCTTCGATCGGTTGCCGCAGACCGCCATCGAGCACCAGATACCCGAGCGGTTCCTCGACGCGTCGTAGTAGGCCCAGCGACACGCATCGTTCCGGCAGACCTTCAGGCGAGGCCAGGTGCCGGCCACGGCCGCGGTCGAGATCTCGCCCAGGATGCGACCGATGACGCCGTCCACACCTGCGACGGCCGGACGGAGCTCGGCCTGTCCGTCGGGATCGAAGGCGACGGTCAAGGGGCTGGATCGAGCGGCCTGGTCGAGGACGCGGAGCGCGGCTGCCGGAGCGTCCCCCGCATCGCGGCAGGCGATCAGGTCGCGGAGCGCCTCGCGGACCTCGAGGAGTCGATCGCGGTCGGCGTCCCGGATCCCAGCGTCGGCAGCCGGGAGGCCGCGCGCCCGAAGCCAGGCCTCGATCGCGGCCGGCGTCGCCAGGGCATCGGTGCCCGCCTCGATGTCGGACGTGTTGACGAACGCGCGCACCAGCTCGAGCCCGCCGGGGGCGGGGGTCCGCCGCGCGGCGACCTCGCGCCATGCCGGCACGGGGCGCCCGGTCGAGATCGTCGGTCGTGCCACGGGCTCGCCAGCAGAACCATCCATCGCGCTTGACAGGTTAGCACGAGTCGGATAGTCTCACCGCCGACGTAACCACTGAAAGGCCGACGGTGGTGTGTGATGCGGGACCCGGAGTTCCGGAAGTTCTGGTTCGGACAGACCGTCTCGCTGTTCGGGTCCCAGGTCACGTTCCTGGCGCTCCCGCTGACCGCGATCCTCGTCCTCGATGCGACGCCCTCCAGATGGGGGTACTCGGCGCCGTGGAGTTCGCCCCGTTCCTGTTCCTGAGCCTCCTCGCTGGCGCCTGGATCGACCGCATCCGGCGCAGGCCGGTCCTCCTCGTCGCCAACCTGGCGCGGGCCGGCCTGATCGGCGCGCTGCCGGTCGCCGCCGCGATGGGCTCACTGTCCTACCCGGTCCTGCTGGCGGTGTCGTTCGCCGCCGGTTGCGGTGCCGTCTTCCACGAGGTGGCGTTCCTGGCGTACATGCCGTCGTTGGTCGGTCGGGAGCGACTGTCCGGGGCGAATGCCCGGATGTTCTCGAGCGCGTCGGCGGCCGAGGTGGGCGGGCCGGGGCTCGCCGGCCTGCTCATCTCGACCCTCGGCGCCCCGTTCGCACTGGCCGCCGACGCGGCCAGCTACCTCGTGTCGGCGGCGAGCCTCGTCGCGATCCGCCGGCCGGAGCCGACGCCGCCGAGCCCGGCGCGGCGCGACATCCGGGCCGAGATCGGCGAGGGGCTGCGCGCCACGTTCGGTCATCCGATCCTGCGCGCGTTCGCCTTCGAGGCGGCCACCTTCAACCTGTTCGTCAACGTGCTGAATGCGGCGCTCCTGCTGTTCGCGACGCGGGAGCTGGGCCTCGAGCCGGCCGTGGTCGGGTCGATCTTCGCCGTCGGCGCCCTCGGCTCGCTCGCCGGCTCGCTCGTCGCCGGCCGGCTGGCGGATCGGCTGGGTCTCGGGACGACCATCCTCAGCGCGATGGTCGGTGCCTGCGGCGTCTACCTCGTCATCCCGTTCGTGGGTGGCTCGAGCCTGGTCGCCGCCGCGGTCCTGGCCCTGGTCATGGCGATCGCCGGCGGGTTCATCGCGATCACGGTCATCCACGTCATGACGATCCGGCAGTCGGTCACGCCGGATCGGCTGCTCGCCCGGATGAACGCCAGCTATCGGACGCTCGGCTACGGCATGGTGCCGATCGGCGCCCTGCTCGGCGGCCTCATCGGCGAGCTGCTGGGCCTCCGGGCCGCGCTGCTCGTCGGCGCGGTCGGCATCGCCTGCGCGCCCCTGTGGGTCATCTTCTCGCCGGTGCCCCGCATCCGGCGCCTCGACGATGTCGTCGCCGCGGCCGGCATCGACGTGCAGACGCAGCCGCGGGACGTTCCCCGGCTGCCGGTGCCACCCGAGACGGTGTAGGTCCGAAGGCTCGACTATCGGCGCGAGCCGACGATCTCGAGCGCGGCGACCGCCACGACCACGATCTCGATCACCAGGGTGAGCGGGATCTCGTAGGGCCCGGGCGGTGCGGGGCAGGCGAGCGGCGCGCTCTGCGCGCGTTCCGCGCACGATGCGGCCTCGGCGATCCTCAGCGCCTCGATCCCGAGGCCGATGGTCACGAACCCGAGCGCTGCGAAGACGAGCAGCCAGCGCAGCCAGGCCGGCGCCGCCGACCGTTCCACCATCGGACGAGTGTGAGCCAATTCTGGCGGGCCTGCCTCCGGGCCCGACCGGCCAGCATCGACACGTCGTATCGTCGACCCTGAGCCTGCCCGGGAGTCGCTCGTGACCGGAGCCCCGTCGAACCGCCCCGCGGACCCGTCCTCGGTCGTCGTCGCCGGTCACATCTGCCTCGACATCATCCCCCAGCTGCCGTCGGCTCCGCGTCGAGGAGCGCTCAGGCCCGGCTCGCTCGATCCGATCGGTCCGGTCACCCTGGCGGTCGGCGGCTCCGTCGGGAACACCGGGATCGCCCTGCATCGGCTGGGCCTTCGACCCACCCTCGTGGCCCGGGTGGGCGACGACCGCCTGGGCGGCGTGCTGGCCGACCTCGTGCACGCTGCGATCCCGGGGCGGGCGGCTCGACTGATCGTCACCCCCGCGGGGATGACGTCGTACAGCCTGGTCTTCAACCGCCCGGGAGAGGACCGGGCGATCCAGCACTTCTCCGGGGTCAACGACGCCTTCGTGGCGGATGACGTCCCGCCCGACCTCCTCGACGGCGCGCGGCTGCTCCATGTCGGATATCCGCCGCTCATGGCCGCGATGGTGGCGGACGACGGGCGGGAGCTGGGGCGCCTGCTGGCCACGGCGCGGCGTGGCGGCGTCACGACGTCACTCGACATGGCGAACACGAACCTGGACCCGCGGGCGGAACGGGTGAGCTGGAGGGACCTCCTCGAGAAGGTCCTGCCCGACGTCGACGTCTTCCTGCCCAGCCTGGCCGAAGCGTGCCACCTGCTGGGTCGGCGTGTCCGGCGGGACGAGCACGGCGCCCCGACGTTGGCGTCGGTCGCACGTCTCGGCGACGAGATGATCGGCCTGGGTGTCGGGATCGCCGGGGTCAAGCTGGGCGAGCACGGTCTCTATGTCCGTACCGCATCGACCGCTCGCCTGTCCGCCGGCTCCGTCCAGCTCCCGTCGACCTGGGCCGACCGGGAGCTCTATTCGACGGTGTTCGAGTCTCACGTGGTCGGGACCGCGGGCGCCGGTGACGCGACGATCGCGGGCTTCCTGTTCGGCCTGCTGGCCGGGATGTCGCCGGGCGAGACGGTCACCGCCGCGTGTGCGGTCGGAGGGTCGAGCACGGAGGCAGCCGATGGCACGAGCAGCGTGCCGGGCTGGCCGGAGATCGAGCGGCGATTGGCGGACGGATGGCGCCGCAGAGCCGTGACCCCGGGCGCAGGATGGACGCCCGCTTCATCCGGCGTCTGGTGCGGCCCACGGGACATGCCGGGATCCGACTGACGTGGACCGCTGACAGCGCATCCGTCGGCGTGGCGGAAGGCCGCGGCGGGCGGGAACCGGTCCGCCTGGCGGCGCGTCCGAGTGTCTGGCGTCCCGGGTCCCGTCAGCAGGGGTCTCGATCGATGTCCATCCGGTTCGTCAGCCTGTTCTGTGTCGTCGCTCTCGCGGCCTGCTCCGTGGCCGGCAGCCCGAGCCCCTCGCCCACCCAGAGCCCGGCCCCGCCGACCGCGACCCCGACCCCGACCCCGACCGCCGAGTTCGGCGTCGAGGTGATCCCGCCCGAGGAGCCGGCCGCGGTGCGCACGGCCATCCCGGGCGAGAAGGTCTGCTTCCTCGTGGTCGTCACCGACGCCGCCGGTGCCGCGGCCACGCCCGTGACCGTGACCGCCATCGCGTCGAAGGCCACGATCCTTCGCATCGAGCCCGCCGAGCTGACGCCCGGGACGGTCGGCGAGGTGTGGGTCGTGCCCGATCCGTCGACGGTCGAGACGACCGCCTCGGTCACGATCACGGCCAGTCGCGGCGGCGTCGTGAAGACCGTCGACCGGACGATCCCGGTCTTCCCGATGATCGACGAACGGGCCGCCGACGCGCTCCCCCACTTCGAGCGCTGGACCGCCTGGCTGGCGACCGCCCACCCCGAGCTCGGGATCACGGCGACCACGACTTGGGAGCCGGCGTTCGTCTCGACGCTCCTCGTCGTCTCCCACTACGCCTACTGGTCGGACGACTGGGAGATGACGCTGGCCTGGCACGTCATGATCGCGCCGTACGACTGGTCGGAGGTCCATCTCCGCCAGCGCGGGACGGAGTCGGCGCCGTCGCTCGCGTTCCGGATCGACTCGGTCTCGGGCGCCACGTCGCCGCGCGCGATCGAACCCCCGGAGGTCGTCGTCCGCTGACGGGACACACGGCACTGGTCGACCGCACGGGACGGGCATCACGATGGTCGGCGTCGACGTGTGAGGCGCCCGATGCTCAGACTCCGCGTTGCGGCGGTCCTCGCCAGCGGTCTCATCGCGGTGGGGTGTGCGGTGCAACAGGCAGGGACGATGCCGGCGGCGTCCGTGGCGACGGCGACGCCCATCGCGCTGCCGCCTCCGCAGACCCGCGGCCAGGTCTCGCTCGAGGAGGCCCTCAGCCGACGTCGCTCGATCCGCGAGCTGACCCCTGATCCACTGACTCGAGCGGAGATCGGTCAGCTCCTGTGGGCCGCCCAGGGCGTGACCGACGCGGAGGGCCGCCGGACGGCGCCGTCAGCCGGAGGCCTCTACCCCCTCGAGCTCTACGCCGTCACCGGGGAGACCGTCTTCCACTACCTGCCGGCCACGCACGCGATCCGGCCCGTTCGCGACGGCGATGTGCGGCCCCGACTCCGGTCGGCCGCGTACGACCAGGCACCCGTCGGCGAGGCGCCCCTGGTCGTGGTCGTGGCCGCCGTGCCCGCCAGGACGGCCGCGAAGTACGGCGCCGACCGGGCACGCCGGTACGCCGACCTGGAGGCCGGGCATGCCGCCCAGAACCTGCTCCTCGAGGCGGTCGCCCTCGGGCTCGCCGGCGTGCCGATCGGCGCCTTCGACGATGGGCGGGTCGCCGATGCGCTCGGCTTGCCGGCGGGCGAGGAGCCGCGCTACCTCCTGGCGATCGGGCACCCGCGCTGACGGCCGTCAGGCCGCGCCGATCGCGGAGGCACCCAGGGCGTCGGCCCGGGCGGCGAGCTCGTCGAGCGGCTCGAGCTCGGCGCGCGAGCTCGAGCAGGCGTCGATCGCGATCCGCCGCGTCCCGCCTGGCGATCGTCCGCTCGATGGCCAGGGCCGTCTCCTGGTAGGTCCGCGGCCAGCTCGGCGATCCGTGCGCGCGAAGCGCGCTCGCATGTCGCGCTGGAGCCTGGTCGGTGAGCGAGGCGAGCCGGCCGTCGACCTCGAACCGGACGTCCTCGACGAACTGGCCGACGAACGTCCGGGCCTGCTGGCGCCGATCGGTCAGCTGGCGGCGACGCTCGCCGGCGACCTCCTTGCCGCCGAAGAACAGGGCCGCCCCGAGGAGCGCCGGGCCGACGAGCGCGGTCCCGAGGAGGGCGCCGAGCATCCCGAGCATCTCGACCCCGACGGTCGGCCCCGGCGAGCAGCCCGAAGCCGGCGATCACCCCGGTCCGGAGCGTGCCCGCCGAACGCCTGGCCCGTCCTGCCACAGGCTCGCGGCGTCGAACGAGATCGGCTCACCGTCGTCGGTCCACGGCCCTCTTCGTCGGCGAGGAGCCCGGCGACGGTCGCCTGGATCGCCGCCGCGCCGTCGGTCGTCTCGACGAAGGCGGCCCGGACCGCGCCGGCGACCCGCTGCTGGACCCGCTGGCTCAGGTCGCTCCAGTCGCGTCGCCGGATCGATCCGCTCGATCTCGTCCTGGGTCTCGCGCAGGATCTGGCGCATCCCGCTGCCGAACGAGAACTCGACCCGCGCCCGCAGCCCGGCGAACTCGTCGTCGAGCCGGACCGACCAGTGCGAGCCGGCCTCGTCGAGGGCCGCCAGGCGGCCCTGGACGTCGCGCAGCTCGTCGGCCATCCGCGCGGCGGCCTCGGGTCGCTCGACCGCCTGGCGCTCGATGGCCAGCGGCTCGCGGAGCTGGTCGAGAGCGTCGCGCGACCTCGCGGAAGGCGCCCTCGACCGAGGCGGCGTCGGGCGCGCTCGGGCGACCTCGCCGAGGATCGTCTCGGCGAACGGCGTCGAAGCCGCTGTCGCGCTCGAGGACGGGGTCGCCGAGCTGCTCGCCGCTGCGCTCGGAGGGCCGCGCTCAACGGGTACGGCTCGGACGCCGAGACCGATGTCGCGCAGGCGCCGCTCGTCGATGGCCAGGATCCGCCGCCACGCCGGGTACATGTCGATCTTGGTCAGCGCGACGAGGATGAGCGGGCCGGCGTCGACGCGCGCTCGGCCAGGAACTCCAGCTCGGGGCCGGTCAGCTCGGCCGAGGCGTCGCTGACGAAGACGAGCGCGTCGGCGACCGGCAGGAAGGCGAGCGTCGCCGCCGCATGGGCGGCGTTGAGCCCGCCGATCCCGGGCGTGTCGATGAGGGTGATGCCGCGCTCCAGGAGCGGGTGCGGCAGGCCCACCTCGACCTGCTCGACGCCGAGCCGGTTGTCCGGGTTGCCGCGCTCGGTGACCCAGCGCGGGAGGTCGTCCGGCGCGATCGGCTCGACCACGCTCGGCGCCGTCCTCGCGACGATGGACGGTCGCGGTCGGTCGGTCGCCGTGGCGGACGATCGTCACGGCCATCGTCGCCAGGTCGTCGTCGACCGGGCAGACGTCGGAGCCGAGCAGGCCGTTGATCAGCGCGCTCTTGCCCTGCTTGAACTCGCCGACGACGCAGACGACGGTCTCGGTCCGATCGAGCCGCCGCCGGGCGTCGGCGAGGCGGGCGGCGAGGTCGTCGCGCGCCGCGCGACTCGGCCGATCGCCCGGACCGCGTCGACCAGCTCCGCCGACGGCGGCCGGGTCCGGCGGCGGCCCGTGCTCCGCGGCGCGCCACGCTGGCGTCCGGCATCGCGCAGACCCTCCCTCTCGCCGAGCGAGGCCCGAGTGTACGCCCGAGCGTCGCTCCGGCCGACGCCCGGAGGGTACACTCGGGCCCCTCGCAGGCGGAGGACGGCTGGTGGACGTACTCGCTCGGGATCGATCTCGGGACGACCTACTCGGCCGCGGCCACGGCGCGCGGCGATCGGCTCGACATCTTCCAGCTGGGCGAGCGCGCCGCGACGATCCCGTCGGTCATCGTCCTGCGCGCCGACGGCGAGGTCCTGACCGGCGAGGCGGCCGAGCGGCGGGCGCTGTCCGAGCCGCTCCGCACCGCGCGCGAGTTCAAGCGCCGCCTGGGCGACCCGACCCCGATCATCCTCGGCGGGACGCCGTACGGGGCCGAGGCGCTGATCGGGCACCTCCTCCGGAGCATCGTGGCCAAGGTGACCGAGCAGATGGGCGGTCCGCCGGCCGCGATCGCCGTGTGCCACCCGGCGAGCTACGGCGAGTACAAGATCGACCTGCTCCGCCAGGCCGTCCGCCAGGCCGACATCGGGGCCGGTCGAGTTCCTCACCGAGCCGCAGGCCGCCGCCCTCCACTACGCGCTCCAGGAGCGCGTCCCGACCGGCGAGGTCATCGCCGTCTACGACTTCGGCGGCGGGACGTTCGACGCGACGATCCTGCGCAAGACCGAGGACGGCTTCGAGCAGCTCGGCCGTCCGGAGGGCATGGAGCGGCTCGGCGGGATCGACTTCGACGAGGCGATCTTCGCCCACGTGATGACCACCGTCCGGGCGGCCGGGGTCCAGCTCGACCCGAACGATCCGGCGACGCTGGCCGGGGTGGCCCGCCTGCGCGAGGAGTGCCGCCGGGCGAAGGAGGGCCTGTCGACCGACACGGACGCGACGATCGCCGGTCTACCTGCCGGGGATCCAGACCGACGTCCGCCTGACCCGCGAGGAGTTCGAGTCGATGATCCGGCCGCGGATCCGGGAGACGATCCTGGCCCTCGATCGGGCGGCCCGGAGCGCCGGTCTCGGCTTCGCCGGCCTCGACCGGATCCTGCTCGTCGGCGGCAGCTCGCGGATCCCGCTCGTGGCCGAGATGGTCCGCGAGGCGACCGAGCGGCCGATCGCGCTCGACGCCCACCCGAAGCACACGATGGCGCTCGGGGCGGCCTGGGTCGCCGAGCGGAGCCGGACGGGCGGCGGCCGGCGAGCCGGCCGCAGCCCGTCGGCGCGCGGCGGCGCCAGCCGCGGCGGCCGCGAGCGGATGCCGGGCCATCGGCGCCGCCGGCGCGACCGGTCGCCGGTGCCGGCGACGAGCCGGTCGCGGCCGGTCGTCCGCTGGCGGCACCCGCGGCGCGGCCCGACGGCGCCGAGCCCGGGCCGTCGCCGCGAGCCTCGCCGGCTGGCCGTGCGCCGCGGGGCTCGGTGCTGGTCGTCGCTCGTCGCGGCGGGCGCGTTCGCCTTCCTGCCGCGGGGCGGCGACCCCGGGCGGATCGCCCGAGCGCCGAGCGTCCCGGGGATCGGCGCTGCTGCGTCCGCATCCGGCCTCGCGTCCGCCGTCGCCGGCCTCGGCCAGCCCGGCCCCGTCGGTCGCGTCGGCCACGCCGACCGCCGCGCCCGACGCCGACCCCGGCTCCCACCCCGACGCCCGACGCCGTCGGGTCGAGCAGGCGCGGATCATCGGGATCACGATCAGCGGCGGCCGCTACGTCGTCGACTACCAGGTCTTCGGGTACACGCAGAAGCTCCCGGGCAAGCACGTCCACTTCTTCTTCGACACCGTCCCGCCGACGCAGGCCGGCATGCCGGGCACGCGGCCCGTGGTACGTCTACGGCGGTCCGATCCCGTTCAAGGGCTACAAGGTCACCGACCGCCCGGCCGAGGCGACCCAGATGTGCATCCTCGTTCGCCAACCCCGACCACTCGGTCGTCCAGGACACCGGCAACTGCGTGGACCTCCCGAGCTAGCCGGAGGCCGGAGCGTTGTCGACCGAGCAGCGAGATCTCGTCGGGGAGATCCGGCGGATCGTCGAGCGATGCCCGTCGGCTGGCCCGGGGCGGCGATCTCGAGCCCGGCCGTCGAGGCCGCCGTCCGGCGCCTCGACGAGCCGCTCCGGGTGGCGATCGCCGGCCGGACGAAGGCCGGCAAGTCGACCCTCCTCAACGCCCTCGTCGGCGAGCGGCTGGCGGCCACCGACGCCAGCGAGTGCACCCGGATCGTCACCTGGTACCGGCACGCGCTCGGCTACCGGGTCGCCGCCGAGCTCCGAGCCGGCGGGACCGCGCGAGCTGCCCTTCCGGCGCCACGACGGCGCCCTCGAGATCGAGCTCGGCGAGCTCGACCCCGAGGCGCGATCGAGCGGATCGAGGTCGGCTGGCCGTCGCGCAAGCTGGCCGACCTGACCCTGATCGACACGCCGGGGCTCGGGTCGGCCGACGAGGGCGTCTCGGCGCGGACGGCCGAGGCGCTGCTCGACGAGGACGGCGACCGTCCCGGCGAGGCCGACGCGGTCATCTACCTGATGCGCCACCTCCATCGCTACGACGCCCAGTTCCTCGAGGCGTTCATCGATCACAGCCTGGCCCACGCCTCGCCGATCAACGCGATCGTCGTCCTGTCCCGGGCCGACGAGATCGGGGCGGCCCGCCCCGATGCGCTCGAGTCGGCGCGCGCGGTCGGCCGCCGCTACGCGGCGGATCGGCGGATCCGCGAGCTCGCCTCGGGAGTCGTGCCGGTCGCCGGACTGATCGCCGAGACCGGGGCGACGCTCCGCGAGCAGCAGGTCGCCTGGCTGCGCCAGATCGCCGCGCTGGACGAGCCGACCGCCGGACGGCGCTCCTGCGCTCCGTCGACCGGTTCCGCGACCCCGACCTCAACCCGCTCGGGACGGACATCCGCGAGGAGCTCCTCGAGCGGCTCGGCCTGTTCGGCCTGCGCCTGGCCGTCGGTCTGCTCGTCGGAGGGCGGGTCTGACCGCGACCGAGCTGTCCGCAGGCGCTCCTCGGC
Organism: uncultured Chloroflexia bacterium; assembly: GCA_963837825.1. Classification (GTDB taxonomy): domain Bacteria; phylum Chloroflexota; class Limnocylindria; order Limnocylindrales; family CSP1-4; genus Chersky-267. The sequence continues at coordinate 914,432 of CAWIOR010000015.1, forward strand.
GATCTCGGGGATCAGCGAGCTCCAGCGGATCCTCGACGACCGGTTCGCGGCGCGCTCCGATGCGCTCAAGGCCCGTTCGGCGCTGGCCGCGCTCCGGGGCGTCGCCGACGAGCTCGGACGGCGGGCGACGCCGGGGCGGCCGACCTGGCCGCCGACATCGAGCGGGTCGAGGCCGGCTCCGAGCAGCTCGCGCTGCTCCGGCTGCTCCATCTCGTCCTGGCCGGGCTGGTCGAGGTCGAGCGCCGACGAGCGCCTCGAGATCGACCGGCTGACCGGCTCCGGGTCGGCCGGCGAGCGGGTCGGCCTGGCCGAGATGCCGTCGCCGGAGGCGATCCGGGCGGCGGCGCTGGCCGGGATCGAGCGCTGGCGGATGCGCGCGGCCAACCCGCTGAGCGACCGGCGGACGATCGAGGCGGCGGAGATCGTCGATCCGCGCCTACGAGCGGATCCACGCCGGGGCGACCTGATCGTCGCCGGCCCGTGAGGCCGGCGGCGGAGCGCTCGGCTGCCAGGCGACGACCCGGTCGAGGGCGCGCTCCTTGCGGACCGCTCGCGTGCGCGAGGTGTCGGGACCGGCCTGGAAGACGGCCACCGCCAGTCGCGCGATCGTCTCCTCCTGGCCTGCCTCGAACTCCAGCCCCAGCTCGACGAGGCCGTCACGGGCTCGCCACCCGTCGGCGGACGTGGCTGGCCAGGGCGACCACGCCGCGGCCGAGATCGACCGCGAGCTCACCCGCGCTCGGCGGGTCCTCGGCGAGTCGGCGATCACGACCCGGGCGCCGGTCAGCGACAGGTCCTCGAGGTGACCGGCGGTGCCGTCGATGCTGGCCGGGACCCTGATCGGAAGCCTGGTGCCCGCCCGACGGTTCCCGGCGAACTGGCTCGACGGATCCGGCCGATGGCGGCCAGGAGGAGGGCCAGGTTGACCGACATGAAGAGCGCGGCGCCGATCGCGGCCCACGGCACCCGTAGCGGACGGGCGTCAGCCCGAACAGCGTCGCGGCGAACCAGGCAAGGCCGAGCGAGGACGCCGCCGCAAGGATCGACAGGAGCGACGGCACCGGCATCCGGGCCCGCCCGGTCGTCGTCCGCCCCTTCGGCGTGACCCGGAAGGTGACCTCGCCGAGCGGGAGGAGACCGGCCAGGGTCGCCGGCAGGACGGCCGGCATCCGGAGCACCTCGAACAGCAGCGACAGGATCGGCGGGTAGTGGCCGCGGGCGAGCAGCCGAAGGGCCACGAACTGGAGGCCGAGGGTCGTCAGGAAGAGCGGCCCGAAGATCGTCGCCCGGGGCACGATCGGCACCGCGCCGGTCGCCACGACGGCCAGCGGGATGACCATGTAGGCGAACGTCCGCCACGAGTCGAACCAGCCGAACAGGGTGGTCAGGAAGGCCAGCCGCTGGCCGACCGTCAGGCCCGGACCGAACAGCGGGTTCTCGCGCCGGAGCACCTGCATCGCGCCGAGCGCCCAGCGGTTGCGCTGGAGCATGTAGGCGCCGCGTCGTCCGGGGCCAGCCCGTGGGCGAGGACCTCGTTGTGGTACGCGCCGCGTCCAGCCGGTCCGGTACATCCGGATCGTCGTGTGGATGTCCTCGGTCACGCTGTCCGTGCTCACCCCGCCGACCGAGCGCAGCGCGGCGACCCGGATGAGCGCGCCGGTCCCGCACCAGAACGGCGCCGACCAGCGCGTCTTCGCCGGCGCGATGACCCGGTAGAAGACCGCCTCCTCGTTGAACATCTCGCCGTTCCAGCGGCGCTGGTGCTCGAACGAGGCGAGGTTGTAGAAGTCCTGGGGGGACTGGACGAACGCGAGCCGGTCGTCCGCGAAGTAGGGCAGGAGCGCGGTCAGGAAGCGCGGCGGTCGGGACCTGGTCGGCGTCGAGGATGGCCAAGATCTCGGCGTCGATGACGGTCAGCGCGTGGTTCAGGTTGCCGGCCTTCGCGTGCCGGTTGTCGGGCCGGGTCAGGTAGTGCGCGCCGAGCTTCTCGGCCAGTCGGCGGACCTCGTCGCGCCGGCCGTCGTCGAGGACCCAGGTCTCGTGGCGCGGCTGGAGCGACACCGAGGCGGCGATCGTCGGCAGGAGCACCTCGACCGGTTCGTTGTAGGTCGGGATGAGGACGGCGACCCGGCCGGTCGGGCCCGGCGCCGCGGCCGGCGGGTCCGAGTCGAGGCTCCACAGGGCGACCGTGTACAGGACGAGCCCGAAGGCGTTGTGGATCTCGACCACGAGGAGCGGGATCGCCACCCACCACCACTGGAGGTTGACGGTCCCGGTCAGGCGCCACAACAGGTAGGCCGCGGTCACGGCGATCGCGAGGAGCGCGAAGCCGCGGATGAGGAGCTTGCGCGCCGCCGACTCGTGCGCCGGCATCGAGCCGTCGCGGAAGATCTCGGAGGTGCCGATCGCCGGGACCGGCCGACTGGCCTGAGGGTGGTCCATGACGGGTCCAACCTATGAGCGCGCGGCCATGCGGTGCCATCACGCCACGGTCAGACGCGGACGACCCGAAAGTACCGGGTACGGATGACCCTTGGGAGGGTCGGCGACCCCGCCGGCCGTATGATGCTGCTGGGTCCGAGCGGTCGATCGCGCGAGCTGGAGGCGGTCCGATGAAGGGCGACAAGGTGGAGGCCGTGGTCGACACCGGCCAGGGCGTGCAGACGTTCGAGATCGTGGCGACGAAGGCAGGACGGCGGCTCGAGGTCATCACCAGCCGGGGTGTGGTCGAGGTCCGCGAGGTGACCCGGACCGGGGTGCCCGTCCGGACCGGGCGGTTCATGACCTCCCGGCTCATCGCCCTCGTCGAGCACCCGGCCGGCGACGAGCGGGGCCGGCTCGAGGTGTCGACCCGCCATCGCCTGCGGAGCTCCGGCTCGCCGGTCGACTGACCGGCGGTGCCGGATGCGTCTGCGCGTCGGGACGTCGGGTTTCGACTACCGGGATTGGCACCTGCGGTTCTACCCGGCGGATCTGCCGGATCGCGCGAGGCTCACGTACTACGCTCGGACCTTCGACACGGTCGAGCTGAACGTCACGTTCTACCGGATGCCGGCGGCGGCCGCGTTCCGGCGCTGGCGCGACGACGTTCCCGACGGATTCCGGTTCGCCGTCAAGGCGAGCCGCTACCTGACCCACGTCCGGCGTCTGCGCGATCCGCAGGCCCCGGTCGAGTACCTGATGGAGCGGGCATCGCTCCTCGGCGATCGCCTGGGGCCGATCCTCCTCCAACTGCCGCCGGATCTGCCGATCGAGCTCGACCGCCTCGACCGGGCGCTGACCGCCTTCGGGCCGGGTGTGCCGGTGGCGGTGGAGGCCCGTCACCCGAGCTGGTTCTGTCCGGAGCTCCGGGCGCTGTTGGGGGGTCACCGGGCGGCGCTGTGCCTGGCGGACCGGCGTGGACCCACGACCCCGCTGTGGGGCACCGCCGACTGGGCGTACCTGCGTCTCCACGAGGGGCGAGCCCACCCGGTGTCGTGCTACGGCCGGGCTGCCCTCAGGTCCTGGCTGGCGCGCCTGGAGGCCCTCTGGCCCGGAGCGCTCAGCGGCTACGTCTTCTTCAACAACGATCACCTCGCCTGCGCGGTCCGCAACGGGCGGACCTTCCAGCGTCTCGTCGGAGCCACGGCCGGTCGATCGCGCGGCTGAACCGATCCGTCCGGCCGCACGCACGAGCGGCGTATGCTCCGCGCGGAAGGAGCGCACCGGGCATGGCCAGGTCCAGGCGATCGTTCGCGTACCCGACCGACCATCTGCTGGCCGTCGTCGATGACCCGGCGGCGGCGGCCGAGGCGGGTCGGGCGCTCGTCGCGGCCGGTTTCGCGGCGGCCGACGTGACGGTCCTCCGGGGCGACGAGGGTGCCGACCGGCTCGACGGGCTCGGCTCCGCCGGCGGGCTGTGGCGGCGGCTCGTCCGGGCGACCCAGTTCATGACCATGGACCAGATGCCCGACTTCCTGACCTACGAGGCCGCCCTCCGTGACGGGCGGGCGGTCGTGGCGGTCCGCGCCGCCGATCGACCGTCGATGCTGAGGGCGCGCGACGTGCTCATCGGCGCGGGCGGCCACTTCATGAACTTCTTCGGCCGCCTGTCGACCGAGGAGCTCGCCCGGTGGCGCGGCCCGGAGCTCGAGCTCCCGGGCTACATGCGCCGCTGACCGTTCCGCCGGTCGCGCCAGTCCAGCCAGCGCCGGCCCGCGTCGATGGCCCAGGTCGGGCCGTCGAACCCGAGGGTGAACTGGCTGAAGCCCATCGCGGCGTACGTCTCGGCGTCCTCGGCCAGGAAGCGGTCGAGGTCCTCGGGCTCGACCCCGACGCCCCACTCGATGTCGGCCGGATCGCGTCCGACGGTGTCGCACCAGCGGATCTTCGCCATGCTGGACTCCTCGGCTCGATCGTCGGCTCAGGGTACGTCGTCCGCGGCCGCCCAGGTTCGCGACCCGGCTGTCGATTCCGGCGTTGACCGTTCGTCGTCTGTTCGGGCGGACGGACGGTCCGCCGAGGGACAACGGCAGGAGGTCGATCGATGGCCAGTCAGGTGATCCATGTCGAGGTCGTCGGCAGGGACGGACAGGCGCTCCAGCGCTTCTACAGCGACGTGTTCGGCTGGAGCCTGGACACGAACAACCCGGGCGGGTACGGGATGCTCCGCCCGGAGGGCGAGGCGATCACCGGCGGCTTCGGCGCGTCGAACGACGGCGGACCCGGCCACGTGACGTTCTACGTCCACACCGACGACCCGAAGGCGACGCTGGCCCGGGTGGAGAAGCTCGGCGGGCGCGTGCTGATGCCCCTCACCGAGGTCGCTCCCGAGACGACGATCGCCCTGTTCGCGGACCCGGAGGGCCACGTCGTCGGCCTGATGTGATCGTTGCGCGCCGCGGGTATCGTGAGGTGCCCGCGGCGCGACCCCGTCCCGCTCGTAGGCTCGTCGACGAGCAGACTGAACCCGGCGGATCGCGCGCGGCTATCCATCCGTACCGACGTCACGTCCGACACGCACGGGAGGCGGCTTGGTCCGATCGGTCGGCCTGTGGCGCGCCGTGGTCCACCGCAGCCGCGCCGACTGGCCGGTGGTCACGGCCGCGTTCGTCCTTCTCCTGTGCGCCATCACGCTGCTGGCGACCGGCGCGCTGTACGGCGATACGGTCGCGCTCGGTGGCCTTCGCCAGGCGGTCCTCGCCGCGCCGCCGGCCGACCGGGCGGTCGTCACCCGGATGCCAGCCGCGGCGACCGATGTCGACGGGCCTGGACTCGACCGTCGCGCCCGAGCTCCGCGCCGCGATCTCCGCGTCGGGCGGCGAGGTGGCCCTGGTCGTCCGGTCCGGGTCGCTCGCCCCGGCCGGCATGGCGACCGAGGCGGCGCGTCAGCACCTTACCCTGTTAGCAAGCTACCAGGGCATCGAGCGGCACGCGGACCTCATCACCGGACGCTGGTCGGAGGCGGGCCGGTCCCCGATCGAGGCCACGCTCTCCGAGTCGGCGGCCGCGTCGCTCGGCCTGGCCGTCGGCGACCGGGTGAGCCTGGCCCTCGGAGCGGACCCGAGCCAGGCGATCGAGGTCGCGCTGGTCGGCCTGTGGCGCCCGGCCGCCGACGATCCCTACTGGCTCGGCGACCGGCTCGAGCTCGACGGGATCCGCCAGGACGCCCAGCTGACGACCCGTGGCCCGTTCGTCGCGGCGCAGGCCGACCTCGCCTCGGGCGTCGTCGCCCGCCAGCTCGATCTCGAATGGCGGGCGATCCCGTCGATCGACGGGATCCGGGTCGACGGGATCGACGCCCTGCGGACCGGGGTCGAGGGCATCAAGCCGGCGCTTCGCGCGGTCGTCGTCCCGACCCGCGAGATCTCCGTCGTGACCGGACTCCCGACGATCCTGGCCGACGTCTCGCGCTCGATCCTCGTCAGCCGCAGCGGGGTCGCCCTGCTGACCCTCCAGTTCGGGGTCCTGGCCGGGTACGCCGTCCTGCTCGTCGGGGGGCTGCTCATCGAGCGCCGACGCCCCGAAGTGGCCCTTCTCCGATCGCGCGGCGCGACGTCCGCCCACCTCGTGGCCCTCGCCTTCGGTGAGGCCGTGCTCCTCGCCGTCCCCGCGACGATCCTCGCCCCGCTGCTGGCGGTCGGGACGGTCCGGCTCATCGGAGCCGTCGGGCCGCTCGGCGAGAGCCGGGTCGTGGGGACCGTCGGCCTGACACCGGCGACGATCACCGCCGCGGCCGTCGCCGGCCTTGCCGGCATCGCCGTCCTGACCCTGCCGTCCCTGCTCGCCGGCGGGATGCCGGCCGGGATCCGGGCGGCGCTCGGCCGCCAGGTGGGCCGGACGCTCGCCCAGCGGCTGGGGATCGACCTCGTCCTGGTCGTGCTCGCCGTCATCGCCCTGTGGCAGCTCCGGCTCTACGGCGCCCCGCTGACCCGGAACGCGCGCGGGGTGCTGGGGGTCGACCCCCTGCTGGTGGCCGCCCCGGCGATCGGGCTGCTGGCCGGTGCGGTGCTGGCGACCCGGCTCATCCCCCGGCTGGCCGAGATCGGCGAGCGGGTCCTCGGCCGACGGCGCGGCATCGTCCCGCCTCTCGGCGCCCGCCAGGTGGCGCGCCGCCCGCTCCGCTACACCCGCTCTGCCCTGCTCCTCATCCTGGCCGCCGCCCTGGGCACGTTCGCGGCGGCCAGCGCGGCCACCTGGGCTCGCTCGCAGGTCGACCAGGCCGCCTACCGCGCCGCGGGGGACGCTCGGGTCGTCCTTTCGGACTACCCGAGCCTGCCGACATGGGCGATCGGCTCGGCCTACCGCGCGATCCCCGGGGTGACCCGCGCGATGCCGGTCTCGAGCCAGTCCCTCGACATCGGCCGGACGGTCCGCGACGGCCAGCTGCTGGCGGTCGATCCGGACGCGGCGGCGCGGATCGTGACGTTCCCGCCGGAGGACGCCGCCGCGACCTCGCTCCTGGGGCAGCTCGGCGCCGCGCGGCCGACCACCGCTGCGGTCGCTCTCGACGGCCATCCGGCCCGGCTCGGCCTGATGATCGACACCGACCTCACGGTCGACCCGACGTCGGTACCGCCCGACCAGTCCGTCCCTGCCGACTGGCGCGGCCTGGCCGCGGCCGTGGTCATCCGCGACGGGGACGGCCGCCTCCAGCGGATCGAGGCCGGAGAGCTCGGCCTGCAGGTGGCCGGAGGTCGACTCGAGGTGCCGCTCGCCCGGACCATCGACGACGTGGCGGTCGGGCCCGCCTATCCGCTCCGGATCGAGGCGATCGAGTTGAGCATCACGCCGCCGCCGAACCTGGTGATGAGCGGCAGCATCGAGCTGAAGGGTGTCGAGTCGAGCGACGCCCAGGCCGGCGCCGACTGGGCCCCGGTGGCGTTCGACCCCGGCGCGGCGGGCTGGACCTGGACGCGCGAGGACGCCGAGCGCACGACCGCCTACCGCCCGCCGGCGGGCGCCCCGGGTCGGATCGAGATCCGAGAACTCGGGGCCGTTGTTCGGTTCGACCGACCCGGTGAGACCTACCGACTGGTCGCCGTTCCGAGCGGCGACGGGGTCGTCGCGGCGATCGCCGGGGATCGCCTGCTCGCCCTGACCGGCGCCCACGTGGGCGACACGATCGCGGTCGACTCCGCCGCCCAGGACCTGACGGTCCGGATCGTCGGCCGCGTGGCGAGCTTCCCGCCGCTCGATCCGGGCACGGCCTTCCTCGTCGTCGACGGGACGACCCTGGACCTGGCCGCCTTCTCGGCGACGGCCTTCCCGATCAGCCCGTCGGAGTGGTGGCTATCGCTCGACGGCAGCCGGGCGGACGGAGTCGTGGGAACGCTCCGTGCGCGTCCGTACTCGGCGGTCGAGGTCATCCAGCGGACCGCGCTCGCCGAGGCCCTGGCCAGCGACCCGATCTGGCTGGGCGTCGTCGGCGCGCTCGGACTCGGCGCGCTCGCCGCGCTCGCCTTCGCGATGATCGGCTTCCTCGTCAGCGCGACGGTCTCGACCAGCGAGCGCCAGGGCGAGCTGGCCCTCCTCCGCGCCCTCGGGCTGTCCGGCCGCCAGCTGTCGGCCTGGCTGACCCTCGAGCAGATCTTCCTGCTCGCCGTCGGCCTGCTCGGGGGATCCGCCCTCGGGCTGCTCCTGGCCTGGCTCGTGCTCCCGTACTCGACCCTCAGCGTGAGCGGTACGGCGGTCGTCCCCTCGCCGGTCATCGTCGTACCCTGGGAGACGATCGTGCCGGTCTACGCCGGGGCGACGGCCATCCTCCTGGCGGCGGTCTGGATCCTCGCCCGGCAGGTCCCGGAGCGACGGGTGAGCGGCATCCTGCGGGCCGGAGAGAACTGACCATGGCCTGGCTGACGATGTCGCTCCGGCGACTGCGCGACGACCGGGTCCCCGCCCTCGGGCTGGTCGGCCTGGTGCTGATCACCGCGTTCGTCTTCGCGCTCGGCCCGCGCCTCCTGAGCCGCGTCTCCGACGAGACCCTGCGCTCGGAGGTGGCGGCCGCCTCGGGCGCGATCCGCAACGTCCAGCTCATCCAGGAGCGCCGCATCGGGCTGACCGCGGGCGACCCGCTGGGCGCCGTCGATGCGGCCGGCGCCGACCTCGAGTCGCAGGTTCCGCCGGCCGTCCGCGGCCTGTTCGTCGACCGGGTCTACACGGTCGACACGCCGCGCTGGCGGGTCGTGTCCGACACGAAGGTGCCGAGCCTCCTCTCCCTGCGCTTCCAGCAGGGCGTGGCCGACCGGGTCCGCTTCGTGTCCGGACGGGCGCCGACCGGGGCGACCCGGACGGTCGACCTGCCCTCCGGGACGCCGACGCCGATCGGCGGCATCGTCGTCTACGAGGTCGGACTGTCGACCGCCACGGCGGAGGCGATGGGCGTCGGCGTCGGTGACGTCCTCCAGCTCGCGCTCGACCCGACCGACCCGCTCGCCCGGGCCCACACCGATCGCGCGGCGGTCGATGTCGTGGGCATCTTCGAGGTGACCGAGCCGGGCGCCCCGTACTGGTCGGACGACACGACCCTCGCCCGGCCGACCGAGCGGGCGCTGTCGGCCGACCTCGTGTTCACCAACGGGATCGCGCTGCTGGCCCCGGAGGCTTACCCGCGCCTGATGGCGAACACCGATCCAGGCGGCCTGCCCCTGCGCTACGCGTGGCGGTTCTACGTCGATCCGAGCCGCCTGGAGGCCGGCCGGGTCGACGACCTGCTGGTCGACCTGCGGCGGATGGAGAGCGTCTTCCCGACCTCCGCGGTCGTCGCCGGGGCGACTCGCGGGACGATCCTCCGGAGCCGCCTGCTCGCGCTTCGTCGAGGGCCAGCAGGCGCGCTGGCGGTCCGCGCAGGCCGTCCTGACCACGGTCGGGATCGGCCCGGCGACGGTCGCCGGGGCGGCTCTCGGCCTGGTCGTCCTGCTCGGGTCCGGTCGTCGCAGGGCGAGCCTCGGCCTGTCGCGGTCGCGTGGGGCGTCGCCGGGCCAGATCGTCGGCGCGACCGTCGCGGAGGGGATCCTGCTCACGCTTCCGCCAGCGCTCCTGGCCATGGCCATCGCCCTGGCGGCCGTCCCGATCGGGCTCGATCCGCCGACGCTCGTCATCCCGCTCGTGGTCGCCGCCGCGACCGTCGGGCTGCTCGTGGCGATCGTCGCCCCGATCGCGCTCGGCGCGGCGGACGAGGGCGCGCGGCGGGTCGGCGAGGGGCGCCGATCGGGACCCCGCCGCCTGGCCGCCGAGGCGCTCGTCATCGCCCTCGCGACGGGTGGGGCGCTCCTCCTCCGCGATCGTGGGATCCGCGGCGCGAGCAGCACTGCCGAGCTGGGTGCCGCGGATCCGTTCATCGCGGCCGTCCCGGCCCTGGCCGGCCTGGCAGCCGGCCTGATCGTCCTCCGGGTGTTCCCGCTCCCCGTCCGCGGCCTGGCGATCCTCGCGGCGCTCCGGCGCGACCTGGTCCCGGTCCTCGCGATGCGCCGGACGACCCGGGGCGGCAGCGCGGCGCCGATCCTGCTCGTCCTGATGGCGACCGCCTCGGTCGGCGCCTTCTCGCTGGCGACCCTGGCCCACCTCGACCGGGCCGCCACGGCGATCGCCTGGCAGGAGGTCGGCGCCCCGGTCCGACTGGTCGAGGGCGGCGGTCGGCTGCGCGACGACTTCGACCCCCTGGCCCTGCCGGGCGTGAGCGCCGCGGCCGGCGCCTACCAGGCCTCGCTGACCGACGCCGGCAAGAGCGCTGTCGAGCTCCTGGCCCTCGACACGGCGGCCTACCGCTCGGTCGTCGGCGGGACGCCGGGCGATCCGTCGCTGCCCGGACAGCTCATCGCCGCGCCCGCCGGGCCGCTGCCGGCGATCGTGTCCCGGGATGGGGTGGTCGACGGGATCGCCCCGGGCGACCGGTTCGAGCTGATCGTCCTCGGCGAGCGGACCACCTTCCGGGCCGTCGCGGTCCGGGACGCCTTCCCGACGCTCCCGGTCGGCGGGCCGTTCGTGGTCGTCGACCGCGGGCGGCTGGCGGCGCAGGCGGGAGGCGCCACGTTCCGCACGACGACGATCTTCCTGTCCGCCCCCGACACGGCGGTCGACGGGATCCGGGCCGCGACGGCTGCCCAGGCGCCGGGGATCTCGGTCGTGGCCCGGGCCGAGCGGTCGGCCGAGATCGACACGGCGCCGGTCGTCGTCGCGGTCAGGGTCGGGGTCGACGCGGCTGCCGCGGCCGCGGTCGCCTACGCCGCCGTCGCCCTGGCCGCGGCCCTGGCCCTGACCGGAGCCGCCCGGGCATCGGAATCGGCCCATCTCCGGACGTTCGGCCTTGCCCGGCGCGACGCCGTCGGGCTGGCGGTGGTCGAGCATGGGCCGACGGTCGCGCTGGCGATCGCCCTGGGGGTGCTCTTCGGGCTCGGGGCATTCGTCACGCTCCGGCCGGGGCTCGGCCTCGGGGCGATCGTCGGGTCGAGCCTCGACGTCCCGCTCGAGGTCGGTCCCGGCCAGCTCGTCCTGCTCATCATGGGGATCGTGGCGGTCGTCACCCTGGCGATCGGACTCGGCGCTGTCCTGCAGCGCGAACCGGCGGCGACCGCCGCCCTGAGACGAGGGATCGAATGACCCGAGCGCGCTACGGCGAGGGAGCCCAGATCGTGTGCGACAACCTCGTCCGGATCTTCAAGGTCGCCGACCTCGAGGTGGTCGCCCTCCAGGGCCTCGACCTGCTCGTCGACCAGGGCGAGATGATGGCCATCGTCGGTGCCTCGGGGAGCGGCAAATCGACCCTCCTGAACATCCTCGGCGGGCTCGACGCGCCGTCCGCCGGGCGAGCCTACGTGGCCGGCCACGACCTCACCCAGATGGGCCGGCGCGAGCGGACCGCCTACCGCCGACGGGTGGTCGGGATGGTCTGGCAGCAGACCGCCCGGAACCTGCTGCCGTACCTCAGCGCGCTCGAGAACGTCGAGCTGCCGATGATCCTCGACGGCCGGGCGGCGCGGCGGAGCCGGGCGCTCGAGCTGCTCGACCTGGTCGGCCTCGCCGACCGGGTCTCGCATCGGCCGGAGCGCCTGTCCGGTGGCGAGCAGCAGCGGGTGGCCGTCGCGGTGGCCCTGGCCAACGCCCCGGCGGTCGTCCTCGCCGACGAGCCGACCGGCGAGCTCGACAGCGCGACGTCGGCCGAGGTGTTCGGCCTGCTCCGGACGGTCAACGCCGAGTTCGGCACGACGATCGTGGTGGTGACCCACGACCCGCTCGTCTCCGAGCACGTGGCCCGCACGGTCCGGATCCGGGACGGCCGGACGAGCACCGAGACCCGCCGCCGGACCGAGCGCGGCGACGACGGCGACCATCGGGTCATCGCCGAGGAGTTCGCCCTGCTCGACCGGGTCGGGCGGCTGCAGCTGCCGCGGGCGCATATCGAGGCCCTCCAGCTCGCCGAGCGGGTCCGGCTCCGGCTCGAGGAGGACCACGTGGGCGTGTGGCCGGATCGACCGGAACGGCCGGCGCCGCCTGACGACGAGGGGGCCGGGCGATGAGCGGCTACATCCTGCCGCCGTCGGGTCCGATGGTCGAGGCGGTCGGGGTCGACCGCGACTTCGTCACCGGCGAGGAGGTCGTCCATGCCCTCCGGGCGGTCGACCTGGCCGTCGGTCGCGGCGAGCTGGTCGCGGTCCGCGGCCGCTCGGGGAGCGGCAAGACCACCCTGCTCAATGTCCTCGGCGGACTCGACCGCCCGACCGCCGGGCGGGTCACGATCGACGGGGCGGAGGTCTCGGCGATGGACGAGGCCGAGCTCGTCGAGCTCCGCCGCCGATCCGTCGCCTACATCTTCCAGGCCTTCGGCCTGGTCCCGATCCTGAGCGCGGCGGAGAACGTCGAGGTCCCCCTCCGCCTGGTCCGGGCCGAGCCCCGCGAGCGCGACCGGCGAGTCTACGACCTGCTCGACCTGGTCGGGCTGGCCGAGCGTGCCCGCCATCGGCCGCACGAGCTGTCCGGCGGCGAGCAGCAGCGGGTCGCCATCGCCCGGGCGCTGGCCAACCGGCCCAAGCTGCTCCTGGCCGACGAGCCGACCGGCCAGCTCGACCTGGAGACCGGGCACACGATCATGACCCTGCTCCGCTCGATCGTCCGGACGGAGGGCGTGACCGCGGTCGTCGCGACCCACGACCCGGCGATGCTCGACGTGGCCGATCGGGTGGTCGAGATGCGCGACGGCCGGCTCGCGGCCGCGGCGGCCCGCTGATCGAGGGCCACCACGAGGCCGACCGGCTCCCGGCTATCGTTGTCCGGTGCCCGACGTCCTCGCCCTGATCCCGGCCTACGAGGAGGGCCCGCGCGTGGCCGGCGTCGTCAGCGGCGCGCGCGTCCACCTCCCGGTCCTGGTCGTCGACGACGGCTCGACCGACGACACGGCGGCCGCAGCCGAGACCGCCGGCGCGACCGTCATCGTCGAGTGGCCGAACCGCGGCAAGGGCGCCGCGCTGCGGGCCGGGTTCCGGTGGGCGCTCGCGCGCGAGTTCGACGCGGTCGTGACCCTCGACGCCGACGGCCAGCACGATCCGAGCGAGATCCCCGCCTTCCTCGCCGCCCGTGACCGGACGGCCGCCGACCTGATCATCGGCCGGCGCGACTTCGGTCGGATGCCGCCGGCCCGGCGCCTGGCGAACCGGCTCGGCGGGCTGGCGATGTCGTGGGCCGCCGGCCGGGAGATCCCCGACAACCAGTCGGGCTATCGGCTCCTGAGCCGTCGGCTGATGGAGGCGGTCGCGGACGGCGACGAGCCGGGCTTCGAGTTCGAGATCGAGATGATCGCCACCTGCATCCGGGCCGGCTTCCGCCTCGAGTGGGTCCCGATCCGGACGATCTATGGCGGCGAGCCGAGCCACATCCGTCCGCTGAAGCACTTCACGAGCTTCCTCCGGATGGTCCGGGCGACCCGTCGGGCGGTCCGCACCCCGCGGCCCTGAGCGTCGTCCCGGATCAGCCGAGCCCCGCGGCGGCCAGTTCCGCGATCCGGTCCGGGCCGACCCGGCAGCAGCCGCCGACGAGCCGGGCGCCGGCCCGGACCCAGCGGCGGGCCGCCGCGACGTCGACCGTCGGACCGCCGGCCCCCGTCCAGCGCCGGGTCGCCGGATCCCAGGCCTCGCCGCTGTTCGGATAGACCACGATCGGCTTGGCCGTCACCGAGGCGGCCCGCTCGACCAGCTCGACGATGTGCTCGGGCGCGGTGCAGTTCACCCCGATGGCCGCGATCCGTTGGCTCGCCTCGGCCAGCGCGAACGCCGCCTCGACCGGCTCGCCGTGCCGGGTCGTCCGTCCGTCGGCGCAGGTGAAGCTGAGCCAGGCGGGTGGACCAGCGGTCTCGGCCAGGAGCTCGACCAGCGCCCGGCCCTCGTCGAGCGACGGGATCGTCTCGATCGCGAGCAGGTCGGGTTCGGCAGCCGCGAGCGCCGCCAGGCGCGGGGCGTGCCAGCGGCGCAGCTCGGCGACGGTCAGGCCGTAGTCGCCGCGGTACTCCGACCCGTCGGCCAGCATCGCCCCGTACGGGCCGACCGAGGCGGCGACGAGCAGGCGACCGGGATCCACGCCGGCAACGGCCGCTTCGCGCTGCCGGCGGAGGCGCGCCTGGGCGGCGAGCTCGACGCTCCGGCGCATCAGCTGCTCGGCCCCGGCCCGATCGATCCCGCGCCCGGCGAAGCCCTCGAAGCTCGCCTGGTAGCTGGCCGTCGTGGCGACCCGGGCGCCGGCCCGGAAGAAGGCGAGGTGGGTCTCGACGATCTCCTCCGGCGCCTCCACCAGGAGCCGGGCCGACCAGAGCCGGTCGGACAGGTCGTTGCCGCGCCACTCGAGCTCGGTCGCGAGGCCGCCGTCGAGGACGACGACCCGATCGGGACCGAAGAGCGAGCGCACGGGATCCACGGACACCACGTCATGTTCGTCCATCCGGTCGGCGGGCGGGCCCGGCCGGCATCTGCCCGAGCTCATGAGCCCCACTCATGCCGGACTCGCGAACCGAGCTCGGTTGCCTCGCGACGCGCGTACCTGGATCGGCAGACGAGCGCGGCACCGGCGCTCGGCATGAGCCCCGCTTATCGCCATACACTCGGACGATGGATGCCGGGCCGGTCTCGATCGAGCCGATCGGGCGCTCGAGCTCGCTCCGGCGGGCCGTCGCCGGAGCGCTCGCGACCCTGGCCGAGGCCCCGGCCTACCCGGCCTCGGCCGGCGACCTGGCGACCGTCTCGCTCGTCGGGCTCCGCCTGCCGGTCCGGGCGAGCCTCGCCGTGGCGGTCGCGACCCTCGCCGTCCTGGTCGACCGCTCGCACGACTTCCTGCCCCGGGAGGCCTTCGGCGGCCGCGGGCCGGGCGACATGCGGGCGCTCGCCCTGGAGCGGTTCGTCCTCTTCGGGGTCGTGTCCTTGCTGACCGTGGTCGTGCTGTTCCGGGACGATCCCCGGCGCTATGGACTGCGTCTCGGCTCCTGGCGGCTGGGTCTCGGCCTGGCGATCGGGGCCGGGCTGGCGATGACGCCGATCGTCCTGCTCATCGCCCGGGTCCCCGAGTTCCGGACGTTCTACGCCCAGAGCGTCGCTCCGATCCCGAACCTGGTCGCGACGAATGCACTCGATCTGATGTCGGCGGAGTTCCTGTACCGCGGCCTGCTGATGTTCGCCCTGCTCCGGATCGCCGGGCCGATCGCCGTCGTCGTCGCGACGTTCCCGTTCGTGATGAGCCACCTGGGCAAACCCGAGGCCGAGACGCTGTCGACGCTCGGCGGCGGGCTCGTCTTCGGCTGGATCGCCTGGCGGACCGGGTCGATCCTGTGGAGCGGGCTGTTCCACATCTGGATCCTGACCCTGGTCATCGTGGCGGCCTCGGCCGCGCCCGCCTGACCCGCCCGTCGGCGAGGGGCCCGCCCGTCGGCGAGGGGCCCGGCCGGCGACGGGCGGGATCCCGACGCGGACGCTCGGGTCCCTGGGTCAGGCCGGGGCGGCGCCCTTCCGGCCCCAGCGCTCGAGCTCGCGATCGAGGTCGAGCGGCAGGATCGCGCCCTGGTGTTCGTACTCGCCCCACGCCTCGCGCGGGACGCGCCACATGACCTCGAACTCGTTGCCGTCGGGGTCGCGGCCGTAGAGCGACTTCGAGACGCCGTGGTCGCTCGCCCCGGACAGAGCCCGCTCGCCCGACAGGACGGCGGCCGCGGCGGCCAGGTCGTCGATCGTGGGCACCTCCCAGGCGAGGTGGTACAGGCCGACCGAGCCGCGCGGCGCGTTCGGGGCAGCGGGCCCGACCGAGAACAGGCCGAGGTCGTGGTGGTTGTCGCCGCCCGCCGCGCGCATGAACACTGCGCGGCCGCCCATCTCGGTCCCGACGACCTCGAACCCGAAGACGCGCCGGTAGAAGTCCGCTGCGGCGGCCGCGTCGCGGACCCACAGGACGGCGTGATTGAGGCGGGCGACGGGGATGCTCATCGTGATTCCCTCCGGCTGGGTCAGGCGGCCGGTTCGAGGATACCGGTCGCGACGCCGACGGGCCTCGGAACGTGGGATGGCGCCGGGCATGACGGAGGGGGCGTGCCGGGTGGCACGCCCCCTCCGGGTCTCGGGGACCCTAGGTTCGGGCTCCGGGTCGGGACCCTCCGGGACTACTCCCGGCGGCTCCGCCGGCGAGACCGATCGGACGCCGGGCTGAGCAGCCCGATCGTCAGCGCGATCCCGAGGAGTGCGATGAGGATGATCGGCAGGCTCGAGCCGGTCCCGCCGTCACCCGAGCCGTCGACCGTGGAGGTCGGCGGAAGGGTCACCTTCGGGGTGCCGGTCTCGGCCTCGACGCCGCCCGTCGGCTTCGTCGTCGCCGTCGCGGTCGGGTCGGGGTCGGGGTCGGTTCCGTCGGCGACGTGGCGGTCGCCGTCGGGGTCGGGGTCGGGGTCGGGGTCGGGGTCGGCTCGGCAACGTCGACGTGGGCCTGCGACGTGTCCTTGACCTCGGTGTTGCCGTCGTGTCCGGTGGCCGTGCCCGTGTCGGTGACCGACTCGGTGACGGTCGTGCTGCACTTGAAGATCCAGGTCTCGTCGAGATCGAGCTTGTTGTCGTTGTCCTCGTCGCCGGACACGAGGTCGATCGTCCCGCACGAGGGCTTGTCGGTCACGTCGACGTTGGTCAGGGCGACGTTGCCGACGTTGGTGACCTTGAACGTGTAGGTGACCTCGCCACCACCGGCCGGGAGCGTATCCGGATCGGCCGACTTGACGATCTTGATGCCGGGCGTGCAGGCGATCTCCTCGAAGATGTCGCTGAACAGGCTCGGCAGGTCGTTGCCGTCGACGACGTGGCGATAGGCGCCCGGAGTCGGCTTGGCCAGCGACTCCATCAGCGCGAGGTCGATCTGGCTGAGACCGGTCCCACCCACGCCGACGGCGATCGAGTAGACCACGTCAGCCGAGGCGCGGAAGGCGTCGATGTTGGCCTGGGTCGGGCGGGCGCCCGAAGCCCCCGTGTTGTCGGGGTTCGGTCGGCCATCCGACAGGAGGATGATCACGTGCTTGACGGGCAGCCCGGCCCGGCTGGCCTCGCCGTTGGCGTTCATGTCGCCAGCGCCGGCGGCCATGCCCTGGCGGAGCGGCGTGTTGCCCGCCGAGGTGAGCGCGTCGATGTGGGACTTGACCGTGGCGGCACTCGAGGTGCCGAGGGCCAGGTCGACCGACGCCGAGCCGTTGCCGAACTTCGAGAGGCCGACGTGGTGGAGGTTCGAGCCGCCACCGACACCGCCGGTCGCATCGAGCGCGTCGACCAGGTCGTCGGCGGCCTGCTTCGCCCAGTACAGGCGAACGTGCCCGCCGGTGGCCCACTGGGTCTCGCCCATGCTCCCCGAGCGGTCGATGATCAGCTCCACGTCGAGTGGCTTGAGTCCGCAGCCCGCGAGCGGGTCTGCGGCGAGGACCGGAGCGGCCACCTGCGTCCCGACCGGGACGATCGCCGCCGAGGCCGCCAACAGGGCGGCCGCGACGGTTGTCCCCGCCGAGCGAAGGTGCCCGCGCCAGCGAGCGGTCGATGCCGTCATTCGATCCCCCATTCCCTTTCATGCGCCGGATCCGGCGGACGAGCGATTGCGCCCTAGGACGGCCGGTCGTCGGACCCTGGATGAGGTCGGAGGCGGCGCGGTCCCCGAGAAGGCGTCGGGGGACCCAGATGGGTCATCCCTGACTAGTACGTTAGTCATGGGACCTTAACGGCCGACATTACATTCGACCTCGTTTCGGCCTCGTGGGATCACCTTCCGTTGCGTCCGCGCGACGCTCCGGGCGGTCCCGTCCGGTGCGGTCCGAAGACGGGTCCTGGGGGTGTCTCGCGGGGGGTCCGGAGGGGTCGCCGGTGGGTCCGCCGGCGGGTCGAGCGACCGGGCCGGAAGACCGGACGAAGCCCGCCGGGTGAGGAACCGGCGGGCTTCGGTCGGGGCTCGGGCCGGGACCCGGCCCCGACGGGGGTCAGCGAGCGGCGGTCAGGGGACGACGAGGTGGACCGGGTTGCCCCGGATGCTGACCCGCCAGGTCGTCGTGTCGTTGGCCTGTCCGACCTGGTACTCGATCTGCCACCAGCCCTGTTCGTTGGTGGCATCGCCGGGCGGGTTCGAGCCCTCCGGCCCCGTAGGTCGCCGGGAGCGGGATCTCGATCGTCAGGACCGAGTTGTCGAACGAGCTGCCCGACCCGTTCCGGTAGGTCTGGACCTGGGTCCGACCCGTCGCGGCGCAGCTGTCGCTCCGTCCGTTGACGCAGACCGAGTCGGCGGTGTAGTCGAAGGTCGCGTAGCTGTAGACGTTGCCGTCCGGGCTGAGGACGCGGAGCCAGGCGTTCTGGCCGACGTCGCCCGGGTCGAACAGCTCGATGATCAGCGTCTTGCCGGCGTGGACCTTCTCGATCTGGGCGAGATAGAAGCGCTGGTAGCCGCTGTTCGAGGTGATGTTGTTGTAGCCGACCATCCGACCGCCACCGTAGACCCGGGCGCTGCCGGCGGCCCCGTTGTCGCCGACGTAGATCGACCACATGTTCTCGGCGCCGGTCCCGGCGTTGCCGGCCTGGCTGGTGTCGACGTTGAGCCGGTAGCGGCCTGCCGGCAGCGAGGCCGGGCCCGGCTGGGTCCAGGCCTGCTGACGGACCCACTGGTCGTGGTGCGGGTCGGCCGAGCAGTCGGGCAGGGCGGCCCGGCCCGCGTTCTGGGAGCCGACCCGGCCACTCTGGTCCGCCCAGCGCTGGTTCGCCTCGACCAGCTGGGCGACCTGCGTGTCGTCCGTCTGGTCGTACGGGGTGCTGTTCTCGTCGAACAGGGTGAACACGGTCGTCACCGCACCGCCCGGGTCCGGCGTCCCTCCGCCGGAGCCCTGGGTCGTCCAGTGGTCGCCGGCTCCGTACCACGAGCCCGAGGCGTTGGCGCCCGTCGCGCAGAAGATCGGGTCGAACAGGTTGACCCGGCCGCCGTCCGCCCCGAACTCGATCGTGTAGTCGTAGCCAGCCGGGGTGTACTCGGCGTTGGCGACCCCCGGATCGAAGTACGCGGGCGAGTAGCGATCGCCGTTCCGGCGCACGCCGCCGCGGGTGAAGACGGCGCCCCAGAAGCCCTGGGTCGTCGGGGCCAGCGCCTCGCCGGGCGGGGTCGGGAGGTTGGTGGCCGAAGCGCTCCCGGGACCGGTCGAGTAGACGGTCAGGTCGAAGAAGTCGAGCGACGCGGTCGCGCCGTTCCGGCAGTTGGCGGCCGGCGGCTCGACGGCGCCGGCGTCGTCCGGGCGGACGCGGACGCGGAAGTTGGCGTTGCTGAAGTCGGCCGGGACCCAGGTGTGCCCGGCCCACAGCGTGGTCGGACCGCCGAGGGTCAGGAACGGCGACGGCGGGTCGTTGCCGGTCAGGTCGACGAAGCGCTCGGTCGACCAGTTCCCGCCGTTGTTCCACGAGAGCGCCACGCCCAACCGGCAGCCGCTCGAGTCGGACGACTTGGCGTCGACCCGGATCTGGATCCCGTCGACCGTGTCGGAGCCCGGGACGGCCAGGCCGAAGTCGCGGTAACCCTGCATCGAGGCGGTATTGGCGGCCGTCGCGTACAGGCTGTTGTTGGTCAGGCCGTTGCTCGCGTTGGACCAGTTGCTCGGGCTGGCGGTGTTGGTCGGGACCCGCGGACCCGTGACATGGGGTGGGCCGGGGCTGAAGACCTCGTAGCTGCCGACCCCGTACCACTGCTCGGGGCTGCCCATCGGGACCGGCAGGACGAACTCGGCCGTCGACGTCCGCGACGCCGGTCAGCGAGTCGATCCCGAGGATCCGCATGAAGTACGTCCCGACCGGCGCGCTGATCGTGACGTTCAGCCGTCGGTCGTTGCCGGGCACCTGGAGTCGGGGTGACGACGACGCCACCGCCCCCGGTATAGCCGTTCTTGGTGGCTTCATCGCGGGCGGTCGAGTACGCCATCGACCGGTTCCCCGGCAGCCAGACGACGCCGGCCAGGGCGGCGGCATCGGCCGCCCGCTGGACCCGCAGGGTGTTCGCCCAGTACCAGCTGATGTCGACGACGACCGCGGTGATCCCGGTCAGGACGAAGATGCTGATCACGAACAGGACGAGCATCTGGCCCCGGGCGTCGGCAAGCCTGCGCGTCGGTCGGGACATGACCCCGTAGCCTAGGGATCGGCACCTTTCGCGGCGCATTGCCGCGGTGTCGGGGCGCACCGCGGATCCGGCCGCGGCGCGACGAAGCCGCCGGGGCCACCGGCGGCTTCGCATGATCGGCATCGAAGGGTGAGCCGGCCGTCCCGGGTCAGGGGACGATCAGGTGGACCGGATTGCCCTTGATCTGGACCTTCCAGGTCGTGACGTCGTTCGATGTGCCCGACCCGCTCATGTTGTACTTGATCTTCCACCACCCGCTCTGCTGGGCGGTGTAGCCGACCGGGATGACGACGTCGATCGTCAGCCAGCAGCCGTTGAACTGCGCGGTCGGGTTGGACGGTCACGATCGAGGTCACCCCGCTGCCGCTCCTGCCGTTGCAGCTGGCCGTCCCGGAGGCCGATGTGCCGACCGTCGACGACCAGTCGACGTTGGTCGGCGACCAGCCGCTCGCGGTCGGGATCTCGATCTGGAGGTTGGCCGACAGCGGGTTCGTGTCACCCGGGTCCCAGAGCTTGATCTCCATCGTCTTGCCGGCATGGACGGCTTCGACCTGGGCCATGTAGAACTCGGAGAAGGTCGAGCCGCCCGAGGCCGACAGCGGGGTGAACATCTGCATCGCGCCGAGCCCGTAGACCTTGGGCGTCCCACCGCTGGCGCTGGCGTAGATCGCGAAGCTGCTCTCGCCGTTGGTGTTGCGCTGCTGGGCCACGTTCGACGGGTCGGTCGAGGTCGTATGGAGTCGGTAGACCGTCCCGCTCGCGCCGCCGGTCAGGCCGGTGTAGAGCCGGTACCAGCGGTCGTGGTAGTCCCGCCCGTCGCCGTAGATGGACGCGGTCAGGTACTTGCACTCCGAGCCGCCGCTCCCGCCCATCGACGTGTCGGCCGCATCGATCTGCTTGAACAGCCCGCCGGACGTCGCGACCTGGGTGTCGTCGGTGATGTCGTACAGGGTGTTCTGGGTGTCGTACAGCTCGTACGTGCGAGGTGACCCCGTTGCGTCCCGCTGAACCAGCGGTCACCGGTGCCCTTGCTGACCGACACGGCGCAGAACACCGGGTCGTAGACGTAGACGCTGCCGTTCGTCGTGCCGGCCGGCATCTCGACCGCGTAGTTGTAGTAGTTGTCGGCGTCGTAGCAGGCGCGGTCGCCGGTGACGACGCTGCAGGCCGGGGCGGCCGTGCTGGTCGCGGTGTCGTAGTACGGCTGGAAGGCGTCGCCGTTGATGTTCGCGGCACCCTCGGTGTTCATCGTCGCCCAGAAGCCGCGCGGGTTGAGCGCCGGGCCGTTCGCCTCGTAGCAATCGGCGACCCCGGTGGTGCAGCCGCTTCCCGGTCCCTGGAGGTTCTTGTCGGCCAGGGTCGTCGTGGTGGTGACCGGCGTCGGGGTGACCGTGACGATCGTGTAGCGTAGACCCGGACCTGGATCGTGTCGATCGACACGGTGCGGCTGGCCGGGCAGGTCGGCTTCGAGCGCCGTCAGCCGCACCCGGAAGTTGGCGTTCGATGAAGTCGGCTGTCGACCCACGGATGGGCGCCCCAGGCCGCGGTGCTGGAGGAGCTGCCCCACGGGCTGTAGCGCGTCTTGGTCGTCGTCAGGTTGGCCGTCGTCTGGGCGTCGTCGACCAACTCGTGCCGCCGTTCCACGACAGCTCGGCCTTGACCTGGCATGACGTGGTCGGGGTGCCCGAGCCGGACAGGAGCGCCCGGATCTGCGGACCTGCGAGCCCGTCGATCGTGGCCTCGGCCGGGATCTGCGGCGATGCACCGGTCGTGAAGTCGAACGTGCTCCACAGCTGGGCGGCAGTTGGCGGTGGTCGGGCTCAAGCGTAGTTCGTGTCGACGGTGCCGATCGGCCCGCAACGGGTTCGTCCAGACGGTCGCTCGGGACGGCCGTCGGCGGATCGAAGTTCCGTGTCGTAGTTGTTGGTCGTGTAGTCTGGATCGTCGTGCTCGTCGAGGTCAAACCGCGGGTGAGCCCGAAGTTGCCGTAGTAGTTCTCCGGGCTGCCCATCGGGACCGGCAGGACGTACTCCGCCTTCGACATCCGCGACGCGCTGAGCGAGTGGATCCCGAAGATCTTCATGAAGAACGTGTTGACCGGAGCCGTGATCGTCACCCACAGCCGACGGTTGTTGGCGGGGTCCTTGATCGGGTAGACGGTGACCCCGCCGACCCCGTCGGTGTAGCCGTTCTGGGTCGCGGTCGTCCTGGGCCGTGCTGTATGCGCTGCCCGGCGCGCCCGGCAGCCAGACGACCCCGGCCAGGGCGGCGGCATCGGCCGCCCGCTGGACCCGCAGGGTGTTCGCCCAGTACCAGCTGATGTCGACGACGATCGCGGTGATCCCGGTCAGGACGAAGATGCTGACACGACGAACAGGACGAGCATCTGGCCGCGGGCGCGGACGCGGCGGCCGCGGCGCGCCGAGCCGGCGCGGCGGCCTCGCGAGAGCGGTTGGAAGGTCGGTCCAGCGGACCCATCGATCTGGTCTCCTAGCTCGGGTTGAGCGCCATGACGGTGCGGTCGGACATCGAGAAGGCGGGGGTCCCGGCCATCCCGAGGAAGATCCCGAGCGGGCTGATCAGCCGGTAGCTGTAGACGAGGCTGACCCCGAGCGAGTCGGGGTCCCGCCGTTGTCCCGGCGTGCAGGCGTTCCAGCCGACGCTGCTCGACTTGAACTTGAGCGGGACGCCGTCGACCGTCGGCCCGGCGCCCGGGACCCAGATGTTGACCGGGCCGGCCTGGCCGCCGGTCGGCGTTCGCCTGGTAGATCCGGACTGGCTGATCCGGCTGATGTCGACCGGCGAGCCGGGGCTGGTGAGGACACGCTGGACCGCGGCGATGATCTGGTCGTCGACCTGGGCGCACGGGACGTTCGACCGTGCCGGGACCCAGGGCGGCGCCCGGTCCGGGCGCCCTCGCGGGTCGCGTACTCGAGGGTGAGGTTGTGGCTGAAGGCGAACCCGAACTCGAGCATCCCGAACAGGAGCATCACGAAGACCGGGACCGACACGGCGAACTCGACGAGGCTCTGGCCGCGGCTCCGGCTCGGCGGCCGGTCGGGCGACGCGGGCCGGCTCACAGGACCGGCTCCATCCGCATCGCGTTCGACTCGACCAGGGTGTAGTCGTCGAGCCGAGCCCGATGAACGAGCCCGAGCGGGGTGAACGGCGTGTAGTCGTAGGTGATCTTCACCCCGATCGTGTCGACCGCCGCCCGAGCCGCCGCAGCCGCCCTGGACGTTGCAGCGGCTCGTGTCGAGGTAGCCGGCCGAGCCGATCAGCGTGTACGGGACGGTCATCGGCGGCGCGCCGCCGGGCAGGGTGCAGGTCGTCGACCCGGTCCGGGCGTAGACGTTGACCTGCGGAGCCGATCTGGTTGCCGTTCTTGTCGGCCTTGTAGATCCGGACCTCGGTGACCCGGCTCGTGCTCGACGGGGCGCCGATCGCGTCCTCGACCTTGCTTGAGGATGACGCAGTCGGAGCCGACGGCGTTGCCCGCCTCGGCGGCGATCAGCGAGCCGTCGCGGCTGGCGAAGTTGATGCTGCAGCAGGGCGTTGAAGACGAGCCCGAACTCGATCATCCCCATCAGCAGGACGAAGAAGATCGGGAAGACGAGGGCGAACTCGACGAGGGTCTGGCCCCGCTGCGTCGGTCCGCCGGGCGTCGTTCGGATCGGTCGCTTCACGTCGGCGTCGCTCCGCCATCTGGTTCGGTCGATCCGGACGGCAAGGCCCGGTCACGGGTCGCCGCCTGGATACCTCTAGCCTAGGAAGCGGGACCTTTCGCGCCTCATTACGAAAGTGCGCGGCCGCACAGCCCGATGGTCCCGGGGCAGCCCCCGGACCTTCGTCAGGCGGGCCGGTCGGAGCGCTCGGCGGGGACCGTGAATCGGAACCCGGCGCCGCCGTCCGGGGCGGGCACGTAGCGGATCGATCCGCCCATCGCCCGGACCAGTCCGCGGGCGACGTCGAGGCCGAGACCGGTCCCCTCCAGACCCTCGCTGGTCGACCCGCGCTCGAACCGGCGGAACACCCGGGCCCGCTCCTCGGGCACGATCCCCGGGCCCTCGTCCCAGACCGTGATCGCGATCCGCTCGTCGCCGTCGGCCGGCTCGAGCGACGACCCCGATCGGGCCGCTCGGCGCGTACTTGAGGGCGTTGTCGAGGAGCATCCAGGCGACCTGCTCGAGGGCCGCCCGGTCGGCGACCGCGACCATCCCGTCCGCCCGGTCGTCGAGCTGGAACGGCCGGTCCGACCCGAGCGACGCCCAGACCCGCCGGATGATCGGCGCCGGCGCGACCGGCTCGGCCTCGACCCGGAGGGTGCCCGCCTCGAGCCGCGACAGGGTCAGCAGCTGGCCGACGAGCCGGGCCAGCCGGTCGGCCTCCGCCCGGATGACCGCGACGCCCTCGCGCGCGTGCGCGTCCGTCCGTGTCGGCGGTCGCCAGCTCGTCGGCGACCACCGCGATGTTCGTCAGGGGCGCCTGCAGGTTGTGGCTGACGCCGCGCAGGAAGTCGCCCTGGAGCCGGGTCAGCCGGCCCAGCCGATCGACCCGGTCGAGGGTCCGGGCGTGGACCGCGGCAGTCGTCGATGGCCGCCCGCAGCAGCCGGGCGTAGACGTCGAGCAGCGACTGGTCGGCCTCCGACCAGTCGTGGCCGGCCGGCAGCCGACCGGCGAGGCGCGGACCTGGCCGGCGCCTCGACCGGCGCCATCCGAGCGCGACCGGCCGAGGTCGGCCCGACGACCAGCCGCCCGATCGGTCCCGGTGCCGAGCCGCCGGGCGTCGGCGGCGCCGCCGTCGGGCCGCCGGCCCGATCGCCAGGTCCAGCGTCCTCGAGCCGGCAGTCGTCCAGCTCGAAGATCGCGGCCGCCGCCGCCACGCCGTCGGCCTCGACCCGCTCGACCCCGAGGTCCGGGGTCAGCTCCCGAGCGCCACGGATCGCCTCGCGCAGGATCCGGTCACGCCGGGCGAGCGTGTCGCCCATCCGGTCGAGGGCGGTCGCCAGGCGCCCGATCTCGTCCCGATCGTCGGCCGGCAGGCGGACGCGAGGTCGCCGGCGGCCATCGCGCTGAGGCCGCCCTCGATCGCGTCGAGCCGGAGGCGGAGCCGGCGGCCGAGGAGGATGGCCAGGATCGCCGCGGCCAGGACGGCCAGGAGAGGCCGACGGCGAGGAGCGGGATGAGCCGGCTGCCGACCGTCCGGATCCCCTCGATCCGCATCGTCGCGACGTACCAGCCGACCGGCGCGGCCGTCGAGACCGGTCAGGGTCATCGAGCCTCCGACCAGGCCGGCCCGGAGCGACGGTCGGCTCGCGCGGCGCGCGGTCGGAGGCTCGGGCGGGCGAAGCCGTCCGCGGCGGCCTCGTCGCTGGCCACCCGGAGCTGCCCGGCCTGGTCGAACACCGCGCCGTCGAACCCGGTCACGTCGCGGGCGTCGACGACGAACGTCGGGTCGAGCCGCCGGGCGAACGCCAGGCCGACCGACTCGCGGGCGGCCGCGTCGACCCCGGGCCGGTCCGACCGGTCAGGTCGATCGGGCGGAAGGTCGACCAGGTAGACGCCGTCGCCGAGGTCGGCGTAGGTCGGGCCGGTCGGCGGTCCGCCGGCCCGGGTGAGCGCCGTCTCGGCCAAGGCGGAGCAGCGCTGTCGCCGCCGGGCCGGGCCCTCCGACGACCTGGCGGTCGCCGAGGATGAGGACGACGACGTCGACCTCGCCCTGGTCGACCTGGAACTGGATGACGTCCCGGCGGACGGCCTCGAGGTTCGAGGGCGGCGACCTCGTCCTGGAGGACCGGCCAGGTCGCGTAGCTGTCGGTCGTCTCGCCGAGGTCGGCGGCATCGCGAGCGAGGACCGCGGCGACGCCCGCGGACCGCCGTCCGGGCCTGGCCCAGCGCCTCCTCGCCGACGACGTCCTCGACCGAGCCGGAGGGCGGCGACCCCGAACACGGCCAACGGGACGACGGCGACGAGGAGCAGGACGAGGATGACCTGGCGCCGGTAGGTGACGCCCCGGGCGCCCCAGCGCGGTCCCGTCGGCACGGGACCGGGTCAGCCGGCGGCGACCAGCCGGTAGCCGCCGCTCCGGTCGGTCAGGAGGTGTCGCGGGTCGTCCGGGATCGACCTCGATCTTGCGCCGGAGACGACGGATCGCGACCCAGACGTAGGCCGGGTCGGCGCCGTCGGCGTCGCTCCAGACGCGGGCGAGGAGCTGCTCGGTCGTGATCGTCGTCCCGAGGTTCGCGGCGAGGGTCGCCAGCAGCCGCGTCTCGGTCGGCGACAGGCCGACCGGCCGGCCGGCGACGATCGCCTCGCGGCGACGGAGCGCCAGCGACAGGTCCGGCCCGAGGTCGAGCAGCTCGCTCGGGATCCGCTCGTTGAGCCGGCGCAGGACGCGGTGGATCCGCGCGACCAGCTCGGGGTAGTCGAACGGCTTGGTGACGTAGTCCTCGGCGTAGTGCTCGATGAGCTCGGTCTTCGAGCGGGAGGTGGCGACCGCGGACAGGACGACGATCGGGATGTCGGCCCGCCGCTTGATCGCCGCGGCGACCTCCTCCCCGCCGGTGCCGGGCATCATCAGGTCGAGCAGGACGAGGTCCGGCCAGCCCTCGTCGATCGTGGCCAGGGCGTCCGGGCCCGGATCCGGCGATCGACACGTCGAAGCCGTCGCGCCGGAGGCGGGCGCCAAGGAACTGGGTCAGCTGGGCGTCGTCGTCGACCAGCAGCAGGCGGTGACGCTGGGTCATGGTGGCTGATGCCGTTCCCGCCGCTTCCGCCGTCCGGTTCGCCGCGTGCCGGTCCCGGTCCCGGTCGCCGGCCCCGCCGGTCACGCCGTGCCGCCGGTCGCGGTGGCGCCCCCGGTCGCCGGTGCCCGTCGCCGGTCCCCGACGAGCCGCCGCTCGCGGTGCCGCCCGTCGCCGGACCGCGCCGCGCCGATCCGGCGGCCGTCGCGCCGCTCGAGGCGTGCGGCGGATCGGGTCGGCGCTGCGACGTCGGGCCGCGAGGTGGCCTTCGGACCGCCGGACCCGACCTGGCCGCCCGTCGCCGTCGGCGGCCGGTCAGGGGCGGCGGCCGTCGCGGACGGCGGCGTCGGGTCGGGCGTGTCGGCGTCGGCAGCGGTCGTGGGCTGGACCCGGACGAGGAGGCTGGTCGGCGGACCGCCCGACCCGACCCGGACCCAGACCGTGAGGACCGGGCCGACGAAGACCCGCCACGAACCCAGCCGGCCGGCGTCCCGATAGCCCGCGTCGAGGAGCTGTCCGGCATAGGCGCCGATCGTGGCCTCCGGCGAGAGGTCCGAGTCGTAGCTGTAGAAGTCGCCCGTCCGTCGAAGCCGGGGCCGGCGGCGCCCGAGGTCGATCGTCGCCAGGCCCGGCTGCGGGATCGCGCCGAGCTCGTGGATCGCCGGCCGTCGCCGCTCGGCGAGCTGGCGGGGCGGCGTGCGGCCGGTGCCGCAGGCAGCCACCGCCAGCGCGGCCAGGACGGCCAGGCCGGCGGCAAGGAGGCGGCGATCTGGCGCGGTCGGCGTTCAGTGCGGGGTCACTTCCGGATCGGTGCTGGATGGTCGGCGACCTTTCCGTCGACCTGACAATCCTAGCGCCCCCGGACGCCGGACTCCCATACCCGAACCGCATCTCGCTCGATCAGGATCCGAAAGCCGTGGCGTCGGCGCACCGGCCGGACGTCGTGCTCAGCCGAGGCGGAGCGCGGGCAGGACCTCGCGCCCGAAGACGTCGATGAACTCGGCCTGGTTCCGGCCGACGTTGTGGAGGTGGATCTCGTCGAAGCCCATGTCGACGTAGTGCTGGATCTGGCTGCGCGTGCCACGCGAGGTCGGAGCTCATCAGGCAGCGGTTGGTGAAGTCCTCGGGTCGGACGAGCCTGGCCATCGCCGCGAAGTCCTCCGGGTTCTTGATGTCCTGCTTGGGGAACGGCATCCCGCCGTTGGGCCATTCGCGCATCGCGTTGTCGACGGCCTCGCTCGTCGGTCGGCGCCCAGCTGATGTGGATCTGGAGCAGCTTGGGCATCCCGGTCGGGTCCTTGCCGGCCTCGCGGGCGCCCTCGTCGAACCTGTCCCACAGCATCCCGATCTTCTCGTCGGCCGCGCCGACCGTGATCATCCCGTCGGCCAGCCGGCCGGTCCGCTTGGCGTTGACCGGGCCGGCCGTCGCGACGTAGACCTTGACCGGCTCCTCGGGGCGGGTGTAGAGCCTGGCGCTCTCGAGCATGAAGTGGTCGCCGCGGTGGCGGACGACCGCGCCGCTGAACAGCTTGTTGATGATCTCGATCGCCTCGAACAGCATCGAGCTGCGGACGCCGATCTCCGGCCACTCCCCGCCGACGACGTGCTCGTTGAGCGCCTCGCCGGCCCCGAGACCGAGCCAGAACCGGCCCGGGTACATCGCCCCGAGGGTCGCCGCGGCATGGGCGATGACCGCCGGGTGGTAGCGGAACCCGGGCAGGTCACCGCGGTCCCGAACGGCAGCGACGTCCGCTGGCCGAGCGCGCCCATGAAGCTCCAGGCGAAGGCGCTCTGGCCCTGCTGCGGCGTCCACGGGTGGAAGTGCTCGGAGACCATGAACCCGGCCGCGAACCCGGCCGCCTCGGCCCGGGCGCACAGGTCGAGCAGCTCGGTCGGGTGGAACTGCTCGAGCATCGCCGCGTAGCCGATCTTGGTCATCCGGCACCATCGTAGCCGAGCCGGCGGCCGGACCGGCGTGCGCGACCGATCGCGGCACCCGATCCGGGCACCCGTGATCGCGACCGTCCGACCCGCACGGCGGCCGGTCGCCCGCGCGGGTATCCTTGGCGGCGATATCCCGAACCCCACGATCCCACAGGTGATGCCCATGAAGGTCGGCGTCGCCAGGGAGACCGCGGCCGGTGAACGGCGCGTCGCCCTGGTACCCGAAGCGCTCGGCAAGCTGACCGCCGCCGGGCTCGAGATCCTCGTCGAGAGCGGCGCCGGCGCCGGCGCGGCGATCCCCGACTCCGCCTACGCCGAGGCCGGCGCGACGATCGTCTCGACCGCCGAGCTGTACGCCGGCGCCGACGTCGTCCTCCGCGTCCAGAAGCCGTCCGACGCCGAGGTCGCCCTGCTGCGCTCGGGCCAGGCCGTCATCGGCTTCCTCGCTCCGCTCATCGACCCGCAGCTGGCCGCGACGCCTGGCGGCCAGGGGCGTGACCGCGATCAGCCTCGATGCCCTGCCGCGGACGCTGTCGCGCGCCCAGTCGATGGACGCCCTGAGCTCGCAGGCGAACGTCGGCGGCTACAAGGCGGTCCTCATCGCCGCCAACGCCTACGGCCGCTACTTCCCGCTCCTGACGACCGCCGCCGGGACGGCCAAGCCGGCCAACGTGCTCATCCTGGGGATCGGCGTGGCCGGCCTCCAGGCGATCGGCACCGCCCGCCGGCTCGGCGCCGTCGTCAAGGCCTACGACGTCCGGTCGGAGACGAAGGAGCAGGCCGAGTCGCTCGGCGCCACGTTCATCGTCCTGAAGTCGGTCGCCGACGCCTCGGGCGAGGGCGGCTACGCCCGCCAGCTGACGCCCGAGGAGCAGGCCGCCCAGCAGGCCGAGCTCAACGGCCACATCGCCACGATGGACGTGGTCATCACCACGGCCCAGGTCCCCGGTCGACGGCCGCCGCTGCTGGTCACCGCCGCCGCCGTGGCCGGGATGAAGTCCGGCTCGGTGATCGTCGACATGGCCGCCTCGGCGCTCGGCGGGAACGTCGAGCTGAGCCGAAGGTCGGCGAGACGATCGTCACCGACAACGGGGTCACGATCATCGCCCCGGACAACCTGCCGGCGACGATGCCGGCCGGCGCCTCGGCGTTCTACGCCCGGAACATCTCCGCGCTCCTGCTCCACTTCGTGAAGGACGGCGCGATGACCTACGACTTCGACGAGGAGATCACCGCCGGGACGGTCATCACCCACGGCGGGCAGGTCGTCCAGGCGGCGACCAAGAAGCTCCTCGAGCCCGCGGCCCCGACCGCCGGAGGTGCCGCGTGAGCCCGGAGCTGCTCAACTCGCTGGCGATCTTCGTCCTGGCGATCCTCGTCGGGTTCGAGGTCATCAGCAAGGTCCCGGCCACCCTCCACACGCCGCTGATGTCGGGCGCGAACTCGATCCACGGCATCGTCCTGGTCGGGGCGATGCTCATCGCCGCCGAGGCGGACAACCCGGTCAGCTACCTCCTCGCGTTCGTCGCGATGGTCTTCGGGGCGATGAACGTCGTCGGCGGCTACGTCGTCACCGACCGGATGCTCCAGATGTTCCGCAAGAAGCCGACGGCCCCGAAGGCCGGGTCCGAGGGCGCCTCCGGCGCCTCCGGGCGCCTAGTCGAGGAGCGCGCCGATGTCCCAGGAGTGGATCTACACCTTCGTCTACCTCGCCTGGCTGGTCGGGGCGGCCTGCTTCGTCCTCGGCCTGCACCAGATGAACTCGCCGGCCACCGCCCGGAACGGCAACCGGCTGAGCGCGAGCGGGATGACCGATCGCCGTCGCTGGCGACGCTGGTCTGGCTGGTCATCCGGCCGGGCGGCCTGAGCGTGACCGCCTGGGCGATCATCGTGGTCGGCTTCGCGATCGGCGGCGGCGCGGGCCTGTACACGGCCCGGACCGTGAAGATGACCGCGATGCCGCAGCTGGTGTCGCTGTTCAACGCGGTCGGCGGCGGCGCGGCGGCCCTCGTCGCGATCGACGACTTCATCCGCCTGACCGAACGGCGCGGCCGACCTCGGTCGACACGACGATCTTCGTCGTCCTCGGCGCGGTCATCGGCTCGGTCACGTTCACCGGCTCGCTCATCGCCGGCGGCAAGCTCCAGGGCCTCATCGCCGGCAAGCCGATCATCGTCCCGGGCGGCCGGATCGTCGACCTTCGCCCTGGCGGCGATCGCCGTCGTCGGGACGGTCGCCCTCATCCTCGGCGCGGCCGGCGCGCTGACCCTGTCGAGCAGCGCCACCCTGGCGATCCTGGCGGTCGTCGTCGCCGCCGGCCTCGTCTTCGGGATCACGATGGTCCTGCCGATCGGCGGCGCGGACATGCCGGTCGTCATCAGCCTGCTGAACTCGTTCACCGGGACGGCCGCGGCGATGGCCGGGTTCGTCATCGGCAACCCGGTCCTGATCATCTCGGGCGCCCTCGTCGGGGCGTCGGGCGGGATCCTGACCAAGCTGATGGCCGA
Organism: uncultured Chloroflexia bacterium; assembly: GCA_963837825.1. Lineage (GTDB taxonomy): Bacteria > Chloroflexota > Limnocylindria > Limnocylindrales > CSP1-4 > Chersky-267. Next base: position 945,736 of record CAWIOR010000015.1, read on the forward strand.
CGCGATGAACCGGTCGGTCATCAACATCATCGCCGGCGGCTTCGGCGGCGGCGAGGGGACCGATGGCGGTCGCCGGCGCGGGCGGCGGCTCGGTCCGCGAGATCTCGGCCGACGACGTGGCGATCCAGCTGGCCTACGCCCAGCACGTGATCGTCGTGCCCGGGCTACGGGCTGGCCGTCGCCCAGGCCCAGCACCAGGTCCGCGAGCTGGCCGAGCTGCTCGAGGCGCGCGGCGTCGACGTGAAGTACGCCATCCACCCGGTGGCCGGCCGGATGCCCGGGCACATGAACGTCCTGCTGGCCGAGGCGAACGTGCCCTACCCGCAGCTCAAGGAGATGGACGAGATCAACCCCGAGTTCGACCGCTGCGACGTGGCCCTGGTCATCGGCGCCAACGACGTGACGAACCCGGCGGCCCGCCGGCCGGGCTCGCCCGTCTCGGGGATGCCGATCCTCGACGTCGACCACGCCAAGTCGATCATCGTGATCAAGCGCTCGATGGGTCGCGGCTACGCCGGGATCGACAACGAGCTCTACACGGACCCCAAGACCGGGATGCTGTTCGCCGACGCGAAGGACGGCCTCCAGGCGCTGACCGCGGCGGTCAAGGCGGTCTAGCGGCGCGACCCGACCCGAGCGTCCCGACCGAGGGCGTTCGGGTCCGCAACGCGGGTGAGCGGATGACGGCCGACCTGGCGCTCGTCCTGGCGATCGTGATGGCCCTCGCGTTCGCCCTGACGAACGGCTTCCACGACGCGGCGAACGCGATCGCGACCCTCGTCGCGACGCGGATCGCCCGGCCGCTCCCGGCCGTCGCGATGGCCTCGGTGTTCAACCTCCTCGGCCCGCTGTTCGTCGGCGCCGCCGTCGCCAACACGATCGCCAAGATCGTGACCGTGCCGCCGGAGCAGGCCGTGCCGGTCATCGGCGCCGGCCTGACCGGAGCGGTCATCTGGAACGCCTTCACCTGGCGGCGGGGGATCCCGTCGAGCTCGAGCCACGCCCTGGTCGGCGGCCTGGTCGGCGCGGCGCTGCTCGACGCCGGTCTCGACGCGGTCAACTGGGGACCCGGTCCACGACGGCCAGCTGGGCGGCGTCTTCGGCGTCCTCGTCGGGCTCCTCCTGGCGACCTGTCTCGGGTTCGTCGTGGCCCTCGTCCTCGAGCGCCTCGCCCTTCGGGCGATGGGCCGGGCGACCGTCCGGTTCCGCGGGCCGGTCCGGGGCGTCCAGTGGGTGGCCTCGGCGTGGCTGGCCTTCAGCCACGGCTCGAACGACGCCCAGAAGGCCGTCGGGATCATCGCCGCGCTGCTCGTCGCGAGCGGCCATGCCACCAGCCTCTCGGCCCCGCTCGGGTCATCGTCGGCTGCTCGCTGGCGCTGACCCTCGGGACCGCCCTCGGCGGCTGGGCGATCGTCCGGACGATCGGCCGGCGGATCTTCCCGCTCCGGAGCCTGGACGGGCTGGTCAGCCAGTCGAGCAGCGCCGGCGTCATCCTCGCGGCCTCGATCGTCGGCGCGCCGGTCAGCACGACCCAGGTCGTCTCGATCGTCGATCGTCGGGATCGGCGTCGGACGTCGCCGCTGGCGGCACGTCGGCTGGGGGATCGTCGGCGAGATCGGGATCGCCTGGCTGACGACGATGCCCGCAGCGGGCATCATCGCGCGTGGTCCTCTGCCGGTCTGGAAGCTGCTACCCGGAGGGTAGACCATGGCGCGTGGGTTGAGCTGGTTCCTGCCGAAGAACCCCGACGTCCTCGGGATGCTCCGGCACCAGGCCGAGATCACCGAGAGGGGATGGACGCCCTGACCGCCTGGGCCGCCGGCGAGGAGGAGGCGGCCCTGCGCGTGCGCGAGGCCGAGCACGAGGCCGACGACCAGAAGCGGGCCCTCCGGGCGGCCCTCAAGGCCGCCTTCATCACCCCGATCGGCGCGGAGGACATCTTCGTCCTGTCAGGTCGGCTCGATGACGTCCTCAACGGGGCCAAGGACGCGGTCCGCGAGTCGGAGATCATGGCGATGGCGCCCGACGAGGCGGTGGTCGCGATGGCCGGCTTCCTGGCCGAGGGCGTCCACCACCTGGCGACGCGTTCGCCCACATCGAGTCGGGTCGAGCGAGCGCGACGGCAAGGCCGCGACCGACGCCGCCGACGCGGCGATCAAGGCGCAGCGCCAGGTCGAGCGCGTCTACCGGCGGGCGATGTCGGCGCTCCTCGAGGTCGCGGACCTGCGCGAGGTCATGGGCCGCCGCGAGCTCTACCGGCGGTTCTCCCGGATCAGCGACGACATCACCGAGGTCGCCGAGCGGGTCTGGTACGCGGCGGTCAAGGAGGCCTGACCGGCGGTCACTTCTTGCCGTGCTTCTTCTTGCGTTTGGGGCTCCCGGCGTCCGGCACGACGGCCGGCGGCGCGTCGACGGGCGGCGGCGCGGCCAGCGGCTGGTCGACGGCCGCCGGCGGCTGGGCGACGACCGGCTGGACCGCCACGACCGGCGGGCCCTCGGGTCGCGGGAACGGTGAGATCGTGACGATCGTCGGCCCACCCGGGACGGTCGGGCGCGAGACGACGATGGTCGGGTCGGCGACGGCGGTCAGGGTGGCGACGGGCGCCGGGTCGGCGAACGCGGCCGGGGCGACGCGACTCGATCCGAGCCGTCGGGGAGTCGGCCGACGGGCTCGTCGGCGCGACCGTCGGCGACGCGGGCTGGCCCGCGGCCGGCGCCGCGATCGGCGCGAACGGTGCGACGGACGGCGAGTCATGGGCCACCGGTCCATGCCCGTTGCCCGTGGTCGTCCCGGTCGCCGCGTCGCTCGTCGCGGCGGCGGCCGGCGCCGGGCCCTCGTCGTGCCTGAGGACGAGCGGGGCGAGCGTCCCGAGGGATTCGGCCACCACGACCGCGTCGTCGCCGGGGGCGATCCGGAAGTCGGTCGGCGGGTTCACGAACGCCTTGCCGCCGCGGCTGATCGACAGGAGGGTGGCGCGGTGCTCGGAACGCAGGCGGGCGCTCACCTCGTCGAGGGACAGTCCGAGGTAGTCGTCGGGGATGGCGATCCGGTACAGCTCCGATCCCTCGCCGCCGGACACGATGTCGGTCACCAGCTCGGTCAGGCCGGGATAGAGGGCCGACCGGGCGAGCAGCCGCGAGGCGAGCTGCGACGAGACGAGGAGCTCGTCGACGTGCGCCCGGCGGAGATGCTCGACGTGGCGCGGGTTGTTGACCTCGACGACCGTCCTGACCTTCGGGGCGACCGACTTGATGGCCATCACGGTCAGGATCGAGTGCATGTCCGCCTCGTTGGACTCGTCGTCGGAGAAGACCACCGCCGACGCCGCCTCGGCGATGCCGGCCCGCTCCAGGTCGGCCACCTCGGTCGAATCGCCCTTGACGAAGTAGACGCCGTCGCCGGCCGGGTTCTTGTCGGCCTGCGCGATGAGCACGATCTTCCGCTTGTAGTCGTCGGACTTGAGCTCGGTGATGAGGTCCCGGGCGGTCGCGTTCCAGCCGCAGACCACCACGTGGCCTTCGTATCCGGACGCGCCCATACCCTGGCCCTCCTTGAGCAGGAAATCGATGACGATGGCGATGAGCGCCCCGGTGATCGTCCCGAAGAGCGCGACCCCGAACAGGATGAGCAGCCAGCTGATGAACCAGCCGGCCGGTGAGTGGACGTACGACGCCTGGCCCTGGCCGAGGACCGTCGTCAGGCCCCAGTAGAAGGACTCGCCGAGCGCGGCCAGCGTCCACGGCTTCTCGAGCAGGGTGATGAGCACGGCGGCGATCGCCACGATCACCAGGATCCCCTCGATCAGCGTGACGAAGAACCGCCGGTCGAGCTGGCCGGTGGCCCGTCCGGCATAGAACCGGATCCGCCGGATGAGCGGCGACTTGAACAGGCGCGCGGAGAGACGACGGACCATCAGGAGGCCGAGTCTAATCCGTCGGCCGCGCGAACCGAATGCCCCAAACCGCCCATATCCGCCCTGGGTCGTCCGGACTACCTCTATTCGACCAGGGTGGCCGACTCCAGCAGCTCGACGTCGGGCATCGCGCTGATCATCTCGATCAGCCGCTCGGCGTGCATCCCGGACGGCGGCCGGAGGTCGAGCTCCGCCTCGTAGCGGTTCTTGGCCGTGCGCTGGGTCTGGATCCCGGCCAGCTCGACCCGCTGGGCGGACAGCTCCTTGGTGATCGCGCCGACCGTCCCGAGGTCGCGCAGCTGGAGCCGGAGGCGGACGGTCTGCTCCTGCCCGATCCGGAGCCGCTCGACGATCCAGTTGAGCGGCCAGAGCGAGAACAGGACGATCGCCGTCCCGACCGCGGCCACGACGAGTTCGCCCGCCCCGGCCGCCATCCCGATCGCCGCGGTCGCCCACAGGCTGCCGGCGGTGGTCAGACCACGGATCGACGTGCCGTACTTGATGATCGCCCCGGCCCCCAGGAAGCCGATCCCGGACACCACCTGGGCGGCGATCCGGGTCGGATCGGGCGCGGTCCCCTGCCCGGGGGCGAGGACGCCGACGAAGCCGAAGATGGAGACGACCGTGAACAGGGCCGACCCGACGGCGACGAGCAGGTGGGTCCGCATCCCCGCCGGATGCGCATGGATCTCACGCTCCAGCCCGACCAGGGCCCCGAGCCCGGCGGCCAGGACCAGCCGGAAGGCCAGATCGAACTGGAGCGCGACGGCGGCAGGCTCGAGCATCGCGGATGGGCCTCCGGGACGGATGCCCGAGTCTAGCCCACCCCGCCGGGTCAGGCCCCGGCGCCTGGCGAGGCCTCACGGGCCCACAGCGCGAACACGGTCAGCGGGCGGAACCCGAGGTGCTCGTTGAGGGCGAGCATGTCGCGGTTCTCGGTGTCGTTGTCCGTGAACAGCGCCGTCGTGCCGTGCTCGGCCAGCCACGCGATGGAGGCCAGCTTGACCAGCCGGGCCAGGCCCTGGTGGCGGTACGCCGGCAGGGTGCCGGTCATCCCGTGGCGGGCGCGATGCCCGGCGTCGTCGAGGACGATCCAGGTCATCGCGACCGGCTGGTCATCGGCCAGCACGCAGAAGCTGGCGTCGGGCGCGAACAGCGGCATCTCGAGGTCGTGGGTCCGCCAGACGTCGTACGGCTGGGCGATCGGCACGTCAGACGGCAGGTCGCGCTCGAGCGCGAGGTTCAGCCGGTAGATGGCCTCCGGCCGGTCGAGCAGCGCCCGCATCGGGACCAGCCGGAGCCCGCGGGCCTCGGCGGCCGCCCGACGTTCCCCGAGCTCGGCCGACGAGACCGTCCGCGGGTCGACACTCCAGGCCTGATCGTCGCGGGTACGCCGGAACCCGCGCTCGACGAGGAAGCGGGCGCTCGCCTCGTCGTCACGCTCGCTGCCACTCAACGTCCGACGCGGCCCGAGGACGGCCAGGTATCGATCGACCGTCTCGAACAGGCGCCCGCCGACGCCCTGGCGCCGCCGTCCGGGCTGGACGCCGAGGTACGCGTAGGCGACGCGCCCGGTCGTCCACGACGCGAGACCGCTGACCGCGAACCCGACGACCCGCCCTCGGTCGCTCGCCACCCAGCGCCGGGCACGCTCGTCGGCGTCTGCATGGTCGAGGCTCCACGCCATCGACGCCGGGGTGGTCACGTCGTCCGGCCAGATCAGACGGCGGAGATCGACCACCTCCGGGATGTCCCGGCGACGGAACGGCCGGACGATGACCTCGCGGGCGGGCCGATCCGAGGACACGACCGACATCGGGCTCATCGTCCGCGACGGTGGGCCGGCGGGCTCGGCCTCGCCAGTGCCGAACCTCCCGGATACGATCGACCGTCGACCGACGACGGGGCGCCCGGTCGGCCGTCAACCCGGGGACGGCGCTGCCGGCGTCCCGGGCGGAAGGTCGAACAGGGTCGGGTCCTGCTGGTGCGACCGGAGCAGGGTGAAGATGTAGCCCATCCGCTCGCGATAGTCCTCCCAGTCGGGCGCGTCGCTGTCGCGTGCCGAGCCGAGGTCCTGACCGAAGCGGGCGGCCAGCGCCACCAGCTCCGGGTCATCGAGGTCGGCCAGCGCTGCCGGGAACTGCGCCCCACCGAGGTAGACCGGCGGCGGCACGTCGCGATCGAGCCGCAGGACACCCTCGGGGATCCGCAATCCCATGTGGGCCGTGGCCGCGATCGCGAAGATCGACCGACCCGGGATCGCGGCCCTGACGTACGGATCGGCCACGATCTGCTCGTGGGCTCCGACCGAGGCGTTCGCGAACAGCATCCGCTCGGCCCGCCGCCGGGCCGCCGCCGGGGACGGATCCGCCCGAAGCCGCAGCGCGTCGGTGTAGGCGCGGAAGGCGTTCCGCAGATCCTGGCTGTCGGCGAGCTGGGGATGCTCCCCCAGGGCCGCGACGATCGCATCGGCGCGCCGTGCGTCGGACACCGCCGATGGGTCGGCCACGACCGCCCGGATCCATCGGCCGAACGGCGGCGCGACATCGCCGAAGACGGCCGCGTTCCCGCCCAGCGACCGCCGCGCGGACCTCGTGACCGACGATGGGTCTCGCGAACCCGGGAACGGCGTCGCCCGTCATCGACCGACGAGCCTCGGCGCTCGCCCACTGCCCGAAGGTCAGCCAGTTGGCGTCGTCATGACCGAGGAGCGCGGCGACAGCCTCGGACAGGGCGTGGTAGCCACGGGTGATCGCCGCGTTCCGGGCCAGGACATCGTCCATCGCCACGACCTGCTCGACGTCGGCGGGGTCGAGGTACGGGGATGAGAGCGGGTCCGGGCGCGTCGAGGTCGACGACAACGTCACACGCCTCCTCTGGGTCAAGGGAGTCCGGCCCCGAGTGTACGGGGCGGTCCGGGTCGACGAGCGTCACCCTCATCCGGGGGCCTTCGCGACCATTCGGATGTCGTCGCGGCATCGGGTCCGCACCCCGGTCCCAGCCTGCCCAGCCGTTCGGCTCGCGATCCGCGGACAGTCGGCCCTCGCGTCCCCCGACCGGAGTCGGCACACTGGCGGAGGACCGGGGGGCAGAACATGCGATCCATCCGAGCGGGCCGGGCGCTGGCGCTCGTGGCCGGCGTATCCCTGCTCTTGTCGGTGCTCGTCCCGGACGTGACGGCCGTAGCCGGCCTCGACGTCACGTTCGAGCCTCCGAGGCTCGTCCTGCGCGCTGAGCCGGTGACCCTCACGGCGTTCGTCGAGGCACCGTACGTCACCGGGACGGCCTACGTGCGGGGCGGCCCGAGCGGGCCGTTCTCCCCACTCCCGATGACCTGGAGCACGGGTCAGCGGCTCGTCGCCAAGGTGCCGGCGCGTCTGCTGAAGGGTTCGGTCCTCGAGTCGTACGTGGTCGTCCGCGTCCCGGGGACCAGCCAGTCGGTCACCGCCCCGCAGGCCGGCAAGACCGAACCGGCGCGGACCTGGATCCTCGACGATCCGTCGAACGTCAGGCTGCCCGCCCACCAGTTCGGCAAGCTGCGGTCCCCCGAGGCGATCGTCGCGCAGGCGGGCACAGGCAGCGGACCCGGCCAGGTGGGGATCGCCTGCCCGAGTCAGGGACGGTGCGCCGAGCCGACCTCGTTCGACGTCGAGGCGGACGGCACGGTCTGGGTGGCGGACCCGGCCAACCATCGGCTGCTGGTCTGGGAGCCCGGCGCGGCTGACCGACCGAGCCGCTCGATCCCGCTCGACTTCACGCCGGTGGAGCTCGCCGTCGCCGCCGACGGCTCGGCCTACGTCACCGGGGTGAAGCCCGGCGCCTTCGATGGGGTCCGCCTGTTCGTGCTGGACCCCGACGGTCGCCAGCGAGGGTGGACAGCGCTGGCGTCCGACATCTTCAACTCTCGACTCCGCTTCGGCTCGGACGGCGTGCTCTACCACGTCGAGCCAGGTGGACCGTGGCGACCGGTGGTCGACCGGTCGGGCGCACCGATCGCCGTGGCCGACCAGCTCAGCGGAGCCCAGGCCGACCAGCCCACGGCGGGCGGGGGGCGGCTCGTGGTCGACGCGCCGGGAACACTTCCGTCGGACCAGCTCGCACCCCGTGACTGGCGGGCGGCCATCGTGACCGCGGGCGGGAGGGTGGACGCGGCATGGCGGATCATCAGCGCGAACGACCTCGACCTGTCGTTCGAGGCGGTCGCCACGATGGTCGACGGGGACCCGTTGCTCGTGTTCGAGGTGTACGACTTCGCGAATCACATCATGGAGCACGTCATGGTGCGCCTCTCCGCGAGCGGCGGCGTGCGGGACCGCTTCTCGCTCGGCCGTGGCGGCTACCGTGGCGGCGACGTCGTCACGGATGTGCGCATGGGAGCCGACGGTCGGCTGTACCAGCTCCTGAGCGATCCGGCGTGGGGCCTGACGATCGCCCGCTACGCGCTCAAGGGCCCGGCGGCACCGAACGTCACCCCGACACCGACACACAGCCCGACGCCGACGCCGTCGCCGAGTCCCACCCCGACGCTGTCGCCGGGTCCGACACCGACCCCGAGCCCGACCGCGGCCGGGTCCGTCCCGAGCCCGGGCTCGACGACCCCGCCGGAGCCGTCGCCGTCGGCGCAAGTGGACTGGGCCCTGCCGGCGGTGCTGCTCGGGGTCGCGGCCCTGGCCGGCGGCATCGTCGCCTGGATCACCTGGAGCCGTCGGAGGCGGCCGCCTGCCGGACCGCGGCCACCGAGCGACCGACCCATCGACCCGTCCAAGTCGTAAGTCGCCGGATCGACCGGGTCAGCGTCCGCGGGTCATGACGGGCCCGGCTCGTCCAGGGCGATCCGGATCCGCTTGTTGATCCGGCCCTTCGACTCGTAGCCGGTGACCCGGATCGCGCCGACCTCGCGGGTGTTGGCGACGTGGGTCCCGCCGTCGGCCTGGAGGTCGAGCCCGACGATCTCGATCGTCCGGATCTCCTCGATGCCCGGGCGGCAGGAGGTTGACCTTGGTCCGGATGAGGTCCGGGATCGCGAACGCCTCGTCGCGCGGCAGGACGTTCACCCGGACGTCGCGGCCCGGCGGCCAGCTCGGCGTTCACCTCGGCCTCGATCTCGGTCGACCAGGTCGCCGCTCATCCGCTCGAACTCGAAGTCCATCCGGCCGGACCCGGGCTCCATGTTCCCGCCGGTGACCAGGGCGCCGTAGTCGCGCCAGACCACGCCGCACAGGGCGTGGAGCGCGGTGTGGGTCCGCATCAGGGCGTGACGGCGGGCCCAGTCGAGATCGACCTCGAGCCGGTCGCCGACGGCGGGCGGCTCGAGCGCGTCGGCCGTCGCCCCGCCTCACCCAGGCGCCGGGCTCGAGCTCATGGACGATGTCGCCGCCGCTCTTGCGCGCGCCCCGGACGACCCAGCGCCGACCGTCGGACGGCCCGCAGGAGGGATCCGCGGTCGGAGGGCTGGCCGCCGCCGCCCGGGTAGAAGACCGTCCGGTCGAGGACGACGAGGGTCGCCCCGCCATCGCCCGACCTCGACCGCCCGGACGGTCGCCTCGACCGAGCGGGCGTAGGCGTCGCGGTAGCAGATCGGTGTCGGTCATGCCGGTCGGCTCGGCGGGGTCGTCCTACTTGACCGTGAGGTCCCCGACCATGTTCGGGTGCCACTTGCAGCTGAACTTGTACGCGCCGGCGGCGAGGGCCGGGACGTTGTAGGTGATCTGGGCGACGCCCGTTGACCGTGTCGCCCTCGAACACGAACGTCCCGCTGCTGTCGGCGATCTGGATGTTGTGGGGGATCCCGGCGTCCTGGTTGTCGAAGGCGATCTGGAACGGCTGGTTCGCCGGCGCCTCGAGCGTCGTCGTCTGGAACGCGACCCCGCTCGCGACCTCGGTCAGGACCGTCCCGCCGGTCCCGCCCGACGGGGCCGTCGAGGGCGCCGTCGAGCCCGACGGGGCGGCGGAGCCGGATGGAGCGGCGGAGGCGCCTCCGGAACCGCTCGGCGCGGCCGACGGTGGCGGCAGACGGCGCCGGGGTCGGCGCGAACGTCCAGCCGGGGGCGTCGCCGGCCGAGCAGGCGGCGAGGCACGACGGCCACGACGGCGGTGAGTGCGAACGGGCGGATGAAGCGAGCCGGGCGCATGGTCGGGCAGGGTCCTCTGTGTCGGATGGTCATGGGGCGTCAGGGGCGGGACGCGCTGGAGGCGAGTCTACCGCTCGGCCTCGGTTCGTGTCGCTGGCCGAGCGCGGAGGAGCCCTCGGAGGTAGTACTTCTGGGCCATGACTCGATGCACCGCCCCGTACCTTCGTCAGGGTTATCCGGTGGCCCTGATGGCCGGTAGCCTCAGGGTCCGATCGAGTCACCCGGCACTCGGTCGGTGGACCAGCGGCCGGACGACCAGGAGACCCATGATGGCTCGGTTGCAGAAGCGACTGTGGCGGATCGGCGCGGTGCTCGCGCCGTTCATGGCCGTCGCGCTCAGCCTCGAAGCCGGCCGCCGCTGGCTCTGACCCGGCACCGGCGGTCCACCCGCCGGCACCAGATCGACCCGGAGGCGTGACCGGAGCCCATCCGCGCGCGCCTGGCGGGCACCCACAAGCATGAGACCCGGACCGACCCTCCTCCGTCCGGGTCTCCTGCTGTCCGCCATCCGCCCGGCTCGCCCGGCCACCCGGCCACCGTCACGGTCATCGGTCGCAACCTGACCGCAACCTTGTTTCGGCACCTTCGTCCGTAGGCTTGTATGGTGGCGACCATGGCACGCGCGGTTCGGACCGATGACGGGCCGACCGGCGAGCGGCCGGCGGCCGAGCGCCAGCTCGATCAGCTGCGCTTCCTCCACCGCGTCGCCAGGCTGGCGACGACCGCCCGGACCTGGGACGAGCTCCTCGAGACGATCGTCGACGAGACCCGCGATGCCCTTCACGCGGACGTCTCGTCGCTCTACCTGCTCGACCGGGACGGCGCCCAGCTGACCCTGGCCGCAACGAACGGACTCGACCGCTACCAGATCGGTCGCGCCCGGGTGCCGTTCGGCGAGGGCGTCACCGGCCGGGTCGCCGCCGCGCGCGAGCCGATGCGGATCGCCGACGTCCGCCACGACCCGCGCTTCCTGTGGGTCCGCGGGATCGACCAGCGCCGGTTCATCGCGTCGATGCTGTCGGTCCCGCTGTCGTGGCACGAGAGCGTGGTCGGCGTCCTCAACATCCAGACCGAGGAGACCCGCGAGTTCAGCGACTCGGACGTCGCCCAGCTGTCGGCGATCGCCGATCTCCTGGCCGGGATCGTCGAGAAGGGCCGGACCCAGCGCGAGGCAGAGGCCCAGGTCGAGGCGCTCAAGGCCATCGACGAGGCGCGGACCGAGCTGATCGCGATGGTCACCCACGAGCTGCGGACCCCGCTGGCCGTCGTCCGCGCCTACACCGACCTGCTGTCCGAGGAGCCGCCGCTCGTCGGGCGGGAGAGCCGGGACCTCGTCCGGCGGCGGACCCGCGACGAGTGGCACAACCGGGCGATCGACCAGATCGAGCGGCTCGACCGGCTGGTCGACTCGATCCTCGCCTCGGTCCGCCCGCTCGAGGACCGCCCGTCGGACGTCGTCCCGGTCGATGTCGCCGCGCTGCTCGACGAGGTCGTCGGCGGCCTGCGCCCGCTGCTGCGCAACCACGAGGTCGTCATCGACGCGGGCGTCCGCCGGTTCGCCCTGGCCGACCCGCCGCGACTGCGCCAGGTCGTCGAGCACCTCGTGGAGAACGCGGTCAAGTACGCCCCGCCGGGCACGACGATCACCGTCGCGGACGGCGCTTGTCGAGGGGATGGTCCGGATCGCGGTCTCCGACGAGGGGCCGGGGATCCCGCCGGAGTGGCGCGAGCGGATCTTCGAGCCGTACGCCCGGCGCGACACCCACACCGCGCGCGGGTCGGGGATCGGCCTGTTCGCCGCGAAGCGCCTGTCCGAGTCGATGGGCGCCCACCTGTGGTGCGAGCCGGCCGAGCCGGCCGGGGCACGTTTCGTCATCGCCCTGCCGGCCGCGGTCGCGGTCTGAGAGAGGAGCCGCCACCGATGCCGACGACCCGACCCCTGCGGATCCTCGTCGTCGACGACGACCCGGCGATGGTCGGGGCGATCACCGCCCTGGTCGGGACCGAGGGCCACCAGGTCATCACCGCCTACGACGGCCTGACGGCCGTCAAGCGCTTCCGCGACGACGCGCCGGACCTCGTCCTGCTCGACCTGGCGATGCCGGGCCCGGACGGGTTCAACGTGACCGGCCAGATCCGGGCGGCCGGCAACGTGCCGATCCTGGTCGTGTCGGGCGAGAGCGGCGAGGGCGCCAAGGTGAAGGCGCTCGAGATCGGCGCCGACGACTACCTGACCAAGCCGTTCGGCAAGGCCGAGCTGCTCGCCCGGATCTCGGCGATCATGCGCCGCGCCGACGCGGCCTCGGTCGGCGCCGGGTGCGGCCGGCGGGCGGCCCGCTCGAGGCCGGGCGCGCTGACGATCGATCCCGGCCGCCACGAGGCGCGGATCGGCGCGGCGGTGCTCAACCTGACCGCGACCGAGTACCGGCTGCTCGAGGCGCTCGTCCGGGCCGGCGGCGACGTGGTCCCCCACCACCGGCTGGTCCGGGCCGGCTGGCCGGCCGAGTCCGACCCCGACCTGCTCTGGCTCAAGCCGCACATCGCCCGGCTCCGGGCGAAGGTCCACAAGGCCGGCGGCCCGGCGATCGTCGCGGTCCGCTCGGTCGGCTACCGGATCGAGGCCTAGCCGGTCAGGCTACCAGGCGGCCAGCGCCCAGATCCCGGGTTCGGGCTCCGGGGCGCGTTCGCCGACCTCGGCGAAGAGGGCCACGGCGCGCTTGAGGTGGTCCATCGACACCTCGGTCCGACCCGCCTCGTGGAGGAGGTCGGCCAGGTGGTTCTCGACCGCGGCTTCGAGATGCCGATCGCCGATGCGACGGCAGCGCTCGATCGCGGCGGTCGCGGTCTGGATCGCCTCGTCGACGGCGCCATCGGCCGCCATCGCGAGCGCCAGTGCCGTCTCGGCCGCGATGGCCGCGGTCGGATCCGGGTCGTCCAGGGCAAGGCTCAGACTCCGCTCGAGCGCGACCCGCGCCACGGCGTGGTCGCCACGAGCATGAGCGACCATCCCGACGAGGCGCTCGGCGACGCCGACGCCGTGCCGGTCGCCGTCGGCCTCGGCAGCGGTCCGGGCGGCCTCGGCCATGGCGGCGGCGGTCGCCAGGTCGCCGGCGCGCAGGGCGACCATGCTTCGCTCGACGAGGGCCCGGACGCGGTTCGGAGGATCGAGCGTCGGCGCCGCCAGGGCGGCGTCGAGATGGCTGGCGGCGGTCGTCAGATCGCCGCGACGGCGATGGATCCGGCCGAGCGAGACCTCGAGACCCGGAAGCGCCGCCGGGTCGGCCAATGCCGCGGCGGTCTCCAGCTCGGCGATCGCGGCCGGGTATTCACCGAGCCGTCCGAGCAGCTCGCCGATCCGCGCATGGAGCTCGCCCGCGTCCGGCCGGCCGAGTGCGATCGCCGCCTGGAGATGATCGACCGCCTCCCGGTTGGCGAACACCGCCTCGGCTCGATCCGCTGCATCGCAGAACGCCTCGGCAGCCGGGCCCGGTCGACCGGCTTCACGTTCGTGGATGGCGATGAGTGCATACCGGGCCAGGTCGTCGCGACCCGTGCCGGCCAGATCGAGCCGAAGGGCGTCCGCCGTCCGGGCATGGAGCAACCGGCGCCGGGCGAGGCTGGTCGCACCGTATGCGGCGTCGCGCAGGCGACCGTGGCTGAAGTCGTAGCGCGGCGTGCCGACGGGCCCGTCCGCCACCTCGCGGACCAGACCCCGTCGGATCAACTCCTCGAGCGCGTCCACGGTCTCCTCGTCGGCCCGACCGCTGGCATGGCGGACGGTGGCGAGGTCGAACGATCGGCCGATGACCGACGCGCTCGACAGGATCTGGGCGGCCATCTGACCGACCGACCCGATCCGCTCGCGCAGAAGCGCGTCGACGCCACCGCCGACCGGGACGTCGGACGGGTCGGACGCGGCCAGCGCCTCGATGAGATACAGGGGGAGGCCCTCGGACTCGTCGGCGACGATATCGATGAACGCCTCGTCGGCCGACTCCCGTCGGGCAGTCCGGACGATGGCGGCGATGGCCGGTCGATCGAGCCGATCGAGCGAGACCACGAGGACGTCGGGGATCCGTTCGAGGTCGATTGCCGAGGCAAGTCCGGCCGCACTGAGGTCCTCCCTTCGCCAGGTCAGCGCGAGGACGAGCGGGCGCCCCGTGAGCCGGTGCGCGAGGTAGACGACGGACTCGCGGGTCGGTTCGTCGGCCAGGTGCAGGTCGTCGATCCAGACCAGACCCGGTGCCGGCCCCGCGCTGAGCGCGACGAGCGAATCGGCGATGGCATCGAGCAGACGGACCCTGGCGCTCGCGGTCTCGGGTCCCGGTCGCCCGGGCGCGCGAAGTGTCGCCGGAAGGTCGATCAGGCGCGAGAGCTCGAGGCGGGCCGTCGCGTCGAGCGCATGCAGGCGGCCGATCCCGTCGGCCCGAGCCAAGCCGGAGCGGATGAGCTCGACGATGGGGCCATAGGCGATCCCCGCCTCGCCGGGGTACCCGCGCGCGGTGAGCACGACGCCACGGGCGACCCGGACCGACTCCGCGAGCGCCTCGCCGAGACGGGTCTTGCCGATGCCGGCCTCGCCCTCGATGATCACCACCCGGCCGTTCGTCCCGGCCCGACGCCACGCTTCGACGACGACCGCGAGCTCCAGATCCCGGCCCACGATCGGCACCTGCCGCCGGACTGCCAGGGGTGTCTCGGGCTCGGTTCGCCCCGGTCCCGCGGGATCCGCCGGTCCACCCGGCGCCTCGGCGAGCGGTCGCCGATCGTCCCGGATGGATTCGTAGAGCTCGGTCGTCTCCCGCAATGGGGCCACGCCGAGCTCCCGGTCGAAGACCGCGACGAGCGAGCGGTACTGGCGGATCGCGCCGGTGCGGTCGCCGGAACGAGCGAGCAGGTCGATGAGTCGACGCTGGCCGGGCTCGTCGAGCGGATCCGACTCCACGCGTCGACTCGCCGCTTCCACCGCACCCAGGGTGTCACCGACCTCCAGCCGCGCCTCGGCCAATCGGTCGAGGAGATCGGCCACCGTCCGGTCGACCCGGATCGCCCGGGCCGCCTGCCAGTCGTCGAAGGCCGGGCTGTCCCGCAGGGCGAAGCCGGCCAGGAACGGGCCTCGGGCGAGCGCGGCGGCCCGCTCGAGGTCGGGGAGTCGCACCGACGTTTCGAGCCGTTCGACCTCCGTGAGATCGACCGTCACCCGATCCGGGTCCAGGGCGACGCGGGCTCGATCGATGAGCAGCCCACCGTCGCCGACCGCGCCCCGCAGGGCCGACAGCGTCCGGCGGAGCGCGCCGCGGGCCGCTTCGTCGTCGGCGTCCGGCCAGAACATCGCCGCCAGCTCGTCGCGCGCGAAAGGACGGCCCTCGGCGGCCACCAGGGCGACGACGGCCATCGCCTTGCGGGTGTCGACGACGATGGGCCGACCGGACACCGCGACCTCGAGCGGTCCGAGCAGTCGGATCGACAGCGGTGCGATGGGCCGAGTCATCGCGTAACGGTACTGGACGCCCGGCCTATCCCGTAACGTTGTCGGGACGATGACCGGTCACGATGCGGGCATGAGCGAGCGGATGGACGCGGGCCCTTCGGAGGCGGGCCCTTCGGGCGGCGCAGGCGCGAAGGATCGTTCGCGCGACCGGCGGTGGCCTCTTGCCGTCTCGGGCCTCGGGCTCGTCATGCTGGGCGGCGGCTGGGTCCGGGGAGGCCATCGGTGAACGAGCCCCGGCGGCTCGGCATCGTCCCGACGCTCGGTCTGATCGCGATGCTCGTCGGCGGTCCCGACGACCTTCGGGCGACGGTCAGCCGGGCGATGGCCCCGACCCAGCTCGGCGTCTGGGTCCGTGGGAGCGACCGATGACCGAGCGGCGCCGACTCGGGATCATCCCGACGCTCGGTCTTGTCGCGCTCCTCGTCGTCGGCGTGGCCCTGGCGCTGGTCGACCCGTTCACGCTCCTGTTCTACCTGTCCTACGCCAGCATCGGTGCAGTCCTCGCGATCCGCCGTCCGCAGAACCCGATCGGCTGGCTGCTCATCGTCATCGCGTTCGGGTTCGTCGGGACGAGCAGCACGCCCGGCGTCGACGCTGCCGCGCTCGCGGCGGGGACGGTCAGCAGCAGGGAGACGGTCCAGGTGTGGGTGACCGGCTGGTCCGGCAGCGCGGCGTACGTGGGTCTCTTCACGCTCATGCTGATCTTCCCGAGCGGGCACCTCCCCGGACGTCCCTGGCGGGTCCCGAGCCGGATCCTGCTCCTGCTCTGCCTGATCCTCATCGTCCTCACGGCGGGCGCACCCACGATCAGCTTCACCGGCGAGGGCGGGGTCGACTCGATCACGGTCCCGAACCCGTTCGCCGTCCTGCCCGACCTGCAACTCTGGTCCGCCCTGCCGCCCAGCGACACGTTCCTGCTGCCGATCATCGGCCTCCTCGTGGTCGGGGTGGGGTCGATCATCGTCCGCTACCGGCGGTCGAACGGGGTCCTCCGGCTGCAGCTTCGCTGGCTGGTCGCGGCGGTCACCTTCGTCGTCGCGGCTGTCCTGGTGGGTCTGGCGGCGCTCGCCCTGTTCGCCGACGTCATCGGTGGACTCGCCTGGATCCCGGCGATCGTCGCCTACCCGACGGTGCCGATCGCCATCGGCGTGGCCGTCCTGCGCTATCGCCTGCTCGAGATCGATCGGATCGTCAGCCGGACGGTCGGCTACGCGATCGTGACCGGCATCCTGGCGGTCGTGTACGCCGGTACGATCCTCCTCCTCCAGAGTGCGCTGGTCGCGATCACCCAGGCTCAGACGATCGCCGTGGCGGCGTCGACGCTGGTGGCCTTCGCCCTCTTCCAGCCGCTCCGGCGGCGGGTCCAACGGGCTGTCGATCGCCGCTTCGATCGCGCCCGGTTCGACGCCGATCGGACGACCGCGGCGTTCGCCGAGCGACTCCGGGACGAGGTCGACATCGGGACGGTCGGTGCCGACCTGCAAGAGACGGTCCAGGCCGCCGTCCAGCCGGAGCGTCTCGGCCTGTGGCTCCGAACGGACGCCCGCGGGATCACCGTCGGTGGGGTGAACCGGTGAACCGGAACGGAATGGCCCGGAGTCTCGCCGCCATCGACGTCGTGGCGTTCCTCGCCGCCGGCCTGGTCGATCCGGAGCCCGACTACGGAGCGATCGCCCTCTATGTCGTCGGGATCGCCTCGTTCGTCGTCGTCGGCGTACTCCTGATCGACCGGGTCCCGGCGAACCCGATCGGTGTCTTGCTGCTCGCGGCCGGGACCGCGTCCGTCGCCTCTGCGGTGATCGGCGCCTACGCCAGCGTCGGCGCGCTCCAGGTCCCAACGTGGCCCGCTTTCGAGGTGGCACGGCGGATCGGTGATGCCAGCTTCCTGTACCCGATCGTGATCGCGCTCGTCGGGGTCCCGCTCGTGTTCCCGAGCGGACGACTGCCATCGCCGCGATTCCGCTGGGTGGTCTGGATCACGATCGCCAACCAGGTCGCCTGGACCGTCGGTGCTCTAGCCACTACCGACGACCGGACCTCGGCCGACACCGGGCTCGTCGGGCTCATCGAGGTGTTCGTGCTGTTCTCGACGCTGGTCGCCTTCGGCGGAGCGGCGACAGCGATCGCCATCAGGTACCGGCGCGGCGACCTCGTGCAGCGGCAGCAGATCAAGTGGCTGGCGGCGGTCGTCTGCCTGGCCGCCGCGATCATCCCAGCGGGGTTCCTCATCTATAACGCTGCGCCCGACCTGTCCAACCTCCTGTTGAACGCCGGCATCGTGGCGCTGTTCGCCCTGCCGATCGTGATCGGGATCGCGATCCTGCGGTACCGGCTGTACGAGATCGACCGGATCATCAGTCGGACGATCGCGTACATCGTCATCTCCATCGCGCTCATCGCTGCCTATGCCGGGCTCGTCGTCGTTATCGGTGGGCCACTCGGCAACGTGGCGGGCGGCGACACGATCTCGGTCGCGCTGTCCACGCTGGCCGTCGCCGTGCTCTTCCAGCCGCTTCGACAACGGGTCCAGCGGATCGTGGACCGGCGCTTCAACCGAGCCCGCTACGACGCCGAGCGGATCGCCTCGGCCTTCTCGGCCCGCTTGCGGGACGAGGTCGACATCGAAACGGTCACGACCCAGCTGCGCGACACGGTCCAGGCAACCATCAGGCCAGATCGACTCGGCGTCTGGCTGCGCGAGGCCGAACGGTGATGCGGCGTCTTGCCCGGCCATACGCGGTCGTCGGACTGGTCGCGACGTTGGTCGGCGCCGTGCTCGCAGTCGCGCTCCGGATCGTCGACCCAGTGCCGATGGCCGCGAACTCGTTCGGGTTCGGCGACGCGTCGCTCCTGGGCTTCGAGTTCTTCGGCATCACCTTCAGCGTCGTGGGCGCGTTGCTCGTGGTCCGCAGGCCGACCAATGCCGTCGGCTGGTGCATGGTCCTCATCGGAGCTGCACATGCGCTCGCGGGCTGCGCGGCGGCCGTGACGTCGTCGGCTCTGGCCGAGGGGCCGACGGCCCTCGGGACCGCCCAAGTAGCCGGCTGGCTGAGCGTCCTCTTCGTGATGACCGGCGGCTTCATGCTGATCGGCCTGGGGTTGATCTTCCCGACCGGTCGGGGGCACACCGTGTTCTGGGATCGGCTCGTCCGGCTCGCCACGATCGTCACGCCGGTGATCGTCGTCGCCCTCTTCCTCCTCCGGCCCGGACCGCTTCAGCTCTTCGCGGCGATCGAGAATCCGATCGGGGTCGGTCCCGACCTCCGATCGATCCTCGGAGCGCAGACGTCGGAGGTCGTCGCGGCATCCACGTTCCTGTTGGCGCCGGTCCTCGCGCTGGCGATCCTCACGCGCTACCGGATGTCGGACACGGTCGAGCGACAGCAGCTGAAGTGGTTCGTCCTCGCCCTCCTCGTGACCGTCGGTGGGATCGCAGCGGCGTCCGTCGGCGCGCTGATCAGCGAGAAGCCCCCCGAGGCCGGAGTCGCGGTGTTCGGGTTCGCCGGCGCGCTCATCCCGGTCGCCATCGGCATCGCGATCCTGCGCTACCGCCTGTATGACATCGATCGGCTCATCAGCCGAACGCTCGCCTACGCGGCGATCACGGGCGTCCTGGCGTTGGTGTTCGCCGGCGTGATCCTGCTCGTGGCGGGCCTGCTCACGTCCTTCGCCCAAGACCTCATCCCATCAGCCCAGGGCCAGGCGATCGCGGTCGCCGTCTCGACGGTCGTCGTGTTCGCCCTGTTCCAACCCGTCCGGCACTCCGTCCAGCGGGTCGTCGACCGGCGGTTCGATCGAGCCCACTACGACGGCCAGGAGACCGTCGCCGCGTTCGCCGGCCGGCTGCGCGACGACGTCGATCTGGAGTCGGTGAGCGCTGAGATCACCAGGGCGGCGGGCGCAGCGGTGCAACCAGCGGGGATCGCGCTCTGGCTTCGGACCCAGGAGCGCCACGACCGTAACGGTCGTGACGAGCGATCCGGCGCCGTAACGATTCTCGGACGCCCCGTCCCCACCATGAGGTCGACATGAGCGAACTGACCCGCCCGATCCGCCGGCTTCTCGGTCGCGGCGACCGTCCGGAGGATGCCGTCCCGGCCATCGCCAAGGACGCGGTGACGGTGCCCGAGACCGTGACGCCGGCGACCGCCGCCGACCCCGGCACGGGTTCGATCTCGGTGGACATCCCCGAGTCCGACCCGCTCCTCGCCTATCTCCAGACGGCCCCGGGCCCTGTGGACATCACCCGACTCGAGCTGGATTCACCGGCGGTAGCCGCCCTTCGCGACGCCGGTGTGGCCCTGGTCGTGCCGCTCGTCTCGCAGGGCGAGCTGATCGGCACGCTCAACCTCGGTCCCCGACTGTCCGAGCAGGACTACTCCACGGACGACCGTCGCCTGCTCACGACCCTTGCCGCCCAGGCCGCCCCGGCCATCCGCGTCGCCCAGCTCGTCCGGGAGCAGGCCAACGAAGCCGCCGAACGAGAGCGCCTCGAGCAGGAGATGCGCGTGGCGACGCTCATCCAGCAGCAGTTCCTGCCGCGCGAGCTGCCGAAGCTCCCGGAATGGCAGATCGCGGCCTACTACAGCCCGGCCCGGGCGGTCGGCGGCGACTTCTACGACTTCATCGAGATGCCCGACGGGCGGATCGGCATCGCCGTCGGTGACGTGACCGACAAGGGGGTCCCGGCGGCCCTGGTCATGGCCCGGACCCATTCGATCCTGCGTGCCGAGGCCAGCCGGAGCGATTCACCCGGCGAGATCCTGGCCAGAGCCAACGCCCTGTTGGTCCCGGAGATGCCCCCCCGGATGTTCGTCACCTGTCTGTTCGCGATCCTCGAGCCCGAGACGGGCCGGATGGTGATGGCGAACGCGGGACACAACCTGCCCTACATCCGTACCGACGACGGGGTGATCGAGTTGCGGGCGACCGGCATGCCACTCGGCCTCATGCCCGACATCCGGTACGAAGAGACCGAGGGGATCATCGCGCCCGGCAGCAACGTGCTCCTGTACTCGGATGGTCTGGTCGAGGCCCACGACGTCAACCAGGAGATGTACGGCTTCCCGCGCCTGCGCGAGCAGATGACCGTCGACGATGCGGGGAGCGAGCTCCTCGATCGCCTGCTCGACACGCTCCATGCGTTCACCGGGCCTGATTGGGAACAGGAGGACGACATCACCCTCGTCACCCTGCGACGGGCATCGGGCGTGGCCGACGAGGGCGGCGGCGAGCCCTCCGGGCCGACGCTCATCACGGCCTTCTCCGTCCCCGGTGAGGATGGCAACGAGCGCCTGGCCATGGACCGCGTGTCGGCCTCGATCGCCGATCTGGGTTTGCCCCAGGCCCGCCTCGAACGCCTGAAGACCGCGGTCAGCGAGGCGACGATGAACGCCATCGAGTACGGCAGCCAGGGCGACCCGGACGTCCCCGTCGACATCGTCGTCGAGACGACCGCCGAGGCCATCGTCGTGAGGGTCACCGACCGGGCGCTTTCCGGGGTGGTCCCGTCCGACGCCGAGACACCGGACATCGAGGCGAAGCTCGCCGGAGACCAGAAGCCGCGCGGCTGGGGCCTCTTCCTGATCAGGAACATGGTCGATTCGATGGACGTGACCAGTAACGGGTCGACCCAGACGGTGACCCTGACGATGGCGCGCAAGGAGCCAAGCGATGGATGACCGACGCTTCGGGGCAGAGATCACCGAGGTTCCCGAGGAGGTCCGCCTCCGCCTGAGTGGCGACCTCAACGGCCGGGCCGATGAGACGCTCGCCGACGCCTACACGCGGGTCGCGGCACTCGGCCCGCGCCGGGTCAGCCTCGACTTCGGACACGTGGGCTACATCAACAGCACGGGCATCGCGCTCGTGGTCCGGTTCCTGGCCGATGCGCGGCGCGACGGCCGGACCGTCCGGGCGATCGGCCTGACCGAGCACTACCAGGAGATCTTCCGGATCACCCGTCTGTCGGACTTCATGGAGATCGTCGAAGGAGATGCAGCATGACCGCAACCGCCATCGAGCTCGACCAGGAAGGCCCGGTCGCCGTCCTGCGGATCGCCGGCGACATCACCTCGGCGAGCGAGGGCGACCTGATGCGCGCCTACGGACTGGCGGTCGAGCGCGGGACGTCCGCGGTCGTCCTCGATTTCAGCCAGCTCGAGTACATGAACAGCGGCGGGATCGGACTCCTCGTCACGTTGCTCGTCCGCGCCAAGCGCGGCGGCACGCGGCTGATCGCGACCGGCCTGTCCGAGCACTACCGCCAGATCCTCGCGCTCACCCGCCTGGATGAGGCGATCGAGATCCACGACGACGAAGCCGCGGCCCTGGTCGCCGCCATCGCCTGACCCGGCCGCTACCGGGAGATGAGGAGCCACCGATGACCGCGCCGAACGGCAGTGCGCCAACCAGTGACGACCCGCCGCCAGACGCCGGTTCGCCGGCTTCCGGCGACCGGCCGACGAACCGCGACGCCGCCAACTGGGCCACACCGGTCGACCGCCTGTCGGCGGCCGGAGTGGCAGGCGCGAAGGACGACGCCGTGACCGGGAAGCGGGTCTCCGGCCCGCTCCAGGGATTCGGCCAGCTCTGGCAGAAGACGTTCTCGGTCCGGCTCGACGGCGCCGACATCTCCCCGACCGAGCTCATCGCGCTGTGGAAGGAGCGGTTCCCGACGTTCTGGCCGAAGGGTCAGCGGTTCTATGCCCCGCTGTCGGGGATTGCGCCGGGAGAGGTGGCGCTGCTCGAGATCGCGCCGCTGCCGGGCGCCCCGGTGCGGCTGTCGACCGGCGTCCTCGTCCTGTATGCGGACGACGAGTCGTTCACGTTCATGACCCCCGAAGGCCATACCCTGTCGGCATGGATCACGTTCTCGGCGCAGCGCGATGGCGAGGTGACCGTCGCCCAGGCGCGGGCACTCGAACGGCCCTCGGACCCGTTCGACGAGCTCGCCTACATGCTCGGTGGCAACCGCCAGAACGACAAGTTCTGGCAGGCGACGCTGCGCAACCTCGCGACGGCGGTCGGGGTCGAGGCGCCGGTCGTCGACGTCCAGGTCGCCTGCATCGACCGTCAGCGGCAGTGGCGGCAGTGGCGCAACGTCCGCAACAGCGCGACCGTCCGATCGGCTCGACGGATGCTCACGGCACCCGTTCGCAAGCTGACCGGCCGGGGGTGAGGCTGCGACCGCGCGGCGCGAACCGATGACGTCGAGCGGCGGCGATGCCCTCGACGCGATCGTCATCGGGGCCGGGCCGAACGGTCTGGCGGCTGCCATCACGCTGGCTCGGGCCGGGCGGTCGGTCCGGGTCTACGAGGCCGCGGCGGCCCCCGGCGGTGGCACCCGGACCGCCGAGCTCACCCTGCCCGGCTTCCGCCACGACGTCTGCTCGACGATCTTGCCGCTGACGATCGGCTCGCCATTCTTCGCGTCGATCGACCTGGCGGCGCGTGGCGTCGAGCTCGTCCATCCGGACGCTCCGGTCGCCCACCCGCTCGATGGTGGTCGGGCAGCCATCCTGGAACGGTCGGTGAGCGCGACGGCGGAGGGGCTCGGCGGTGCCGATGGGCGAGCCTGGCGGCGGTTGTTCGGGCCGCTCGCCCGGGATGTCGCACAGCTCGGACCGGAGATCCTCCAGCCGGTCGTCCACCTGCCCCGCCATCCGCTCGCGCTCGCCCGGTTCGGTCTGCCGGCGCTCCGTTCTGCGATCGGGTTGGCCCGCGGTCGCTTCCAGGAGCCGGCGGCCCGCGCGATGTTCGCCGGGGTGGCGGCCCATTCGATGCTTCGTCTGGATCGCCCGTTGACCGCGTCGTTCGGGCTCGTCCTCGCCACCTACGCGCAGGCCGTCGGGTGGCCCATGGCCCGCGGTGGCGCGGGTGCGATCGCGACAGCGCTCGTGGCCGAGCTGGACGCCGCCGGTGGCGAGGTCGTCACGGGACGCCGGATCGGATCGCTGACCGAGCTCCCGCCGGCGCAGGCGGTCCTGCTCGACGTCACGCCCAGGCAGCTGATCGCCATCGCCGGCGATCGGCTGTCCGCCGGGACGCGTCGCCGCGCCGAACGCTTCCGGTACGGCTCGGGCGTCTTCAAGATGGACTGGGCGCTCGACGGCCCCGTGCCGTGGACCGCCGACGGGCCGCGCCGGGCAGCGACGGTCCACCTCGGCGGGACGCTCGATGAGATCGCGGCGGCGGAAGCGGAGGTGGCGGCCGGCCGGCATGCGGACCGGCCGTACGTCCTGTTCGTCCAGTACGCGCCGTGGGACACCTCGCGGGCGCCCGACGGCAAGACCACGGCCTGGGCCTACTGCCACGTACCCGCGGGCTCCGATGTGGACATGACCGACCGGATCGAGGCCCAGATCGAGCGCTTCGCGCCCGGTTTCCGGGACCGGATCCTGGCCCGGTCCACGCTCGGCCCGGCGGCTATGGAGGCGTACGACGCGAACTACGTCGGCGGTGACATCAACGGCGGGATCCAGGACATCCGCCAGCTCATCTTCCGACCCTGGCCGACCCTCGACCCGTATCGCGTCGGGGCCGGGCTCTATCTCTGCTCGTCGTCGACCCCGCCGGGCGGCGGCGTCCACGGCATGAGCGGCCTCCAGGCGGCCCGATCCGCGCTGCGCCACGAGCTCCGCTGAGGCGTCCAGCGCCACCGCCAGCGCGGGCCCAGGGGTGCGTCGGTGTCGTGCCGTGCTCGCCGCCCCGGGACCCCGCCCGGATCCTTGACAGCTGTACATCAGGCGAGCGTAGGTCGCCGATCCGGCGGCCGCCGACGAGGTTGAGCCGTCATCCTGTCCCGTCGCGAGCGTGGCTCGGGACGATCTGGGCACTGACCGTGGTCCCGGAGACAGCGCGAGCTGACGAATGCTCGCCTGGCGTGCAGATGACAAGAGACGGACGTTCGGGGCCGGGGCAGCAGGGGCCGCGAGCTGTCACCACGGCGCCCCGAGCCAGGTCGGGTCAAGGTCGCGCAACCCTGGCCCGGCCCGACCCGGACCTGCTCTGGCTCAAGCCGCACATCGCCCGACTCCGGGCGAAGGTCCACAAGGCCGGCGGCCCGGCGATCGTCGCGGTCCGCTCGGTCGGCTACCGGATAGAGGCGTAGACCGGGCCGCGCTGTCGCGCTGCCGCGCGGTCGGCTGCGGGCCCGGGCTCGGGCGGAGCTTCGGGCCCGGGCCGTGGGTGGCCGGGTCGCGGTGGCCGGGTCGCGGGTGGCCGGGTCGTCGGCCGGAGCTTCGGGCCCCGGGTCGTCGGCCGGGTCGCGGTTCTTGTCAGGCGTTCCCCAGGCGAGCGCACGTCAGTGGATCGGGTCCTCGTTGAGCGGGCCTGAACGCCGCTCCATCCCCAGCCGAGCGTGGAACGGCACGGATCATCGTTCCGACGGCTGTCGTCGGCCGGCTGAACGCCGACGAATGTCCGCCTGAGGAGCATCTGACAAGAGTGCCGCCCTCCAGTGGCCGGGGCAGCAGGAAGCGGCGCCGGGAGGAGGGTGCCCTTGGCCGCAATCGGTCGGACCAGGTGCACGCGTCGCCCGGCGGTCCTGCACGCGGAGCTCGGGTCTACGCGGAGCTCGGTCCTGCGCGCGAAGCTCGGTCCTGCGCGTGGATCAGGCGGGGACGCCGAGGAGCGCCCGGCCGGACGCGTCGTGGGGCAGGTCGACGCAGGCGACCCGGCAGCCGCGGGCGTCGCGCCCGCCGAGCGGCGAGAAGTGGGTCCAGCTGGACGAACCCGACGCCCCGCTGGTCGTCAGGCGACAGCCGCAGGCGATGCAGGTGACAGGGCCGCCGGCGACTGACGTCGTTCCACGCGGCCAGGCGGGCTGGGGGTCGGACGGCTGGATCATCGGAGGCCTCTCGATCGTGCTCGCCGGGATGGACTGCTCGACAGACGCGCTCCGGGCAGCGTGACGAGGTTGACCGCCCGAGCTGCGCTCGTCGGCAGCGACCCCGTCGCGGTTCGGTTGCGAACCGGGTGCGCGGCGTGGCGGACCCGGACGCGACGAGGCTGGCGGCCTGGCGGACCCGGCCTGGCGGACCCGGACGCGACGAGGCGGGCGGCCCCCCGGCCCCCTCGAGATCCCCTGGGACGTTCCGGGTCAGGGAGCCCAGATCGCTCCGAACGCGCCGTGCGACTCGTCGTCCGGGCCGGCGGCGTAGTACAGGGTGGTCGACGGACCCGCGGCGGCATCGTTGCCGAAGCCGATCCCCCACAGGCCGTCGATGACGATCGCCTTGTGGTCGGCGGTCCGCAGCGTCCCGTCGAACCGCCAGTGGCCGTCGTGCCAGCGGTAGGCGTTGATCCGACCGTTGCCGAAGTTGCCGACGAGGAGGTCGCCGCTGAACCGCCCGAAGCCGGTCGCCGGCGCCCAGGCCAGACCCCACGGCGCGTCGAGCGCGCCACGCGAGGCGACCCGTCCGAGGAGCCTGCCGCGGGCGTTGAAGACGTCCACGAAGCCCTTGCCGCGCCCGGCGATCTCGTCCTCACGAGCGGCGTCCTGCCGGGCATAGGTCACGAAGATCATCCCGTTGATGGCCTGGATCCCGAACGGCGCGTAACCCTTCGGCAGCCGCGGGTCGCGGAACGCGCCTTCCCAGTGCTTCCGCTTGAACGAGCTGTCGTAGACGTCGATCCGGCCGCGCTGGAAGTCGGTCGCGTAGAGGTAGTCGGCGCCGTTCCAGGACCCGACCGCCAGGCCCTTGTAGATCGACTTGGCGTGCGAGGCGACGACGAACGCCTGGGTCGAGCCGGGCGCGGGCACGGCCGGGTTCCAGGCGGAGATCGTGCCGTCCTCGCTGGCGAACAGGAAGCGCGCCGGCGCGGACGCGCCGCCGCTGCTGACGACGAAGCCGGTCCCGGTGTTGAAGACCGTCCCGGTCGGGGCGCCCGCCACATTGACGACCAGTGGCAGCGGCGTCCCGGCCCCGTTGTAGAGCGTCGACGTGGCGGTCCCGTTGTTGGCGACCCACCACGGCGTCGTGGGGCCGTGGACGATCCCCCAGCCGTTGACCAGGTTCGGGTCCTGGTGGTCTCCGACCAGCGGCTGGTCCGAGACGTAGACGTGGGTCTCGTAGACGTTCGGCGGCCGGGGCCCGGCAGCGGCGACCGGTGCGGTCACCATGAGCGCGAGCGCGAGCGCAACCCCGAGCGCGACGAGGCGACGGTTGATCATCGGCGACCCTCCTTGGCCGAGGCGACCTCCAGCCCGGGACGGGGCGATCGGGAGGCCGCACGTGGCACTCAGGGCTACGCCCTCGCGGTGGCGACCGGTTTCAGCGCCTCCCTCAGCCGGTGTTCTGGAGGCCGGCGGCGACGCCGTTGACGGTCGACTGGACGAGCCGCAGGAGCTCGGCGCGGGAGGGGTCCTCGGGTGGCAGCGACGCGCAGCCGGGCGAGCAGGCGGACCTGGAGCTCGGACAGCGAGTCGACGTACGGGTTGCGCAGTCCGATCGAGCGCTGGAGGACCGGCAGGCCGTCGAGCAGGGGTCGCGCCCGGTCACCCTGAGGAGGAGTCGGACGGTGCGCTCGTGCTCGGCCTCGATCCGCTCCCAGATCCGGCGCGGTCGCCGGTCCGTGGGCGAGGCCGGCGTACGTCCGGGCGACCCCCATGTCGGCCTTGGCGAGGCTCATCTCGGCGTTGTCGAGGACGACTCGAAGAACGGCCACGACCGGTAGAGCGCAGCGAGCTCGGCGAGGCCGGCCTCGCCGTGGGCGGCCCGATAGCGCCTCGAGCGCGGACCCGAGCCCGTACCAGCCGGGCAGGTTGAGCCGCGACTGGGACCAGGCGAAGACCCACGGGATGGCCCGCAGCTAGGCGAGCGAGGGCGGCGGCCGGCGAGTCGGCGCGCTGTCGGCCGGTCGGCGGTCGGCCGTCCCGACCTCCCGCCCGCCCCGGGCGGCCGGGCGCGAGCCGAGCCGGAGGGCGGACAGCTCCACGATCGGGGTCGCGTCGCGGAAGAACGCCGGGAAGTCGGGGTCCTCCCAGACGAGCGCCCGGTAGGCCGCCACCGAGGCCGCCGCCAGCTCGTCGATCGCGGCCGCGCCGGCGGCGCCCGCCGCCGCACCCGCGGCATCGTGCTCCGGCGTCGAGGCGACGAGGACGGCCGCGGTCGAGCTGCTCGAGCTGGCGCCGGGCGATCGACGGGTTGGCGTAGTTCGCGGCGATCACCTCGCCCTGCTCGGTCAGCTTGAGGCGGCCGTCGATCGAGCCCGGGCGCCTGGGCGAGGATGGCCCGGTTCGTCGGGCCCCCGCCCCGGCCGATCGCCCCGCCCCGGCCGTGGAACAGGGTCAGCTGGACGTCGTGCCGGCGGCAGGTCTCGACGAGCGCCTCCTGGGCCCGGTAGAGCATCCAGTTGGCCGCCAGGAAGCCCGATTCCTTGTTCGAGTCGGAGTAGCCGAGCATCACCTCCTGGCGATCCGCCACGGGCGAGCAGGTGGGCCCGGTAGGTCGGGTCGGCCAGCAGCGCGTCGAGGATCGCGGCGCAGCCCTCGAGGGCGTCGGCCGACTCGAACAGCGGCACGACGTCGAGGACCGGGACCGCCGGGGCGAAGCCGCTGGTCGTCGCCGCCGGCGGGTCGCCCGCACCGGCCAGCCCGGCCAGCTCGAGGACGGCCAGGACGTCGCTGGCCGAGCGGGTGAAGCTGACGACGTAGCGACCGGCCGCGGCCGGTCCGAACCGGGCCTGGGCGTCGGCGATCGCCCGGAACGTCGCCAGGACCTCGGCCGCGCTGACGCCGGGGGCGCCGGGCAGGTCCGACTCGAGGTCGCCGCGGCGGATCGCCGCCAGGGCCGCCTCGTGGACCTCGCTGTGCTGGCGGACCTCGAGCGCGGCGAGATGGAACCCGAACGTCTCGACCTGCCAGCGGAAGTCCTGGACCTCGCCCCAGGCGACACGCCCGAGATGGTCGCCGGCGAGGGCCGCGGCGGTCTCGTCGAGCTCGGCGAGGAGCTCGGCCGGGTCGCGGTAGCGGCCGCCGACCGGGATCGCCGGCCTCCGCGGTCAGGGCCGCGCGGGTCCGCCGCAGGCGCTCGGCGATCGCCCCGAAGCGCTGGCGGTACGGCTCGTCGGGGAAGCGCCGCCGGAGCTGGCGCATCGTCTCCGGCAGGGCGTCGTCGTCGGCCACGAGCCGGCGCGCAAGCGGCAGCGGCGACACGGTCGGCGGGCACGCTCACCGCGACCGTCTGCATCAGCCGGGTGGCCACCGCCTCGAGACCGTGGAGCACGTGATCGGCCTGGATGCGCAGGACGTGGCCGGTCGTCTCGGCGGTGACCTACGGGTTGCCGTCCCGGTCGCCGCCGATCCAGGTGCCCCAGTGGAGGAAGGCCGGCACGAGCGGCGGTCGGGTCCCGGTCCGGTCCGCGTCGCCGGCCGGCGGATCGACCGCCGCGAGACGACCGGTCCGGCCGAGGGCGCGCCGCCGCTCGGCCTCGGCCAGCGGGTCGAGCGCGCCGTCGACAGCGCGGTAGAGCCGCGGCACGACCGTGAACAGCGTCTCGTCGAAGAAGGTCATCGCCGTGCGGACCTCGTCGAGCGGGGTCGGCGCCACGGACGCGCAGATCGGCGGTCCGCCACAGGAGGCTGATCTCCTCGCGCAGGCGGCGCCGGATGTCGCGGTCCTCGTCGGGCGTGAGCCGCGGGTCGTCGAGCCGCTCGAGCAGGCGATGGCAGCGCCGCAGCGCGACGAGCAGGGTCCGCCGGCGGGCCTCGGTCGGGTGGGCGGTCAGGACGGGGGCGATCGCCAGGCGGCCGACGAGCTCCACGATGTCGTCGAGCCCGCGGCCCGTCCGCCAGATCCGCCGGACGGCCTCGGCGACCGAGTCGTCGAGGATCCCGCCGCGGGCCGCCCGCTCGCGCCGCCGGAGCGTCCGGACGCGGTGCCGCTCCTCGGCCAGGTTGACCAGCTGGAAGTACAGGCTGAAGGCGCGGATGAGCGCCTCGCGCCCGCGGCAGGTCGAGGCCGTCGAGCTCGGCCGCCAGCCTCGACCGCTCGGCCGGGTCGTCCGCCCGGCGGAGGGCGATCGTCCGGCGCCGGACCCGCTCGACCAGCTCGAGCAGGTCCAGGCCCTCCTGCTCGACGATGACCTGGCCGAGGAGTGCGCCGAGGAGCTTGACCTCGCGTGCCAGCGGGTCGCGGGCGCCCGCCGTCCCGATGCCGCGCGGCTCGGCGCGGACGGCCGGGTTCGGACGGGCGGGCATCGGCGGCTCCTCCGGCGGTCGCGGCGGGCGGCTCCGGCCGCCCCGGGTCAGGACAGTGTACGGACCATGACGGGTCCGGCCGCCCGGGTCGCGACCTCGACTCCGCCGGACGACGCGAGCGGCAGGGCGGTCGCGACCACGGCCTCCTCGGTGGCCGCGATCCATGCCGGCGATCCGAGCGGCTCGACGAGCCAGACGTCCTCCGGTCGGGGACCGCCGCCGATCACCAGCCGCTCGGCGAGCTCCGAGCCGGCCGCGGCGTGCGCCCCGATGAGCCGGACCAGCTCCGCGACCCGCGCCGCGCCGTCGACGCGGTCGCGGATGACCGTCGACAGACGGGTCGCGGCGACGCTCGCGCCGGCGAGAGCCGGGACGGATCGCCCCGCCGGGTCGAGGAGGTAGGCTCGACCGCCGGTCATGCCCGCCCCGAAGTTCGCGCCGACCGGCCCGAGCACGACGACGACTCCGCCGGTCATGTACTCGCAGCCGTGCGCGCCGAGACCCTCGACGACCGCCTCGGCGCCGCTGTTCCGGACGCCGAACCGCATCCCGGCCCGGCCGACGACGTGGAGCTGCCCGGCGGTCGCCCCGAACAGGCAGACGTTGCCGGCCAGGGTCGACGCTGACGGGTCGGCGAGCACCTCCGGCTCCGGCCGGACGACCACCACCCCACCCGACAGCCCCTTGGCCAGGTAGTCGTTGGCCTGGCCGACGAGGGTCAGCTCGAGACCGGCGGCCAGGAACGCTCCGAAGCTCTGCCCGGCGGCCCCGCGGAGCTCCAGCCGGAGCTCATCGCCGACGGTCTGGACGATCTCACCCCGCTCGACGGCGCCGGACAGCTCCGCGCCGAACGACCGGTCCGCGGTGCCGATCGGCAACCAGGTCGGCGCCGTCGCCGTCGCCAGAGCGGCGCCGGAACGGAGGCGGGTCACGAGATCGTGCTCGACGATCGACGCCGGCGCCCGACCCAGAGCTGCCGTCGCGCGCGCCGGAACGGCCCGACGGGCCCGGTCGGCCGGCCAGGCGGACGCGCCGATGACCGCCTCGAGGACGGTCGGCCCGTCGCCGGCTCCCGCGACGAGGAAGCGCCGGGCCTCCCCGACGATCTCACCGACCGAGCGGGCCCCGATCGCCGCCAGCTCGCGCCGGAGGTCCTCGGCCACCGCCAGGGCGAACCGCTCGACCTGCTCGGGCGTGCCGCTGAACTTCGCCCGGAGGTCCGGGCGCTGGGTGGCGATCCCGGTCGGGCAGGTGTCGAGATGGCACTGGCGGGCCATGTCGCAGCCGAGCGCGACGAGGGCGGCCGTGCCGAACCCGAACTCCTCGGCCCCGAGAAGGGCCGCCACGAGCAGGTCCCGCCCGACCTGTAGGCCGCCGTCCGTCCGCAGCACGACCCGGTCGCGCAGCCCGTTGCGGAGGAGCGTCTGGTGGACCTCGGCCAGGCCGAGCTCCCACGGCGCGCCGGCGTGCTTGATCGAGCTGAGCGGGCTGGCCCCGGTCCCACCGGCGTGGCCGGCCAGGTGGACGTAGTCGGCGCCGGCCTTGACGACCCCGGCGGCGATCGTCCCGACGCCGCGGCCGGCGACGAGCTTGACCCCGATCCGCGCCCGCGGGGCGATCGCCCGAAGGTCGGCGATGAGCTGGGCGAGGTCCTCGATCGAGTAGATGTCGTGATGCGGCGGCGGGCTGATCAGGGCCTGGCCGGGCTGCGCCCGCCGGAGGGCGGCGATCTCCGCCGTCGCCTTCTTCGCCGGGAGCTGGCCGCCCTCGCCGGGCTTCGAGCCCTGGGCGATCTTGATCTCGATCTGGTCGGCCCGGGCGAGGTACCTGGCGGTCACCCCGAACCGGGCCGAGGCGACCTGCTTGATGCGCGCGTCGCGCCGCTCACCACTGTCGGTCGGGCGATACCAGGCCGGGTCCTCGCCGCCCTCACCGGTGTTGGCGGCTCCGCCCGCCCGCTGCATCCCGAGGGTGACCGCCTGGTGGGCCTCCGGGCTGAGCGCGCCGACGCTCATCGCACTGGCGACGAAGCGCCGGGCGATCGCCCGCGCCGGCTCGACCTCGTCGAGCGGGACCGGCCGGACGCCGCGCGGCCGGCGGACCCGGAGCCCATCGCGGACGACGGCCGGGTCGCGCCGCCCGACCGCGGTCAGCTCGTCGGCAGAACCGTCGGCGACGGCCTGGATCGCCTTGACGATCGGTGGCGCGTAGAGGTGGAGCTCGCCGTCGGCGCGGAAGCGGGCCAGGCCGGGATCGGCCAGCCTCGCCCGGTCGTCCCCGTCCTCGACCGACCGGGCGGCCTCGAGGCGACGGATCGCCCGTCCGCCGAGCACGGCGAACCCGATCCGGCCCGGCCAGGCGGCGGCCGACGGGAAGCACCGCTCGACGACCTCCGGGGCGAGCTCGAGGGTCTCGAACAGCGCGCCGCCGACGTACGAGGCGACGGCCGAGATGCCCATCCGGGCGAGCGTCCTGCGCAGGCCCGCCTCGAAGGCGTCGAGCAGGCGCCCGACCGCATCGGCCTCGTCCAGCGCCTCCGTGCCGCGGCCCCCGGCGAGCTCGGCCGCCAGCTCGATGGCGAGCCACGGGTGGACGACCGTCGCCCCCGCCGCGATGACCATCGCCAGGGCGTGGACGTCGAGGATGTCGGCCGAGTCGGCGACGAGGTCCGCCCGCCCGCGGAGCCCGGCCGCACCGAGGGCCGCGTGGACCGCGCCGATGGCCAGCACGCTCGGCAGCGCGGGGCGACCGAGCGTCATCGACCGGTCCGACACGACGACGACCTCGGCCGATCCGGCCTCGACGGCCTGGAGCGCCTCGGTCGCCAGCGCGTCGAGCGAGCGGGCGAGGCCGTCCGGCCCGTCGGCCGGGTCCCAGGTCGCGTCGAGCCGGCGGACGCGGCGGAGCTCGAACCGGCCGAGCAGCTCCTCCAGGTCGGCGACGACCGGGCGGTCGAGCCGGACCGTCCGCGGCCCGGCCGGGATCCCGCCGAGCAAGGCCGGGCGCCGTCCGAGCTCCACGTGGAGGTCCATGACCGTCCGCTCCCGTTCCGGGTCGATCGGCGGGTTCGTGACCTGGGCGAACGCCTGGCGGAGGTGGTCGGTGACGGGACGGTCGATCCGGGCCCGGGCCGGGGTCGGCGTGTCGTCGCCCATGCTCCAGAGCGGTTCGCGGGCCTCGACGACCATCGTCCGGATGTCGAGCCGGGCCCGCTCGGCGTCGAGGCCGGCCAGGACGCGCAGCGCGGGCGGCGTGGGGCGGGCCGAGGGCGACGGGGCCCGCGCGACCGCCGGTCGGTCGACGAAGGTCGATCGCGGCGCATCCGGTCGCCACGAGCGGCGGAGGATCTCGGTCTTCGCCTCGACGTCCTCGAGGATCGTCCCGCGGCGCGGGTCGACGAGGAGCATCTCGCCCGGCCCGAGCCGGCCGCGCCGGACCGTCTCGGCCGCGGCGATCGGGACGGCCCCGGCCTCCGAGGCGGCCGCCACGACCCGCTCGCGGGTGACCGCGAAGGCGAGCGGCCGGAGCCCGTTCCGGTCGACCAGCGCGCCGACCCGGCGGCCGTCGCCGAACACCACGGCGGCGGGGCCGTCCCACGGCGCGGCGAACCCGGCCGTCCGGCGGGCGAACGCGCCGGCCAGCGGGTGGCCGGCGAGCCGGAGCGCGGGGGCCTCCGGGATGAGCGCCAGGAGCGCGGCTTCCAGGCTCCAGCCGGTCGCCACGAGGAGCTCGAGCGTCTCGTCGAGCGACAGCGAGTCGGAGCCGTCCGGGGAGAGGAGCGGACCGGCCTCGACCAGCCTGCGGGCCGCCGAGCCCGCTGCGCCGAGCGGGTCGGCGACCCGACCGCGGACCTGCTCGCGGTTCGTCCGGACGGTGTTGATCTCGCCGTTGTGGGCGGTCGCCCGGAACGGCTGGGCGAGGCGCCACTCGGGGTGGGTGTTCGTCGCGTAGCGCTGGTGGAAGATCGCGTGACTGACGGCGAGCCCGGGCCCGAGGTCGGGATACAGGTCGGCCAGCCGGTCGCCGGCGACGAGGCCCTTGTAGACGATCGAGCGACACGACGCCGACGGCACCGCGAACGCCGCCTGGTCCGGTCCGGCCTGCCGGGCGGCCGCCTCCATCCGCCGTCGGGCGAGGGCGAGCCGGAGCTCGAAGCGGGCATCGGACAGCCCGCTCGGGCGCTCGACGATCGCCTGGGCGAACGCCGGGCGCGTCGCGTTCGCCTCGCGCCCGAGGGCCGCCGGGTCGGACGGGACGTCGCGCCAGGCGGGCGCCGGCAGGCGCTCCTCGGCCAGAGCCGACTTGACGATCCGACGCGTCCGACCGGCCGCCACGCCGGATCGCGGCAGGAACAGCGAGACGAGCCCCGGTCGACCGCCGACACCCGGATCGAGCCGGGCGAGGACGCTCGGCTCGAGCGGCAGGAGGACGCCCGCGCCGTCGCTCGAGGCGCCGTCCGCGGCGAAGGCGCCGCGATGGCCGAGCGAGCCGAGACCGGCCAGGGCGAGCGGCAGGACCCGCGCCCGGGATCGGCCGCCGGCGTCCGCGACGAACCCGACGCCACAGGCGTCGTGCTCGAAGCGACGGTCGTAGAGCGGGTCGCCGTGGCGATCGGGCATGGCGGCGGCCGGTCCTCCGGGGGCGCGTTCGTTCGGAGGCTCACCGTAGGCCCGAGGGGCCGCATCGTCCGTCGCGGGACGGGCACGGGACGGTGGGTGGTCGGTTGCGGGCCGGTCACCGTTTCGGTACGCAGCCGGGCATTGACCGCGGGCGGCCCGGGCCGCCACGATCGGGCGGATGACCGAGCGCACGACGGACCCGCGGGCGAGGCGCCTGGCTGAGCTCACCTTCCTCGAGGAGGTGGCGCGCCTGGCGACCTCGACCCGGACCTGGGACGAGCTGATGCGGACGGTCATCGACCGGGCGACCGCCGCCGCCGACGCCGAGGTCTGCTCGGTCTATCTCGTCGACCGGGACGGTTCCGGGGTGACCCTGGCCGCCACCAACGGGCTCGATCGCGACCAGGTCGGGGTGGCCCGCCTGCCGATGGGTGTCGGGCTGACCGGACGGGCCGCCCAGACCCGTCGGCCGCAGGTCAGCCTCAACGTCCGGCGCGACCGCCGGTTCGCCTGGCTGCAGGGCCTCGACGAGCCGCGGCTCACCTCGATGTGCTCGGTGCCGCTGATCTGGAACGACGTGGTCGTCGGCGTGCTCAACGTCCAGACCGTCCGGCGGCGGGTCTTCCGTCGGACCGACGTCCGGTTCCTCGAGACCCTCGCGGCGCTCCTGGCCGGCATCGTCGAGAAGGGCCGCCTCCAGGCCGAGGCCGAGGCACAGGTCGACAGCCTCCGGGCGATCGACGAGGCGCGGGCGAGCCTGGTCACGATCGTCACCCACGAGCTCCGGACGCCGCTGGCGGTCGTCCGGGCCAGCCTCGAGCTGATCGGGGCCGAGGCGCGTCGGGTGGGCGTCGAGGCGACCGCCGGGTGGGAGGCCGAGGCGCTCCGCCAGGTCGACCGGCTCGACTCGATGGTCGACTCGATCCTGGCCAGCCTGCGCGTCCTGCGCGAGGAGCCGCCGCGACTGGAGCCGGTCGACGTGGCCGAGGTGGTCGAGGCGATCGTCGCCTCGCTCGGGTCGATCCTCCGGCGCCACCGGCTGGAGGCGGCGTTCCGGGATCGTCCGCTCGTGGCGGAGGGTTCCGCCGAGCTGCTCGGCCGGCTCCTCGAGTACCTGCTCGAGAACGCCGCGAAGTACGCCCCCCTCGGCGGCCGGGTGGAGATCTCCGGCTGGCGCGACGGCGGCCGGGTCCTGCTGGCCGTCGGAGACGACGGGCCGGGCATCCCGCCCGAGTGGCGGGAGCGGATCTTCGAGCCGTTCGTCCGGGGCGACGACTCGCCGCGCGGGGCCGGGATCGGGCTGTTCGCGGCCCGCCACCTGGCCCGGGCGATGAACGGCGAGCTCCGCCTCGAGGACCGGGACCCCGCGGGCAGCCGGTTCGTCCTCGAGCTGGCTGCCTCGCACGGTCCGGGCGGAGGGTCGGGCGGCGCCTGAGACCGCCCTCCCCCGCCGCGCGGACGCCGCGCCTGGGCGCTAGACCTGGTAGGCGGCCTCGCCGTGGACCGCCAGGTCCAGACCGGCTTCCTCCTGGATCTTCGGGACCCGGATCCCGAGGACGAGGTCGACGACCTTGACGATGACGAACGTGGCGACGACCGCATAGCCGATCGTGGCCCCGACCGCGATGAGCTGGCTGACGACCTGCCCGGCATTGCCGTCGATGAGGCCCGTATACGCCTCCTGGACCGCGGCCGTGGCGAGGACACCGGTGGCGACCGCCCCGAACATCCCGCCGACCCCGTGGACCGCGAAGACGTCGAGCGCGTCGTCGACCTTGATCCGCGCCCGCAGGAGGGTCGCGCTGTAGCACAGGCCGCCGGCGACCAGGCCGATGACCAGTGCGCCGCCGGCGGTCACGAAGCCGGACGCCGGGGTGATCGCGACCAGGCCGGCCACCGCGCCGCAGGCCGCGCCGACGACGCTGACCTTGCGCTTGTGGAGGTAGCTCGCCCCGACCCAGGTGATCGTGGCGGCCGCGGCGGCCGTGTTGGTGACGACGAACGCGCTCGCCGCCAGGCCGCCCGCGCTCAGCGCCGAGCCCGCGTTGAAGCCGAACCAGCCGAACCACAGGAGCCCGGCGCCGAGGACGGTCATCGGGACGTCGTGTGGCTCAAGGCTCTCGCCGTTGATCGTCCGCTTGCCGATGAGGATGGCGACGATGAGGGCCGACACGCCCGAGCTGATGTGGACGACGGTGCCGCCGGCGAAGTCGAGCGCGCCGGCCTTGAACAGCCACCCGTCGACCGACCAGACCCAGTGGGCGATGGGCGAGTAGACGACGATCGACCAGAGGACGGTGAACACGACGAACGCCCCGAACCGCTTGCGCTCGGCGAAGGCGCCCGTGATCAGGGCCGGGGTGATCGCGGCGAACATCAGCTGGAAGGCGGCGAACAGGAGGAACGGGATCGTCGTGGCGTAGACCGTGCTCGGGACCAGGCCGACGTTGTTGAAGCCGACGAAGTCGAGGCCGCCGATCAGGCCCAGCCCGCCGACGTCGGGGCCGAACGCCAGGCTGAACCCGACGATCACCCAGACCACGCTGACCAGGGCCAGGCCGAAGAAGCTGTGCATGATCGTCGACAGCACGTTCTTGCGGCGGACCAGCCCGCCGTAGAACAGGGCCAGCCCCGGGAGCATGATCATCACCAGGGCGGTGGCAGCCAGCATCCAGGCCGTGTCGCCGGAGTCGGTCGTGGGCATCGCGCGATCCTCGCTCCCGGGATCGCAGCCTCGCGTCGGACGATCGTCAGGCTGGGGCGAGGGCCATCCCAGCGGCAGCCTAGGCTGACGGTCGAGCGACTTCGAGGGTGGTCGGGTCGCGCCTCGGCGGCGCGACGGTCACACTTCGCCGGCGCTCGGAGACGGGATGGGTCCGCCGTCCGCCACCGTTCCGTCACCGACGGCATCGTCGAGCCGGTAGCCGACGCCGCGGATCGGGACGGGACAGGGGGCTCCGGCGGCCAGCAGCTTGGTGCGCAGGCGGGCCATGTGCGGCTTGAGCCAGAGCGGGTCGGGGTCGTCGACGCCCGGCCAGGCGGCCGCCTGGAGGTCGGCCCGGTCGACGACCTCGCCGAGCCGGGCGACGAGCCGGGCGATGAGCCGGGACTCGGTCTCCGTCAGCCGGATCGGCCGGCCCATCCAGCTGACCTCGTGGCGGGCTCGGTCGACCAGCCAGCCGTCCCGGGCCGACGCTCGCCGCCGGCGTCGGACCACCGACCGGGTGCGGGCCAGGAGCTCGGCCGCCCGGAACGGCTTGCGGACGTAGTCGTCGGCGCCCGCGTCGAGCAGCTCGACCGTGACGTCCAGGTCGCTCTCGCCGGAGACGACGATGATCGGGGTGTCGCCCGCGGCGCGGATCCGGCGGCAGACGTCCGCCCCGTCCACGCCCGGCATCGCCAGGTCGAGCAGGACCAGGTCGGGGCGCTCGTCCTCGAACCGGCGGATCGCCTCGCGGCCGTCGTACGCCGCGACGATCCGGTGGCCCGCGCCACCGAGGATCGCCCCGATGACCCCGACCATCGCGGGCTCGTCGTCGGCGACCAGGATCTTGAGGGGCTCGCTGCCGGCTGCGCTGCTCACCGGGGTCAGGATGCGCGGTCGGGGCCCGGCCGTCGAGCGTCGGACGGGACGCCGCCAGGTTGCGGTTCGATGGCGAACCGGTGCCAGCCGAAGGTCGCCGTGGCGGTAGGCTTGTCACCGATGGCGACCGACAAGACCGGCCGGACGAGCGCCGGGATCCTCCTCTACCGGCGCCGGGCCGGGGCGCTCGAGGTCCTCCTGGCCCATCCCGGCGGCCCGTTCCACCGGACCACGGATACCGGCGCCTGGACGATCCCCAAGGGCGAGGTCGAACCGGGCGAGCGGCTCATCGACGTCGCCCGCCGGGAGTTCGCCGAGGAGACCGGGCACCAGCCGCCGGCCGGCCGGTCGATCGACCTCGGCGAGATCCGCCAGAAGTCGGGCAAGCGGGTGGTCGGCTGGGCGCTCGAGGGCGACCTCGACCCGGCGCTCGCGGTCAGCAACACGTTCGAGATGGAGTGGCCGCCGCGCTCGGGCCGGCGGGCCGCGTTCCCCGAGATCGACCGGGTCGCCTGGTTCGACCCGGTCGAGGCCCGGCGACGGATCAAGCCCGCCCAGGCGCCGTTCATCGACCGGCTCGAGAGCGCTCTCGCGGCCGAAGCCCAGACGGCGACGGAACGCGAGTCCCCAGCCGCCGAGCCCTGACCGGGCCGGGCGCCGCCGGGCCGAGCCGGGACGGGGCGTCCCGGGTCAGCCGGTCGCGCCGCCGGCCATCGCCGGCAGGAGCAGGACGGTGTCCCGCTCGTCGACCGGGGTGTCGAGCGCCCGGAGGTGGCGGACGTCGGTGTCGTTGAGGAACACGTTCACGAACCGGTTGAGGTCGCCGTCGCCAGCCAGCAGCTGCGGCGCCAGGCCCGGGTAGGCCGCCACCAGCCCGCCGATCACCTCGCGCACCGTCGCCCCGGCCACCTCGACCTGCTTGAGGCCGCCGGTCGAGGTCCGCAGGACCGGCGGGATCCGGACGACGCTCATCCCTCGAGCCACGCCTCGAACGCCGCGAACCGGGCGGCGATCGTCGGGGCCAGGCCGGGTCGGCCGCCCCGGGCGGGGACCGCGGCGGACGTCTCGGCCCCGAAGCGGACCGCGTCGGGGGTCTTGAGGCCGTTCCCGGTCAGCAGCGCGACGACCTCGTCGCCGGGCCGGATGACGCCGCTCCGGCGGGCCGCCTCGGCCGCCGCCAGGGTCACCCCACCGGCCGTCTCGGGGTAGATCCCCTCGAGCCGGGCGACCCGCCGGATGGCCTCCGCCGTGGCCGCGTCGGGGATCGCCTCGATCGATCCGGAGCTGGCCCGGGCCAGCTCCACCGAGTAGCGGCCGTCGGCCGGGTTGCCGATGGCCAGCGAGCGGACGATC
Organism: uncultured Chloroflexia bacterium; assembly: GCA_963837825.1. Lineage (GTDB taxonomy): Bacteria > Chloroflexota > Limnocylindria > Limnocylindrales > CSP1-4 > Chersky-267. The sequence goes on from CAWIOR010000015.1 coordinate 985,030, forward strand.
GTGTCCGGCTCGCGGACGGGCTCGATGACATCGCTCCCGGCGGCGAACGCGGTCGCGACCGGAGCGCAGCCGGCTGCCTGCCCGCCGACGAAGCGGACCGGCGTCCGCTCGATCAGGCCGACCTCGACGAGCTCGTCGAAGCCCTTGGCCAGCTTGGTGAACAGCGCCCCGGAGGCGATCGGCGCGACGACCACGTCGGGCAGCCGCCAGCCGAGCGCCTCGGCGATCTCGAATGCCAGGGTCTTCGAGCCCTCGGCGTAGTACGGCCGCAGGTTGATGTTGACGAAGCCCCAGCCGAGCTCGTCGGCGATCTCCAGGCACAGCCGGTTGACGTCGTCGTACGTCCCCGCGACCGGGACGACCGTCGCCCCGTAAGCCAGGGCATGGTCGATCTTGGCCGGCTCGAGGTCGGCCGGGATGAACACGTAGGCCGGCAACCCGATCGCCGCGGCGGCGGCCGCGGTCGCGCCGGCCAGGTTGCCGGTCGAGGCGCAGGCGAGCGCCTCGAGCCCGAACTCCGCCGCCCGCGTCGCCGCGATCGCGACCGCCCGGTCCTTGAACGACAGGGTCGGGTTGCGGGTGTCGTCCTTGATCCACAGCCGGTCGATGCCGAGGGTCGGCCCGAGCCGGTCGGCATCGATCAGCGGGGTCGAGCCGACCTGCAGGCCGCGGGCCGGTCGAGCGGTCACCGGCAGGAGCTCGAGGTAGCGCCAGATCCCGGCCGGGCGGGCGGCGATCGTCGCCCGGTCGACGAGCCGGCCGATGAGCTCGAGGTCGTAGGCGACCTCGAGCGGCCCGAAGCAGGCCGGGCAGACGTAGTTCGGACCGAGGACCTCGGGTCGGGCGCAGTTGCGGCAGCGCAGGCCGACGATGCGCTCGGCGGCCATGACCGGGCCGGGTCGGGGCGGCGTCGTTCCGGTCAGCAGCTGGGTGCTCATCGCCTTGTTCCTCGGTCCTGCCGCGCCTCTCGGGACGCGGTCGTGGGCTGGCAGGGCGTCGGGACCGGATACGAGAAGACCCTTCCTCGGAGGAAGGGTCTCGGGAGGATCCCTTATCTCGCAGGAGGACCTGCCCGGATTTGGCACCTTGCCGACGTCGCCGCCGGTAGGTTGTCGTGGCATCGACGGGCCGGTCCCTCCGCCACTCTTGATAAGAGCTATTCGGTTGTCGCCGGATGGTACGGTCCGCCGGCCGCGTCCGTCAAGGCGCCGCGCCGTCAGTTGTCGCCGAGCCGTCAGTGCCGGTCGGTCAGTCCCAGCCGGATGGCCGCCGCCGGAGACGGGGCGGGGCGGGGACGATCACAAGCCGTTCGGCGGACCACGGGAGCCGTCCGTACTGGGGGATGTCCGAGCGAACCCTGAGGTCGTGGCTCAATGAGGGCCGGGTCCGCGACCGCGACCGCGCCGGACTCTGACTTCCATGCGGCGGTCGACCCGCACATAGGTCACGCCCCAAGGAGACTGGGGCAGGCCAGGTCGCGGAGGTTTCGTTCTTGGGCCCGCTGGCGGAGCTGCCCTTACTGCGGCGTCCTCGCTTGTGACGGTGTTCATTCGGCGCCGGAAAGGCAGCTTCCGTTGACGGGGTAGTAGTTAGAGCGCCCGGAAGTTGCCGCGGTCGAGGCACGACGTCGGCTGGTATCCGAGTTCGTCTGTTGGTTCCGGCGAGGCTGCCGAACTGACCTCAACTCTCGCGGCGGCCGTCCGGAGCCAGACCCTCGGTCCTCCACCTGACCACCCCGACGATCCCAATCGCGAGAGCGAGCAGTCCTTGCCATATCATGAGCGCCGGGCCCATTGTCCATTGCGTGAAGAGATCCGGAACTACGATCCCGAGCGTGAAGGCGACGGGCCACGAGTACCCGACGATCGCACCCGAACCAGCGACGATGATCGCGTCGCCTAGATCGGGCGGGCTCCGACGGAGCACCAGGTACGCGAGGCCCGCCGCCAATCCGATCGTGGCTGTCATGCCGAGCCAGACCGGCCAGGGCGCCCAGTTCGTCGATAGCAGTCCGGAACTGTTCGAGCGGACCACGGCATCCACGACGGCCGTGAGGGCGAACGTTGCCGCAAGTGCCCCGATGATCCTCAAGCGTCGCATGGACCGTTCCTCGACCTAACGTCTAGCACGCCGCCGTGATACACACGTGGACACCGATAGCGGTGTCGTCAGTTGCTGGATAGTAGTAGGTGTAGCTGCCCGCGCCGCCAAACAGGATGCCTGCCGGGTATGTGCCACTGTGCTGCCCGAACGCGATGTAACCTGCGCCGCTATCGCCATACGTACTCTGCTGGCTCACCTCCCACACCGAGTAATGAGGAGAGCCATTGTCGTTCCAGGTGATGTTGGCACGGTGGACGTAGCCGCAACCCCAGTTGGACGTCCTGCCGGTTCTGCACACATAGAGTCCGACTGGCATCGCCGCCCACGTCAACTCAGCATGGTCGATCGTGCGAATGTCGCTGGCGCTGCTGGCGTAGTACTGGTTGTAAGCAGCAGGGAGTGTTGCACCGAGATTGAAGATGCCCTCGTCGAAGTTCGCGTTGAAGCGATAATCGATGTTCTTGCCCCAGGTGAGTGTTCCGGCCTGATTCCTCCAGGCAACGGTACTCGGGGGTCCGCCGCTCTCAGCAATGCAATGTCCTGCCGTCATGAGGTATCTGAATGGCGTGTTGTCGCTTCTGACGACAAACGCTGTTGTGCAATACACGGTGCCGCCCGTAATCGCGTGCTTTGCCGCTAGCCCCCCCTTTGTGCCGCAGTCGTACCTCGAGTTGCAGGCCAACAACGTGAGTTGGTCCGATGTGGATCCGACCTCGATCTTCACGCCATATCGATCGCTCAGTGCTGTTTGGACGGCAGCGCGATCGTCGGACGGACCGACCGTCACCTCCACCCTTGCGGCATAGGGGTCGACACCGATCTTCACGACATGAATATCGAGATCTGCGAGAGCGGTCACGTCGGCAGCGATCCGGTCTTGGAGCTTGGCTAGCTCCAGCTGGGTCGTGTCTGCCACTCCGACCTCGATGAGGCTTCCTGCAGGCGCGCCTGAGGACAGCCTTGACGCGAGCTCAACTGGGTCGCCCACGGTGAGCACATGGAGCACGTCGCGATCGAAGTAGGCGGTTGCGAACTCCGGCAGCTCTGACGCCGCCTCGAGCGTCTCGCGCAATGCTAGCTGGGCGTCCATCTGACGATTGACTTCGGCTGCCTCTAGCGTGCTCAAGGGCAGTCCAAGGCTGTCATCGGGGTCTCGGGACGGGTCCTGAAATGATGCCGTGACGGTCGCCGCATCAGACGGCAGGCCAGCTTGCGCCCGAAACGCCGCGGCGGCGGACAGGACTGCCGGATCGGGAACAGAACCCGAGCCAGCCAGCGCAGGCGCCGACAACGTTAGCGATGCTGTTATGAGCGGTACGAGACCACAGGCTAGAAAGAACGTCTGGCGCGTCCGTCGATGACGCATAGCCGAACCCCTCCATCTCCGAACCCTGCAAGGCAGACCATCGTTCGTGACACGCGCCCGGCGACCCTATCGCCAAGGTCAGTTAGCTGCGACTTACCAGCCACGGGCTTTGCGCGGCCGTCCGCTATGGCCCGCCGGACACCTACGGACGCAGTACCGACCTACGCCAGGAAGGCATCCCGGCGTTCGATGCACCGACGCTGGCGGCGGCAACGGCGACCGCGACGTCTGGTGAAACAGGTACGGTGGTCGCGGATCGAACGGACGCTGTAGCCGTCCACGTCGAAGGAACGGCTCTCGGCTGGGGCTTCCAGGAAGGCATAACGAAGCGCGCCGTTGACACCTTCTGCGACGGACTGCTGGCCCGGATGGCGGTTCGACCTTCGCGTTCCCAGACAGGCCCATCGACCGGATCCCAGCCCGGTCCCACCGAGCTGCTGCCCCAGCCAGGCGAGCTTCATAACTCCGGCGTCGTCACTGACGAGGAGTTCGAAGGCAAGTAGAAGGAGATCCTCGGCCGGATCTCCTGATCGTCCCGCAAGTGCAAGGGCCCATGGTCGCCAGCCCGCGGCAACTTCCGAGCGCTCTAACTGCTACCCCGGCTGGACGTTGATCCTCACGAGCCAGCGTCCATATCGTCGGCTGTCTTGACCCTCGCTCATTGGCGCTCGGTCAGCCCCAGTCGGATCGCCACCGCCGCCGCCTCGACCCGGCCGGACACGCCGAGCTTGGACAGGATGTTCCCAACGTGGACGCCGACGGTCTTCTGGCTGATGAACAGGTGCTCGCCGATCTCGCGGTTCGTGCGCCCCGCGGCGAGGAGCAGGAGGACCTCGCGCTCGCGTGGGCTGAGCCCGAAGACGGCGGCTTTCGGGCGGGCCGGGCCGACGAACTCGCGGGCGATACCGACGCCGCCGGTCGCCCTCCCGGCGGGCTCGGCGGGCGGGGGACCGACCGCCACGGCGACCGGGGCGCCCTCCGGCTCGGGCGGCTGCGCTGGACCGCCCACGGCCACCTCCGGGACCTGGATCCGGGCTCGCCCGGCCAGCTCCTCGAGCTCGCGCAGGAGCGGGCGGGCCCCGAGCTCGCGGGCGAGCCGGACGGCCTCGAGCAGCGGCCGTCGAGCCGCCGTGCGGCCCCGGGGACCGTCGCCGGCGGCCAGGGCCGCCTCGGCCTGGCGCCATCGGGCGCGGGCGACCTGGTACGGGATGCCGAGCGACTCCCAGGCTCGGGCCAGGGCATCCCAGGCCGACGCCTCGTCGCGACCGTCCAGCCGGGCCTGGAACGCGCGGGCCGTCGCCAGGAACGCGTCGGCCTCGCGGCGCGACCCGATCGTCCGGGCGACCCCCGCTCGGGAGACCGCCGCCTCGGCCGCCTCGAGGACGTCGTGCGCCTGGGCGCGGGCCGAGGCGAGCGCGGGCAGGTCGCGCCGCTCCCGGGCCTCCGCGACCGCCCACGCGTCGACCTCCAGGACGGTCGCGGCCATCTTGGCCATCAGCACCCAGTCCTCCGTCTCGCGGACCCGGGCCCAGCCGAGGTCGACCGCCCGGCGGGCGTCCCCGAGGTCGCCCCGCCACAGGGCGAACGACGCGGCGGCCCGGTAGGCGGGCACGGAATCCTGGGCATCCGGGACCGTCTCGAGCTCCAGCAGGAGGCGCCCGAGGAGCCGTCCGGCCCGTTCCCCGGCGCGTGCCTCGATCTCGACGATGGCCAGGTTCGACACGGCATTGACGAAGTTGACCCCGACCGGGCTCCACTCGAGGGCCGTCTCGCCGAGCCGGCGCGATTCCTCCCAGCGACCGAGCAGGAACAGCGAATCCGCGCCGTTGCCGCGCAGGAAGTTGCCGTAGATCGCTTCCTGGCCGGCCGACCGGGCCGCCTCGATCCCGGTCATCGCGACGTCGACCGCCTCGCGCCGCCGGCCGAGCAGGTCGAGCGCAGTGGTCAGGTTCGCCGTCGCCCGGAAGATGTCGTCGAGCCGGCCGAGCTCCTCGGCGATCGTCCGTGCCTCACGGAGCAGGGCGACGCCGGCCTCCGGGTCCTCGCCCCAGGCTCGCGAGATCCCCAGCGTGCAGATCGCGTGACCCTCCTCGCCGCGTGCCGCCGGGCCGACGACCCGGGCGACCTCGATCGCCTCGCGACACAGCCGCTCCGACTCGCTGAACATCCCCTCGAGCATCCGGACCTGGGCGAGCGAGGCAAGCACGAGCGCCCGCTCCCGGGTCGGCTCGGCCGGGATGAGCTCGAGGGCCCGCCGGTGGGCCACGATCGAGCCGTCCTGGTCGCCCGATGCCCGGCGGTAGCGCCCGAGGCGCTCGTACAGGAGGGCCAGGGCGACCCGGTCGGCGCGCTCGTCGAGTCGGGCGATCGCCGATTCGGCGAAGGCCGCCGCGCGCGTCGGTCGCCCGTCGGCGAACGCCGCGTCGGCCGAGCGAGCGAGCAGCCCCGCCGGTGCGGTCGGATCGGCCCGGCCTCCGCTGGGGATCGATCGGTCGTCCAGCTCCAGGGCCAGCTCGAGGTGGGCCAGCGCGTCGCCCGGCGCGTCGATCGCCTCCGCCAGCTTGGCCGCCTCGATCGCCGCGGCCCGGGCGGGACCCGGTTCGTGGGCGGCGAGGTGGTGGCGCGCGCGCGAGCCGGGCCGGTCGGCCATGCCCGCGGCGAGGGCGGAGTGATGGCGTCGCCGCTGTGCCGGCAGCAGATCGGCCTCGACCGCCCTGGCGATGACCTCGTGGCGGAAGCCGACCGTCGCGTCGGCCGGCAGGGCGGCGGCGGCGCTCGGGGTGAGGGCGATCCGGTCGCTCGACCCGTCGGCCGCGCCTCCGGCCCGCGTCCCCGCCTCGGCCGGCTCACGGTCGAGGGCGATGAAGCCGTGTTCGACGGCCTCGACCAGGCCGACCGCGAGATCGGGCTCGAGGATGCCGCCGCCGCGTCGGGGGGCACCGCTCGACCGAGGAGCCGGGCGGTCCGCGCTGCGCTCGAACGCGGCCGACGCCGCCGCCAGCTCGTCGATCCGGAGCGACTCGCCCGCCGGGGCGAGGAGGCGCAGGATCCGCCGGCACTCCGGCGTCCGCTGGGCCAGGCGAGCCATGACCAGCTCGTCGAGCGAGCCGGTCAGCGACGCGCCGGCCAGCTCGCGTCGGGCGGCCAGCAGCTCCTCGGCGACGAGGGCGTTGCCGCGTGACCGCTCGGCGACCAGCAGGAGGACCGACGCCGACGGACGCTCGCCCTCGATCGCCTCGATGAGCTCGGCCAGCTCATCCCGGTCGAACGGCTGGAGGGCGAGCTCGGACGGCGGATCGGTGGCGTCGGCCATCGCCGCGAGGGCCACCCGGAGCGGGTGGCTGCGGGTCAGCTCGTCGGGCTGATAGGTGGCCACGACGAACAACCGTCCGGGCCGCGACACCCGGGCGAGGAAGGTCGCCAGGGCGCGCGTCCCGGCATCGGCCGACTGGAGGTCCTCCAACGCGAGGACGACCGGGACCCGCTCGCCGATCCGGAGGAGCAACCCCAGGATCGACTCGAGCATCCGGGACTGCCGCCGCTCCGGTTCGGTCACCGTCGGTCGCGCCGGCAGCAACCCGAGGCCGTCCAGCCGGGAGACGATCCCGGGCAGGAGATTGGCAAGCTCCTCGGCCCCGGTCCCGGCGACGCGGGCCAGCTCGCGATCGGGCAACCCGCCGACCAGCCGTTCGAGACCGGCGGCGACCGGGGCATACGGGTCGCCCGCCCGACCCGGCCGCGACCTGCAGCGAACGACCGCCAGCGGCTCGGGCAGCGCGGCGATCCGTCGCTCGGCCTCGTCGATGATCCGGCTCGCCCCGAGCCCGCTGCTGCCGGAGATGAGGAGCGTCGACGACCGACCCGCGACGGCCCCCTCCAGCGCCTGGGCCAGCCGGGCAAGCTCCCGCTCGCGTCCGACGAACCGCGCGCTCGAGAACCTCGCGGGCATGACGGCATTCTAGGGGCCGTCGGGGGCGGTTCTCATCGTCCGGGCGCCTCGGTGGTGCGTACTGCCAGCACAAGGTGTCCGCTGGGGCGCCGGCGGTCGGCCCGGCCCGACCGCCGCGTCACCCACAGTGGCAGGAACGGCGATCAGCGAGCGTAGCCAGTCGCCGACCCGTACGTTCCGGTCGGCGGCCAAGCGTGCTGTGAGGCGATCCTGTCACTGTCAGTGACACGCAGCCTCGATGAGGGAGATGGTCGACGGCTCCCTGGCGTGCCCGTGCGCGTCGTCCGATCGCCGGGGTCTGGACCGCCAGCCGTTTCCCTGAAGCGTCGACGAACCGGTACGCTGGCGGCATGGCCGACCCAGCCGCGGAATTCGCCGCGGACCCAGCCGCCGACCCTGCCGCCAGTCCGGATCCGGGCGACGCCGGTGTCCCGGCCGAGGCGCGCGCCGACGCGCCGCCGCGCGCCCGGCCGGAGCGAGGAGCTCCCCACCCGGCCAACACGCTCAACGAGCTGTCCGGCGAGGAGTGGCTGTACTTCACGAAGTCGATCTGGTCGACGGCCTACCCGTCCGAGCTCGGGCACGCCCGTCGGAGGGCACACGGGGCGAACAAGCCGCCCCGGCTGATGTGCCGGCTCATCGAGTTCTTCAGCCGGTCCGGCGAGCTCGTCCTCGACCCGTTCGCCGGGGTCGGCGGGACCCTCCTCGGGGCCGCCATCGCGCAGGGCCCGCGGCGGGCGCTCGGGATCGAGCTCGATCCGCGCTGGGTCGAGGTCTACCGCGGCGTCGTCGCCGAGCTGGGCGCGGAGCGCGGCGGGCGCGGCCCGTTGCTGGCCGACCTCGGCCCGAGCGATCCCGGCGGGACCCGGACCTTCGACCCGTCCGGGCTCGAGCTCAGGCTGGGTGACGCGCTCGACGTCCTGCCCGGCCTGGCCGACGCGTCGGTCGACTTCGTGGCCACCGACCCGCCCTACAACGTCCAGCTCCCGCTGACGATGGCCGGCGGCCGACTGGCCGAGGCGCACGCCAACCGGCGGACCGACTACGCGATGGTGACCGACGACCCGGCCGATCTCGCCAACAGCCCCGACTACCCGACCTACCTGGACCGGATGGAGACCGTCCTCGGCGAGTGCCGGCGTCTGCTCCGGCCCGGCCGGTATGCCACGGTCATCGTCCGGGACGCCTATCAGGACGGACGCTACCTGTTCACGGGAGCCGACCTCGCGGCGCGCGCGGAGCGCGTCGGTCTCGTGCCGAAAGGCGACCTCGTCTGGTACCAGGCCGGGACCCGGCTGCGGCCGTACGGCTATCCGAACGCGTTCGTCCCGAACATCGCCCACCAGCACATCCTCGTCCTGCGCCGCGAGCGCTGACGGGCGAGGCTCCGGCCCGCGGTCAGGCGGTCTTCTGACGGGTCGCGATGAAGGCCGCCAGCACGTCCTCGTCGATCCCGTCGGGCCCGCGCTCGGCCGACCGCTCGCCGGCCACGACGAGGTCCCCGAGGACCATCTTGTGGAGCCAGCCCTGGCTGCCGTCCGGGCAGAGCACCAGCCGGTACGTCCCGCGCGACTCGAGCAGCTGGACCTCGTCGCCCTCGTCGAGGATCCCGATCTCGTTCGCCCGCAGCTCGTCCGGCACGTCGAGCAACCGGACGAGCCGGTAGCGGATCCGCCGACGTTCCATGCCGTCGAATGGCTCGACCGCCCCGTCGGCGAAGGTCAGGCTTACCGCCGCCGACCCGTTCCGCAGGGGGTCCGTCTTGCGGGCCTGGAGAAGCGACGGCCGACGCCAGCGCGGGAGGCTGGCCTCATCCGGATCGACGCCCGGTGGGATCGGCCAGGGTGGCGTCTCGGGCGGCACGAGCTCCGTGAACGGGACCGGCTCGGGGCCGGTCGCCGCGTGCGAGGCGAGGACGGGGTCGGGCGCGGGAGGATCGCCATCGCGCCGGCGCCGCCCGAAGATGACGAATCCCGCCCAGACGACCGCGGTCCCGGTCGTCGTGATCATCACCGGGTACGCCCGGAAGACCTGGTCGAACAGGCTCTGCCCGACGCCGAGCAGCTCGAGCCCGCGCGGCGCGTCACCACCGCCGGAGCCGTTGGCACCGCCCGGACCGCCCAGGCCGCCCGGGCCGCCCGAGCCGCCGGCGACCGCGTCCGCGCCGTCCACCGCCCCGTCCGGGAGCCGGGGCCCGTTCGCGTCGGGACGGAAGACGGAACCGTCGGTCGCCGATCCGACCGGGCCGGTCGCATCGCCGGCCTGCTCGGCCGCGGCGCCCGGAGACATCCCGCCAGCGGGGCCGGCCGTCACCGGACCGGAGGCGGCCTGGCGGTCGGTCGCGCCCGAGCCGGCAGGGTCTCCGGGGGACCGGTCGGTCGTGCCGTCCCCCGTCGAGTCGCCGCTCGACGAGGAGGAGTCACCGCTCGAGCCCGCGCTCGTCGAGCCCGACCCCCCGCCGGTCGACGACCGCCGCGTGACCCGGACCGCCCCGCCGCCCGTGGAGAGCACCGCACCGCCGGCGGTCCTCGCCCGGAACCGGATCCGATGCCACCCCGCCTTCAGCGACGCGGCATAGGCGAACCGGACGCCGAGCCGGTAGTCCTTCGGGGCGCCGGTCGCGGTCATCGAACGTGGGTGACCGTCGATCAGGACGCGGACCCAGGTCGGCGCCGCGCCCGTCGGGTCGCGGAACGTCACCCAGAAGTGGATCGTCGTCGAGGTCTGCGCGAGGCGGGGAGCGACCCCCGCCTCGCGGAGCCGCGCCGGTCGGTCGCTGGCCGTCAGCTCATGCGTCATCGGCTGGTGGGCCGTTGCCGGCCCGACGAGGGCGACGAGCAGCAGTGCCCCGGCAGCCATGGCCGACAGCCATGGCCGCACGCGCGTCCACGTCGGGACGCAGTGCACGATCGGCACGGATGAGACCTCCGCCCCGGGCGCGGGATGAACGCGAAGATGAGACGCCCGGTGCTGATCCCGAGGATGCCCGCCCCTTCGGTGGAGGGCAATGGTACGGACCTCCCGGCCGATGTCGGCCGTCCGTCAGGGCGTCCGTTGCCTCGGGACACCGAACCTGGGCGGTCCGGTGGATTCCGGTACGCGGGCTGGTCCCGACGGCTCGTCCCGGCTAGTTCGAACTGGTGATGGCGCTTTGGCCCCTCGTCGACGAGGCTACCTCCATGCAGGTCCTCCAGCCCCAGTCGACCCGGGCCGGCAGCCGCCTGTCGATCGTGACCGGGCTGACGATCGGCCTCCTCCTGGTGGGTCTCGGGGTCGCCCTCGCCTACCTCGCCCTGGCCACGCCGTTCAGCCAGCAGTTCATGCCGGCTCCCCGGGCGAGCTGGTTGCGGGTCGTCGCCGGCGCCCTCGGCTGGACGCTCCTCATCGCGGCGCCGGCGACCGCGGCGATCGCCGGGGTGGCCTGGCTCGCCGGCGTCGCCGAGCGGGCTTCGCTGCTCCGCGGACGACGCCATCCGGTGACCGGACTGAGCCGCGTCCTCGGCGAGGACTACCTGGCCGCGACGAATGTCAGCCTGGCAGACGGCCGGACCGTCGCGGAGATCATCGTCGGACCGCATGGGATCGCGGTCTTCGAGCCGCTCCCACCGGCCGCTCTGACCCGGGTCCATGGGGGTCGCTGGGAGCTCCGGGTGGGCAAGGAGCGCTGGATCCCCCTCGAGAACCCACTCGAGCGGGCCACCCGGTCCGCGGACCGGGTCCGGCACTGGATCGGCGCCGAGGAGCGCGGCTTCGTGGTCCGCGTCTATGCCGCGGTCATCTCGCCGGACGGCCAGCTGACCCGGACGCCGAGCTGCGCCGTCGTGACCCGCGAGCAGATCCCGGCCTACCTCAACTCGCTGCCGATCCAGCGAGGCTTCACCCCGGAACACCGGGCCCAGGTCATCGACATCGTCCGCGGCGCCGTCTGACCTGTCCGCGGCCCGTCCGGGTCGGTGCTCAGCCCGTCCGGCGCAGGCGCCAGATCGACTCCGCCGGCCAGCGCCGCGACCAGTCGCGCTCGAGGTCGTCCCGGTAGGAGCTCGTGGCGTCGACCGACGGTCGCGGCTCGAGCAGGTCGAGGATCTCGAATCCGTTCGCCCGGAACAGGCGGATCCACTCGCCGTACGGCAGCTGGAACGAGACCTCGTCCGGGAACTCCATCCGATGGAGCCCGAAGTAATCCCGGACGAGTCGGTCGCCCGCTCGATCGGCATCGGCCGGCCAGGTGATATCGAGGATGGCCGAGGCCTGGCTGAACGCGAACAGGCCGCCCGGGCGGAGGAGACGGGCGACCTCGGGCACCGTCAGGTAGGGATCGGCGAAGCTCATCGCGCCGTGGTCGCAGAAGACGATGTCGAAGCTGCGGTCCGGGAGTGGCACCGCCTCGGCGCTGGCGTGGAGGAGCGGGAAGGAGGCGCCGGCCTCGTCCATCAGCCGCCGGGCGTGCTCGAGCTGACGGTCGGACAGGTCGAGGCCGACCGGGCGCGCCCCGGCTCGGGCGAGGGCGATCGACCACTGAGCGGCCCCGCAACCGAGCTCGAGGACGTCCCGTCCGGCGACATCTCCCAGGACCTGGAGCTCGGCCTCGGGGATCTGCCACACCCCCCAGGCCAGCCCGCCGCTCTCGGCCAGCTGCGGACCGGAGCGGGCCTGGTAGGCGTCGGCCTCGGCGTTCCAGGCTGCGCGGTTGAACGCGGCGTGGTCGGTCAGGCCGGGGATCGCCGGTGCCGGCGACGGCGCGTCGGGCGCGGGCTCTGACGGCGGCGTCGGCAGGTCGCTCATCGTCCCGCAGGATACCCGGCGACGGCGCTACGATTCGACGGTCGGCTGGGGGACCGGGAGGTGGCGACAGTGCGGACGATCCTGCTCTGGATGGCTCGGAATACCTGGCTCAAGGAGCGGTTGCCTCGCCTCCGCTTCGTCCGGCGGGCGGTCCGGCGGTTCATGCCGGGGGAGGATCTCGCCTCGGCGATGACCGCCGCCGAGGGGTGCCGGCGGGACGGGATCAAGGCCGCGTTCACGAAGCTCGGCGAGAACCTGACCGACCTGTCCGAGGCCCAGGCCATCGCCGACCACTATCACGCCGTCCTCGACGAGATCGCCGCCCGGAGTACGGACGCCGAGGTCTCGATCAAGCTGACCCAGCTGGGTTACGACCTCGACATCGAGACCGCCTACCGGCACTTCGAGGGGATCGCCAGGCGGGCCGCAGAGATCGGGACCTGGGCCTGGATCGACATGGAGGGCAGCCCCTATGTCGAGGGCACGATCGCGTTCTACGAGCGCGTCCGGGCGGCTCACGAGAACGTCGGCCTGTGCCTCCAGGCGTACCTCCACCGGACCCCCGCGGACGTTCAGCGACTGCTGCCCCTGAAGCCGGGCGTCCGGCTGGTCAAGGGCGCCTACGACGAGCCCGCCGCGATCGCCTACCGCTCGCGCAAGGACATCGATGCGGCGCTCCTCGCGATCGCCACGACCTTCCTCCCGGCGGTCCGTGACGGCAAGGCGCGGCTGGTGGCCGGGACCCACGACGTCCAGCTCATCGATCAGATCGGACGCCTCGGGGCGGCCATCGGCCTGGAGCCGGGACGGATCGAGGTCGAGATGCTGTTTGGGATCCGGACCGACCAGCAGCGAGCGCTGGTCGCCCGCGGCTTCGACGTCCGCTGCTTGATCGCCTATGGCGAGCACTGGTATCCGTGGTACATGCGCCGTCTCGCAGAGCGGCCCGCCAACGTGATCTTCGCCGTCCGCCAGGTCCTGCCGTTCTGACCGACGCCGCCGGGATGGGACGCCGAGCGTCCCCGGGACAGGCGAGCGAGTCGCGCCCGGCCGAGGGTCGTGCCCCGGCCGAGGGTCGTGCCCCGGCCGAGGGTCGTGCCCCGGTCGAGGTTCGTGCCCCGGCCGAGGTTTGTGCGCACCACGCGCCAACGAGCGGAGGAGCGGCCGGGATCCGGCCGAGGGTCGTGCCCCGGTCGCGGTTCGTGCCCCGGCCGAGGTTTGTGCGCACCACGCGCCAACGAGCGGAGGAGCGGCCGGGATCCGGCCCCGGAGCATGTCTTCCTCCTCCGAGCGGTGCGCCTGACGCACGATCGAGCGGAGGAACCCGGCCCGATCGCAAGCGGCGGCCCGCCGTTCGCCGGTTGGCGCATGGGACGCACGACCGATTGGCCACGCCGCGCCTGAGGCCCGAGCTCCCCACGAGGCTCCACGCCCCGCCTGAGGCTCCCGGGCGCCGAACACCCCAGGTTCGAACCGGAGGTCAGGGCCGGCGCCCGGGCCGGTTCTGAACTTCGCGCGTTCGATCCGGCGCCGTCTCGAGGCGGGACGCGCCGTCCGCCACCGTGCGGATCGCCTGCCGGGGCCGCTGACCGGGAAGGTCGGTCCTGCCAGCCGCGCGTTGGAACTCCGGGTGTCCGACGGAGCAGGGACGTGCCGCAGCCACGGCGCCAGACGGGACGTGCCGCAGCCACGGCGCCAGACGGGACGTGCCGCAGCCACGGCGCCAGACGGGACGTGCCGCAGCCACGGCGCCAGACGGGACGTGCCGCAGCCACGGCGCCAGACGGGACGTGCCGGGTCCGCTCAGGTGGTGGCGACCGGCGCAAGGATGAGGCAACCGCCGGGCATGGATCCGCGTCATGGGACCGTGAAGCGCCTGCCTGCCGCCCTGCTGACCCTCGTCCTCTCGATCGTGACCGGCTGCGCTGGTTCCGGGGACGTGGCCCTCGCCAGGGCCGATGTGCCACGCGCGTCGGCGGACCCGGCTGAGGCGGTCGACGCCGGGCGCTCGATCAACGCCTTCGGGCTGGAGCTGTTCCGCCGGGCGGGGGCGGCCGGCGGGAACGTGGTCGTCTCGCCCGCCAGCGTGGCCCTGGCCCTGGCGATGGCCCGGGCCGGCGCCCGGGGCGACACCGCGGCCCAGATGGATACGGTCCTCCACGACGTCGCCACCGACGCCCACGCGGCGTGGCTGAACGCCCTCGACGCCGCCCTCACCGGCCGGAGCGGCACCTTCCCCGACACGGCCGGCACGCCGCAGCCGGTCGCGCTGCGGATCGCCAACGCCCCGTTCTCACAGCGCGGGATGACCCTCGTGAAGGCCTACCTGGAGGGGCTGGCCTCCCGGTTCGGGGCCGGCCTCCGCCTGGTCGATTATCAGGCCGATCCCGAGGCTGCCCGCCGAACGATCAACGCCTGGGTCGCCGAGCAGACCGAGCAGCGGATCCCCGAGCTCCTCGCGCAGGGCGTGATCACCTCGGACGTCCGCCTGGCCCTCGTCAACGCGATCTACCTCAAGGCCCCCTGGCTGACGCCGTTCTCGCCGGAGGCGACGAAGCCTGGCACCTTCACCCGGACCGACGGGACGACCGTCGAGGTCCCGATGATGGCCGGGAATCTGACCCTGCCATACGCCGAGGGCACGGGCTGGCGCGCCGTCGAGCTGCCCTACGTCGGCGGCTCGCTGGCCATGACGATCATCGTGCCCGACTCGATGGGGACGTTCGAGACGAGCCTCACGCCCGAGCTGCTGGCCGAGATCACCGGCGGGCTGGCGGAACGGCCGGTCCAGCTCACCTTCCCGAAGTTCGGGATCGAGAGCAAGGTGGACCTGGCGACGACGCTCGCCGCGATGGGCATGCCGCTGGCGTTCGACCCCGATCGGGCCGACTTCTCCGGGATCACGACCGAGGAGCGCCTGTTCATCTCGGCGGTGATCCACCAGGCGAACATCGACGTCGACGAGAAGGGCACCGAGGCCGCGGCGGCCACGGCCGTCATCATGCGGGCCACGAGCGAGCCCGGGGAGCCGGTCACCCTGCGGGTCGACCGTCCGTTCCTGTTCGCCCTGCGCGACGTCCCGACCGGCACGATCCTCTTCCTCGGCCGGGTCGCCGACCCATCCGCGAACGGCTGAGCCCGCGGGCCGCGGTGCGTGACACGCTCCAACGAGCGGACGAGCGCCCCGGATTCGGCCGGCCGCAGCTCTTCCTCCTCCGAGCGGTGCGCCTGACGCACGATCGAGCGGAGGAGCCCGGCCTGATCGGCCATCGCGCGCCCGTCGTTCGCCGGCTGGCGCGTGGGGCGCACGATCGGGTGGCCGCACCCCGCCGCAGGCCCCGGCCACTCCTCCGGACGGGACGTGCCGGGTCTGCTCAGGCGGTGGCGGTCGTCGCTCAGACGCTGGCAGCCGCCGTCGGTGCCGGGACGGGATCGGGCCGCCCGGGGACGGAGATCCGGAGGGCCAGACCGGCCGCGACGAAGCCGAGCAGGCTGGCCGCCAGGAAGATCGAGCTGTAGTCGCCGAGCGCGTCGTGGACCGCGCCGCCGAGGTAGGCGGCCAGCGCGGCGCCGATCATGTGGGAGCAGAAGATCCAGCCGTAGATGGTGCCCATGTGGGCCCGCCCGAAGACGCGGGTGGTCAGGTTGACGGTCGGCGGGACCGTGGCGATCCAGTCGAGGCCGTAGACGATCGCGAACACGAACAGCCACGGGACGGCGAGGATGACCGGAAGGAAGGCGATCGACAGGGCCCGGAAGCCGTAGTACGCGGCCAGCAGCCGGCGGTTGTCGTAGCGGTCGGTCAGCCAGCCGCTGGCCAGCGTCCCGACGACGTTCATCATCCCCATCAGGCCGACCGCGCTGGCCGCGGTCAGCTCGCTGAAGCCGTGCTCGACGGCGTGCGGGATGAGGTGGGTCCCGATCAGCCCGTTCGAGGTGAACCCGCAGACGAAGAAGCTCGCCGCCAGGAGCCAGAAGTCGCGCGTCCCGGCGGCCTGGCGGAGGGTCATCCCGTGGGCCGCCTCGGCCCGCTCCACCTCGGCGGCCTCGGCCGTGCCGTCGTCGCCGTACGGCTGGGCGCCGACGTCCGACGGACGGTCGCGGAGCAGGATCAGGGTCGGCACGGCCACGACCAGGACGGCGACCGCCATCGCCCCGATCGCCAGCCGCCAGCCGGACGCCACGGTCAGGCCGACGAGCGACGGCAGGAAGATGAGCTGGCCCATCGACGAGGCGGCGGAGAAGAGCCCGACGACCATCCCGCGATGGGACCGGAACCAGCGGGTCGCGATCGTCGCCCCGAGCACCCCGCCGACCGCGCCCGTCCCGACGCCGACGACCAGCCCCCAGAACAGGAACAGCTGCCACTCCTGGGTCATCCACAGCATCGGCAGCAGCCCGGCCGCGATGAGGGCGCAGCCGGCGATCGCGATCCGGCGCGGCCCGAACCGGTCGATCAGGCCACCGGCCAGGGGCGCTCCGAACCCGTAGGCGAGGATGCTCAGGGCGACCGCCAGCGAGATGCTCGCGCGGTTCCAGCCGAACTCCGCCTGGAGCGGCAGGATCAGCGCGCCCGGCGCGGCCCGGACCCCGGCCGTCGCGAGGACGACCCCGAACGTCACCGCCGCAACGACGAACGCGTAGTGCCAGCGGGAGCGGAGGGTGGCCGGGGACGCGGTCATGACGGGATTCGTACCACGCCGCCAGGCCGGGCGCGAGCGGGCTGGTAGGGGAGCCTGGATTCGAACCAGGGACCGGCCGTGTATAAGACGGCTGCTCTCACCACTGAGCTACTCCCCCGCTCGGATGCTAGCACTCGGGCAATGGCGCGCCGACCGCCGGGAGCCGGGCGGGCCGCCACGCGCGCGGTGGCGCCGGGCCGTGGCGCCGGGCCGTGGCGCCGGGTCGCACCGCGCGGCGGTCGCGCCTCAGGTCACCGAGCCGACCGCGAAGACCGACCGCCAGTGGATGACCCGGACCGAGACGAGCACGCCGAGGGCGGCCAGGACGAGGATCGCCGCGGCCGCGATCGACGCGTCGAGGCTGGACTGGAACTCCGAGTAGACGACGAGCGGGAGCGTCTGGGTCGACCCCTGGATGTTGCCGGCGAACATGATCGTCGCCCCGAACTCGCCCATCGCCCGGGCCCAGCTCATGACCAGCCCGGCCGCCAGCGGCGCCGTGGCCAGCGGCAGGGTGACCCGCCGGAGGACCGCCCATTCGTCGGCCCCATCGACCCGGGCGGCGTCCTCGAGATCAGGGTCGACGCCCTGGAGGCCGGCCCGGGCCGCCCGGATGAAGAACGGCGCCGACACGAAGGTCTGGGCGATGACGACCGCCGCGGTCGTGAACGGGATGGAGATCCCGGCCAGCTCGAGGGCCCCGCCGAGCAGCCCTCGTCGGCCGAAGGCGAGCAGGAGGGCGAGGCCGGCGACCGACGGCGGCAGGACGATCGGCAGGTCGACGATCGCCTCCACCAGCGTCCGGCCGGGGAACGACCGGCGGGCCAGCACGAACGCCAGCGGCAGGCCGAGGACGACCGTGAGGAGGAGGCTGACCGCCGTCGTCGACAGGCTGAGGGCGAGCGCATCGACGATCGCCGGGTCGGCCAGGGCGGTCCCGAGCGCGCTTCCCAGCAGCGCCCGGCCGAGGAGGAAGACGACCGGCAGGGCGAGCAGGACGACGCTGACCGCCGCCAGGGCCGCCACGGCGACCGGCGTCGGTCGGACCGCTCGGCTGTCGGAGCCGGCAGTCCGGTCAGCGGCCATCGTCCCTCCGGCCGGTTCTCATGGCGATGGGAGGAACCCGCTCCGGGCCAGGATGGCCCGGCCGTCGGGCCCGGCCAGCCAGGCGACGAATGCCGCCGCGGCATCCGGATTCCTGGACGCCTTGACCGCGACCGCGCCGTAGGTGGCCGACACGTTCGCGGCATCGGGAACGGCAAGCTCGGTGACGTCGGTCGAGCCGCGGGCGTCGGTGGCGTAGACGATCGCCCCGTCGCCCTCACCGAGGGCGATCTTGGCCACGACGGCCGACACGTTGTCCTCCTTCGACACGACGTTCGCCCGGACCCGTCCCGCGAAGTCGGATGGGTAGCCGGGCTGCCTGGCCAGGGCGGCGAGGAGCTCGTCGGCGTACTTGCTGATCGGCACGTCGTCGCCGGCGGCAACGACCTTGACGCCGGCTCTGGCCAGGTCGAGCGGCGAGGCGAGCCCGGCCGGGTTCCCGGCCGGGACGATGACCGTCAGGCGGTTGGCCGCGAAGTCGGTGACGGTCCCGGCGGCGAACCCGCCGTCGACCAGCTTCTGCGGGTTCCTCAGGTCGGCCGAGGCGAACACGTCGGCCGGGGCGCCCTGCTCGATCTGCGTCTCGAGCGCGCTCGAGGCATCGAACGAGAAGGTCAGCTTCGTGCCCGGGTTCGCCGCCTCGTAGGCGGCCCCGAGCTCCGCGAACGCCTCCTTCAGCGAGGCGGCCGCGAAGACGGTCAGGTCCGCCGGTGCCACCGATGCGACCGGCGGCTCGGGGGTCGGCGCCGGCGTCCCACCGCCGCTCGAGCAGCCGACGAGGGCCGCCAGCAGCAACGCGGACAGGACGGCCGATCGGCGGCGTCGCTCCAACGGTCCGCTCCGCTCCAACGGTCCGCTCCGTCCGTCAGGGTGCCGGGATCTCGACGATGACCTGGGTCGCCTTGACCACGCAGACCGCCTCGACGCCGATCGCCAGCCCGAGCTCGTCGACCGCCTCGGCGGTCATCATGCTGACCAGTCGGTGCGGCCCGGCGAGGACCTCGACGACCGCCACGACGCGGTCGCGGTCGATCCGGGTGACGATCCCCGGGAACCGGTTGCGGGCGGACTGGGCGACGATCGGACGATCGCTCGTCGTCCGGCGACGCTCGGCCAGCAGCCGACTGACCTCGGACAGCGGCACCAGCCGCTGTCGGCCCGCGGTCCGGACCGTCTCGATCCGGCCGTCAGCCTCCCAGCGGCGGACGGTGTCGACGCCGACGCCGAGCAGCTCGGCGGCCTCGCCGATCCGCAGGGTGCGAGCTTCGGACGCGGGCATACCGCGTATTACGGCACAAGATGGCGGCCTTGTCTAGGTATCGGTGCCCTCGTCCGCGGGCGCCGCCAGGCGCTCAGGAGTTGCGGAACAGCTTACCGGTGAGGCCTCGGAGACGGAACGGCCGACCGACCAGCGGGACCCGGCGACCGTGACCGTGGCCGTTGGCCGAGGCGAGGAGGACCGGCGCGAAGGTGCTGCCGGCGATCCGCGAGGCGAGCTCGTGCTCCTCGGGGGTCCGCTCGAGCTCGAGCGGCAGGTCGTCCGGGTCGACCGGACGTTCGAGCACCTCGGCCGAGCGCGGCGGACGAGCGTACGCGGGCGCCCCATACAGCTTCGGCAGAGCGACGTGATGCTCTTCTGAGGACACGCGCAACCTCGGGCGTTTCTCCAGGACCCGCCGGGTCCGACGGTCCCGGGCCAGATGATAGCGGCCGAACGATAGCGCGGAATGGTACGGAAGGGCCATACCCGGGCGGACCCCGGAGCGTCGTAGCGGTGCGTCGGGTCCACGGAGCGGAACGAACGTCCGGTCTCCCGCCGCCGCCCAGGCCGCGCTAGACGAACAGCGGCCGGAGGATCTGGCCCTCGACGACGAGGACCAGGTAGGCGATCGGCACGGCGGCGAAGAACCCGAGCGCGGCGCTCCACGGGCTCCGCGTCCGGCGCTCGCCCGACCCGGTCGGCTGCGGGACGATGAGGTACGTGACGACCGCACCGACGCCCACGACGACCGCCACGAAGACGACCAGCGGCCAGCGCCCGGAGGTCGCCGCCCGGGCAGGCGCCAGCGCCGCGGGTCAGGGCGACGTCGTAGGCCAGGTAGGCGAGGCCGAGGACGATCGCCACGACGAGCGGGCTCGATGACGGCCCGGACGACCGGCCGGGGCGCGTTCCGGAACTGGCGCCAGCGGACCTCGAGCCAGCCCCGTCGGCGGACCTCGGTCCGGGCGCGGCTGCCCGCTCGTCACTCCGCCCTCGCCGAGGATCGTCAGCGTCCGCCGCGGCGGCAGCGTCGCCGGGGTGTGGCGCGGCGACGAGCTCGACGGTCGCGGCGAAGCGCTCGAGCTCGTCCTCGGTGTTGTAGAAGCCGACGCTGATCCGGAGGGCGTCGATCGCGCGGGAGGTCCGGAAGATCGCGAACGAGCGTCGCGAGATCTCCTCGAACGCGCTCGGCCGCGGGCCAGCCGGCGATCCGGAAGCGTGACCAGGGTGGCCATCCGCTCGCGCGGGGTGAGGAGCTCGACGCCGGGGATCGCCGCGAGCCGATCGGCGGCCGCGCGCGCCAGCGCCGTGCCGCGGCGGTGGACCCAGTCGAGGCCGACGTACATCGACAGCCAGGCGCAGGCTGCGGGCCATCCCGACGACCGACGGCCGGTGGAACCCGGACGTCTCGAAGCGGCGGGCGCTCGGGATGGGCGGTCGCGCCGCCGACCAGGTCGTGGGTCGCGTACGAGAAGTGGCCGGCGAACGTCTGGCGCGCCCGATCGATGACCGCCGGGCGCGACGTACAGGGCGGCCATCCCCTCCGGGCCGAGCAGCCACTTCTGGGCCGGGATCGCGTAGAAGTCGCGCCCCGAGCGCGCCGACGTCGACCGGGATGGCGCCGACCGCCTGGGCGCCGTCGACGACGACGAGCGCCCCGCGCTCGTGGGCGAGCTCGACGATCCGCCCGATCGGCAGCCGGGCGCCGGTCGTCCAGGCGACGTGGCTGACCGAGACGAGCCTCGTGCCCGGGACGATCGCGGCGTCGAAGGCGGCCAGCGTCCGGTCGTCGTCGCCGCCGTCGCCGAGGTCGGCCATGACCAGCTCGACCCCGAGCCGGTCGCGCAGCGTGTACAGCGGCCCGAGGCCGCCGGCGTGCTCGAGCGCGTCGTCACGACCCGGTCGCCGGGCCGCCAGTCGATCGCCCAGGTCGGCGACGTTCATCGCCGTCGGTCGTCGAGTGGGTCAGGGCGATCGAGCCGGGGTCGGCCCGGGCGACCGCGGCGACCGCCGCCCGCGCCTCGTCCATCCGCTGGAGGAGCTCCTCGAAGTACGTCCGAGGCTGGCCCGGCCGACCCGCAGCTCCCAGCTCGGCCAGCTCGGCCATCGCCCGGTGCGGTCTCGGCGGGCAGCGGCCCGACCGAGCCGGCGTTCAGGTAGATGCCCGGCCGCGTGGCCGGCAGGGCCTCGCGGACGGCCGCCAGCTTCTCGGCGTCGGGCAGGAAGGGGGTGACCACGGGTCCGTATCATACGAGGCCGTGAGCGGCTATCCCCGCCCCGAGCTCCTGGCCACCGTCGACTGGCTGGCCGAGAACCTCGGCCGGCCGGAGATCCGGGTCCTCGACGTCCGCTGGCGGCCGGACGGGACCGGCCGCGCGGTCCACGCCGCCGGCCACATCCCCGGCGCCGGCTACCTCGACTGGACGACGGACCTCGTCGAGCCGGACGACGACAGCCCGCTCTTCCTGCTCGCCGGGCCGGACCAGGTCGCGGCCGCGCTCGGCCGGCTCGGCGTCGGCGACGGGACGACCGTCGTGCTCTACGACGACACCGCCAGCCTGTACGCCGCCCGCGCCTGGTGGAGCCTGCGGGTCTACGGCCTCGAGTCGGGCCGGATCCTCGACGGCGGCCTGGCGCGCCTGGACCGCCGCCGGCCGCGAGCTGTCGACGCGGCAGCCTGCCGCCGACGCCGGCCACGTTCATCCCGCGCGCCGTGCCCCGGATGCGCCTCACGACGACGCGACGTCCGCGGCCTGCTCGGCTCGCCCGACGTGCTCCTGCTCGACGCCCGGGCGCCGGCCGAGTACCGCGGGTTCGAGGGCAACACCCGGCGGCTGGGGCACATCCCCGGCGCGGTCAACGTGCCGGTCTCGACGATGACCGAGCCCGGCAGCGGCCGGTTCCGTGCCGGCGACGAGCTCCGCGCCATCCTGCTCAAGGCGAACGTGACCCGCGGCCGGCGGCTGGTCTGCTACGACGGCTCCGGGATCGCCGCGGCCAAGCTCGCCTTCGTCCTCACCCTGCTCGGCCACGACGACGTCGCGGTCTACGACGGCGGGCTGGGCGGAGTGGGGCGACCGGCTCGACCTGCCGGTCGATCGCTGACCGGCTAGCCGGGGTCGCCGACGCCTCGCCGGGCGCGCAGGTCGGCCCACGGGTCGACGACGCGGTGCGGGGCGAGGATCTGGGTCCGGGGTGGTTGACCGCGACCATCGCCGCGGTCTGGCGGGCCTCGCCGAGCGAGTCGGACCAGAACGTCGCGTCGGTGACCGGGATGAACCGGCCGATCAGCTCGCCCAGCGCGTCGACGAGGTTGCGCTCGGGCAGGAGGTGGATCCGGCCGGTGATCCGGAACGGCGGGATGATGATCATCGCCTCCTCCGGGACCTTCGGCATCCGCAGCTCGGGCGCCGGCCCGACGTAGTCGTTGGCGACCGCGAACAGGACGCTGGCCAGGTTGACCTGGGCGTACTCGGCCTGGACCGCGATCGACCGCGAGCCGTACTCGTCGAGGCTCGCCTCGCGGAGGACGAGGAACTCGTGCTCGGCGTGGTTGAGGATGTCGGTGACCCGGCGCTCGCGGGTCTCGACCGTGCCGCGGACGATGTAGGCGTCGGTGTAGAGCGTGAGCTCCGTCTGCTGGGCCGGGGCGAACATGCCGGACAGGATACGCCCACCGGCGCGCCCGGGAACCCCCCGATCAGGCGCCCGGCCGGACTCCCGGCGCGCGCTGTCACCAGGTGCTCGGCGCCCGTGCTGGAGGCCGCGCCAGATCGCCTCGACGTCGGCCAGCGTGTCGATCTCGTCGGCCGACTTGTCGGGGCGGAGCCGGGCGATCCGCGGGAAGCGGAGCGAGAACCCGGACCGGTGGCGGGTCGAGCGGACGATGACGTCGAAGGCGACCTCGACGACGACCGTCGGCTCGACCACCCGGTAGCGGCCGAACCGCTCGATCGTGTGGGCCTCGAACCAGGCGGTCATCTCGGCGATCTCGGCGTCGGTCAGCCCGCTGTACGCCTTGCCGATCGTGACCAGCGCGCCGGTCGCCTCGTCGCGGACGGCGAACGTGTAGTCGGACAGGACGCCGTGGCGCTTGCCGTGGCCGACCTCGACGCCGACGACGACGCAGTCGATCGTCGCCAGCGCCTTCTTCATCTTCAGCCAGCCGAGGCCGCGCCGGCCGGGCGAGTAGGGGCTCGTCGGGTCCTTGACCATCAGCCCCTCGTTGTTCCGGCCGCGGGCCTCGGCGAACGCCCGCTCGAGGTCGTCGACCGAGTCGACCGTGACGAGGTGGGACAGCGCGAACGTGCCGCCGTCGTCGACGAGCGGCAGGCCGCAGCGCCTCGAGCCGGCGCCGGCGCTCGGCCAGCGGCGAGGTCGAGGAGCGGCTCGACCGCGCCCGCCGCCCGGGCCGAGGGCGAGCACGTCGAAGGCGACGAAGATCACCGGGACCTGGGCCCGGATCGCCGCCGACGGCGACTTCCGGCCGAGCCGCTTCTGGAGCGCGAGGAACGGCAGGACCGCGCCGTCGCGGTAGGCCAGCAGCTCGCCGTCGAGGATCCCGTCCCAGGCCAGGTCGCCGGGCGCCGTCGACGACCTCGGGGAACTGGCCGCTGACGTCGTGGAGGTCGCGGCTGTAGAGCCGGACCTCGTCGCCGCGACCGGTGGAGCTGGGCGCGGATCCCGTCGTACTTGTCCTCGACCCAGACCGTCGGGCCGAGCCGGGTCATGATCTCGGCGGCGTCCTCGGCCGGCGAGGCGAGCATGAACTTGAGCGGGTGGAACAGGCGCAGGCTGGCCGTCGTCGAGGCGCGTCGTCGCGGGCCAGCACGGCGGTCCGCCCGATGTCGCCGGTCAGCATCCCGGCCCGCTTGACGGCGTCGAGCGGCCGGTCGAACGCCTCCGCGATGGCCGCCTCGAGGAGACCCTCGCGGAGCCCGATCCGGAGCTCGCCGGACAGGATCTTGACGACGTACTTCGCCGTCAGCGGGTCGCACCGGGCGAGGAGCTCGTTGAACACGGCGCCCTTGGCGGCCGGCCCGGACGCGGCCTCGATCGCCGCGAACGCCGCCGCGACCTCGACGCAGGCTCGGCGGCGTCGGCCGGCGTCCGGTGGCTGCCCGTTCGCGCGCCCGAGGACGTCGGCGACCGCCATGCCCGAGGTCGGACGATCGGTCGTAGGCCTCGCCGAGGGCGCCGGCCGGCGACCCCGGCCAGGCCGGTCACCGCGGCGGCGATCGTCGCCCAGCCGAGCCCGGTCGCGCGCCCGTCGGCCTCGGCGAACGGGCGCCCGGCGAGGAAGACGGCCGCGATCGGCAGCTCGTCCGGGGGCAGCGTCCGCAGGTCGTCGGCGAGGAGGCGGGTCTTCTCGGAGGTCCGCGTCGTGGCGGCGACCCGCTCGGCCACCTCGCTCCAGCGGCGCATGGCGGCGATGGTATACCTTCGTCGCCCATGCTCCATCGCGGCTGGTTCCCGGACTCGATCACGGGCGAGCGGATCGTCCTCCGCCGGCACGCGCCGGAGAACCTGCCGCGTTCCGGCGCTGGTACGCCGACCCCGAGGTCGCCCGGCTGACCCGCTACCAGGACGGCCCGATGCCGGCCGACGAGATCGACCGGTTCTTCCAGGCCCGGGTCGTCGGGCCGGACTCGCTGGCCCTGGCGATCCACCTGCGCGACACGGACCGGCTGATCGGGACGTGCGCGTTCAGCCAGCTCGACGGCGACAACGGCTCGGCGCTGTTCCACATCACGATCGGCGAGAAGGACGCCTGGGGCCGCGGCTACGGCACCGAGGCGACCGAGCTGATGCTCGAGCACGCCTTCGAGCGGCTCGGCCTCCACCGGGTGGCGCTGTCCGTGTTCGCCTTCAACGAGCGGGCGATCCGGGCCTACCGCAAGGCCGGCTTCGTCGTCGAGGGCCGCGCCCGCGAGTCGATCTGGCGCGACGGCCGCTACTGGGACGAGCTCCAGATGAGCATGCTCGACTCGGACTGGGCGGCCCGCCGCGCGGGCCGCGACGACCGGCCCGGGTGTCGCGTCGTCGCACGGCCGACGACGAGGCGGTCCCGGTCGCCCGGCTCGAGCAGAGAGCCTGACGATGGCGAGCGCGGGGCCGGCGGCGGACGCCGCCCGGGCGGAGGTCCGGGCGATCATCGAGGACAAGGGCCACGCGGTCGAGAACGCCCGGCGGGCGGTCGACCGGCTGGAGGCGGCGTTCGCCGCCGGCGAGCTCGTCCGGACGCCCGGCGCTCGACGCGATGCTCGGCGACCTGATGGTCGCGCTCGAGCAGGACGAGGGCCAGAAGCTCGGCGGCAAGAGCGCCGAGGCGGCCCGGTTCATCCTGCGGGCGATCTCGCGCGAGCTCGACAACGCCTGAGCCGTCGCGTCCGGGGCGCGGCCGGGGGCTTGACTCTCGACCGGCCCGAGACTCCACGATCGGCGGCATGGACGACGTCCTGTCGATCGGTCGCTTCGCCCGGCTGTCCGGACTGAGCATCGGCGCGCTCCGCCACTACGACGAGCTCGGGCCTGCTCGTGCCGGCCGAGGTGGATCGTTGGACCGGCTACCGACGCTACCGGCGGGCGCAGCTCGACCGGGCGCGCTCGATCGCCCGGCTGCGCGAGCTCGAGCTGCCGCTCGACGAGATGGCCGGCGTCCTCGACTCACCGGACGAGCTGACCCGGCTGGCCGCCCTCGACCGCCACCGGCAGCGGATCGAGGCGCGAGTCGCCCGCGGCCAGCACGTCCTCCACCACATCCGCGGCCTGATCGACCGAAAGGAGCCCCCGATGAGCCGACCGCCGATGCCGCCCGAGCTCGACCCGACGACCCAGCGCCAGCTCGCCGCGGGTCTCTACAACTACACCTGGACGCTCCTCGAGCAGGAGGACCGGTCGGCCGACGACGTCGACCGGATGATCCACGCCGCCCACGCCTCGCGCCTCCACTGGGATGCCATCGGGCAGCCGGCCAACCGGGCCCGTGGCGAGTGGCTCTGCTCGCGCGTCTACGCGGTCCTCGGCCGGGGCGAGCCGGCGCGTCTGGCACGCCCGCCGCTGCCTGGCCATCCTCGAGGCCGGTGGCGACGGGATCGAGGACTGGGACCTGCCGGCGGCGTACGAGGCGCTCGCCCGCGCCCACGCGCGTGCCGGCGAGCCGCGACGAGGCCGAGTCCTGGCGGGCGCGGGCTCGCGCGGCGCCTGGCGGCGGTCGCCGACGCCGAGGACCGCGAGCTCATCGAGGGCGACCTGGCGACGCTGCCGCTCGGCTGAGCGCGGCGGGTCGCGGTCGGGCTGCGGACGCGCCCGCTCGCGTACCGTAGGCCTGCCCACGACAGTCCCTGGCAGGAGGACCGCCCGTGCCCGACCGCGACCTCAAGCTCGGGATCCTCCTCTGGAGCCAGGCCGCGACCTGGCCCGAGATGCTCGACGCCGCGAAGCGGGTCGACCGCCTCGGCTACGACCACCTCTGGACGTGGGACCACCTGTACGCGATCTTCGGCGACCCGTACCAGCCGATCTTCGAGGGCTGGACGGCGCTCGCGGCGTGGGCGATGGCGACCGAGCGGACCCGCCTCGGGCTGCTCGTCGGGCGCGAACACGTTCCGCAACCCCGGCCTGGTGGCGAAGACCGCCGCGACCCTCGACCACATCAGCGGCGGGCGGGCGATCCTCGGGCATCGGCGGGCGCCTGGATGGAGCTGGAGCACCAGGCCCACGGGATCGACTTCGGGTCCGGCTTCGGCCAGCGGCTCGACTGGCTCGACGAGTCGGTCGGCGGCGATGCGCGCGACGTGCTCGACGGCGAGCCGGTGACGTCCGCGCCCGGCGGGCGCTACGCCTTCGACGACCTCCGCCACTCGCCGCTGCCGGTCCAGCGCCGCCTGCCGATCATGATCGGCGGCAGCGGCGAGAAGAAGACCCTCCGGACGGTCGCCCGCTACGCCGACATGTGGAACGCGATGGGCACGCCCGAGCTGATGGCCCACAAGGTCGACGTCCTGCGCGAGCACTGCGCCGCGGTCGGCCGCGATCTGGCCGAGATCGAGTTCACCCTCGGGGTGCAAGCTGACGATCCGCGACACCCGGGCGGAGGCGGAGCGGGTCTGGCGCGAGGCGATGGCCCACAACCGGACGCCGCTGAGCGACCTCGAGGACGACGACACGTTCTGGCACGGGCACCTCGGAGGAGATCGCCGACCGGCTCCGGCCGTACGTCGAGCTCGGCTTCCGGACCGTCATCACCGAGCAGCCGGCGCCCTACGACGTCGAGACGTTCGAGCGCTTCATCGGCGAGGTGAAGCCGCTCGTCGAGGCCGGCTAGCGGCGGTCGGTCCGATGGCAGCCAGCGTCCCCGCGATCGAGCCGGACGGCAGCCGGACGGCGTCCGGCCGCGCCGCCACCGTCGAGTTCGAGCACGTCACGAAGGTCTACGGGCGGGCCGAGAAGGGCACGCCCGGGCGCGGTCAACGACCTGTCGCTGGCCGTGCCGGCCGGCCGGATCTGCGTCCTCGTCGGGCCGTCCGGCTGCGGCAAGACGACCTCGCTCAAGATGGTCAACCGGCTGATCGAGCCGACCTGCGGGCGGATCCTCATCGACGGCGTCGACGCCGCCACCCGCGACGGTGACCGAGCTCCGCCGCGGGATCGGCTACGTCATCCAGTCGACCGGGCCTGTTCCCGCACCAGACGATCGGCGACAACGTGGCGGTCGTCCCGCGCCTGCTCGGCTGGAGCGCGGCCCGCCAGCGGGAGCGGACCGACGAGCTGCTCGGCCTCGTCGGCCTCGACCCGGTCCGCTACCGCGACCGCTACCCGAGCCAGCTGTCGGGCGGCGAGCGCCAGCGGGTCGGGGTGGCCCGGGCGCTCGCCGCCGACCCGCCGGTGATGCTCATGGACGAGCCGTTCGGCGCGGTCGACCCGATCGTCCGCGACCGGCTCCAGAACGAGTTCCTGCGCCTCCAGGAGGAGCTGGCCAAGACGATCCTGTTCGTGACCCACGACATCGACGAGGCGATCAAGATGGGCGACCTCGTCGCGGTCATGCAGGCCGGCGGCCGGCTCGCCCAGTTCGGCCCGCCGGCAGGAGATCCTGGCCGACCCCGCGTCCGACTTCGTCGCCCGGTTCGTCGGGCGCGGACCGCGGGCTCAAGCGGCTGTCGCTGGTCCGGGTCGGCGACCTGCGCGGCCCGTCGCCGGCGATCGCCCGACCGGGCGAGGACGCCGCCGAGGCCCGGCGCCGGCTGGCGTCGCGAGCCCTTCCGCTACCTCCTCCTCGTCGACGACGACGACCGGCCGATCGGCTGGGTCGACGAGGCGGATCTGCCGGCGAGCGGGTCGCTCGCCGGCCGACCTGGCCGATCCCGATGTCGCCGCTGCTCGAGCCGCCGGACGACGCTCAAGGACGCCCTGTCGATGCTGCTCGACGCCGACGTCCAGGCCGGGATCGTCGTCGACGGCGACGGGCGGGTCGCCGGGCTCGTCACGCTCGACGCGATCGTCGCCGAGCTGCGGCGCCCGT
Source organism: uncultured Chloroflexia bacterium (assembly GCA_963837825.1). Lineage (GTDB taxonomy): Bacteria > Chloroflexota > Limnocylindria > Limnocylindrales > CSP1-4 > Chersky-267. Next base: position 1,013,800 of record CAWIOR010000015.1, read on the forward strand.
CGGCCGGGACCGGGGCCGTCGAGCCGGGCGTCCGATGATCCGCGGGACTGGATCGGCGACAACCTCGGGGTCATCGGCGGTGCCCTGGTCGACCACCTCGTGCTGACCGTGCTCGCCGTCGTGGTCGGCCTGGCGATCAGCTTCGTCTGCCGCTGCTCATCCGCCGGCGCGGGTTCCTGCGCGGCCCGGTCACCGCCACGTTCGGGATCCTGTACACGATCCCGAGCCTGGCCCTGTTCGCCTTCCTCGTCCCGTTCACCGGCCTGACCCTGGTCACCGCCGAGATCGGGCTGATCGCTACACCCTGCTGATCCTGACCCGGAACATCCTGGCCGGGCTCGACGGGATCCCGGCCGAGGTCCGCGAGGTCGGCCGACGGCATGGGCTACAGCCCGCGCCAGCGGCTGCTCGCGCGTGGAGCTCCCGCTGGCCATGCCGGTGATCATGACCGGGCTGCGGATCGCGACCGTGACGACGGTCGGGCTGGTGATGGTCACCGCGGTCATCGGCGAGGGCGGCCTCGGCCAGCTGATGCTGCGCGGGTTCAACCGGCAGTTCCCGACGATGATCTACGTCGGCTTCGTCCTGACCGTCGTCGTCGCGCTCGTCCTCGACCTGCTCCTCGCAGCTCGTCCAGCGGCTCGCTGACGCCGTGGGCGCGGCGAGCGGCCTGAGCCGATGGACGGGATCAGCGGCGCGCTCGGCTGGCTCACCGATCCGGCCCATTGGCAGGGCGCCAACGGGATCCCGACCCGGTTCGTCGAGCACGTCGAGCTGGCGGTCCTGGCGATCGTGGTGGCGCTCCTCATCGCGATCCCGATCGGCCTCTACACCGGCCACACCGGTCGGGGCGGCGGCGCTCGCGGTCAACGTGGCCGGGCTCGGCCGGGCGATCCCGTCCTACGCCCTGCTCCTCGTGTTCTTCCCGATCCTCGGGTTCGGGCTGCTCGACCCCGCTCCTCGCGCTCGTCCTGCTGTCGATCCCGCCGATCCTGGCCAACACCCACGTCGGGCTGCGCGGAGTCGACCGGGAGATCGTCGACGCCGCGCGGGGGATGGGCATGCGCGAGTCGCAGGTCCTGACCCGGGTCGAGCTGCCGGCGGCGATGCCGATGATCGTGGCCGGGGTCCGGACGGCGGCGGTCGCGGCGGTGGCCACGGCGACCCTCGCCGCGCTCATCGCCGGCGGCGGGTTCGGCCGCTACATCGTCGACGGGTTCGCCCTCCAGGACCAGGCGATGCTCGTCGGCGGGGCGATCCTGGTGGCCGTCCTGGCGGTCGTCGACCGAGCGGCTGCTTGACCTTCGCCGAGCGCCGGCTCGTGTCGCCCGGGATCCGGCTGGCCGCAGGCCCCGACCGGCCGATCCTGACGCGGGCTCGCCGGGCCGCCACCGGCGCGGGGCGACGGCCCTAGCCTGGTCCGCCGGTCGAACCGCGGGACCGCGCCGGGCGTAACGGAGGGCCGATCGCGCGACCCGCTGGTATAGTCCGCGGACGTCTGTGGCGACGTGCCCAGAGCGACGCCGGACGATCAGGAAGGAGGACCCATGCGGACATTCCGCAGGGCTGCTCTCGGGGCGACGACGTCGCGCTCATCGTGAGCGCGTGCACGTCGGGTGGGAGCAGTCCATCAGCCACGGCCGCGCCGACGGCAGCCCAGTCGGTCGGCGCGCCAGTCCATCGACCGCAGCCTCGCCGGCGTCCGCGGCGCCGACCGGCTCGATCGCATCCCAGCTCACCCTCGGCGGCCCGCCCGAGTGCCCGCAGCGACCGTTCTGCGCGCTCGGCCTGAAGAACACCTACGGCGCTCGAGTTCAAGCTGTTCCTGCCGCTCGACGCGGGCGGCCCGCTCAGCCTCAGCGCGATCAACTCCGGCCTCGTCGACGTCGGCCTGCTGTTCACGTCCGACCCGTCGATCCAGACCAACAACCTGGTCCTGCTCGAGGACGACAAGCATCTCCAGAAGGCCGACAACCTGGTCCCGGTCGTGCGCAACGACCTGCTGGCCAAGGCGCCCGGCCTGGCCGACCTGATCAACCCGTTCATGGCCAAGCTGACCCAGGAGCCAGCTGACCGACCTCAACAAGCAGGTCACGGTCGACGGCAAGGACTCCAAGTCGGTCGCCGGCGCGTGGCTCGCGGCCAACGGCCTGACGACCGGCGGGACGTCCGGCAACGGGATCACCGTCAAGGTCGGCTCGACCAACTTCTACGAGCAGGAGATCCTCGGCGAGATCTTCGCCCAGGTCCTCGAGGCCAACGGGTTCAAGGTGGAGCGCAAGTTCCAGCTCGGCAACCGCGAGGTCGTCTTCCCGGCCCTCCAGAAGGGCGACATCGACATCCTCGCCGAGTACGCCGCGACCGCGCTCGAGTACGTCAACAAGGGCGCCGGCGAGGCGACCGGCGACGCCGGCCGAGACGGTGGCCAAGCTCAAGGAGCGGCTCGCGCCGCTCAAGCTGACCGCCCTCGACTTCGCCCCGGCGACGGACCAGAACGGGTTCGTCGTGACCAAGGCGACGGCCGACAAGTACAAGCTCTCAGAAGCTCAGCGACCTGGCCAACCCCGCCCCGTAGGGGACAGGCCAGGCAGACCCCGAAGACCCCGGCCGCGACGCCGGGGTCTTCCGAATTCAGCGCCGGAGGTCCGAGCTCCTGCGACAGCGAACCGGCGGCCGCCCAGGCATCCGGCTCGTGCGCCGCGAGCCGGGCGGCCTCGGCGGCGATCCAGTTGCTGAACCGCGGGTCGGCCTCGCGGAGCGACTCGGCGGCGACGAGCCGGGCGTGGGCGTCCGGATGAATGCGCCGTACAGCTGGATCGGCGGCGTGTCGGCAGGCGCCGTTCCGCGCCGGCGGTGAAGTCGACCTGGACCACAGCCGGCCGAAGAACGCGCCGATCTCGGCGGCCAGCGGGTCGAGGCCCTGGCTGTGCCCGCTCCAGCGGGCGAGCGGCCGGCGAGGCCAGCGAGGCGACCGTCAGGTCGGCGGGTGAGGGCGACCGCCCGGAGCGTGCCCCCGAAGGTCAGGAACCGGTTGTCGACCTGGAGCCGGTCCACGACCCGGACCCTCCCCCACGCGACGGCGAGCTGGGCCGGGACCGGCTTCTTCCGATCGAACGTGGCCTCGCGCCCACGACCCCCGCTGGCCGCCCAGTAGGACAGGACCTCGGGGTCGAAGTGGCGGAGGCTCGGGCTCGCCCGGAACGCGACCAGGAGCTGAGCGCCGCCGGGGGCGGCCGGCGTGTCGCTGTGGATGAGGCTGAAGCCGAGGCTGGCGAGGAGTCGCGCGGCGGCCGGCGCCAGGCCGTCGGGTCGGCCAGGGCGGCGATGTCGGCAGCCTCGCCGGCGTGGTTCGACGGGCCCGGGGCGGAGTGCTCGCTCACCGGTTCGGCCGGTCCAGCCGGCGCCGGCTCGAGGGCCACCTCGGTCGGCGCGTCGCCGTCGACCATGCCACGGGCCACCTCGCCGACCTCGTCGGCGCTGCGCTGCCAGCCGAGCCGGAGGAACGCGATCGCCCCGCCGATCGAGGTCAGGAGGAGGATCGCGACGTGGACGATGAAGCCCAGGGCGAACGCCTCGTCGCTCGGCAGGCCGAGCGCCTGGCCGATCGTCACGAACGCCAGCTCGAACGTCCCGAGGTAGCCCGGCGCGGACGGGATCGCGGTGGCCAGGGCGACGCCCGACGCGAGCAGGGCGGCCTCGCCGATCGTCAGCTCCAGCCCGATCGACTGGCCGGCCGCCGCGACGGCAAGCAGGCTCGCACCCCAGGCCACGATGCTGAGGCCGATCGCCGCGCCCAGCGTCCGCGGACGACGGGCCACGGCGAGGCCGTCCTGGAGCCGCCGAGCCGAGCTCGGCGACCCGCGGACGGCGCTCGGCGAAGGCGATGACCCGGTCCGCGCCGGGCAGGCGGTGGGCGACGATCCCGAGCGCCAGGCCGACGACCAGCAGGCCGGTCACCGCCAGCCCGACGAGGACGGCACTGGCGACGACGCCGCGGATGTGCAGGACGAAGATCGCGAGCGCGCCGATGGTGACCACGACCGCCGTGTCGACGACCCGCTCGACGACGACCGTGCCGAGGGCCGAGGCCCGGCTGATCCCCTCGCGATCGCCGAGGTAGTGGCTTCGGACGAGCTCGCCGAGCCGGGCCGGCAGGATGTTGTTGGCGAGGTAGCCGACGAGCAGGTAGGCCAGCATCGGCAGGAACCGGACCCACTTGATCGGGGCGACGAGGTGCTGCCAGCGGGCGGCTCGGAGGAGGACGTCGACGCCTGGAAGGAGACCGACAGGATGAGCCAGCCGGGAACCGCGGTCCGCAGGATGTCGGCGGTTCGAGCGAGGTCGACGCCGCCCAGCACGTAGGCCAGCGAGGCGATCGAGATCGCGATCCCGATGACGGCCCGAAGCAGGCCGCCGAGACCCCGGCGCACGTCCGGCCTCAGGCCGCCGGGCGCCGCGAGGTCAGCTTGGGCGAGCGCCGGAGGCGGCTCCGATGGAGGACGAAGCGAGCGACGACGCGGAGCGTCGCCAGGCCGTAGACGACGCTCCGCCGGAAGCCGACCGAGCTGGCCTCCTCGAAGTAGCGGGTCGGCACCGCGATCTCGCCGATCGGCAGGCCACCGGCCGCGACGACCTGGGCGATCAGCTCCTGGTCGAACACGAAGTCGTCGCTGTTGAGGTTGTACGGGATCGTCTCGAGGAGCCGGCGGCTGTAGGCCCGCAGGCCGGTGTGGTACTCGCTCAGGTGGAGGCCGAACGCCACGTTCTCGAGCCCGGTCAGGAACCGGTTGCTGACGTACTTCCAGCGCGGCATACCGCCGGCGATCGGGTCGCCCAGGAACCGGCTGCCGAGCATCAGGTCGGCCGCCCGCCGACGATCGGCGCGATCAGATCGGGGATCCGGGTCGCGTCGTACTGGTAGTCGGGGTGGAGCATCACGACGACGTCGGCCCCGGCCGCCAGGGCGGCGTCGTAGCACGTCTTCTGGTTGCCGCCATACCCGCGGTTCTGGCGATGGATGATGACGTCGAGCCCGAGCTGGCGGGCGATCTCGACCGTCTCGTCCCGTGACACGTCGTCGACGAGGATGATCCGGTCGATCAGGTCGTGGGGGATGTCGGCGTACGTCCGCTCGAGCGTCTTCGCCGCGTTATAGGCCGGCATGACCACGATCACCCGGGGACGGACATGCCCTCGGGGATCCGCCCGGACCGGCGCCTCGCGCTCCGACGCAAGCGGGTCCGCGGTCAGCATGGAGCTGGCCGCCGGCGGGCGATCCGGGCTTCGGTCGGGGGAGGGCATCGGCGATGAGGATACCCTAGACTCCGCGCCAGCCATGACCGACACGAGCCGCCGCTGGAGCCTGACCGGCCGCCGCTGGCAGAGCGCGGTCCTCGGCGCCCTGTTCCTCGCGTCGATCGGCGTCGGGGTCCGCTACGTCCGACCCATCCAGTCGGCCTCGGTCGGTCCCGACGCGGTGGCTCCGGTGATCGAGTTCCAGCGGCTGATCGCCGGCCAGCCGGTCGAGGGCCATCTCACCCAGACCTCCAAGCCGCTGTTCGACGCCGTCTACGGGATCCTGTACACCCTGTCCGGTGACTGGCGGCCGGTCGCCTGGGCGGCGGTCGTCGCGTTCGCCCTGTGCGTCGTGCTCGCGACCGTGCTCGCCCATCGGGTCGGTGGACCCGCCAGCGCCGCGTTCGCGGCCGTCGGGTTCGCGGTGTCGCCCATCCTGCTGGTCGACATCAGCCTCGCCTACGCGATCACCTGGATGCTCCTGTTCCTGCTCATCGCCGGCCTCGCCGTCACGGCCGAGCGGCCGCGCTACTGGGCGGCCGGGATCGCCCTGATGCTCGCGAGCCTGGCCCGCCCCGAGGCCCTCGCGGTGGTCGGCGTGGCGGCCGTGGCGCTGGTGGCCGCGGGGATCGTGGCGGCCGTCAGCCACCGCCCCGGGCCGCCCCGGGCCGCCTACCTGGTCCTCCTTGGAGCCCTCGCCATCCCCGTGCTGATGGCCCACGACGGCCTGCTGTTCGGGGATCCGCTGTTCTGGGTGAACACCGCACGGATCAACTCGGAGGGTCGCGCGGTCCGCAGCCTCTTCGGGATGATCCACTGGATCTGGCAGCACTTCCTGGGCCAGGCGGCGTTGCTGCCGCTGGCCGGCGTGGCGGCCTACGTCCTGGCCACCCGACGCCGATGGGCGCTGGCCGTCGGCCTGCTCGGGGTCGTGTTCGGGATCGCCGGGCTGTTCATCTTCAGTGGCGCTCGTGGGACGTTCCTGTCGGTGCGCTACCTGGTGCCGATCGACCTCGGTCTGCTGTTCGCCTCGGCGATCGGCGTGTCGGCGGTCGATCTCCCGGCACTCCGGCGGTGGGTCGGGCAGCGGATGCCGATCGGCCTCCGCCGGCTCGCCCTGCCGGTCGTCGGTGGCGCCCTCGCCGCGGTCGCCATCGCCCCGCTGGGACCGTTCGACACGACGGCCCAGGCATCCATCACCAGCCAGGTCCGGCTCCACGCCAACGCTCATCGGGCGATCGCCGCGATCCGCTCGGAGCTGGGCGCGAGGCCGTCATGGCGCGGGCTCCCGAGATCGCAGGACATCTCGGCCCACCCGCTGGTGATCGTCCCGCCGACCCTCCGCGCCCAGGCGGTCGCGGACCTGGACCTGCCGCTGACCGAGGTGGCGTACTCGTACAAGACGTTCCTCGACCCCGAGATCGGCCGGCCGGGCGCCGGCACGATCATCTATCACGACCGCCTGGACGACAGCACCACCGACCCGCGCTACCTGCTGCTCGAGATCAGCCAGCCGACCGTGATCGGCGCGTACCGCTACGTCCCGATCCTGACCGACCCGGCCGCCGGGTTCTGGGTCGTTCGCGTCGAGGCGGCTCCCTGAACGACGTCCGACGAGCCCCGCACCGGAGGGACCCGGACCGGTTGTGACGTCCCGCGCCGCGTGTGGGACGATGCCGGTGAGACCGCACCGGAGACGACGATGATCGAGCGCCTGTTCGGCGGCAAGCCGATGGACCCCGCGACGGCCGAGCGGATCCCGCCCGGCCAGTACAAGACCGACAAGTTCCCGGTCCTCCACTACGGGTCGGTCCCCAGCACGGACCTCGCGAAGTGGGACTTCCGTGTCTTCGGGGCCGTCGACAGCCCGTTCACCCTGACCTGGGACGAGTACAAGGCGCTCCCGCGCAAGCAGGTCCGGACGGACATCCACTGCGTCACCCGCTGGACCAAGCTCGACACCGCCTGGGAGGGCGTGCCGATCCAGGAGATCCTGTCGCAGGCGGGGCTCAAGCCCGAGGCGACCCACGTCCTGGCCCACTCCGAGCAGGGCTACACGGCCAACCTGCCGATCTCCGTGCTCGACGACGACGACGTCCTCCTGGCCGACACCTACGACGGCAAGCCGCTCGAGCCCGAGCACGGCTGGCCGCTCCGCCTGTTCGTCCCGAAGCGCTATTTCTGGAAGAGCGCCAAGTGGGTCCGCGGCCTCGAGTTCCTCGACCACGACATCCTCGGCTTCTGGGAGCGCTACGGCTACAACAACGACGCCGACCCCTGGAAGGAAGAGCGCTTCAGCGAGTGATCGGAGCGGCGTAGTCGGGGAGGCACGTAACGGCGATCGGACCGAGTGGCGGCTGATCCCGTTCGCGGTCGAGACAGGCTCAGCCCCCGGCCTCCGGGAGGAGCTCGCGCGCGAGGACGATCGCCAGCCAGTCGCGGTAGCGATCACTCGTCCAGCCTCGCCCGAGGACCAGCATGTCGTACACCGCGAGCGAGCACAGCGTCCAGCTGACGTCGCGAGCGTCCCCGACGGAGAGTCCGGGTCGGAGCACACCCCGTTGGGCGAGCAAGCCAGCGAGCCTCCCTTGCCCGGCGAGCCGTGCAGCTTCGAGCTCGTCCCAGAGGGCTTTGAGCTCCGGGTCGTTGCCCGCCGCACCGGTCAATACCCGGAGGAGCGGGCCGGACCGCCGGTGGATGCCCGGCTGCGTCGCGGCGTAGAGCTCAAGCTGGCGGCGGGGGTCGCGCTCCTCGATCACGGCCCGGATGGCCGGTCGCTCTTCGACCGGCACGTCCGCCCGCGCTGTGCCCCCGGCGACCGCAGCCTCGACCACGGCGCGGAACAGCCCGGCCTTGCTGCCGAAGGCCCGATAGATCGTCTCCACAACGACGCCTGCCGCTGTCGCGATCTGGGGCATCGACGTGCCCGCGTACCCCCGCTCCCGGAACAGGGCACCGGCAGCCGTGACGATGTCTCGCTTCGTCTGGGCCGCCTGTTCCTGACGTCGTCGCGAGTCGTAGGGTCGCCGGGGGTTGACAACCTCACTCATTGGAGAGAATACTCCTGACTCGAATACGGACCCATTCTACTAAACTCGCGGGTCCGAGGGAAGGAGCGTCCCGATGAGTGACGAGCTCAAGGCGATCGCGCGGCGGACCTGGGAGGAGATCTTCCCCGCTTGCGATGTCGACGCGCTGCGCGAGGTGGTCGACGCCGACTGCATCGAGCATGGGGCGCGACCCGATGAGCCCCAGGGGTTCGAGGGCGCGAAGCGCACGATGCTGTGGCTCGGGCGCGTCTTCGCCGACCAACGCTGGGAGATCCACCAGGTGGTGGGCGAAGGCGACACCGTGGTGGTCCGCTGCACGCACCACGGACGACACGTCGGTGACCTGATGGGCATCCCGCCGACCAACCGGGAGGTCGCCTACGACTACATCCACATCGTCCGCTTCCGGGACGGCAAGGGCATCGAGCACTGGGGCGTGAGGGACGACATGACCCTGATGCGACAGCTCGGCGTGCTCCCCGAACGCCCGGCGGCTCCCGTGGCCGGGTGAGCAGCCGGGACTGGGTGACGTCGCCCCTGACGATCCCGACGGTGTCGCCGAACGCGATGATGGCGATCGGTGCTACCCCGTCCGTTGGGGATGACGAGCGCTTCAGCGATCCCTAGGCTCGGAAGGTGTCGAGCTCAGCGGGGTGGCCGGACGACGATCGCCGCCAGGCGGGACGTGATCCGGCCAAGGCCGTAGCGGACGGGGCTGAGGACACGCTCGTGGGCGCCGGTCAGCTCGAGCCACCGGGCGCCGAACGACTCCTTGAAGGTGAGCATGCCGTGGGCAGGCTCGCCGGGCAGCGGGCGCCGGCGGGCGCCCGGGACGTCGACGCCGCCGAGGTCCATCTCGGCACGGCCCTCGGCCAGGGCCCGCTTCATCGCCTCCCAGACGACCAGCCGGACCGCCCCGGGGTAGGCCTTCCGGAAGCGCGGGTCGTCGGCGGCGTTGGCGTAGGTCCAGCGCCGGCCGTGGCGATAGAACGTCGCTCCGGCGACGAGCCCACCGCCGGGCTCGTGGACGGCGAGGTAGACGAGATGGCCGTCGCTGAAGGCGCGCCGCGACCAGTCGACGAACCGCTCCGCCGAGGCGAGCCCGAAGCCGCGCCGGTCGGCGGTCGCCCGCATCAGGCCGTACAGGACGCCGAGGCCCGCCCCGAGGTCGGCGACCGCATCGTCGGCCGAGCCGGCCCCGAGGACGACCGTCCGCAGGTCGCTCCGCTCGGCCGCCCGGATCATGTTCCGGGTCGTGGCGCTGAAGCTCGCCAGCAGCTCCGGCTCGTCCCGGATCGCGGTCAGGTCGACGGCCAGCCGGTGGCGCGACGGCTGGAGCTCCTCGATCGGGTGGAAGCCGGCCGCCTCGAGCAGCGCCGGGTAGCCCGACCCCGCCGGGACCTCGGCGTCGGTCGCCACGACCGACGCGCCGTGGTCGGCGAGCCAGCCGGTCACGACCTCGAGCCGGCGCAGGGTCAGGGCCGGGTCCGCCTCGGGCAGCGGGCCGCGCGAGATGTAGATGCCGTCGCTCCCGACCAGCGGCCACGGCCTGGCCAGGGCGAGGACCGGCGCACCGTCGGCGGTGACGAGGAACCGCGGCCGCCAGCCGAAGCGCTCGCGGTAGGCCGCCCAGGCGCGCGACTGGTGGACCGTGCCGTTCGGCGACCGGACGGCCAGGTCGTCCCAGCCCTCGAGCTCGGCCTCGGTTGGCTCGTGGACGGGCACGATCAGTTGCGGCGCAGCGCGGTCGCCCGCGGGTCGACCGTGAAGTTGCGCAGGCGGCGCTCGAGCAGGACGACCTCCCGGTCGATGAGCCGGACCAGCTCGCGCAGGCGGGCCACGGTCGTCGGCGCCTCGAGCAGCTCCTGGCGCTTCGGCTGGTCGACCTGGATGATCCCCGACAGGAGGTAGGACAGGATCGTCGGGTCGTCGGGGATGGCGGCCCGTCGGGCCACGGAGTCGAGCGGATCCCGGTCGTCGAGCGGGATCGCCTCGTCGTCGGCCGTCGGCGTCGGTCGGGGGGCGTCCGGGTCGTCCTCGAGCTCGAGCTCGACCCGGACGTCGAGCTCGTCGGCGTCCTCGCCCTCGGCCGGCTGGAGGAGGGTCAGGTAGCGGACGAAGCGCTGGGTGACCCGGTCGGTCAGCTCCCGGGCCGCCGCGCCATCCCCGATGACCTCGGCGATCTCCTCGACATCGCCGACCAGGTACGGCTCCCGTCCGACGGTCACCGACTCGATCCGGAACCGGCGCGCCCCGACGACGAGCAGCTCGTAGCGGCCGTCGCTGAACTTGCCCGCCTCGCGGATCTCGGCGATCGTCCCGACCGTGGCGATGCTGGTCGGGCCGCCGCCGACCTCCCGCCCGTCGCGGATGAGGACGATCCCGAACGGGCGGTCGTCCTCGAGGCAGCGGGCGACCATCGCCCGGTAGCGCGGCTCGAAGATGTGGAGCGGCAGCGCGACCCCGGGGCAGAGCACCGTGTGGAGAGGGAAGAGGGGCAGCTCCATCGTCTCGGAGTGTAGCCCGGCGCCGGTGCCGGCCCCGCCGACCGGCCCGGGGATCGAGAAGCCGCCGGACGACCGGCGGCTTCTGCTCGGAGGAGGAGCGGGATCTAGTGGGCGCAGCTCCGGGGGCTGCCCGCATCCTCGGCGGTCCGGAAGCTCGAGCCGCAGCCACAGGCGGCGACCGCGTTCGGGTTGTTGACCGTGAAGCCGGCGCCCATCAGCGTGTCGACGTAGTCGATCTCGGCGCCCTGGAGGAGGTCGACGCTCTTGCCGTCGACGTAGACGGTCACGCCGTTCGCCTGGAGGACCCGGTCCTCCTCGGTCGGGGCGTCCTCGATCATCATCCCGTACTTGAAGCCCGAGCAGCCACCGCTGTAGACGTAGACCCGCAGGCCGACGCTCGGGTTCGTCTCCTCGGCCGTGATCTCGCGCAGCTTGGTCGCGGCGGCGTCGGTCAGGTTGAGGAAGGTCGGCTGGGTCTCGAGCATGCGTTGCGTCCTCCGCGAGGGTCCGGGATGGAGGGTTCGGTCCGGCTCATCGTACGCACCGCGATGAGTTTCGGCAACCATCCCGCCGAAATGGCGGCCCGACCCTGGCTCGAACGTCCTGGGCCGTCCGACGTCGGTCCCGACGGCGGCTATCCCTCGATCCGCTCGACGACGGTCGCGATCCCCTGGCCGACGCCGATGCACATCGTGGCCAGGCCGTAGCGCCCGCCGGTCCGGGCAAGCTCGTGGACGAGCATCGTGATCAGCCGGGCACCGCTCATCCCGAGCGGATGACCGAGGGCGATCGCGCCGCCGTTCACGTTGACCCGGGCCGGGTCCAGGCCCAGCTCGTCGATGCACACGACCGACTGGCTGGCGAACGCCTCGTTGAGCTCGACCAGGTCGAGGTCGGCGACGCCGATCCCGGCCCGCTCGAGCGCCTTGCGGGTGGCCGGCACCGGCCCGACGCCCATGATCGCCGGGTCGACCCCGGCGACCGCGGTCGAGACCACCCGGGCCATCGGCCGGAGGCCGAGCTCGCGGGCGCGAGCCGCCTCGACGAGGAGGACCGCCGACGCGCCGTCATTGATCCCGGAGCTGTTGCCGGCGGTCACGCTGCCGCCCTCGCGGAAGGCCGGGCGGAGCCGGGCGAGCGCCTCGGCCGAGGTGTCCGCGCGAGGGTGCTCGTCGCGCGACACGACGACCGGGTCGCCCTTCTTCTGGGGCACCGGGATCGGCACGATCTGGCCGTCGAACCGGCCAGCCTCGATCGCGGCGACCGCCTTGCGGTGGGAGTCCAGGGCGAAGGCGTCCTGCCGCTCGCGCTCGACCTTCCAGCGCTCGGCGACGTTCTCGCCGGTCTCCCCCATCGAGTATGGGTAGTGCTTCTCGGCCAGCCTGGGGTTGACGAACCGCCAGCCGAGGGTCGTGTCCTGGAGCTCGCGGCTGCCGCGGTCCCAGGGCGCCTCGGCCTTGGCCATGACGTACGGCGCCCGGGTCATCGACTCGACCCCACCGCCGATGAACACGTCGCCGTCGCCGACCTGGATCGCGTGAGCGGCCGAGTTGATCGCCTGGAGACCGCTCCCGCACAGCCGGTTGACGGTCAGCCCGGCGACCTCGACCGGGAAGCCGGCCAGGAGCAGGGCCATCCGCGCGACGTCGCGGTTGTCCTCACCGCCCTGGTTGGCGCAGCCCAGGATGACGTCCTCGACGAGGGCGGGATCCAACCCCGCCCGGTCGACGACCGCCTTCAGGACCGCCGCGGCCAGGTCGTCCGGGCGGACCGAGGCGAGCGCGCCGCCGTACCGTCCGACCGGCGTCCGGACGGCGGCGACGATCCACGGATCCCGCAGGGGCCGGTCGAGGATCCGCCCCATCGTCAGGGCTGTCGCCCCACGGTCACGGCATGACCTGGAGGACGGGCGCCGCGGTCGCGTCGTCCGGAGCCGTGACGAAGAACAGCGCGTCGCCCTTGAAGTACGCGTAGGTCTGCGTGTCGTTGCCGGGCGTCGTCCCGATGTAGACGTCCTTGCCGCCGACGCTGCCGGTCGTGTAGGTCGTGTTGTCTTCCTTCTTGGCCGCGGCGATGAACAGGTCGCGGAACCTGGACGGATCGGCGCCCTTGATCCGGAGGACGGCGGCCGAGACCTGGCAGCTGTCGCTCCCCGCCAGGCCGGGCGAAGCGATGGCGAACGAGACGTCCGTCGCGGTCTTCCCCAGCTCGCTCAGGGTCGCATCGAAGACGGGATCCTGGACGGTGCTGAAGCGCGCGCCACTGAGGCTCAGCTTGGTCGACGCCTTGCCGCACAGCTGGTCGGGCAGGAGCGCCTCGAGGCCCTTGTCGTCGTTGGGCAGGGCGAAGCTCGGGATGGCGATCGACGGCGCGCTGCTCTCCGCGGACGAGGGCGCGACCGACGGCGTTTCCGAGGCCGGGGCGGTGCTCGGGGCAGCGCTCGCCCCGCCGCCGGACGATGGTGCGGTCGTCGCGGACGAGCTGGAGCAGGCGGCGAGCACGGTCGCGAGCGTGAGCACGGCCAGCCATGCGGTGATGCGTCGGGTCATCGGACACCTCTTGGGCCACGCGGCCTCGCGATCCCGTCGCTCGCAGCGCGTGCCGGCGCATCGTACGCCGGGGGGCCCAAGGCTGTCAGGGGAGCGGCAGCTGGGCCAGGGCGCTCGACACGAGGATCGGGTCGTCGGCGGCGACGAGGAACAGCATGTCGCCCTTGACGAAGGCGAGCGTCTTCCCTCCGACCGGCTTGGTCGCGTCGACCAGCTGGGTCAGCGTCCGCCCGTCGACCGTCGCCTTGGCATCGCTGATCTGGCCCGGCTTCGACGCCTTGGTCGAGGCGATCCACTCCGCCAGGAGGCGGTCCGCCGGGGCGCCGGCGACACGGAAGATCCCGACCTCGAGGACGGCCTTGCCGGTCGGATCGCCGGCGTCGGCGACGGTCAGGTCGGCGACCGACTTGCCGAGCCGGCGGAGCATGTCGTCGAGCTGGCCGCGCGAGACGTCGCTCCCGAGGACATAGAAGTCAGGGCCGCTCAGGCTCAGCCGCTCCAGGTCGACGTCGCCGACCCGAGCCGGCAGGAGCGCCTCGAGATCGGGCACGCCGTGCCGGTCGACCGACGGCTCCGGGGTGTCCGGCGGGCCGCTCGGGGGCTGGCCGGTCGCTGACGGCGGCGGGGTCGACGGGCCGCCCGTATCGCCGGGCGCCGTCGGCGTCGACGTGCCACAGCCGGCGACGACCAGGACGACGAGGAGCGCGACGACGGCGAGGCGCGGGAGGGTCAGGCTCGGGGTGCGGGCTCGGCGGGTCACTCGATCTCCAGGACGCGGCCCCGCCGACTCGGTGGGCAGTGCGGGTCGTGCGCATGATGCGACAGGCCGGCCGGACGTGCCTCCGGCGGCCGTCAGCCGGCCCGCGCCGCCTCGAGGAGGAGCGGCGCCGGGGCGAACCGGCCCTCGCCCGGACCGTCCTGCTCGGCGAGCCGTTCGAGGCGGGCGAGGACGCCGGCCGGGCCGCCGAGCCGGTCGACCTGCTCGAACGGGCCGCGTGGGTGACCGGCGCCCAGCCGGAGGGCGAGGTCGATGTCGGCCGCCGACCCGGCGACGCCCTCGCCGAGGGCCAGGTACGCCTCGTTGACGATCGGCAGGACGATCCGCTCGACGAACGGGTCGGGGCCGGCCGGACCCGGCGGTCCGGGCTGCCCGCCGGGCAGTCGTCGCTCGGCTCCGAGCGGTATGGGAGGGCCGCCGTCGTCGGCGAACGCGCCGGCCATCCCCAGCGACCGGCCGTCCTCGCCGTACCAGTAGAAGCCCTCGCCCGACTTCCGGCCGAGCCGCCCGGCCTCGACCAGTCGCTCCTGGATCGCCGACGGGCGGAAGCGCGGCTCGTAGTGGAACCCCTCGAAGATCGCCCGGGCGGCGGCGAGGTTGACGTCGATCCCGACCAGGTCCATCAGCTCGAACGGGCCCATCGGGAATCCGTCGCCACGGACGGCGGCGTCGATCGACTCGACGGTCCCCAGCCCGTCCTCGAGCATCCGGAGCGCCTCGAGGGTGAACGGCCGGTTCACCCGGTTGACGATGAAGCCCGGGGCGTCGGCCGTTCGGACGGCCGTCTTGCCCCAGCCGGCGACGATCCGCTCGGCCGCGCCGACGATCGCCGGGTCGGCCCCGATCGGAGCGACGACCTCGACCAGCGCCATGACCGGGGCCGGGTTGAAGAAGTGGAGCCCGACCACCCGCTCCGGGTGGCGCAGCCCGGTGGCCACCGCACCGACCGACAGCGCGCTCGTGTTCGTCGCCAGGATCGTCGTCGGCGGCGCGGCCGCGTCGAGCCGGGCGAAGATCCGGCGCTTCAGCGCGAGGTCCTCGAGGGCCGCCTCGACGACCAGGCCGGCGGTCCGCCCGAGCGTCTCGAGGTCGGCCGCCGGTTCGAGATGCACCAGGGCGGTGACCGCCTCCGCGGCGGCCTCCTCGCCGCTCTCGCCGCGCGACCGTGCGTGGCGGACCAGGCCGTCTGCGATCCGAGCCCGAGCGCGCTCGAACGCCGCCTCGTCGACGTCGAGGAGCAGGACCCGGGCGCCGCCTTCGAGCGCGACCTGGGCGATCCCGGCGCCCATCGTCCCGGCGCCGACCACGCCGATGATCGGCGGCTCGAGCTGGCCGGTCAAACGGTCTTCACCGCCTCGAACGGCTGGCGGCAGTCGGCACAGTGGTAGATGGCCCGGCAGAGGGTCGGGCCGAAGAGGTTCTCGAGCCGGGTCCGCTTCGAGCCGCAGAACGGGCACGGGACGGGGGCGTCCAGGCTGACGAGCCCGCCGTCAGCCGGGCTTCCCGGCGGGGCGATCCCGGCCGCCGTCAGCCGCTCTCGACCGGCCTCGCTGATCCGGTCACTCGTCCAGGGCGGGTCGAAGACGAGCGCGACGTCGGCCTCCAGGCCGGGCGCGACCTCGACCAGGCGGTCGACCACGGCCGTGCGGATCAGCTCCGTCGCCGGGCAGGCGACGAACGTCGGATGGAGCTCGACCCGGATCGAGCCCGGACCCGCCTCCACCCGCCCGAGGATCCCGAGCTCGCCGATCGAGACGACCGGCAGCTCGGGGTCGGGGAGCTCCGCCAGGGCCGCACGGACGGTCGCGGCGCTGATCGCCGAGGCCGCGCTCACCAGGCTGCCGCCGGGTCGATCCGACGCACCGCGGTGAACTCGTCGTGGAGCCGCCGGAAGGCGTCGGAGTGGCCGGACCGGGCGTCGCCCGGCGACCGGGTCGGGGGGATCGGCCGCAGCCCGAGCCGCTCGAAGGTCGGCCCGATCGACGTCCGCCAGCGGGCATCGAGCTCGGCCGCGCTGGCGCCGACGATGTCCGACATCAGGAGGGCCGTCTGGGTCGGCAACGGCGCGAGGACCGTGCCCGCGTCCGGTCCGAGGCGCTCGAGCGCGTCGAGCAGGCGCCGGCGCGGCTCGCCCTCGGTCAGCGCCAGGCGTTCGAGCCAGGTCGACACGTGGAGGAGGTGGTAGCGCTCTTCGCGCCGGACCTTGGCCACCAGGGCGGCGAGGGGCGCCCACGACGACCTCTCGAGCGCCTCGAGCCGGACGGCGTCGGCGGTGTCGTACAGGTAGCGCCGGGCGATCGTCTGGGCCCAGTCGCCGCGCGGGTGGTCGAGCAGGCGGGCGTGGTAGTAGCCCTCCGGCGGGCGGTCGTAGGCGATCGCGTCGGCGTCGCGGCCGTCGGCCACGAGCCCGGCCAGCAGCTCGTAGAACGCCCTGGCGTGACCGATCTCGTCCTGGGCGATCGAGCTCATCGCCACGTCCTCCTCGAGGATCGGGGCGATCCCGGTCCACTCGGAGTCGCTGAAGCCGATGACGAACTCGTCGTCGGCCATCGCGAGGAGGAGAAGCGCCAGGGCGTTCCGCGTCGCCGGCAGGAGGTCGGCGCCGGTCGAGGCCGCGCTCATCGCCCGGACGTCCGCGGATCGGGCCCGCCCTCGGGGCCGGGATCGCGCCCTGATCGCCCGCTGCCCGGCGCCCGCGACCCGCCCTGGGCGTCGCCGGACCGGGCGACCCGGGGCCGTGGCCTGCGGTCCGCCCGGCCTGGCCCGCGGCTTCGTGGTCCCCGCCCGCTCCCGGGCGGCCTCGAGCTTGTCGCGCATGACGTAGCCGCCGGGCTTCTTGTACGAGCGGTCGAGCGGCGGCTGGAGCAGGTCGGGGTCCTCGAGGTCGTGGATGTCCGCCCGCCGGACGACCCACAGGCGGACCGATTCCTGGCGCCGGCCGTAGAGCTCGCGGGCGTAGTGGACGGCGAGCGTGGCGTCGGGGGCCAGGACGCTCCCGCCGTGGCGCATCGGGTCGCCCTCCTTCTCCTGGCGGAAGACCTCGTACGGCTCGAGGACGCCGGGCGGCCGGGGCGGATCGGCATCCGCGGGCGGACGGGTGGGCCTGCGGGCGGGCGCCATCGGCGTCAGGCGGCCGCCCGGGGCGCGCCGAGGATCGACTCGCGGACCCAGCGCGGTCTCCGTCGCGGTTCAGCCGCCGGAACTCGAGCCGCGCCTCGGACATCGGCCCGTGGTTGGTGACCACCGTCCGCAGCTCGTCCCAGTCCGGCTCGCGGTAGCGCCACTCGCCGGTCGTCTCGTCGAAGCGGAGCTCCGGGTCGGGGATCGTCAGCCCCAGCTCGCGGATCCGCGGGACGTAGATCCCGAGGAACTCCTGGCGGAGCTCCTCGCACGTCTTGGCCTTGATCCGCCAGTGCCAGGTCGCGGTCCTTCTCGCGCGGCGTCCGCGGGCCGTGCATCTGCATCAGCGGCCCCCACCACCGATCGAGCGCCTCCTGGACCATCGCCCGCTGGACGGGCGTCCCGGTGACCATCGTCACGACGACGTCGCGCCCGTGCATGATGTGGACCGACTCCTCCCAGCAGATCTTGCGCATCGTCCGGGCGTACGGGCGCGTAGCTGCTGTCGCGGAGCGCCTGCTGGGCGACGATCGCCGCCGCATCGACGAGCCAGGCGATGATCCCGATGTCGCCCCAGCTCCGGGTCGGGTAGTGGAAGACGTTGTGGAACTTCGTCTTCCCGGCCAGCAGGTCGTCGAACATCGCCTCGCGCGGCTTGCCGAGGTCCTCGGCGA
Source organism: uncultured Chloroflexia bacterium (assembly GCA_963837825.1). Taxonomy (GTDB): domain Bacteria; phylum Chloroflexota; class Limnocylindria; order Limnocylindrales; family CSP1-4; genus Chersky-267. Next base: position 1,031,773 of record CAWIOR010000015.1, read on the forward strand.
CCCGGTACAGCAGCTGGGCGTGGCCGACCTCGTCCTGGACCTTGGCGGTCAGGGCGAGCTTGCGCCGCAGGGTCGGGGCGCGCATCAGCCACTCGCGCTCGGGGAGGACGCCCATCAGCTCGCTGTTGGCGTGCATCTCGACGAAGCGGAGGACCTCCGTCCGGTACTCGTCGGGCATCCAGTCGCCGGCCTCGACCTTGCCCCCGGCGGCGACGTGCGCCTCGAACAGGCGGTAGCGCTCGTCGTGCGGGACGTCGGCGGCGAACGTCAGGCGGCTGCGCTCCGGCTCCGGCAGGACCGGGTCGAGCGCCAGCGGGTCGGTCATCGCGGGTGGGCCTCCGGCCGGAGGTGACGTGGTGGCCTCCGATGGTACGCCGGGGGGCCGAGGGTGTCGCGTCGCGACCGAGCGGATCGGCCGCGCGCGGCCCGGGTACCGGTGCTGGTCCGGTGCGCGTTTCGGGACCATCAGATGCCCGCCGGGCCGGTAATCCGGGCCGACGCCCCGCGTTCTGTCGGTCAGAGGTCGCGGCGACCGATCTGGTCGGACCGCCCGAACGACGACATGACAGCGGGGTGGACTCATGGATCGAGGTCGGTTCGACGACGGAGATGACGGAGCGTGGGCCCGAAGCGGGCCACGCCGCCCGGACGCGACGGCGGCGGGACGGGCTGCCGATGGTGCTGCCGAACGTCCTCGGGGCGCTGCTCCTGTTCGGGGCCGTCGCCCTCGGCGCGACCACCGTCGGTGCGATCGGGCTGGTCAGCACGACGCCGACCTGCCAGGACGAGCAGGGCAACGTCATCGCCTGCCCCGGCGATCCGCCCGGCGGCCGGGTGGCAGCGACCCGACCGCCGACGCCCGACGCCGACCCCGACACCCCCGCCCGACGACGGCCCGGGATCGGGCTCGACCGAGAAGCCCAAGCCGCCGATCCGAAGCCGGCGTCCATGGACCTGACGCTGTCGAACGTCGACCGCGGCGTGAAGGTCGACTGGACCAGGTGCGGGTCGCGCCGGTTCGACTTGTACGCGATCGTCCGCTCGACCGACGCGACGGTCAGCTGGCCGCTCGGCGCGCACGACCGGCTGGTCGGGGTCGTCTGGCACCGCGGCCGGACGGTCTGGATCGACCGGCAGGGCGCCGGCCAGGGCACCACGGTCTGGTATCGGGTCTTCTGCCTCGACCGGACCCATCATCACGGGCTCCGGGTCGTCAACAGCTCCCCGGCCGAGGCGATCGAGACCCCCGGAGGGACGACCGGCGGCTGATCCGATGACCTGACCGGGCGGACCCGGGTCCCGTCGACGGCAGTACCGCCGTTCGATGGCGGCCCGGGTCCGCTCACTGCATCGTCCGGGCACGATGGGTCATGACGATGGCGCCAGCCGGATGGATCCCGAGCGCGAACGGTCCCTGGTGGACCGGGCGCGCTCGGACGGCGCCGCGTTCGGCGAGCTGTACGACTACTACCTGCCCCGCATCCACGGCTTCGTCGCCCGCCGGGTCGGCGACCGGGCGACGGTCGAGGACCTGACCGCGATGACCTTCGAGCGTGCGCTCGGAGGCGCTCCGCTCCGGCTCGTTCCGGAACGAGTCGTTCGGCGGCTGGCTCTACCGGGTGGCCGCCAACGCGATCGTCGACCACGCTCGGCGCGGCCGGCGCCTGGTCCCGTTCGGGATCCGGGCCGGCGACTCGAGCGGGGCCGACGACGGGGCCGACGCGACCGCGCTGCCGCCGAGGCCGGCGACGCGGCGGCGGCCGACGCGTTCGCCGCGGCGCTCGACCGCGATCAGCTCCAGCCGGGCCCTGCTCAGCCCTGTCCGAGACCCACCGCCGGGTGCTGGTCCTGAAGTTCTACGACGACCTGTCGACCGATGAGCTGTGCGCCGCTCTCGGCTGCTCGGCGGCGACCCTGGCGGTCAAGCTCCACCGCGCGCTCCGAGCGCTTCGCGACGCGATCGAAAGGAGGCGACCGATGCGGCCTGACGATCGTCGCCGCGCCGGATCCGCCGCGTGTCCGGGCCGGTGCTCGGCCGGTGCCGTTCGACGCGGCCTCCGACCCCGACGCGCCGGCCCTCGCCGCGCTCGGAGCGCGAGCTGGCGGCGGCCGGGGAGCGCACGCGCTCGGAGCGGCTGGTCGCCGGGGTGGATCGACCGGACCCGTCGTTCGTCGGCGGCTCTGCGGGCCCAGCTCCTCGCCACGTATCCGTCCGGGGCCGCCGACGACCGGACCGCGCCGCGGACGGCCTCGCCGACCGCCGACCACCGCGACGGCAGCCACGGTTCGATGGTGCCCACCGGCGAGCCCGATCGGTCGGCTTGTCAGGGGTTCCTCGCTGGTCGGTCCTCGCCGTCGCCGCGGTGATCGTGGCGGTCCTCGGATCCGCCTCCGGCGGGCTCTTCGCGACGCCCTCCGGACGCCGGTCGAGACGCGGGCGACCGAGGCGGTCGGCGCCAGCCTGCGTCCGCGACGGCACGGTCCGGCCGCTGGTCGACGGGACGCCGGTCCGGGCCGGACGACGAGATCCGGGTCGATCCGGGTGGCCACGCCACGCTCGGCCTGGGCGCCAGCCTGGCTCGGCTCGATGCCGGCGCCGACCTGCGTCTCGACGATCTGTCACCCGACCGGCTGCGGCTGTCGCTGCTCGGTGGCCGGACGTACCACCGCGTGTCGCTGCCGGCCGGCGGGTCGTATGTGGTCACGACCGGGCCGGTCAGCTGGACTGCCATCGGGACGGCGTTCGACCTCGAACGGGAGCCGACCGGCGACGGCCGGGAGCGGGTCACCCTGCTCGGGCTGCAGCACACGGTCGGCGTGTCCGGCCCCGACCTGCGGACGACCGTCGGCGAGGGCCGGGCGGCTACGCTGGTCGTCGCCGAGAGCAGTGCATCCGACCTGTCCGTCGGACCGATCGACCCGACCACCCTCGACGACCCGTGGTTGGTCGCCAACGCGCGCCTGGACCGGGCTTTGGGCCTCCCGCTCGGCGTGCTCGACCGGACCGCCCTCGTCCCGACGCCGAGTCCGACTGAGCCGAACGGACCGACCGAGGCACCGTCCGGCGAGCCTCCTGCGCCGACGACCCGTCCGGACGCGAGCCTCGACCCCGAAACCGACCTCCCGTCCGGCGACCCAGGCCCGACACCACGGCGACGCCGAAGCCGACCCCGAAGCCGACGCCCAAGCCATCGCCGAAGCTCGACCTCGGGCTGCTGGCCTGCGGCGGCGGGATCGTCATCGACTGGAGCGCCTACGCCGGTCCGCACTTCAGCCACTACCGGACGTTGCGCAATACCACGCTGTCGGTCCCGAAGGCCTGGCCGCCCGAAGGCGGCGCCAGCGTCGTCAGGGGGACGTACACCACGGCCAGGAGGAGAACGAGCGCCCATGACGCCGGCGTCGCCGGCGGCGGGACCTACTACTACCGGACGATGGCCTTCGACGCGGCCGATCGGGTGATCGGGGCGAGCCCGGTCAAGGCCGCGACGGCCAAGCCGATCGGCGACCTGGGGACGCTGACCGTGGGTCCGGGCGACGGCACCAGGACGGCCTTCGGCTGGAGCCCGTACGCGGGACCCCGCGACTGCTTCACCCGGTACAAGCTGGTCATCTCGAAGGACGACCCGACGCCGAGCGCCCTCGAGGGCGCGGACCCCGTCTTCGCCTCGAGCGACAGGTCGGCCGCCGAGGCCATCGTCGAGATCCCGCCCGGGAGGTACCACTTCCGCCTCCAGGCACTGCGCTACACGGCGCTCGGCTCGCCGGCCAGGTTCGTCGTCGCCCAGACCGACGTCGCGACCTACACCGTCCCGTAGGCGGTCGGCCACGGCCCGCCGTCCGTGCGTCGGAGCGGCGCCGCCACGGACGCCGCGACGACCAGGACGATCGCCAGCCACCAGCCCGGGCCGGGTGCCACGCTGGTGATCCCGAGGGCGAACCAGAGAGCGACCGGTCGGAGGGTCAGGAAGGCCGGCAGGGCGACCAGCCAGCCGTGGCTGAACAACGAGGGCGAGGCGACGACAGTCGCGACGCCGAACCGGGCCAGGCCGTCCAGCCCGCGCCCGAGCCAGGCCCAACCGACCGCGGCCAGCCCGGCGACGGCCGGCAGCCACGCTCGGCAGGTAGGCGCCGAGACCGAGCCCGACGAGGGCCGGCAGGCCGGACTGGGAGATCGCGTACAGCCGGAGGCCCTCGATCCAGGCCCGCCAGGCGTCGAGGCCGACGAGCGGCAGGGTCGCGACCGCCAGGCCGCCGAGGATCGCCCCGCCGACGACGATCGACCGGGCCCGGCCCTCGCGGACGAGCCACAGCCCGGCCAGCCCGCTGTACGGCTTGAACGCGGCCGCCAGGACGAGACCCGGCCCCGAACCAGGGCGCCGCGACGAACAGGGCGAAGACGGGGACGGCCACATTGCCGACGTACAGGCCCTGGAAGAACGGCGGCCAGAGGAGCGCCGCCAGGGCCCAGCGCCACGACAGCCCGACCAGGCGCAGCCCGGCCAGCGCGACGCCCACCGAGCCGGCCAGCCAGCCCGCCTCGACGAGCCCGCGCGGGAGTGCGGCCAGGACGGCCGCGAACGGCAGCGTCGGCGGCGGGTAGAGGAACGGGTAGGTCGTCTTGTCGATCGGCGCCTCGGTCAGCACGGTCGTCAGGTAGACCGGCACACCGGACGCGAAGTGCTCGCCCGCCCGGAGGTAGATCCCCAGGTCGCGCAGGAGCTGGCCGTCGAACTGGACGAGGTCGGTCAGGAGCGCCGCGACGGCCGTGCAGGCGGCCAGGGCGTCGACCGGCTCCCAGCGCCCCCGGGGCACGCGCAGGCCGAGCACGACGACCGCGCTGAGGCCCGCCCACACGGGACCGAACGAGGTGCCGTCCTTGCTCGGCAGGCGCCAGTCGTAGACGGCGACCAGGATGTAGACGACGAGCCCTGCGACCGCCAGCCAGCCGAGCGCCTCGCTCCGGTCGACGGCGGGGCGTCCGAGTCGGCCGGTCACTCCCCGCTGAACCGGGGCGGCCGCTTCTCCACGAACGCGGCGAGCCCTTCCGCGTGATCCGCCGTCCGGCCGGCGATACCCTGGAGCGACGCCTCGTGGTCGAGCGCCTCGGCCAGCCCGACCTCGAGCGAGCGATCGATGGCGCGCTTCGTCAGCGCCAGCGCCTTCGGGGCCCCGGCGGCGAGCCGGGCGGCCATCCCGCCGGCCTCGACCATCAGCGCGTCCCCCGGCACGACCCGGCTGACGAGGCCGATCCGGAGGGCGTCGGCGGCCGACAGCGGGTCGGGCAGGTAGAGCAGCTCGGCGGCATGGGCGGCCCCGACCAGGCGGGGCAGGAACCAGCTCGCGCCGCTGTCCGGGACGAGACCGAGCCGCCCGAACGCGAGGACGAAGCTGGCGCCCTCGGCGGCGATCCGCAGGTCGCAGGCGAACGCGAGCGAGGCGCCCGCGCCGGCGGCCACCCCGTTGACCGCCGCGACGATCGGCTTGGACAGGCGGCGCATGGCCAGGACGATCGGGTTGTAACGCTCGCGGACCTCGACGTCGAGCGGGGTCGGATCGGGCGCCAGGCGCTCCTTGAGGTCCTGCCCGGCGCAGAACGCCCGTCCTGCCCCGGTCAGGATGACGGCCCGGACGGCCCGGTCCCGGTCGGCCTCCCGGAGGACGGCCAGGAGCTCCCGCTTGAGGGTCGCCTCGAGGCTGTTCAGTGTGTCGGGCCGGTCGAGGGTGATCGTCCCGACCCCGTCGGCGACGGCCCAGCGGAGGGCGCCGAAGGTCGGTCCCGGCATCAGCCCGCGAACTCGACCAGGGTCGTCCCGCTCAGCTCGAAGATCCGCCGGTCGATCGGCTCGTCGGCGCCGGCGCTGTGCTCGACGACGTAGTCACGGAGGAGGGCGGCGAAGTCGTCGTCACCGGGGCGGAGGGCTCCCGCCATGAGGAGATGACGGTCGGGCAGCCCGACCAGGACCCGGCCGGCGCCGCCCAGCTCGGCCACGAGGTGCGCCCGGACCTCGGGCAGCAGGATCCGCGCCGCGTCGAGGCCCGAGCCGGTGTCCGAGCTGAGGAGCCGCCGGTCGCCCGACGACTCGTCGCTCCACTCCGCGCCCGCCGACCAGGCCGCCAGGTTCGCCATCGCCGCGTCGTGGACGGCGCCCGGCTCGACGTTCCAGGACAGGAGGTGCTCGCCGTTGACGATGACGTCGAAGCCGGTCGCCGGGAGGGCATAGGCGACCGCCAGGTCGCACGGCCCGTCGCCGAGGAGCGGCAGGGTGTGGGCCTTGTTCGCGTTGGCGACCAGGGCCGCCCGGTCGACCTCGTCGATCCGGAGCCCGGCGCTGCCGACCGGCCGGAGGACGGGCACGACGACGGCCGCCGCCGCGGCCCAGTCGTGCTCGGGGGTCAGCGATGCCCTCGTCGCGGACGGCTCTCCTCCGCGGAACGTGACCGCTGACCGGAGCCGAGGCGTCGATCGGTGCCCGGATGTCCGGAGCGGCATCGCGATAGGCCGGAGCAGGCTCGTCGCCGTACTCCCGACCGACGTCGCTGCCGTAATCCGAGCCGCCCTGGCGCTCCGGGCGCCTGCCGGCATCGAAGTCGTCGACCATGCCCGACCCTCCCTAGCGCCCGGTCCAGCGGGGCGACCGCTTCTCGGCGAATGCGGCCATCCCCTCCTTCTGGTCCTCGGTGGCGAACAGGGCGAAGAACGCCCGGCGCTCATCGGCCAGCCCCTCGCTCAGCGGCAGCTCCTGGGCGGCGTTCACCGCGGCCTTCGCGGCCCGGACCGCGAGCGGCGGCAGCGCCGCGATCCGTCCGGCCAGCTCGAGCGCCCGGTCGAGGGTCTCCTCGGCCGGGACGACCCGACCGACCAGCCCGAGCCGCTCGGCTTCGCGGGCGTCGATCGAGCGCCCGGTCAGGATGAGCTCCATCGCCCGGGCCTTGCCGATCGCGCGGGTCAGCCGCTGCGTGCCGCCGGCGCCCGGGATGACGCCGAGCTTGATCTCCGGCTGGCCGAACGTCGCGTCGTCGGCGGCGACGACCAGGTCGCACAGAAGGGCGAGCTCGCAGCCGCCGCCCAGGGCGAAGCCGCGCACGGCCGCGACGACCGGCAGGCCGACGCCGGCCAGGGTCGCCCAGTGCTCGAAGCCGCCGATCGGGCCGATCGTCTCCGGGCTGGCCGCGGCCATCGCCTTGATGTCGGCGCCGGCGGCGAATGCCTTCGTGCCGGCCCCGGTCAGGACGATCGCCCGGCACGTCGGATCGGCGTCGAGCCGGGTGAACGCCGCGGCCAGGCCCGCCATCACGGCCGCGTCGAGCGCGTTGAGCGCCCCCGGCCGGTCGATCGTGACGAGGGCGACGCCCGGATCCGGCTCGCCCCGCCCGAACGGCGGTGGCGCGGGGAGGTCCACCCGGACGACCGCGCGCGGCCCGGACACGTCGGCCGGAGAGGTCTCGGCGGTGGTCGGCGCAGGCGCGCTGTCGGTCACGCGGCTCCCTCGTGCGTGCCGCCAGTATCCACTGCCGCGAAAGGGGGTGCCGCGGTTCGTCGGCCGGCGGCCTCCCGGCCCGGAACTCCGTCAGCGCTCCGGGCCGAGCTCCCGGCGGAGGGCCGCCCGGCCGCGGGAGAGCCAGCTGGCGACCGTCCCCTCGGGGACCGACAGCATCGTCGCGATCTCTCGCTGGGTGTAGCCGTCGACCACGTTCAGGAGGAGGGCCGACCGGGTCCGGACGTCGAGTCGGCGGAGGGCGGCCCAGAGGTCCGGGTCCGACGGGTCCGTCCAGGTCCGCGGCTCTACCCGCTGGAGCGCGGCCAGCCAGCGCCGGTGACGGCGGAGGTGGTTGAACGCGAGACGCAGGGCGATCGTGTACAGCCAGGCGCGAACGTCCGTCCCGTCGAAGCGGTCCCAGGACCGGAACGCCCGGAGGTAGGCGTCCTGGGCGACGTCCTCGGCGTCGTTCTCGTCGCCGAGGACGACCACCAGGCGGCGGACGAGACTGGCGTAGTGGGGCCGCATGGCGGCCTCGAAGGCGTCCGGGTCACCCGCGCGGGCGACCCGGACCGGAGCGATGGCGGCCATCGGCTGGGACACGCTCTCGGCCGACCTCACGGCATCGGCTGGCCGAAGCAGGCGCCGCCGCCGGTCGCCCCGACGCGCTGGTCGACAATCATGTGGAGCAGGCCGTCGTCGAGGATCGCGCCGGGGACCACGTATCCGTGCTCCGGCGGCAAGGACTGCTGGACGGACCGCGAACCCTCCTTCGACGAGGCATCGCCCGACTCCACCTGCCAGACGACATCGGTGAACCCGCGGCTCGCCAGGAACGCCGCGGCCTCCGGCGGGGTCATGCACTCCATGTTCGCGCCGGCGAGGGGCTGGCCGGGGTTCTCGATGCCCTCGTGGCCCTCGGCCAGGTTGCCGACGACGACCGCTCCGGCTGCGACGGTGGCGACCATCGCCAGGACGAGGAGCGGGGCCATCGTCATCGGGACCGCCAACCGGCCACGGCGACCACGGGTGAGGGCGGGCGGGTCGTCCCGTCCGGGCGCGCGGGCCTCGAGCGCAGCCAGGCGGGTCTCGAGGTCGAGGTCGATGTCGCTCATGGCGTCCCCTTCGGTGTCGGGTGACCGAGCCGCGGGGTCGGGCTGGCCACCGTTCTGTCTCTACAACACCGGCGCGGAGCAGATCCTTGCATCGAGCCCCCGCCGGCATGAGTGGGGATCATGTCGGGGCCGGATCCGTGGGCGCACGCCCAGCGCCATGAGTGGGGGTCATGCCGAGGCCTCGATCCGTGCGTCACTGCCCGACGACGTGCGCGCCTGGGCGGGCAACTGAGCGTGGAACCGGCGCCCGGCATCACAGGGGCTCATACCGAGCGGGTCGTCCAGCAGGCCGTCAGCGCCAGCCGTCGGGAACGAGCTCCTCGGCGGACTCCAGGACGAGCAGGGTCGCCAGGCCCGGGGCGATCTCGCGCAGGTTCCGGCCGGCCGCCCGCATCGCGTCGGAGCCGAGACCCGCATCGAGCGCGGCCCGGTCGTCGAACTCCATCGCGGTCACCAGGCACAGCTCGGTCGGGGCGCCGAGCCCCTCGGTCACCCGGTCGCAGCGGATCGAGCGAAGACCGGGCGTCCCCGCCACCAGCGGGAGGTGGGTCTCCGCGTAGGCTCGCTCGAAGGCGGCCAGGGCCTCGGCCCCGCCGTCGGGTCGTCGGTAGAGGGCGAGCAGGGTCGTCACATCGAGCCTCCTTCGATCTCGACCGGTCGGTCGGTCGCGTGCCAGGTCCCCGCGCTCCGACCGCGGGCGATCGTCTCGGTCGAGCGGTAGAACTCGGCGCACGCCTCGTTGAACAGGGCGGGCCGGCGGGCCATGATCTCGTGACCGCACTCCGGGGCGACGAACAGCCGCGCGTCGGGCAGCTGGCGGGCCAGGCCCCAGGCGTGGTCGACCGGGACGAACGGATCGCGATCGCCGACCGCGACCATCGCCGGCAGCTCGATCCGGCGCAGCTCGCGCGGACCGAGGAGGGGCTGGGTGGCGACGTCGCTGGGCGATCGCCGGGAGCAGCCGGCGCCAGGCGTCGACGCCCTGGACCGGGTCGTGGCGGCGCGACAGCGTGGCGGCCCGGAGCGGCTCGTTGCGGTCGATCCAGTCGGGGTCCATCAGCCGCCGGGCGACGCTCGTCCTCGGCTCGCGCTGGGTGGTGATCCCGGCCACGATCAGCGTCCGGAGGCGCTCCGGCCAGCGCACGGCGAAGTGGAGCGCGGTCATCGCGCCCATCGAGAAGCCGAGCAGGTGGAAGGTCGCCAGCCCGAGCGCGTCGGCGAAGGCGGCGACGTCGTCGACCAGCTGGGTATACGACCACCCGTCGGCCGCGTCCCAGCGGGTCGTGGCATGGCCGCGCGCGTCGGGCAGGAAGACGAGGAAGGCCTTCGAGAAGAGCGGCACCTGGGCGGCGAAGTCCTCGCGGCCGGCCGAGGTCGCCCCGTGGAGCATGATCAGCGGCGGCCCCGCGCCGTGGACCTCGTAGCCGATGTCGAGGCCGTTGGCGCGAACGATCGGCACCGGTCAGCCCTCCTGCCGACCCTCGACCGGGCGCGTCGCGGCCCGGTCGACCCGGAGGTAGCGGCGGCGGTAGTAGAGCAGCGGCTGCGGGTGATGCTCCTCGTTGGCCAGCGCCTCGACCCGGCCGATGAACAGGTCGTGGTCGCCGACCGGATAGCTGTCGGTGACCGTGCATTCGAGCGAGGCGATCGAGCCGTCGAGGATCGGCAGGCCGGTCTCGCCTGGGGTCCACGCCGCGCCACAGAAGTCCTCCCGGCCGGGCGTGACCGGGGCGCCGGCGAAGCAGTCGGAGAGGGCCTGCTGGTCCTCGCTCAGGATGCTCACCGCGAACCGGCCCGCCTCATGGACGATCGGGGTGATGAACCGGCGTCGGTCGAGCGCCACGACCACCAGCGGCGGCTCGAGGCTGACCGAGCTCAACGCGTTGACCGTGATCCCGGCCGGCCGGCCGCCGGCGTCGAACGTGGTGACCACGGTGACCCCGGTCACGAAGTGGCCCATCACCTTGCGGAACAGCTCCGGCCCGACGTCCATCGAGCGGAGTCTACGGGCTCGGGTCCGAGGGGGCTGTCGGCCTACACGGCGCCGTTCAGCCCTCGGGCAGCGGGTGGGTCATGGCGGCCGGATCGACCCAGGCGTCGTACTCGTCCGGCAGTGACGTGGCCCAGCTCCAGGGCCGCGGCCCGCAGCGACGACCCGGTGCGATGGGCGTGGAGGGCGATCTCGGCCGACTTCTCGTAGCCGATGTGCGGGTTGAGCGCGGTCACCAGCATCAGCGACTCCTCGAGGTGCTGGCGGATCCGGGGCAGGTTCGGCTCGATCCCGACCGCGCAGTTCCGGTCGAACGAGGCGATCGCCTCGGCCAGCAGGGTCGCCGCCGTGAGCACGTTGTCGAGGATGACCGGCTTGTAGACGTTGAGCTGGAAGTTGCCCTGCGAGCCGGCGAACGCGACGGCCGCGTCGCAGCCGAAGACCTGCACGGCGACCTGGGTCAGCGCCTCGCTCTGGGTCGGGTTGATCTTGCCGGGCATGATCGACGAGCCCGGCTCGTTCTCCGGGATGAGCAGCTCGCCGATCCCGGCCCGCGGGCCGGAGGCGTACCAGCGGACGTCGTTGGCGATCTTCATCGCGGCCACGGCCAGCGTCCGCAAGGCGGCCGAGGCCGCGACCATCGCGTCGTGGGCGGACAGCGCCGCGAACTTGTCCGGGGCGCCGACGAACGGACGGCCGGTCTCCTCGGCGATCCTCGCCGCCGCCAGGTCGCCGAACCGCGGGTCGGCGTTGAGCCCGGTCCCGACGGCGGTCCCGCCGAGGGCCAGCTCGTAGAGGGCCGGCAGCGTACCGCGGATCCCGCCGAGCGCGCCGTCGAGCTGGGCCGCCCAGCCGCCGATGACCTGGCCCAGGGTGACCGGCGTCGCGTCCTGGAGATGGGTCCGCCCGAGCATCACCACGTCGGCGTAGGCGGCGGCCTTGGCCCGGAGCGTGTCGCGCAGCGCCTCGACGGCCGGGATGACCGCGCCCTCGATCTCCTCGACCGCGGCGATGTGCATGACCGTCGGGAAGGTGTCGTTCGAGGACTGCGAGCGGTTGACGTCGTCGTTCGGGTGGATCGGCGTCTTGCCGCCACGACCGGCACCGGCCAGCTCGTTCGCCCGGCCCGGCGATGACCTCGTTGGCGTTCATGTTCGTCTGGGTGCCGGAGCCGGTCTGGAAGACGACCAGCGGGAACTCGGCGTCGAGCTGGCCGTCGACGACCTCGCGGGCCGCCCGCTCGATGAGCGCGGCCTTGTCGGCCGGGCAGCTGGCCGAGCTCGAGGTTGGCCCGCGCGGCGCACAGCTTGAGGATGCCGAGCGCCCGGATGACCGGCCGGCCCCAGGTGAACCGGCCGACGCCGATCCGGAAGTTCTCGACCGAGCGCTGGGTCTGGGCGCCCCAGTAGCGGTCGGCCGGGACGCGGACCTCGCCCAGGGCGTCCTTCTCGATCCGGTAGGCCTCGGCGTCGTGGGTCGTGTCGCTCCCGGATCCCGTGGCCGTCATGCCGTCGAGTGTACGTCGGGGACGGACCGCGCGACCCGCCCGTCAGTCGGTCCAGCGGAGCGGTTCGACCGACCGGGACGGGCCGAACAGCTGGACGAGGCCGATCCCGACCCAGACGCACCCGAACGCCAGCCAGGTGGCCGCCGAGGGAACGACCCATGGCGGGACGACCAGGAGGACGGGTGGGACCACGAGCAGCCCGGCGATCGGCCAGTCGCCGGCCCGGGCGAGCGCGAGCCCGATGAGGACCGTCCCGACCCCGGCGACCGTCGACGCCAGCGCCACCGGCGCGCCATAGAGCGACCCGCTCAGCGTGGCGACCAGGGCGACCGCCCAGGCGAGATGGCCGAGCACGGCAAGGACGACGCCGAGCCGACCGAGCCGACGACCGGCGAGCCCGCCGCGCCCGTCCTCCCGCAGCCAGGTCCCGGCGACCGCGACGGTCAGGCAATGGGACCGCGAGGAGCGCCAGCGGGACAGGTGTCCCACAGGTAGCCCGGCCAGTCGGGCGGAGCCGGGAGCGCCGCGATCGGCGCCGCGGCGAGGATCCACAGCCCGCCGCCGAGGACCGCGCCGAGGCCGGGCAGGAGCGACCGCTCGGGCGGATGGAGGTACGCGTCGAGGGCGCCGCGGAGGAGGTCGACCCGGTCGTGGCGGGTCCCGGGCAGCGCCTCCAGGAGCGCCAGGAACTCGTCCTCGTAGCGCGCCCGCCATGCGCGCGGGTAGAAGCGGACGAGGCGACGGCCGGTCATCGGCAGCCGTTGGGCGTCCTCGGCGGGATGATGCCGGGCTGACCGAGCGCGACCGGGAGCGGGCCGAGCGTGAGCCGCGTCCGATCGACGGTCAGGACCCCGGCGGCGTCGACGGCCACTCCGAACCGGTCCATCCCGCGCGGCGCCGGCCCGTAGAGGACCCCGGCCGCCTTCGTCCCGAGCCGGTCGTAGCGCGACTGGTGGCACGGGCAGTGGAACCAGAAGTCCTCGATGCACGGGTTCGGACGGCAGCCCAGGTGCGGGCAGCGCTGGTAGAGCGCCCGGACGTTGAGCGCCGTCCCGTCGCCGGTCGGGTCCTCGCCGGGGAGGAACCCGCCGCGGAGCGGGTCGACCAGGACGACGAACGCCCGTGCCTCGGGCACGTAGGCCGGGAAGCCGTCGGCGACCGGGAGGCCGGCGTTCGCGGCGATGAGCTCGGCCAGGCGTGCCGACGCGGACCTTCGCCAGGGCCAGCGTGGCGTTCGGCCAGAGGAAGCCGAGGGTCCCGGCGCCGACCTCCGCCAGCCACAGCCCGACAGCGGCCGCGAGCGAGCTGCGAAGGAGCTGCCGGCGGGACAGCCGCCCGGTCGAGACGCGGTCCATCGCTCGGGGTCAGCCGCGCCTGTCCAGCCGGGCGAGCCCGGTCCGGACGAAGCCCTCGAGGCTGGCCAGCTGGGCCTCGAGGGTCGAGGCACCGAGCCCGGTCAGCCGGTACGGCCGACGGCGGTCCTCGGGCGGCAACGCCTCGATCAGGCCGCGCCGCTCGAGACGGGCGAGCGCCCCGTACAGCGTCCCGGGGCCCATCGGCACGCCGGAGATCGCCTCGACGTCGGCCATGATCGCGTAGCCGTGTCTGGGACCCTGGCTCAGCGAGACGAGGATGTAGAGCGACGGTTCGGCGAACCGGCCGAGGTCGCCCAGGCCACGCTCCAAGATACGCTCCTCCGGCGATATATCGCACCACGATATATAGCCCGTCTTGGCGCCGGGTGTCAAGTGGCCCGGCGCGGACTTCACGATGGGCCGGACCGCGCGACCGACCGATCCGCGCGACCGGCCGACCGGAGCCGGATGCCAGATGGTCCAAGCCCAGGATGGATCATGGGACGCCGCTCCGGCGGGCCCCGCGACGGTGTCGCCGACGAGCGGGCCCGGCGTCGTCACGGGATAGCGATGGCCGTGGCGGTACGTGCCGTTCCCGACCGCTCGACGGCGAGTAGTGGCCGCGAGCGGCGGGCGGCGAGCGTGGACCGTGCGCCGTCCGCCTGCGCGTGGGTCCGCGGCGCCCGGCGGAGTCACGTACCAGCACTCCGGGTGGTATCCGGCGAGGGCGGTGACCGGGCCGCCGACGCGCCGCGAGATCGGGGGGCGCTCCGAGTGCCGGCACCGCTACAATCCGGCCGATGTCATCGACACGATCGTGGGATCGCGCCGGCAGCCTCCCCGTCCCGAGTCGACGGCCGGCTTCGCCCCGAGCTGGCCAGCCTGCTCGCCGGCCTGCCGAGCGTCGACGAGCTGTTCACGTTCGCCCGCGACGCCGAGCTCCGCTTCGAGACCCTCCGGATGCGGATCGAGGAGCGGAGCGGCGACGGCCACCGGCGAGCAGCTGACCCTGATCGACGTGGCCGTCCGGCATCCGGGTCACGCCCGGGTCACGACGACCCAGCCGAGCCTCGGCGCGGCCGGCATCTACGAGACCTGGATCTCCGACGGCGAGGTCGTCCGGACCTACTCGGCGCCGCACCGGCTCGGGCACCGAACGGCCGGTCCGGCGGAGCGTCGTCGGGCTGGAGGACCCGGACCTGCCCGGGATGTCGACCGTCTACCGCCCGCTGACCGCCCTCCCGCCCGAGACCCTGCCGGACACATTCGTCCACCCGGCCGGGTTCTGCCAGAACGTCCTGGCGACGGGCCGCTGCTGGGTGTCGGGCACGACCGAGGTCGCCGGGCGCGAGACGATCGTCCTCGAGTGCGACCATCCGCGCACGATCGAGATCACGGCCGATCGTCCCGACCACCACCTCCAGGTCGACGTTCGACCGGGAGACCGGGATCGTCGTCCGCCTGGTCGAGACGATCGGCGGGCTGACGACCCGCGACGCGATCGTGGTCGACCTCGCGCCGGATGCCCCGCTCCCGCCGTCGATCTTCGACTTCATCTTCCCGACCGGGACGACCCTGATCTACTGATCGGCGACCGCCCCTACGGGTCGGCGACCGGCGCGAGCGCGGCCGACGGTCGGCGGGCCAGCCGCACGAGGATCGTCGTGCCGGCGATCGAGGCGGCGACCGCGGCGAGGATCGCCGCGAAGACGTCCTGGCCGATGAACCCGCGTGCCAGCGCGACCGAGGCGAGGACGAAGCTGAATTCGCCGATCTGGCCGAGGCCGACCGCCACCTGGGCGGGACTCGTCGACAGCCCGGTGACCCGGGTGAGCAGGTACGCCACGGCGGACTTCGCCCCGATCACGAGGGCCAGCGCCAGGACCAGCCAGGGGAGTCCGCGGGCGACCGCAGCCGGGTCGATGAGCGTCCCGATCGCGACGAAGAAGAACACCGCGAACACGTCCCGGAACGGGAGCAGCCGCCGGCGCGCCTCGGCGGCGTCGTGGCTGTCGGTGACGGCCAGCCCGGCGACGAACGCCGCCAGCGCGATCGGGATCCCGGCCAGCACCGCCCCGGCTCCGGCGATGGCCAGGCCGGCCGCGACCGACACGAGCAGGAACAGGTCGTGCTCGGAACGGAGCCGGACCAGGGCCAGCGGGAGGAGACGCGCGGCCGCCACGGTCAGCAGGCCGAAGGCGGCCAGGCCGACGACCGACTCGACGACCGGTCGGCCGGACCCGAGAAGGGCCAGCAGGACGATCGCGATCGCCACGCCGGTGACGTCCTGGAGGACGCTCCAACCCACCAGGACCCGCTCCGTCTGCGGGTCGGTGGTCCGCCGCCGGCTCCGGGTGATGTTCACGATGACGACGCTCGATGACAGCGCGATCGACAACCCGAGCAGCGCGGCCGCCGGGGGCTCGAGGCCGGCGACCAGGAAGGCCGCCCCGGCGACCGTCAACGTCGCGACGGTCTGGAGCGGAGCCGCCCAGAGGAGCGCCCCCTGGTCGCTCCGAAGACGCCCCAGGTCGACCTCGATCCCGACCTCGAACAGGAGGAACACGACCCCGACGTCGGCGAACAGGATGAGCTGCTCGCGCTCGGCGACGTAGCCCGGGGTGAACGGCGAGACCGCCAGCCCGACCGCCAGGTAGCCGACGACCGCGGGCAGGCCGATCCGGCGGGCCAGCCAGCCGGCCACCGCGGCCGCCAGCAGGACCGCGCCGACCTCGAGGATGGGCCGCGCCGTCTCGTCCACGGGACCGATCGTAGGACACCCGGCTGGGGCCGCGGCGGTCCCGGGTGGCGAACCACGGCGCCGAACCCCTTCCGCTGAGCACGGGTCTGCGGTATCGTGCCGGCCATCCTCGTCCCACGATCCCGCCGCCCGTGCCCGAGCGGATGGCCGAAAGGAGGGCCTGCGACCGAGACCGATCCGCCGCAGAGGGGACGGCGCCGGCGGCCATCGTGCCGCCGATCATCCGCGACTCGCGTGTCATCCGCGACCGGACCGCCCAGAGGTCCGTGATCGCGTTCCCATTCCAGCCGGGGCCCTGAGGGAGGGAGCCCGGCCCCCCGGCAGCGTGGACCGGTCGTCCGCCCGGGGTGTCGATGGTGCAGGGAGGTATCGATGACTCAGCCACGAAGCCGGGAAGAACAGATCGCCCAGGACGTCAGGGACCTCCACGGGCTCGGCTACGCCCAGGAGCTCCTCCGCGACGATGGGCGGGTTCTCGAACTTCGCGATCAGCTTCTCGATCATCTCGATCCTGACCGGCGCGGTCATCCTGTACGACTACGGGCTGGCCTGGGCAGGCACCGCCGCCGTGCTCATCGGCTGGCCGCTGGTCACGGTCTTCGTCCTGCTCATCTCGGCCTCGATGGCCGAGATCGCGTCGGCCTATCCGACAGCGGGCGGGCTCTACTACTGGGCCAGCAAGATGAAGGACAAGAACTGGGGCTGGTGGACCGCCTGGCTCAACCTGATCGGCCAGTTCGCGATCGTCGCCGGGATCAACTTCGCCGCCGCGGCGTTCCTGAATGCGACGATCATCACGCCGATCCTGGCCAACGCGAACATCACCTACGACAACACGACGGCCGTCCTCGGGCAGTCCTGGCTGACCGGCCAGCTGTTCACGATGGGCATCCTGATGATCGTCCAGCTGGCCATGAACATCGCCGGCATCCGCCTCGTCGCGTTGCTCAACCAGGTCAGCGTCTGGTGGCACATCGTCATCGTCGCCGCCGTGGTCATCCTCGTCTTCGTCGCCGGCAAGCCGGACATCTCGGGCCTGACGCTGTTCAAGATCGAGCCGCAGGACGTCGGCCGGCAGCTGGCAACAACGACCTCGGGCGTCGTCAACCTCGAGTACGGCGCGGCGATCACCTATCCGGTGGTCCTCGCGTTCTTCTTCTCGCTCCTCCAGGCGAACTGGACGTACACCGGCTACGACGCGTCGGCGCACGTCGCCGAGGAGACCGTCGGGGCGCGGATGTCGAGCGCCTGGGGCGTCTTCCTGTCGGTCGCCGTCTCGGCGATCGTCGGGTTCGTCTTCCTGCTCGCCCTGACGACCCACCTGCCGGACCTGAAGACGCTCTTCCCCGCGACGCTCGACGACACGACGCTGCCGGCCTGCGAGCCAGTACTACTTCGGCGGCGGTGTCGCCGTCATCTCGATCCTCAAGTACAACCTCGACAGCATCGTCATCGTCGGGGTCGGGATGGGGGATCTGCTCGCCGCCGGCATCGCCATCGCGATGTCCTTCTGCGGCCTGTCGTCGGTGGCCGCCGCCGGCCGGATGCTGTTCGCGTTCGCCCGCGATGACGGGGTCCCGGGCTCCGGCTGGCTGAAGAAGGTGTCGCATCGGTTCCGGACGCCGGCCAACGCCCTGACCGGGATCGTCGTCGTGGCCTGGGTGTTCAGCGTCGCCGCCGGCGTCGTCGGCGGTGGGACCGCGATCGTCATCGTCACGGCGATCAGCACGATCTTCCTGTACGCCGCGTACGGGGTCTGCATCTACCTCGGGGCGACCACGACGGATTGGCTGCGGCTCCGCGTGTGGAGCCTCGGTCGCTGGTCGAAGCCGGTCGCCTGGCTCGCCATCTTCTGGGTCATCGTGCTGATGATCCTGTTCAGCTACCCGACCTCGGGCAACATCTCATTCCCGTTCATGATCGGGACCGTCGTCCTCCTGCTGGTCTACTACTTCGGTTGGGCCCGCACCCGGTTCCAGGGTCCGCGGATCATGGGCGCGGAGGCGGAGCTGACCGAGCTCGAGCGCGAGTTCGAGGAGGCCGCCGAGCACCTCGGCGGGGCGACCACGGCCTAGTCATCGTTCACGCACCGCCGCCGCGCGCGCCGGTGCCCGCACACGTAGCATCGGAGGGTCGGCCCATCGACGGCCGGCCCTCCCCCTTCGCCCCGAGCGCCCGAGCGGCCCGAACGAGGAGTCGACGATGAGCAGCGACAGCCACGCACACGCCAAGCACCCGCTCCTCGAGGAGCTCGAGGGGCTGGTCCGCGACGGTCAGGTCGACACGTTGATCGTCGCCCTGACCGACATGCAGGGCCGGCTGATGGGCAAGCGCGTCCAGGCCCAGGCGTTCCTCAACGGGGTCATCGACCACGGCGCCCACTTCTGCACCTACCTCCTGGGCACGGACATGGAGATGAACACGCCGGACGGGTTCCGGCTGATGAACTGGGAGACCGGCTACGGCGACTGGATCGCCGACCCGGTCTGGGACACCCTGCGGGTCGTGCCCTGGCTCGAGAAGACGGCGATCGTCCTGTCCGACACGATCGTCGAGGAGACCCACGAAGAGATCCCCATCTCGCCGCGGACGATCCTCAAGCGCCAGGTCGCGGCGGCGGCCGAGCTCGGCTTCGTCATCAAGGCCGGCTCCGAGTTCGAGTACTACGTCCTGCGCGACAGCTGGGACGAGATGGCCCGCAAGCACTTCGCCCCGCCCGAGCGGTTCGGCTCGTACAACGAGGACTACCACCTCCTCCAGGCGACCAAGGCGGAGCCGCTCCACCGCCTCCTGCGCAACCAGATGACCGAGGCCCGCATCCCGATCGAGTTCAGCAAGGGCGAGGCGGCGCCCGGCCAGCACGAGGTCAACATCCGCTACGACGAGGTCCTCGAGTCGGCCGACCGGAGCGTCCTGTTCAAGCACGGGGCCAAGGAGATCGCCTACCTCAACGGCTGGGGCCTGACGTTCATGGCCAAGCCGGACCACACCTGGACCGGCTCGTCTGGCCATCTCCACATGAGCGTCTGGAACGCCGACGGGTCCAAGTCCCTGATGCACGACGCCCGCTCGAAGTCGCCCTACGCGATGTCGACCACGATGCGTCACTTCATGGGCGGCATGATGTCGCTGGCCCGGGAGCTGGCGATCTTCTTCGCTCCGAACGTCAACTCGTACAAGCGCTTCGCGGTCGCCTCGTGGGCGCCGGTCAACGTCGTGTGGGGCCGTGACAACCGGACGACCGGGTTCCGGGTCGTCGGCAACGGGCAGGCCCTCCACGTCGAGTGCCGCTTCCCGGGTGGCGACATGAACGCCTACCTGACCTACGCCGCGTTCGTCGGGGCCGGCCTGTACGGGATCCGCCACAAGGTCGAGCCGCCCGACGAGTACAAGGGCAACGGCTACCTGGCGACCGGCTGCGACCGGATGCCGCGCGCGCTGTGGGAGGCGATCCTCGAGCTCGAGAAGTCGAAGGCGGCGGTCGAGATCTTCGGCGAGGACGTCGTGGCCCACTACCTGAACGCCGCACGGGTCGAGCAGGATACCTACGACGCGGTCGTCCATCCGTGGGACCGGGAGCGCTACCTGGAGCGTTCGTGACCGACGGCCGGGGCGGCCGGCGACCGCTCCGGCTCGACGTCCCGTCCTCCCGATGGCGTACGCTCACGGCACAGAGAGCCGGGGGCGAGGCCAGAGCAGGGAAGGACGACGGGACCGATGCGACTAGCCGACAAGGTTGCGATCATCACCGGGGCCGGCAGCGGGATGGGCCGGACCGCCGCGCTGATGTTCGCCGAGCAGGGCGCCAGGGTCGTGGTCGCCGAGTTCAGCGAGGCGGCCGGCGCCGAGACCGTCCGGCTCGTCGAGGCGAACGGCGGCCGGGCGAGCCTCGTCAGGGTCGACGTGTCGAACGAGGCCGAGGCGAAGGCGATGGTCGACCACGCGGTCAAGGCCTACGGTCGGGTCGACGTCCTGTACAACAACGCCGGGATCATGCCCGAGGCCGACCACTCGGTGACCGACACCGAGGTCGCGGTCTGGGACCAGGTCATGGCGGTCAACGTCCGGGGGGTCTTCCTCGGCTGCAAGTACGCCATCCCGCGGATGGTCGCCCAGGGCAGCGGCTCGGTGATCAACATCGCCAGCTTCGTCGCCCTCGTCGGCTGCTCGGTCCCGCAGGACGCCTACACCGCATCCAAGGGCGCCCTGCTCGCCCTGACCCGGAGCATGGCCGTCCAGTTCGGCCCGCACGGGGTCCGGACGAACGCGATCTGCCCGGGGCCGGTCGAGACGCCGCTCCTCATGGACTGGCTCCTCAAGGACGAGGAGGCCAAGCGGATCCGCCTCGCCCGCAACCCGAGCGGCCGGTTCGGCAAGCCCGAGGAGATCGTCAACATGGCGATCTACCTCGCCTCGGACGAATCGCGCTGGACGAACGGCGCCCAGCTCGTCGTCGACGGCGGCATCACCGTCAACTACTTCTAGGACCGGACGTGGCCGAGCTGGCGATCGGGATCGACATCGGCGGGAGCGGGATCAAGGCCGGCGCGGTCGACCTCGCCACCGGCCAGTTGCGCGGGGAGCGCTACAGGATCGCCACCCCGACCCCGTCGACACCCGACTCGCTCGTCGAGACCACCGCCCGACTCGTCGGCCGTATCGGTCGGGCCGTCCCCGCGGCGGCCGACCGGGCCGCCGTCCCGGTCGGGGTCGGCATCCCTTCGGTCGTGATCGACGGGGTCACCCGCTCGGCGGCCAACATCGACCAGGGCTGGATCGGCTACCCGGCCGCGACCGAGTTCCGCCGGGCGCTCTCCCGGAACGTGACCATCGTCAACGACGCCGACGCGGCGGGCGTCGCGGAGATGCACTTCGGGGCCGGTGTCGGCAGGCGCGGGACGGTCTTGGTGCTCACCCTGGGGACGGGCCTCGGTTCGGCCCTGTTCGTCGACGGGGTCCTCGTCCCGAACACCGAGCTCGGCCACATGGAGATCCGCGGCCGCGACGCCGAGCGCCGGTCGGCGGCCAACGCCCGGATCCGGCGCGGGCTGTCGTGGAAGGCCTGGGCCGCCGACCTCGACGAGCACCTCATCGCGATCGACCGGCTGTTCAGCCCGAACCTGTTCATCCTCGGCGGCGGGGTGAGCAAGAACCCGGACAAGTTCATCCCGTTCCTGACCGTTCGCGTCGCGGTCGTCCCTGCCCAGCTCCGGAACGACGCCGGGATCGTCGGCGCGGCGATGTTCGCGGCCGAGCGGGCGGCGGTCGCGGCAGCCGCGGCCGACGAGGCGTGAGCCCGTCGGAGCCGGCTTGAGCGAGCCGGCGCCGGACCGCGTCGAGGTCGCCGCCGCCCCGGAGGCGATCTGGGGGATCCTCGACGATCCGGCGGCGCTCGGCCGGATCCTGCCCGGCTGCGAGTCGATCGTCCGCCAGGCGCCCGACCGGTTCGCCGCCGTCATCGCCTCGAAGGTCCAGTTCATGACCGTCCGCTCGGATGTCGTCGCGACCCTCCACGATGCGGACCCGCCGCGCCATCTGCGGCTCGTCCTCGAGGGCCGTCCTCGGGGGCTGGGCGGCTCGTTCCGGCTCGAGGTCCCGTTCGACATCGAGCCGCTCGGGTCGGGGCGGTCGACGGTCGCCTACTCGGTCGCGCTCCAGCTCGGCGGCAGCCTGGCCGGGTTCGGCGGCGCGGTCCTGACCGACACCCTGCGCCGCCAGATCGGCGAGCTCGTCCGGAACATCGAACGCGAGATCGCCGCGTCGTCGGGGGGTGGCGGCGACGGCTCGAGCGCCGGGCCGAGCCCGGCCGGGTAAGCCGGCTACGCCCGCTCGCGCAGCCCGCGGAGGCGCTCGGCGGAGCCCGACACGATCAGCGTCTCGCCGACGGCGAGGACCCGCTCGTCGGCCGGATTCGGATCGTAGGCGCCGGGGCCGCGGACGATCGCCAGGGTGAAGATCCCCTCGGTCCGCAACGCTCCGACCGTCCGACCGCCGAGCGAGCCGCCGACGCCGACCTCGACCTCCTCCATCGAGAAGGCGAGCTCGCCGTGGGACATCGCGGCGTCGATGAACTCGACCACCCGCGGCCGGAGGGCGAGCTCGGCGATCCGCCGCCCGGCCATCGAGTAGGGCGACACGACCCGATTCGCGCCCGCCTGGAGGACCTTGGCCGCCGCGCCCTCGGCGCTCGCCCGACCGACGATGAACAGGCTCGGGTTGAGGGCCCGGGCGGACAGCGTCACGTAGACGTTGTTGGCGTCCGAGTCGATGCACGTCACCAGGCCGCGGGCCCGCTCGACACCCGCCTGGCGGAGGACGGCGTCCGACGTCCCGTCGCCGGCGACGACGAGGTGGCCGTCGGCCTGCGCGGTGTCGAGCGACTCCGGTCGCACATCGACCACGACGACCCGCTGACCGCCGTGGACGAGCTCGCGGGCGACCATCGAGCCGACCCGCCCATAGCCGCAGATGATGAAGTGATCGCGCAGCTCCTCGACGGCCTGCTCCATCCGCTTCGCCTCCCTCCGGCCGCTGGCGACCTCGGCCAGGAGCCCTTCGGCCACGATCCCGACGGTCCCGAAGATGATCCCGACCGCGGCGACCGACAGGATCATCGTCCAGGCGCGGCCGACCGTGTCGAGCTCATGGACCTCCCGGAACCCGACGGTGGTCAGGGTCATCACCGCCATGTACAGCGCGTCGGAGACGTTCCAGCCCTCGAGCACGACGTACCCGGCCGTGCCGACCGCGGCGACCGCCAGGACGGCGGCGATCCAGATCCGGAGGTGGCGCGCGGTGACCAGGTCGAGCCTCCCGCCGCCCCGCCGCGCGCTGCCGATGGCTCGAAGATGGGTGGTCACCTGCCGAGTGTAGCGACGGGGCGCGGGCCCCTGTCGGGCGTATCATCGAGCCCTCATCAGAGCCCGGGCCGACCCAGCCCACCCTCCATCCCACCCGATCCGAGGACCGACCGATGACCACCGAGCCACAGGCCGCCCCAGCGCAGATCGCCGCGAAGATGGTCATCGGCGGCAAGTCAGTCGACGCCGCCGATGGACAGACCTTCGAGGTCCTCGATCCGTCGACCGGCCGGGTGATGGCCAGCGCCCCGCTCGGCGGCAAGGAGGACGTCGATCGAGCCGTGGAGGCCGCCCAGCGGGCCTTCGAGGACCCCAACGGGTGGTCGTCCTGGTCGGCCAGCAAGCGTGGCCGGACGCTGGCCAGGTATTCGGCCCTGGTCAAGTCCAACCTCGAGGAGCTGGCCAGGCTCGAGAGCCGGAACGTCGGCAAGCCGATCACCGGCGCCCGCGGCGAGGCGCTCGGCGCCAGCCTCGTCTTCGAGTACTACGCCGGGGCCGCCAACAAGGTCTTCGGCGAGACGATCCCGGTCAGCAAGCCCGGCCTCGACTTCACCCTGCGCGAGCCGATCGGGGTCGTCGGGCTGATCGTGCCCTGGAACTTCCCGATGCTGATGGCCAGCTGGAAGCTCGGGCCGGCCCTGGCCGCCGGGAACACCTGCATCCTCAAGCCGGCCAGCTGGACGCCGCTGAGCGCGATCCGCCTCGGTGAGCTCGCCCTCGAGGCGGGCTTCCCGGCCGGCGTGGTCAACGTCGTGACCGGGCCCGGCGGGACGGCCGGGGCGGCGATCGCCGGGCACCCGGGGATCGGCAAGGTGGCCTTCACCGGGGAGACGACGACCGGCCAGGAGATCATGCGCCTGGCCGCCGGCAACGTGAAGAAGGTCAGCCTGGAGCTCGGCGGCAAGAGCCCGAACATCGTCTTCGCCGACGCGGACCTGGAGCGGTTCGCGCGGGAGTCGCCGTACTCGGTGTTCGACAACTGCGGCCAGGACTGCTGCGCGCGGAGCCGGATCATCGTCGAGCGGGCCGCCCACGACAAGGTCGTCGAGCTGTTCGTCGAAGCGACCCGGAAGGTCAAGGTCGGCGACCCGGCCGACGACGCCACCGAGGTCGGGCCGATGGTCCACCCTCGCCAGCGCGAGCGGGTCCTCGACTACATCCGGATCGGGCGCGAGGAGGGGGCGGAGCTGCTGACCGGCGGGTCGATCCCGGCCGACCCGGGGCTGGCCGGCGGGATGTATATCGAGCCGACCGTCTTCGACGGCGTGACGACCCACATGCGAATCGCCACGGAGGAGATCTTCGGCCCGGTCGTGTCGATCCTCCCGTTCGACACGGAGGAGGAGGCGGTCCGCCTGGCCAACGCCTCCCCGTACGGCCTGTCCGGCTCGATCTGGAGCCGCGACATCGGCCGGGCGCTGCGCACGGCGAAGGGCGTCCAGGCCGGCGTCCTGAGCGTGAACTCGAACAGCTCCGTCCACACCGAGGCACCCTTCGGCGGCTACAAGATGTCGGGCATCGGGCGCGAGCTCGGGATGCACGCGGTCGAGCTGTACACCGAGACGAAGAACGTGTTCGTCGACCTGGGCTGATCGAAAGTCGGCCTCGGGACAGGACGGGCGGGGGATCGACGACAGGACGAACGGCGCGTCAGACTCTCGGCTCATGAACGAGCGACCGACCGACCCGAGCGACCCGACCACCCCCGTCCCGACCGCCGACGCGCCGCCGACCCAGCCGTCCCGCCGCGCCGGCCGCCCGCTGTCCGTGAGCGCCGTCTCGCTCATCCTGCTCGTCGTCGGCGGAGGGATCGAGGGCTACGCGGTCGCGCTGTCGGCCGGCGACCTGGTCGGACGCCAGTACTCGCTGGTCTGGGCGTTCCTCGGCGCGGTCCTCGTCGTGACCGCCTGGGCGCTCCGCGGTCGGCGCTGGTGGGGCGCGGCCGCGGCGATCGGCGTCTCGGTCGTCGGCCTGATCGCCGGGATGTTCGGCGTCTACGGCGCGCTCCTCATCGCCAGCGCCGCGACCGACGATCAGGCGGCCTGGCTCACGACGGTCGGCCTCATCGGGGTCGGGGGCGCCTCGATCGCGATCATCGGGCTCCTCTCGAGCGCCTGGCCGTGGCTCACCGCCACGGGCGCTCGCCCGACGCTCACGGGGACCTCGACGACCGGCTGACCGGGGCGCTCAGCCCTGCCAGCCCTGCCATGGCGGGGGCGGTCCGGGCTCGAGCTCGGGATGACGCCGGGCGAGCCAGTCGACCAGGGCGTAGTAGGTCGTCTTGAAGCCGATCCGATCCCACGGGATCGCCTCCGCGCCGTAGGCCCGGACCTCGGTCGCCTCGAGCGTCGGCTGGGCCACCCCGCCGACGATCCGCGCTTCGTAGACGACGACCACCACCGCCGCCTCGAGCCGCGAATAGAGCCCCACGATGTCGCCCGGCTCGACGACCAGCCCGGTCTCCTCGAACGTCTCGCGGACGGCGGCCTCGTGGACGGTCTCGTCGACCTCCAGGAACCCGCCCGGCTGGGCCCACGCACCGATGGCCGGCTCGATCCCGCGCCGGATCAGGACGACCTCGCCGGCCTCGGTGATCGGCAGGGTCGTGGCGACGAGCCGTGGGTTGACGTAGGCGATGTGGCCGCAGCTGGGACAGGCGAGACGGGGCCGGTGCTCCCCCTCGAGCGGCCCGTAGACGAGCTCGGCCCCGCAGCGTGAGCAGTGGTTGAGCGTGTCGGCCACCCAGGCCGGCACCCCGCCGCCCGACGGGATGTCGGTCGATCGTCCGTCCGGACCGCGGACCGGGTCGCTCACGCGGTCAGCACGACCCAGGTCGCCAGGGCCAGGACGCCGAGCAGGACGAGCGTCGCCGCGAACCAGGCCAGGCGGAACGTCCCCCGCCCGGGATCGACCGGCATCCACGCCCACGCGGAGCGCCAGATCCGGAGCCCGGCATCGGCGGTCGTCAGGAACAGGATCGGCGCCCCGACGACGACACACAGCTTGACCAGCGGGCTGGCCAGCGGCACGCCGAGCTCGAGCGCCGTGATGGCCACGGCGCCGCACACCAGCGCGATGACCGACAGCGAGATGTAGTGACGCTGGAGCGGCGTCGGCCGGACCTCCGGCACGGACCGCGGCGGAAGGCCCTGGAGGCTCGGGGGAAGGCTCGGCCCGCCGACCGCCTGCCGATCGAGCATGGGCATCCCCGGCTCCCAGCGTGGATCGTCGGGGGCGGCGGGTTCGGCGGCGGCCGGTTCGACCATCGACCCGAGTGTACGGCCAGCCGGCGGACTCGGCCCGAGGTCGGACCGCCGCGATCTAGCCGGCCAGCCCCCGGCCGAACCGCCAGGTCGAGAAGACGAGCAGGATGGCCGCCATCCCGAGCAGGACCGCGAGCTCGGGCAGGATGTCGGCCAGTCCGCCGCCCCGAACGGCGACCTCGCGGAACGCGTCGAGGGCCCAGGCATGCGGGGTCAGGTGCGCGACCCGCTGCATCGTCTCCGGGAAGACCTCCATCGGCACCATCGCCCCGCCCAGCGCGCCGAGCCCCATCCCGGCGAAGACCCCGAACGCGCCGGCCTGGTCGGCGTTACCGGACAGCGTGCCGATGACCATCGCCGCCCCCGTCCCGACGAGCGCGAACGCGACGACGATCGCGCCGGAGGCGAGCGGGTCGCCCCAGCTCACGCCGAACGCGACCGCCGAGACGATGAGGATGAACAGGCCCTGGAAGAGCGCCACACCGAACCGCCCGAGCGTCTCGCCGACGAGGATCGTCCGGACCGGGGTCGGCGTGGCGAGCATCCGGCGGGAGATCCCCAGCTGGCGGGTGATGATGAGCTGGGTCGCCGCCGTCAGCGAGGTCAGGAACATGAACAGGACGAGCTGGCTCTGGGCGCCCAGCGAGAACCGGCCGAGCGAGGCCGGGAAGAGCGCCTCGCCGATCGATTCGACCGTCACCGCGACGCCGGGCAGGTTCACGGCCGCCCGGTCGGCGGCGGACAGCGCGGCGTCGAAGCCGAGTCCGCCCGCGCCCTCGCCGACCGTGAACCGGGCCGCCCGGACCCGGGCCGACTGCGCCGCGACCGCCGCCTCGACCGTCGTCCGCACCGCCGAGGTCTGGGACGACCCCGACCGATCACGGTCACGATCGCCGCGCCGCTGCCGCGCAGCGCTGCGTCGTAGCCGGGCGGGATGAGGACGCCGATCTCGAGCGTCCCCCGCTCGACCCCGTCCCGGAGCGCGGCCTCGCTGGCGAGGAGCTTCCGCTCGAGCCGGACCTCGCCGGCCCCGATCCGGTCGGCGAGCTCGGTTCCGAGCGGTCCGGCGTCGAGTTCGACGATCCCGACCCGCGGTGCCGTCCGCCCGCCGAACTGGATCCCGAGGACCAGCATCAGCATCACCGGCAGGAGGAGGATGAAGAAGAGCGAGGTCCGGTCGCGCAGGAGGCGGACCAGGTTCACCTGGGCGATGACGAGCGCGGTCATCGGACGGACCTCATCGGACCAGGATCCCGCGGGCCCGGGCGAGGCCGAGGCCGAGGGTCAGCAGACCGATCGCCAGGAGGACGCCGACCGGCGCGGCGATCGCGGCCACGGTGACGTCCGGCGCGGCCAGCTCGTCGATCGCCCGGAAGAACCAGGCGTGCGGCGTGACCAGGCTGGCGTTCGCCAGGGCCTCCGGCGCCTGCGACAACGGGAAGAACGAGCCGCCGAGGACGGCCAGGGTCATCGCCACGATCGCGTTGAAGCTGGACGCCTGGTCCTCGGTCTTGGCCAGCGTCGTGACCACGGTCGAGATCCCGGTCGCTGCCACGACGGCGGCGACCACGACGATGGCGAGCAGGACCGGCGGGCCCCACGACGCGCCCAGGGCGAGAGTCGTCGCCACGACGAGGACGGTCGTCGCGATGCAGCCGAGGGCGAAGCTGGTCAGGACCTTGCCGAGCAGGATCGTCCACGGGGCGACCGGGGCCGCGAGCATCCGCGCCAGCGTCCCGTTGCGTCGCTCTCCGAGCAGGGTCGAGATGCCGAAGCCGGTCGTGAAGAACAGGAACAGGATCGCCATCGAGGCGCCGTAGAACGTGGCGTAGCTGGCCGACCGGGTCGACGCCGCGGCGTCGACCAGGGTGATCGGATCGGTCGACGCGGCGGCCCGCGCGGCGAGGTCCGCGGTCGTTGCCGGGTCGACCGTCGTGCCGCCGGCCTGGACGACCGTCACCACCGACAGCTGGACCCCCTCGAGCTGGCTGGCGAAACGCTCGAGGATCGACCGGGCGACGGGGACGGCCAGGCCGGAGTTCGCGCCGCCGATCAGCCTGAGCTCGGCCGCCTGACCGGTCTGGACGGCCTGGCTGAACCCGGCCGGGACGACGATCGCGGCGTCGACAGAACCACCCTCGATGGCCGAGCGCGCGTCGGCCTCCGACGCGGCCGTCTGGATGGTGGCGACTCCCGCGTGCTCCACCGCGCCGAGCACGTCGTCGCGGAGGACGACGGCCATCGACCCCCGGTCGAGGTCGACCAGGGCGTAGGTGGCGTCGAACTGCCCGGCCGAGGCAGGGATGATCAGCGCGAACAGGGATGCCAGGGCGAACGGCGCGACGATCGCCATGACGATCGCCGATCGGTCGCGGACCTTCTGCCGGAGGTCCTTGGCCGCGATGGTCAGCGCCGCTCGCATCGTCACGCCCCTAATCGCGCAGAGCCTTGCCGGTCAGGTGGAGGAAGACCGCCTCGAGGTCGGGCTCGACCACCTCAACCGAGCGGATCGTGACCCCCGCATCGGTCACCGTCTGGAGGATCGTCGGCAGCTCGTGACGGGCCTGGGCGACGATGACCTCGATGCCGCCCTCACGGACCGAGACATCGTGGACCCCGTCGAGCCGACGGAGGGTCTCGGCGGCGCGCGCCAGTGGGCCGGCCGCCGTCAGGCTGACCCGGTCCTTCTCGCCGATCAGCGCGACGAGCTCGCGGCGGGTGCCCTCGGCGCGGATCTTGCCCTCGTCGATGATCCCGATCCGGTCGCACAGCCGCTCGGCCTCCTCCATGTAGTGGGTCGTGTAGAGGATCGCCATGCCCTGCTGCTCGAGCGCCTCGACCCCGGACAGGATCGCGTTCCGGCTCTGCGGGTCGACCCCGACGGTGGGCTCGTCGAGGACGAGCAGGCGCGGCTTGTGGAGGAGGCCGATCCCGATGTTCAGGCGTCGCTTCATCCCGCCGGAGTAGGCGTCGGTCCGCTCCTCGGCCCGGTCGCGCAGCTCGACCAGCTCGAGGACCTCGTCGACGCGCGTGTCGAGCTCGCGGCCGGACAGCCGCTCGAGCCGACCGAAGAAGCGCAGGTTCTCGCGGGCCGACAGGTCCGGGTAGATCGCCAGGTCCTGGGGGACCAGCCCGATGATCGCCTTGGCCTCGGTCGCGCCGACGTCCATCGGCCGCCCATCGACGAGCACCTCTCCGCCGTCGCGCCGGAGGAGGCCACAGACCATCGAGATCGTGGTCGTCTTGCCCGCCCCGTTCGGGCCGAGGAGCCCATACGTTTCGCCGGCGGAGATCGAGAAGCTCACGCCGTCCACGGCGACCCGGTCACCGTAGCGCCGACGCACGTCGCGACACTCGAGGAGGGGGGTGGATCCGGTCATGGCTGGCCTCGCGTGGATCGGCCGCCCGGCCGACAGGCTGCGGGCGAAGGCACTCGACTCGCTGATCGACCAGCGTCGGACCGTCGGCCACCGCGGCGCATCTGCCGGAGGTCAGCCCGATGGCGGTCGGTTCGGCCCGACCGGGTCGGGTCGGCCCCACCGATGCGCTAGCATCCGGACGTGGACCGGCTGTTCGCCCTGTACCGGACGACCTCCTCGACGGCCGCCGTCGTGGCCCTCGTGCTGGCCAACTGCGTCCCGCTCGTCGGCGTGCTGTTCCTGGGCTGGAATGTCTGGACGATCCTCATCGTGTACTGGCTAGAGAACGGGGTCGTCGGCGCGATCAACGTGCTGAAGATGCGCCGGGCAGCGGGTCCCTACGTCCCGGGCCGGGTGTCGATGTCGTTCAACGGGCGACCGGTCGACGACGCCTCGAGCAGCGCCCTGGTCGGGTTCTTCGTCATGCACTACGGGATCTTCTGGACGGTCCACGGCGTGTTCGTGCTGAGCCTGGCGTTCGGGGCGTTCGGCCCGGTCGGCGCCGAGACCGGTGCGGCGCCGTCACCGTGGACGATCCTCCTCGCCACGGTCGCACTGGTGATCAGTCACGGGCTGTCGTACCGGCTGAACTACATCGGCCGCGGCGAGTACCTCCACACCTCGGCCGCCGGCCAGATGTTCGCGCCGTACGCTCGGCTGGTCATCCTCCACGTGACGATCATCTTCGGCGCGATCGCGATCTCGACGACCGGGGCGCCGGCGGCGGCGATCGTCATCCTCATCGGGC
Source organism: uncultured Chloroflexia bacterium (assembly GCA_963837825.1). Classification (GTDB taxonomy): domain Bacteria; phylum Chloroflexota; class Limnocylindria; order Limnocylindrales; family CSP1-4; genus Chersky-267. The sequence goes on from CAWIOR010000015.1 coordinate 1,062,272, forward strand.
TCAAGACGGTCCTCGACCTCGGGCTCCACTTCCTCGAGCGGTCGAGGGCCGACACCCGCCGGCCGGCGGCCACCCTGCCCGGACCGCTCACGGACGTCGAGCGCGAGCCGGTGGACCCCGCGCCCCGGTCGGCTGCCGACGCCTAGGCCAGAGATCTCCGGAGCACGATCGTGCTCGCTGACGATCGGAGGACACGATGGGCCGGCGGGGCGCACCTCACGGGGAGAGTCAGCCCCGGTTCGACTCGTCGTCGAGAACGACCTGCGCCTGCGCCGCGCGGTAGGCGGCCACCCGGTCGGCGAGGGCCGGATCGGACAGGGCCAGGATCTCGGCCGCGAGGAGTGCCGCGTTCTCGGCGTTGCCGATGGCGACCGTCGCGACCGGGACCCCGCGCGGCATCTGGACGATCGACAGGAGCGAGTCGAGGCCGCCCAGGTGCTGGGTCGGGATGGGGACGCCGATGACCGGCAGGGTCGTCTTGGCGGCCAGCATCCCCGGCAGGTGGGCCGCTCCGCCGGCCCCGGCGACGAGCACCCGGATCCCCCGCCCCGGGGCCTCCTCCGCGTAGCGGTAGAGCAGGTCGGGCGTGCGGTGGGCGGACACGACCCGCAGCTCGTGCGGGATCCCCAGCTCGGTCAGCAGGCCCGCCGCCTTCTCGAGGATCGGGAAGTCGGAGCGACTGCCCCCGACCACCCCGACGAGCGGCCTGGAGCCAGGGGTCGACACCTGGGCAGGTCGGGCCCGGCCCGCGCTCGTGGCCACCCTACTGGCCCTGGGCCTTGGTGAAGCCGTCGGCGCCGTCGAAGACGTGGAGCTTCTCGACGTGGGTCCAGCCCGGATGCCGGGCGGCGACCCGGGCCTGGAGCGCGAGCAGCTCGGCGTCGACGGCGTCGGAGCCGTCGGCGGTCACGAACCGTGCCCGGAGCAGGCCGACCGGGTCCGTGCTCAGGCCGACCGACGGGTAGACCTTCGTCCCGCGGCTCTCGACGAACTCGAGCCGGTAGGCCGGCCCGGCCAGCCGCTCCAGCTCCGGCCCGAGGACCTCCGGCGGGACGTCCGTCGCCAGGAAGATGTCGAGTCCGACCGTGCGCCGCTCGATCCGGGCGTACCGATCCGGCCCGTACGACCAGGCCGGCATCGGGGTGGGCGGCGGGACGACCGGCGCCCTGCGCGGCGCGAGGCTCGTCGGGTGCGCCCCGAGATTGGCGATGACCGCATCGGTGAAGCCGGTCGTCGAGGCCGCCGTGTCGACGTCGCCTCCGGTCTGGCGGACGAGGTCCTGGGTCATCGCCCGGCCGTCCTCGAGCGTTCGCAGGACGGCGTCCTCGATCCGGGTCGCCGCGGCCGCCTCCCCGAGGTGACGGAGCATCATCACCGAGCTGAGGATGAGTGCGGTCGGGTTGATCACGTCCTTGCCGGCGTACTTCGGGGCGGATCCGTGGACGGCCTCGAAGATCGCGACCGTGTCGCCGTAGTTGCCGGACGAGGCGAAGCCGAGCCCCCCGACGAGGCCCGAGGCGAGGTCGCTGATGATGTCGCCGTTGAGGTTGGTGGTGACGACGATGTCGAACTGGGCCGGCTCCTTGGCGAGCTGGTGAGCGACGTTGTCGATGATCAGGTGGTCGGCCTGGATCTCCGGGTACTCGCGGCTCAGCTCCTCGAAGACGGCTTTGAACAGCCCCTCGGTGAGCTTCATGATGTTGGCCTTGGTCGCGCAGGTGACCTTCTCGCGGCCCTCGCGGCGGGCGAGCTCGAAGGCGTAGCGGATGACCTTCTCCGAACCCTTCCGGCTGATGATCTTCAGGCACTGCGCCACGTCGGGCGTCAGCTTGTGCTCGATCCCGGCGTACAGGTCCTCGACGTTCTCGCGGACGATGATCATGTCGACGCCCTCGCCCGCGTAGCGCGTCGGGACGCCGGGCAGCTCGCGGGCCGGACGGACGTTGGCGTAGGTCTCGAACAGCTTGCGCAGGGTGACGTTGGCGCTCTTCTCACCGAACCCGACCGGCGTCTCGAGCGGGCCCTTCAGGACGACCTTCGTCCGCTCGATCGAGTCCCGGGTCGCCTTCGGAACCCCGCTCGAGTCGCCGCGCTTGAAGACCTCGGCTCCGGCCTCGGCCTCCTCCCAGTCGATCCGGACGCCCTCGGCCGTGATGATCCGGACCGCCGAGCGGACGACCTCCGGCCCGACCCCGTCGCCGGGGATGACGGTCACGCGGTGCGGCTGCGGGGTCGGCATCGGCGGCGGGCTCCTGGTTTCGCGTGGCTCGGGCGAGCGAGGGGCGGTGGGCCGGATTCTAGTGCCTCCGGTCCGTCATTCGTGGCCGATGGCCCTATCGACCGACAGCATCGGCCGGCGATGGTGGTCCTCCGGCGCCACCTGCGCCTCGATGGGAGTCACGCCATGTCCGACCCGAGCGAACCCGCAGGCATCGTTCCGATCGGTGGCTGGTCGGGGGTCGGAGCGGTCATCGGCCTCCTGGTCGGGCTGATGCTCTCGACCAACCTGGCGATCATGGTCGTCGTCGGGACCGCGATCGGGTTGGCCGTCGGCCTCCTGATCGACCGGCGCCGGCGATCCGCCTGACCGACGGGCCTCGACCAGGGACCGGGACCGCCCGCCGATGGGGCTCCTGGCCTGGGTCCATCCGGCCGTCCTCACCGAATACGCACTCGGGCTGGGCGTCCGCGTCCGGCGATCCGTCCGCGGCCAACGCCGCCACCGGGGCTCGGTCCCCGAGATCCTGCATGCCTGCGTCGACGCCTGCTGGGACGGACGCTGGTACGTCGCATCGCCCGGCCACTTCCGGATGTTCTGGACCCGCGACCTCGCGTTCGCGGCTCCCGCCCTGGCCAGGTCGTCGGAGCGCGATCGGACGCGCGTCCGCGCGTCGCTCGACCGGGCGCTCGAGGTGTGGACGCGCCGCCGGAGTCATGTCACCACCACGATCCACTTCTTCGACCACCCCGGCGACGCGTTCGCGTTCGGGGTCGATTCGCTGCCGCTCCTCCTGGCCACGCTCCGGACCGTCGAGGCCGATGACCTCGTGGAGCGCCACCGGTCGTGGCTGGCGGACGAGCTCGCCCACTACTGCGATCGGGTGGTCGACCCGCTGACCGGCCTGGTCCGGACCGACCGGACCTTCAGCGCCCATCGGGACACGGTCGTCGATCGCTCGACGGCGTACGCCAACTCGATGGTCGCCCTGCTCGCGAAGACCCTGGCCGAGACGAGCTGGTTCGACTCGCCGTTGGAGCGCTTCTTCGACGGGGACCACGGTCGCCTGCTGCGCACGCACTTCTGGCGGGGCGATCGCTTCATCGACGCGCTCGGCGCCGACGGGACGAGCGGCGAAGCCAACGTCTGGCCGTTCTGGACCGGCGTGATCGGCGATCGGGCGATGCTCGGCCGGGCCCTCGCGACCCTCGCCCGAGAAGGTTTCGCCGACCCCCTCCCGCTGCGCTACGAGACGAGTCGGCGCCCGGAGCGCGAGGTCTGGGTCACCCGCCATCTCCTCCCGGGCTACCAGGGCAGCACCATCTGGACGAGCATCGGCTCGATCTACCTGTGGCTCCTGCACAGCGTGAAGCGGGCGGCGGCGGAGACCGGCATCCGGCGCTACGCGGACTGGATCCGCCGCGACGGGACGTTCTGGGAGGTCCTCGACGAGACCGGGCGGTGCTGGGTCAGCTCGCGACGCCTGTTCATCGGCGAGGAGTCGATGCTGTGGAGCGCGATCTTCCTCGACCTGGTCGAGCATCCCGACCTGGAGCCGCCCCTGTTGAGCCCGACCCGGACCTGAGGCCGGCGGGACCGCGGGACCCGGCACGGTCAGCCGTCCGCCCAGGACAGCTTCGCCAGGGCCGCCCGGGCCCGTCCCAGCGCCTCGTCCGGGGTACCCGCGCCGACGACGGTCAGGTGGCCCATCTTGCGCCGCTCGAAGACCCGCCGCTTGTCGTAGACGTGGAGGTGGACGAGCGGGTCGGACAGCGCCTGCTCGACGCCCACGAGGCGGGCCTCGCGGGCCGGCCCCGTCCCGAGCAGGTTGACCATCGCCGCCGGGCCGTGGGCGTCCGGCGCACCGAGCGGCAGGCCGCAGATCGCCCGAACGTGCTGGTCGAACTGGCTCGTGGCCGCGCCCTCGATCGTCCAGTGCCCGCTGTTGTGGACGCGGGGCGCCAGCTCGTTGACGACGAGCGAGCCGTCGCGCAGCAGGAACAGCTCGACGGTCAGGGTCCCGACCAGGTCGAGCTCCAGCGCGATCCGGGCAGCCAGCGCCTCCGCCTCGTCGGCCACCGCCCCGGTCACCGGAGGAGGTGCCGGGACGACCGACTCGATCAGGATCCCCCGGTCGTGCCGGTTCATCGACGCCGGGAACGCCACAGACCGGCCGGCCAGGTCGCGGGCGACCACGACCGACAGCTCGCACGCGAAGTCGAGCTCGGCCTCGAGCAGCAGGCCGGCCCGCTCGGCGACGGGCCCGAGGGCCGACCAGGCGGCGGCGGTCCCGTCGGGGCCATCCGCCCCCGCGATCCGGACCTGGCTGCGGCCGTCGTAGCCGCCGATCGCGGCCTTCAGGCGGAGAGGGAAGCCGAGGGCCTCGGCGGCGGCGCGGAGGTCGTCGAGCGTCCGGACCTCGCGCCCGGGGGCGGTCGGGACCTCGATCGAGTCGAGGAAGCGCCGCTCGGCGAGACGGTCCTGGGTCACCTTGAGGGCGCCAGCGCCGGGCCGGACCGGCAGGTGCTCGGCGAGCGCGTCGACCAGGCTCGCCGACACGTGCTCGAGCTCGTAGGTGACGACGGCACAGCCGGCGGCGAGCTCGAGGGCGGCCGGCGTGTCGGCGTAGGCGGCCACGACCTGGCGGTCGGCGACCGCGCGGGCCGGGCAGTCCGGATCCGGGTCGAGGATCGCCACCCGGTAGCCGAGCTCCCGGGCCGCGAACCCGAGCATCCGACCGAGCTGGCCGCCGCCGAGGATGCCGATCGTCGAGCCGACCGGGACCGGCGGCTCGACCGCGCCGGGGTCGGACGGCTGGACGGCCGGCGGGAGACGCGGATGCGGGCCGATCGGGGTCTCGGGCACCGGGCGAGTGTATCCTCGCCGGACCATGCGCAGGCTCATCGGACGGCGCCTCGTCGAGGTCGACGTCGGGTAACTGACCGAGCTGGCCGCCCGCTTCGAGCGGCTCCAGATCGATGCCGGGACGGGCGACGGCCGGGCGGCCCCGTCAGGCGATCCCGAACACCCGGGCCAGCACGGCTCCGGCGCCCAGTGCCACGCCGAGCGAGGCGCCGCTGATCGAGAGCGCCAGCCGCCAGCCGAACTCGCTCGCGAGCGTCGCGAGCGTCGCCGCGCAGGGCACCGAGATCGACGTGACGATGGCGAAGACGAACAGCTGGGCCGGCGAGAGGAAGGCGCCAAGGTCGGCGGCATCTGCCCCGTACTGGATGACCGCAAGCGCGATCAAGAGCTGGAGGGCCAGCTCCTTGCGCAGGACAGCGAAGACGATCGCGATCGCGGCGATCGCAGGGAGCCCCAGCAGACCCAGCCGACGAGCGCCACGGTCGGGAGCCGCTCCTCGCGATCGGGCCCGCCAACGGCGGACTCGCCACGCCCGGCCTCGACCGGCAGGTGGCAGACGGTCACGCGCCGGCCTCGTCCGTGGGGCCCGCGACCGAGACGTCGACGGTACCGGCGACCGACCGGGCGAGGGCGACCCGGGCGCGCGGCCGGATGCCCTCACCGGCGAGCTCCTCGCGGAACGCTGGGCCGACACCCACGACACGGCCTCCCGTGCCGACCGGGAAGCGGTCCAGCGGGGTCGGCGCGACGGCGGCCACGGACCCGCGGCCGACATCTCCCTCGAGGACGCGGTGCACCCGTGCCGCGGCGGCGCGACCCTGGGCGATGCAGTCAGGCAGCCCGACGCCGTGGTACGCCGCGCCCGCGAGCACGAGGTTGGGCACCCCGGCGAGCGACTCGAACACCGCGGCCACCCGCTCGAGATGGCCCACGGTGTAGTGCGGCATCGCGGCCGGCCAGCGCGCGACGCGGGTCAGGACCGGATCGCCGCGCACGCCCATCGTCAGCGCGAGGTCCCGTCGGGCGGCGGCCGCGATCTCGGCGTCCGGTCCGGCCAGGAGCCGCTCGCCGTTCGAGCCGATGAACGCGCGGAGCAGGACCATCCCGTCGGGCGCGCGGCCGGCCCACTTCAGCGAGCTCCAGGTGCAGGCGCTGATCGATAGCGGCTCGCCGTCGGCCACGAGGAACCCGTGGCCGACCAGCGGCTCCGGGAACTGGTCGGCCCGGTAGCCGAGCGAGACCACGCCGGTGGAGCCGTGGGGGATCGTGCGCAGGCGATCCGCCGCGCTGGGTGCCAGCGCGTCCAGGAGACCGGCGCTGATCGGCGCCGGTCCCGTCAGCACGACCGCGTCGCCGTGGAGGCGCTCGCCGCCGGCGAGCCGGATGGCGAACCCCGCACCCTGCCGTTCCAGGCCGGCGACCTCCGTGCCCGTTCGGACGTTCACGGACGGCGAAGCCTCGAGCGCTGCCCCGAGCGCGTCCGTGAGCTGGCCCAGCCCGCCGGCGAGGGTGACGAACGGCGAGCTCGCGACCGCGCCGCTTCGCTTCCGGGCACGCCCCTGGGCCAGGCTCGCCAGCAGCAGCGAGCGGTGGTCCCGCTCGGCCTCGCGCAGCTGGGGGACCACGGCGTCGAGGCTCAGCTCGTCGATGGAGGTGCCGTAGACGCCGCCGATGAGCGGGCCGGCGAGTCGTTCCACGAGCGCGCCCCCGAGCCGCCGGCGCAGGAACGGCCCGACCGCGACGTCGCCGTCTCCCGCGGCGCGGGGCAGGACGAGATCGAGGCCCATCCGGACCTTCTCGAACGGGGAGAACATGGGGGTCGTGACCAGCGGGCGCAGCCGCGTCGGGAGGACGAGGCCGATCCCGTCGGGCAGCCTGACGAACCGGCCGCCCGCCCGGACGTTGACCACCCGCGGGTCGGTGGGCCGGATGATCGCGTCGCCGAGGCCGAGCTCGCGGCAGAGCTCGAGCGCGGCCGGGCGGTAGGCGATGAACGAGTCCGGGCCGGACTCCACGAGGAACCCGTCGACGCGCTCCGTGCGGACCTTGCCGCCGAGCCGGGCGCTGGCCTCGACGAGCGTCGTGGGCACGCCGGCCCGGCCGAGCGCGTACGCCGCGCTGAGGCCGGTGATCCCGCCGCCGACGACCAGGACCGTCATCGTCGCCGCGCCCCGATCACGGCTCCGGGGTGCCGGCGAGCGGCGGGACGAACGGGCAGAGCGGATCGGACTCCAGGACGTCGCCCGTCCAGGCGTACGCGCGTGCCCGCGAGCCGCCGCACAGGCGGGCGTACTCGCAGCGTCCGCAGCGGCCCTTGTACGTCGTCACGTCGCGCAGGCTCGTGAACACCGGATGGGTCCGGTAGAGCTCGACGACATCGTCCGTGCGGACGTTGCCGGTCGAGACGGGCAGGAACCCGGACGGGTGCACGGAACCGTCGTAGGCGATGAACATGATCCCGTTGCCGTCGCGGACGCCGAAGCCGCGGCCCACGGAGGTGGCCGCGATCGCCGCCTCGTCCATGCCCTCGGCGGCCATCCGCCTGATCGCGACCCGGCGGTAGTGGGTCGCCTCGGTCGTCTTGATCTGGAACGGCGACGTCTTCGAGAGATCGTAGAGCCAGTGGTTGAGCCGCTCGGAGTCGGCGGGCCCGATCTCCCGGAGGCCGCTGCCGCGCCCCATCGAGATGAGGAAGAAGAGGCTCCAGCGCATGATCCCGAGGGTCTTCATGAGCTCGTGCGCGGCTGGCAGGTCGGGCAGCGTCTCGTCGGTCACGAGCGTGTTGATCTGGAGCGGCAGGTCGAGCGCGTGGGCCCACTCCACCGCCCGCATGGTCATGTCGAACGTGCCCGGCACGCCGCGGAACCCGTCGTGGCGGGCGGCGTCGGAGCCGTCGATGCTGAGCGACATCGTCTGGATGCCGGCCGCCTTGAGCGCCGCCAGGCGCTCGATCGTCATGTCGGGGGTCACCGCCGGGGCGAGCGACGCGCCGATCCCGCGCTCGGTCGCGGCCCGGACCAGCGTCTCGAGGTCGGGGCGGCGGAGGGGGTCGCCGCCGGTGAAGACGACATGGGGGTACGGCTGCCCGAAGCCGGTCACCCGGTCGAGCAGGGCGAAGCCCTCCTCGGTGGTCAGCTCGGCCGGATCCCGTTCGGGCATCGCCGTGGCCCGGCAGTGCTTGCACGCCAGGCCGCAGGAGAGGGTCGTCTCCCAGTAGACGAGCATCGGCGCCCGGCCGTAGACGTAGTCCTCGGGACGGACCGCCCCGACCGCGGTCGGGTGCCGCCCGGATGCCCGCCGGGATGGCCGCCCGGGTGCCCGGGGCGCTCGAGGACCGGTTCGGCGATCGACTGGCTCATGGCGTTGGCCTCGTGTCTCCTGGGGTCCGTCAGGCCGCGCCCGACCGGCTCGCGGGACGCTTCCGGCAGGGCGGCTTCCGCGAGGTCGGCCAGCCCGGCGATGAAGGTGGGGTCGTCGTTCATCGAGCGCGCCCGCTCGAGCCGGACGCCGACGGCGCGGGCGACGGCCTGCGCCTCGATGTCGATGTCGTAGAGGACCTCCAGGTGGTCGGCGACGAAGCCGACGGGGCGGATCACGAGCTCGGTCACGCCGGTCGCCGCGAGCCGCCGGATCTCGTCGAGGATGTCCGGCCCGAGCCACGGCTCGCCGGTCCGCCCGGCGCTCTGGAACGCGAACTCGTACTCGGCCAGGCCCAGGCGCCCGGCGACGAGCGCGGCCGTCCCGGCGAGCTCGTCCGGGTAGGGATCGCCCTTCGGCGACGACCCGCGCGGGCAGGCTGTGGGCGGTGAACATCACCCGGACGCGGCTCGGGTCCGGGAAGCGGGCGAGGGCCTCGCGCGTCGTCTCGGCCAGCGCCTCGATGAAGCGCGGCTGGTCGTACCACGAGTCGACGTAGACGGCCGAGGGCGCCCCGTCGCCGAGGCCGGCCAGCGCGGCGTCCACGGCTCGCCGGTAGCCGGCGGCGTTCGACGACTTCTGGGGCGCCAGGGCGATGGCCACGAAGCGCTCGACGCCGTCCGCGGCCATGCCCTCGACGATCCGGCCGATCCGCGGCTCGATGTGGCGCATCCCGGCGTAGACCCGCACCGGCCGGCCGCGGGCGGCCAGCTCGGCCTCGAGGGCGGCCCGCTGCGCCTCGACGATCCGTGACAGCGGCGACCCGCCGCCGATCGCCCGGTAGCGGCCGACGAGCTCCTCGAGCAGCTCCGGCGGCGGCGGGCTGCCCCGCCGGATGTCCGTGTAGTAGGCCTCGACCTGGTCGAGCCGGTCGGGGCTGCCGTAGGCCATGAGCAGGACGGCGTCGGCGCTCATCGGGCGGTTCCTCGGGCGCTGTGCTCGTGGACGAGGTCGACGAGGCGGCGGAGGTCGTCGGGGTCGGTCTCGGGCAGGACGCCGTGGCCCAGGTTGAAGATGTGGCCCGGCCGCCCCGCGGCCTGGTCCAGGATCCAGCGGGCCGTGTCGGCCACCGCGTCGAACGGGCCGAGGAGCAGGGCCGGGTCGAGGTTCCCCTGGACGGCCCGGTCGCCGACGAGCGCCCAGCCCTCGGCCAGGGCGATCCGCCAGTCGAGCCCGATCACGTCGCCGCCGGCCGCCGCCTGGAGCCGGAGGAGGCCGGCCGTGCCCAGCCCGAAGTGCGTCCGCGGGACGCCCAGACCGGCGAGCCCGTCGAACAGCCGGCCCATCCACGGCGCGACGTGGCGCTCGTAGTCGCGCGGCCCGAGGCCGCCGACCCACGAGTCGAAGACCTGGACCGCCTGCGCCCCGGCCGCGACCTGGGCGCCGAGGTAGCGCGATCGTCGTCTCGACGAGGACCTCCATGAGCGCGGCCCAGGTCGTCGGGCTCCGCGTGCATGAACGTCTTCGTGCGCAGGAACTCGCGCGACGGCCCGCCCTCGACGAGGTAGCAGGCGAGGGTGAACGGCGCCCCGGCGAAGCCGATGAGCGGGACCGGGGACTCGGCCCGGACCAGGCGGATCGCCTCGAGGAGGGGGCCGACGGCCTCCTCCGGGTCGAACGGCCGGAGGCGGGCGACGTCGGCCGCAGAGCGCGATCGGCGACTCGATGACCGGCCCGATGCCGCGGCTGGATGTCGAACGCGACGCCGAGCCCGCTGAACGGCGTGGTGATGTCGGCGAACAGGATCGCGGCGTCGACGCCCAGCCGGCGGACGGGCTGGAGGGTGACCTCGGCGCAGAGCGCCGGATCCCGGGTGATCTCGATGCAGCGTGGCGCGCTCGCGGACCGCGCGGTACTCGGGCAGCGAGCGGCCCGCCTGGCGCATGAACCAGACCGGCGTCGTGTCGACGGGCTCGCGCCGGCAGGCCCGCAGGAAGCGATCCGCGCGCGGGTCGGCCAGGGCCGTGCCGCCGGCAGGGAGCTCGGCCGCAGGAGGTCGGCGCCGTCGCGGTCGGATCGCTCATGCCCGGAATGCCGCCCGGGCGGCCTCGATCGTCTCGTCGAGCACGTCCCGACCGTGGGCCAGGGAGAGGAACCACGCCTCGAACTGGGACGGCGGGAGCAGGACGCCGCCGTCGAGCATCGCGCCGAAGAAGCGGGCGAAGGCCTCGCGGTCGGCGGTCATCGCCTCCGCGTAGGTCCCGGGGGCCGCGGCCCGGAAGAAGACCGTGAGCAGCGACCCGACCCGCTGGACCGCGACCTCCCGGCCCGCCTCCCCGGCGGCCTGCGCGGAGGCCGAGCTCGAGGGCCGCGCCGGCCGCCTCGAGCTCGTCGTAGCGCTCCGGCCGCAGCTCGCGCAGCGTCGCCGACCCCGGCGGCCATCGTCAGCGGGTGGCCGGACAGGGTCCCGGCCTGGTAGACGGGGCCGGCCGGGGCCGACCAGGTCCATCAGGTCCGCGCCGGCCGCCGTAGGCGCCGACCGGCAGGCCGCCGCCGATGATCTTGCCCAGGACGGTGAGGTCCGGCCGGATCCCGTAGCGCGCCTGGGCGCCGCCGTGGGCGACGCGGAAGCCGGTGATCACCTCGTCGAAGATGAGCAGCGCGCCGTCCGCCGCCGTCACCTCGCGGAGCCCCTCGAGGAAGCCGGGCGCCGGCGGGATGACGCCGACGTTGGCGGCGACCGGCTCGACGATGATCGCGGCGATCCGGCCCGGATGGCGCTCGAAGGCGAGCCGGACGGCGTCGAGATCGTTGTAGGGCACGACGACCGTCGCCTCGGCGACGCGCTGCGGGACGCCCGGCGCTGCCCGGCAGGGCGAGCGTCGCGACGCCGGAGCCGGCCTCGACGAGGAGTCCGTCCGAGTGGCCGTGGTAGCCGCCGGCGAACTTCAGGACGAGGTCGCGGCCGGTCGCGCCCCGCGCCAGCCGGAGGGCGCTCATGGCGGCCTCGGTGCCGGAGGACGTGAAGCGCAGCCGCTCCATCGACGGCATCGCCGCCCGGATCGCCTCGCCGAGCTCGATCTCGCCGGGCGACGTCGCCCCCAGCGCGAACCCGCGCAGGGCGGCCCGGCGCACGGCCTCGACCGTCGCCGGATGGGCGTGGCCGAGGATGGCCGGCCCCCAGGCCCCGATGTAGTCGATGTACCAGCGACCGTCGGCGTCGCGGACGCGCGGGCCCTCGCCGGCCTCGAGGACGAGCGGCGTCCGGCCCACCGAGCGGAAGGCACGGACCGGGCTGTTCACGCCGCCCGGGAACAGGTCCTCGGCCCGGGCCACGAGCTGCGCCTGTCGATCGGCCGGCTCCACGCCGGGGCCGTCCGTCACGATCGTCGCCGTTCCCATCAGCCGATCCCTTCGCGGAGCCAGGCCGCGAGGTCCGCGGCGGCATAGGTGATCACGAACGACGCGCCGGCGCGGACGATCGAGGTGGCCGCCTCGAGGTGCGTCCGCCGGCGGTCGATCCAGCCGAGCCGGGCGGCCGCCTCGATCTGGGCGTACTCCCCGCTCACCTGGTAGGCGCCGATCGGGACGTCGAACCGGTCCCGCGCCGCGGGCCAGGATGTCGAGGGAGGGCAGGGCCGGCTTGACGAGCAGGGCGTCGGCGCCCTCCTCGACGTCGATCGCCATCTCGCGCATCGCCTCGCGGCGGTTGGCCGGGTCCATCTGGTAGCCGCGCCGGTCGCCGAACGCCGGAGCCGAGTCGGCGGCCTCACGGAACGGGCCGTAGAACGCGGACGCGGTCTTGGCCGCGTAGGCGAGGATCGACGTGTCGGCGAAGCCCTCCGCGTCGAGGCCAGCCCGGATCGCCGCGACCTGGCCGTCCATCATCGCGCTCGGCGCCACGATGTCGGCTCCGGCCCGCGCCTGCGAGACCGCGGTCCGGGCAAGGCTGCGGATCGCCTCGTCGTTGATGACCGCACCGTGCCCGTCGACCGGTCCGCAGTGGCCGTGGTCGGTGTACTCGCACAGGCAGGTGTCGGCGATGAGGACGAGGTCGAGGTCCGCTTCCCGCAGGCGCAGCAGCGTCTCCTGGACGATGCCGTCCTCGATCCAGGCGCCGGTGCCGATCGCGTCCTTGTCGGCCGGCAGACCGAACAGGATCACGCCGCCGACGTCGAGTCGGCTGAGCCGACGGGCCTCGGAAACCGCCTCGTCCGGCGACAAGCGCGACACACCGGGCATGGACGAGATCGGCGCCCGCTCGCCGCGGCCCGGGCTGGACGAAGATCGGGGCCACGAGCTGGCGGGGGTGGAGCCGGGTCTCGCGGACCAGCTCGCGCAGCGGCGCCGTGCGCCGGAGGCGGCGCAGCCGGTGGGCCGGGGCCGGGAGGATCGAGCCGGGCGCGTCGAGGATGCTCATCGGGTTGCCTCGTGACTGGCGACGACCGCATCCCCGGCCGGTAGCTCCCGGGCGGACGGCGGCAGGCGATGATCTCGGCGAGCGCGGCGGCCGACTGCGTCGGCGCCTCGGCGACCCGACCGAACCCGCACTCTCGGGCGACCCGCGCGGTCGTCGGCCCGATGCAGCAGGCGACCGAGCGGAGCGCCAGCCGACGCTGCTGCGGGCTCAGCAGTGCGAGCAGGCCGCGGACCGTCGAGCCGCTCGTGAACACGAGCGCGTCGAACGGACCGGCGGCGAAGGCCTCGGCGAGGGGCTCGCGGGAAGCCCCGGGCGCCTCGACGGTCCGGTAGGCGACGACCTCGTCGACGACCGCCCCGCGTTCGCGCAGACGCTCTGGGAGGCGTCCGTCCGCGATGTCCGTCCGGGCGAGCAGGATGCGGTCGCCGGGTCGCAGCGGGATCTCATCGGCGATGCCGTCGCCGCTCGAGCGGGGCGACGTGAACGCGACGGGGACTCCGCGCGCCGTGAGGACGGCGGTGGTCGACGATCCGACGGCCGCGAAGCGCGCGCCGCTCGAGTCCGCTCCGACACGGGCGGCGGCGGCGAGGACGGCTTCGGCGCCGTTCGCGCTCGTGACGACGACCCACGCGTAGCGGTCGAGTCGCGGCGGCGGCTTCGTCGAGCGGGCCGCCGGCGGCGACCGGCTGGAGCTCGATCGCGGGGATCGCCACGACATCGATGCCTGCGCGGGTCAGGGACTCGACCAGCGGTTCCGCCTGGGTCGCGGCCCGGGTCACGAGGACGCGCGGGGCGCCGACCCGGGTCGTCGCGGGCATGGTCGCGCCGAGCTCGCGGCTCAACCGAACGGCGAGTCCGGCGGCGATCGCGACTCGATCGGCGACCGGGCCCCGGGCATCGCCCAGGCGACCGTCGGGCGGTCCCCGGTGAGCGTCCGCTCATCGGGCGCCTCGGTCCCGGCCGAGCCCCCGACGAGGACGACCTGGTCGCCCTCGACGCGCGCCAGGCCGCCGATCGGGGCCCGGCAGCCGCCGCCGCTCGCGCGGAGGAATGCCCGCTCCGCCTCGACCGCGGCCCGCGTCGCCGGGTCGTCGAGCTGTGCAGAGCCACGAACGAGTGAGGTCGTCGTCCGCCCGGCACTGGACCGCGAGCGAACCCTGGCCGGGCGCCGGCGGCACGACGTCGGGCGGCAGGATCGTCCCGATCCGATCGGCGAGGCCCAGCCGGGTGAGACCCGCGACCGCCAGGACGAGCGCGTCGGTCTCGCCCGCTGTCGAGGCGGCGCAGCCGCGTGTCGACGTTGCCGTGGAGCGGATGGACGCGCAGGTCGGGACGGCGCGCCCGGAGGAACGCGGCCCGGCGCGGGCTGTCCGTGCCCACCCGGCTGCCGACGGGCAGAGTGTCGAGGGTCAGGCCGGGCTCGCGGCCGACGAGGGCGTCGCGCGGATCCTGCCGCTGCGGGTAGGCGGCGATCGCCAGGCGCGGGTCCTCCGTCGTCGGGACGTCCTTCGCGCTGTGGACGGCGAGGTCCACCTCGCCCTCGAGGAGGGCGGTCTCGAGCGCCCCGACGAACGCGCCCTCGCCCCAGGCCGTGTCGGGCGGGCGCTGGTCGCCCAGCGTGCGGACGGTCGACCAGCTCGACCGGCACGCCGAGGGCGCGCAGCGCGTCCGCGATCGCTGCCCGACTGGGTGAGGGCGAGCGCGCTGGCCCGGGTGCCGAGCCGGAGGTGGAGGCATGTCGCTCACAGCCCGAAGAGGTCGCGGGCGGCGCGCTCCAGGTCACCGCTCGGTGTCCGCGTTGAGGGCCGCGAGGGGCGCGTGGAGGATCCCCGCCACGAGGCGGTGGCTCATCTGCTCGATGAGCTGGCGATCCTCGGTCGGGCAGGTCCGACAGGCGCCGCAGGAGCCAGTCGAGCTCCGCCCGGCGATGCCCCTCGGCCGTCTCGGCCATCGCCTGGATCGCCGGCACCGCGTCGCGGGTCCGCAGCCACTGGCAGTACTCGCGGCCGCAGTCCGAGACGAGGCTCTCGAGCTGCCGCCGAAGGCGATCGTGCGGCTCGGCCTCGGGCGCCTGCGCCAGGTCGTCCACCGACACGAAGCGGTCACCGAGAGCGGCCTGGAGGTCCGCGGAGACCGATGGCGGCGAGGACAGGTCGACGACGACCGCGCCGCTCGCGGCCAGCCTCGCAGCGTCCCCGGCACCGAGCCGCCACGCCCCGGACAGCGCGACGATCGCGCCATCGATCCGGGGCAGGACGTCGTCCGCGTCGAACGGGATCGACGTTCCGCCGACCTCGTGGGCGAGCGCGGCGGCGCGCTCGTCGGTGCGGTTCGCCACGATCACCTGGGCTCCCCGTCGATTGGCCGCGAGCACCGCCAGGCGGCCCATCCGGCCTGCCCCGGCGACCAGGATCGTCCGGCCCTCGAGTGGCCCCGCGTCACGGGCGATCCGGTCGAGGGCGACGTCGGCGAGCGATCGCGGCGAGCCGGCGAACCAGGTGTGGGCGCGGCGGCCGGCTCGGAGGGCGACCTGGAAGAGACGCTCCAGGACCGGGTCGAGGGGCAGCTGGGCATGCCGTGCTGCGATCGTCTCGCGGAGCTGGTGGAGGATCTGGTCCTCGCCCAGGACGGCGCTGTCGAGCCCGCAGGCCACCGCGATCAGGTGGCGCGCGGCGTCCACGTCCTCGAGCCGCTCGCCCCCGGTCGGGAGCTCCGGCAGCGGCCGGTCTCCGTACGAGCCCGGGGCGATGTAGAGCTCGACGCGATGGCAGGTGTGGACGACGATCTGGCCCGCGCTCGGCTCGAGCGTCGCGAGCTGCGCCGCGAAGGCCTCGCGCCGGACACTGGGCACCCGGCGGGCGTGGGCGACGAGGGCGACGACGGTGGCCGGCGGCGCGCCGACGCCGTGGGTCGATGCGGCGATCGTGAGGTCATGGCTGGGTCACCTCGAGAGCCGTCGAATCACGCTCGGGCGGCGCGGCCATCGCGCCCGGGGGTTCGATCCGGGCCGTGCCCTCGTGACCGCGCATCGCCGCGATCAGGAGCCGGTCGAACGCCTCGGTCGCGGTCTCGAGCAGCTCGGTCGTCGCGGACGTGTCGAGCCCCCGACGCCGCGCGACGCCGGCGAGCTCACGGATGAACGGCATCCGGAAGCGCAGGAAGGTCTCGACGGTCTCGCGCATGGCCACGCCGCGCCCGCCGGCGATCCGGCCGCACTCGGCGGCGGAGGCTTCGGCCGTGGCGATGGACGCCTCGCGCGCATCCGGGGTCGAAGCGTCGAAGAACTCGAGCAGAGCGGCGGCGATCCGGCGGCCGTGCTCGCGCAGCGGCTCGCGATCCTCGTCGCCGAGCTGGCCGATCCAGGGCGCCGACCGCAGCAGCGCCCTGGAGGTCACGGCGATAGACCCGCGCCAGCCGTTCTGGGCGTCTCGCCCAGGCGCTCGAGGTTCGGGCGTCCGCGCCGGTCGGCCGGGAGGAGCCCGATCACCGCCGCGCGCGAGAACCGCCGGTGCCCGCCGGGCGTCGTGAAGGCCTTGATGTCGCCGGCGTCGCTCCAGCGTCGCAGGGTCGCGGGAGATACGCCGATGAGCCGGCACGCCTCGTGGATGCTCATCCACTCGGGTCGGGTCGGGGCTCGCGAACCCTGCGTCGTCACCACGGTACCCCTCGGTTCCTGGGGAAGTCGCTCGGACTTCAAGCATTCCTTCGGATCTTCAATCGAGCACGTCGCGCACGCCGCGCGGCATGGGCACCATCTGGTCGGGCCGTTCGGCCCGCTTGTCGTTCACGGCGAGGGAGACGGTTCGGGGGTCAGGTCGGGGAACGGGTTGGGCAGGACCGGGTTCGAGTGGCACTGGGCGCAGTACGCCGGCTGGTGGCAGTAGGCGCAGGCCTGGGCACCGGTCTTCTCGATGACCGCGCGCGTGGTTGTAGACCATGTCGTCGTGCGGGACCTTGACGGCGGTCGTGTTGTGGCAGTTCTCGCAGTAGGTGCGCGTGTGGCAGGCGCCGCACGGTCGTGCCTGCCGGGTCGAGCGCGTGAACGCGGTCGCCTTGTGGTTGAAGACCCACAGCCGGTCGTCGTGGGTCGCCGGCCGCTGGCCGATGAGGACGCCGGACTCGGTCGCGCCGATCTGCGGGAACGTGTGGCAGGTCGCGCAGGCCGACGGGATCGTCTCCGTCGTGAGCGCGCCGTCGACGACCTTGTAGTGGGCGCCGTCGTGGCAGCGGAAGCAGCCGGGCGACGTCTGGTGGCCGAGGTTGTTCGGGTAGGTCGATGCCGGTGACCTGCATCTCCGGCGTCGCGACCAGCCGGTAGATCCTCTTGAGCTCGTCGATGGCCGCGTTGACTCGGCCGGCCCTGGAGCTTGGCGACGAGCGGGTAGCGGGTCGCGTAGAAGTCGCGCAGCCCGTCGATCGCGTGGTCGGCGTCCTCGACCGAGGCGTAGTCGACCGAGAGCCGCTCGCTCGCCTCGCGCTTGATGTAGGGCAGGTCGTGGTCGATCTGGCCGGCCGCGATCGCGCGTCGTCGATGGCCTGGTCGGGCGTGGGGACGCCGTGGCCGACCCGGTTGTGGCAGTCGATGCAGTCCATCCGGCGCGCGCTCGTCGGCGGCTTGCAGCCGGTCGATGTCGGGCTGGACGTCGGTCGACACGGTGACCTGGGTCGAGGCGATGAACTCGCTCGGTCGTCGCCGTCCGTGCTCGTTGATCGCCGACGTAGTCGATCGTTCTGCGCCCGCGGATCGGCTGGACGAGGTAGTCGACCTCCGAGTCGATGTGCCAGTGGACGCCGCGGGTCGCCGGTCGTTCCGCCGAAGCCGGCCGGCCGGAGGACCAGCGCGATCGTGTCGCGGGTGTTCGTGCTCGTCCTTCCGGAAGTGCTCCCGGAGGACGAGCTTGACCGGGCCGCCGTTGGCCACCAGCGGCCTCGACGTCGTGGCAGCGCACGCAGGTCTCGCTGGTCGGCGGCAGGTCGGCGTGGTCCGGCGCCGGGATCGGCTTCGGGAAGGTGCCGGTCAGGACTGGATCAGCTGCCGCGTGCCGTTGACCTTGGCCTTGATCCAGCCGGCGACGCCCGGCTCCACGTGGCACTCGGCGCAGGCGACCTCGCGGTGCGGCGACATCTCGTGGGCCTTGAGCTCCGGGCCCATCGTGTGGCAGCGGCCGCAGAAGTCGGCCGTCTCGGTCCAGCCGACGGCGGCGACGCCGCCGACGGTGAGCGCCGAGCCGAAGCCGGCGACGAGGACGAGGAGGACGAGCATGCCGCGCTGCGGGACGCGCGGGCGCGCCGAACGAAGCTCCTGAATGGCGCGAACGGCAGTCCGACCAGCCACCGGATCCCGCGCCGCGGCGCCGGGGAGTGCGTCTGGGCCGCCGCGCTGGCCGGCGCCTCCGGCACGACACTGCCCGGGGAGGGTCGGCCCGATCGGCTCCCCGGACACGGTCATTCGACGATCCCCGCCAGCGCCGCTTCCATCGCGGCCGGATCGAGGCTGCCGATCTTCATCTCGCGGAGCACGCCGGCGCGTCGATGAAGAAGTGCGACGGGATGCCCAGGATCCGGTACTCGGAGGCGATCCGCGTGTCCGGATCGGCGACCTTCAGGTAGGTCAGCCCGACCCGGTCGGCGTAGTCGCTTGACCGCCGCCGCGTCCTCGGAGATGAAGACCGCCAGGACCACCAGGCCGCGGCCGGCGACTTCTCGGTAGGTGGCCTGGATGTCGGGGTTCTCGGCCCGGCAGGGCTGGCACCAGCTGGCCCCGAAGGTCAGCCAGACCGGCTTGCCCTTGAAGTCGCTCAGCCTGACGGTCTTGCCGTCGACCGTCGTGGCCGCGAAGTCGGGCGCCGGCTGCGCCGACGGTCGGCGCCTGCGCCGGTCGCCGCGCCGGTGAGCGTGACCTCGGTGACGCCGCCGGCGGCCGCGGTCGGGCTGGTTCACGACGAACGCGACGGCCGCGATGATCGCCGCGGTCACGCCCATGACCGCGAGCGTGCCGACCCGGCTCTGGCCGCGGCGCGTCGCCGCTCGGCCGGCGCCTGCGGTCGTCGCCGCGTGCTTCCATCGTCGGCCTCCTGCGTCCCGGCGTCGTGCGGGACGCTCGTGTCGTCGATCGCCGGCCTCGCTGCTGGTTGAGGCCGCTGTAGCTGTGCAGGCCGCCGAAGAAGAGGTTCCCGAAGTAGGTGAACAGCGTCGCGGCGAAGCCGAGGAGCAGGAGCCAGGCGGCTCGCTCACCGCGCCAGCCGCGGACGACCCGGGCGTGGAGGTAGGAGCCGTAGATGAGCCAGGTCACGAGCGAGGCGGTCTCCTTCGGGATCCCAGCTCCAGTAGGTGCCCCAGGCGACGTCGGCCCAGACCGCGCCGAGGACGATCGTCAGGGTCAGGAACGGGAAGCCGACGACCACCGCCTTGTAGGAGATCTCGTCGAGCAGCTCGCGGCTGCGGCAGGCCGCGTCGGCCGTTCTCGCCCTGGACGAGGTAGAGGACCGCCGCGGCGAAGGCGACCGTGAACGTGCCGTAGGCCACGATCGCGACCGCGACGTGGACGGACAGGAGCAGGTTGTTCTGGAGGGCCGGGACGAGCGGATCGATCGTCGCCGGGATGGTCATGGCGTAGAGCAGCATGGCCAGGGCGACCGGCAGGGCGATGAGGCCGAGGACGCGCTGGTGGTAGCGCCGCTCGAAGTAGGCGTACATCGCCAGGGTGCCCCAGGCGAACGCGATCGAGAACTCGTACATGTTGGCGAACGGGCCGTGGCCGGTCGCGATCGTCCGGAAGATGAGCGACGCGGTCAGGAAGGCGAGGGCGAGCTAGGTGAGGAGGGTGCCGTAGGTCGCCGAGGCCGATGCCGGCGCCGCCGGCTCGTGCGTCGATCGTGACCGTGCCGCCGCCGGCGCCGCGCCGCCGGCGAGCGTCGTCCGGCCGGCGCGCCACGCGGGCCGAGACGAAGGCGATGACGTAGCAGCGCAGGGCCAGGGCGACCGACAGGACGCCGGCGATGAAGCTGTACTCCGACATCTTGAACATGTGATCTCCGCCCTTTCTTCAGGCTGCGCTGGGCCCGGCCAGGGCGAGCCTGATCTCGTCGGTGAGGCGCTCGAACTCGGCCTCGAAGGCGACGTCGTGGCGGACGATCGCCCCGACGTGGACGGCGGTGCCGTCGCGGCCCGCGGCGGATGAGCGC
Organism: uncultured Chloroflexia bacterium; assembly: GCA_963837825.1. Lineage (GTDB taxonomy): Bacteria > Chloroflexota > Limnocylindria > Limnocylindrales > CSP1-4 > Chersky-267. The sequence goes on from CAWIOR010000015.1 coordinate 1,082,316, forward strand.
CCAGGCCCGGCGATTGGGGAAGAAGAAGACGAGGGCGATGCCCCCGACGAGGAGGATCGCGCCGAGCCAGACGAAGATCGCGCCCGGGTCCCGGGCGACGATCAGGCCGGTGAACTGGCGCTCGCGGACGAAGGTGAACTCGAGGCCGGCGATCGTCGACCGGCTGGCCCTGGGTCACGATCTCGGTGGCGACCGGCGTCGCCCTCGCTGCCGGACGTGTAGACCTCGAGCTGCATCTGGCCGGGCTTGATCGTCGGGGTCGACCTCGCCGGAGGCGGCGCCGACGACGTAGACGGTCAGGCCCGGCGTCGGGCAGGGCGATCTGGCCGACGCGTGCGCGTGCCGTCGTTCGGACGTCCACTGGAGCGGGACGCCCTGGTCGAAGACGACCGTGCCGGTCGCGTCGACGACCTTCATCGCGGCCGCCGGCGCCGAAGTAGGACTGGTAGAAGGTGACGTCGCCGACGCGCAGCGGCTGGTTGACCCGGATCGTCGCGGCGCCGACCTGCTGTGCCGTCCCGGTAGACGACGAGGTCGCTGGCGTAGTCGCTCGGGCTGCCGTTCGCGTAGTAGGAGTCGGAGAAGCTCTTCGCCTCGACCGACAGGCCGGTGCCGTTGCCCGACGTCGACCGTCGAGCCGACCGGCGACCGCGAGCCCGTCGTTGCGGAAGCCGAAGCTCGCGCCGACGAGGGCGCCGACGAGGATGACGACGAGGCTGAGGTGGGCGATGACCGTCCCGAACGGGCCCCAGCGGAAGTGGTCGGCGTAGAGGTGGATCGTGTCGCCGTCGCGTCGTCGGACGATCGTCCGGAAGCGGCGCGCGCCGGAAGGCCGACTGCGACGCTGGCCGCGGCCGCCGCCGGCTCGACCGGCCCGACGTCGCCTGCATGCTCAGCGGCGCGTGCTCGAAGAACGACTCGCTCATGTTCGTCCGGGGATGGACGGCCAGCTTCCAGAGGTGCGGGGCCCGGTTGGCCGAGCAGGCGAGGACGCTCGTCATCGAGCAGGACCATGATCCCCGGAACCAGACCGAGCTGAAGATCGAGAACAGGCCGAGCGTGTCGAGGATCGCCCGTCCAGCCGCCGTACTTCGGGCGGAGCGAGTCGAGCCAGGCCGCGTAGGCCTGCGGGTCGCTCTGCGAGCCCGGCCGGGGCCTGGACGAGCATCGTGCCGATGAGCCCGAGCACGGCGAGCGCGAGGATCAGGGCGAGGCCCGTCCGCATCGAGATGAAGAAGTGCCACAGCCGCTCGCCGATGTCCGATCGGGCGAGATCGCGAGGCCGCCGTCGAGGTCGTCGATCGGCTCGCCGTCGGTCCGGCGGAGGGCCGGGGTCCGGACTGTCTGGGTCATGCGCGTGCTCCCTCAGGAACCGAGCGGGGCGAAGAGGCCGGACAGGCGGGCGAACGTGTTCGTGATCATCAGGAAGCCGACGACGACGAGCATCGCGCCGGTCACCGCCGAGACGGCCCCGTGGTGGTCGCGCAGCCAGCCGAGCCGGTGGCTGACGGCGGTGGCGCCGACCGCCACGAGGATGAACGGGATGGCCAGGCCGGCCGCGTAGGCGACCAGCAGGACGGTGCCCTCGGCGACGCTCGCGCTGACCGAGGCGAGGCCGATGATCCCGCCGAGGATCGGCCCGATGCAGGGCGTCCAGCCGGCCGCGAAGACGACGCCGAGGAGCGCGGAGCGCGCGGTAGCTCGGGGTCGACGGGGCGGCCTGGCCGAAGCCCATCGACGCCCCGCCCAGCGGCCCGACCGGGAGGCGGACCTCGCGGTAGAGGGCCGCGACGTTGATGACGCCGGCGACGTGGAGGCCCATGAAGACGAGGACCGCGCCGCCGAGCTGGCGGAGGAGCCCGACGTAGTCGCGCAGCACGTAGCCGATCAGGCCGACCGACGCCCACAGGGCGATGAACACGGCCGAGAAGCCGAGCACGAAGGCGAGCGCCTGGTAGAAGGCCGCCCGACGCCGGGCCGTGACCGTCGTCCGGCGCTCGTGCCGACCATGTAGCCGACGTAGGCCGGGACGAGCGGCAGGCAGCACGGCGAGGCGAACGAGACGATCCCGCCGAGGAAGGCGATGAGGATCCCGATGCCGGCGCCGGCGGCCATCGTCAGCTCCCGCTCGGCGAGCGGCGAGGCGGTCGGCGATGCGGCCGGGCTGGCCGGCGCGACCGAGCCTTGGGGGGCGCCCGACGCAGGCGCGGCGCCGCTCGGGGCTGGCGAGCCGTCGAGGCTCGCGAGGTGGGTGGCGACGGTCTTGGCGACGTCCGAGGTCGGGGCGATCGCGATGACCTCGCCCCACTCCAGCTTCACGTTGGCCACGTCCGGCGGGTTCTGGCTCAGGTACATGAAGCCGAGGTCGTAGTGGGCCTCGACGTTCTTCGGGTCGATCGCCAGGACCGCCCGCCACTGCTTCTCGGCGTCGGCCGAGTTGCCCTGGTTGAACTGGGCAGCGCCGAGGGCCAGGAGTGCGGTCACGTTCTTCGGATCGATCGCGAGGATCTTCTCCAGGAACGTCGCCGGCGGTCGCGAAGTCGCCCGCCTGGTAGTAGAGGTCGGCGAGCGACTGGAGCGAGGCGACGTCCTTGGGTCGGCCTGGATCTTCTGCATCAGCTCGGCGACCTGCGCCGTGTCCACCGCCGGGCGAGGCGGCGGCCTCCGGGGCGGGCGTCCCGTTGATCGGCGGGACGCCCGTGCCGCCGTTCAGGTTGAAGCCGGCGAGCGCGATCGCGACGACGCCGACGATGGCGGCCGCGCCGATCGCCACGCGCCTGATCGAGCCGGTTGCCGGGTACGGCGGTCGGCCCGTGCCACCGACTCCCCGTTCATGGCGGCGACCCGCGGCGATCACGGCGCGCGGCGAACGGGCGCCGCGGCGTCGACCACGGCGCCATGCCAGGGCGGATCGCTCGATCGGTCGGATCCGACAGGAGGGCGTACGCCTCGTCGACCCTGGTGATCTCGCGCTGGGCCCACGGACGCAGGTCCGCGGGCGCCTGCTCGAGGTACTCGATGAGCTGCGTCGTGCGCGGACTCGACGTCCTGCGAGCTGGCGTCGGCCTTCAGGCCGAGCCGGCCGAGGAGCTCGCTTCGACCGCTGCGGCGGCCGGTTGGTCGCGGTTGCGCTCATCGTGTTCCCGTCCTCACGCCGGCGGCAGGTCGGTCGGCGTGCCGGGCGCGGCCCCGCCGAACGTCTGGTCGATCGCCGTCCGGATCTCGCGCAGCGATCGCCCTCGGCGAACAGCTGCTTGGCCATGAGCGTGATCTTGACGCAGATGTCGCAGTACGAGGCGTGCTCCTCGAAGACGGTCCTGCGGCCCGGCTTGCGCCGGCTTGAGGTAGCAGTCGAGGTTGCTGCCGATGGCCCATCGCCGCCGCAGCCGCAGTAGCACGGCATCCACTTGATGACCTGCGGGTGGTCCAGCGCGTAGGCGTAGGCCTCTTCGGTCTGCGCGGTCACCAGGACGAAGGCGGGCCGGGCCGCCCAGGCCTCGCTGGCATCGGCCGGCGGCGCGTCACCGGGCATCGCCGGCATCGACGCGGCGGAGCTCATCGTCGGCATCGCGGCCGTCCGGCCGCTGCCGGCCGGATCGTGAGCTGCTGAGCAGGCGGCGAACGCCGGACCGCTCACCAGGAGAAGCGCGACCAGGGCGACCATCGCGCTGCGCAGGGACCGGCCACGGCGGGTCGGGGACGCTGGCACTGGTGCGGTCCATCTGGCTCTCCTCGCCATCGGGCGGACGCACGATCCGCGCGGGTGTTCACGTGATGGACCTCATTGTCGATTTGAGCGAATTCCGGGACCATCCGTCGGGCGGCACGTTTCGGATAGAGCCCCCGCTCAGGGTGTCCCGGCCGGTATGCCCGCGGGTATAGGCGGGGCTATGCCTTTGGAGTAGCCCGCCCGCTGGCCGAGCTACCGTCGGGCGGGCGAACCAGGCCGACCCCTCACGATCGTCTGGCCGCCGGCAAGCCGGTCTCGCTGGACATGGTCGATGGAGCCAGGGCCGGGACATCGGCAGCCGCGATCGAGCGGTGCGGACGGCAGGGAGGACGTCGATGGTCCAGGGGGGATGGACGGGCTTCGCCCCGCCCGGGGAACTCAGTACGACGCGTCTTCGTGGCTGTAGCCGTGGCAGGTGAGGGTGCAGGTGCCCGTCTTCGTACCGGTTCGGTTCCATTCCACGAGGCCGACGTTCTGGGTCACGTTCGGCGCGAAGTTCACCAGCCCGGCGTCGGTGCCGGACTGCGCTGGGCTTGTCCGGAAGTCGCCCGCGAAGGTGGTCGAATGGAGGCGGAAGTGGCACTCCGCGCAGATCGCATCGCCACGGCCCGCGGCGGCGGTATCGATGTCCCCGTTGACGTTGCCGAGATTCCGGATCCCGGTGAGATGGAGACCGTGGTACCGGAAGTTCGTGTCGGCCCGGTTGTTGCCGCTGCCATCGCTGAACGGCGCCTCCGCGTGGCACATGTAGCACAGGGCGAAGTCGCTCGACAGGTACGGTTCGGTGAACGGCTTCAGGTCGCGATCGCGGTAGTCCTGCATGAGGTTGCCGCGGTACTGGCTGGCGTGGGGGGCCAGGTCGGAACCGGCCGCCGGCGGGGTCGTGGTGTTGAACTTGCGGTAGTCACCGTGGCAGTTCAGGCAACGGATCGTGCTGTCCGTGGTGAACGACCAGAGCTTGTACGGCGAGGTCCCGATCAGGCTGTTGGCCATCGCCGTCGTCGTGTTCTTGCCGGGTGCCTCGACCGGGTGGAAGGAGCCGTTGGCCGGGTTGAGCTCCACTCCCTTGTCCTCCGCCCACCACGACGGGTGCAGGGGATCCCTGGCCACCAAGGTCGTCCAGCTGGAATGGCACTTCAGGCAGAGTTGGTACTCGAGCGTGATCTTGGCCGCCGACCCGTCGAGGAGCGTGTAGCTGGGGACGCTGTTCGCGGCCCCGTTCGCGACCGACACGCCTGAGACGTTCGACAGCTGGCCCGGCGCGGTCCAGCCGTCGGCCGTCTGGGCGCTCGCCGTGCCGGTCGCGGTGTGCGGGTTGTGGCAGTCGCCGCACTCGTCATGGCGGTCGGTCACGCCGCCGAACTCGTTGTCCGCGGCCAGCGTGTGGCCGCTCCCGGTGGCCAGCGCATCGTGGCGGTAATACGAACCGGTGGTGGGCGAGTTGGCCGGGACGAGCGCGTCCGTGTACTGGGCCTGGACCGTCGTATCGGCGCCGGTGCCCGCGCTGTCGTGACACTGGAAGCAGAGCGACGACTGGGGCAGGTCACGGACCAGGAGGGAGGACGGGCCCTGGGCGGTATGCGCACGGTGACAGAACGCGCACTGGTCGGCAGCCATGCCATATGGGCCGTGGGTGCCGATCTTCGGCGCGTCGAGGGCGGACGGGGCGGCCGGACGGTTCGGCAGGACGGAGGCGACGAGCGCGTACGGCGCGTTCCCACCGATCCCGGCTACGGAACCGTGCGGCACGTCGACCGGCACGGAACCCGGCGGGACCAGCCGATACGTGAGCGCGGCGCTTGCTTCGGGGGCCGGTCCGACCGGCACCCCGCCGTACTGCACGGGCGACTGCAGGAGGGGCGGCTGGGCACCCATCCGGAGGGTGGCGGCGGCGACGCCGACCAGGGGCGTGCCGTCGTCGCTGATCCGGAACTCGTAGCCCGTCAGGTATCGGGCATCGACGGTCGGCCGGATGCTGAACTCGACCTCGGTGTAGGAACGGGCCGGGAGAGCCAGTGGCACGGTCGGGTTCGGCCCCATCGAGTGGCGGCCCTGGACGGGAACCTCAGCCGGATCGCTCGTGTCGCGGATCAGCAGCGCGTCCACGGCGATCGTCGTGTCATCGGGATCGAGCCGCGTACCCCCGCCCGCCTGACCGGTGCTGACCCACTCGGGGCCGACGTAGAAGGCGATCCCTCCCATGCTGTCGTGGTCCGGAACGGCGACGAAGGCGCCCCCGGCTGTCGGGCGATACTCGAGACGGGGCCTGACCGTCACCGGGCGATCGTCCTCGTTCCGGACCTGGAACCGGACCCGGATCATGTCGAAGCGCTGGACGTCCGGCAGGGCCGTGTCCTGGGGCAGGTAGGTCGGCCAGAGCGTCAGATCCGCCACGTGCCCGAGCATGGAGTGCTCGACCTCGACGAGCGGAGCGACGAAGACGGTGGTCGTCGGCCCGGTCACGATCGATCCCGACAACTCCAGCCGGGACGCGAAGGTCGCCTCGAAGTCGAGGCCACCGTCGACCGGGGAGACCGCCGGGGCCTGCACGTCCAGTCGGCGATCCAGCGGGACGCCTGCGCCCACGGGGTCGACGTTCCAGACGACCCACCCGACAGCGGCGTCATACGCTCCGTCGCCGGCATCGACGACGGCCCAGCCCTGGGGGATGCTCACGCTGAGGCGGCTCGCCGGGAGATCGCCGGAGGCCGTCAGTCCGACGGTGATCCCGAGGCGGGCGCCAGGGTCGATCCGGGGGCGGCCGTCGGTCGGGGCGGTGGTGCTGATCGTCAGCCGGACCTGGGACGCCGGGTCGGGCGTCGGCGAGGGGGTCGGGGTGGCCGCCGGGTCAGGGGTCGGGGTGGCCGCCGGGTCCGGGGTCGGGGTGGCCGCCGGGTCCGGGGTCGGGGTGGCCGCCGGGTCAGGGGTCGGATCGGGGGTGGGGGTGGCCGCCGGGTCAGGGGTCGGGGTGGCCGCCGGGTCAGGGGTCGGATCGGGGGTGGGGGTGGCCGCCGGGTCAGGGGTCGGATCGGGGGTCGGGTCGGGGGTCGGGTCGGGGGTCGGGTCCGGGGTCGGGTCCGGTGTCGGATCGGGGGTCGGGTCCGGTGTCGGATCGGGGGTCGGGTCGGGCGTGGCCGCCGGGCTTGGATCGACCGGATCGGACGCCAGCGGCGTGAGCGCGATCACCGGGACCGCGCCGTTCGGCACATAGGCGAGGACCATCGCACCCAGGAGCGTCGCCGCCACGAAAAGTGGTCTGGCGCGCTGAGCGAGGGAGCCGTTCGTCCGCCTCATGAGTCGGTTTCCGATCGTTCAGGGTCTTCGGGATCGGCGCCGGGCGCTGCTCCTCGAAGGGCTGCCAGGGGGTGGTCGGGCTCGGGATCCGGCCCTGCCGATGCTCCACGCCCTGCTGGTCTGCCCCCGATCGGGGCCGTCGTGGCGGACGACCCCGATCGGAAGGCGCGAGGTTCTACGGGAAGTACGCCGGGGTCGTGCCCTGCGCGAGCGGGCTCACGCCGGCCGCGGTGGCGGCGCTACCGCTCGTCGGGTCGTGGCACATCAGGCAGGTCCCGCGGTTGTCCGCCTTGAGCAGGCGGCTATCGCCGGCCGTGGTGGAGCCATCCGGGTACGGGACATTGGCCGAGTAGGTCGTCCCAAGGGCCGTGTCCTGGTTCATGACGGCGTTCGTGCCGTGCGCGACGTGGCAGGTCGTGCAGGTCCGGTTCTTGGCCGTCGTGTGGCGGTACGAGAAGATCACGTCACCCGAGTAGAGCGACCTCGAGCCCGAGGCTGCCATGTAGCGGGTGTGGCACTGGGCGCACCAGTTCGTCATCTGGACGTTGAACCCAAGCGGGTCCGCACTGTTCCAGGCGCCGGTGGCGGCCGACGTGTTCGGCCGGGCGTTCGGGCCGTCGTACGAGTAGACGGCTGGTGCCGTTGTGACGGCGTTGTACGGGACGTTCTTGTGCAGATAGTCACCGGACAGCGCGTTGTACGAGCCGAGCACCTGGTCGGCATACAGCAGGTAGGTCGACTCGACGCCGGGGGTGCCGGCGATCTGGATCACGGTGTAGTTGCGGGTCCTGGCGGAATCGAACGTCGCGTCGGTGACGTTGACCGCGGTGGCGGCCAGGGTCTGCGCGGCGCCGGCATTCGGGATCCCGTTGAGGATCCGGTAGTTGCCGTTCCCGTGCGGGTTGTGACAGGCGGTGCATTCCATCTCCGCCGCCAGGGTCGGGCCCGCGCCGGCGGTGCCGAGCGCCCCGTTGCCCCAGACGACGTTCTTCGCGGTCACCCCAGTGGCGATCGCGAGGTGGGCGGAGGTCACCGGCTTGGCCGCCCCCACCGGAACCTTCGAGCTGGAGACACTGCCGGTGTTGGTGACGAGCCGGTAGGCCGTGTCGGAGCCGATCCGGGCGTCGACGAAGCCGCCGCCCCGGAGGGCGCCGATGGTCGTGCCCGTGTCACGAGCGATCCCGGCCAGGGCGTACTGGACGCCCGTGTCGACGTCGGTCGACGCGCCGGTGCCGGTCGCTCCGTGGCAGGAGCGACAGAAGTCCGTGACGGTCGCGTCGGTGCTCGTGAGGAGGTAGCCCGTCGGGCTCTTGGACGTGTGGAGCCGGTGGCAGCTGGCGCAGCCGTCGGCACGGATGCCGGTCGACCCGTTGTTGTACGGACATGACGTGGGGTCCGCCGTCAGCCAGGACGGGGATCGCGGCAAGGATCAGCCAGATCGCGCCGCCGATCACAAGGATCGCCAGACGCCTCACTAGCCTGCCCTCCCTTCTTTCGGATTGACATCTGCCATGGGTGGTCGCGTGCCCATCGCCTGGGCGAGGTCGTCGGTCGTTATGCACCTCCTGCTCCCTGCTCCCGTCTCGTGACTCGATCGTGACGCCATCAGTAGGTCCAGACCTGGATCCGGTTGTTGCGCCAGTCGGCGACATAGACGCGCGAACGGCCGTCCACGGCGACGGCGTTCGGCAGCTCGGAAGGCGCCGTCCCCCGAGCCTTCCTCGCCGAACCGGCCCACGAACTTGGGCTGGCTCTCGCCGGCGACGAGCGCGTGATAGACGGCGACCCCCTGCTGTGACACGTCGGCGACGTAGATCCGGCCGGAGTCGTCGATGGCCGTTCCGCGTGGCAGCCCGAGGTCCCCGACCCCGACACCGCGCCGGATCAGCCCGAGCTCGTTCCCATCGCGGTCGAACACGACGAGGTGGCCGTTGTTGCTGTCCGCGACGTAGACGTTGCCGTTCGCGTCGACGGCCACGCCGTTCGGGAAGTTGAACTCGCCGGCCTTGCCATAGGTGCGGATGAACGTGCCGTCAGGCCCGAATTCGTGGACCGCCTGGAACGGCGCGCCGACGCTCGTCACGAACAGGTCGCCCTTCGTGTCGAAGGCCATCCCCAGCGGCTCCCAGCCCTTGAGATCCGGACCCGGGTCGAAGGCCCGAAGATAGGCGCCGTCGGACGAGTAGATGTAGATCGCCGCGGCGGGCCGATCGCTGACGTAGACGTCGCCGGTCACGGGGTTGACCGCGACGTAGACCGGTACGTGGTCGCCTCCGACGGTAGCCGGCGGTTTGAGCGAGCCGATCTGCTTGCCCGACGCGTCGAACTCGATGACCTGCCGGTCCCCCTCGGTCTGGGTGGCGTAGATCCGGCTGCCGTCCGCGTTGACCGCGACGCCCGTCGGGGCCACGACGTCGTAGATGCTGTACGAGTAGTGCGGCACCGGCTCGACGGTGATGCCCGGAACCGGAAGCTCGCTGACGGGCTTCCGGTTGAGGAGGTACCAGCCGGTGAAGAGGAGCAGGGCCAGCAGCGCCACGAGGAGGAGGATCAGCAGCAGGATCCGGCGTCGCCGGCGTGGCCGGTCAGGCACGGCCTCGGGTTCGGGCGCGACTCCGCCATCGACCGACTGGGGCTCGAGCAGGGAGGCGTCGGCCGGATCGGCGGACGGAAGCGTGAGTTCGTCGCTCATGTCAGCCACCCACCGTGGGGCCGGCGGACGGCGAGCTGGCCGGGCTGCCCGACGGGCCACCGATCCGCCCCAGGCCGGTGATCGCAGCGAAGTTCTTGGGGTCCTTCTCCAGGACCTTGCCGTAGGCGTCCGCGGCGGCCGCCGCATCGTTCTGGGCCTCGGCGATCAGCCCGAGCCCGACCAGTGCGTCGACGGCGTAGGCGCCCGAGGTCAGGGAGCCGAGCTTGGCCTTCGCCTCGTCCGGTCGGTCCTGGCAGAAGGCGACCATCCCGGCGGCGTACTGGGCGCCCGCGCTGTCGTTCAGCGCCTGGTAGGCCGTCTCCAGCTGGGAATACGGATCGCACCAGCCGATCGGCACGAGTGCGATCGCCTGGCGCGTGGCGGTCACGGCGCGCTGCGGCTCACCGGCCTGGAGGAGGGCGGTCCCGAGCAGGTTGAGGGCATCGGCGTCCGTCTGCTTGATCTGGATCGCGTTGGCCAGCTGGATGACGGCGTCCTTCGGCTGACCCTTCTTCAGCGCGATCACACCCAGGCTGTAGTACGCGGACTCCAGCTGGGGATCGACGTTGGCCATCTCCCCACCCTTGGCCGCATCGACGATCTTCTGGAAGTCGGCCGCGGCGGCATCGAGTCGGTCGAGGGCGATCTCGACGCCCCCGCGGCCGAGCAGCGCCCCCGCGGCGTCCGGCGAGACGTTCAGGATCTGGTCGTACTGCGCAACGGCGTCGGTGAACCGACCGGCCTTCGCGTACGCCTGGGCAAGGGCGAGCCGGGCGGTCAGCAGGTTCGGGTTCTTGGTCACCGCCTCCTGGGCGACCTGGATGTCGCGCTCGATGAGGCTCGGGCCCGGTGAGCGGTACTGGTCGAAGAAGTAGAGCACCCCGATGAGCGGGATCCCGATCACCAGGACCAGGATCGAACCGACGATCAGGCGGTTCGTGGTCCGGTCCGAGGGAGCTGTGAGTCTTCGCGGGATGTGCATCGGGACACCTGTCGTGAACGTCCGCGCGCGCGGTCCGAGGGCCAGTTCCCCTCGTAGCCATGATGCCGTCCACGCTCGGCCGATCCCATCCGTCAGGCGGTAGAAATCGGGTACAGGTGCGTCCGCGCTCAGGTGCCGCCGGATCTCTATCGTCCGGGCGGCTCTCTACCTCCGAGGCGGCGGTGCCGGCCGCGCCCAGGTCCCGTCGCCCCAGTCGATCTCGATCGGCCGCGGAGGCGCGGATCCAGCGGCTCGGCGCATGCGAAGGGGAAGATGCGCCCGGCCCGGAACCTCCGCCGCAGCCCGCGCGCCGGTCGTACCTTCAGGCTTCACCGATGACTCCGGCCGCCGGACCTGACGGATCGCCCGCAGGAGTCCTTCCGGCCGGGCCGGGATCTCCTCGCGGTAGTAGGTGAACGTGGGTCCGGGACCGATAGCCACGTCGATGAGGAGGGCCTCGGGCGCGAAGCGCAGGACGTCGACCGCCCGGTCCGGGTCGCCCCGCTCGAAGATGACCACGTCCGGAGCGAGGGCGAGCGAGCGCTGCGCAGTCTCGATGTCGACCGCGCACACGGGGACGACGTCCACCCCGGGCTCGGCCGCGAGCAGCCGCGCGAGCCCTTCGCCGAACAGCGGATGGGTGTACAGGATCACTACCGAGATGCGCCGCTCAGCCTGCATGGCAGACTCCCTGCATCGGGGTCGTGACCGACGCCTCGACCGTGCCCAGCGCGCTGATCGGGCGCTTCGGGCTAGGCGGGCTCATCGTCGTGGTCGAGCCTGCGCCGGAGCAGGTAGAGCGCCAGGACGTTGACCAGGATGAGCGCCAGGACGACCACCATGGCCTCGCGCCGGAAGACGCTCTCCTGCAGCTTGGCGTCGGCGAACTGCTGGGCCTCGGCGGCCTTCGCCGACGCCTCGTCGGCGAGGGCGGCGACCGAGGTGAGCTTCGTCGTGTGGACCGCGGCCCGCGCCCGGATCAGGCTCGTCTTGGCCTCGGACAGGGTGACGTCGGCGTCGGACACGATCATGCCCGCCCCGGCCGCCTCGCCGATCCGCTCCTCGGCCGCCTGGTAGGCGGCGTTCGCCCGATCGAGCGCGTTGTAGATGCCCTGCGCCTGCGAGTAGAGGATCGGATCCCTGGTGGTGGCACGTGTCGCAGCGGCGATCCTGCGTCGTTGGTGAACCGATCGGCGTTGAGGATCAGGGTCCGGTCGCTCGGGTTGTGGCAGGTCGTGCAGTCGATCTCGGGCGGCTTCGGGTGGAAGAAGCGCGACTCGTCGGGCTGGGCGACGTCGTGCGTCCCGTGGCAGGTCCAGCACTTCGGGCCGACGTCCAGCTTCGAGTGCCGGCTCTCCTCGTAGAGCGCCTGGGTGGCCGTGTGGCACTTGCCGCAGACGCCGACGACCTCGGAGCTCTGGGGCGGCTTGGCGTCGTGGGAGCCATGGCACGAGGCGCACGTCGGGGCGCGCATGTCCTGGTTCAGCAGGAGCGCCTTGCCGTGGACGCTGTTCTGGTAGATCGCGAACTGGTCGGTCGGGATCCCGTACGGCTCCATCAGCTGTCGCGTCGGCGTGGCACGAGGCGCACAGCTTCGGAACGTTCAGCGGGTAGACCGGGCGCGGTCGGATCGGACGCCTTCTTGACGTCATGGACCCCGTGGCAGTCGGTGCAGATGGCGACCCGCGTGTCCTGCGCGGTGAGCAGCCGCTGGCCGTGGACGCTCGCCCGGTACTTGACCAGCTGGTCGGTCGGCAGCTGGTACTGGCGCATCCGCTCGACGTCGGAGTGGCAGTTGCCGCACACGCCGACGGTCGTCGCCCGATCCGGCTTGCCGATGAACCCGGCCGCCGTCGACATCGCCACGGTGACCTCGTCGGAGGTCGGATCGCCGCCGTGGCAGTCCGCGCACCCGATCCCGTTCTGGCCGTGGACGCTGTCCTTCCACTTCTGGGCGATGTCGTGCTGCGTGTTGTCGATCGCGGTGTGGCACGTGTAGCAGGTGTTCTGTGGGGCGACCGACAGGCTCGCGCCCGGCGACGGCAGGTTCGAGGGCTCGGCGCTCGGCGACGCGGGCCCGGCGCTCGGCGACGCGGGCCCGGCCGATGCCTGGCGGTGACGTCGCCGGGCTCGCCGAGGGCACGGCTGCGGGATCCGCCGCGGCGACCGCCTGGACCAGGACGAGGCCGAGCAGGCCCAGCGCCGCCGAGACCCAGCGATCAGTCGGACCACCCGGGTGGCCCCGCCGGCGACGCGCGAGAGGAGGCTCATGGTCGGCGCATGCCCCTAGCTGTACTGGCCCCAGATCGGTCAGGCCGACGGTCGCCGACCAGCCGCGACGACTCCGATGAGCAGCGCGATCGGCCGCTTGCGCGCCCGGACCTCGGGGTTGCGGTCGAGGAACGGGAGCAGCCCGAGGGCCGCGATGGCGACGATCGGGGCCATGATCCCGACGATCACGCGGCACGATCTTGAGGAGCTGGTAGACCGACAGGAAGTACCACTCCGGCTTGACGTGGGCCGGCGTCTCGAGCGGGTTCGCCTTGTCCTCCAGGCCGGCCGGCAGGACCGAGGCCAGGACGACCAGCACCGCGAGCATCGCCGCCCAGGCGATGACCTCGTCGAGGACGTAGTGGGGGAAGAAGGGCTTGAGCTTCTCGACCGCCGCCGTCGACGGCCGCCGACGCCCGCCCGGGCCGCGGCTCGGGCCGCTTCGGGTTGGCGAGGCCGAGCTGGTGGACGATCGTGAGGTGGACGACCAGGAGCGCCCCGAGCGTCAGCGGCAGGACCAGGACGTGCATCCCGAAGAACCGGCTGAGTGTCGCGTCGGTCACGTCCGCGCCTCCGCGCAGCAGCTGCAGGAGCGCGTCGCCGATGACCGGGACGCCCCCGGCGATCTCGGTGCCGACGGTCGTGGCCCAGAACGCCCGCTGGTCCCAGGGCAGCAGGTAGCCGGTGAACCCGAACCCGATCGTGGCCGCCAGGAGGCCCACGCCCACGATCCAGGTGAGCTCGCGCGGGTACTTGTAGGCGCCCTGCACGAAGATCCGGACGAGGTGCAGGACGAGGCAGATGATCATCAGGTTGGCGGCCCAGTGGTGGACGCTCCGGATGAGCCAGCCGAACTCGACGACGCTGGTGATGTACTTGACGCTGTCGTAGGCGGTCTCGGGCGTCGGCTTGTAGTAGAGGCTCAGCAGCGTGCCCGTGACGACCTGGACGCCGAACAGGAACAGGGTGATGCCGCCGAGGTAGTAGGTCCGGGCCTCGGCGGGGATCCGGACGTGGAGGAGGGCGGCGAACAGCGCGCGCGCCCGGAGGCGCTCCTCGAACCAGTCCGAGATCCGGCTGCCGCCTGTGCGCGGCCTCCGGCTGCGTCGCCATCGGCTAGCCGCTCACCAGGAAGATCTGGTCCTTCTCGACCGGCGACCGCGATCGGCGGCAGCGGCTGCGGGCGGCGGCCCGGAGACGACGCCGCCGCTGGCCGGGTTGAAGTGGCCGTCATGGCACGGGCAGACGATCTGGCTGGACGTCGCGTCGTAGTCGACGATGCAGCCGAGGTGCGTGCAGACGGCCGAGTACGCCTTCACGCCCGACGTCGGTGTTGACGACGATGACCGGGCTGCTGCCCATCGCGACGACCTTGCCCGACTCCCGATCGGGAGGTCGTCGGTCGTCGCCGCGAGGACCCGCCCGCCGGCCCCGGCGCCCGCGGTCCTGGGCGGGATGAGGAAGCCGATGATGGGCGTGGCCACCATCGCGAGCGTCGAGAGCGCGGAGAAGCCGAGGAGCATCCGGATGAAGCGACGGCGCCCCATCGGTCGACCCGCCGGATCGACAGCGGTTGGCTCCATCCGTCCTCCTCCATCTGGGGCCGAAGGGCCCCGGCGCCGCCTCGCACGACCTGGCGCGCGTCCGTGGACGCAGCATGCCGCCGGAGCGAGAGGCAAGGTATCCACCGGCCGGTAGGTTTTGGATACACGTCCGCGCGAGCGGGTCACCCCCGCGATGAGCCTGCGACCGAGAATCGCCAGAAGGTGGCTGGCGGCCAGCTCAGGACCTGACGCTGACCTTCGGCGATGCCATCGGGACCGGGGTCTGCCCGCCGCCACGATGGGACGGCGCCTGGCGAATCGCCTCGAGGATCGCGTCGGGCCAGGCGGAGATCTCCTCGCGGCGGTACGTGAAGGTCGGGCCGGGACCGATCCCCACGTCGATGATCAGGGCATCCGGCACGAGCTCGAGGATCTTGACCGCACGATCGGGATCGCCCCGCTCGAAGATGATCACGTCGGGGGCGGCCGCCAGTCCGCGCTCCACCATCCCGGCGTCATCGCTCTGGACGGCGACGACCTCCAGCCCGGGCTCCGACGAGAGCAGCCCGGCGAGTCCCTCGCCCAGCAGCGGGTGGGCATACAGGATCAGGACCGAGATGGGTCGGTCATCCTGCATGCTGAACGTCCTCGTGGCAGGCCAGTGGCGGTCCTGAGGCGGCCATGGTAGGGAGAGGCACGCCACGCTTCCATCCCCGAGCCGGCACAATCCGCGTCTGGACGCCATCTACCGTGCGGCACGGTCGCGCGGCCGACGCGGCCGCGTCCGGATCAGCCTGCGTCGGCGGGGCGGTGCCCCAGGCCCTGCCGGACGACGTAGGCGGCGGCCTGGATCCGGTTCTCCAGGTGGAGCTTCTCCAGCGCGTTGTGGACGTGGTTCTTGACGGTCCCCTCGGTGATCGAGAGCCGCGCGCCGATCTCCTTGTTGCCCAGGCCGTCGGCCACGAGCTGGAGGATCTCGATCTCGCGCCGGGTCAGAGCGGGGCCCTCCGGCTCGGCTTCAGGGACACGGTGCGGACCGACCTGGCTGCTCCGGAACTCGGCGAGCAGGCGACCCGGCGATGGCCGGCGACAGCGGCGTCTCGTCGCGCATGACCGATCGCAGCAGGTCGTAGAGCTGCTCCGGCCGGAGGTCCTTCAGCAGGTAGCCGTGGGCGCCGTTGCGGATCGCGTCGAACAGGATGATCCTCCGACTCCGACACGGTGAGCATGACGACCTTGATCGCGCGGCAGCTGGTCGCGGATGAGGCGGACCGCCTCCACGCCGTTCATGACCGGCATCTCGACGTCCATGACGACGAGATCCGGGTTCAGCGCGTGGGCCTGCTCGACCGCCTCGAGGCCGTTCTCGGCTTCGCCGACGACGACCATGTCGGGCTGCTCGCCGATGAGCGTCGCGATGGCCCGCCGGAAGAGCGGCTGGTCATCGACCAGCAGGATCCGGATGGGCGCCGTTGCCTGCACCATTCACCTCGATCGGGCTGAACCGGCCTGCGACTGCCGCGCCCGGCATCAGCGCGATGATGCGCGTCCCGCGTCCCGGGCGCGGAGTCGATCGTCAAGGTACCGCCCGATCGAGCTCCATCCGCTCGCGCATCGTGTGCAGGCCGAACCCATCGCGTCCGAGGAGCGTCTCCGGCGACGTCGAAGCCGCGGCCGTCGTCCTCGACGACGATCGTGGTGCCGTCGGTCGCGTCCGCTGATCCTGACGACCGCGGACGACGCGCCGGACGTGCTTGCGGACGTTGGTCAGCGCCTCCTGGATGACCCGGATGACCTGGATCTCCGCGCGTGGCGGGAGCGCCAGCTCGCCGTCGAGCGCTGTCTCGAGGGTGGCCGGGATCCCCGACTGGTGGCTGTACTTCTCGAGGTAGGCGTCGAGGCTGTCGATGAGCCCTCGATCGACCCGGCTGGCTTCGCGCAGGCCCAGGATCGCCTCGCGGACGTCGCGATAGGCCTCCTCGGCGAGCGTCGGCCAGGTCGCGCAGCTCCGTCGTGACCTGGGGCGCCGACGCCACCTCCGGGCGCGATCCCGAGGGCCCGAGCCGGAGGTGGGTGACGCCCAGGACCTGGGCGAGGCTGTCGTGCATCTCGCGGGCGATCCGCTCGCGCTCGGCGAGGATCGCGCCCTGGCGCTCGTTCTCGCGCATCCGCGCGCTGGTGATCGCGATCGAGGCCAGGTCGGAGAGCGTCACGAGGAACCGCCGGTCGCGCTCCGTGAACGGGACGTCCGCCGTCCGCGACCGAGCCAGAGGTCGCCGAGCGACCCCTCGGGGCTCCGGATCGGAACCTCCACGCTCGGCCCGATTCTCGGGTGACGACCGGACCGGACAGGCGAGCTGCCGCTCGTGCGAGCGACGTGGAACCGGTCGGCGTCCGCTGAGACGCAGACGGTCCCGTCGCCGAGGCGAGGCCGATCCCGGCGAGCGTGCCGTCGAGCTGGACGGCCCGCGAGCTGGCGCTCGTTCAGGCACATCACCGCCTCGTCGCTCCCGAGCAGCTCGCGGGCGTGGCCGACGACGGCGGCCAGGATGTCGGCCAGGGCATCCTGGTTCGAGATCTGGAGCAGGACGCTCGTAGAGGCCGTGGCCCTCGCGCTGGCGCCGCTGCAGGTCGCCGACGAGCTGGCCGATCTGGATCGAGCAGGCGAGCTGGTGGCCGATGTTCTGGAGGGTCGCGGTGGCCAGCAGGTCGGGCTCGGCGGCGCCCTCCGGGAGGTGGAGCCGCATCCGGCCGACGACCGAGCGTCCCGGTCGAGAGCGGGATGTCGATGAGGTGCGGGACGGCGGACCCGATGGCCGGGTGCGGCGAGGCGTGCGGCGCGGCGACCAGGCGCCGCTCGAACCCGCCCTCGCCGGCGGCTGGCCCGTCGGGCGCGAAGACCGTCACGACCGGCCTCCGTGGCGCCGGTCGACTCGATGACGCTCTCGAGCGCCGCGTCGATGATGACGTCGACGCCGAGCTCGCCCTGGACGGCGGTCGAGACGGCGTTGACCGCCGTCAGCTCGCGGTTCTGGCGGATGACCTGTCGCTGGGCGCGCTCGATGAACGAGAACATGAGGAGCGCGAACGCCACGACGGCCAGGATGGTCGTCGCGGCCAGCGGCGAGGTGCCCGGCCTGGCGCGTGCTGTCCGTCTCGACCACGGTGAACCGGATCGCCTCGAGCGTGCACGATGAAGGCCACCGGGAGGATGACGCCGACCCATTTCAGCCGATGGACGTTCGTCCATCCCGATGCGACCTGGCCCCTGGCTGGTCGATCCAACGGCTGCCTCTGCTTCCCGATGCTTGGCTTGCGGGGACGCTGCGAACCCTCGGTCACCGAAGATGGCCGCGCCTACGGCGCAGGTTTCATGCGCACGCGTGCAATCGTACGACCAGTCGGCTCCGTCGTCGGGAGAGCCCGTCGGTCCCGTTCGGTGGGGCCATAGGTCCCGGTGGAGGACAGGCCTCCCAGCTGAGCATGGCGGCAGGGGCTCGAGCCCGGTCCACGGCGTCCACGGGACAGGCGCTCGGCGAGCGCGTCGGCGTAGGCGGCCACGACCTGGCGGTCGGCGACCGCGCGGGCCGGGCAGTCCGGATCCGGGTCGAGGATCGCCACCCGGTAGCCGAGCTCCCGGGCCGCGAACCCGAGCATCCGACCGAGCTGGCCGCCGCCGAGGATGCCGATCGTCGAGCCGACCGGGACCGGCGGCTCGACCGCGCCGGGGTCGGACGGCTGGACGGTCGGCGGGAGACGCGGATGCGGGCCGATCGGGGTCTCGGGCACCGGGCGAGTGTATCCTCGCCGGACCATGCGCAGGCTCATCGGACGGCGCCTCGTCGAGGTCGACGTCGGGTAACTGACCGAGCTGGCCGCTCGCTTCGAGCGGCTCCAGATCGATGCCGGGACGGGCGACGGCCGGGCGGCCCTCGCCGCGGCCGAGCGCGACCCGCGGACGCTCGTCGTGGGTCTCGACGCCGTCGCCGCGCCGATGGCCGACGCGTCGCGTCGAGCGGCTCGCCCGGCGGGGCGCGGCGGCCGACCGAACGCGCTGTTCGTCGTGGCCGGCGTCGAGACGCCCCCGGCCGAGCTCGTCGGCCGAGCGGACCTCGTCACGGTCAACCTGCCGTGGGGCTCGCTGCTTCGCGCGGTCCTCGGGCTGGACGCCCGCGCGGCGGCGGGGCTGGCCTCGCTCGTCCGCCCTGGCGGAGCGCTCGAGGCGCTCGTCTCGGTCGAGCGGCGCGACGGTCTCGGCGACCTGCTCGGCGAGGCCGCTTCGGATGGCCGGCTGCGAGCCGCCTGGGCGGAGCTCGGGTTCCGCCTCGCGGAGCTCGGGCCGGCGGGCCCGGCGGAGGTCCTGGCCTCGGGTTCGTCGTGGGCCAGGCGTCTCGGCGTGCCCGCCGGCGCCGGTCGTCGGGTGCTCCGGCTCCGGCTCGTCCGGCTCCCGTAGGATGGCCCGGTGCGCGACCACCCGCTCTCGCTTCGACTGGGCCAGGAGGCCTAGCATCCGACGATGAGCGCCGGCATCTCGCTCCCGGACCGGCCGCCGTTCATCCTCCGGGCGAGGGTCCTGACCCCGCTCGCCGCGGGCGGGACCCGCTACGAGCCCGACGGGGCGGTCGAGGTCGACGCGACCGGCCGGATCGCCGCGGTCGGGCCGTGGTCGGCGCGGTCCCGCGGTCCGGTGGCCGACGGCCCGCGCGAGGGCCCCGACGACCTTCGTGCGATCGACCTCCGGCCGCTCCTGGTCATGCCCGGGATGGTCGACCTCCATGTCCACCTCCCGCAGCTCCCGAACGCCGGGGTGGGTGCGGGCCTCCAGCTCCTGACCTGGCTCGAGCGGTACATCTTCCCGCTCGAGCGCGAGTTCGACGCTCCGACGGCCGAGCGGGTCGCCCCGGCCGCCTACCGGGCGATGGCCGCGGCCGGGACGACTACCGCGCTGATGTACGGGGCGGTCTTCGAGCCGAGCCTGGACGCGGCGTTCCGGGCGGCCGAGTCCCACGGCATCCGGGCGATCATCGGCAAGGTGATGATGGACCGGCTGACCTACGACGAGCGCCTGCCGGCCGACCGGATCCTCGAGGTCAGCCTGCGCCAGTCCGCCGACCTGTGCGCCCGCTGGCACGGCCGCGACGACGGCCGCCTCCAGTACGCGTTCACACCGCGCTTCGCCGTCTCGTGCACGGCCGACATGCTCCGCGAGTCGGCGGCCCTGGCCCGCCAGACCGGCGCGTACTGGCAGACCCACGTGTCCGAGGACCGGCGCGAGCTGCGCGAGGTCGCCCGGCTGTTCCCCGATGCGCTCGACTACCTCGACGTCTACGACCGGGCCGGCGGGCTCGGGCCGCGGAGCGTGCTGGCCCATGCGGTCCACCTCTCCGGGCGCGAGGTCGCCCGGGTCGCCGAGACCGACACGGCGCTGGCCCACTGCCCGGCGTCGAACTCTTTCCTCGCCTCCGGGGCGATGCCGCTCGCCCGCTACCGGGCGGCGGGGATCCGGGTGGGGCTCGGGTCGGACGTCGCCGCCGGTCCGGAGCTGTCGATCTTCGCCAACATGCGGGCCGGTGCCTACGTCCAGAACGGGCTCCGGGTGCTCGAGGAGCGAGGGCGCCGCGCCCTCGCTGGGGCCGCTCGACTGGCTCCGGCTGGGCACGTTCGAAGGGGCGCGAGCGCTCGGGCTGGCGGACCGGATCGGCTCGCTCGAGGTCGGCAAGGAAGCGGACCTCATCGCCGTCGACCCGCGGTTCGTCGCGCCCATGCCCGGGAATCGACTCGGACGACCCCGACGAGATCATGTCCCGGCTGGCCTTCCGGCCGCACCCGTCGATGGTCCGCGCCGCCTGGGTCCGCGGCCGCCGCCTCGACGGCCCGCCGGGCGTGGAGGACCCCGTAGCGTGAGAGGGAGCCGAGGCCGCCGCCCTATGACCTCCTCGTGGGTACGCGATCGCCTGGGTCCGCTGGGTGACGAGAGCGACGAGGGCCCAGCTCATGAACGCCCGTCACAGGATCAGGATGCCCTCCGCCGGCGGCTGCCGACCGGCGGCAAGGGCCGCCATGACCTCGCGCGTGTCGAGCGGATAGTCACCGCGGAGCGCCTCACGCCCGAGCGCGAGCGCCTGGCGGTTGGCCGCGGTGTCGGCCACGAGGATCAGGACTCGAGGCATACTGCCGTCGCGTCGCTTGAGCGCGATGCGGCGTTCCATGGCCTGCAGGTCAGTCAGGCGAGTCTCAGCCTCGACCGCTGTGGCTGTACCACCGTTCCTGATCACGGCGTCCCACGCACGACGGTCCCCTGGGATCGGAAGGGGCACCTCCGTGCGCCAGCTGACCGTCGCCGGAAGGCGTCGCCGCAGGCGCTCGAGCAGGGCGACGTGCCCCGCATCCCGGACCGCGTCCGCGTCGGGGTAGGCCCGGATCACCAGTTCGAGGCCGACGGCGGCGCAGGATCGACTCAGGACCTCGATGGAGACGCCCCGAAGTCGTCCTCGTTCGATCCGTCCGACGGTCGAGTGGCAGACACCCGCGGCGCGGCCGACGGCCGCCTGGCTCAATCCCGCGCCCATTCGGGCGCGCCGCACCTCCTCTCCGATCGCGGTCAGGGATCTGGCGGCGAGTCTCGATCCTCGGTCGCTCGGTCGGTCTCGGGTGGCCATGGGGGTCGATCCTGCCCGACGGCCCTCTACCACGGATCTACTCGTCGGGTCAGGGCGCCGACCTGGAACCGCAGTGCGCAGCAGGCTCCAACCGTGGAGCGAGGCCGTGGGGGGACTTGGCGCACCCCTTGCCATGAGCGCGGTACGCCCAGACTGGAAGAGGAGCTCCGCCGGTTCGTGCGTCGGGCGCACCAGCCGGCCCGGCCGCAGCCCATCCTCCGCCGGTTCGTGCGTGACACGCACAGCGCGGGGTCGCCCTGGCCGGTGCTTCGCCGGTTCGGGCGTGGTGCGCACGGAGTGACCGACCCAGGGAGCGTGCCCGGCTGGTTCCGGCGTGGTGAGCACCCCATGCCGCAGGCCCGATGACCACCGCCTCGGTCGACATCCTCATCGAGGGCGGGACGGTCGTCGACGGGACGGGGGCGCCGGGGTTCCCGGGGGCGGTGGCGATCACCGGTGAGACGCTCCGGGTCCTGCGCGGGGTGGCGGCGACACGCGGAGGAGCTGGCGACCCTGCAGGCGGGCCGCAGGATCGACGCCCGGGGCCACGTCGTCGCCCCTGGGTTCATCGACCTCCACAGCCACGGCGGCCTGACGATCCTGGCCGAGCCGCGCCACGAGCCGAAGGTCCGCCAGGGCGTGACGACCGAGGTCATCGGCGTCGACGGCAACTCGTACGCCCCGTTCCGGACCCAGCGCGACCTCGACGACTTCCTGACCCTCAACGCCGGCCTCGACGGCCGCCCCGACGATCGCCTACGACTGGCGGACCGTGGCGGAGTACCTCGCCCGGTTCGACCGGAAGGTCGCGCGTCAACATCGCCTACGTCATCGGCAACTCGGCGCTCCGGATCGCCGCGGTCGGCTGGGACGAGGTCGAGGCCACGCCGGCCCAGATGGCCGACCAGCGGGCGCTCCTGCGCGAGGGGATGGAGGAGGGCGCCTTCGGCCTGTCGACCGGGCTCGACTACCCGCCCGGCGCCTACGCCTCGACCGCCGAGCTGGCCGACCTCCTGGCCGAAGCCGCGAAGCTCGGCGGCTTCTACCACACCCACGTCCGCTACCCGCTCGGCGACGGCTTCCTCGACCCGTTCCGGGAGGCGATCGAGATCGGTCGCCGCGGCGGCGGACCGGTCCACATCACCCACTTCTACCACCGGGCGACGTTCCCGGGCACGCCCGAGGACATGCTCGGCCTGGTCGACGACGCCCGGGCCGAGGGCCTCGACGTCAGCTTCGACCTCTACCCCGACGAGTGGGCCAGCACCCGCCTCCTGGTCATGCTCCCGACCTGGATCCAGGCCGGCGGCGTGACCCGGCTCAAGGAGCGCCTGGCCGACCGGGTCGCGCGGGCGACCATCCGCGGCGAGCTGGCCGCCCGGGGCCGGCTGTTCGCCGGCGACCGGACCTGGGCGGAGCTCCGGATGGGCCACTTCGCCCGGCCCGAGAACCAGCGCTGGGAGGGCCGGACCCTGGGCGACTACCTGGCCGAGACCGGTCTCGACCCGGTCGACGCGATCTGCGACCTCCTGCTCGCCGAGGACCTCCGGATCAACCAGGTCACCCCGGGCCCGCACCGGGCGGGGATCCCGCCGTTCCTCGTCCACGCCCAGGCCGATGATCGGCAGCGACGGCGTGCTCATCGGCGCGAAGCCCGCCCGCGGACCTACGGCAGCTTCCCGCGGATCCTCGGCGAGTTCGTCCGCGAGGACCGGCTGCTCAGCCTGGAGGCCGCGGTCCGCAAGATGACCGAGCGCCGCCGCCGACCGGCTCGGGCTGACCGACCGCGGCCGGCTGGCCGACGGCATGAAGGCCGACGTCGTCGTGTTCGACCCGCTGACGGTCCGCGCCCTCGCCACCTACGACGAGCCGCGCCGCTTCCCGGCCGGGATCCCCTACGTCATCGTCAACGGCCGGCTGGTGATCGACGGCGGCGCGCACACCGGCGCGCTGCCAGGCAGGGCGCTCCGGCGCGGTCGCCCGGGGTGACCGGCGGCGACTTGACAGGGCAGGACCGGCGACGCGACGCTTCGACGACCTCCACGGAGCGCACCTGCCGATGACCATCGAGACCAGCCAGGGCCGCGCGCCCAGCCTGCCGCAGACCGCTGCGCCGGCACCGCTGGTCGTGCCGCCGGGCGGGCCGACCCGAGGCCGCGCCCGGGAGGACGCGCCGCTCCGGCGCGAGGGTCCGGCCAAGCTGACCGGGGCCGCGCTCTACGCCGACGACCTGGTCTTCCCGGGAGCCTGGTACGGCGCCACGATCCGCTCGACCGAGCCGCGCGCCCGGCTGCTCGGGATCGACCTGGACCCCGCGTTCGACTGGGCGAAGGTCGCGGTCGTGACCGCCGCCGACATCCCCGGCGACAACGTCGTGGCGAGCATCGCCGACGACCAGCCGATCCTCGTCCCGGTCGGTGGCGAGATCCGCCACCAGGCCGAGCCGGTCGCGCTCCTCGCGGCAGCCGACCGGGAGACGCTCCGCGAGGCCCGCCGCCGGGTCCGCCTCCGGACCGAGCCGCTCCCGCCGGTCTTCGACCCGCTCGCCTCGACGACCGTGTTCGCCCACTACGAGCTGGTCAAGGGCGACGTCGAGGCCGGCCTGGCCGAGGCCGACCTCGTCGTCGAGGGGACCTACCGGGTCGGTCACCAGGAGCAGCTGTACATCGAGAACAACGCGATGATCGCCGTCCCGCGCGAGGACGGCGGCGTCGACCGTCCACGGCAGCCTCCAGTGCCCGTACTACGTCCACAAGGCGCTCAAGCGAGGCCTGGACCTCGACCGGCGACGCAGGCCCAGGTCGTCCAGGCGGAGACCGGCGGCGGGTTCGGCGGCAAGGAGGAGTACCCGTCGATGATCGGGCTCCACGCGGCGCTCCTCGCCCGCAAGACCGGGAAGCCGGTCCGGATGATCTACGACCGCCACGAGGACCTGGCCGCGACGACGAAGCGCCACCCGGCGATCGTCCGCCACCGGACCGGCGTGATGCGCGACGGCCGGATCGTGGCCCAGGACATCGAGCTGGTCCTGGACGGCGGGGCCTACACGACCCTCACCCCGGTCGTCCTGTCGCGGTCGACCATCCATGCCGGCGGCCCGTACGACGTCCCGAACGTCCGGATCCGCTCGCGGGCGGTCGCGCACGAACACCCCGCCGAACGGCGCCTTCCGCGGGTTCGGGGCGCCCCAGTCCGAGTTCGCCGCCGAGACCCAGCTCAACCGGGTCGCCGAGGCCGTCGGCCTGTCGCCGCTCGAGATCCGGCGGCGGAACGTCTACCGGCTCGGCGGGATCACCCCGACCGATGCAGGTCCTCCGCTGCGGCGTCGCCGGCGAGGAGGTCCTCGAGCGGGCCGCCGAGGCATCCGAGTTCGAGCGGGTCCGCGCGCGGACCGCGGCGGCCAGCGGCCGCCCGCACCGACCGCGACCGCACGGCCCGCGGGATCGGCCTGGCCCTGGCCTGGCACGGCGCCGGCTTCACCGGCTCGGGCGAGGCGAAGATGGGCTCGCGTGGTCAGCCTCGAGCTGACCGCCGAGGGCGCCGTCCGGGTCCTGACCGCCTCGACCGAGATGGGCCAGGGCACGAAGACGATCCTGCCCCAGCTCGTCGCGGCCGAGCTCGGGCTGCCGATCGAGGCGGTCGAGATCGCGCCCCAGGACACCGCGATCGTCCCGGACTCCGGCCCGACGGTCGCGTCGCGCACGGCGATGGTCGTCGGCGGGATGCTCGTCCAGGCCGCCCGGCGGCTGCGCGACGAGGTGGAGGCACGGACCGGTCGACCGTTCGCCGAGAGCTACCGCGACGACGCGGCGGCCCACGGCGCGACGCGGATCGACCAGCCCTTCGAGCCGTACCCCGGGGTCGGCTTCGACGACGCGACCTACACCGGCGACGCCTACCCCGCGTTCGGCTGGGCGGCCGCGGTGGCCGAGGTCGAGGTCGACCTCGACACCGGCGAGGTGGCCGTCCTGTCGGTCGTCGCCGTCGACGACGTCGGGCGGGTCATCCACCCGGTCCTGTGCGAGGGCCAGGTCGAGGGCGGCACGCTCCAGGCGGTCGGCTACGCGACGATCGAGGAGATCAAGCTGCACGACGGCCGCTACCTCAACGACCGGCTCCAGACGTACCTCATCCCGACCGCGCTCGACGCGCCGCGGATCGAGACGATCCTGGTCGAGGCCGGCTTCCCCGACGCGCCGCACGGCGCGAAGGGCGTCGGCGAGCTGCCGATGGACGTCGGCGCGCCGGCGGTCGTCGCCGCCATCCACGACGCGACCGGCGCCTGGATCCACGACCTGCCGGCGACCCCCGAGCGGATCATGGCCGCCCTGGCCGGGATCGAGCCGCCCGGGCCGCCCGGGATCTCGACCGTCGCGCCGCCGGCCGCCGACCCGGGCTCCGGCCGATGACCTACCGCCTGACGGTGAACGGGGTGCCGACCGAGGTCGCCGTGCCCGGGATGCGCCGCCTGCTCGACGTCCTCCGCGAGGACCTCGGCCTGACCGGCACGAAGGAGGGCTGCGGCGAGGGCGAGTGCGGCGCCTGCACGGTCCTGGTCGACGGCGAGGTCGTGGTCAGCTGCCTCGTCCCCGTCTGCCAGGTCGACGGCCGGGCGATCCGGACGGTCGAGGGGCTCGCGTCGGGCAGCGGTCCGGACGGCGGTCCGGTCCTCGGGCCGCTCCAGCGGGCGTTCCTCGAGACCGGCGGTGCGCAGTGCGGGATCTGCACCCCCGGGATGCTGATGGCCGGCGAGGCGTTCCTGGCCAGCGGGGCGGAGCCGACCGACGACGCGATCCGCGAGGCGATCGCCGGCAACCTCTGCCGCTGCACCGGCTACACCAAGATCGTCGAGGCGATCGCCCTGGCCGCGGCCCGGGCCGCCGAGGGCTCGACGGGAGGGTCGATCCCGCTCCCCGGCCCGGGGGCCTGATCCGGTGCCCGTCGAGCCGCCGGTCGTCTCGCCCGCCACGCTGGCCGAGGCCTATGCGCTGGCTGGCCGACGACGACCCACCGACCGCTGGCCGGCGGGACCGACCTCCTCGTCGAGATCGGCGGCCGAGATCGGCGAACCGCCGGAGCGCGTCCTCGACCTGTGGCGGCTCGACGAGCTGCGCGGGATCGCCGTCCGCGACGGCGCTCTCGAGCTCGGCGCGCTGACGACCTACACGGACATCCGCCGCTCGGCGCTGTGCGCCGAGCACGCCCCGGCGCTGGTCGAGGCGGCGGCCACGATCGGGGCCGCCCAGATCCAGAACCGCGGGACGCTCGGCGGCAACGCGATGAACGCCTCGCCGGCCGGCGACACGCTGCCGGTCCTCCTCGCCCTCGACGCCGAGCTGGTGGCGGGCGGCACGCGGGGCGAGCGGACGATCCCGGCGAGCGCCTTCTGGCCGGCCTACCGCCGGACGGCCGTCCGCCCCGACGAGCTCCTCGTCCGGGTCCGGATCCCGGTCGTCGCGGACCGCGAGCAGCGGTTCCGGAAGGTCGGGACCCGGCGCGCCCAGGCGATCTCGAAGGTCGTGATCGCCCTCGGCCTGGCGCGTCGAGCCCGGACTCCGGCACCTGGCGGGACGTCCGCGTCGCGCTCGGCTCGGTCGCGCCGACCCCGATCCGGGCCGCCGCGACCGAGGCGGCGCTCGAGGGCGCGGCACCCGATCCGACGACCGCCGACCGCGCCGTCGCGGCCCTCACCGCCGAGCTCCAGCCGATCGACGACGTCCGCTCGACCGCCGCCTACCGCCGCGAGGTCGCCGGCCGGGTCCTCCGACGGCTCATCCGCGACGCCGGCGGCTGGTAGTTTCGTCCGAACGGAGGAGGGACCATGATCGAGCTCGGCGCCAACCGCTACGGCAAGGCGGCGATCCGCCTGGTCAAGGTCGTCCGCGACCCGACCGGCACCGGGTCCGCGACCTGACCGTTGCGGTCGACCCTCGAGGGCGACTTCGACGCGGCCCACATCGAGGGCGACAACGCCAAGGTCGTCGCGACCGACACGATGAAGAACACCGTCTACGCCCTGGCCCCGGAGCACCTCACGGGCGCGATCGAGGCGTTCGGACGGGTCCTCGCCGAGCACTTCCTCGGATACCCCCAGGTCGCCCGGGCGACCGTCTCGATCCGCGAGCACCGCTGGACGCCGATCCCGACCGACGGCGGGCCGGCCCGCGACGCGTTCCTGCGGACCGGCGACTTCACCCGGACCGCGGTCGTCGGCGCGGCCCGCGGCGAGACGCCGACGGTCGATGCGGGGCTCGAGGACCTGACCGTGATGAAGACGGCGAGGTCCGCCTTCGCCGGCTTCCCGCGCGACCGCTACACGACGCTGCCCGAGACCGACGACCGGATCATGGCCACCAGGGTCAGCGCGACCTGGCGCTACGGCTCGACCGACCTCGACTGGGATGCCGTCTTCGACGGCGTCCGGGGCACCCTCCTCGACGTCCTGGCCGAGCACGTCAGCCCGTCGGTCCAGAACTCGATCTGGGTCATCGGTCGGGCGGTCCTCGAGCGCCATGCCGCGGTCGAGGAGATCCGGATGGTCCTGCCCGAACCTCCACCACTGGACGGTCGACCTGAGCCCGTTCGGCGCTCGAGAACCGGGGCGAGATCTTCGTCGCGACGACCGAGCCGCACGGGCTGATCGAGGCGACCGTCCGCCGATCGGCCGGCTGATGGCCGGGCTGCCGGCCGGGGTCGAGGTCGTCGGTCCGCCGGTGACCGGCGCCGATGCCGTCCTCACCCCGGAGGCGCTGGCCGTCGTGGCCGACCTCCAGCGCCGGTTCGGCCGCGAGCGCGAGGCGGTCCTGGCCGCCCGGGCCGACCGCTACGGCGAGCTGGCCGCCGGCGCGCTTCCCGACTTCCTGCCGCGAGACCGGCGACGTCCGGGCGGCCGACTGGCGGGTCGCGCCGACGCCGACCGACCTCGACGACCGCCGGGTCGAGATCACCGGCCCGGCCGAGCCGAAGATGATGATCAACGCCCTGAACTCGGGCGCCCGGGTGTTCATGGCCGACCTCGAGGATGCCCTCAGCCCGACCTGGGCGAACGTCGTCGGTGGGCAGGCGGCCCTGCGCGAGGCCGTCCGGCGGACGCTCGAGCTGACCACCCCGGAGAAGACCTACCGGCTCGGACGAGCGGACGGCGACCCTGCTCGTCCGGCCGCGCGGCTGGCACCTCGACGAGCGCCACGTCCTGGTCGACGGCGCGGCCGGTCTCGGCCAGCCTGTTCGACTTCGGCCTGTTCCTGGCCCACAACGGGGCCGAGGCGCTCGCCCGCGGCTCGGGGCCGTACCTCTACCTGCCGAAGCTCGAGAGCCACCGCGAGGCCCGCCTCTGGAACGACGTCTTCGTGGCCGGCCAGGCGGCCGTCGGCATCCCGCCGGCTCGATCCGGGCGACCGTCCTGATCGAGACGATCCTCGCCGCGTTCGAGATGGACGAGATCCTGTACGAGCTGCGCGACCACGCGGCCGGCCTGAACGCCGGCCGCTGGGACTACATCTTCAGCATCATCAAGAAGTTCCGCGACCGCCCGGAGTTCGTCCTGCCCGACCGCGGCCAGGTGACGATGGCCGTGCCGTTCATGCGCGCCTACACCCAGCTCCTCGTCCGGACCTGCCATCGTCGCGGCGCCCACGCGATCGGCGGGATGTCGGCGTTCATCCCGAACCGGCGCGAGCCGGAGGTCACGGCCAACGCCCTGGCCCGGGTCCGCGAGGACAAGGAGCGCGAGGCCGGTGACGGCTTCGACGGAACGTGGGTCGCCCATCCCGACCTCGTGCCGGTCGCGGCCGAGGTGTTCGACCGCGTCCTCGGCGAGCGGCCGAACCAGAAGGACCGCCTGCGCGAGGACGTCGAGCGTCGCCGCCGGCCGACCTCCTCGACGTGGCCATCCCCGGCGGCCGGGTGACCGAGGCCGGGGTCCGCCAGAACGTCAGCGTCGGGCTGCGCTACCTCGACGCCTGGCTGCGCGGGCAACGGCGCCGCGGCGATCGACAACCTGATGGAGGACGCCGCGACCGCCGAGATCAGCCGCTCCCAGCTCTGGCAGTGGCGCCACCACGGCGATCCGGCTGGACGACGGCCGGACCGTCGACGGCGGCGCTCTACCGGCCGATCCGGGACGAGGAGCTGGCGCGCCACGGCGGGCCCGAGCGCCGGTCGGCTCGGCGAGGCCGCCGACCTGCTCGACCGGCTCGTCCTGGCCGACGACGTTCGCCGAGTTCCTGACCCTCGGCGCGTACGGCTTGCTCGAGCGATGAGCGCGACCTACCCCGTCGCTCCGCTCCGGGCGATGCAGCTGGCGATCGGGCAGCTGATGCGCTCGTCGGAGGGTGTCGGGGGCGTCGCCAGCGTCGTCGACGACGACCTGGTCATGGGCTCGCTCGGCGTCGCGGTCGCGCCGCTCAACTCCGTCTCGGTCGCCCGGTTCGCCCCCGACGCGGCCGACGCCCGGATCGACGGGATCGTCGCCTGGTTCGACCGGCTCGGGATGCCGTTCACCTGGTGGGTCGGCCCGGATTCGGCGCCGACGGACCTGGGCGACCGACTCGTGCGCCACGGGCTGGCCCACGAGGAGGAGACGATCCCGGGGATGGCCGTCCGGCTCGAGCGCCTCCCGGACGAGCGTCCGGGCACCAAGATCGCGATCGAGCGGGTCGCGGACGCGGAGACGTTCCGCGAGTCGTGCCGGGTCGTCGTCGAGGGGTTCGGCGCGCCGTCCGAGCTGGCGTCGGCGATCGAGGCGTTCGGTGCGCTCGGATTCGAGGCGTCGAACCCGCAGCAGACGTTCCTGGCCCGCCTCGACGGCCGGCCCGCCGGGAGCGCCCTCGGGGTACGCGCCGGCGAGGTCCTCGGCGTCTTCAACGTGGCGACGGTTCCCGACGCCCGCGGTCGCGGCGTCGGGCGGGCGGTCACCCTGGCCGCCCTGCGCGACGGAGCCGCCGCGGGCTGCACGATGGCCGTCCTCCAGTCGTCGGCGATGGGACACTCGGTCTACGAGCGGCTCGGCTTCCGCGACTTCGCGTCCTACGAGCTGTACAGCCGCGACCCCGGCCGATGAGCGACGGAGCGGTGCCCGGCTCGCCGGGCGGGACCGCCGGCTAAAGGAGCGGTTCGAGCTCGCGCTCGACGAACCGGCCATGTCCGCGGCGCCCGACGAAGGCGCCGTCGCGGACGACGAACGCGCCCCGGACGATCGTCGAGCGGACGGCGCCGCGTCACCTCGAACCCCTCGTACGGGGTGTAGTCGCTCGTGTGGTGGAGGTCGGCGGCCCGGAGCGTCCGCCGCGCCGACGGGTCGAACAGGACGAGGTCGGCGTCGCGGCCGACCTCGACCGCGCCCTTGGCCGGCAGCCCGAACAGGCGCGCCGGCGTCGTCGCCAGCACGTCGACCATCCGCTCGGCCGTGATCCGCCCGCGGGCGACGCCCTCCGAGTAGACGAGGGCCAGGAGCGTCTCGATGCCGGGGCCGCCGTTCGAGATCCGGTCGAACGACTCGCGCCAGGTCCGCTTCTCGACCGCGACCCGGTCGGGGACGTGGTCGGTCGCGACGAGCGCGAGATCCCCGGCCGCGAGACCCCGCCACAGCGCCTCCGGCTGGCCGGCGGCCCGGAGCGGCGGCGAGATCACGTAGCGGGCGGCCTCCTCGGGCGGAGCGTCGTAGCGGTCGTCGGTCAGGGTCAGGTAGGGCGGGCAGGTCTCGGCGAAGACGGGCAGGCCCTCGGCGCGGGCGGCCCGGACGTGGTCCAGCGCCTCGGAGCATGAGAGGTGGACGACGTAGAGCGGCGCCTCCGCCGCCCGGGCCAGGGCGATCGCCCGGTCGGTCGCCTCGGCCTCGACGTACGGCGGGCGCGAGCTCGCGTGGTAGCGCGGCCCGGTCTCGCCGGCGGCCAGGTGTCGGGCGGTCAGCGCCTCGAGGATCGTCGCGTTCTCGCAGTGGACCTCGAGCATCCCGCCGTTCGCGCCGGCCGACGACAGGGCGCGGAACAGGGTCTCGTCGTCGACCCCGAAGTCGTAGACCATGAACGCCTTGAACGTCGGCACGCCGGCGGCGATCGCGGCCGGCAGCTCGGCGACCGGGTCGTCCTGGGCGGCGGTGATGACCAGGCTGACGGCGACGTCGACGGCGCTGTCGCCGTCGGTCGCCGCGCGCCACTCGCGGAGGCCGGCGAGCAGGCTCCGCGCGGCCGCGGCCGAGACGCGCCGGTCCCCGGGTTGTTGAAGGCGAGGAACGTCGTCGTGCCGCCGAACGCCGCAGCCACCGAGTCCTGGAAGAACCGGTCCGGTTCCGCGTCGCCGGCGACCCGGGTGTGGGTGTGGACGTCGACGACCCCGGGCAGGACGAGCAGCCCGGTGGCGTCGACGACCTCGCGGGCGGTGGCGGCCAGGCCCCCGAGGTCCGGCTCGACCGCAGCGATCCGGCCGCCCTCGACGGCGACGTCGGCCCGGCGCGAGCCGGCGGCCGTCACGACGGTCCCGCCCCGGACGAGCAGGTCGGTCACGGGACGTGGGAGCCGGCCGTCAGCCCGGCTCGACGATCTCGATCGGCTGGGCGCCCTCCCAGAGCGCTCGCCGGCCGACCTCGCGGAGGCGCTCCTCCCAGCCGTCGTCGGGCAGGATCGTGGCGAAGTGGTTGGCGGCGAGCTGGCCGACCTTCGAGCTCGTCGTGCAGGCGCCGTACGGGAAGAAGATCTCGCACTCGCTGATCCCACCCGGATAGATCGCCAGGTGGCCCGGCGCCGGGTGCGAGGTGTGGTTCTCGTAGTCGATCCCGGGTCGGAAGTCGCCGAGCGGGATCCAGGTCGACTCGCCGCTCCAGCGGCAGTGGATGATCCGGCTCCGGAGGGGGAGCATCCGGCGGATCGCCTCGATCGTCCGCGGCGCGTCGGGCTCCCAGCGGGCGCTAAAGTGCAGGTCACCGCCGACGCGGATCGACAGGTCGCTCATCGCCGGAGGATAGCGTGACCGAGGACCGCCCGACCATCTCCACCCACGTCCTGGACACCGGCAGCGGCCAGCCGGCGGGGGGCGTGCCGGTCCTGCTCTGGCGTTCCCGGCCCGACGGGGGTGAGGACGTCGTCGGGGAGGCGGTGACCGACGCGGACGGCCGGATCCGCGATCTCCTGGCTGGCGAGCCGCTCGTGGCCGGGGCGTATCGCCTGGAGTTCGGGCTCGACGACGGCGGGTTCTTCACCGGCCTGTCGGTCGACCTTCGGATCGACGACCCCTCACGGAGCTACCACGTGCCGCTCCTCCGGGCGCCGTTCGGGCTTTCGACCTACCGCGGCTCGTAGAGGCCGGTCCGGTGTCGCCATCGAGCCGCTCGGCGTCGTCGTCGGGTGGGCCGTCGTCGTCGGCCGTGGGGTCGATCGCCGAGCTCGATCGGCTGTCGGACGAGGCCTGTGCCGCCGCCCTCGCGCCACTGTTCGAGGGCGCACCGCGGTTCCTGACCCGCCTCTGCGCTCGGCGGCCGTTCCGCGACGAGGCGACGCTGCTCGCGACCGCCCGTGGCGTCGCTCACGCGATGCCCGAGCCCGAGCAGCTCGAGCTGATCGACGCCCATCCGCGGCTCGGTGCGCCCCGCGGGTCCGTGTCCGCGCTCTCGTTCATCGAGCAGGGCTACGACCGTGCGCCCGCCGTGGCCGGGTCGACCGAAACCGAACCGGCCCGCGTCTCAGCCGAGGCGGAACCGGCACGCGTCTCGGCCGAGCTCGACCGCCTGAACCACGCCTACGAGGCCCGGTTCGGCTTCCGCTACTGCGTCTTCGTGGCCGGCCGCCCGCACGCCGCCCTGCTGCCCGGGTTCGAGGCCGCCCTGTCCGCCGATCGCGCCGACGAGCTCCGGCGCGCCCTCGACGCCGTCGTCGACATCGCCGCCGATCGATGGGTGAAGCTTGGCAGATGACCCAGCACCCGGCATCCGATGGCGCCGGCTTGTCGACGTCCTTGACGGATCAGCGAAGCACCGTGAGCGGATGCCAGCGGAACGCGGCGCCTCGGGACCTCATCGGAGCTCCGCACAGGCTCGTAGGGTCATCAGGGTTGACGTCGCCTTTGGTCGACGGATGTCGACCTGCTCCGCACGAAGTCGGCGTAGTCCCGGTATCTGGCTGGCGACCGCCGGCCGTCGACGCGAGTGGGAAGGAGCCATGCACGCCGTCGGCTTCGAGGATCGATCATCGCCATGCCCCGCTGCCCAGGTGGCCAACCTGTCGGACCGGCCAGCCACGCCGCGAGCTGTCGTTGGCGAGCGGGGAAGATCCCCGATAGGACCTGGCGGTTAGCGCTCACGCGGGCCTCGTTCGCTTCGGTCTGGAGCAGCAGGAGGAGCCCCGCGATCCGGCGCGGGCGCCATCCAAGACGTCGCGCCGCGGCCCATGCTTCACGTTCGTACCAGGATTGCGTGCGCTCGATCCGCCCGAGGTCATGCATCTCGGTCTTCACCTCGACCACCATCAGGCTGCTGGATCTGGGCTCGAAGGCGAGCACGTCGATCCAGCCGATCCATGCCCGACCCCCGATCTCCACCTCGGTCGAAACGATCCAACCGCTGGTCCCGAGGCGGCGGCGCACGTATCCGATACAACGGGCATGCGCCGGCTCCCGTTGCGCTCGTCGGTCGGCCAGATACGGCAGTTCGACCCGGAGATCGGGCCGCGCTCGAAGGGCATCGAGCACCTTTCCGACCGATGCCAACGTCACGTTCGCCCGCCCTCCCTCGATCGTCGCGATCATGCTTCGCGATAGTCCAGCTCGCTCGCCGAGCTGCTCTTGGGTCCAGCCAACCGATCTCCGCCCGTCATGTACCGACGCCGCGATGACCGCGGCCAGCCGGCGCTCGGAATCACCTCTATCGGATCGCCTAGGCATCTCCGGATGATGCCGAGCGACGCTTAGTTGAGGCTATATCGACTCCCGATTCCGCCACGGAGGTCGCCCGAAGCGACGGTGACTCACCCGCCATGCAGCCGCGGTGCGTTGTCAGCGGTGTTGACATCCGGACGACTGATCCCGAGAGGGCCGCAAGTGAATGAGCAGACTGGCGACCTGTTCCACGCTCGTCGGGTCCCGAGATGGTCAACCCTGTTGACCGCGCATCACGGCCGCCGGTCGGGGCTGGCGCGGCTCGGGCGTCGGATGAACCGGCGCGCGACGGCCACTGCGAGTGGAACAGGAACCCGAGCGACATGGCCGCCACGTCGGCTAGCATCGGAGCCGATGAGTCAGCGGATCCCGATCCTGATCGATTGCGACACCGGGATCGACGACAGCCTGGCCCTGCTCTACGCGGTCGCGTCCCCCGAGGTCGAGATCCTGGCCGTCACCTGCTGCAGCGGGAACGTCGAGGCCCACCAGGTCGCCCAGAACACCCTGGCGGTGCTGGAGCTGGCCGGACGGACGGACGTCGAGGTGGCCCTCGGGCGCACCGTCCCGCTGGTGCGGCCGCTCGAGGTCACCCCGGAGACCCACGGGCCGCAGGGCCTCGGCTATGCCGAGCTCCCGCCGCCGAGCCGCCCACTGAGCGAGCGCCATGCCGCGGACGTCATCGTCGAAGCCGCGCGGAGCCGGCCCGGGGAGGTCACCCTGATCACGCTCGGCCCGATGACGAACCTGGCCGTCGCCCTCGAGCGCGAGCCCGAGCTGCCGCATCTCCTCCGCCGCCTCGTGTTCATGGGTGGCGCCTTCCGGGTCCCGGGCAACACGACGCCGACGACCGAATGGAACATCCACTGCGACCCGGAAGCAGCCAGGCAGGTCTTCGAGGCGTTCGCCACCGCCCGGCAGCGCCCGCTCGGGCTCGGACTGGACGTGACCGAGAAGGCGAAGATCCTCCCGGACCACGTCGTCGAGCTGGCCAGCCGGGCTGGCAGCCGGCCGGACGACTCGATCGCCCTGGCCCACGGCGAGCACCCGCTCGAGGCCACCCGGAGCGTGGCCGGCAACCCGGTCGTCCGGTACATCGCCGACGCGCTCCGGTTCTACATGGAGTTCCACGCCCACTACGACGGCTTCTATGGCGCGTTCATCCACGACCCGCTCGCGCTCGCGGCGGCGTTCGACCCGAGCCTGGTCCGCACCCAGGCCGTCCACGTCGACGTCGATACCGCCGGCGGCCCGGCCGACGGCCAGACGATCGCCGACTGGCGCGGGCTGACCGGCAAGCCGGCCAACGTCGACGTCGCGGTCGAGGCCGACGCCGAGGCGTTCCTGCGCCGGTTCATCGAGCGGGTCGGGGGGCTGGCGGAGCGACGGTCGGACGTGGCACTCTGACGGGCGTGGGAGGCGCCATCCAGGTCCGGTCGGCCTCGACCGGCCCTGCGGCGCGAGGAGGAGGGTCATGAGCTTCGACTGGCTGACGGTATGCGCCGCGGGCCAGAGCGGGAACTGCATCCCGTCGGTCCAGCTGGCCTATCTGGCCGGCGTGGTCGTCGCGCTGGTCGTCCTGGCGATCATCGCCGTCCGCTCGCGCGACTTCTCGACGGCCACCATCGCCCTCATCCCCGTCGCGATCGCGATCAACCTGGCGATGGGTGCGCTCATCTACGCGCTCCGCCTGCCGATCTACCTCGACTCCGTCGGGACGGTCCTCGTCGGCGCGTTGGCGGGACCGTGGGCCGGTGCCCTGACCGGCATCCTGGCTAACCTCATCTGGTCGACCCTGCCTGTCCCCGGAGGCGCGGGACCGACCGCGGCGTTCTTTGCACCCGTCGCCGGGGTCATCGGGTTGATGGCCGGCTTCTGGGCCGCCCGCGGCGTGTTCCGCCTGCGGACCGACGACTCGCGGGTCGGCCAGTTCCTCGCGCTCGCGACGGGAGTCGCGGGGGCCGGGGTCGCACTGCTCGTCGTCCAGAACACGATCGGCCTGCCCGAGCTGTTCCCCGAGGACGAGGCCCAGGCCATCGCCAACCAGGCCCAGTTCGTGCTCATCGGCTCGGGCATCGTGGTCGTCGGGATCCTCGTCGCCTGGCTCTCGAACCGGACGGTCTTCCGGTTCCAGCCGGAGGACGCGCGGGTCCGCCCATACCTGAGCTCGGCCACGGCGATCGCGACCTTCGTCCTCGTCTTCGCGGTCCTCCGGTTGCTGTTCAGCCCGAAGGGGTACTTCTCGACGGTGACCGGCCTCAAGGCGGACGGCACGCCCGACGACTTCCTCGGTGGCGCGAACCTGTCCGGGCTGGCGCTCCCGGACGACGCGGGCCTGATCGGCGTCGCGGTCGTCGCCCTGATCGTGGCCGCCGGCGCCTGGGTGTGGGCCCGACGCGGGGACAACGCCCGCTACTTCCCGGTCTGGATCGGCGGGCTGACGACCGGTCTGGTCGCCGCCGCGATCTCGGCCCCCATCGCGGCCGGGGTCTACGGCGGCGTGACCGGCGGCGGCACCGACGCGCTCGTGGCGCTGTTCCGGACCCTCGGTCTGAACGTCTTCCAATCGGCGTTCGCCCAGGGCCTGACCAGCGACCCGCTGGACAAGACGATCTCCTACACGGTGGTCTTCCTCATCCTTGGCGCGCTGCCGTTGACCCTCCGAACGATGTTCAGCCGGGGCGAGACGACGGTCGCCGATCGACCGTGACGACCTGACGGCGAGGCGCGATGTCCACCGCCACCGGCTACTACCTGGTCGGAACGAGCTGGCTGCACCGGCGCAACCCGATCACGAAGCTCCTGGCGGTCGCCCTCGTCCTGCTTGCGACGTTCCTCCTGCCGCCGGTCGTCATGCTCGGCCTGGCGGTCGTCCTCGCCGTCGTCGCCTGGTCGGCCGGTCTCGGTCGGGACATCGTCAACGCCCTCAGGATCCCGGCCCTCCTGCTGGCCTCGATCGTCGTCGTGAACGCGTTGTTCTTCCCGGGCGCCACCGATCGACTGGTGAGCCTCGGCCCGCTGGCGGTGACCCGTGAGGGGCTGACCTTCGGGCTCATCTCCGCGGGCCGGCTCGTCGTCGCGTTCCTGGTCCTCGTGACGTTCCTGTTCACGACCCTGGCCGACGACCTGCTCGAGGCCCTCGTCGCCCGGGGTGCCAGCCATCGGATCGCGTTCATCGTCCTGTCGGCGGTCCAGATGGTGCCCCGGATGCAGGCCCGGGCCGGCTCGATCCTGGACGCCCAGCAGGCCCGCGGCCTCGCCGTCAGCGGCTCGTTCAGGCAGCGGGTCCGGGCGCTCGTCCCGCTCATCGGGCCGGTCCTGCTCGGCTCGCTGATCGACGTCCGGGAGCGGACCTTCGCGCTCGAGGCGCGCGGCTTCGGGGCGCGGCCAGGTCGGAGCGCCTACCGGGTCGTGGCCGACCCCCCGGCCGATCACTGGATCCGGATCGCGATCCTCGTCGGGATCGTCGGGCGTCGTCGTCCTGGCGATGACCGGGACCCTGGGCCGGTGACCGAGCATCCCCCGGAGGAGCACGTCGAGCCCGGCCCTCCCGGTCGGGCGGATCGCCGGCTGAGCCTCGAGGCGGTCTCGGTCCGCTACATCGGACGACGCGAGCCGGCCCTGAGCGACCTGGACCTGGCGGTCGACCCCGGCGAGCGGGTCGGCGTGGCCGGACGGACGGGGGCCGGCAAGTCGACCCTGGCGCTGGTGGCCGCGGGGTTCATCCCGCGGGTCGTCCGGGCGAGGCTGTCGGGCCGGGCCAGCCTCGGGGGCCCTCGCCCTCGACGCCGTCGACGGTGGAGGGCTGCTCGGGCGGGTCGGGATCGTCTTCTCGACCCCGGCTAACCAGCTGTCGGCGTCCAAGCTGACGGTCCGCGAGGAGCTCGCCTTCGGCCTCGAGAACCTGGGCGTGCCCCGCGCCGAGATGGATCGCCGGATCGACGACGTCCTCGCCCGCCTCGGGATCGGCCACCTCGCCGATCGCGAGCCGTTCGCGCTGTCCGGCGGCGAGCAGCAGCGGGTGGCGATCGCGAGCATCGTGACCATGGGGACCGGCCTGCTCGTCCTCGACGAGCCGACAGCCCAGCTCGATCCGGCGGGGACGGGCTCGGTCGCGGCGCTCCTGGCCGAGCTCGCCGGCGAGGGCACGGCCATCCTGTGCGCGGAGCACGATCCGGGGATCCTCGGCGGCCTCGATCGCTGCCTGGTCCTCGACGAGGGTCGGGTCGTGTCGAGCGGACGGCCGGGCCTCGCGCTGGCGAGCGATCGGCTCGGGCCGATCGGCCTGACCGCCGCCGACCCTCGTCCGGCTGGCGGAGGCGGCCGGGCTCGATCCCGGCGCGGCGTTCGACGAGGCGGCGGTGGCCCAGGCGCTCGGGCGAGCGGCCATCCTCCGGGACGTCGGCCGACCCGGGCCGACAGCCCCGACCACCTGGGCGCCCAAGGGCGACGGCCGCACGGCGCGGATCGAGGTCGACGGCCTGGCCCACCGCTACCCGACCGGCGTCGACGCCCTGCGGGGCGTCTCGCTGACCGTCGGTCCCGGCGAGACGGTGGCGATCGTCGGTCAGAACGGGTCGGGCAAGACGACGCTCGTCAAGCACCTCGACGGCCTCCTCCGTCCGACCGGCGGCCGGGTCATCATCGATGGCGCCGACATCCGTGACACGCCGGTCCACCGCCTGGCCGCCACGGTCGGCTTCGTGTTCCAGAACCCGGACGACCAGCTGTTCGACCGGTCGGTCGAGCGTGAGGTCGCCTTCGGTCCGCGCAATCTCGGACGTCCGGCAGACGAGGTGGGGCGGGCGTCCGCGTCGGCGCTCGACGCCGTCGGTCTCGAGGGCTCCCGGCTGGTCAATCCGTACGACCTCGATCTCTCGCTCCGGAAGCTCGTCGCGCTGGCCAGCGTCCTGGCGATGGACCCGGCCGTGCTCGTCCTGGACGAGCCGACGACGGGTCAGGACGAGCCCGGCGTGCGCCGGATCGGCGGGATCGTCGACGCGGTCGCCCGCGCTGGAAGGACCGTCCTGGCCATCACCCATGACATGGAGTTCGCGGCCGGCCATTTCGAACGGATCGTGGTCATGCGCGACGGCCTGGTGATCGCCGATGGCCCACCCGGCGAGATCTTCGCGCCCGGGCAGATCGACCTGCTGGCGTCGGCCGGACTCGCGCCTCCCCCGGCGGCCAGGATCGGCGCCGCGCTCGGACTCGGCTCGACGCCGACGCCGGAGGCGCTCATGGCGGCGCTCGCCGGGCGGGGCTGACGGTCCTGCATCTCGCTGGGCGCCATCCCGGCCCTTTCGGGACGTTCGGCCCGTGCCCGTGAGCACCCTCGGGAGGACGATGACCGCAAAGGAGGTAATCCGATGCGCGTCCTGCTGGCCATCGACGGTTCCATCTCATCTGACAAGGCGCGCGACCTGGTCGCGAGCCTGTCGTTCCCCGCAGGGTCGACGATCCGCGTCGTCGGCGTCCTGGAGCACGGTCCGGAGCTGTTCGGCCTGCCGTGGATCCCGGTCACCCCGGAGGGCGGCGGCTCGGCGGAGCAGCAGCTCATCACCCGGTTCATGGACGCGCTCCTGACGGCCGAGCGAGACATCGCTCGACCGGGCATCTCGGTCGACCACGTCCTCCTCCGCGGCCACGCCGCCCGGGCGATCGTCGACGAGGCCCGGCAGTCCGGGGCCGAGCTGGTCGTCCTCGGTTCGCGCGGTCATGGAGCGATCGGCACGACGGTCCTCGGCTCCACCTCGGCCGAGGTCGTCGACCACGCGCCGTGCCCGGTCCTCGTCGTTCGGGGCCCGCGGATCACCTCGATCCTGTTCGCCGAGGATGGGTCGGTCGGGGCCGGTGGCGCAGCGCGGCTCATCGATGAGTCGCCGATCTTCGCCGGCCTGCCGGTCACCGTCATCAGCGTGGCCGAGACCGGGATCGCCTGGGCCGGCGCCGCCCCGGGGGCCTACGAAGCGGTGATGGAGCCGTACAGCGAGTCGATCGAGGTCGTCCACCGCCAGCACGTCGAGCTGGCCGACCGGCGGGCCGAGTGGCTCGCCCGCGACGGTCGGACGGTCAAGCGGGAGGTCCGGGACGGTGACCCGGCGGCGGAGATCGTCGCGGCGGCGGCCGAGCACGGCGCCGACCTGATCGTCGTCGGGACGCGCGGGCACACCGGCCTGACCCGGATGATCCTCGGCAGCGTCGCCCGGAACGTCCTCATCCATGCGCCGAGCTCGGTCCTCGTCGTCCGAGAGGGCGTCGGGCCTTCTCC
The DNA here is from genome assembly GCA_963837825.1 of uncultured Chloroflexia bacterium. Lineage (GTDB taxonomy): Bacteria > Chloroflexota > Limnocylindria > Limnocylindrales > CSP1-4 > Chersky-267. The sequence goes on from CAWIOR010000015.1 coordinate 1,122,623, forward strand.
GAGCGAGCTCGCCTCGGTCGGGGCGGCCGGCGGCGCCGGAGGCCGCTGACCGAACGAGCGCGTCCCGAACGGACGGCCGAGGGCGACTGGGGACCGCCGCCTGGACGGACCCTCAGGGCCGCTGCGCGGTCACGAAGTGAGCTCGACCTCGAACACCTCGCCGCCGACGATCCGCCAGGCGCGGATCCCGGGCTCGCCGGTGGTCGGGTCGGCCTCGGCCTCGGCGAGCGACACGAGCAGTACAGCGCGTCCGGGTAGAGCGCCAGGCCGATGTCGGTCGGGGACGGTCGCGCCGGCGAGCGGACGTGCGAGTGGACGATCGCCCAGAACGCCTCGTCGGCGTCGTCCGTCTCGAGCGTCAGCCGGAGCAGGTCGCCCGAGTCGATCTCGTAGCGGTACGGCGACGCGGCCGCGTTGCGGGTCGGGGCGAACCGGAGCGCCCGGCCGCCCTCGGCCGCCGGCGCCGTTCCGATGACGATCCCGCAGGCCTCGTTCGGGTAGTCGCGCCGGGCGTGCTCGACGATCGCCGCCCGGATCGCCGCGGGCAGGGCTGCCGACAGGGGCCCCGGGTGGCCGGGCTCGCGCGGCGCCGCCGGCTCATGAGCGGGGCTCACCACCAGTTGACGCCGCCCTCGAGGTCGGCCTCCATCTCGTCGAGGTCGCGCGAGTACGTGCCGGCCGACAGGTACTTCCAGCCGCCGTCGGGCAGCAGCGCGACGATCGTGCCCCGGTCCATCGCCGCGGCCACCCGGGCGGCCGCGACCAGGACCGCCCCGCACGACGGCCCGGCGAAGATCCCCTCCCGGGCGACGAGGTCGCGCAGCGCCGCGACGGCGTCGCGGTTCGAGACGAGGAACTTCCCGTCGAGCAGGCCCGGGTCGAAGATCTCGGGCACGAACCCCTCGTCGAGCGAGCGCAGCCCCTGGACCTTCTCGCCGGGCAGCGGCTCGGCGGCATAGACCCGGACCCCGGGCTTGGCCCGCGCAGGAAGCGGGCGACGCCCATCAGCGTGCCGCCCGTCCCGAGCCCGGCCACGAACGCGTCGATCTCCGGGCAGTCGGCCAGGATCTCCGGGCCGGTCGTCTCCTCGTGGGCCCGCGGGTTGGCCGCGTTGCCGTACTGGTAGGGCATGACGTAGCGCGGGTCGGCCGCGGCAAGCTCCTTGGCCAGCGCGATCGCCCCGTTCGAGCCGAGCGCGCCCGGCGAGTCGATGACCTCGGCCCCGAACAGGGCGGCCATCTGGCGCCGCTCGGCGGTGACGTTGTCGGGCATGACGAGGGCGACCCGATAGCCCTTCCGCCGGCCGATCATCGCCAGGGCGATCCCGGTGTTGCCCGACGTCGGCTCGAGGATGACCGAGTCGGGCCCGAGCCGCCCGGACGCCTCGAGGTCCTCGATGAGCGCCTTCGCGACGCGGTCCTTGACCGAGCCGGTCGGGTTGGCCATCTCGAGCTTGGCGAAGAGCCGGACGGCCGGCTTCGGCGACATCCGCGCGATCTCGACGAGCGGCGTGTGCCCGATCGCCTCGACGATGTCCGGGATAGGCGCTCACGCGCCCCCGGCCATCGCCGGCAGGATGACCAGCTCGTCGCGCGGGTCGACCGGCGTCGCGGTCCCGCCGAGGTAGCGGACGTCCTGGCCGTCGAGGTAGACGTTGACGAACCGGTTCAGCTCGCCGTCCGGCGTGAACAGCTGGTCGCGCAGGCCGGGATGGGCCGCGACGAGCCCGTCGAGGAGCTCGCCGACGGTCGAGCCCGGCACGTCGACCTGCTTCGCCCCGCCGACGTTCGCCCGCAGGACCGGCGGGATCCGGACCGCGCTCACGACGCCCCGCCGGCTCGCCGAGGCCCGGGCCCGCCGAGGGCGAACGTCCCGCCGTCGCCGACCCCGGCGACGGCCAGCGGGCGGCCGGCCTCGCGCGCCTCGACGGCGGCATCGGAGCAGACCGGGCAGTCCGGGTCGCGCCGCAGCTTGAGCTCGCTGAACGAGGCGTCGAGCGCGTCGAACAGGAGCAGCCGGCCGGCCAGCGTGTCGCCGATCCCGAGCAGGAGCTTGATCGCCTCGTTGGCCTGGAGCAGGCCCATGATCCCGGGCACGACGCCCGAGGACGCCGGCCACGGAGCAGCCCGGGGCGAGCTCGGGCGGCGGCGGGGTCGGGTAGAGGCAGCGGTAGCACGGGCCCGTCGTACGGCTTGAACACCGTCAGCTGGCCCTCGAACCGGAAGACGCTGGCGTGGACGACCGGGATGCCGGCCGCCACCGCCGCGTCGTTGAGCAGGTAGCGCGTCTCGAACGTGTCGGTCCCGTCGACGATCACGTCGTAGCCGGCGATGATCCGCTCGACGTTGTCGGCGACGAGCATCTCCTCGTGGCCGACGACCTTGACGTCGGGGTTGAGCGCCTGGATCGTCTGGCGGGCCGAGTCGACCTTCTTCTCGCCGATCCGGTCGTTGGTGTGGATGACCTGGCGCTGGAGGTTCGACAGGTCGACGACGTCGAAGTCGACGATGCCGATCGTGCCGACGCCGGCCGCGGCGAGGTAGAGCATCGCCGGCGAGCCGAGCCCGCCGGCGCCGATGAACAGGACCTTCGAGTCGAGCAGCTTCGCCTGGCCCTCGACGCCGACCTCGGGGATGAGCAGGTGGCGGCTGTAGCGCTGCTTCTGCTCGGCGGTCAGGACCGGCGGGCACGGTCCACGGCAGGCCCTGCGTCTTCCAGTGCTGGAAGCCGCCGGCCATCGAGGCGACGTCCGTGTAGCCCATCTCCTGGAGCGTCTGGCCGGCGAACAGCGAGCGGACGCCGCCGGCGCAGTAGAGGACGACCGGCCGATCGCGGTCGGGGAGCGCCGCCTCGATCGTCCTGCTCGAGGTAGCTCTTGCGTGATGTGGAGCGGCGCCGGGGATGTGGCCCTGCTCCCACTCGTCCGCCTCGCGGACGTCGACGATGACGGCGTCGCCGCGGCTCGCGGAGGAGGTCGACCTCGGCCGGGCTCGACCTCGCGGATCTGCGCGCGGGCCTCGCGGAGGAGGTCGGCGTATGACTTCGGCATGGTGGTTCAGGGCTCCGGGTTCGACGGGCTGCCGGCGGGCGGCAGGGCGGATGGACGGGTGAGGCGGGTCGGGTGCCGGCGTCAGGCCGGCCGGCTACACGTGCAGCGGCCCACGGTGCGGGGCGGATCATGCCGGCTCCTCGGCCGCGACCGGCGGCGGCCGCGTCGGACCCGTCGAGCTCGGCGAGCGCGGCGTCGAGCGTCTCGAGGCTGAGCATCGCGCACTTCAGGCGGGCCGGGCTGATCTCGATCCCGAGCAGGTCGAGCAGGTCGTCGGCGCGGTAGGCCGCCGCCTCCTCGACGGTCATGCCCTTGACCTCGTCGGTCAGGAGGGACGCGCTGGCCTGGCTGATCGCGCAGCCGCGGCCGGTGAAGGCGACCTCGGCCACCTTCCCGTCGCGGATCCCGAGCTGCATCGTGATCCGGTCGCCGCACAGCGGGTTCGACGCCCTCGTGCGAGGCGGTCGGCGACTCGAGGACCCCGAAGTTGTGGGGTCGCCGGTAGTGCTCGAGGATGTAGTCGCGGTACAGATCGTCCATGTCCTGTCGGCCGCTCAGCCCCGGAAGACCTGCTCGACCTCGACCAGGCCGGCGGCCAGCGCGTCGATGTCCGCCGGGTCGAGAAGACGCTGAAGCTGGCCCGCGCGGTCGCCGCCAGGTCGAGCCGCTCGTGGAGCGGCATCGTGCAGTGGTGGCCGGCCCGGACGGCGATCCCGAACCGGTCGAGCACCTGGGCCACGTCGTGCGGGTGGATGCCCGGCAGGTTGAACGGGATGACCCCGCCGCGGAGGTCGGGGTCGAGCGGGCCGTAGAGCTCGATGTCCGGGACGGCCCGCGGCAGCGCCTCGAGGGCGTACGTCGACGAGCTCGCGCTCGTGGGCCCGGACGGCGTCCATCCCGAGCGCCGGCAGGTAGTCCGCCGCGACGCCCAGGCCGATCGCGTCGCCGACGGCCGGCGTGCCCGCCTCGAACTTCCAGGGGATGTCGTTCCACTCGCTCCGCCGGAGGTGGACCTCGCGGATCATCTCGCCGCCGGCCAGGAACGGCGGCATCGCCTCGAGCAGCTCGCGCCGCGCCCACAGCGCGCCGGAGCCCATCGGGCCGAGCATCTTGTGGCCGCTGAAGGCGTAGAAGTCGACCCCGAGCGCCTGGACGTCGACCGGCAGGTGCGGGCACGGCCTGGGCGCCGTCGACCAGGACGAGCGCGCCGGCCGCGTGGGCCATGTCGACCATCTCGCGGACCGGGTTGATCGTCCCAGGGTGTTCGAGACGTGGGTGAACGCGACCAGCTTCGGCTTGAGCCGGAGGAGGACCTCGAGGACGTCGAGGCGGAGGATCCCGTCGTCGGTGATCGGGATGAACTCGAGGTCGCCGTCCTTCTCCTGGACGAGGAGCTGCCACGGGACGAGGTTGGCGTGGTGCTCCATCTCGGTCAGGACGATCGCGTCGCCGCGGCCGATGTTCCGCCGGCCCCAGCTGTAGGCGACCAGGTTGATCGCCTCGGTCGCGTTGCGGGTGAACACGATCTGGCGCGGGTCGGGCGCGCCGATGAACCGGGCGGTCCGTCGCCCGGGCCTCCTCGTAGGCCGCGGTGGCCCGCTCGCCGATCTCGTAGATGCCGCGGTGGACGTTGGCGTTGTACTCGCGGTAGTAGGTGTCCATCGCGTCGATGACGACCCGCGGCTTCTGGCTGGTGGCCGCCGAGTCGAGGTAGACCAGCGGCCGGCCGGACTGGGTCGGCGCTGGCCAGGATCGGGAAGTCCGCCCGGAGCGCGACCGGGTCGAGCGCGCGACGCGGGCCGGCGCGGGCCCGGGCCGGGGTCGCCGTCGTCGGCTCGGCCGTCGTCGTCATCGTCGTCGGTCGCGCCTAGCTGGCGATCTCGGCCGGCTCGGCCGGCAGGTGGAGCGCCTCGTCGGGGACGTCGATCTCGTAGCCCTCCTCGCGCAGGATCGGGCCGTAGCCCTCGTCCTCGAGCCGGAGGGCGAGGTCCTTGCCGCCGGTCTTGATGATCCGGCCGAGGGCCAGGACGTGGACGACGTCCGGGGTGATGTAGTTGAGCAGGCGCTGGTAGTGGGTGATGAGCAGGACGCCCATGTCCGGGTTGAGCATCGCGTTGACGCCCTCGGCGACGATCCGCAGGGCGTCGATGTCGAGGCCCGAGTCGGTCTCGTCGAGGATCGCCATCCGCGGCTCGAGGACGGCCATCTGGAGCATCTCGAGGCGCTTCTTCTCGCCGCCCGAGAAGCCGTCGTTGACGTAGCGGCGTGGCGAACGCCTCGTCGATCTTGAGGAGGCCCATCTTCTCGCGCATCAGCCGCCGGAACTGGCCCATGTTCAGGCCCCGCCCTTGACCGCGTCGGTCGGGTCGACGTTGGGGTCCTTGTCGATGCCCTGGAGCTTGGCGTTGAGGGCCGACCGGATGAAGCTGGCGACGCTCAGGCCGGGGATCGCGGTCGGGTACTGGAAGGCGAGGAACATCCCGAGCCGGGCCCGCTTGTCGGGCGACAGGTTGAGCATGTCGCGGCCCTGCCAGGTCACCGAGCCGCCGGTGATGACGTACGCCGGGTGGCCCATCAGGGCGTAGGCGAGGGTCGTCTTGCCCGAGCCGTTCGGGCCCATGATCGCGTGGACCTCGCCCGGGCTGACGGTCAGGTCGATGCCCTTGAGGATCTCGTGCTCCCGGTCGGCGAGCGGGGCGACGCGGAGGTCGCGGATGACGAGGTCGTTGTCGGTGGTCACGGGTGGCTCGGCTCCTGGATCGGTGGTCGGGCCGGCGTCGGTCAGACGCCGAGCGGGTTCGGGGGTGGGCGCGGGCTGGATCGGTCGGCTGGGGCTCGGCGCAGGACGACCCGCTGCGGGACGAGGTCGGCCAGGGTCATCCCCTCGAGCGTGCCGCTGATCGCGTCGCGGATGCGGACCCAGAGCAGGTTGACCGAGCAGCGCGCGGTGCGGTCGCAGGCCAGCTCGTCGGTCGCGTGCTCGTCCTCGGTCGCGCAGATCATCGGGGCGATCGGGCCCTCGAGGGCGCGCAGGACGTCGGCCATCCGGATCTCGTCGGGCGGCCGGGCGAGCTCGTAGCCGCCGTGGGCGCCGCGGGTCGAGACGACGAGGCCGGCGTCGCGCAGGCTCATCACCAGCTGCTCGAGGTACGGCCGCGGGAAGCTCCTCCTCGGTCGCGATCTCGGCCAGGCTGGCCGGCCCGGCGCCGTAGTGGCGGCCGAGCTGGACCATCAGCCGGACGCCGTACTCGCCCTTGGTGCTGAACGAGACGGCGCCGCTGCCGTGGAACTGGGTCCGGGTGCTCAGGGGTCGGGTCCTCGAATTCCGACTGAATCCGTCGGGATTAGTCTACCCGCGACCCCGAACACGCGTCAACGCGGGGGCGCAGCCCGACGGCCTGCGGCTCAACGGACGCTGACGGCCGAGTAGATCGAGCCGAGGAACCGGCTCGGGACAGAGGCCAGCTGACGGGTCTCGTGGAAGCCGGCCTCGGCGGCCAACCGCTGCCACGTCCCGAACGAGAGCGGGTACGGGACCCACGGGTTGCCGCGGTCGGCGTCGTACTCGACGAGGACCAGCCGGCCGCCATCGCGGAGGTAGCCGCGGACGAGCGCCAGGACGGGGAGCTTGTGGCGGATGAAGTGGAGCGAGTTGGCCATCACGATGCCGTCGAGCTGGGTCAGACCCAGCGGTCGCGTGAAGTCGGCGACGACGAACTCGACGTCCAGGTCCGGGTAGCGCCCGCCCAGGGCTCGGGCCTGGCCGCCGAGTGCTCCAGCGTCCCGATCGACCGACACGATCCGACCGGCCGGTCCGAGCAGCTCGGCCAGGGCGAGGGTGAACGCCCCGCCGCCCGAGCCGAGGTCGGCCCAGCTCGGACCGGCCCCCACGACCCCGTCCCGGATCAGGCGGACGTGGTCGGCGTGATCCATGGCCGGCATCGTAGCGGCGCCGATGGCGGGGCCGCCGGACGGTACGTTCAGTCCGGGGGTGGCAGACTGGACGTACAGCTGTCATGAGCCATACCGCTCCCGCGTCCCTGCCGCCGTCCCCGGCGCCCAGCCGCTGGCCGTTCTTCGTCGCCGGCGCCGTGGCCGTGGCGGTCGCCATCGCCGTCGGCGAGATCGTGGCCGGGCTGGTCGCCGGAGCGCCGTCGCTCGTCGTGGCGATCGGCAGCCTGGTCATCGACCTCCAGCCAGCGGGCGCCAAGGACTTCGTCGTCTCGCTCTTCGGCACGAACGACAAGCTGGCCCTGAACGTCGTCATCCTCGTCGCCGCCCTGGCGATCGGCGGAGGGCTCGGGCTGGTCGCCCGGACCCGCTTCGCGACGGCGGCCGGGGCGTTCGGGGCGTTCGGGGCAGTCGCGCTGTACGCCTCACTCCGGCTCGGGACGAACTCGCCGCCGCTGAGCCTCCTCACGGTCGTCCTCGCGGTCGCGGCCGCGCTCGGGACGCTGCGCACCCTGGCCGGTCCCGCGGATGCGCGGCTCGTCCCCGCTGGCGCCGGACCCACGGCCCCGACTGATCGACGGGGCCACGGTTCGATGCCCGACTGGGATCGCCGGCGCTTCCTCATCACCTCCGGCTCGCTGGCGGTCGGATCGGTCGTCGTCGGCTCGATCGGCCGGGCGCTGCTCCAGGGCGCCCACTCGCAGGAGCCGGTGAGCGCATCCCTCCCGGCGTCCGGCCTCTCCCCGGCTCCGCTCGCCCCGGACACCTCGCTGGCGGTCGACGGGATCACCCCGATCGTCGTGCCCAACGACCGCTTCTACCGGATCGACACCGCCCTGGTCGTCCCCCGGGTGAACGTCGCGACCTGGTCGGTCACGGTCAAGGGGATGGTCGACCGCGCCGTGACCCTGACCTACGAGCAGCTCGCCGCGCTGCCGATCTTCGAGCAGTACGTGACGATCGCCTGCGTCTCGAACGAGGTCGGCGGGGACCTCGTCGGCAACGCCCTGTGGCGGGGCGTCCACCTCCGCGAGGTCCTGGCGATGGCCGGCGTCAAGGACGGCGCGACCCAGATCGTCGGGCGGTCGGTCGACGGCTTCACGGTCGGCTTCCCGACCGAATGGGCGATGGATCCGTCACGCGACCCGATGATCGCCCTCGGGATGAACGGCCAGCCCCTGCCGGTCGAGCACGGCTACCCGGCCCGACTGATCGTCCCCGGGCTGTACGGCTACGTCTCGGCCACGAAGTGGCTGGCCGAGATCGAGCTGACGACGCTCGAGGCGTTCGACGCCTACTGGGTCCCGCGCGGCTGGGCCAAGGAGGCGCCGATCCTGACCCAGTCGCGGATCGACGTGCCGCACGATGGCGCCGGGCTGACGGCCGGGTCGGTCGCCATCGCCGGTGTCGCCTGGGCGCCGGACCGCGGCGTGTCGAAGGTCGAGATCAGGATCGACGACGGCGAGTGGCAGCCGGCCACGCTCTCGGCGGCCATCTCGAAGGCGACCTGGGTCCAGTGGCGCTACGGCTGGGACGCGACCGCCGGTGAGCACACGATCGAGGTCCGGGCGACCGACGGCAGCGGCCAGGTCCAGACCGCCGACCGGACGCCGCCGCCGCCCGACGGGGCACGCGGCCACCACACGATCCGGGTCCGGGTGGGCTGACCCGCGCTAGGACTGTCGGGTCATCGCGGGCAGGGCCCGGTCCCGGTACGGTCGGCCCACAGCACCCGACGATCGGCGCTCGGGCGAGGGCTCCTCGCGCCCGCGGCGGTCCAGCCATGGAGGTTCCGCGGGCAGGTGGCCGTCTCGTACCGACGCGACCGCGAACGAGGCGCCCGCGAGCGACGCAGGCGGGCCTCCGCCGCGGCCGCCCCAAGCGAGCCGCGGGTCGACGTCACCCGCGACGGGGCGCTCCGTCGGATCGCGGCGGCCGTCTCCGCCCGGACCGACCTGGCGACGCTGTTCGACGACGTCATCGACCACACCGTCTCGCTCTTCTCGGTCGAGCGCGCGGCGCTCTGGCTGGTCGACGAGGACCCCCATCCGTTCCGGCTCGCCGCCCACCGAGGGCTGAGCCCGGCGCTTCGCGAGGCCGTCGCCGCCCTGACCATGGACTCGCCGGCCAACGGGGTCGAGGCGGCCCGCGACCGGGAACTCCGGGTCGTCCAGGACGCCGGCCGGACCGCATCGTCGCCCGAGCTGCGCGAGGTCTACGCGCGCGACGGGATCGAGACGGTCTGCTTCGTGCCGATCGTCTTCCGTGAGCGGCTTCTCGGGCTGCTCGTGCTCTACCACGAGACCCGGCGCGAGTGGCCGGCCGAGGAGCTCGAGCTGGCGGCCGCCTTCGGCGACCAGATGGCGGTCGCGATCGAGAACACGCGGCTGTACGAGGCGACGGTCGACCTGGCGGCCCGGCTCCGGGCGATCCAGGACCTCGGCGCCCGGCTCAACCGGATCCAGGACGTGCGCGGCATCGGCGAGGCGATCGTGGCCGAGGCGCGCAGCCTCATCGACCACGACAACATCCGCGTCTACCGGGTCGACCACGCCGCCGGGCACGTGCGAGCCGATCGCCTTCCAGGGCGCGTTCATGGGCGTGGACGAGCCGACGCCGGAGATGCTCCGCTGCCGGGTCGGGGAGGGGTTGACCGGCTGGGTCGCCGAGCACAACCAGGCCCTGGTCGTCGGCGACGCCGAGACCGACCCGCGGCGCCTCCTCGTCGGGCCGACCGACGGGCCGGAATCGATGCTCCTCGTCCCGATGGCCTACGACGACCGGGTCGAGGGCGTCATCGTCCTGGCCAAGCTCGGCCGGGACCGGTTCACCCGCGACCACGAGGCGACCCTGACGATCTTCGCCGGCCACGCCGCCCAGGCGTTCGTCAACGCCGACAACGCCGCGCGGGTCCGCCGTCAGCAGCTCGAGCTCGAGCACCAGCTGGCCAACCAGCGCCGACTGCTCGAGGTCAACGAGACGCTCCTCTCGACGCTCGACCCGCGCGCGGTCCTCGAGATGATCGCCGACTCGCTCAAGGAGGTCGTCGCGTACGACACGTTGACCATCTACCGGGTCGACAAGGAGGCGGCGGTCCGCCGGGCGGTGGTCGCCCGCGACCGCTTCGCCGACGTGATCATGGGCTACGCCGGTCCGCTCGGGGTCGGCATCACCGGCTGGGTCATCGACCGGAACGAAGCGGTCCTGGCCAACGACGCCCACCTCGACCCGCGCTCGGTCCAGATCCCCGGCACGCCCTTCGAGCCGGAGTCGATGATCGTCGTCCCGCTCCGGGTCGGCGGCGAGGTGATCGGGACGCTCAACATCGGGCGGATGGGCGAGGCGGAGTCGCACTTCGACGAGCAGGAGTTCGAGCTGACCCAGCTGTTCGCCGGTCAGGCGTCGATCGCCCTTCAGAACGCCGAGGTCCATCGGGCGGTCGAGGTCCGGGCGGAGCGCGACGCCCTGACCGGGCTGCACAACCACGGCGCCTTCCAGCGCGACCTGGGAGCGGCCCTCGCCGCCGAGGGCGGACCGGGGTTGGCGGTCCTGATGATGGACCTCGACGCGTTCAAGGCGTTCAACGACACGTACGGCCACCCGGCCGGCGATGCGCTGCTCCACGCGATCGGCGAGGCGATCGTCGGGGCGGTCCGCGACGACGGCCGGGCCTACCGCTACGGCGGCGACGAGTTCGCGGCGATCCTGCCGGCGATGGGCCGATCCGGCGCGCAGGCGGTCGCCGAGCGGATCCGTACCGCGGTCGCGGCCACGACGGCCGCCGCGGAGACCGAGCAGGCCCGTCCGGCGGTGACGATCAGCGTGGGCATCGCCACCTTCCCCCACGACGGACGGGCCAAGGACGCCCTGGTCAGGGCCGCCGACGCGGACCTCTACCGGGTCAAGCCGGCCGATCCGGCGGTGGCCCATCCGGAGGCGGTCCCGGCCGACGCCTATCTGGCGGCACTGAACCAGACCGCCGTCGCGCTGATGGACCGGCTCGACCCGACCGACCTCCTCGGGACCATCGTCCAGCGTGCCGGCGCCCTCGTCGGCACCTCCCACGGCTTCGTCTACCTGGTCGATCCGGTCGCCGACGACCTGGTCATGCGGGTCGGGACCGGCCTGTACGGCGACTACGTCGACCACCGGCTGGCCCGCGGCGTCGGTGTCTCCGGGGTCGTCTGGACCACCGGCCGGCCGTACGTCGTCGTGGACTACGACGACCTGCCGACCCGCGATCCCGGGCTGCCACGCGGCCTGCTCGGGTCGGTCGTCGGGATCCCGCTGGCCTCTCGCGGCGAGGTGATGGGTGTCCTCGGGCTCGCCTCCGGCGGCCTCCCGGTCACGTTCGGCGACCGCGAGGTCGCGGTCCTCGAACGGTTCGCCGAGCTCGCCTCGCTGGCCCTCGACAATGCCCATCTGCTCGAGAGCGCCAAGCGCGAGGTCGCCGAGCGGGCCCGCGCGGAAGAGGCGCTCCGGGCGTCGGAGGAACGCTACCGGCGCCTGTCCGACGCCACCTCGGAGGCCCTCGCGATCCACCGCGACGGGCGGATCCTCGAGGTCAATGCCGCATTCAGCCGGCTGCTCGGGTACGACGCCGCCGAGTGCCTCGGCCGGACGATCCTCGACTTCGCGGCGCCCGAGACGGCGACGGCGATCCGGGCCGGCGAGTACAACCCCGAGTCGACGGCCCCGCTCGAGGTCCTCGCCCGTCACAGCGACGGGACGGTCTTCCCGGTCGAGGTGGCCTGGCGGCGCATCCCCTACCCGGACGGCGAGCCGGCCGACGTCGTCTCGGTCCGCGACTTGCGCGAGCGGCGACGCCTCGAGGCCGAGCTCAGCCGGTCGGCCTTCTACGACGGTCTGACCGGGCTGCCGAACCGGGCGCTCCTCCTGGACCGGGTGAGCCACGCCCTGTCGTTCACCAGGCCGGACGACGAGGCGTCGATCGGGTTCATCCTGCTCGACCTCGACCGGTTCAAGGTCATCAACGAGAGCCTCGGTCACGCCGCCGGCGACCGCCTCCTGGACGATGTCGGGCGGCGTCTGTCCGAGTGCCTCCGGCCGGGCGACACGGTCGCCCGCTTCGGCGGCGACGAGTTCGCGATCCTGCTCGACTCGGTCCGCGACGCCGAGGACGCCCTGCGGGTCGCCGAACGGATCGAGAACGAGCTGCGCGCGCCGTTCGGCCTCGACGGACGGGACACGTTCGTCGCCGCCAGCCTCGGGATCGCCCTCGGCCGAGCCGGCGCGACGGAGCCGGGCGACCTGCTCCGGGACGCCGAGGTCGCCCTCTACCGGGCGAAGGCCGACACGACCTCGCGGCACGCCGTCTACGAGCCGAGCATGAGCGCCGCGGCGGCCGAGCGGCTGGACCTCGAGACCGACCTCCGCCGGGCGATCGAGCGCGACGAGCTCCGGCTGGAGTACCAGCCCCTCGTCGACCTGGCGACCGACCGGGTCGTCGGCATCGAGGCGCTCGTCCGCTGGCAGCACCCGGCCCGCGGCCTCGTCCCGCCGCTCGCGTTCATCCCGCTGGCCGAGGAGACCGGCCTGATCGTGCCGATCGGCCGCTGGGTCCTCGAGACCGCCTGCCGGCAGGCCCGGTCATGGCAGCTCGAGGTTCCCGGGCGCGAGGCGCTCCAGGTCAGCGTCAACCTGTCCGCCAAGCAGTTCGCCCAGCCGGACCTGGCCGAGCTGGTGGCCGGGATCCTGGCCGACACCGGCCTCGAACCGACCAGCCTGGAGCTCGAGATCACCGAGTCCGTCCTGATGGACGAGTCGGAGGCCGGGATCCGCGCCTTGCGCGCCCTGCGTGAGCTCGGCGTGAGGCTCGTCCTCGACGACTTCGGGACCGGCTACTCGTCCCTGTCGTACCTCAAGCACCTGCCGCTCGACACGATCAAGATCGACCGCTCGTTCGTGGTCGAGCTGACCGGCGACGACGCCAACCTGCCGATCGTCCATGCCGTCATCTCGCTCGCCCACGGGTTGGGGATCGAGGTGGTCGCGGAGGGCATCGAGACGGCCGAGCAGCTCGGCTGGCTCCGGCAGCTCGCCTGCGACCGGGGCCAGGGCTTCTACTTCGCGCGGCCGCTGCCGGCGGAGCGGGTGACCGAGCTCCTCCGGGCGAACCGGCCGCTCGGTGGCGCGGCCGCCGAGCCGAGCCCGGTCCGGCTGGCGACCGACGGCCCTGCGCGCCGGCGCCGGGCGGGCTGACCTCCGCCGATCAGGCGGGCAGCGGGTTCGCGGCGGTCCAGCGGGATCAGATCGCGCGGTCGCCGTCCTGTCCGGCTAGGGACGCTTGATCTTGAGCGCTCCCACAGCGGCGAGTACCCCGCCGACTGCGACTGCGACCAGGCCGATCCCAATGGTGGGGTTGACCCAACCCTCCAGGCGCTGCGCGAGCGTACCAAAGACATAGGCGACGATCGCCAGTGAGGCGAGAGCGAGGACGGCCACCGCCAGGCGGATCGCTGATCCGCCGCCGGTTCGCATGGCGATGAGCCCGAGCAGTCCAACCGCGGCGCCGATCAGGAACGTGACGTTCCCCTCAAGGAGTTCAGTCCCCTGCAGGCTCACGAGCGAGAAGAGGAAGTCGCCATTGGCCCATGACAGCAGCGATCCGACGAATATCAACCCGCCCCCCACGGCGATCGCTGCGGCCGGTGCGACCGAGCGTGACGCTGCCGGCATTGACCGGTTTTCAGCCTGCTTCGGTGCGGGCAATGACTCTGGCGAGGCACGTCCCGCGCTGGCATCGGTCTCCCCAGAATCCACCATCGGCTCGAACCTCCGCACGACCATCAGTCCCGTTGTCAAGGATGACCCAGCGTGACGTGAGCCCTCCCGCGACACCATCAACGCGACGTGCCCCAGCTGGCGTCCACCCTACGTGGTGGGGGAGATCGCTGGGTCCGACAGGACCCGGCGGGGTCGATCTGTTCGTGCCCGGTCCGGGGTATCCTCGACGCCGCCGCCCGAGTGCCCTGTTCGTCGGGGCTGGCGTCGACCGACTCAGCGCGAGGGAGTACGGAACGAGCGTGAGCATGATCGCCGAGGTACCGACGCCCACCCACATCGTGTTCGGGACGGACGGCTGGCGGGCCAGGGTGGCCGACGAGTACACGTTCGAGAACGTGCGCCGCTGCGCGGACGGCGTGGCGGCCTATGTCCTCGCGCGGGGCGAGCAGGCGAAGGGCGTGGTCGTCGCCTACGACCGGCGATTCGCCTCGGAGCACTTCGCGGCCGCCGCCGCCGAGGTCCTCCTCGCCCACGACATCCCGGTCGCGTTCGCCAGCCATGCCGTTCCCACCCAGATGAGCTCCTACGAGGTCATCGAGCGGGGTGCCGCGGCCGGCATCGTCATCACCGCGAGCCACAACCCATGGACGGACAACGGCTTCAAGGTGAAATCCCCGTCGGGCTCCCCAGCGGGACCTGACATCCTGAAGGTCCTGGAGGCCACGATCGCAGGCAACGGCGGGACCCGGATCGCCCGCCGTCCCTTCGCCGACGCCGAGGAGGCCGGCCTCGTCGAGCGCTTCGATCCGTACGACGGCTACGAGCGCTATGTGCGCCGGACCGTGGACCTCGACGCGCTCCGGGCCGCCGATGCGCACGTGCTCGTCGAGCCGATGTGGGGCGCGGGGGCCGGCTGGCTGAGCCGCCTCCTCGCCGGTGGTCGGATCCGCGTCACGGAGATCCACCGCGAGCGCAACCCCTACTTCGGCGGGGTGAACCCGGAGCCGATCCGGCCGAACGTCGACGAGGCTCTCGGGATGCTGGCCGGTGGCGGATTCGACCTCGGCCTGCTGCTCGACGGTGACGCCGACCGGGCCGGTGCGGTCGACGAGCGGGGCACGTTCCTCCACCAGCTCCAGGTCACCGGCCTGCTGATGTACTACCTCGCCGAGCACCGCGGGCTGCGCCAGCCGGTCGTCGTCAGCGTGAACAACACGTCGATGGCCGAGCGGCTCGGGAAGCACTACGGGATCGAGGTCTTCGAGACCCCGGTCGGGTTCAAGTACATCGGGCCGAAGATGATCGAGACCGGGGCGATGATGGGCGCGGAGGAATCCGGTGGGTACGGCTTCGGGATGCACCTCCCGGAGCGCGACGGACTCTATGCCGACCTCCTGCTACTCGACCTCTTCCTCCGTGAGCGCGCCGCCGGACGGTGGCCGGTGTCGCGGGCGATCGAGCACTTCCATTCGATCGCCGGCCCATCGTTCTATCGGCGGGTCGACGTCCACGTGGACCGCGCGCTCTATCCGGAGGTCAAGCGGCACGTGCTCGAGGATCTTCGGGTGAAGGCGCCTGTCGAGCTCGCCGGCCTTCCGGTAGTCCGGACCGTGAGCCTGGCAACGAACGACGGCCTCAAGTTCTTTGTCGCCGACGGCTCGTGGCTGCTCGTTCGCACAAGTGGGACCGAGCCGCTCGTACGCGTCTACACGGAGGCGACCTCTGAGGACATGCGCGAGGCGATGATCGAAGCGGGCGAGCGCCTCGCTCGCGGCAGCTGATCGGGCGGTGGCGGGGGGAGTCGTCCTGCTTCCTGTCGGCTACCATCGCCGCTGATGCTCCTGCTCGTCGATCTCGATGGCGTCGTCTACCGCGGCCACCGGCCTGTGCCGGGTGTCCCGGCCGTCCTGGCCGACCGAGTCGCTCGCGGCGACGACGTCGTATACATCACGAATAACGCGAGGGACTACCGGGCCGACTTCGTCGCCCGGCTCGAGACGATGGGTGCCCCGGTCGCGACGGACCGGATCGTGAGCTCGGCCCGCGCCACCGCGCTCCACATCGTGAATCACGAGCCGACCGTCCGTCGCGTCCTCGTTGTCGGCCATCTGGGTCTGTGCCGCGAGTTGGTCGACGTCGGAATCGAGGTCATCGACGCCGCCGAGAGCGCCGATCTCCTTACCCGTCTCACGGAGGAAGCAAGGGTCGGCGGCGGCGCGATCGACGAGTTCGAGATCGCCGGCCGGCCGGACGCCGTGGTCGTCGGACTTGACGAGCACTTCACCTATGGGAAGCTCGCGATCGCGACCGTCGCGATCCGCGCCGGCGCCCGGTTCTTCGCCACGAACCGCGATGCCGTCTACCCGAGCCAGCACGGCCTTCGACCGGCTGCGGGGCCGATCGTCGCCGCCGTGGAGGCCGCAGCGGGCGTGACCCCGACCTCGATCGGCAAGCCGGCTCCGGCGCTGCTCGAGGAGGCCGCGCGCCTCGTCGGGGCGCGGGCAAGCGACGCGATCATCGTCGGCGACGGGCTCGACACCGACATCGCGGCCGCGCACGCCGTTCGGGCGCGGAGTGTTCTGATGCTGACCGGGGTCACCACCCGCGCCCAGCTCGATGGCCTGCCGGCATCCCAGCAACCGGACGAGGTGGCGGCCGATGCCGCCGAGCTGGCCGCCGCCCTCGAGCGACTGGGCGCGCGCCAGGCCGGCGCTATCTTCATCGAGCGATGATGATCGTCGCCGATGAGTGGTTGGCCACGTACCTCGACACGCTGCCGAGCAACGCTCGCCGGATCGGGCCGAGCCGGCGCGCTCCGATGACGATCGTGTCGTATTCGAAGTCGGCCGCCACTTCCACGATCAACGGCCCGGGGGCGCCCGTTGGCTCATGAGTCTCCGCGCTGAGCCCCGCCTCCGCGATCCGCAGCTTCGCCTCGTGGAGTTCGGCCGCATGTTTGGACGTTTCGCTCCAGGGATCGTCAGGAGCCTCGACGTCGTCGGGCACCACGGACACGATACCGATGGCCGCACCTTCGGCGCTGGCGAGTTCGATGCCCAGTTCGAGGGCGATCCGGGCGGGCTCCCCGCCGTCGTAGGCGATCAGAAGGCGGCGCACGCGGCCAGCCATGATCAACCAGCCTCGTCCGGGCGGGGATCCTCGGGGGGTCGGCCTGCGCCTGTCGACGCTTCCACAACGAGTCGGCGGTGGATCCCGAAGAGGCTGATGGAGTAGCGGCCGTCGAGCGCGCCCCAGAGGCCGCGCGGCGCGAGGATGGTGATGGTCACAGCCAGTGTGCCCAGGACAATCAGGTAGGCGCTGCCGTAGTCGCTCAGGAGTTCGCGCAGGCCGACGAAGACAAGCGTGCCGATGATCGGCCCCTCGATGCTCCCCAACCCGCCGATGATCACGATGAAGATGATCCACGCGGTCCACTCCACACCGAAGGCCGCCGTGGGTTGGATCCGGAGCAGGTTCATGTAGATGACCGATCCGGCCACGGCGCAGCCGACGGCGGCGATCAGGTACACCGCGACCTTGGCGCGGAAGACGTCCACCCCGAGGCTGCGCGCAGCAACGTCGCTGTCGCGGATCGCGCGCAGGGACAGCCCGAGGCGAGAGCGCATGATCAGCACGCCGGTCGCCACGGCCCCGAACCCCACCCCGAGGGCCAACCAGTACGTGATGGTGATCCGGCCCTGGGGTCCGAACTGGGCCAGCGATTGAATCGAGACGCCGGTTCCGGCACCGACCGTCCTGCTGGAGGCGACGATCAGGCGGAACACCTCGGCGATGACCCACGTGCCGACCGCGAAGTACCCACCCTCGAGCCGGAACACGAAGAACGACGTTGCCAGCGCGACCAGTACCACCACGGCGGCGGTGATCGCGATCGCCAGCAGCGGATTCAGACCGGCCAGATCGGCGAAGGTGTACAGACCGTAGGCCCCGAGCCCGATGAAGGCCTGCTGACCGATCGACACCAGCCCTGCGTAGCCCGCCAGCAGATTCCACATCTCGGCCAGGGCCAGGAGGGTGAAGAACTCGATCAACAGCCTCATCGTCCCGGCGTCGCCCCACGCTGGAAGGCTCGCGAGGCCGGCGAGGAGGACCATCCCGGCGATGGCTGTGATCCGGCTCGCCCGGGTCGTCTGGGCGAGCCGGAAGCGGCTCGCCGCCGGGTTCGGAGCACTCACGCCTGGCGGGCGCCCGCAGGCGCGAACAGGCCGTGAGGCCGGAAGATGAGGATGGCCAGAAAGACCAGATGCCCGGCCAGCAGCTGGAACGCCGGGCTGATCTCGTTTCCCAGGGCCTGGGCGACTCCAAGCACGATTCCGCCCACCAGGGTGCCCCACAGCGAGCCGAGCCCACCGATGATCACCGCCTCGAATGCCGAGATCAGCCGGGTTGGTCCGTCGCTGGGCCCGAACGTGGTGCGGATCCCCAGAAAGATCCCGGCGATCGCGACCGTCCCCAGCGCGATCGCCAGCGCCACCGCATACAGATGGCGGTTGTCGATCCCCACGAGACGGGCGGCGGTGTGATCGTCCGAGGTGGCCCGCAGCGCCCGGCCCAGCTGGGTCCTGGCGAGCATCAGCCCCAGACCCCCCAGGACCGCGACTGCCACGAGCAGCGTCAGCGACGGAAAGACACCGATCGAGATCTCGTCGCTGAGGTGGATGCTGGCGTTCTCGATCGGGCCGGCATCGAGGCCCCGGGAGTCAGCCGAGAACACCTTGAGCAGCACGTTCTGGATGATCACGGACAGGCCGAACGTGATCAGCAGCGGCGCCAGCGGCCCGTGGTCGACCGAACGGTTGAGCAGCAGCCGCTGCAGCACGTAGCCGCCGAGCATCATGATCGGCACCACCACGGGGATGGCCAGAAAGGGATTCAGTCCCGTCGCCGACACGACCACAAGGGCAAGGTAGGCCGCCAGGATGCTGAGGTCACCATGTGCCAGGTTGACCAGGCGCATGACCCCGAACACGAGCGAGAGCCCGGTCGCCAGGAGTGCATACAGGGCGCCCAGCAGGACGCCCTGCACGACTGCGTTGACCCATTCCACGAGAACGCCCTCAGATCCCGAAGTAGGCAGTGACGATCGCGTCCCGCGACAGCTCGGCCGGACGGCCGGTCAGGGCGATCCTACCTTCGAGCAGACAACAGACCCGCCTGGCGGCCGCGAGAGCCTGCTCGATGTTCTGCTCCACCAGGAGCACCGTGGTGCCGGCGGCCGCGATGGACGGGATCGCCGCGTACAGCTGTGTGACGACCACCGGCGCCAGCCCGAGGGAAACCTCGTCGAGTAGCAGCAGGCGCGGGTTGGCCATCAGCGCGCGACCGATGGCCAGGGCCTGCTGCTCACCGCCCGACAGGACCGCCGCGCTTCGCTCCGAGCGGTCACGCAGCAGCGGGAAGAGCTCGAGCACGGCCGGTACATCCCAGGGCCCCTGGCGGCGGCGGTAGGCCCCGATGAGCAGGTTCTCACGAACCGTCAGGCTGGGGAAGACTCGTCGGCCTTCCGGCACGAGCGAGATCCCACGCTCCACACGGAGGTGCGTCGGCAGTCGATCGATCAGCCATGCCGTCGAAGCGGATCGCGCCACCGCGATTCGGGAACAAGCCCGCGATGACATTCAGCAGGGTGGACTTGCCGGCGCCATTGGCGCCGATGATGGCCAGCGTCTCGCCGACGTCGACGGCCAGGGACACCTCGTACAGGGCCTGGAAGTCGCCGTAGAAGCTGTTGACCCGGTCGACCTCGAGGAGGCTCATCCGGTCACGCTGTGGCCCAGGTAGACGGATCGGACCTCCGGGCTGGCCATCACCGCCCGCGGCTCGCCTTCGAGCAGCTTCCGGCCGTAGTTGGTGGCCATCAGCCGGTCGACGACCGACACCAGGGCCTGAACGATATGTTCGATCCAGATGATCGCAAGGCCTTCCGCCTTGAGCCCGCGGACCGTCGCGATCAGGACCTGGACCTCGGCCTCGGTCAGGCCGCCGGCGATCTCGTCGAGCATGAGCAGTCGGGGCCGCATGGCAAGAGCGCGCGCCAGGTCCAGGCGCTTGCGGTCGAGCAGCGTGAGCGAGCCGGCGATCGCGTTGGCGTGCGCGATCAGACCGGCCAGCGTAAGCGCCTCGACACATCGCTCG
Source organism: uncultured Chloroflexia bacterium (assembly GCA_963837825.1). GTDB lineage: Bacteria > Chloroflexota > Limnocylindria > Limnocylindrales > CSP1-4 > Chersky-267. Next base: position 1,142,526 of record CAWIOR010000015.1, read on the forward strand.
AGCCGGTCGGCCTGACGGGCCTGGGAGGCGCCGACGAGTACGTTCTCGAAGACCGTCATGCCACCGAACGGGCGAGGGATCTGGAACGTGCGTCCGATGCCGGCCCGTGCGCGGGCATGGGCCGGCATCGGCGTGATGTCATGGCCGTCGAGGAGGATCCGGCCTGCGTCTGGCCGGAGGTTGCCGCTGATCAGGTTGAGCATCGACGTCTTCCCGGCGCCGTTGGGGCCGACGACGCCGAGGACCTCGCCCGCTTCCAACTCGTAGGACAGGTCGTCGGCGACGACGACCTGTCCGAACGACTTCGATACGCCGCGTAGCTCCAGGAGTGGCGTCATGCGCTGCCAGTCCTCGGGCTGGAGGTTCAGGCGATGGGTTGCAGCTTGGTGTCGCCGGCTGGGATCTCCGGGTGGTCCTTGTTGCTGACGATGACCAGGTCGTAGGGGAATTTGGCTCCCTTGCGCCACTGGCCGCCGACCAGCGGGGTCTTGGAGACGTTGGGGAACGGTTTGCCGACGGTCCAGTCGACCTTGCCCACGATCGTGTCGAGGCTCGTCGCCTTGACCGCGTCGCGGATCGAGCCCTTGTCGTCGACGTTCGCGGTTCGGTTCAAGGCGTCGATAGCCACCTCGAACAGGGCGTGGGCGAAGCCGATCGGCTGGGTCCACTGCTTGCCGGTCGCGGTCGTATACCCGTCGGCCAGCGCCTGGGCGGATCGCCCCGGTCAGGGATGACTTGAAGGGATGGGTGGGCGACCACCAGACCTCGCTGGACAGTCCCTCGCCGAGCGTCCCGAGCGCCTCAACGGAGGACGGGAAGAGGAGCGCCTTGCCGATCGAGGCGGCCTTCGGCTTGAACCCCTGCTGGGTCGCCTGCTTGTAGAAGTTCGTGAAATCGGGCGGGATCGGGACGCCGGTCAGGATCTCGGCGTTGGCATTCTTGTAGGCGGTGATCTGCGCCGTGAAATCCTGGGCGCCGTCCTCGTAACGGTCCGGGATCCTTGAGGGTGTAGCCCGCCGCGGCAAGAGGCTTCGGGAAGCCGTTCGTCGGATCTCCCCAGGCGTTGCCGTCGCCGTCGTTCGGGAAGAGCCCGCCGACGATCTTGTTCGTGCTGACCCCGTTCCACATGTCGAGGTAGACCGCGATCACGTCCTCGAGGCCCCAGAAGAAGTGATACGTCCAGTCGAACGGCATCGGCGTTGGCGGGGTCCTTCTGCCGAGCGAGGAACCACGGCTGCCACGGGGCGACGGTGGAGATGCAGGGCACGCCGTTCGCCTCGCACTGGTCGGCGACCGGGTTGGTCGTCTCGGGGGTCGAGGCAACGACCATCAGGTCGATCTTGTCGTTCGAGGATCAGGCTGCCGGCCACCTGCGCCGCGGTGTCCGGGCTCGACTGGGTGTCCTTGGCCACGACCTCGATCGGGTGGGTCACCCCGCCGATCACGACCTTGCTGGCGAACGTCGCCTTGAGGTCGCTGAGGATGTAAGTCGTCGGCCTCCCCGAACCCCGCAAGGGGTCCGGTCTTCGGACTGACGTAGCCGATCTTGATCGGCCGCCCCGGAGTCGTTCCGGCCGCCGACGGCGAGCTTCCAGGGGCCGAGCTGGCTGCGGAGGCTACCGGAGAAGGCGAGCTGGCGCTGCTGCAGGCGGCGAGGAAACCCCCGAACCCCACGGCGACCCCGCCCAGTGCGGTAAGCCGCAGGAAGTCCCGCCGATCGATCGGCCGTGCCAGTAGATCTGGCGGGAGCCCCCGGTTGAATCGGTCGTCGGCCACGTGACTACCTCCTTCTCAGGCCCGCCCAATCGATGAGCGGGGCCGCCGCCGACGCTAGATGCGCCGGTCGCCAGGGTTCAGTCGCTGGCCGAGGACGCGTCGGGCAGCGGCTGGAAGAACGCGCCGAGGTGGAACCCGTAGACGATGTGCCACAGGTAGACCGCGAGCAGCCACTTCCACCAATCGGCTCCCAGGTTGACCATGAAGATGCCGGCGCTCGTGCCCGGGCCGCCGAGATTCGGGAAGAGGTTGATCCACCACACCGCGCTGAGCGTGGCCAGGATCAGACCCCAGATGATCGCCTTGGCGAAGTTGCCGACCAAGGTGCTGGCGACGGGCAGGAGCGGGTAGATCCCGAACGCGTAGATCAGGGCGAACGAGACGCCCATGGCGTAGTGGGCGACCGCCCCGAAGAGCGTCAGCCAGACCGGGTCGCTCATCCCCTTCGGGTCCATGGCCGAGTTCCCGAACACGAGGTACCCGTTGAGCAAGTTGAAGTTCAGGTCGGGCAGTCCAGATGCCGTGGTACCACATGCCCATGTTCGTGGTCACGTGGGTCGCCACGAGGCCGCCCACGATGGCCACCTTCAGCCGGTGGCGTGTGACGTAGGCCCGCCAGTCCTGGATGTACTTGTTCCCGTCCACCCGTGCCTCGCTTTCGCCTGTCCACGATCGGCGGTGGGTACTCAGGCCCTCCTCCCGGCTTGCGGTCCGCCACCCGCGACCTGTTCGCGGTACGTGGGCTAGGGCGCGATGCGAAACAGGTCCTGTGCGCCGCGAACGATGGGGCGTATTGAGTGCGGTGTCAACGACCTTTGTCGGGTAGAGAGGTGCATGGGCCTTTCGATTCGCGTGATCGCGTCCTGGATCAGGTCTCGGCGAGGCCGAGCCTTCGATCACCCATTCACGTCTGCCCGTCTCAGGACTTCGACCACCCCGATGTTCCCGTCCACCCTGATGATGTCGCCGTCGCGGATCGAATTGGTGGCGTTCCAGGTCCCGACCACAGCCGGTATCCCGTACTCGCGGGCTGCGATCGCGGCATGGGTCAACATGCCGCCGGTGTCCGTGACCACGCCGGCGATCTTCAGGAACAGCGGCGTCCAGGCGGTGCTGGTGGCCGGGCAGACCAGGATCTCGCCCGACTGGAGGGTCGGGGAACTCCTCGAAGCTCAGGATCACGCGGGCCGGTCCTTCGACCACGCCCGCAGCTCCGGCGAACCCCTCCAGCCGCTCGACCACCTGCTTCTCGCCCTTGGGGTGAAGCACCTCGTCCACGATGCCGAAGACCTTGAGGGCGATCGGATCGCTCATCGTCGACGGGACGTTCCCGACGGTGAGCGGAGCATCGACCTCGGCCGCCGCCGCCCAGTCCTCCTTCCGTTCCGCGACGAGGGAGGGCACGAGGGCTTGATGGTGATACGTGCCGATCTTCTCGTCGCGGGCCAGGTCGCCGAGGATCTCGACCAGCTCGCTGAAGGTCAGGAAGAAGACATCGTCGGCTCGTTCGAGCAGGCCGAAGCGCTGCAGCCGCCGACCGCAGGCCATCAGCGTGTTGTGAAGGGCGGCGGTGGAGCCCGCGTCGATGTAGAAGCCATGGTCTTCCTGGAAGGCGTAGACCTGCTGGGCGGCCGGCAGGAGTCGCTGGAAGACCAGCCTGTCTTCCGGCGAGAGCCCGTGCTCGACAGCCGCGATCGACCTCGTCGCGCTGCTGCATGACTTCATCTCGGGCCTCGAGCAGGTGCCAGCCCGCGTCCATCCGCCCGAAGTAGCTGTTGATCGTCTCGAGGACGGGCGTGGGATCCTCCTTCCAGGTCGGGAACATCACGTCGAGGTGCGCGGCGCTGATCCGGTTGCCGAACCGCTCCAGCCACTCGTCGAAATGCGCGAGCCACTCGCGGCCGATCGGCTCGCTCTCCAAGCGTCTCCCGCAGCGCGTCGGCCGGCGTGTCCAGGAGGACGTCGCGCAGCCCGGCCTGGTCCGCCATCTCGGCCAGGCTCCACAGACCCTCGTCGGTCTGCGTCGACATCGAGTTGAAGCCCTTCAGCAGGTTGACGAAGTCCTTTTCCTCGACCCCGTGCGCCTTGCAGAAGGCTTCGAACTCCAGGTAGATGGTGTCGGCCGGGTACATCAGGATGAAGTGGATCTCCCAGTGCCGACGGTTGATCTCCTCGCTCTTCTTGAGGTAGTCGAGGAGGTGCGGGGTCGTCAGGCGGTCGCCGTCCACGGCGGCCAGGGAGGCCAGGTTGGCGATCACCTCGGAGATGTAGCCGCCGTAGAACTCCTCCCAGTGATCCGTGCAGTGCTCGACGAGCTGGCCGAACGCCGTCGCCCGGCGGGCGACCTCCTCCGGATCGTCGATCAGGGCGAAGCCCAGGTAGACGCGGCCCTCGTAGATCTTGACGTGGGCGCCCTTCGAAGGCGGCAGCTGCGTCTGCTCCGAGGCGACGTGATAGCCCCAGGCGTGGTGCTTCTGGATCGTCGTCATGCCCATCGGCGAGATGGGGTACGGCTGGTGCAGGTCGTCTCTGAACCAGAAGATGCCGGCGTCGCGATCCGGTCTCAGCGTCCGGAGTGCGCTGATGCTCCTGTCCATCGGCATGGGGTCACCTCACGTCCGTCACCCGGTGAGCCCACCGGCAGGTCACCCGAGTATCGCGCACCCGGAGTCGGGCGCAGCCCGACTCCGGGTCTCGGCTCCTGGGCGGGGGACGCCACCGCAGGGCCGCCTGACAGCCGTGCCATGTCAGGGCTAGCGCCCGGGCATCGGCGGGAGCTTGAAGAGCGCCTCGGCGTTCTTGCCCAGCATCATGTCCGTCTTGTCCTGGGACAGGGATACGGACGCGCCCAGGTCCTTGACCGCCTGGATGGCGCCCTCGGGATCGCCCACGCGATGGGCGTAGTCGGTGCCGACGACGAGGTGTCCCGGCCCCACCCACTCCAGTGCGCAGCGCATCGCCGGCAGGTAGAACGACGTCGTATCCGGCCAGACCCGGTTCGCGTAGGTGATGTCCGGGGTCTCCTCGAGCTCCAGGCCCCATTCCTTGCGTACCCCTTCCAGGACGCCTGCAGGCGCTGCACGAGGTAGGGCACCATGCCGCCGAGATGGGAGTGGACGGCCTTGAGGTTCGGGTACTTCTGGAAGACGCCGTTGAAGATGAGGCTGATCACGGCCATCGAGGTGTCGAGCGTGTAGCCGTACAGCTGGTACGGGATGCGCACCATGTCCATGACGCTCGCCGTCAATGGAACGGTGGGGTGCACCAGGAAGGGCAGATCCAGCTCATTCGCCAGGGCCCAGATGGGGTCGAACTTGTCGAGGAAGAGCGGTTCGCCGTTGACGTTGGAGAAGACCTGGATGCCCTTGACGCCCAGGTCCTTGTAGCAGCGCTCCAGCTCCTTGACCGCCTCATCGGGAGCCTGCCACGGCAGACCGGCGTAGGCGTAGAAGCGCCCCGGATGGTCCTGGACGGCCTTGGCGAAGGAGTCGTTGGTCCGCTTCGCCCAGTAGACGCCTTCCTTGGCGGGCAGCATCTCCGGCCCGGGGATGGTGATGCTCATGATCTGGGTGTCGAGGCCGGCCTTGTCCAGGTCCTCGATGCGGGCCTTGAGGTCGTAGTGGCCGGCGCGGTCGATGTGCGCCACGATCACGTCGCCGGGTGCGTAGCAGACGTAGCTGGTTGGGCCCGTCTGGCGCGCGTAGGGGAATTCCGTCCGACTGACCAGGTACTCGAGGTAGTCGGGCGGATACCAGTGGTTGTGGCAATCGACCGTTCGCTGCGCCATGTTCGGTACTCCTTCGCCGCGTGGAGTTGCTGGCTACGTTCGTGGCCGACGCTGTCGGATGCGGCGGGCCTGCAGGATGTAGAGGGTCGCCGTCCTGGTAGGCCCATTCGATGTCGACGTTGAACCCGAAGTGGTCCTCGATCCCTTGCTCGTCCGTCCCAACTCGACGAGCTGCGCGTCGGACAAGCGTCGGCTCGCTGGCCCGCGCCGGCGGGACCGCCTGCTCGATGCGTCCCGAGCCTCGGCCGTGGTCCATCGTCACCATCACGTTCTTGCGGGCGATCCTCCTTTCCTTGACCGCGAGGCTCTCCTTGTCGAGCACGAAGAAGTCGTTCATCGACCTGCCCGAAACCACCGACTCGCCGATCCCCCAGTTCGATTCGATGACGATCTCGGTCGTCGGCCCCGGTGATCGGGTTCGCCGTGAACAGCACGCCGGCGGTGTCGGCGTTGACCATGAGCTGGATCACCGGCGCGATCAGGCCGCGGTCGTGGGCGATGTCCTGCCGGTGGCGAGCGAACGCGGCGCGGGCCGTCCACAGGGACGCCCAGCATTCACGGATCTTCTCGAGGAGCTCGGCTTCACCCAGCACGTAGTGATAGGTGTCCATCATCCCCGGGAACGACGATATCGGGCTGTCCTTCACGGCCACCGACGAACGCACCGCCACATACCTGTTCGCGTCGCTGACCAACGCCCGGTAGCGGTCACGGATCTCGGCCTCCAGGTCGGTCGGGATCTGCGCGGAGGCGATCATGGCGCGGATACCGGCGGTGGCCGCTTCGAGGGCGTTGAGGTCTTCGAAGTCCAGCCGCTCGGCGACCTCGGCGATCGGGCCGTCCAGGGAGTTGGAGCCGAGCAGGTACGCCAGGGCGTCGGCGGTGATGCAGAACCCGGGCGGGACCCGGGCCCCGATCTGGGTCAGCTCGCCCAGGTTGGCGCCCTTGCCTCCGCAGCGCTGGACATCGTCCTTGTTGATCTCCTGGAGCGGCAGCGTGTAAGTCGTCATGGTTCGCCGCGCAGCGCGCCGGGTCTCGTGGGTCGCGAACTGGCCGTCATCGCAGTTTCGAGCGTTGGAGCTTGCCGGTCGCCGTCCTGGGCAGCTCGTCGACGAACTCGATCCAGCGCGGACGCTTGAAGGCGGCCAACTCCCTGGCGCAGTAGGCGATCAGCTCCCGGGCCATCTCCTCCGAGGGTGCGTAGCCGCTCTGCAGGACGACGAATGCCTTGGGCTTGATCAGGTCCGACTGGTCCGGGTGGCCGATGACCGCGCACTCCCGGACCGCCTCGTGCCCGGTCAAGGTGTTCTCGATCTCCAGGGGTGAGACCCAGATCCCGCCGACCTTGAGCATGTCGTCCGAGCGCCCGACGTACCAGTAGTAGCCCGTCGTCGTCCTCGTAGAATCGGTCGCCCGTTGCGAGCCATTCGCCGAGGAAGGTTCGGCGGCTCCGCTCGTACTGGTGCAGGTAGCCGAGGGCCGCGGTCTCGCCCTTGACGATCAGGTTGCCGGTCTCGCCCCTCGGCACGGGTCGCCCGTCGTCGTCGACGATCTTGATCTCGTAGCCCGTCGACCGGCTTGCCGGCGCTGCCGGGGCGCGTGTCGCCCAGTCGGTTGGTGAGGTAGAGGGCGAAGTTCTCCGTCGTTCCGATCCCCTCGACGATCTCGTGGCCGGTGCGCTTCTTCCAGTCGTGCCAGATGGCCACCGGCAGGGCTTCGCCGGCCGAGATGCACATCCGGATCGAGGACAGGTCGTAGTTCTCGGTGAACCGGTCGACGGCCATCATCGAGGCGTAACTCGTCGGCACTCCATTGAAGACCGTCGGCTTGAACCGGTCGATCGTCTCCAGCAGGTTCGTGGCGACGCGGGACGGGGCCGGCGACAGGATGATGCTCGCGCCGGCGTACCACGGCCAGATCAGGTTCCCACCCGAGCCGTAGGTGAAGAACAGCTTCGCGACGCTGAAGGTGCGGTCGTCCTCTCGCAGCCCGATGGCGTCCACGCCGTAGAGCTGCGCGGTCAGCGGAAGGTCCTTGTGGGCGTGGGGGATGCCCTTCGGCTCTCCCGTCGTCCCGCTGGAGTAGTTGAGCATGCAGGGGTCGTCACGGTGCGTGGGCGCCGCCGCGAACCCGGTCGGCTGGTCGCCGATCAACTCCGAGTAGGCCAGATCGGATCCGCGAGCGGAGCCTCCGATGACGACGACGTGCTCCAGGAACGGCTGGGTGTCGCGGATCCCCTCGATCGACCGGCAGCAGGGACTCGTCGACGATGAGCACCCTGGCTCGGCAATCGCGCAGGATGTAGGCGCACTCGCGCGGCGTCGCCATCGTGTTGATGCTGACGGCCACTCCGCCGGCTTTCACGATGCCGAAGAAGGACGTCACCCACTCGGGTCGGTCGAGGCACAGGATCGCGACGAAGTCGCCCGAGGCGAACGCCGAGCTTCGCGCTGAGCGCGTTGCCGACCCGGTTCACCTCGGCTGAGACCTGCCCGAACGTCATCGTCCGTTCCGGGCTGTACAGGGCGACCTTGTCCGCTCGCGCGCGAGGTTGCGCTCGAGGATGTCGACCGCGTTGTAGTGCAGGGGAACGTCGGCTGCTGTTCTCATCGATCCTCGCGTCCGACTGGCCGATCAGGCCCGGTGGTCCCGCTAGCTCCGCAGGGCGGGGATCACCTCCCGGCCGAACTGTCTCGATCTGCTCCCTTCGTTCAGGCCAGCGGCCGCGCATGAACTGGAGGGCCATGTGCTCGACGCCGATGTCCTCGTACGGCCTGAGCGCCTCGACGAGCTGCTCGGGCGTGCCCCGCAGGGTGTCATCCTCCTGGGGCACCGGCTCGGCCGTGACCTCGATCGGGCGAACGCAGCAGAGCTTGACGGCATCCGGATCCCGGCCCGCTTCGGCGGCCCACTCCCGGAGCTGCGCGAAGCGGCCGGCCAGCTCCTCGGCGCGTGATCTTCACGAAGTAGGAGAACCAGGCGTCGCCGTACCTCGCGGCCCGCCGCTGGGCCGGCTCGCTCTCCCCGCCGATCCAGATCGGGAAGCGCGGCTGCTGGACCGGCCTGGGATTGACGGCCACCGGGTCGAACTGGTAGTAGCGACCCTTGAAGCTCCGGTCGCTCCTGGGCCCACAGCAGGTCGAAGATCTGCAGCTGCTCCTCGGACATGCCCGCCCGGTCCTTGAAGGTGACGCCCAGCGCCTCGAACTCCTCGGGCATCCAGCCGATCCCGACGCCGAGGATGAGTCGTCCCTTGGACAGCGTGTCGATCGACGTCGCCACCCTGGCCGTGAACAGGGGATGGCGATAGGGCAGCACGATGACCGCCGAACCGAGGGAGATCTTCGGGTGACGCCGGCCAGGAAGGTCAGGGCGGTGAGGGTCTCCAGGAACGGACTCTCCGGCGGGACGAACCAGGTGTCGTTCGCCTTGTACGGGTAGCGGGTGTTCATCTCCCAGGGATTCACCATTCGCTCCGCCGCCCAGACCGAATCGAAACCCAGCCGCTCCGCCTGCTGGGCCGCGTCGGTGAGCACCTCGGGGACGGCGGCTCGACCGGAGACGGGGAGGAAGACACCAAGCTTCATCGCCGGACCTCGCTTCGTCACTTGGCGTCGAAACATAGCATCGCCCACCACGGGTTGACAGCGCTTCGACGGGGCACGCTTATCCGGTTTACTCAGCACCCGTGAGATGGTCCGGCCAGGTCCGGCTCGACGGCGCGTCTCCTGGCCGCGCGACGGTTGAGCTGGGTAAGGCCCGTGGCGCGACCGCGCCGTCGCGGGCTTCCATCGTCGGGCCTCGGGCCGCGGAGCTCGGCGTAGGCCGTCGGTTCGATCTTCGAGGTCAGTCCGAGGAGGGTGTCGAATGCGGCCATCGGATAGAACCGACGGTTGAACCGGAACACGAACTCCTCGAGGTAGCGCTCGAGGTGGTCCGCGCCGACGCCGCGGTGCGTGCCCCGCAGCCACGTCTTGAGGTTGGAGACGACCCGATGGACCCCGGGAACGACGTTGACCTCCTCGCCGGCCTTCTTGAGCGCGCGCTCGGACCGGGGTTGATGGCGGTAGCCGCTGGCGAGCAGGCGGTTGTAGCCCGCCCAGGTGTCGCTGTGGAGGGTCGAACCGGGGGCGACATTGCGGAGAACGAAGTCCGTCAGCGTCGCGCCGGACGCGTCCCGGATGACCTCCATGCGGAGTCGTCCGAGGCTGTGACCGTGATGCTCGACGGCGATGGCGACCAGGAGGGCCTTCCGGTCCGTTGTCGAGCGCCCTCGATCGAACCCTTCCTGCGTGCCGCCCACCCACGTCTTGTCGACCTCGACCTCACCGGACAGGCGCTCGCGCTGCGGATTGACCATCGCTCGACGGATCTTCTGAAGCAGCATCCAGGCGGTCTCGTAGCGGCGGAGGCCAAGTTGCTTGCGGAGCTGTCGAGCCGAGATCCCGGTATTGAGGGTGGCAGCCAGGTACATCGCCCAGAACCAGGTGATGAGTGGCAATCGAGTCCCGTGCAGGACCGTTCCAGCGGTCAGCGAGGTCTGCTGTCGGCACGCTGCGCATTGCCACAGGCGACGCTGCACCAGCTCGTAGGCTCGCGTCGCCCCGCAGGCCGGGCAGACGAATCCTGTCGGCCAGCGTCGGCCCGCCAGATAGCGGACGCACGCGGCGTCATCGGGAAAGTCGCGCTGGAACTCGAGCAGGCTGCGAGGTTGATCGAGAGGTTCGTCGAGCACGACCGGACAGTACCTGAGGTTGGTTGCTGATTCAACCGGATAAGCGCGCGTTGCCCATCCGGTGCCGTCCCTTGGCCTCGTTCCAGGCTCGCGGGCAGGCCGAGTCTCGGGTACCATCCCCGAGGTCATCGAGCATGCCGGATCGGCCACGGGCCGTGAACGGGAGGCAGCATGTCGGTCGCGATCGCGGACATTCGGCAGATCGTCACGGAGGCGGGCCAGCTCGCCCTCGGCTACTACGGGAAGGTGACCGGCTCGGTCAAGGCCGACCAGAGCGTCGTGTCCGACGCCGACGGGGCGGTCGAGGACTTCCTCCGGTCGTCGCTCACCGCGCTCGCGCCCGGCTACGGCTACATCGGTGAGGAGACGGCCGAGTCGCGGCCGGCGGCGGCGGGGGAGACCCGTGCCTGGGTGGTCGATGCGCTCGATGGGAGCCGCGCGTTCGTGGCCGGCATGCCCCTCTGGATGCCGGCCGTGTGCCTGATGGACGGCGACCGGCCGATCGCCGGGGCCGCCGTCAACCCGGTGACGAACGAGCTCTTCTGGGCCGACGTGGATGGCGCCGGCCTACTGCAACGACGCGCCGCTCCGCCCGAGGCCGTCCACGACCCTGGAGCCGAACACGTTCATCTTCGGGCCGACGAACCACCAGCGCACCTTCGCGGTCGACTTCCCGGGCCGCATCTACTGCCTGGGTGCGCCGATCTACCAGCTGTGCCTGCTCGCGAAGGGCGCGGTCGCGGGTCTGTTCTTCGACCCGGCGGTGAACCTGTGGGACCTGGCGTTGCCGTCGCTGTTGCTGGCAGGATCGGCGCCGTGCTCGTGTATGCCTCCGGCCGGCCGGTCGATCTCGGAGAACTGATCGGGCGCGACAAGGTCCCCGAAGCGCTCTATGCCGGGAGCCCCGAGATGGTCGACATCCTGCGGCAGCGGATCACCCCTCGGGGAGCGTGACAACGTCGTCTGCGGAACCGGAGCCTCACATCGCCCGGCCGCGATGAGCGAGCTGCATGTCACAACATGGGGCGATGGAGAGCCTGTGCTCTTCGTCCATGGCAGCTTCGTGCGGGGCGGAGCGACCTGGGCCGAGCAGCGGCCGCTCGCCGACCGCTACCGCCTGCTGTTCGTCGATCGGCGAGGATTCGGCGACAGTCCGCCGACCGGTGGCGAGGACTTCGAGCGTGACGCCGACGACATCGCCGAGCTCCTCGGCGACGGTGCTCACCTGGTCGGCCACTCCTATGGCGCGGTCGTCAGCCTGATCGCCGCCGGACGGCGGCCCGGCGCCGTCCGCTCACTGGCGGTCATCGAACCACCGGCGTTCCATCATCGCCTCCGCGAGCGCGGCCGCCCAGGCGATGGCGCAGCGGGTCGCCGCCGTCCTCGCCCGGGCGTCGGACTTCACGCCCGAGGCGTTCTATCCGGTGTTCCTGCACGCCATGGGCTACGACCTCGAGACGCTGCATCTGAGTGCCTGGTCGGACCTCAGCGTCGGCCTTCCGTCCCGAGAGCATCGCGGCCTTCCGGGCCTCGATGCACCAGCGCCTGCCCTGGGAGGCGAGACGTCCCGCTGGAGCTGCTCGAGGCGGCAACGTTCCCCAAGCTCGTGATCTCGGGCGGCTGGGACACGGCGAGCCCGGCCACTCGCGCGACCGCCGGCGCCGCCCTGCTCGCCGTGTGCGATGTCCTTGCGGAACGGATCGGCGCCGAGCGCGCCGTGATCCCGGGCGCCTTCCACTCGCCCCATCGCGCGCAAGCCGCGGTCTTCAATGCCTGCCTGGCCGACTTCCTGGACGCGACGCCTGGAGATCGAGACCGCGAGCCTCCGCCGGCGCGCCGCGGCTAATACGCTCCGGTCGGGCGCCACTCGCCGAAGACGGTGCGCAGGCGCCCGACGATCTCCCCGACCGTCGCGTAGGCCTTGACCGCCTCGACGCAGGCCGGCACGACATTCTCGCCCGGAGCGCGCCGCTCGCTCGACCAGGTCGAGGCACCGCGCGACCTCCGCCTGCGACCGGCGCTCGCGCAACGCCTGCAGGCTTTCCCGCTGGCGCTGCTCGCCCGCCGGGTCGATGCGGAACACCACGAGCGGCTCCGACGGGGTGGCGAACCGGTTGACGCCGATCACGGCCCTGTCGCCCGACTCGATCGCCCTGCGCGTGCTGGTAGGCGGAGGCGCCGAGCTCGTTCTGGAACCAGCCCGACTCGATGCAGGCCAGCGCGCCCCCGCGCGACTCGATCTCGGCCAGCAGCGCCTCGATCCTCGACTCGAGCTCCGCGGTCAGCGCCTCGACGGCGTACGAGCCGCCGAACGGGTCGACGGTCTCGGTCAGCCCGGTCTCGAAGGCGACGATCTGCTGCGTCCGCAGGGCGAGCGTCGCCGCGGCCTCGGTCGGCACCCCGACCGCCTCGTCGTACGCGCACACGTGCATCGTCTGCACCCCCGCCAGGGCGGCGGCCGTCGCCTCGACGGTCGTCCGCACCACGTTGTTCAGCGGCTGCTGCGCCGTCAGCGACGAGCCGGCGGTGAAGACGAAGATGCGCAGCTGCTCGCTTCGCGGGTCGTGCGCCGCGTACCGCTCGCGGATGAGCTTCGCCCACACGCGGCGCGCCGCCCGGAACTTCGCCACCTCCGGGAGGAGCTCGATGCCGGACTGACAGGAACGTGAACAGCGTCGGCGCGACCGCGTCGATCGAGACGCCGCGGCCCACGGCGGCGTCGAGGTACGCCATCGCGTTGGCGAACGTGAACGCGATCTCCTGGACGGCGTCGGAGCCGGACTCGCGGATGTGGTACCCGGAGACGGCGAGGGGTACCCAGCGGGGCATGTGCGCGGGCCACGTACTCGAGGACGTCCACCGACAGGCGGAGGGACGGCTCGGGCGGGAAGATCTGCGTCCCCCTGGCGATGTACTCCTTGAGCACGTCGTTCTGGATGAACATCCCGAACGCGTTCGGGTCGAGGCCTCGCTGCTCGGCGAGGGCGACGAACATCGCCGCCCAGATGTAGCCGATCGAGTTCGCCGTCGTGCGCACCTGGCTGATCCGCTCGAGCGGGATCCCCTCCATCAGGGTCTCGATGTCGGCCAGGCTGTCGATCGCGACGCCCACCTTGCCGACCTCGCCGGCCGCGCGCGGATCGTCGGAGTCGAGGCCCATCTGGGTCGGCAGGTCCAGCGCGACGGAGAAGCCCGTGACGCCGGCCTCGAGCAGCGCGCGGAAGCGCGCGTTCGTCTCCGCCGCCGTGCCGAAGCCGGCGTACTGGCCCATGATCCACGGCCCCGGCTCGGCGCTGATCCCGCGCGTGTACGGGAACTCCCCCGGGTGCTCGTGGCCGTCCGGTGCGTAGTCGGCGCGAAGGGAGGTCACGTCGCTGCCCGCCACCCTGACGACGATCGCCTCGGCCTCGCCGATGCCGCCGCAGATGGTGGCGACGCCGTAGTACGGGCGGCTCTCGCCGGCCGCCTCGCGACGACGTCGCAGCTCGTAGATCAGGGTCATGACCAGCCGCGCGCCGGTCGCGCCGGTCGGGTGCCCGATGGCGATCGCGCCGCCGTTGACGTTCGTCTTCTGCCTGATCGCCTCGGCCTTCGTCGCGATCGCCGCCGGCCATGACCAGGGTCGACACCAGCGGGACGGCCGCGAACGCCTCGTTGATCTCGACCAGGTCCATGTCGTCGATCGTCATGCCGACCTGGCTCAGCACCAGCCTGGCCGACTCGGCCGGGATCGACGCGATCCGGTCGGGATGCCCCGACGCCATCGCCCAGCCGATGAGCATGGCGAGGGGCTCCGTGCCGCGTCGTTCGGCCTCCTCCGGCGACATCAGCACCATCGCCGACGCCCCGGTGCTGAGGCCCGGGGCGTTGCCCGCCGTCACCGTGGCGCTGCCGTAGATCGTCGGCAGCGCGGCCAGCTTCTCGATCGTCGTCCCGGGGCGCACCGACTCGTCCTCGGTGAAGAGGAGCGGCTCGCCCTTGGGCTGGGGCACCGGGATCGGCATGATCTCCTCGGCGAACTTGCCGGCGTCCCTCGCCCGCAGGTAGTTCTCGTGGCTGCGCACGGCCCAGGCGTCCTGCTCCGCGCGGGTGATCCCGTACTCGATCGGCCTCCTCGCCCACCTGCACCGCGCGCGGCTTCCCGGTCATCGGGTCGGCGATGACCAGCTGATCCTTGAGGACGACGTCGCCCAGCGAGTGGCCCCAGCGCTGCGCGGTCAGGAAGTAGGGCACCCGGCTCATGTTCTCGGTGCCGCCGGCGACGGCGATCTTCGTGTCGCCCAGCCGGATCGAGCGCGACGCCATGGAGATCGCCGCCATCGAGGAGCAGCACGCCCGGTCGACCGTGTACGCCACGCGATTCGTCGGGATGCCGGCCTCGATCAGCACCTGCCGCGCGATCGAGCGGTCGGCTCCCGGGAGGTTGACGCCGGTGGCGACCTCCTCGACGTCGGCCGGGTCGATCCCGGCCCGCCGGATGGCCTCGGCAACGACCAGTCCACCGAGCTCGGGCAGGCGTGAAGTCCTTCAGCGTGCCGCCGAACTTCCCGAACGGGCTGCGCACGGCGCTCATGACGCCGACTTCGTTCGACCGTGGCACCTACAGCGACTCCTTCTGCCTGCAATTCGGTCACGCGCTGATCGGAATAGCCCAGCATCTCCCGCAGGATCTCCGAGGTGTGCTCGCCCAGGAGCGGCGCCGGCCCGGTGAGCGGCTCCGGGTTGCCGGACATCTTGAACGGCGGCCCGACCAGCCTGACCGTGCCGAGGATGGGATCGGGAACGTCGATCAGCATGCTGCCTGGCTTCGACATGCGGACACTCGTAGATCTCCCGGGCATTCTGCACCGGGCCGACGGGCAGGCCGGCCGCCAGCAGCTTCTCCGCAGCCTCCGCCTTCGTCTGGCCCCTGAACCACCCGGCGATGATCTCACCGAGCCAGCCGGCCATGTTCTGCGCCCGCTCCGGGCCGGACGTGGCGCCTTCGTGGCCGTCCAGGTCCGGGCGGCCGATGGCTTCGCAGAAGCGGCCCCAGTCGCGCTCGGTCGCGACGATGAGCGCGACCCACCCGTCGCTGCACTCGAACGGCCCCCAGGGCGCCATGTACGGCTCGCGTCCCCGCTCCAGGACCGTGCCCGGTGAGCGAGTAGGCGGTCACCGAGCGCTCGGCGAGGCCGATGATCGTGTCGTACATCGACACGTCGATGTACTGGCCCCGGCCGGTCTGGCCGCGCTGGAAGAGGGCCAGCATGATCGCGTAGGCCGCGTTCATCCCCGAGGCGATGTCGCCGAGGGCCACGCCCAGCCAGGTCGGCGGCCCGCCCGCCTGTCCGCAGGTGGTCATCAGGCCGCCCATCGCCTGGGCCACGATGTCGTAGGCGGGACGCTTGCTGTACGGCCCCAGGTAGCCCTCCATGCTCCCGAAGCCGGTGATGCTGGCGTAGACGAGGCCGGGGTTGTCCCTCGACAGGTCGTCGTAGCCGAGCCCCATCTCGTTGAGGAGACCCGGCCGGAAGTTCTCGATCAGGACATCCGACCCTCTGGCCAGGTCACGGAAGATCTGCCGTCCGGCCTCGCTCTTCAGGTTCAGCGTGAGGCTGCGCTTGTTGCGGTTGAAGCGCAGGAAGTAGCCGCTCTGCTCCTCGCCCTCGCTCGTTCGTGATCCTCGGCGCGCCGCCGCGAGCCGTGTCACCCGAGCCGGGCTGTTCGACCTTGATGACGTCGGCCCCCTGGTCGGCCAGCATCATGGTGCAGTAGGGACCGGCGACCTGGATCTCGAAGCTCAGGACCTTGATGCCCGCGAGAGGCTTCTGCATCTCCGATTCCTTCCATCAGCGTTGCCACACAGAACCCGTCAGGCCGTCGGTGGTCTGTCGATCCCGGGGAGGGCAGGTGGGCCGGGATCGTCCGGCATCGGGATCGATCGGCAGGTCCGGCCGCGGCAGTCCCGTCGGAGGAGACCACCGGGTCGCCCTCGTCAACTCCCCCGACTCCGGTTCACGCTCTCCGTACGATACGCGTCT